>NC_018419.1 GCF_000287335.1 secondary endosymbiont of Ctenarytaina eucalypti
GTGCCACTTTCGCTTTGGAAGCAATGTGTTACCCGTTTACAAGATGAGTTACCTGCCACAGAATTTAGTATGTGGATACGCCCCTTACAGGCGGAACTAAGTGACAACACTCTGGCACTGTACGCCCCTAATCGCTTCGTGCTGAATTGGGTTCGAGATAAGTATTTGCAAAATATCAACGGGTTGTTGAATGACTTTTGCGGAACCGATGCTCCGTCATTACGCTTTGAGGTGGGTAGCAAGGCGCCGAAAATAGCTTTACTGCAGCCCCCGAGTCATTACATCAGTGAAACAACAACAAAAGAAGCAGCAGCTATTGCTCGTCGTCGATCGATCCGACCTAGCTGGGAGCACGACCTAGTGCAGCCTGAGCTCTCTTATCGCTCCAATCTGAACTCTAAACATAACTTTGAAAATTTCGTTGAAGGTAAGTCGAATCAGCTGGCGCGCGCTGCAGCTCGGCAGGTCGCCGATAATCCAGGGGGCGCCTATAATCCTTTGTTTCTTTATGGTGGTACTGGGTTGGGTAAGACTCATCTGCTGCATGCAGCGGGTAATAACCTTAGGGCACGCAAGGTTAATGCCAAAGTGGTGTATATGCATTCGGAGCGTTTTGTCCAGGACATGGTTAAGGCATTGCAAAATAATACTATTGAAGAATTCAAGCGCTATTACCGATCGGTGGATGCGCTGCTAATCGATGACATTCAGTTTTTTGCCAACAAGGAACGCTCTCAGGAAGAGTTCTTCCATAATTTTAATGCGTTACTAGAAGGCAATCAGCAGATTATTCTGACCTCCGATCGCTATCCAAAGGAGATCTATGGGGTGGAAGACCGGCTGAAATCACGTTTCGGCTGGGGGCTAACAGTGGCGATTGAACCGCCGGAGCTTGAGACTCGCGTAGCGATATTAATAAAAAAAGCCGATGAAAGCGCAATCTTCTTACCGGGTGAAGTCGCTTTTTTTATTGCCAAGCGTTTACGTTCTAATGTGCGCGAGCTTGAAGGAGCGTTGAATCGTGTTATTGCCAACGTCAATTTCACCGGACAGGCGATTACTATTGATTTTGTGCGCGAAGCGCTACGAGATCTTCTGGCACTACAAGAAAAACTAGTGACCATTGATAACATTCAGAAAACTGTAGCGGAATACTACAACATTAAGGTGACTGATTTGCTTTCTAAGCGACGTTCACGCTCGGTCGCTCGCCCCCGGCAGATGGCAATGGCGTTATCAAAAGAATTAACTAATAATAGCCTACCTGAAATTGGCGATGCTTTTGGGGGGCGGGATCATACTACTGTGCTTCATGCCTGCCGAAAAATCGAGCAACTGCGTGAAGAGAGTCACGATATGAAAGAAGATTTCTCTAAATTAATCAGAATATTGTCTTCCTAACTATGAAATTTATTCTTGAACGTGAGCGTCTTCTTAAACCCCTTCAACAGGTGACCAGCCTGTTAGGAGGACGTCCCATGTTACCGATTCTAGCTAACCTCCTGTTGCAGGTAGATAAGGGCTGCTTGCTGCTGACGAGTACCGATTTAGAAATGGAAATGGTCTCACGAGTCGCGCTGCATTCCGCTCATGCATGTGGAACAACCACGGTTCCAGCGCGCAAGTTTTTTGACATTTGCCGCGGTTTACCCGAAGGCGCGGCAATCACTGTGACGTTAGAAGGTGAGCGGATGCTAATCCGCTCGGGGCGAAGTCGCTATTCTCTATCTACGCTAGCCGCCTCCGATTTTCCTAATCTAGATGATTGGGATAGCGAGGTTGAATTTACACTATCGCAGTCAATTTTAAAACGCTTAATTGAATCAACGCAGTTCTCGATGGCACATCAGGACGTACGTTATTACCTTAATGGTATGTTATTTGAGACGAAAGGAGAGGAGCTATGTACAGTCGCTACTGATGGGCACCGTTTGGCGCTATGCGCAATGTCCGTCGGTGAGGCGATGCCATCTCATTCGGTTATTGTGCCAAGAAAAGGCGTGATGGAGCTAGTGCGCATGCTAGATAGCTGCGTAAATCCTGTTACGCTGCAGATCGGGCGGAACAATATTCGCGCGAGTGTCGGGGATTATATTTTTACCTCTAAGCTGGTCGACGGATGCTTTCCTGATTATCGCCGTGTATTGCCTAGTAATCCGGATAAAATTCTTGAGGCGGAATGTGATGTGCTAAAACAAGCCTTTGCTCGAGCTGCGATTCTATCAAATGAAAAGTTTCGGGGCGTTCGTCTTTACCTAAGTACCAATCAGCTGAAAATTAACGCTAATAATCCAGAAGAAGAAGAAGCAGAAGAAATTTTAGACGTCGATTATCAGGGAAGTGAGATAGAAATCGGGTTTAATGTCAGCTATGTACTAGATGTCCTAAACACTCTAAAATGTGAAAAAGTTCAGCTTCTACTGACCGATGGAATGTCTAGCGTGCAAATTGCAGATAGTAACTGCCATGCCGCAGTCTATGTTGTTATGCCTATGCGTCTGTAACTAATCCTCACAGGTACTATTAGTGCATATCTGTTTCATGTGCCTGTTGCTACCTAATGATTACAATAGCATTGTAACAATAGGGCAGCGAAATCTACGCAAAAAGAGTGTCGGGCTAACGGCAGCGATAGCTTGAAAGCACTAGAACTGGATAAACCTAGTACGACTTACGATGATTATTACAGTATTCAGGTGTTTACACTGCTTAGCATGGGCCCTACACACTAGGCACATTAATAGGCTGAGACTGCATCTATTAGAACGGGGTGCTTTGCCAATTTAAGCAACCTAGGAGGATTGCTGAACCAGTGCAATCCTACCTTACATGAGGTCCAAGCAGTATTAGTAGGTGCGCTCTTAGAATGAGGTGCCAATACCCTTCCGTTAAAAACCTCTATGAGCAAATGCGTACCCGACTAAAACGAGGCTATTGCGAGATATCTTAACGTCTTCGTGATGCAATGTTGAAGGAGTCTCTCCTCAGCTTCGGGCGATATGGCGATAAGAAGAAGAGAGTAATATTATTTAGTGGGTAGAAAACTAGTTCGAGTATGAACAGGTCTAACTTTTTATCACATCGGATGCTGATATAGCAGCTTTTGGTATCCGATTTGTAATCGGGTACTGATAAATGAGCGACCTTGAATAACTATATTTTATACCATCATCTTAGTTCACTAACTGAACCCGTACAGGCAATGACATGAAGTTAGGCTTTATGAAAAAGTTGTGAACACAAGAGACAATATGCGTTCTAAGTAAACTTTATAGCAGAAAGCATGATTGGTGATTATTCAAAATATTTTACTTCAGATTGTTGTCCTTTCGCTCATCTACAGTTACTAATGTACAGTCTTGGCCTAGTGCGGGTTACACGTTTTTTAGAATCGAAAGGGTTGTAGGCCTATTGATTGTATATGATCGCCGTGCTACCGAACTCAACAGAAAATGCTATCGCTAATAAGCGTAAGAGCTAAAACCCAGCTACTTCTAGGTTAGATATAGCACGCTTACAGATATATGCTGTGATATGTTCAATGAAAAGAGTAAGGTATTAAAGATAGAAGAGGGTAGAATGAGCTGCTCATCTAAAGTTTAAAATAAGCGAGAAACGTTGATGTCGAATTCTTATAATTCCTCAAGTATCAAAGTGCTCAAAGGATTAGATGCAGTGCGTAAGCGCCCTGGTATGTATATCGGTGATACTGATGATGGTACCGGTCTGCATCATATGGTATTCGAGGTTGTAGACAACGCTATCGACGAAGCTCTTGCCGGTAACTGTAGAGAAATCGTAGTCATGATACACGCGGATAATTCAGTTTCCGTGCAGGATGATGGACGCGGCATTCCGACTGGCATTCACGAAGAAGAGGGTGTGTCCGCTGCTGAAGTCATCATGACATTGTTGCACGCGGGAGGAAAATTTGACGACAGTTCTTATAAGGTATCGGGAGGCCTGCATGGTGTCGGCGTGTCGGTCGTGAACGCCCTTTCAGAAAAACTCGAGCTGATGATAAAACGCGAAGGTAAAGTATATCAACAGACCTATCATGGCGGTGTACCCCAATCTCCGCTAGCAGTAGTGGGTGAAACGGATCAGACTGGAACCACCGTACGGTTTTGGCCGAGCTTTACCACGTTCACCAATAATACCGCATTCCAATACGAAATTTTAGCCAAGCGATTACGTGAACTGTCCTTCCTCAACAACGGGGTATCTATCCGTTTACAGGATAAACGTAATGATAAAGACGATTACTTTCATTACGCAGGTGGTATTAAAGCTTTTGTAGCATATCTAAATAAGAACAAAACCCCTATTCACTCAAACGTGTTCTATTTTTCCACTGAAAAAGACAGTATCAGTGTTGAAGTCGCGCTGCAGTGGAACGATGGGTTTCAGGAAAATATCTATTGCTTTACTAATAATATCCCCCAGCGCGACGGCGGGGCCCATCTAGCCGGTTTTCGTGCTGCTATGACCCGTACGCTCAATTCCTACATGGACAAAGAAGGCTACAAAAAGAAGGCAAAAGTCAACGCTACTGGCGACGATGCCCGAGAGGGGCTTATCGCGGTCGTTTCGGTCAAGGTTCCGGATCCAAAGTTTTCTTCTCAAACCAAGGAGAAGCTTGTTTCCTCCGAGGTTAAGTCTGTTGTGGAATCGCTAATGAGCGAACGCCTAGTGGAATATCTTCTGGAACATCCTAGCGATGCTAAAATTGTGGTAGGTAAAATTATCGACGCCGCTCGTGCACGTGAGGCTGCCCGTAAAGCGCGAGAGATGACCCGCCGAAAGGGGGTAATGGATTTGTCGGGGTTGCCTGGGAAGTTAGCAGACTGCCAGGAGCGCGATCCGGCGCTGTCCGAAATTTACTTAGTTGAAGGAGATTCTGCTGGTGGTTCAGCTAAGCAGGGCCGTAACCGAAAAAATCAGGCAATATTACCTTTAAAAGGCAAGATTCTTAATGTTGAAAAAGCCCGTTTTGATAAGATGTTATCTTCTCAGGAAGTCGCCACACTGATAACTGCCCTCGGCTGCGGCATCGGCCGAGAAGAATACAATTTGGATAAACTACGTTATCATAATATTATTATCATGACTGATGCTGACGTCGATGGTTCACATATTCGTACTTTATTATTAACCTTTTTTTATCGTCAGATGCCGGATATTATTGAGCGCGGTCATGTATTTATCGCCCAACCGCCTCTTTATAAAGTCAAAAAGGGAAAGCGGGAGCAATATATCAAAGATGATGAGGCTATGGATCAGTATCAAATAGCGCTTGCGATAGATGGTTCAGCGCTCTACGCCAATGCTCATGCCCCACTGCTGGTTGGTGAGAAACTAGAGAAGTTAGTCACTGAATATTACGCTGTGCAAAAAATGATTCTACGTATGGAGCGCCGCTTCCCACAGCCACTTCTTAACCACTTAATTTACCAGCCTATGTTGACAGAGGCACATTTGAAGCAGCAGGATCAGATGACAATTTGGATCACAGCGCTAGTGAAAGCTCTGAACGATAACGAGAGAGATGGTAGCAAATATACCTTTAATATGTATAAAAATCACGAGCGTCAGCTGTTCGAGCCTCTGCTCCGGGGGCGAATTCATGGTATCGACACCGATTATCTTCTGGACTACGCTTTTATTCGCGGTAGTGAATATCGAAAATTAGTGACACTTGGCGAAAAAATCCGTGATCTTGTTACGGAAGGTGCTTATATTAAGCGTGGTGAACGTAGTCAGCTAGTCACTAGCTTTTCACAGGCATTAGCATGGCTCATGAAAGAATCTCGCCGCGGCCTGTCGGTGCAGCGTTATAAAGGCTTGGGGGAGATGAATCCCGAACAACTCTGGGAAACAACTATGAACCCGAAGAGCCGTCACATGCTACAGGTCACGGTAAAAGACGCCATCGCTGCCGATCAGCTTTTTACCACGCTGATGGGCGATGCGGTTGAGCCACGCCGCGCGTTTATTGAAGAAAATGCCTTAAAGGCAGCGAATATTGATATTTGATAGTGTCTAAAGATCCATAAAGCCTTCGCCTTATTTTGCTAATTTTTATTGCCTTTGCACTCATAAAGTCTGAGCTTAAACGTAGTAATTGCGATGATGAAATTTATTGCGTTCTTACTTCTTTTTACGTATGCTATACATCATAATTAGATGATTTTACATATCAGTTTTTAACTAGGAAAATCTAGAGATTTTTAATCACTACATTAACAGTAGTAGCCATTAGTTTTAGCATATAGCATTTTCGAGTTTTTTCTTAGTTACTAAGAATGCGTCTACCTTGCTTTATTTAGCCTGCAGTTCTTTCGTAAGCACTTTATATGCTTATATATGTAGTCATTACTCGTCTCATCAGGTGGTCACGAGCGGTGAAGGTCAGGTAGTAATATTCATTTATTGAATAACTTAGAAAATTATACTGTGCTAATATAAAATTTTAGTAGGTAAAGATTGTCATCTCGGCCCACCCTTACTGAATCAGAAGAAAAAGATTTTTTGGCTAAGCCTTGTTGAGTCAGAAAATAGCTTTTTATCCCACCTAAATGAGCGGTAAGTGACATTATTCAAACCCATAATACTATGGGCCTGACTACGCTATTGTCATGATAGTGAGGAAAAGAGAGCACAGCGTCACGCTCTAACTAGCTGAAAAAATGTTTTTTAATTTTTACGTGCTTTGCAACTTTCGGTAAGCGGAAATGAAACGCTGCTCTAAGCACTGCATCGTATGAGATTATCTGCAAAGTAGCATACGTTATTCACATCACTGACTAATAGCGCTATCCGCCTAGCGGCAAACGCCTCAAAATCTTAATTTGATTGAATCTATTCCTATAGAGACTGTAGGGTAGAATCACTGCAGTGATCTAATTGAATCATCACCTAAAAATTTTTTATTTATTCAATATATTTGTTTTTCCTATAAGAAGAGAGGGTACTTTAATGTTATGGATTCTAGAGGGTTATTAGTTTGTGTGCATTAGGTCATGCGAATGGCCATTTTTTCTGACCGCTCTGGAGGTGCGTTTGGCTAAATGGTCAGATTGAAGGCTAGATAAAATTCTGATCGTGTTGTTCGTGAGTATTATATTTTCAATAAAACTACATGCTGCTTGAATACATATGTTGATATGGAGATTATTCGATATTCTGTATCTGCTCACGCATTTGCTCAATAAGTACTTTTAGTTCAATAGCGGATGCCGTCACGTTAGTGTTGATACTTTTCGATGCAAGCGTGTTCGACTCGCGGTTGAATTCTTGCATCATAAAATCTAGCCGGCGGCCT
The DNA here is from genome assembly GCF_000287335.1 of secondary endosymbiont of Ctenarytaina eucalypti. GTDB lineage: Bacteria > Pseudomonadota > Gammaproteobacteria > Enterobacterales > Enterobacteriaceae. Next base: position 7,325 of record NC_018419.1, read on the forward strand.
ACTGCCTCTTTTTTCGTTAAAAGCTGATAGGTTTCTTGAACATGAGCGTCAAGGCGATCCAGCTCTTCTGCAACGTCTATCCTCTGTGCTAGCATCACAAGTTCCTGCTCAAGACGGTTACTATCTAGCTGCATTTTCGCCTCTTCCAGTTTACGAATCAGCCTATCCCTCTGCCATATCAATACTGCCGGCATTTGCTGACGTACTTTAGCTACCTCGGCGCTGACGCCTGTTAGCCGTTTTTCTATCAATAATTTAAGCACGCTGCCTTCGGTTTCTCGGGCAATAATAAAGTCGTTGAGGGTAACCTCTAGGCCGACGAGCAATTCAGTGCTTATAGTATCTAAGTCCTGATCAGTAGGGGACATGACACCAGGCCAGCGCAGAATAGCTAGTGGATCGATCACGCCTTCTTGGCTATGCGTTTTCACCCACTGCGCAGCGCCCACCAATTGTTTGGCTAGTTTTTCATTGAGGATTAGCGCCTTGCCCGAGACAGGAGTTAAGTCGAAACGGAGAGTGCATTCTATTTTTCCTCGGCTCAGGCGCTTACGGATGCGTTCGCGAATCGCAGACTCAAGACCGTGTAATTGTTCTGGAAGACGTATGTAGGTTTCTAGGTAACGTTGATTAATGGAGCGCAGCTCCCAGACAGCCATGCCCCAAGTGCCCTGAATTTTACGCTGGGCGAAAGCGGTCATACTGCGTATCATAAGTTTACCCGTTTATGAAAAATTTTTGTAATTATAGCCCATAGCTGCAGGTAAGATAGACATTAGATATGGAATATCGTATATTATACTAATAATTAATTATTTTTTATCCTGATCTATCCCTCTCTGTCCCTCCCAAGAAGAGAGAAAAGTAGAGAAAGCAATCTTATTACTGATGACTTGCTCTTTTACGCAAGCACAGCAAGCTTGCTTCGGATAACCTACGGGTTTCATCAATGAGACATTAGGAAATCGCATTCCCTCCCCTGCATGCGGGTTCTACCTAGCGTGACGTAGGCTCGAAAACCCCGAAGACCTTCTTTCGAAAAGCATATAAGTTGCTAGCCCCGCCCATACAACATTAATCATTGGCGATTTAGTAGCGCTAATTAACGCCCTATCGTGCATCTAGAAGAAAAATGGTATTAAAAAAGAGCAACGGGCTAAAAGAATGCATAGCCATGACACCAAGCGGCAGTCTAGCCAACCGAGGCAGTGTGTGATGTGGGTCATGTAGAAGGCTGGGACAGGGAATCTGATATAGATGTGACAATAATGTGAGACAGTTATGTGCCTGCAATGCAGGGGGCCCTGAAAAAATAAGTTTTTAGTCATCCAGAAGCGTATTATATTACTCGACTGATCCCTTGGGGCTATTTATGGCTTCATTTGGGTCTCAAAAGTAGCCATGGTAGGGCACTCATGCATGAGGTTGTTTGTAGTACTAATAGCTACGCGATATGTATTTAGCAAGGAAGCTGTTTGGATATGTTTTACAACAAGAGGAATGCATCGCCATTATTGAGATCAGTCGCGTAATGCATTGATCGCTGGGTTATTCTCGACGATATTAATAACACAGTATGAAAAAAATTAATATTATTTTTTTCCTTGTCCGGACACCGAAAGAGATTGATGTAATCTTTATTCAATATCAAACATTTTAATCTATATTTGTACGCTTTACTTGAAAATACGTGAGCCCTATTTTACTAGTACAGAGCATTAGTAGATCGACACCAAACTAGCGTTGGTTTGACAATACATAGATAGTAGTTCTGGATGTAGGAGGTTGCAGAATCAGATAAAGCCTGTAATGATTTGACTGTTCGCAAAGCGATTTTAACGAGATAAATGACGGCTTATGATTTTACTAAAAGTGTATCACCTCGTTAAGTATTCTCCGCATCTTGCTATCACCATCCTTCTGACCAACACATGATGATGAAGTAGACTCAAAAAAGTATTTATCAGTATTTTAAGCAGAATGATAAACGGTGAAGATAATGAGTATAGTTAGATAATCAACATGCTATGCCGGGTATCATAACACCTTCTCATCGGAAGCGTATCAAGCCTGTCAATCGGGTAATGCCGTTCATAGTAAAGTCTAAATAATATTGATGATCCTGGTAATTAGGGAGTATTAGGCTCTAGCATCCTCTTCATAAAGTAATGCATTTTAGCACGCATTGTTTTTATCCTACCATTACAGCAAGATAATAGATCTTCGATAGCCAAGATCATGCAGCGAAACATCATGAAATATTTTACTCGTGATAACCAGTATTTCCTACTCAGACTGCATGCTAGGATGATTCCCTATGTTCAACAAATTCCCTAGGCTCAAGTAATCATATCTGCTAACAGATATGATGGTCAGCGGCAGAACCTACTGTCTGATTTATTATGTTCCGATGAAACGCTCCTAGGTAGTCATCTAATTCTGCATGAGTATAATACATAGGTGGGGTAAAACTCCAATAACAGTCCTAGCACTGAACTAGAATACGCTGTTAGGAACCCCTAAGATTCTTCGTATTGTATAAGAATAGCGCTTAGTAGCCCCTACCGCGTAATAAACTGTAGTGTGTTCCACTACAGCCCCTGCAGTAGTGATTCTTTTCTGTCATGAGGGAGCCTCAATAGTCTTTTATGTACTTTGGTCACCGCATATGCTTTGATATTCATCTCAGGAGACAATCCCCGCCGTAACAACAACGAAGAGCGGCACGTAAATGCCTATAAAAACTCTTATAGATCGTCAGTATGGGTAATCTGATAAGTTTTTTTGGCGATACAGTCAACTTTGAACTAAGAGAAGAACGCTGTTACTCTAATGTATATTTATGTATTATTATAATAATAGTAATCTTAAAAGATTTTTTTCTAAATGATGCAAGGAGAAAAAGTATAAAGAATAAATTACTTTCAACTCCTCTTTTATTGTAATAATACTGAAAAATAAATCATAGGAAGGATAGAATTTTTTATTCAGAGAGCATCCTATAATATGATTTTCAGGCTCATTTTCAGATACAAAGCGAAGGAAGGTAGTGCACTTACAAAACGGCTTCTTGCAAAATACCAGTAGGTACCGCAAAGATATCAATCCCTTATGGTATTATAGGATGACATACGCTGGTACTAAGGATTTGTGATCCTTGCCGTAGTAAAAGCATGCTACTGCCTCGAATGGCTTGAGCCCTTTCTTAATCAAAATTTAGGCGATCTTTCATGATATGAAACAGTGTTAGCAGTTCCAGATAAACGAGTTCACGATAGGCTGAGAAGTGCACAGCAGTCCCGCTGCCTCAATCATCTGCTGAAGAGTCATGAGTCCGTATAAAACATCAATCTTATATGAGGTTTCTCACTCATCTTGAGACTTTTTTAAAAGTGGAATCAAATATAGATCGGCACACGCTCTCTTGATCAGAGAGACCGATCTATTAAACAGCCTGCGTTCGTTCACACCGGCACTATAGGTAGCAACCCAGCACGAATAAGCAATAGAATGTGAAATAATCTTAAGTTCAAGGAACTCGCCCTAGACTCTGCTAAATGATTGCTTCTGCAGCATCAGCATGAGGGGTTGATCTTGTGGTGTACAGCAAAAGCATTAGCAAGTAGTGGCATGCACAATGACACCGCTTCAAGACTGTTCGTTACATCCAGAAAGTGTGCGTAGCTATCTATCTTCTTCGCCTGTATGAGCAGCGAAAGGATTGAGGTAGATTTTGGTGTACCTTAAATTAACAGAGGAGATTGAACGTGCACTATTGGCTTCGGTATTCAACCAAGCATTTATAGTAAGAAAATCGATTTCAGCAGCGAATTTTCTAAATAAACTACTGTTAGCGCGAGCCGTGACGCTTAACGAACTGGGTTCATTTAGGTTCGACAGTCTCTAATGCTATGGTGGACTAGGTCATGATTCATGTATTCAATCTTTTTGCTATTTGCTATTACTAAGAGTAGTCAGCTATCTAACCTTCTGGTTCTGATGCTGAAGCGATTCCCCCCTCTTACAGTAGTGAGAGGTGGGATCATGCATCCCGGAAAATTAGTAATTACCTGATTGATAAGGTAGAAATTGAAAATAAATGCAGCCCGCTTTTAGGTTTTAACATACACGTGATCGTAATGCTGAGTGGGGGTGATAAGGATATGATGTATAGCCTTGCATTGCATGATGTAGAATGTTGGTTGTAGCGATTGCAGAAACCGGGTGATTTACGGCAGGCATCATGCGATCTCATCGCTCTGACCAGAATTATCACGTCATGTTAGTTGCTACTAGTCTGATCATGGCCTATTTTCTGCTTTGTAAAGCATATTGGCGATGACGGCGCGGTCCTGTCCTAGGGCTATAATAGCCACTGACTATGTTCTAGCAGGATTGTTTTTGGACTGGCAAGTTCACGGTGCATTTGTCGCCATCATCCCCTGTAAACGCTGTTTTGCCTCGAAAAATAGTTGTCACATGAAGGATAGATATGGAGTTTCATTGCTCCGTTGATCCCGGCAGTAGCGCCTATTTGATGGCGCACTGTGATGATGACGCTGGACATCCTGTTATCTAAGGCATTGAGAGGCGGGGTTTGGCAGTGTTCATGCGGACCAGGGAGATGCCACTATACGAGGATGCTTTTCTCAGCACTAAAGAGTAGGGATCTGGTACGTGCTGTTGCTCACAGTGTAAGCTTTATCTCTAGCGAAGGCTCGGCGTTCTCAAGCTTGAAGGAGAGAGTTGCTTCTGGTTTCGTATGTGATTAAAAATGCGCTCGCCATGCTATGGGTTACCGTCAATGCTTCATACATTTTTATACATTAGAAGACATAGGCTAAAAATACGACGCTCTGCGCATTGCCTGCATTTTTTGCATGGGCTGTGAATCTTGTTTTGAAAGCATCCATGAGCATAATGAAAAGTAAAGCTCCCTCACGTGTATGACATCGAAATTGACCGCCTCTTCGAGAGCCTGAGTTTTTTGATCATGCAACATGCAGAGAGGTCGTAGGTAAACGCACTGTCAACGCCAATGCATTTAAAGATCTTCAAGCACGATGTAGAATGAGAGCTTCACATTTAACTGCAGCAAGATATTTTTGGATCAGCGTCAGCATTCTACCTAGATGGTGATGCTACTGCTATTGTAAGAAATAAAATTTTGTTCATGGCGCCTCTAATAACACAGTGTTGAATTTCTTTACTATTTTAGGCATTGTATGTTGTGTTTAATATTTTAAACATTAGAGTTCTTAATACGTCATATGCCAGTAGAGGTACTTTTCCTTTCTGAAAATAATGTTCGGAATGTTCCTAGTATCGGACGAGGCTAATCGTTTTCATGATCGCTATTGTTTCATCTATCTCTCATGTACAGTCACCCAGGTTTAGATAATTTACTAGTGCAATTTTAATCCCTGAATACAGACGTGTTGCGGTCAGTGAGAACCGATGGAGTTATTGGTGGGTGTTTTCACATATCATTACATCCGCTAAGATGCTCTTTTTTAATTGCGTAGCTAGGTGAGCCGTATAATATTGTTGAATTTTTCATGCGACGCTGGGGGGCATAATCGGCGGTTTTTTCTTCTTCAAAATAGCATTATGGTTAAAATATATACCGTAAGCGTGGGTAGCTTCGGTATCTCTAATGATTCGATAATCTTTTTACCATATCCCTCCAGAAGGATCAATGCAGAAGTGGTGTTGTGTTATTCAATAAATCACATAAAGCATGCATGTATCGTGTTGTTTATTAGGTTAGTTCGGGAGAGATTATTCGATATTTTTCATTTTTCCGGATCTTGCTTCATTTTTTCGACTAATCAGTTTTCGGAAAATTCTTATATACGACTAATAGTTTTTTCAGACCATGTTGAAGTGTTGATGCTGACATTCACTGTTTTTCTATCTATGATAATCACATCATATTTCGCTCATCTGAGCGTTAGCCTTATAAGGCTAACGCTCAGATGAGCGAATCCCTAATTTTTCAACTAAAATCTAAACATGTACACCCTCTTCAGCACCGTAGTTATATATGTCTCAGAAGACAGGTGATTGGTTAGGAGGCTCAAGGGATTGTTATTCTGTTTATGCATTAAGGGTTCTCTTTTTTAGTTGGATTGTTAGCGAATTATATTGCTTAATGGGTCCATGATACATGCGTTAGTTAGTGACTATAAATCTCTTCTTTGCTGTCAAAAAAATTATTGAAATTCATGTCATACGCAGATCTGTTTTTGAGTAAAAATTGTATAGAAACAACTATTACATACCATGACGATTTTTCGATAAACGGAAAAGCAGCTGGGAAGGAGTAAAAGTTTCGAACAAAAACGCAAGAGGATTCGTCGTCTAACCAATCTGTGATTTAGAAAAAGAAGAATCCCGAGAGAGAGTAAACATGACTCCCGAGCCGAAAATGTAAGAAGGAATTACTTAACCGGCATGCCTGGGAGCGCACCAGAATCTGGGTTAAGTAGAAAAATGTCTTTTCCTCCGAGGCCAGCAGCCATTATCATGCCCTCTGATATGCCAAAGCGCATCTTACGCGGAGCTAGATTAGCTACTATTATCGTCAGACGACCTTCCAGCACCTTAGGGTCTGGATAGGCGTCCCGGATTCCGGAGAAGACCTGGCAATCTGAATGGCCTAAGTTTAGCATGAGCTTCAGCAGCTTATCTGAACCTTGCACGTGCTCAGCGGACTTAATAAGCGCTACGCGGATGTCTATTTTGGCAAAATCATTAAGCTCAATGATGTCGGCAATTGGGGGCACAGGTTGAGACGACTCTTTCGGTGCGGTTGCTGGCGCCACCATCCCCGTCACTTTTCGGCGCGATGCCTCCATAACCGCTTCTACCTGAGCCAGTTCGATCCGGCTGAATAGCGTTTTAAAGGGGCTGATGCGATGCGATACTAGCGGTGTTGAAAGGGCCGACCAAGTGAGGGGTAAGTCAAGAAAAGCTTCTGCCCGGGCCGCGAGCGATGGTAGAACCGGTTTTAAATAGGTCATCAGGACTCGGAAAAGCTGCAATCCCATCGAACAGATGGCTTGCAGATCTTCCTCACGGTGCCTCTGTTTAGCCACCGCCCAGGGTGCTTGTTCATGGATGTAGCAATTAGCTAAATCTGCCAGGGACATGATTTCGCGAATAGCGCAGCTCATGTCGCGCCTGCTGAATGCTGCGCCGATTGATGTCGAGGCATTAACGAAGGTTGCAAGCAGTGCAGGATTGGCCACAGTAGCAGCTAGCTGGCTGTCAAAACGTTTATTAATAAAGCTGGCGTTACGTGCGGCCAGGTTAACTACTTTATTTACAATATCGGCGTTTACTCGTTGAAAAAAATCTTTTAGATTTAGGTCTATATCATCAATGCGAGACGACATTTTAGAAGCATAGTAATAACGGAGGCACTCCGGATCCAGGTGCTTCAGATAGGTGCTGGCCTTGATCAGAGTGCCGCGAGATTTGGACATCTTGGCGCCGTTGATAGTGAGATGACCGTGAACAAACAAATTAGTCGGTTTTCGTAACTGACTGCCCTCCAGTATTGCCGGCCAGAAAAGGCCATGAAAGTAGACAATGTCCTTACCTATAAAATGGTAAAGATCAGCTTCGGAATTAATGCTCCAGAAATCGTCAAAGCAAAGGTTGCTACGCTTTTGGCAGAGATTTTTAAAAGCGCTAATATAGCCGATAGGCGCATCCAGCCAGACATAAAAATATTTTCCCGGAACATCCGGGATCTCAAAACCAAAATATGGCGCGTCTCGGGAAATATTCCACTGCTGTAGCCCTGATTCGAACCATTCCTGTATCTTATTGGCTACCTGCTCTTGCAGCGCGCCAGAGTGTATCCATGTGAGCAGCATTTTACTAAAAACGGGTAAATCGAAGAACAGGTGTTCTGATTCCCGCATGACTGGCGTAGCGCAGGACACTGCCGATTTTGGATTAATGAGATCCAGTGAGTCGTAGGTGGCGCCGCATACCTCGCAGTTATCGCCGTACTGATCGGGTGAATGACATTTTGGACAGCTTCCTTTCACTAAACGGTCGGGAAGAAACATGGCCTTTTCAGGATCAAAAAGTTGGGAAATGGTCCGTGACTTGATGTAACCATTTTCCTTTAGGCGCTGATAAACTAGCGTCGATAATTGCCGATGTTCCTCGCTGTGAGTAGAATAGTAGTTGTCATAACTGATGCCAAAGCCTGCAAAATCTATCCGATGCTTCAGATGCATATTATTAATCATCTCTTCCGGTTCAATACCCAATTGTTGCGCTTTAAGCATAATTGGTGTGCCGTGTGTGTCATCCGCACAGATAAAATAAACCTGCTGTCCACGCATTCTCTGATACCGGACCCAGATATCCGCCTGTATATGCTCAAGCATATGGCCAAGATGAATGGAACCGTTAGCATAAGGTAATGCGCAAGTTACTAATATTTTTTTGGTTACTTCAGTCATTTTAGGAGTTGGCTTTCTTTAAATGTGATGATAGGATACTTCATAGTAACCGATAGTTATCCTTCACGTAAACAAGCGTTATCTACTCCAGCCACTATCGACCTCGTTCTACTTCTGATACGGAGCTTTTTTATTCTTCGGTTAATATATACTGCATTCTCTAAACGGCACCGAAAAGAGTCAGGATAAAACCTTTTAGCCAATTTCTGCTATATGATTAGCCTACGTAAGGATCCGGAAGGTATCGGATCTACGATAGTAAGGCGTCAAAAGCGTATTAGTCAAAATCATTCTCGAGTTAAATAAAGAAGTATAGGGTAGGCAGCCTCTCTTCGTCTACTGGATTATCAGGGAACATCTGAAGGGGTAGCATCAAGTCTGTATGATAAATTTTTTTCGCAGGCAGGAGCTGATTGTTTTCTAGAATATTACGCTCCTGATCTTACGTCTGGAATTATACCTCGCTCTAATCTTATGGCTCTGAAATGCAAATCATTTCGGGTATAGACTTTTTTTACAGGTGCTACGTTGAGGGCTATCTTCTCCAGCAGATTCTGGGTCGGCGCTTTTTTACCCTGCACTACCAGAAGCAGTGATAAAATAAGAATTACCGCGATCTGGCTGTTAGTTAGAGAACAGAGAGAAGCATTCTGGGCATGCTGCATCAGTAAGAACCGAGTGCTCATCACGTAACCCAATGCCAATCCGGATAGGATTTCAGACGCGGAGTGCGCCTGAATAATCACCCTTGAAAGACCAATAATCATCGCTAGAAGATAACCGATTACCACCATTGAGATGCGGGGAATGGGACGTGCACGCCTAAAGAGGATCCAGAGTATAATTGGCCAGATACTAGCCGATAGAGCTGAATGCCCGCTGAATCCTGTAAAATCATAAGTACTGCTACCGATCCCCCAGCCCATAAAAGCTAACTTAGAGACGACAACAGTAGCGCCAGTGAGGCTAAACAGCATCAGCCATTGCCAACAGGACTGGCGGGTATCCGCTTTCAGAAGTAGCATGACCATGATTACGCCCGCGCAAGGTAGTAACAGCATGCTATCGCCAAAAAAAGTAACCCAGTGCCAACTCATGCGTTCCCTCAGAAGGTAAGGCCGGCTAACCGCCAAAGCCATTATGGTCAACTGTGTCCATATAAAAATAGCAGCCCTACTGTGTAATATAGTATTAAACTGAACGCTGCCAATGCAGGCCAAATGGTAAAAACATCACTCGAGTTCCCGCGACCGCTTAATAATGCTATGTGTCGTTGCTACGTGTACTATATTGATTGGTAGGTACATCACAGCGTCACGGCCGAGGAATTCTGATTCTATCATGTTCTCAGTTTATATGAATGAGACATCTTACGGGCGCGCTATTCGTAGCTTTTTTAGAATGCTACCTCAGAAAACAGGCTGAGAAGCAGTACTCTTTATCGAGAAGATTTATACACGCACATCAGTGATCATCACATCTAGTATGGTTCTCGAAGACATCTATGACTGTTGTCTGATGAGATCTAACTACATGCTTGTCATTTTTCGCGCTCAAGAGGGTTTCTCAGTCGAATAAAGAAAATGGAGTTATTCAAAACGATCATAGGATCGAGGTGCTTAAGGCAGGTTGTAGGGAGTAAGAGACCGTTTAGCCTTATGTAAGAGCTACCCTTTATCCTTGAATCCTTCAGATTCAGCTCAGTAAATTTTTTATTTTAGAAGCAATGCTCTTCTTTTCCGATGCACTGTGATGCTAGGCGTTGCCCGTACCATTTTTATGGACATCTTCTTAAATTTTTGTCCAATATATCTTATGGATAAGCAATGTCAATCAACCGGGATGTGAGAGAGACTTCATGATGGAGTGGTATTAGCAGAATTTTCTCGATATTTTTACAATTTATCATTTTTTCGAAAAGATATATGAATAGCCTTGGCGCGCTCAGAAGCAAGAACTAGATTGTCATGGCAATTTTAAAATTGAAGTTCGGTTAGGGTTTCTAAATAACTTCTATGCAATATTTTCAATTTTACCAGTTTTTTGGCGTAAAATATAGCATGTGTAATGATACATGCATTACAGAATGTTCGTATCATGTCATTATAAATAATGCTTATAAAAAGAGTACATTGAAAGTAAGTTTTTTAAATTCATCTTGCAAACAATCAAGCGTATGATAATCAGACGGTTTGTTGATTTTAGCTAGATTTTTTGAATACATTAGCATTTTCATCAGTCAGTCCTTTGACAAGACTTTTTGTTTAATGCGAAAATTGATACGGAACATCCTTAAGATGATCTTATCAGAGTGGATATCTTTTTTTATTATTGAGGTTATTTCAACTACCTGTACATTATTTTATGGTGACATAGACGCAGAGGGCCTCTAGACGTGTTTTAACCGGACCCTATACGTTTTGGGCAGTAGTCATGGTTCACGTTTCTTCCATTATTCTTCTGATGTCTCAGAAAATAATTTATAAATAATAGATTGCCTTAATTATCTGAGGGGGCTGGTTCATTATCTAATCTCCTCGTCCCCGTGGGGGTGGTGTCTTTATTTTCTTCTCCAGGAGCGTTAACTAGAATCAAGAGAGATGATGCTGCCGGGATCGTGAACAGACTGATCTCTTCACCGTACACGTCTGACGAGAGATGTTATAAGCAAAAAAACCCTGAGATTAACAGCCTGTTTTATTAAAACTTCATAGAAGCACAACATATCTGTTCCATGCTATAACAGACTCAAAGTAACAGAGAACACTTTTAGTGTGCAGCAGACGACTTTTAGACTACATTGACATAGCTACTACCATGGTCCTGATAATGAAAAGAGTTTTTTGTCGGTCTATAAGAGCTTGACAGGATTCATGTTGAATCAATTGATGAACCTATAATGCTGCCTCTAAGAGCAGTTAGAATGTTGATTTCTTGGCATGTTAGAAAAGAAATTGAATATTCGCATACATCAGTCAGCATGCAATATTGTTCTCTAGTTTTCACGGATCAATACGTTACATGATGACATCTCATGCTCTTTTGCTATAAAAAGTTAATAGGTAATTTTTTATCTCGAAGCGCGGTTTTCTTATGAGTTCTTAAGTCAGACGTGTACGGTGAAGAGATCAATCCGATCACCACCCCGATAGAATGAAAATTTTTTACTCAAGCCAATGTTTTTCAGGAGGCATATAAAGACGCCGCTCCTTCTTTGGAAGGGTGTCTAAGCGTAAAAATACTCTTAAATAATGTAGGTAAATACACTTTTATAACGCAGAATCTGAGCGACAGTAAAGATTCTTGGAGAAAAATGGGCATGTCTATCGCAGTAAGACGTCAAGTCTCCGGGTGAAATACGGTCTAAAGGCTTTCTAAGTTTAGGTGCATACAATGTGATCCGCAGGCATCCGGAGCGATTTTTTGGGTAGAAAAGATTCTAGGCCGGATAGAGTTTCTCGGAATGTCTTAAAGCATCTGCATCGCTTAACAATAGTCCGCTCATTGTCTTGCTCGTCATAAATTTTAGTTTATTTAACAAGCAATATGATTGCTAGCAATGGCTTGGACTCAATCGTATTGAGTAAGGCGGGAATGTATTACTTTAGAGAAAGCTTTATCTCATAACAAGAGAGTATCAGAAGGGTGCTAAAGAGAGCGGCATAAGCACCTTATTCAGCAAAGAACTTTCTTTTAGTTAACAGTGAGGCACTATAGAACTTTGCTTTAGTCTGGTCTATACGAAAGCTTGCCTTGCCCGGCCTACCGTGTATCATACTCAGCATGAATAAAAAGAAAAAAGACAAGATATCCATTTCAGCTATTATTGTGCACAATAAACGTGCCCGAAATGAATACTTTATTACAGAGGAGTTCCAGGCAGGCCTTTCTCTCCAGGGGTGGGAAGTGAAAGCATTACGTGCTGGCAAGGCCAGCATTGGCGATAGCTATGTACTGCTTAAGGATGGCGAGGCCTATCTTTTCGGTGCTACTTTTCAGCCAGTGACAGTGGGGTCTTCCTATATAGTCTGTGCTCCTATGCGAGCTCGTAAGCTGTTGTTAAATAAGCGCGAAATTGAGTCATTGACCAGATTCGTGCATCGTGAAGGTTATACGATTATCGCTCTTTCGCTCTATTGGAAAAACGCTTGGATAAAATTAAAAATCGGCGTAGCAAAGGGTAAGAAACAGCATGATAAGCGTAAATATATTAAGAAGCGTATATGGGAGCTCGACAAGGCGCGGATTCTTAAGCGCGCTAGCCGATAATTTTAGCATTATCTCTATATTTTGCAACAATCATTTTTATTCTATCATGCAGAACGTTATATTCGTGCAGAACCGATATAATTGAGCTGTTCCATGATATGGATGCTAGCAGGTATCATCCGCCTAAGTTCTGTTCCTGTCGCTCTCGCCTGACTTACCCCAAGGTGGGAGAATGATCTAGAATCAAACGATTATTTGAAATTCTTGTGAACTATAAAACATGACTATTAGAGGCACTGCGTGAGCAGTGATAAATAGGTGGGTAAGGTGAGAGCGAGATAGAAACAGCACTTAGGCGGATGATTCTCGCAGAACAATCGCTGTCTGAACAGAGTAACAATAAGCGATGCTGTCAGCTCAATCATCGGAAATGTTCGTGTTTTCAACAAGGCTCTCTTCTGATAGTAGAAGTTCATCATCAGCACGATCGTGACATAGATCAGTGCCGCTTACGCTACATACTCTTTATTGTTCGTGTGTCATGATGCTTTAGAAATGTTTGCGCCCCTCACATCACCATTTCCGCTCTGTATAATCAAAAATACTGCATGTGGGTAATGTCACCGCATTTTGAGGTTTATGTACTATAATAGATACCGCCCTTTTCTCGCTGCTTAAGAACGGAATAGCTGGTCATCGTAGTTGCACGTTCTATACGTCAAAACTTGAGTTAAGGAGACTCTTTGCCGACGTCAGAGAAACGCGCAACACTTTTTTATGATCAGCACTGTTATAACGGACTGCTTTAATGAGAGAACTGATTCGGCCAAGCTGTTCAAACGACGGTTGCGCCGTTTATTCGGTAGACTAATTGATTATGTTAAATATTCGCTTTTCATAGAGATTCTTGATCTATATGAATGTAGAGATTTTGACTAATGATTGCATTTTTTTTAAAAAAAGATTACAGATGCAGTACTGCAAGTGGTATGTCACATGATCATGGTACACTACTATATCGATAGTACTATAAAAAATTGATTACATTCAAAAATGTATAGTGTTTAAATACCAGAATTATATTACATTAATCTCTCTTCTTCAAAAACTATTGAAGAAAATAGTCTCTATTTTAAGAGTTGAAATTAAAAATTACTATCTACTTTACTGACAACAATCCATTAAGAAGCGAGGTTCTCTGGCAAGTTAAACAGATGACCGTTGAGCTATTTCTGAATGAATAGAGAAAACGGTTCTTGGACGGCCTGTCCCATCGTTGTTCTACTGAGACCCTATCCAGAAGTACAGCGCAGATGCAATACTTTAGATAAACTACTTTGATGCTGTAGGTGTAGTGATCTGATTTCGCTGCGAAGCGTAGCCTAATATTAGGCAGAGCAAGAGCATGAGCGCACTCATCCCCGTGGGGACCGAGTGCGCTCATGTGGAGGTTGAAGGGATATAAAAAGGCTATTTTGTGAACTTAATCACTTCTATTGAATCATTTGAGTCTGTTTTGTATATGCTATACAGATAGCTGAGACTGTAGCAATGGTGAAAGTATTTAATGGCATTGTAGTTTTGTTGATTCTTAAAAATAGATAGATTGCCTAACAAGGCCCGCGCTGGGTGCCGTTGTCATAAGTACTTGTTGATTGCGGTATCTATTACACACCTCATGTCTAGCTCACAAAATTATTTCAGATAGACTAAAAAATTTTGTTTTTAAATTCTTACAGAATAACGGAGTAAAGAAGATGCGACCGCATTAACATTTATGCTTTTATCAAAGATGCGAGGTTAATCAAGACACTAACTCCACTAGAATCAAAAGCGCAGCACAGCCGCCAAATTCTTTTGGTGCCTGATGAAAGCCCTTAACATCAGGATGTTGCGCTAACCAAAGGGGTGTCTTCTGCTTCAAAATATGTTTTCCGTGTCCGTGCATAACGCCGGCACAATATACACGTGCACGTTGGCAGGCGACTATCAGAGCGCCTAATGCCTGTTTTGCCGCGGTTTGTCGCAGTCCATGTAAGTCTAAAAAAAGCTCCGGCGTATAGTCACCGCGACGTAGTTTTTTGACTTCATAGGGGTTTACATCCGGTCGGATATAACTCGGGGGGCTCTCCTCTTGCAGCAAAGGTTGGAATTCATCAGAAAAGTAGAAGGTAGTGGTTACCTGATCCTGGATCAATGGTCGAGATAGACTAGCGCTGCTGGCATGCTGCCGTTTGGAGAGTCTCACCCGATTCTTCATCAAAGGCTGAGCACCACTCACCGCCTGCCTAAATAGCAGTCGGTCATCCTCCGACAGTATGAATTTTTTTTTCATTTTTTCTCTTCGCCTGATTTTTTGATATCAGTTTACTCTTTTTTTAAGGTTGATATTGAACAATCTAGAACCGTTGATTTCTTACTGAAACGGAGCGAGTGCTGTTCTGTCTCTCGCCTCATAGTAGGCGAGGATGTATTGAATTAATAGAATTTTTAGGGTATTATTATTTTTGTTAATTACATTAATTGCAATAAATAACTTCTATAAATAAGTAAGCGCTTTAAAGTAATAAGTGATCTACTTACATCTCTTCTTTAAAGCACTTTAACGCTCTGACAGCATGAATGCATGAAAAAGATATTGCTGCATTGATAGAGAGCATAGTTATATATAGCTATAACACCATTGCTTACTTATAAACGAGATAGGTAAAGAGCATCATTCTGATAATAATTTTGAATAAATAGATGTCATGAATGCTATTCAGAGCGCTAATTGATGACTGAAAGGTCAAGTCAGTTTAATACTCTTCCTTCATAACGCATGAGAAAAGTAATAAATATACCGTACGTTATACAGGCTTTCTGCGCCTCCTTTCCAAAGGAAAGGCTCTTTTTAATTCAATAGATCTCGCGCAAGATCAGTGCTGCTTTTTAAGGAACCAGCATCGTTATTTTCATTGTTTATTCTGTTTATTCTGTTTACTGTTAGATGAATCGTGGGTTATGCTTTACTTCATGTGTCTCAAGTCTCTACCTCGGAACTTTTCAATGCTCTGTAACAAAAAATTTAAGGAAATTTTTGTTAGTCACCGTATGAGTGCTATCGCTGGATGTTGAGAGCTATAGACCTATACTCGCTAGTTTTCTCACTTGCTAAGAAAAGAGTGCTTAGGAAATCTTCCTAGACACTCTATGCATTTAAAACTGAAAATCATGTACTCTTGTGATGATCTCAGCGAAGGACTAAAGAGGGAATGCTATCATTGGCGCCCGTAGCAGTAATAACCCTGTCTAGGCAGCACAATAATAGCTGATGCATCTACTTATACTGTCGGAGAGCTTTGCTGTCTGAGGGTTTTTCAGGAGATTACTTGGTGATTATAAACGTTGATGTTACCCAGAGCGAGAAGTGTTTTAAAAAAAAGACACCTAGATAACTTAATGGCTATTTTAAACTTGTTTGTATTTAACAAATCCCGTTCAATTATGAATTGAAGCATAATAAGAAAGCGCACTCAATAAGAAAAAATGTTCTAAGAACATCACAGAATGATGCAATATTGTTTACGCTAATCTCTTCATGCATTAGATGTGCGCATGCACATCTAAGTGTCTCGCGTATAACAGCATGTATTTTAAAAACTAGACAAGAAATCTCATGATAGAGTCTTATTCTATCTCATCATTTACGACGAATGATAAGATGTTCAGTGCATCATCAACACTTACCACATTCCTAGGCTGAGTGTGCCTGATATGACTTAAAATGTTACATTAATGATTTCTATATTATTTATCTAGAAAACTCCTAAAGAGAGGAATGCACTACTGAATATTGTTTTTTCTAGTGTTTTAAAATGATTTTGTTTGAGTTGATTAAGTATAGATAACAATTGACACTCATGAACTAGAAATAGGTGTGTATGTCATTTCTTGAGTACGTGCTAAAGTTGTAGTGCAATAATGATTGATAAGTCGAACTTGGCATCAGATGGTCGGACTGTTCACTAAAATGAAAAGTTATTGCGGTGATGAGTAATTATGAGCAAAATTTTGTTAAAGATGATCTTGCTATCATGATCACCGTCAGCAAGGAAGACGCTTCTGTCAGTATCCTGTTTAACTACTGAGCGATCATCTCTCTTTGTGGCATGCGCCCTGTCTTCGAAGAAATACCTGATGTAGGTAGCATACGTTCATTCACATCCAGGGTTATAGATAATACTCGGTAAAACCTCTCTCGATTATTTTAAAAGAGGCGCGCTTCTGGAGACGCAGATCTCATGAAGAGAGCGTTGAATGATCTCGTAATCCTTTTTATTATGCTTTAACGATTAAGGTTTAGCGGATTGAGATTCTTCCTGTAGCTTAGCGCTTCAGAGGTCTGTAACTCTCTTGTTTTCTAAGAGTCAGCATGGCCATTGCAGTACTTAGAATAAGAAAAAGAATTTATGCTGTTCTGAATAGAAGAGCATAGTAAGTCTGCCTTATAACGGCTACAACAGTCAGAAAATAGAGCAGAGCTGTGAGATGTGCAAAGCCAATCGGCGTAGAAAACAGAACTAGAATCAGCAACAGCGCAAGGCGGCTTCCTGGTATGGTGAAGGTCATCCTACTGCAGGGCCGTGGCAATGCAGCCTCTGTAGTAATAGGTGAAAAATTTAAAACAGCATATTATTCATTTGAGGGTAATGCAGACATCAGAAAATAAATATTGCTCAGCAAGTTGTGCATGCCTCATGATTTGGCGTTTTCACAGCCGAAGAAGTGTACACATGACCACATCGCGCTACACGAGTTCTTTGTCGTATTCCAATACTTCAAAGCGAGGTGGTGGCATATCTAGTGCATGCATTGCAGATTAAAGCAAGGGCGACGCGGGTCTGGAGTGTTAGGCACGATGTTTATAACTAACCCATCTCATCACGATAGTACGAAGGAGATTGTTAATATTATTTATGATGTAATAGCCTTGAGTGCTGGAGTCACTGACCTGTTTCTGACTAAGAATGTTCATGCCTGTGATGTGAATATCCGAAATCATTGATCTGATCGGTATTATATGGACGGAATACTCTGTTGCCTGAGAGCCCTATCTTGGATCATAATTAGCAGTCATGATCAAAGATGAGGTTCTTAAAAGTTCTTGTGCTACTTTATTCAACACAGTGGAGCTATGTTGCGCTCTGATGCAGTTTTAGTAGAAGATGCTTATCATCTTGGCAGTGCTGTTTTCTTGCTGAGGTTTAATTTTATAATTTACCCTAGTGGTTGCATATTTCAGAATTGTCAGTGAAAAAAGGATTAGCCGTAAGCTGTATTGCAACACACGATCTCTATGAAAAACGAAAGTTTTAACATGACTAATCACAGCTTACTCACAAAAAATTAATCAGCTAGCTGCTCTGGCAATTAGAGGGGGCGAGTTAGCTATGCGCTGCATAGCCAGAGAAAATTTCTTTTGTATAATAGTGCCCGGCTACTTGACTACGTAGAGAAAATTATTGCTAAAGTTCTGATAATGAGGTGGGTATTTGCATTCTACAGCAAAATGGTTAGGTATGATTAGTCTCAATTTTTAAAAAGATGACGCTCTTGCTATAACAGATAGACTCTTCTTTTCAACAAGTACCCGAGGAGGATGCAGGCTCGCATAAAAAACAACAGTCAATAACATTATCGATTTATTAATTTGTACTCAAGAGATTGAATTTATCGGTTTAGGAGAATTGAAATCTCTCCCGTTAGGAGGACGAAAAGTTTCGAGTATCGTTTTTCTTATAATTTAGCAGTAGAAAGCGCGAAAGATGAAATTATCGATGCTGATCGATCGCATAAAATCATCCTTCATGAAGAGGTTTAATGGATGTGAAAATTCATCTATAATGAAATTTATTCATCGTCAGATAACGCTACTGATGAGACAGGTTACTGCCCTGATTCTTTTTTTAGGACAACAGTCCAGCTGCCATTTTTCCGCACTAGGGGCTCGTAACATTGACCCAATGCATGATGTTAGCAATACTATCCTGTTGAAAATCATTTTCTGAATAGAAGAAAAACAACTAAGACATAAGCATGAGTGCATCCATGGATGCGCTTGGACTGATCATATGGTATGTAGTGGTTCAAAACACCTCTAATGTTGATTAAACGCTGAGTGACTATGATGCAAAGACCTAGGTAAGGCGAGGTTAATGAGCGTACTTCTTAACCTAAATCACCCCCATTAAGACTGTTGAACAGAAACTCAATTATGTTGAAATATTCTTGATAGAAGCTAACTGGTCATACTATTCAGTATCTTACATACGCTGATGCTGGGTGAGGATCAATAGTGTCATTGAGCGGGGAGCATGAAAATTTTATTCAACGAGATTACTGGCTTAACCCGATAAAGAATGCAGTAACTAAAGAGCGACTCAAGCGTTTACTAAAAAACGGGAAAGCGGCAAAAAACTGATCTACACCTTACTCTGAACGATTAATAGTTAACTTATTTATTAGATCATGCACTTATTAGGATATGTAAATGGTTGAACATAAAAAAGACATCATGTTAATGAACATTCAAAAGAATACTGAAGCAATACAAGACGAGCAAAAAGAAATAAAATGCGCCATAAAACGTGTAAATTTTTTTTTGTTGACACTAGCATTGTTGGCGTTAATAGTAAGTATGTTAGTCTTTGGTGTATGTATGTCTTGCAAATACAAGATTGACAATAATCTTAAAATGATTACCACAGAGTATGATAAGTTAAAGTCATTAGAAAAGAGATTTAAGAAATTTATGCCTTAAGATTATGTTTTTCATTATAGAGCAACAATGCTTCTTCTAGAGAAGCATCTAGAGAATCCTTTTTATTTCCCGCCTGCTACTCTCGAAAGAAATTTCACTTTATTATTTCACGCTGTGGAGCAAGTGGGCGAACTTTAGGGATAGGCATAAATCTATTCATTCAAAAATTCCAAGATGGCTTCTATAATAAAAAATACCGTTATTAACGAGAATCTCATTATGATGATGCAATGGCTCTATTTAGGCTTTCCATGGGTCTGCGCGGAATTACGATGACGCGAGCTTTAAACTGATGATGCTATAGCTCATAAGCTCGAGTGAGTATTCTCTTACTTACTCAGAAAAGATAGTAAAAGTAGCATAAAAATAGCAAAACGTGGTAAAGCATTTATTCAATTATTGACGTCATTGGCTTTAACGTGCCTAATGTAGTAGAAGAGACAATCTGGGATTAAGGGATATCGACTAATGTAGGGTATGGCATTGGGACCATATGGCAGTGGGTAGTGAGACAGATACGGTTATCAGCAATATCATGGCTATGATAATAATATGCACGGCAGGATGTAGTTAAAAGCACTTTCTGAGAAGCAGAAATGATACCTAAAAAGATAACAAGCAATCACGAACGGGGCAGGCAATATAAAATAATCTTGTGCCGGTCCTGAATACCTTTGAGTGATCATGTAAATTCGAGTGTCTATGATGTGAAAGAATGTAAGGAGATAAAAAGAGGCTATAAAAGCACGTGATCGTATTACTTGCATGCAGTATGCTGAAGAGCGCTCAAATCGTATAAAATAGTGCTGATAGCGACTACTTTTTGCAACATGCTCATTGAGTCTATAAAGCTAAATGTAGGCTTTAGCGATGACCAAATCGGTTTCATTGACTGATGGCATAACAATTACTTTAGTTAATAAAGCGCCTTTCTAGTCATGTTACTCCTATAGCGTGAGGCCGGAACAACTTATAAATCATATGCATTGCAGTTTGTTCTCGTTACTGAACGTTAAAGCGACGGCGCATTTTCCGCATCATAAGGCACATCCAGGGCCATAATAGGCCATCTACTACGCTGCTCCAGAATATCTTTGGCTGGAATGAAATATTAGTAAAAAAAAACTGCGCCCAGAATACGATTACCTGGTTTGTTAATGATAGCAATATCACAATTAACGCCTGTTGCCAAATCGGCAGGTTACGTAATAACTGAAACCTGAACACCACTAAATAAGTAAGAATACTGAGCGCTAGAGCACGGACCCCGAAGGTTGATCCGAGCATCAGATCCATAATCAACCCTAGAATAAAACTAGTGCCTATATTAACCCGATGCGGCAGCGCCATTGCCCAGTAAATGAGCACTAAATTCAGCCAAGAGGGATGAAAAAGGTGGAGCTGAAAAGGCCAAGGCATGATTTGAAGAACGATCGAGATTAGGAAGGAGAGCCAAATAATCCAGATGCCGTAGCGCTGATGCCGGTTCATTCTCTCCCCCAAGCCACTAAACAAGGAATTGTCTTTTTTTGGTCTTTCCCATGAGCGATCTGACTAGCGCCATCAGCGGTTTCCTGGGTATCGCTGTAAAAAAGATACGCTGGGATTTACGGTATCTTGCTGGCTTTCTGGCGATAAGCCGCTCGTGGTGTACAAGCCAGTAATCTCGTCTCGCCGAAGGGCTGCCTCACCGCCACCCCACAACAAGAGCAAATAGCGCAGACGTTGGAGGCTGGCCGTGGGCCGTGCGCGGATGACGGTATAGGCGCGATGAGTATCGATTGTTACCGATGAGACCACCGCCACCGGATATCCTTCTGGGAAGCGCCCCCCCAGGCCAGAGGTTACCAGCATATCGCCGATGCGGATATCAGTATGACGTGGCAAATGTTCCAGCTGTAAATCCTCGTTGCAGCCATGACCGGCGACGATCACACGTATATCGTTGCGCAGCACTTGTGTCGGCAGAGCGTGAGACGCATCGCATATCAGCATTACCCGGCTCGTGAGCTGACTAGTAGCGATCACTTGACCGACTAGCCCTTTGTCGCTGATAATTGGCTGCCCAACATACACACCATGATTAAGGCCTTTATCGATCACGACTTGATCGCTATAGGGATTGCTGCTAGTAAAGATCACCTGAGTGATCATTTTTTGTTCATCCTGACGCAGGGGTGAACCAAGCAGCTCCCGTAGTCGGGCATTTTCTTCCCTGTACTGGCCTAATAGTTGCTGCTCGCTGTTCTTTAATAGCAACTTCTGGCGCAGCGCTCGGTTTTCGAGTGCTAGCTGGGCTCGGTTTGCCAGTATCTGCGATAGATTATCCAACATTTGGCGCGATCCATTTGCCAGAAAATAGAAAGGACTGACAGCTGTATCCATGTAAGTTCGAATTTTAACAAACCTCTCCAGCCAACTATCAGCCATGATGGCAGCGATAGCAGCCATCATGGCTAGAAAAAGTCGCAGTTGAAGAGAGGGGTCTTTGCTGAATATGGGCTTCATAAACTATTGGATTTCCTCAACAAAAAAGGTGGAAACGTTTTGGAGGGATGATGCCTAGTAGTATTTACCCAGACGGGGCTCTTTTTTGCGATAGGCTATTCCTCGCTAAATAAATCACCTCCGTGCATATCTATCATTTCCAACGCTTTTCCTCCTCCTCGGGCGACGCAGGTTAGCGGATCTTCCGCCGCCACCACGGGAATCCCGGTTTCCTCCATTAGCAGGCGATCGAGATTACGCAATAGCGCACCGCCGCCGGTTAGCACCATGCCACGTTCGGAGATATCCGACGCCAGTTCTGGAGGGCATTGTTCTAGCGCTACCATCACCGCACTGACGATACCAGTTAACGGTTCCTGCAGTGCTTCTAGGATCTCGTTCGAGTTCAGGGTGAAACCCCGGGGAACGCCTTCGGCGAGATTACGGCCGCGTACTTCAATTTCATGCACCTCATCGTCCGGGTAAGCGGAACCGATCCCGTGCTTGATCCGTTCAGCCGTGGCATCGCCAATCAGCGAGCCGTAATTTCGGCGTACATAGTTAATAATCGCTTCATCAAAGCGATCGCCCCCAATGCGCACGGAAGAAGAGTACACAACGCCATTCAGGGAAATCACCGCAACTTCGGTGGTGCCGCCGCCGATATCTACTACCATCGAGCCAGTAGCCTCGGAGACCGGCAAGCCAGCACCGATCGCGGCAGACATTGGTTCTTCGATCAGAAAGACTTCACGTGCGCCAGCGCCTTGCGTGGACTCACGAATTGCTCGGCGCTCGACCTGAGTCGCCCCCACGGGCACGCATACCAGCACGCGTGGGCTAGGGCGCATAAAGCTGTTGCTGTGCACTTGTTTAATGAAGTGCTGCAGCATTTTCTCAGTGATGAAGAAATCAGCGATGACGCCATCTTTCATCGGCCGGATAGCTGCGATATTTCCGGGAGTACGGCCTAGCATCTGTTTTGCTTCATGGCCGACGGCTGCAACGCTTTTCGGCGAACCTGCACGGTCGTGACGAATGGCTACAACGGAAGGTTCGTTCAGGACAATGCCTTGTCCTTTTACATAAATAAGGGTATTCGCGGTACCCAGGTCGATAGATAAGTCATTGGAAAACATCCCGCGAAATTTTTTAAACATAAATGAAGAATCATCCTACAAGTTGGGGGTGAAATGACATTCACCTACTCTATCAACCACGAGTGGTAGCGACAAGGCGTAAAAACGCTTGACTGCCATGAAGAATGCAGTGCTCTTAACATCCTGAGCAATTAAAGAACATTTATCTGTGGATTGTAGTCGGGTTAAATGAAAGATTATTAATATTTCTTGAGGCTTAAGATGACAAACAGCCAGTTGAGTATCTGGTAAAGTAACCCACTCATGTATTTTTAGGGCATACTAAATTTTACGGTTGTTAAGATATATTGTACGTGAATTGCACAGGGACATTTTTACTTTCCTTAAATGAAACCGTGAATATTTTCAGCAGCACCATACCGTACCGTAATGGAAAGCCAACCCCTTTTCGCCGATCGCGAAGACATGATACGAAAAAAATTATTATGTTACTGCCTGCACAAGCCGGGGGTATTGTTGATGAATAAAGACTCATGAGTTGTACTATGAATCTTTAGTAGATGATGGTTATCATTTCGAGCGCGCTATTTTTTATGAGATCTAACTCCATGACCGTACGTCTTCGAGAGATATTGCTGAAAAATATAGAGTCTATGACTACCCAGCCACCACTAGTTCCGTGGTGATATGATACATGTTGTATGAAATGTATCAAAGTGTAAAACAATTCAGATCTTTGATTCTTGAGATCCCTCACCTTGCTTACCAGCACATTATTGCCATATAGACATTAATGGGCATCTAGAAGTGCGTTAACTGACCATAAGCTCTCTTTAGTTAGAGGGGCGCTATAAGAGTTATCATCTGCTTTTCAGGTGTCTTTACGGGCGTTCAGGGGGTCGCGTTTAACCGTGCCTTTACGCGCTTATAGTGGTATATAGGTTAAGGTGCGGGGACTTGGCCAATAACTATGATCCCAATGCTGAGGGATAATGAGAGTGATTTTCTTCCTTAAGAGATTATGATGACAGTGCTGTATTTTTCGGCATCGCCCGATAATGTGTCTCGGTTTCTTCGGTGGTTGTATTTGATGATACTCGTTAAAGCCAGTACACTAGTTATACTTCTGTATAAGAAATCGGTACAGATAAAATTGTACATGCCGCGCTATGCGGCATCTAATGATGGCGGTTTCTGAGCAGAAAAGCGCTCAATTGCACTGAGAAAGCCCTATGTTTTTTTATTTACTAAATATCCAACTCATTTAGTTATTTTTTTAGAGATCTTCGTCAATTGAAGGGCGTGTTGTAGGTAATGTAGTATGCGATTTTAGGCTGTTTCTGTGCCATAGAGGTTCTTTTTAAAATGATTATAGTGAATTTTATCAGTGATGATTCTATATTTCACGTTAGTCAATAAAGCGCTGCAAGATCCTCTCCACTGACTACGCGGATAGTATATAATCTGTTGATATAATAAACTCGCGTCATCCGAATATCAACATTTTGGTACTGAAGCCCACTCAAAGACGGTATGCGGAAAATATAGGCTCATTCTTAACAGCGTGCTCAAACAAGAAGGTCAACAATACTTTTTATGTCAGATTGCTTGACCCCCTTGTACATTGTGGGCATCGCAGGACGAGTAATGAAAATGGTGTAATTAAGAGCAAGCCTATGCTCCCTTATATGAAAAAACTAATAGTTTTTAAGTGGCAAAGAAGAGAGATAAGAAACACTACAGTTTATGTATAGCACTCATAAAGCAGCATTCAACACACGATGACTTCTTACCGGTAAAAATCTGGAAGAGGCTCAAGGTATAAATACCATCCCGCATAATATCAAAAAGAACACAATGCTTGTACGGAATGATAAGGCTTAAAGCTGCTCGCGGTTATCAGATATAGTCTCTTCGAGGGCTGTTATTGTGAAGTGGTCTACACCATGTAGTGTTTTTACACCGCCCGCTAAGAGAAGCGCGTGATTATCTATCGATCATCTTGTTGTTTGCTATCTTTGGCGCCTTTCACCCGACATTCGGGTACGCTAATCCCAATTTATCAATTACGGGGAAGTCTGCTTTTTAAATGTTAACCGGTAGACTGTACTTGCACATAGTGGTTCCTCCAGAGATTGCCATATCTGATATGGAGGCTTGATCCTAATTCCCGCACAGGTGATAGATGTGCTCCCTCCAGAGAACTCAGAGACAACAAATCATCCGACTTCTGTCATCAGGTTGAATATTGGTTAGAAAAATGCTATCAGCGTAACCACGCACGTGAAGAATCAGCCTTGTGAGCGGAAGCTATAATCGCTAGAAAAAATACTAGGGCATCCAGTGGTACTCGCTGGCCGAAACGGCTTTTTTCTATTCAAAAAATTTCTCGGTAGTCATTTTCATCTATATAGCTATAGTGCCTAGGTGATTAAGGGGATGGTAATAGTCAAAGCCCTAAAACCGATCAATCTATTAAGAATAGCTCATAGCGTCTGCATCGTTAATAACTCACAGATTGCTTTATTCTTGAAGAGGAGCGTATTGCTTAAATTTTTTTAAGTGGCCTTCTCTCAGTAGCAGTAAATTCTTTATTTTCCTAGAGCGTCGTTATTAAAATAGCTATAGCCCTTTTAGGGGATGAGTGCAGCTGATATTTATCTAAACATCCCTATTGCTGCAATCCTTATCTCCTGTGTAGGAGGTGAATAGCTCGAAAGTCATTTCTGACAGAGTGAGGGTGATGTATAGAACAAGCATGGAATGCCTAACCCATTCTTTCGCGAGAGCTTGTACTTCCAGTCGGAGAGAATAGTTACATTTGAGAGAAACAAATAACAAGAAGCATACACGAATGCGAAAAATAGTGATTTTGCTATTGCTTACTGATTAGCGGGTTATCGTGATTTTATTGTGAGTGGTCGATTTCAAGGGTAAAACTGTTCTCACGGAGGTTGCTAATATAAAAAATTACATAAATTATATATTAAATCTGGGTAATGCCCGGGACGAGACTTGAACTCGTACGGCCAAGGGCCGAGGGATTTTAAGTCCCTTGTGTCTACCGATTTCACCACCCGGGCGTTGAGAAAGTAAAAATGGAGGCGCGTCCCGGAGTTGAACCGAGGTAGACGGATTTGCAGTCCGCTGCATAACCACTCTGCCAACGCGCCCAGTTTTTTCGATTGCCGCGTATCGCCGTATAGATGAGATATGTCTCGACCATTGACCGCATGCTCGCCATTCAACTAAAGCATTATATAGAAAATTTTCATCACATTTTATAGTAATAATCAATGTCGATTGGCTGAGCAGCGATAACACGCTTTTTACATGACATGTCGTGATTACATCACAGTAAGCCTAGCATGGCAATCATATGCTGTCTTTTCCGTCTCTCAGATAAATATTAGAAAAAAGTTTTATTGAATGCATCATGAGGGTGTGCCGACTTATACGCCACCCAGGGTTATGATTGCGGGATGCAGATGATGTTGTGGCATTTACCTAACAGAGTAATTTTTTAAACGCTTTTGACTCTTTCTATCGTATTACTTACCTGTGTGTCATGTTGATGCAGACCCCTGATAACCAGGCGTAGGTGTCTTAAATCGAAACCAGGCCACATCTTGTTAGTGCGTGTCTAGAAGAGCTCAATTGTTTCCGGGTCTTATTGCTGTCGGAGAGAGATGTTGTTGAACAAAATAAATGCTATACTATTTTTCATGGTTTTCATTTAGACACAAAAGATTCATCATAACGTTAGAACTCATGCGTAAAAACACTGAAGAGCATCAACATGCTTCACTAAATCTAATTGTCATTATAGCACTTTTAGTATTCAAAAAAAACTTTGTTGAGGTTTTGATTTGAAGCTATATGTTTACGCTCATAGTAGGAGCTTCCTAATGTGAGGCATCCGGTCATGACGGGATATAGGCGGTTTGGGCGTCTTCTGCAGTAAGACATATTTAAGAGTCATGCGTGTTGTAAGTATTCTTAAGATGCTACTTGTCTTGTTGCCAGTGCAGCCTCTTTATCAAATACAGTAGCGACTATTTAGCAGACGTACTGCTATTTTATAGATCACATGATCAGGATGGATCTTTTGATGGCTCTTTCCATCTACTACTGTATGGTGATTAAACCCTTTTCTGTCATTTCAGCAACTCATGCCCTAGTGATAACACTTTTATCAAGCTTAACCTTCTTTACCTGTGACTTAATATACGATGTGATAGCAGATGACTGATTTTCTTCGTCCGGGTGCTGAGCACCCTTCCAGCAATTTTCTTACACAGAGGTGAGATGGTATCATGCTACGCACTGAAATATTTCATGCAAATGATTTTTAGATGGGCAAGAACGCTCTAATCGTGATTGCTGTTTTTTAAAACCTCAAATACTTGCTTGATGATGCTGTTTTTACTAAAAAATCGAGGAACTACATGCTATTATAAAGTTTATATGTAAAGATCTTTATGCCATAGAGGGGAACGAAACGTCTACCTGATAACTGATATCTGAGTGTCAGGTGAGAGTCAGTCATTCTTTTTTAATAACGCAGAGCAGCTTCTCAGATGTTTTAGCACTCATGCAGCGCACTTCAATCCCGGGTCTCTGTGAGGTCATTGATATTATCTGAAGATCTTTATGATTTTTTATATATAAGCTCATGATTTCGGTTTGAAATAAAGCACTACTAACACTCTGTCTCTTTAGAAAAAGATAACCAAGATGCATGCGCGGTTTCATTAAGCAGACTAAGTTGCAGTGCTACTACCTCAGTAGTTTGCAGTAACCCGCTTCCATTCTCCGTTTTTTACCTGAGGTTCTATATAATTAAGCATGCCTATTTTGCTCGCTAGCATATGAGGTGAAGTATAGAGTTGTTGCGATTTATAGCGGTGTTGAAATAGTAGAGTTTGTGACATGTTTGCTATTAGTAGAGTTATTATGGCGCTAGTCAACCGGTGTTTGGCATCATGAATAGTCTAATCTTCTGCAGTGCTATGAGCGGGGAAATTTCTCACCTGGATGGGGGGAACATCGTCATACGCCTTCGGATGATTACCCCGAAATTTTTAAATCCCAATACGAAAAGGGTTTAAGTTACTAAGATGCTCATGATACACTAGCTATCCTTAGAGGTATCTTTCACTTCCGATCAGATGCTCATTTAACCACGTAGCTATGCTCATAATATAAGGCTGGAAAATACCACCCTTATTCAGCAATAAGATAAAAGCAGAGCTTGATGGCCTTTCTTAATCAACCATAACGACACTAGGCATATCAAAGTGGCTATCATTCGACCTTTCCATGCTTTTCGGGTGCTATGATTGATAACATGCGTTTGAGTCGATGCATATGTAATACTCTTGTATGGAAAATCGGTAGAGAGTATGTTGTTTATGTAAGGCGCGGGGCTTCTGCTCCCTGCTGGGGGGTGATGCCATACGCTGTATTTTTGGCGCCGTACTGTCGAACGCTCTATTTTATTGACCAAAAACCTAAAGACCGGTTCTATTGCTGGGTTACACACATTATTACATCGGATGTCGATGTTTTGATGCGAAGACTAGGGCCTTTCTTTTTTTGCAAGAAAAGCTTTATTCAGCTCGCTTAGCTTCGGCAGTATTAGTTTAAAAATCGAGTGAATATATTTTGCCGAGGAAAGCTCTTGACAAAAGGTAAAAAGACCCGCCGCATTATGAGCGGCTAGGTGATGTTATTACTGCAGTAGTAAGTAGTAGTCCTCGCATGTTTCTGGATAAGGACTCTCTGTGAATTCAGAAGATATCTGATGCATTTCTTTATGCTTTCAGAGCACTTGCTGTACTATCGGAATTATGTATTAACATGTCAGGAGCGAGCCGCGGCAATGCTGACTAAACTTTTCAATTGGTTTGATAAGTCCGTGACCGATTATACGTTAATACATGAACCTAAAGATCCTCAGAATCACGCGAGGTCTCATGATAACATCAGGGCCCCCGGGGGGGGTAGATGTTGCTGCTTGATGCCTCTAGGTGATGCTAATATACCCCATAATTCAGCGCAAGATCGCATTCTCACGAGAGACCACTGAAGGAGGATGAGCAATATAAAAAGCTTCCTTGCGGTATGCTTTTATACCATCAAGGATTTCATTTCCGCTGAGTCATTTCGCATCGGAACCTCCTATTGAGGAGTAGGCTAACGACAGATCTATAATGCATCTTCTTTGCCGTACTTTGATGCTACTTGATAGCTTGCGTCAGATGTCTGCTGTTTGCTTTAAGGAAAATGCTGCAGCCTAGTATAAGTAGCCTGAGTCAGTACCGACATTTTTTTGGTAGGAGACTGTGTTGCATAATATAGAGCATAAAAATGTTTTCTATTAACTTCAGCATAAAAGATAGATATGTTGAATAAATATAATATTTAAGTAATCATGGGCATAACTCACTGCGTTCTTTTCAATATAGAGTTTTTATGAAACAGTTACAGATTAAAATTACTAATCTTCTTACTTATAAGAAGGTCCTGAAAGGAAAAGTATCTTGAAAGTATAAATGTATAAGTTATCTATTTTTGCATGAAAAGAAACAAGTGGCTTTCAGATAGCGCGATATATGATATTATATATTTAAATTCTCGCATATCAGTATCGCTGATGCCCGGTTCTACAAGATTTTTAACAGAACACCCACCGAAACATCAAAAGGTGCTATCTGATGTTGCTTCGGCGCACGTTACTCGTATGGTACCCTACGAAAAAATCATGGAATAAATAATACCTGAAGCGGAGCTATTTTTCAGACTAAAATAATGCCAGTGTTACATTAAAGAGCTAGACAATCCTCAGAGTTGGATAAAGACTTTTACAGAGACACACACTAGGGCAGAAGATGCGCATATGTTTGCACAGATTTTCAACTATTGTAATCGTTGAGGCGCTACACGCTAGGAACCCATGAATTTGAACAAAACGTGACTTGATTAAATATACCCGAATGTGTGATGTGTTTTTCCCTAGGCATGTTATGCTTCAGTACTAAAGATAATCTTTAGGCATTTTGCATAGCCTCATCGTGTGCGTTCACCGCTTGAATCAGAGAAAGCACCTCATCGCCTATCTGTGGAGTCTCATGAGGTAGACTTAGACGACTATGAAGAGAAGTTTTAACTAGAGAAGACCTGTTTCTGATAGTTAGTGCAGTTGATAATCTTTTCTGTATTTTAGGTGTGATCGCTACCGAAGCGGTGCTAATCAATCGAAGCGTGCTTTCCCTTATTGTATCGCGTTAGCCAATAAAGCGCCTTAAAAGGCGGCGGTACGTCTTTGTATCTGTGCCTCTCTAGCATCTCATTACGATAGTAATCGTGTGATGTATATAGGAAGCGCTCTCATTCGGTGCTAGATTGATTTTTAGTGAAGAGTAATTGATCCGATTTAAAGGCTCATTCATCAGGGGCGTTGTTGCACGCTTTCGTAAATAAAAGGTGTTTTTATGCTATCACCTTTAGTGAGTTGGGGGTGTATTAGTATCTGCGTTTATGCACTAAGAACCAGCTTATGCAGTTATAGCGGTCGGAAAAGATCGGCATTGCGCTACATACTTCCAGGTAGCACTGAAGCCATACTCTGCGTTTTACAGAACGTTTTTCTAGCGCACTGGTATAGTTTATCGAATACCCGCAGGCCTCTTCTATTAATCGTAGCAAGAAATAATTGCACCGGATATAGCAGATCACTGAATTACTCTATTCCGGCTTTCATAGAACTACACTGCCGAATATCTTGCTTCAGACAGTCAGATAGTTAAAGAATCATTTTAAACTTTTGCGTTATTGTCAAGATACTTTTTTAAATCTATTAAAGTCAACATCCTAATGATTATCTTAAGGGTGAATGTTTAATGAAATAATTTTGTGAAACGTCTTGATAACGAAAGTAAAATAAAGGCGTTTTTAGGAACAGGCTACAGATGCAGCACTGAGAGCTGATGTATTGTACAATACTTATATTGACTGCTACCAGCGTTTCTAAAAAGATGCTAGATCAGATCAATATTTTCCATAGTCTTTTTTAGACTTCATAGAGGATAATAAACAATACCTTTTAATCAGGAGAAAGGAAACAAGCGGTCTGTTTGACTTTTTTCCCTCAGGGATGACCTTATACTATATCTGTTCAAATTTTATCAATGTAAATTGCTATACTACAGGAGTAGATATGATTCTTGTCACTCGTCAAGCCCCCGATTTTACTGCCTCAGCGGTGCTCGGTACGGGTAAAATCATTAATAATTTTAATCTTAAATCTCATATCCAGGGTAAAACAGCGGTCATTTTTTTCTGGCCCATGGATTTTACCTTCGTCTGCCCCTCTGAATTAATTGCTTTTGATAAACGCTACGCAGAATTTCAGAAGCGGGGAGTAAAAATTATCGGGGTATCTTGTGACTCCGAGTTTGTACACAACGCCTGGCGGAACATGCCTACTGAAAAAGGTGGTATCGGACCGGTGAAGTATCCGATAGTAGCGGATACTAAACGTGAAATCATGAAAGCTTATGGTATAGAACATCCTGATGTTGGTTTGGCCCTACGCGGTTCCTTTCTGATCGATAAAGATGGGTTTATCCGTCATGAGGTAGTTAATGATCTCATGCTGGGTCGCAATATCGATGAAATGATACGTATGGTCGACGCCCTGCAATTCCATGAAACGCATGGGGAGGTCTGCCCAGCACAGTGGGAAAAGGGGCAGGAAGGCATGCGTGCCTCACCCGAAGGTGTAGCGAAATATCTATCGGAGCATCTAACTAGACTTTAAGAAGCTTGCGCTAAAGTGCGGCACTAGTAAACTTAAGCGCTTATCTTAGCACCGGTAAGCATGCGTGACCGGTGCTTTTTCACCTCTTCGGATGGTCGGGTAACCATCCGAATCAAGCATCTTCTGCTATCACCTACGCCAAGGTTTTTAAATAACCAGCGGTTTTGGGATTAGCTCATTGAGTCGATTAATCGCCCCAATGATTTTATTGATTAAATCAACATTTTTATTAATGATTAGCTCAGCTCGCTACTTTTTTGCGATAATAAGTTCTATAGAAAAGTAAATTTTACAGTGACTATCTCATCTCTTAACGGATAGACCTCAGTACCACAGCACCTTGTAAGTATAACAGATGCGTGAGTAAGCGATGACTTCATGATAGAAAAAATCTTTTTTGCATTGCATGCTCACTACCTACTGATCTGCTTATATCAAACCATGAACCTGGTGCTGATAACGCAAGAGTAGTTCAGTCTCTCGCTGAGAGGAGCGATATAAGGAATACAGGGATGTGATGTGTAATCCTATAGGTCTTCGGATAAGAAGCATGCAGGATGCTTAGTACAGTAAGAAACTAAAGATAGTTTATATAAGTCTCAATACTTCAAACTAGTGCTAATATATGTGTCTGCCATGGTAATATATTTCTGTAAAACGTAAAGTATGCTGCTAGCTCGATCTGGCACTCAATGTGCCGACACAGCGCATTAGGTATATTAATGTACCCAAAAGCAGTACTACTTTTACATAGGCTTTGACGGGTTCCATAAGGTAACTTACTAATATAGACGACTCATGGTGCATGATTATCCTGCCGATAGAGGTGACGTCTATGATTCTGTTATAAAGTAGACAATAAAGCTAACGATCCACGTTCTGCGGGTAAAATATTAATCAAAACATGCTATAAGAGTCATTACGTATTTGCAAACGGTATCTGAGAAACGGTAATAATGCTCGGGAACAGAAAGTGCTTTATGGTTAACCGGTGTTTCCTGGATTCAATGTCTTGTATCCCATTTTCAAATGCTTTTAAAGGCTGATTCTAAGTTGATATAACTATCATATGCAGCTAGGTTATGTGCAAATAGGTGACGGGATAAGCATGCTAAGAGGGATTAATCAATAATGTCATGAAGAATGCAGAAGAAAAGCTTCGACTTTGCACAAGAATAGCTCAACTAGTGCACAAAACATGCATCACACACCCTGATTCGCTCAAGAAACATTGCCCCCGATATTCCTATTCAACCGTACAATTATACTCATCGTATGTTGAGCGCTAGATAATCTTGTATCTGTCTACAGAGGCTTCAGCTGCTTTATTATCTCTATCCTTAAAGAGGGGGGGGAACATAAGAGTCAGCCATATTAAAGCCTCACAAGGCACTACTTTCCTGATTGTGCGGTGCGTTTTTCTCTTATCATATCCGTCAGAGCCTATGCATCAGTGGCGTTGCTCTGTGCCGTAAAGTAGAAAACATAATCTAACTGGTCGCACAATTTAGTGCTAGAAGGAGCCAGTAGCATGTGCTGCATTTTTGATATTTTCTGCCGAGATATTCTATCTTCTTTCACCATAAAAGTTAAAGTTAGCGCTATTGTCAATGACTCCATGAGTGCTTCACTGTCATGTTGACATTTTAAGTTGAAATGCATTATTTCTATCAGTTGCTAAGCGCATTTTAGTGCAGTAACCTTATCTAGCTTTAGGTCATATGCTTATAAAGCGAAACAAGGCATTTTTGTAAAGCTTTCAGTTAATCCCTCAAATCCTCCTCTATTATGAGCGCTGTGGTAATCCCCTTTTCTGACTAGAAAAGGGATAGGCGTTATCTAAGAGTCATATGCTCTGATGATATAGTAATGAGTACATTATTCCTCTATATTGCATAGGAGCATTCTGCTTTAGGATTTTGTTATAGCCAAACCAACTGGTAACCTTCAACGTTGTCTGTTTGATGAAGACTCTTTAATAACATGCATGTAGTAAGCTGAGCTAATAATAACTGAATATAACCATGTTTCAAAAAATTCGTTGTAGAGAGAATTTTGCTTACTGAACCGACTGTAAAATATTCATGTATTCAACAAAACCCTATTCACATTTTGACTGATGACGCTTCATTGAGGTCGAGCTGGCAATCTGAACAGATACAGATTTTCTAGGAAACGCATTACCAAAAGTGAAAGCCATTAGTAAATCTAGTGCTGGGTAGCGACTCAAGAATCTTGGATGCAGAGCCCCAGTAATCCGTAAGATTGCACGGCGAAAGCCTACTAGGTAAAGAAGTGGCTGTATAGCACTGAAAAACTATATAGAGTAGAGATTCCGAAAGCATGCATTACAGTCGAATAATATGCTGTGAAGCGCCTAATGTAATGAATTAACTTGTGGTTGATATCCCCGCGCAGAAAACGTGATGTGATATAGGGGCAGCTACACTAAAGTAATCTAGTGAACCCGCACCAGAGGCTCGTCTCGGATTCGCCCCATAAGGCCTTGGGTGAGGTGGACTGCCCTTAGGTCAGCAGGACGAATGATTGCATTTTTGTTTTTTTATCATCGATCATGTCCATAGTTTAGATCATCATCCGGCGTATTGCAGTTTTCATGGGAATCTAGCTCTTCTCTAATACTAAGTTTGCACTAGCGTCTAAAACAGGAAGAGATGTAGTCAGGCTAGAGAGAAAAAATCGCCGATCTAAAAAAATACTTTTATCGCACCCTTGAGCGGCGCGATAGCTAATATAGCTGCATCGTCCGCCGATCGCACAAAGAGAGACTGCATTTGAAAAATGTATACTCATACAGTGATATGTGATAACACATCATCAACTCAAAACGATAAGTATTTTTTTAAAAGATGACGCTAGTAAAAAATGCTCCCCTGTTATTTAATAAATAGCCGATCGAGTAGAGGAGGATGGCAGCTATGCCGCCTGCTATCACATCGTCGAGCATAATGCCTATGCCGCCATATACCTTTCGATCGAACCAGCAAATCGGCCAAGGTTTCCAGGTGTCTAGTAGACGGAACAGAAAAAATCCTGATAGCACCCAACGCCAGTCGTTTACCGGTAAGGCTATAAGGGTGATCCAGAGACCGACAAATTCATCCCAAACAATACAGCAATGGTCGTGGATACGCATATCTTGTGCTGTCTGGTGACAAAAGTACACGCCTAGAAAAAAGCTGAACAGAACAGCAAGAAAATATAAGTGCCACGGCAGCAGCACTAGAAGATACCACGACGGAATGGCCACAAGCGAGCCTATAGTTCCTGGCATCCAGGGGAACATGCCACTGCCGAAGCCTGTTGCCAGAAAATGACAGGGGTTATAAAGATTAATCCTTTTTTTAACATTAATAACATTCATTATGATTCACTATGATAAGTTTGTATAAAATGGTCATATCCATGCCAGTTATACTCGATTATCTTCTGATGGTGAATAAATTGAACCCCCATACTTCTAGGGCAGATCTGGCCGATGCGGGTAAAGGGTGCATTGATATGGCTAAGCGCGACATCTAGGGTACCGCACTTGATGTTTGGCACTGTAAAACAGAGCTCGTAATCTTCTCCGCCATGGAGCGCTAAGTCCCGCGCCTGATCGGGCGTGGTGTTGCGCCGAAGCGCTGCAGAAGTAGGAATATCCTCTAGGTTAATACGGGCGCCGCAGTTGCTGCGCGCAAGAATGTGGCACAAATCCATGATCATACCATCTGAGACATCAATGGCGGCACTAGCAATACCACGCAATGCCAATCCTTGTAAAATGCGAGGCTGCGGGCGAAAATGGCGGGACAAAAAATATTGACTATCCTGAGTATCTTTCACGTGTAGGCGATTTTGAAGTATAGCAAGGCCAGCGGCGCTATCTCCTAGGGTGCCGGTTACATAGATCCAGTCGCCGATACAGGCCCCTGCGCGGGTTAATGCACGTCCTTCGGGGATGAATCCTTGGAGGGTCACCGTCAGGCTCAAAGGCCCGCGGGTAGTGTCGCCGCCAATTAGCTGCATATTGTAGTAATCTAACTGCTGGAATAGACTTTCGCTAAAAGCGGATACCCAACCTTCATCTATCGCGGGTAAGGTCAAAGCTAGCGACATCCAGGCTGGATCTGCTCCCATGGAAGCTAAGTCGCTTAGGTTAACGGCCAGTGACTTATAGCCTAAATTAGAAGGGCTGATGTCTGTTAGAAAATGCGTACCTTCCACCAAAGTATCTGTACTGACTGCAAGCCATTTTTTCTCAGCTATCGATAAAAGCGCACAGTCATCGCCAATGCCTGCCACGACATCTCGGCGTGTGTTTTGTATGCGATTGAAATAGCGGTCGATGAGACTAAACTCACTACATGCCATACTCTTTCCAAAGTTTTGTTAGTGTCGGCGCGCGCAGCATAACGAGGGATAGGAAGAGCTCGATTAGCTAGTAGATAGCGCTATTTTCTACTAGGACGAACCTCTGGGGCCACTTTGTCCAGAACGCCATTAATAAATTTATGACTAGCTTCTGCTCCAAATGTTTTGGCTAGCTCGATAGCTTCGTTTATAGCCACCTTGTACGGCACATCGTGCCGCTGGCTTAGCTCAAATAGTGCAATTCGTAAGACGGCGAGCTCTACGTAGCCTAGCTGTTCTAACTGACGGGAAAGATAGGGAGCCATTATTTTATCCAGTTCTTTGGCATGCATCGCAGCCCCCGCATATAGCTCGCGAAAATAAGCGACATCTACATCCGATGTATCCTGCTCTTCCAGAAACCGGACGCCGATATCAGTGATGTTATTATCTGATAATTGCCATGAGTACAGCGCCTGCAGGGAACATTCACGAGCACGGCGCCGAGCAGTTAGTTTCACTACATTCTCCTTGCTGTGAATTACGCTTATATTTGTTGAATAAAATAACTATCAACGTGTAGTAGAAAATGTCTTTCTTCTGGGGATGTGCCGTTCTCTAGTGTGATCTCACTACATGCTTGTATTTAAATTGATCAGGCCCCTTATTACGCCGGTAGCGTAAAATGTGTTTATTTAACCAAACCATTATGCTTTGATTGCTTGTAATACGTTGAACATTTCTAATGCTGCTAGTGCAGCCTCCGATCCCTTGTTGCCAGCCTTGGCGCCAGCACGTTCGATAGCTTGTTCAAGACTTTCGGTGGTCAGCACTCCAAAGGCTACTGGCATAGTGGTACGCGCCGCGACTAAAGACAGTCCTGCGCTACATTCACCGGCGATAAATTCAAAATGTGCGGTGCCACCACGGATAACTGTGCCAAGAGCTACAGCAGCGTCATATTGCTTGCTATCGGCCAGCGCGCTGACCGCTAATGGTAATTCGTAAGCACCCGGGACCCAGATGACAGTAATGTTTTCGTCTTTAACCTGCCCAATGCGTTGCAGGGCATCGATGGCGCCATCAAGTAGGCTGTCATTGATGAAGTGGTTGAACCGCGCAATAGCAATAGCGATGCTTGCATTTGGAGCTGCAAGAGCACCTTCAATAACATTCATAATTATCCTTATATAAAATAAACAATAGCTCACTGATGCTCTGATTTAGTGCAATGGTAACATAATACTTTGTGTGTTACGCGGGATAATTAAGATCTCTTGAGGGGTTTCAAACGCATGCGGATATCTGGCCCTATTCGTCGAACATCAAGTAGAGTAAACCTTGGCGTTTCGAAAAGTTTTTTCATCCCCGGAAGAAGAAACAGCGGACGGGCATCGGAGCCAAGAAGTTGCGGGGACTGGTATAAGATCAATTCATCAACTAATCCGGCACTCAGGAGCGCGCCGGATAAATCAGCGCCCGCTTCTACCCAGGCGTTGTTAATCTGACGGCGGCCTAGCTGCATCATTAGCGATAGCAAATCAAGACGCGAACGACCCGTCTTTTTACACGACTGAAGTTGAAGCTGTTCGACAGACGCCGGCCAAAGTCGATCATCGGGAGAAAGGCGCGCAAGCCATGTTCGCCCTTGCTCTTGAGCGATGCGGTGAGAGGGGGTTATACGATTTGCGCTATCAATGATGACCCGCACTGG
Organism: secondary endosymbiont of Ctenarytaina eucalypti; assembly: GCF_000287335.1. Lineage (GTDB taxonomy): Bacteria > Pseudomonadota > Gammaproteobacteria > Enterobacterales > Enterobacteriaceae. Next base: position 45,303 of record NC_018419.1, read on the forward strand.
CTGATGCAGCTGTGTTTTGGGGCAGAGGTCCTGTACAGTCTTCGGCAGTGACTGCCACCGCACTGTCAGGGCCGGATCGTCTGCGATGACGGTGGCAGCTGTGGAAAGAATCGCGTCGCTTTCGGCGCGCCAGCGTTGTACATCTTGCCGTGCTTCAGGAGATGTAATCCATTTGCTCTCACCGGATGCCATCGCAGTTCGGCCGTCAAGAGACGCTGCAAGCTTGAGCCTGATCCAAGGAAGGCCGGTGCGCATGCGTTTGAGAAACCCTGGATTTACCGCTTCTGCTTCTGAAAGCATTAAGCTATGTCGCACTTCAATGCCCGCATTTTTGAGCCTGCAGAAGCCACGGCCTGCTACTTTTGGGTTGGGATCTAGCATCGCGGCTACGACTCTGACTACGCCAGCATCTATCAGTGCGTCGACGCAAGGCCGCGTACGCCCGTGATGGCTACAAGGCTCAAGGGAAACATAGACGGTAGCACCACGCGCTGTTTCTCCTGCCATGTGTAGTGCATACACTTCGGCATGCGCCTCCCCAGCGCGCTGATGGTAACCTTCGCCGACAATGCGTCCATCGAGGACGATAACGCAGCCTACATTAGGGTTGGGTGCAGTATTAAAGCGCCCACGGCGCGCTAGATCAAAGGTTCGCGAGAGAAAAACCTCATCATTCTTCATAAAATAGTCCTTAGGGTGTTAAGGGTGTCGAACAGTGTCCTGACATGGCTTTGTTAAAAAATCAAGCCATGACAATATGCAGACAGTTTTCGGTATTTTTAACGGGATGTATTGAATTACAGAAAATAACTAGTGTGGTTATGAGGTTTTTGTAAAGCATTCCTATCGTCTTTGGCGGTAGTGTTTTCCGCTAAGGTATCTCTCTGTATGAGTGCATGTTAAGGAGATTGGGCAATGTACTGTATTGGTAGTATAACATGCATTTTTCAACAAAGACTGCTTATCTGCCTCATCTAGTTAAGAGATGTCACCAGTAGTATCGCCTTGCCTTCTTGCTGATCATAGTCACGTAGATGCGGATGATCATTTAACCGTTCTTTGAGCTGTGCGGATGGTTTTGTTAATCCATGAGCGATACTAATAACCCGCTGTCTTATTTTAGATACTATTATCATCGCTCGGAGGCCGATGCTTTCCCGCGTCATTATACTCGTAGTGATGGTGTTGACCAAACAGCGCCCCGCCACGGCAGGGCGCTGTCGGATGTTCTGGGGTGTGATTTCTAAAATCCAGCATAAGCCTAGTCACTAACGCTACTGCTCTGCAATTAATTGGTACAGATAAATGCATTCATATCTTGATCTTGCGATGCCTTCTGTTAGATAAATCTATGCCACACTCTGTGGTTTTGAACGCATACTTCTGTGCTCTTTATGCTCTGCGAGATAAAAATATTATGACCTTATGCTATCCAATGAGGCAATAGAATATTTGACCTGGTGTTGACGTTGTCATGCTTCGATTCACGAAGTTGTGCATCCATCGTAAGAAAAGAATAATTCAGGTAGCTTAGCAGCATCCATGTAAGTTTAAAAATGGGGTTAAAGTGGCCCTGGTTATTGTGCTAGAGAAAGGTCAAAAATCTATTTGATCATTAGGACTGCAGGATTGCTCTAATTCGAGCACTACTTGAGTAGTCGCTGTCAGCGCAGTTTTTACATCCATATAGAAAAATGACTGATTGCTCTCTTTATACCATCAGAGCATTATTCTGCGTGAGAGCGCTCTTTTAAGTGCATTCGTTCATAACGGTAATTTTTTTTCCATAAAAGCTATTTAATTAAAATTAATATCATTAGCTGAAGTAGTAAATAAAAAATCTATTTTTTTAAAAAGCCTCTCAATATATGCAAAATAACGTGATTTTAGAATGAAGGCGTCAATCCATAAGGCGTTAAAAATTCTATCGAACATATTAGGTTTTTCTGTGACAGAGAAGAGTTCCAAATTTAGATGCTATGCGATATGATATAAGAAGATAGGGAATTATACGCAACATTATATATTCATACAGAGATGCTAGTCTTGTAGTTGTTTAATCGCCTCACTGAACTTGAGGAAGAGTATTTTTATAGCTGCGATAAACGTAGCAAAGTGAAGATTAGCCACCTGAGACGTGTTTTATCCGGGCCATTCCAAGAGTCTTGATTATTATTGACTCAATTATGTCCTCTCGTCGGCAGCGCATGGCTGGTATTTGATGTTCTAAACAATAATCATTATAACGTCATTAAGCGTGACTTGATGCTGCTCTAGCATTAGCACACGACTGCAGAGCGCCTCTCTCTTCATAACGGCCTTTGAAGAAAGGAGCTAGCACAAGCAACTATGCTCTAAAATTTCAGGAATGGTCATGATATAAGGGGATGCATATATGAAGAAGAAGACAGACTAGCAGCCCGGTTCTCTACGAATCATAAAGAGACATGCATCATTCCCGGCTGAATAAATAGCGACAAGGCGCTTCATAGCCTGGGCGCATCATATATCTTATTAGAGAGTACAATAACAAGAGTCTTTATGAGGCAATGGCTTTTTTCCTTTGCGCTTATGACGTAATAGTAATTTGTTAAGTTGATGTTAAAACTTACGGAATAACCGCTAAAACGCTACACTTTTTTGTTTTACAAGCCGCAAAAAAATAAACGTCAGCATAGCATGCTGATACTTGCTAAAATTGCTTATTGAATGATTGATATAGTAGCGACCGTAAATTTTTGGTGAAAGAATATACTATTCCCAATAGCGTTATGTCAAAAATATATAGCGTCGTATTAGTTATATCTAAAAGCAGAGAGTGCAACACATTCACTTATCTGCATTGATTGCTCATGTGGTAGCGTCACCACTTCACTTGCTCTTCTGAATTTAAAAAAAGCAAGAGGATAGTAAAACCCGGAGACTGTCGACTGACGGCGCTAAAAAAAGACTTTACTGCATCACCTAGGCTGAGGGAAGAAAATAAAGTCTCTTGTTTTTCTAGGGTAAGTAAAGATATTTTTTAGGTTTATAGCATGAGTGTAAGAAAGCCGGTTAAAAATTATCCGCTCCACTGTAGTGATGATGTTTGAGATAAGTGCGTGATGGCTGGCGCGAAAAGAATGGAAGGGGGCTGCGTTTTGCTTTAAAACAGTGACAGGTAGTTATCTCAGTCTGCATGAGTATGCTGCACCGGTGTGGTAGGCGATGTCAATAATTCAAATCTTGAACTAGATTGTTCTATTATACGTGTCCTAGATAGTTTCTATTTTGTAGTAATATTTATACCAGCGGCATACTCATTAAAAATGCTTTTTTAAAAACGATAATGGCAAGACGAACTAAAATTGAAGAGTGACTATTATTGCAAGCGATGTCAGCATGTTTAATGACGCGCGGGGCATAACGAGAAAACCAAAAAATGGTTGATAAAAAGAACATGCGTATATAAATAAGTAATTATTTTATTCATTATCCATCTCTACTTCACGGAGGTAAGTACCGCAGGCGCTGCATTTACTTTTCAGATGTTCGCCGAGCGTTCACAGGCGGAGGCCGTATCATACTTCATGTTCTGCAGCCGGACAGGCTGAAAATCGGTAGGTAATGGGGATACCACACAAAAATTATGAGGCACACAAATAAAAGGCATCAGTCATCGTTAAGTGTTTCTTAAAATTTTGATGATACCTGATCCCCCCTTTTTTTATTCCATGCTCTGCTAAAATAAATGCTCACGCTTCATGCCAAGCTTAAGCGCTAATGCTGACGCCACATATATAGAACTAACAGTGCCGATAAATATGCCAATCAATAGCGTTGTTGAGAAGCCGCGCAACATTTTACCGCCAAAAATCCATAGCATCAATACCACCATCAGCGTTGTGGCCGAGGTTATTATGGTCCGATTTAATACTTGTGTCAGCGAGATGTTAAAAATTTCGTAGGCGTTGCCGTTTTGGTTTTTAAGGAAATTCTCACGAATACGGTCTGAGACTACTAAACTGTCATTTAGCGAGTAGCCAATTACCGACATCAGCGAAACAATAATTGTTAGATCAATCTCGATATAGAGCAGAGAAAGAATCCCAAGCGTAATTACCACGTCATGAATCAGCGCCAAGACCGCTCCGGTTGCTAGGCGCCATTCAAAACGGAAGCCAACATAAAGGAGAATAGAAAGCGACGCCACTAGTAATGCTATTCCGCCATCCTGAACCATCTCCTCTCCGACGCTCGGTCCGATAAACTCAATCCGCTTTATGGAAGCATTCTGGCCGGTTGCCTGATTAATCGCCTTAAGAGCTTTTTCAGTTCGATCCTGTCTCACGCTATCTTGCACCGTGGACATACGAACTATAACATCGCGATTGCTACCGCCATGCTGTACCAACGAATCCTGTAGCCCCGCATCTTTAAGGGCATCACGTATCTGCTCAACCTCAGTTGCTGTTCCCATGTTCAGTTCAATTAACGTGCCACCCGTGAAATCCAGACCCCAGTTAAAGCCTTTTGCGGCCATTATGGTGATAGAAAGGATAAGTAAGATGGTAGATAGAGAGAAAGCCAGGTAATCCCAACGCATAAAGTCATAGACTTTATAGTCGTTACGCAATATTGCGAGATTGCTTTTTTTCTGAGACACGGCCGCTCCTAGATAGACAGATTATCAATACGTTTAGCGCCGTAAAGTAGGTTAGCCATGGCACGAGTACCAATGATTGCTGTAAGCATTGAAGTAGCAACCCCGATGCTGCTGGTAATAGCGAAGGCCTTGATCGGTCCCGAGGCTACTACAGCGTACAGTATGATGGCAGTAATCAGGGTTGTAATATTAGCATCCACTATGCTTGAAAAAGCGCCCCGATAGCCCTCATGAATCGCCTTCTGTACTGTACGACCGTTGCGAAGTTCTTCTTTAATTCTTTCATTGATCAGTACATTAGCGTCTACAGCTACTGCTAGCGTCAATACAATACTAGCTATACCCGGCATTGTCAGTGTTGTACCTGGAATAATAGACATGATCCCGATGATCAGTACAAGATTGGCGATAATCGCTGTGGTGGCTATAAGACCAAATTTTCGATACCAGATGATCATAAAGAGAATTGAGGCCAGTAGCCCCCAAAAACAGGCAGCTAATCCCTGGCTAATATTCTGACGACCTACGGTCGGGCCGATAGTGCGTTCTTCGATAATCTGAATCGGCGCACTCAATGCGCCTGCACGTAGTAAAAGGGATAGCTGGCGCGCCTCGTTAGGATTTTTTATGCCGGTAATGCGGAAGCTATTACTGATCCGGGATTGGATGGTAGCGATATTAATAACTTTTTCCTGCTGCTCTAGAATTGTACGACCGTCATCGTCTTTCTGTCCGCAATCTTTATACTCTACAAACAAGGTAGCTATCAGATTACCAATATTCTCCTTGGTAAAGTTGGACATGATCCTGCCTCCGCTGCGGTCCAGGGAAATATTTACTTGCGGAAGGTTGTATTCATCCGTGTTGGAGGTAGCATCAGTGATGTGCTCACCAGTTAAAATAACCTGTTTATACAATATTACGGGCTGGCCGTCTTGGGTACTTTTAAGCTCCGAATCCCCCGGTACAAGGCTGGAAACGGGGGACTGATGTGCGAAGGTGTTGACTAGTCGGAATTCGAGCGTGCCCGTCGCCCCTAAAACTCTCTTGGCGAGTGCCATATCCTGCAGACCAGGCATTTCGACTACAATGCGCCCGGAGCCCTGGCGGTGGACCAAAGGCTCGTCGATGCCAAGTTGATTGATACGATTACGCAGTATGGTAATGTTATGTTTCACCGCGGACTCACGGGCTTGTTGCAGGAGATTGTTCGCCGGCTTAACACCTAATGCGTTGTCTTTGATGCTTCTAATAACGATATTATGGTGCTGCTGTGTTAACCAGTCTATTGCCTTATCACGAGTATCGGCATCACAGAAGCGGATTGTACTGCCGTAATTCTCGATTTGATGCACTGCTAGATAGGGAATACCCTTGCCGTGTAAATCGAACAGTAAAGTATCTATAGTCTTCTTCTGGAGCTTATGGAGCACGGTGTCCATATCAACTTCGATCAAGAAGTAAACACCACCACGTAAATCTAACCCCAGCTTTATCGGTCTCGCCCCTATTCTAGATAACCATAGGGGTGTAGCCGGTGCTAGATGCAGCGCTACGAGATAATTTTCACCAAGGGCTTTTATCAAAGCGTCTCTGGCGTGTAGTTGCGCACTCACGTTAGAAAAACGGCAAAGAATAGAACCACGGTCGAGGACAGTGGCTTTACTAAAGATATGTTCTTGTTCTAATATTGCGCGGATTTCTTTCAGCGTTGTTTCACTTAGGGACGGGACATCTCGGGCGCCTGAGATCTGTACGGCAGGATCCTCACCATACAAGTTAGGCAGGGCATAAACAAGGCTGAGAACGAGCGCGAGCGATAGCATCATATACTTCCACAGAGGATAACAGTTTAACACAGCAGCACCCCTTTAGGACCGTCTTTTATTACAGCGCTTTCATCGTGCCTTTTGGCAAAACTGCAGCTATAAAATCGCGTTTGATAACCACTTCATTGTTATCGTTGAGCGCGATCGAAATATAGCTATTATCCGTGACTTTTACCACACGCCCCAACAGCCCGCCGGTCGTCAGTACTTCATCGCCTTTTGAAATGGCACGGATCAGTGCTTGATGCATCTTAGCGCGTTTTTGCTGTGGACGAAGGATAATTAAATAAAAGATGAGACCAAAAATAACGAGCATACCTACCAGAGAGTAAGGGCTTGACTGGGAGTGAGCATAGGAGGCAGCAACAGCGTCAGAAAAGAACACACTCATTGAAATTTCCTTGTTTTTATCTAACTCGAAGACTACAAATTGAGCCGGGGATTACTTGTTCGGCAATAGAACTCATCTACAAATCCTTCTAAGGTTCCGGCATTGATGGCCTGACGTAAACCCGCCATCAAAATCTGATAATAACGTAGGTTGTGAATAGTATTTAAACGAGCGCCTAATATTTCTTTGCAATGGTCAAGATGATGCAAGTACGCACGGCTATAATGACGGCAGGTGTAGCAATCACATGTTGTATCTATCGGTTGGATATCATTTTTATACTGAGCGTTACGGATTTTCACCACGCCATTAGCGACAAAAAGATAACCGTTGCGAGCATTTCGGGTTGGCAGGACACAGTCGAACATATCAACGCCGCACTGAACGCCTCTTACTACATCTTCAGGGTTACCTACGCCCATCAAATAGCGTGGCTTATCCGTAGGCATTTTCGGGCATAGATACGATAAAATACGGTGCATATCGGCTTTAGGTTCACCCACCGAAAGGCCCCCAATAGCGTAACCATCAAAACCAATGTCTACTAGTCTTTTGATTGATATATCTCGTAAGTCTTCGTAAATACCACCCTGAATAATACCGAAAAGCGCGTTGGGATTTTCAAGCGCATTAAAATGCTGGCGACTACGGGTTGCCCAGCGTAAAGACATTTCCATAGAGCGCTTGACGTCTTCCCAGCTGGAAGGATAAGGCATGCATTCGTCAAAAATCATGACGATATCCGCACCCAGATGGTACTGGATCTCCATCGATTTTTCCGGGCTTAGGAAAATTTCAGCGCCGTTAATATAATTGCAGAAATTTACTCCTGATTCGTTAATTGTTCGAGTTTCTCCAAGACTAAAGACCTGGAATCCACCAGAATCCGTTAGTATGGGGCCGTGCCACTGCATAAAGTCGTGCAAATCACCGTGCAGTTTGATTACCTCTTGGCCCGGACGTAACCAAAGGTGAAAAGAATTGCCGAGCAGAATCTGCGTGCCGGTGTCTTTCAATTCTTCAGGCGTCATGCTTTTTACTGTGCCATAAGTGCCCACCGGCATAAATGCTGGTGTTTCCACGACGCCCCGTTGAAAGACCAGCCGCCCGCGGCGCGCCTGGCAATCGGTTTTTAACAACTGATACTTCACACATTCTCCAAGAGCAAAAAATAGTGCGATGTTTTGAAAAGGTGAATATTATAGCAATTTTAAAAGCCGTTAAACAAGCTAGGCAGCGACCGTTTCCTTCTATCATGCTTATTCATGCCCGCACCATGTTCTAGTAACGTAAAGCATGGTGCGGGCATGAATATTAAAAATAACCTATACCGCCTGTGTTTACAGCAACACTAGTGCTGAAAAGTTTACACTGATCTTTGAGCAAGCAAACCCGACGGAGAGATATCATGGTGTTGGCTGATGGAGCTTATGTAAAAGTGACTGTTATCATCCTCTGTGGAGAAATAGGACAAGGCCCCTTATCTAGCTACGGCGCGGGTTGAGAATATTACTCATTCTTTTATGCTATAAACATAAACATATAGTTGATCAGTCGCACTTGAGCAGTTAAATAGACTTATAAATACAGTCAGGCATCGCCCGGTGCTTACTAGCTACAATGACTTAATCCCGGATAAAAAACCTTATGCAAGTCCATGTCTTGTGTGAATCATAAAAAATGATGCTGTTCTATAAACGTTCGCAGACGATCCCTGTTTGGTGCGCTAATTGCTAACAAGAGTTAGATAAATGTTTTTGCGTAGCAAAGATCGTTCACTTCAGCACATCGAAAAATATAGTCTGTTCGTTTAATACAGCCCGTAACATAATACGCTTAATGAAATTTTTGTTACACCTGTATCCGTTTATCCCTGGTTATATTACCTGATGTTTCACATGCCTAAAAACTGCGTTGCATAAATAGTCTTTATGCTACCTCTTCAGAGAAGAGGTGTCTATGTTAAAAGCAATACGTATGTCTAGTTATTACTGGTTTCTCTGACGTGACGATTAGCTGTTCCGATGATATAGGCTCTCTTCACACAACCTTTTGATGATACTCATGAGATAGACTTATACGTAGTTATCGGTTTGTGCGTAGGCGCTGCCAGAGCATCTGAATGGGCTCGAGAACCGCGAGACACTGTTCGAGTCCCCGCACTGCCGGGTGCTGTAGGGCGAAAATCAGAGCAGCAATACACAGAAGACGTTCATACTTTTTCCCTTTTTTTGGGCTGAAGAGCGGTACGCGAAACCGCCACTTGCAGGGCCAGAGTAGAGGCACACCGGCCGGGGTCAGCATATCCGCCGCGATATGGCTTAAGTAACCAATAATCATGGCATGAAACGCATCTAGAGGAATCACAGCGTGTGCGGGGGGCGGTAGGTTGGTGCAAAAAATGATGCTAGCGATGATCGCCAGTAGGCTATGCGTGAAGCCGCGATGCCCGAACAGGCGGGCGATAGGTGTAGAGAGCCAGGTTAATCGCCGCCCCAGCATCGACTTAGGGTGGTCGATATCCGGCAATAGACAGGTCAGCAATCCACCAGCAATAACATGCCACCAATCGCCTTGAGACAGCTCAGACGTCAGTGCGAGTTTTTTGGCTAAAATAGTGCTAGCTAAAGCAAAAATTAAATGTCCTTCTGCAGTCATTTTGGGCAGGTCGCTATATAGATAGTCATGATTTTAGCATAAAAGCATCCTTGCAAGTCGGAAATAGTTCGCCAGAACATATCCTGATGACGTAATCTGGCCTGAGGTTGCCTGCCAGGAACTTCCATTAACACAGGCCAATGATGCTTGCCAGAAAAAGCGTTAGTTTCATGCAATCACCCGAAAATCTAACGCTCGGGCTGTGTGTGCTTGAGCATCTCTTAAGTGCGGGCTGATGCTATGCTCTGCGTTTTCAAGTCTATTCTATCTGGACTACCTATTTTTTCACCAACAATCCTAAGGCCGGTGTGATTAATTAGAAAAAGGGTTTTGAGTGAGCGTCAATGTATTGTTTTTGATATTCCAGGTTTTTCTTTGCTTGCTAAGATAACAGCAGCCCTACTACCGTAGGGGCGGCCCAGTAAGTTAAAAAGTTAGGCCACCGAACCCCTGTAAAGCCTTCAGCAAAAGTCAAATAGTCTGATTGTCATGAAAATTATGGTGATGATCTTGGCTGAGAAGAACAGTAACTTGCCCGTTGTTTAAGACTATTTTTCTTCGCTCATGCACCCATGGCTTCTGTATTGCCTTTTCTTGTAGAAAATTTTTTTAATTAAACGTTTTATTTTCATTCAGAAATCTGCTCATTATAACACCTCTTATGACATTATAGAGTATCTTGAAATATTAGAATAAATCAGCAATCGTGACGCTTCACCCTGGATAAGCTGCTTTTTAGGTGAGATGCCTATTATTTTCAGCACTAGAAGACTTAAATGATCCTGGAGTTACCTTGATTTCTTGATTTGTCTTCGTGTACTAGATATACGGAAGCGTCTTGCATGTAATAAATTTAAAGTATCAGTCGCTAATTGGCTACGATAGACACTACGAGTGTGCATTATATTTTTTTAATAACAAAGACAAAGTTTACAATCATCCAGGAGTTTATTGACTATCATATTTTGAAGAAGCATACGACTCTGAAAGTGTCGCATGGGTAAGGTAGCAGTGTGTCTCATTTACAGGGAAATACCTCTGGTCTGTGTAAGCGACTTTTTACTATTATGCAACGATCACGACCAGGACCTCATTAATTTACTGGTTTAGACTTTTAACGGAGGACCCGATAGCCGCGATTTTTAAACTTATGGAGGCGCTGCCAAGATGCGTAACCTATTTTTTCTGATCAGATGAGTATAGACATTAAAGATTAGCATTAAAAAAACTAATACCCCTTGTTACGACCGATGCGGTCATTGATATAATCTTTTTAATAAGACACAGTAAAAGTCTGTTTTTCTATGAAGTTTTCGTAGAAAATGATTATAGTCTCGGTTGTTCACTATTCTTCTGAGGTCTAGCGCAATAACGTTGGATTGTTGTGATCAATCAGTGTGCTGATTGCCCCGACATTGTACAATCTGGGTTTTTAACAGACCTGATGATCGGCAGTTATGCGCCATTAGGAGATCTAAAAAACGCAAGCAGGCTATCATTAGTACTGACTAGCTGAACGGTCTTGTTGAGGATTAAAAAGCTACCGGGTTATAACAGAGAGTCTGTGTAACTCTTGATGCACAAGCGGTTATGATGGTGATCATGACTTAAACTATTCACTAGATTACACATTATGGGAACGTCTATAAGTCTCCGCAGCAGCCAAAATTGATGAGTCCTGGCTTTGTCATTAGAATTTTTTTATTTATTCAATAAATCTATGTAAGGGGCACCATACACTTCTAAGTTCTGACTGCATGGTCTTTAGGCCACGGGATTAAGCGGCCTACTGCGCCCATAGTATCAAATATGTTGATGCACCCAGGCGCATTTTAGTACTACGACATGAATAGCATAATACTGTCGCTTCTTCCGGTTAGACCATCGTAAGATGAAACGGAACTGCTTTGCCGAGAGCCCATGCCTAGCGAGTTTATACTCTCAGAGAGCTATCTGCTTGTTTTTATCTGCCTATTCTTTCTAATCTTCAGCGCGAAAAGGGTAGAGAGGAGTCCTCTTGAACGCTACCTGGGCGCTAAGGCGGTCTCTAAACCTAAGCAGGATTATACCGAAATTAGTGTAAAAATGAAAACCATTCCTGTGGATAGCGATGCACAGCCATTAGACAATACTTTCGTCTGTGTCACGCCGCTGATTAAGAATCATGGCGTTATCTGGAAAATTAGCTACGTGAGTTATAATCTGAGGGCGAGTGCTCTTACCGGACCCCAGACGTAGAGGAGGAACGATAGCTACGACTCGACTAGAAAGAACTGATAAACCTTATCATTTTCGGTCAAGTGGAACTCATGACCATCTGCTATATCGAGCGAGGCGCTATGGCTTCGGGCAAGGGGGCCTAATAAAAGTAGGGTCTTGACCCCTGCTATAGGTCAATTTGGTCAGCCGACTTTAACTCTTCACCGAGGTTTTTACCTAAAAATTTACCGCTGATCTTTTATCACTCCATTTCTTATGATAATTACTTTTTCTTTTGGTCTCCTTACCACTTAACTAGGTCTGATGACTGTTGATGTTTAGTGTCACTGTCTAAATAAATAAATTTTTATTTCATAGGTCATGCAGCCGCAGATAATGGAATAGAAATCTAAATCCTCTAAATCAGAAAGGGGATATTTTAGCCAGTAGGTACTCGCTTGAGTACGTATTGCGTTTAGCCAAGTATTATTGCTCTTGCTCAGATGTTAATGTTCAACCATGTTGACGATGCCTATAGTTATCTGCTAGTCAATCTTTCGAAGCCGGCCTTGCCGAAAAGCAGATGTATTTGTTCTTTAAAAGAAGAACACGTCACTCACGTATATCGAAAGTGCTGTCAAGCAACGCTGCCTACCTTGCCCGTCTGTGTTGCTGCTTCAAGTCTACATTAGCGGTGCTGCTGTGCTAGTGAACCTTTCTCTTCGCATGCAGAAAGAGCTGCCATATGGATTTCTATTTTTACAGTATGCGGCACTTGAGCGCCTTATTGTTTCGGCAGATCGTGAGTAAATTAAAATTTTTTATTGTTATAAAAACCATGTATTAATATTCATGCAGTGAGATGAGCGAATCATTAGTAGAAATGTAGATGCATGAAATATAGTAATAAAGGTCATTCATCTAGAGCTAATAAGAAAATGGTATACCGGAGACGAGTAGCATGTCATACGTAAGACTTATACTAAAATAACATGATTTTTATCACTTAATAAATTCTCATAAAGGCAGAACATGCATATGTTTACTGCTCCACAGAATGAGTATTTATATTTTTATCCACATCTTGTAAGTGTGATAACGCAGATCAGAATGGGCACATGAGTAGTGGTAATAAAGCTCTAGAAAAGAACGTAGGCTCCATCATAGCTGCCTAGATAAAACAAGCCAGGTCGCTATTTAAAAAACTTTCAAGTTGTAATGTAAGGGTGCGTGATTATGATCCTTAGATAGCCGAGGCAACGATAAGAGTCACAGGTTTTAACGGTATGGTGCTGTGGGGATGCCCATCAGCTTTTAGACGGTATAGCCATACGCTTGCTAGCGGAAAATTCATCAAAAACGTTATTTTTTTGGATAAAAAGGAGAGAATGATGATTGTATTTTTTTACTATAGATATTTTTTTGTTTTAGAGAAGCGTCAATAGACGTAGGATGAGCGGTATATAATCTTTATTATCAAGAATAAGTGTAGGCATCCTAAAATCCTTCTTTAAAACAATAGAGTTATTGGCTATGAAAGCTTCTTGTCCTCTAAAAAAATAGATTGTACGGGCCTTTCGTCAAAGCGTCAAACGTGTTATTTTTTAACTTTTATTACTGTTTTCAGAGTGATCTATGGTTTATCTCTATTTGTTGATTGCTATCATCGCCGAAGTTATTGCTACTTCCTCCATCAAGGCGTCAGAAGGCTTTAGGAAGCTAGTGCCTTCTCTGTTGGTGATTATTGGTTACACTATCTCTTTTACGTTATTAGCGCTTGTTCTTAACACCTTACCTGTCGGCATTTCTTATGCAAGTTGGTCCGGTTTGGGAACGTTTTTTGTCGCTATTCTGAGTTATTTCCTGTATAAACAAAAGCTCGATACCGTGGCAATGTGTGGTATGACGATGATTATCGCCGGCGTTTTGATGATTAATGTATTCTCTAAAACAGCCGGTCATTGATTTCCTGATCATATTTTTCCTAAGAGATATTGATTAAATATAATTTAAATTTATAAAAATTTACTCTGGATAAAAAGTAAATTCCATAAGACCTTGCTCAAGTTAATTTTTATACAGTCTAAGATCATCTTCTTGCTTATAGAAGGGTTAAGCGTTGAATCTGTAAAGTTTTTTTGAAAACGTACTATCTCTTTTCCCCTGGGGAGAAGGGCAAATAGCCAAATATAAACCAACGGGACTGGATATGAAAATAAAAGAAACCTGACTCAAGCAGGTTGCGCGCTTATGTAACAACAGGCTCAGTATTATTTGAATATATTAACACATCGCTATTAGTAGTATTTCCGAAATTCTAGAAAAAATCACTCTTCTTCTATAAAAATATTAGCAGCACTGTAGTCTACATCTCATTCTTATCGCTTTCTTGTTAGGGTTCATTTTCTACGTCTAGATTAGAAAGATAAAGCAACGCACTACGCTGATAGGAAACATGCTTCAACTAAGATTAGCTAGTGCTGCGCCCTGTATCTATTGCAAACAAGATCAACCTTGCTTCAATACAAGGCAAAATATAATTCACGACAATAATACAACACTGATGCTTGCATAAAAAAGAGAGGCATCTCATTTGCATTTCCAGGAAAAGATCGAACCTAAAATCTGATTAAGTAATAGTGAATATATTATATACAGCTTATTCAGTGCTTTTATCAAGTCGTCTATGATATAGCTCATACAAAAGTTTTTTGATAAATACATTTTATGCTATTGGCTGGCTCGACACATAATGCTCTGAAAAGTAAAATAGTGCCATTCGGACTTTATTATAGAAAGTCATGATTGCTGTTTTCAATACAGATCTATTTATGTTGTAAATAAACACACATCAAGAAAATAGCTTGGTGTAGTGTGAACGGATGCGTACACATCAAACACCTGGTGCGTGAAACTATTTTCAATATTAGAAAAAATAAATAAGGAAACAATTACATTATATATGCCATCTTTAACAGTATCAAGAAATTCTCATCAGGAACGCCTGATGATGTCTTAAGTTAAGTATTGGAGAGTGCGTTTATGAACAAACTGCGTCAAGTTTCAGAAAATAATTATATCAAGCTACGCCCATTAGAACGAGAGGATCTGCATTTTATTCATCAGCTTAATAATAATGAGATGATGATGCGCTACTGGTTTGAAGAGCCACACGAAGCTTATGTGGAGTTAAAGGATCTTTATCAAAAAAACATCCATAACATCAGCGAGCGACGGTTTATTATTGACAAGCAGAGCATTAGTGTGGGGCTAGTCGAGTTGGTCAATATCGATTATATTCATCGGAGAGCTGAGTTTTCTATTCTGGTGGCACCTGAGCACCAGGGAAAAGGTTATGCTAGCGTAGCTACTTATTTAGCGCTAAATTTCGGATTTATGGTGCTCAATCTGTATAAATTGTATTTAATCGTTGATGAAGAAAATACCAAAGCTATTCATATCTATAAAAAATTGGGCTTCAAGCAGGAAGGGGTGTTGCTGCAAGAATTTTTCATTAACGGACATTATCACAATGCGCTGAGGATGTGCTTATTTCAACATGAATATCAGAATGCCCGTGCAACGAAAATTGAAAAAAAGCTTTGAACGGCGCCTAGGTACCTTATACGTAGGGATGAGCTCTATTTTTAGAGCCAGATTTTCTATTCGGTGGTTTTGAGTTAAGCAACATATCTGGAAACGGTCCTGGAAGAGCTGTTTTGGAGCAGCTACTAATACTTTGGGTGCTTGCCGAGCGCCCTGATCTGGTTATATGTCATAACTCTTGTCACTTCACTTCCCCGCTTCTGCGCAGCATATTGATGTAGGGTCAAATAAGCACTCAGATATATTGAGAAGCAAAACCTAGCAATGTGAGTTATCAATCCCGGTAGCAAGCGCTTATTTGCTTTTCTTGGGCATCATTACTGCCATGTAGCTGCTGAGCGTTAAAGGTTTATCTACATTCATAGTATGTGGCTTTCCCAAGATTATACACTTCTTTACGGTAGGGTAAGCTGCTTTATTTTTCGCGTCAGCAATTTCTGGAGGGTGCTGACGCCTAACACTACATTTTAAGATAGCGTGTTGTGTGTAGCAGCGCTACGCAAGGAGACTAAAAAATCTCAGGGTAGTGCCCGCTCTTCTTTGATTTAAGAAGTAACGTCACCGCGTCTTGATGTGCGACTATATGTCTATGGCCTTTTGCCGCGAATGGCTTATCCCACTTATCTTACGACGCGCTCGATAGGATTTTAGAAAACGCGTAAAAAATTTCGGTCACATTGTGGCGGGGAGCTAGCCAATGCTTGCTGTTTCATGATCAGCAGCGCCGTGATCATTGGATTTGAAAGGTAGAGCGATCGGTTATAGTCGACCGACGGAAGATTTTTCTCTTATAAGCTCTTATGCTTCATCATTCACTCATCTTTCTAGATAACCCCCCTCTGCTTGAGAGCCTATTTGTAAGCAGTGAGTGAGTGACATGAAGATATTTTTGTATAGAGACTATATTATGAACAGATATAATAGTGAGATCAGCTAGTGATTGCCTAAAATATAGCGGTGTTCAAAAACATGAAAGAATACATGCAATGCTCTATGCTGATTTATCAAATTGTAATGCCGCGGATGCAGGGGATGTCTCATCTTTCACCAGCAATACTGATCAGTGGATCTTGGTTATTAATAATCAACATCTTGGCGGGGAAGCAATCATATCTCAGAACAAGCAGCATGAGATGACCGGTGTTGGTTGAGTGGTACGTTTTGTCCTGGAGGTTCAAAACATGTCTGGGTAGTGATCTGATCTTTTCTTACTATGATGCTTAGGTAGAGGTAGAGGTAGAGGTGAGTGGGGAGGAACTTAAGCGTTGAACCATATTAGGCTAATGCTATTAGAAGTGCTGAAAACTGTTCAGATTACAGAATGCAAGCCCTAGCAGCTGCCCACTCATCATGCACTTTTTGTTATCTAATTCAGTCATGATTATAATAATCAATGCCCGGCGGTTTTGGAAAATAAATGAATGATTAAAACACCGGAGATTATCATTGCAATACCAAACATTGCTACGGGATCCAATGCTTGCCCATACAAGAAATAGCTTAGGATGGTGACAAAAAAAGTCCCTAAACCGGACCAACTGGCATAAGCAATACCAATAGGTAAGGTTTTAAGAACAATGGATAATAGCGTAAACGAGATGACATAACTGATGATTACTAAGAGAGACGGGGTTAGTTTGCTAAACCCTGCGGAAGCTTTGATAAAGGAAGTTGCAATCACTTCCGTTATTATAGCAAGAAACAAATAGAGATAAGTCATGGATGACTCTAACTAGAGTAATTGAAATTTAAGACTAACACTTTTCTCTCTTGGACGAAACACCTTAATAGGTGTCTATTGCGCAAGTAATAGGAATAATGCTAAAGATTCATGCTATATTAATTTTTTGTAAATACGAGTGTTTTTTGATTAAGATTACTTGAATGCTTAAGCGTTAAGTTGTTTTCTGTGTCGTTTTAGTGAACATGCGTATCCTCTCGGGTGTATTATTTTCATAAGAACTGCCTGAGTAATTGCAGACCACATAAATTCATTTCCTCCCTAAAGCAACAGTTGAAAATTTATTGACTTCATCAGGCTGTTTTAGAGTCCACATTAGGAACTGTTGCTTCTCAACACGCGCTATTCTTAGCGCTCTTATCTGAGGTCATGATTGATTTTATGGATACGCTGACCTCGTCGGGATTGCGTTCTTTTTTGGATGCTATTAACCGTTCGTTGGGCTTTCACGGTCTTCGTTCGTAGATTATCCTGCTGTACCAGACGCTTGCTGAACGATGTAAGCGGTAACTGTACTTTTTCGCGTAGAGCATTTGTATTTTCTAATGAAAGTTCGGTCCAGCAACCGCGGGACATGCCCCTTGGTAGGATGACTGAACCGTAACGCACACGGATCAGCCTACTGACCTGGGCGCCGGCTGCCGCCCATAAGCGTCTCACCTCTCGATTTCTCCCTTCCGTCAGTGTTACATGGTACCACTGGTTACGGCCTTCGCCCCCTTTGAACTTCAGACTACGAAAGGCTGCCTGACCGTCTTTAAGGGGTATGCCTCGGATCAGTTGGCGCAGTTTTTCCTCATCAACTAGGCCGAAAACACGTACAGCATATTCCCGTTCAATGGCAAAGCTTGGACGCATCAAGCGATATGCTAGTTCTCCATCTGTTGTAAATAACAATAGCCCCGATGTGTTAATATCAAGGCGGCCGACAGCCACCCAACGAGCACTTTTAAGACGCGGCAAGCGCTCAAAGACCGTTGGTCTTCTCTTGGAATCTCGGAGCGCACAGCAGAGTTCGCCTTCCGGCTTATAATAGGCCAACACGCGACATGAGTCGTCTGACGCCAATGGTATGCTAATAATACGACCATCTACCCCAATCTGAGTAGTGCCTATAACCTTTACTCGATCCCCTAGGATAGAAACGTTACCGTCTACGCTTACGCGGCCCTCTGCAATAAGGGTTTCGATTGCTCGTCTAGAACCTTTTCCAGCACGAGCTAGGACTTTTTGCAGCTTTTCGCTCATAAAAACCTCAAATGACGCGTTTACAGACATCCGCTAGATGTCTTATTTTAAAAATAAGAACTGCAATGATGAAGATTGCATCATCGTATTATTTTTTTGATATATAGATCATAAGTAGTCGGCTTAGTGAACCCGTTAATCTCTAAAACGAAAAAAAATTATACATGTTGCATATATTAGAGTCTGTGATGATCTAGCGACTATCAGCGCTACTTGATGCGCTGCGAATTGTCTTTGGCATGTCTCGTAGTCTAATCCGGGTAAGTGCTGTGATTATTGCAATTAATGCAACTATCAGCGTTTTTTAGTAAAAGAGATTTAGATGACTAGTGTTTTTTAAACACATACATTAAAATTATTTCGTTAGATTGTAGGAGGCCATTTTTACTTGTCACGAAAGCATGCTATTTTTATTAAAGCGCCATATGGGAATATTCTATTATAAAAGACTATCTCTACGCAGTAAATAAATGTCAGGTCATACCTCTCTGTTTCACATCACTCTGTGCATTAAAGCTCACGCCCGTTTTATGCCGGCTGTCGTCACCCATTAGGTAAAGATAGATAGCCATGATATCAGCCGGATTTTTTAGCTGATCTGGCGCTTCCATCGGAAACGCCTTAGCGCGCATATTAGTACGGGTTCTACCAGGATTGATTGCGTTCACCCGAAGAGTAGCGGCGGTATACTCTTCTGCGAAAATTTGCATCATACCTTCGGTAGCGAATTTAGATACTGCATACGCTCCCCAGGTTGCTCGTCCTTTCCGGCCTACGCTAGAAGTGCTAAAAATAAGTGATGGGCTGCTGGCGTTAAGCAGAAGAGGTAGCAATGCTTGTGTTAACATAAAGGTACCGTTGATATTAACCGCTATTACTTCGGACCAGAGGGTGGCATCTTGCTTAGCCATTGGCGCAATTTCACCCAAAATTCCTGCATTGTTCAATAAACCATCTAGATATAAACATTCATCGGCAAGGATCTGAGCTAACCCCTGATAGGGGGCTAGCTGGGTGTTGGCTAAATCGAATACTAGCACTCGAGCCTTACGTCCGCCAGCCTCAGCGATGAGGTTTTGCACGATATTAAGTTTATGCTCGGTTCGGCCAAGCAAAAGTACCGATGCACCATGGTGAGCATAGGTGAGGGCTGCCTGGCGACCAATGCCTTCACTGGCGCCGGTAATGAGAATGCGTTTGTGATCCAGTAAATTATTTTTGGGTTGATAATACATATTCCACCTCTTAGGTAGGCAAGATGCCCATTGATTGTGATGCTTATAATTTTTATAGAGATACTGTATCTCTTTTTATGCCTGAGCCAGCAGAGTATTGCAATTAACACGAGGCCTCAGCATAGGCCCACGTAGGTTGATGCATGGTGGATCTGGTCCCAAGCTTGCTGCTTGTTGCCTAAAGTTTGCGCCCCTGCGATGGGGAGGCATGTGCCTTGGTGCCCTACGCCGGTCTAGTGGCTGACGGCTAGTCTTACCGCGTCAGCCTGGAACTGAAGCATTGTCGGGCTGATTGGTAAGATGTTAATTTTTAGAAGACGTAGCACGGGGCTTTAGCTAGCTAAAGTTATTAATTGCTTTTAATGAGTAAAGAGTGTTCTGGAATCTATTTTTATAAGGACCATGTTTCGCCAAAAAGCCTCATCGTATCATTAATCATCAGCGCGGCGTTGCCGTTGACATTCGACTGTTGTGTGCGGATGCATTGGTGTAAAAGGCAAATGCCAGTCGAGTATTGAAGAAAAGTATTGTGTAAGACGGTGTGATATTCAGCGAGTTCTCTTGGGGAGAGTCACAAAAGCATGTTGCATAGACTGCACAAAAATAGGATAAGGCGTTCACTAAATAGAGCAGACTTTTGGTGAAAAATCGGAATGATGCGGAATCACACGCGTATCTGTGCATGCTGAACTTTACCAGAGGGCCGGATGTTTGGGAAGTAAGCTCGTCGGAAGGCGAAATTACTGTTTTTCATCTATAATTCAATCTGGTGAAGAACTGATTCTGAGGTCAGCAGCACTAGCTGGATTAGTGCTACCTGGGTTAGTAGTTATATTATATACTCTTTTACGCCATCGCAGCATCAGAGTATTTCAGCTGCAGAAGCTGTTGGAATAAGGTGTTCCGTATATGCTTTATCTGTTAATTCAGTGCCAGAAAAAAAATGAAAATTTCATGATATCATGTGTAAAAGGCTGCGTTATCAAGATCTTACCATTCTAGGCGCTCTTGATAAAGTCGCCAGGCTCCATTTTAGTTGCTGATTGCGGCGTAACAATATGACTATGGAGCTGAATACCTCGGGCGACTACAAGCGACAAACTAACGTTGTTTATAGAAAAAGTGTTTTTAGACGAGAGCAGTTCTAGCGGTAGTGAAATAATATCTGTTAGTTATTTAAGAGATTTTTTAACACAGCCTCCTCGCGTTAGAGGGGCATCATTTCTGCTCTGTTTTGAATATTGGCATTGTGTTTGGGAACAGCATTTTGGAGGGGTGAATACCCTGCTATCGGTGCCAGCGAGGATTTACTGCTTGAGTCACTTTCGTGTTATAAGGTAATCAGAATGCGTTGTAGCCGGATTTTTAAAACTTCATAATCCGAGTTTTATCGATAGCGTTATTTTTATCTTTAGAGCACTGCTTTCTGCGCTATTCGCGACGCTCAAAGAAGGCGTAGCTTTAGGCAGCTAGTAGAGGTTATACTTGATGCGAAACTTATGGTTTTCGATCAAAAAATATCATTTTCTCGATTAATATCGAGTCATGCAAATGACATGCGTAAGATGCGATAAATGAGCAGGAAGTTATGGCCAGCGAAGCTCACACACGTTAGGTGTTGAGAATAATAATACTTTATTTTATCACTTTAGTTAATAGATCGATGTCTACAATATAAAACCGGCTTTATGGAATCAACTATAGTTTGTAACGAATGTGTTCCCGGCAGGGCTATTTTACGTGATACCAAGCATTTTCGGTACTCCTAATTACCTCATCTAGTTACATCCCCTGAGCATGACTACTTTTTTCTACTTTCTTATTATCGTCAAGTAGGCTTAAAATAACCATCCAGAAATCTTGTGCACTAGAATATAGCAATTTCAGTCCGTCAGTTCTAGTGAAAAACGGAAGTAATTTTTTTAAG
The DNA here is from genome assembly GCF_000287335.1 of secondary endosymbiont of Ctenarytaina eucalypti. Classification (GTDB taxonomy): domain Bacteria; phylum Pseudomonadota; class Gammaproteobacteria; order Enterobacterales; family Enterobacteriaceae. The sequence goes on from NC_018419.1 coordinate 66,782, forward strand.
TATTCATTACTACGGATCAGTGGATGATTTGCAATCCCGTTGTTGCGCTTATAGCGTAGACTACATCAATTATGTAGCGTGTTTCCTCGGAAAAGATCAAGAGATTAATGCCCTTTCCTAACAGAAGCCTGCGACAGTAATGTGCATCGTAAGTGCCAGAATCTGATCCGCTTCGGATTATTAGTTTTAAAAAAAGCTAGTTGAGTAGGTGAATCAAGGCAGTAAAAATTACTTCATATGTCATACTGACTCTTTTTTTAGTTAGTGCCTATACTAAACACCATGTTTTGCAAAAATATTAACCAGAATTCTATCTTCCTCAACAAGCGTTTTACGGTACATTTTATTCATGCATCCATGTGTCATGTTACTTCCGGTTGAGCTTTTCCTTGGATTAATTGAAAAATCGACACTTGAGGCGATCATATTATCAGCTTACTAAATTCACTTTAGCACAGGCGCTCCACAGCAGCATTTCTGGCTATATTAGGTAGCGTCCTATTCTAATATGTTATGTTAGTAAACAATCAGTGTCAGCTCTGTCGTAGCGTTTTCTGATGGGGTGTCACTGCATGATGTAACCCTGAAAAGAGCAAATCGGTGTACTGATCCGAAAGCGTAACATTGATCTATTCAAACAAGCCTATATAGCAAAGCGAAATTTAAATATGACCAACTCGCTTCATTAGACACAGACTCTCAAACGGCTCATTTTTATAGAACGACGTGAAGATGCATAAGCTTTTGATAAAATAGATAAAAACCTTTTTGAACGGCAATCATACTATGGTGCAACTCATATAAGGTCGGCACTATAGTGCAGATCATGAGAGCAGTATACGGTCTTTTCGCTGCGCGCATTGTAGGGTGGCTGTAGTGACTCGATGCATGAAGTTTTAAACATGCTGTTAAGATGATAAGACTGTTCTTTATATACACTAAGCGAGAGAAGATAGTCCTGATAACCAATCAGCATGTTAAGAGCGGTGAGCCGAATAATTAATCATTGAAGACAGAATCTATTAAATTTTTTCGGAGAAGGACGTTGGAATTAATGTCGGCAGGTGGCTACCGATAAACGCATCGTACAGCGTTAGCTTTATCTGAGATCTGATTGCACAATATATCAAAAGATCTGGCCGATGTATTTTACAGTAGCGCTCCTAGTAATGCATGCCTCTTTTGGATTGGATATGCAGAAAACTGACTAGAAAAGTCCGGAGGCGTCGAGTGACAGAGCGTAAGATACACGTTACCGCCCACAGATTCTAAATGATAGCAAAAATCACACCGCCCAGCCTGCTACCGCGCTGATAAATAGTATTAGCGAGAGTCGTCCGTTAACCATAACCATGGGATTGAAAATCAGACTTTAGATGGTAGTAGAATTATGCCTGCCAAGAAAAAAATTATAGCACTAGCAGAGATTGGATGCAACTTGTATGTGCTGGTTTACAACACTAGTAGATGGTCATCATCGCATAGGTGGTCATAATGAGCTGATCAGAGCGAAGCTGATGACTGATTGTAACACCGCCACACCAGACGCATTGTTTTAGATAATATTAACAATGATTGGCATTGTATCACAATCAATCCACTAACTTCTGACGTGTCACATATGCTGCTTTATTCAAAAAATGTGCCTTTATATACACTAAAGAGCACATACGCCCACTAACTAAGTGCTCGGATGAAAACAAGAGGTCATTTATGAAAATTATAATCCTTGGTGCAGGGCAGGTCGGCGGCACGTTAGCGGAAAACCTAGTCGATGAGAAGAATGATATTACTATCGTGGATACTAATCTAGATCCGCTACGCCACTTGCAGGACAAGTTCGATCTGCGCGTTATTCAAGGATACGGTTCTTATCCAAGGGTCCTACGTGCAGCTGGTGCAGAGAATGCTGATATGCTAGTAGCAGTTACTAACTCCGATGAAACCAATATGATTGCTTGCCAGATAGCCTATACGATTTTCAAAACGCCAAATCGCATTGCACGAATCCGCTCCCATGATTATGACTGCGAGTCAGAGCAGCTGTTTTCGCCGGAAGCAGTACCTGTCAATCATTTAATTTCCCCGGAGACTTTAGTCACTGACAGTATATATCAACTAATTGAGTATCCGGGGGCGCTACAGGTGGTGCATTTTGCTGAAGGTAAAGTCAGCTTAGTTGCCGTTAAGGTTTATTATAACGGGCCACTGGTTGGTAATGCTCTTTCGTCTCTGCGTGAGCATATACCGCATATCGAAACACGCGTCGTAGCAATTTTTCGCCAGGATCAGCCCATTGATCCGAAAGGAGAAACGATTATAGAGGCAGGCGATGAAGTGTTCTTTATGGTTGCCTCGCAACATATTCACATGGTGATCAGTGAAATGCAGATGCTAGAAAAGCCCTATAAACGCATCATGATTGTTGGCGGAGGCCATATCGGTGCTAGACTGGCTTATCGGTTAGAAAAAGATTATAGCGTAAAGCTGATAGAGCGCGATCGAGAACGAGCCTCAGAGTTAGCGGCACAGCTAAAATATACTATTGTATTTTATGGTGATGCCTCAGATCAAGAGCTGCTCTCACAGGAGCATATTGAACAGATCGACGTCTTTATCGCCATTACGAACGACGACGAAGCTAATATCATGTCTGCTATGCTAGCAAAGCGCATGGGTGCGAAAAAGGTAGTGGCGCTTATCCAACGACGTGCCTATTTGGATCTCGTTCAAGGAAGCGTAATCGATATAGCTATTTCTCCGCAGCAGGCAACGATCTCAGCGCTGTTAAGGTATGTACGCAATGCTGACATTGTTACAGTTTCCTCGCTGAGGCGAGGAGATGCCGAAGCCATTGAAGCGATCGCTCACGGAGATCAGAGGAACTCGGGGGTGGTGAGCCGCGACATCGGTGCTATAAATCTACCTCCTGGCACTATTATAGGAGCGATTGTACGTAACAATGAGGTCATCATTGCGAATCGTCATCACCGTATTGAACCAGGCGATCATGTGATTATGATCCTGACTGATAAAAAATGTATCGTCGATGTAGAAAAATTATTTCAACCTATTAATCTTTCTCTTTAATCGGCCATATTTAGGCGACCCATTTTCCTAAAACAGGGCCGTGATGAAGAGCCGCTGATACTCATAAAGAATTATATAATACAACAATCATCAAATTTTTTGAATAAAATGCTTTTTCAGCAAGCATGTAGACAAGGACGTCGTCAACAGGGAAGGCTTCCTTTACATACAGAAAGAGCTAACTCATCGCGTTTTCTTTTCCCTAAAGGGAATATGCTAATCTACATGAAAGTGCGTTGATTTAATTATTAGAAAATGCTGTTTTAATAATTTTTAAAAAAGACGGCATCCGCGGTAAAGTAAGTAGACTACCGCAAGGAGGGTGGCGTATTTCCTTCAGGAAAAGGAACATTTTTTTCTGCAAATTCGACTAAAGCATGTTGTTGAGGTGCAGTACGGTTAATTAAAAATTGAGCAAGCATCGCCACCGGACGTCCTGTAGAACCCTTAGCTTTACCGGAACTCCAGGCAGTGCCGGCGATGTCCAGGTGCGCCCAATGATATTTTTTCGTGAAACGTGACAGGAAGCATCCCGCAGTAATTGCACCGCCAGATCGCCCGCCAATGTTCGCCATATCAGCGACATTAGACTCCAGCTGTTCTTGAAACTCATCCCCCAATGGTAAACGCCAAGCTCGGTCGCTCGCTTTTTCACCGGCATCGATAAGCTCATGAACTAGTGGCGTATGATTCGACATCAGCCCCGTTACATGATCTCCGAGTGCAATAACGCAGGCGCCAGTCAACGTTGCGATATCGATGACTATCTCCGGATTAAAACGCTCGATATAGGTAAGAACGTCACAAAGAACCAATCGGCCCTCAGCGTCAGTGTTTAATACTTCCACTGTTTGGCCGGAAAGTGTGGTTAACACATCGCCTGGCCGCAATGCACGACTGCTGATCATATTTTCGCACCCGGCTAACACTCCGACGAGATTCAACGGCAGTTTAAGCGCCGCTACGATAGACATTACAGCGTATACCGTCGCGGCGCCGCACATGTCGTATTTCATTTCATCCATCCTATCCGCGGGCTTGATGGAAATACCACCGGCGTCGAAGGTTAGTCCTTTACCCACTAGCACAATTGGCCTCGCTTCAGGGTTAGGGCTGTTTCTATACTCAATAACGGACATGAGCGATTCATTGATAGATCCCTGCCCTACTGCTAGATAGGCGTTCATACCCAGCTCTTTCATCTGCTGTTCGCCTATGACTCGCGTTGTAGTATTTTTACTCTGGCCGTCAGCTAACTGACGGGCCAGTGAGGCGAGATAAGCAGCATTGCAAATATTTGGCGGCATATTGCCTAAATCTTTAGCAGTTTTAATGCCGTCGGCGATCGCTAGACTATGCACAATTGCACATGCGCCGCTAGTCAATGCCCGGCGTGTAGGTACATTGAACACTATTTTTTTCAGGGGTCGAAGCGACTCGGTGTTATTACTTTTTAGCTGATTGAAGGTATACAGCGTTTCTTGCGTTGTTTCCACTGCCTGACGTACTTTCCAGTAGGTATTACGCCCATTGACGTGGAGCTCAGTCAAAAAATAGAGGGCCTCTATGGAGCCGGTATCATTGAGCACATTGATTGTTTTTTTGATCACCTTCTTATACTGGCGTTCATCTAGCTGGGGTTCTTTACCGCAGCCGATAAGCAATATACGTTCGGAAAAGACATTCGGGACATGATGCAGCAGTAGCGTTTGCCCGAATCTACCTTCCAGTTCACCACGGAGTAGCAGGGAACTGATATAGCCATCGCTGATTATATCGAGCTGTTCGGCGCTCGGGGATAGACGGCGTGGTTCAAAAACCCCGACAACCATGCAGGCACTGCATTGTTTTTCCGGGCTACCGATTTTTATACTAAACTCCATGTATTCTCCTGATTCTTAAAGACAAAGACGATTTTGCGGGATAAAATAGAGCTTCCAATCATATCCTGCTTTTGTATGCATGCGATGTGTTATTCTGAATGACGACAAGATGCTCTTTTTTTGAAAAGTAGTGCGTTTTATCAGTCCCCTGAATGCTGCACGTTTTTATATGCGATCTAACAGATAAACGGTGGCGATCTGATATACATCTATGATGTGTGAGCGATTAAAATATCGATATTCCTGCTAAAAGACAAGTTTTCACAGGCGAAATAAGCGTGATCATCACTAGATATCTGGTTCGTGAGACATTTAAAAGTCAGCTTGCTATACTATGCATCCTGTTGTTGATTTTTTTCTGTCAAAAGCTGGTAAAAATTTTAGGTGCGGCGGTGGATGGGCGTATTCCGATAAAATTGATTTTATCTTTGCTCAGCTCAGGCGTCCCGGAAATGGCACAATTGATCCTTCCCCTGAGTCTTTTCTTGGGGTTATTAATGACGCTGAGCCGTATGTACACTGCAAGCGAAATTACAGTTATGCATGCCTGTGGTCTGGGTAAAAGCATCTTGATCCGTGCTGCATTGTGGCTGAGTTTGATGACCTCGATAGTCGCAGCAGTGAATGTAATATGGCTGTCACCCTGGTCGTCGCGCTATCAGGAGCGGGTTATGTCACAAGCCAAGGCCAACCCTAGCATGGCCGCCCTCGTTGAGGGAAAATTCCAACCAGCGGAGAATGGTAATGCAGTTCTGTTCGTCGGTACTGTTAAAGATGCAGGAGTTGAAAATGTGTTTCTAGCCCAACTTAAGCCGAACAGTCATGCACACGCTTCCGTCTTCATCGCGGCCCGCGGCCATATAATCCAGAGGGCGGACGGATCTCAAGTCATGATGCTATATCAGGGGACGCGCTATGAGGGGACCGCCCTGCTTCGTAATTTTCGTATTACTGAATTTAGGCAATATCAGGCAGTGCTTGGTCATCGGGTTGTGGCAGTGCACAATATTTGTGCAGAGCAAATGACGTTGAGGCAGCTTTGGCACTCGACAGAGCCCTCGTTGCGTGCCGAGTTGCACTGGCGTCTCACGCTGGTAGTGTCGGTGTTAATTATGTCGATGACAGTGGTGCCGATGTCGGTTGTCAACCCACGGCAGGACCGGTTTATCCGTATGCTGCCCGCAATGTTCCTGCATCTTATTTTTTTCCTACTGCAAACCTCACTACGTACTAACGGAGCCATGGGTAAGCTTGACCCGATGTTGTGGATGTGGGTAATTAATGGGGCCTACCTGGTGCTGGCATTTATGCTCAATATATGGGACAGCGTACCGGCACGAAGTCTTCGTGGGCTATTACATGCAAGAGGTGTAGCCTAATGCTTGGCGTATTAGATCGCTATATTGGTAAAACGATTTTCAATACAATCATGATGACCCTGTTCATACTGGTTTCGCTTTCAGGCATCATTAAATTTGTCGAGCAACTGCGAAAAGTAGGTCGGGGGGGCTACTCGGTGCTAGGTGCGGCCATGTTTACTCTCTTGAGTGCACCAAAGGATATCGAGAACTTTTTTCCGATGGCGACTTTGCTCGGCAGTTTGCTAGGGCTGGGTTCTCTGGCTAACGGTAGTGAATTGGTAGTGATGCAGGCATCTGGTTTCAGCCGAGTCCAGCTGGGATGCTCAGTGATGAAAACCGCTATTCCACTGGTGCTTTTTACTATGGCCATAAGTGAATGGGTAGCACCTGCAGGAGAGAAAATAGCCTATAGCTACCGTACCCAGACGATTTACGGTGGGTCTATGTTCTCAATTCAAAACGGGCTTTGGGCGAAAGACGGTCATGATTTTGTTTTTATTGAGAGGGTAGTTAAAAGTCATGAGCTAGCCGGCATTAATATTTATCGCTTTGATAATACCCAGCGGCTAAAGTCATTGCGCTATGCTGCAAGAGCTACGTTCAGTAACGGCCGCTGGGCGTTGTCTCAGGTAGAGGAGTCTGATTTAACCAATCAAAAACAGATCATCGGTCGGAAAAGCCTGAGCGGCGAATGGAAAACGAACTTGACACCTGAGAAACTAGCGGTTGTCGCGCTTGACCCGAATGCGTTATCCATTTCAGGGCTCTATGATTATGTCAATTATCTTAAGAAGAGTGGCCAGGAAGTTAACCGTTACCAGCTAAAGATGTGGAGCAAGATTTTTTCACCATTCTCAGTGGCGGTGATGATGTTTATGGCACTGTCTTTTATTTTTGGCCCGCTACGCTGTGTATCTATGGGTGTGAGGGTTCTCAGGGGGATCGGTTTCGGTTTCTGTTTTTATATTCTAGATCAACTATTTGGGTCGTTAAGTTTGGTCTACAACATACCGCCAGTATTCGGGGCATTACTACCCAGTATAACGTTTCTTATCATAAGCATTCTTATACTGTTAAAACATCATTGATTTAGTAATTAATCCGGGGTTTTTTGAAGAGCTATATGTAATTTGAGTCGTTAACATCTTCGCTGAAGAAAAAATCTTCTGGGAAGATATCCCCCTTTTTTAGGTATCGTGACGCTGCTCAGAAAAGCTTTTTTCAATAAAAAGATGTTATATCTTCGGTTCAATTAGCTGATTCCTTTCTTTGGCGAAAAACAGAGCACGCTAAAAATGATCAGCATTTACTCCTTTATTCTATCATGGAATCAGATACTTCTATTTTATTCAACAAATTTAGCGTAGCTCAACCGACCTCTCTGGTGCGCCAGGAGCAATAGAACACCGTAACGCTTGACAATTAAGAGCTTGAAAGCGTATTTCGCACTATAATCAGTCTTCCGCTCTCGTCGTTTAAGGACATTTTTGTTTTTATTATTTTTATCGCAGCTGAAACAAAGTAGAGAGGGTCAACGTAAAGCGTTCCAGTCGTTCCCGCGACCTTATGCAAGCTTTAAGTCGGCATCTATTGCCGGGTGTTCTAATAGTTGATACCTTCAAGTTTCGCGCAACTTCAAATCCGCTTATGGCATCCTTAACACAAGAGATGCTGATGAAGATCAATCATGCGCCTCGCAAAAAAGGATGCTCAGGAGCTGTAGGCGGAGTGGCGAGTAGTAGCCAGGATTTCTGTATGCCCATAGCTGATGATACAGATACCTTGCTATATGCGAATGCAGTGTCTAAAATAGCGCCATCTAATCGTTCGTTTACTTTCGCTGCTGGATGTAATCCGTTTCACATGTAGTTTTTCCAGAGGTGCGGTGATACACGTGTTGTCCTTTCTAATTTCAGGAATAATCTGTACCTTGCCTACGGAACGAAAAGTATACTATCGCTCACAATAGAGCTCAGCAGGAAGATATAACAAAACTGTTTTTACGTATACCCCTGTGGTGACTATATGGCGCTATGCGGGGAAAGTACCACAGCCCCTGAAGAGGTCCGGGAACTATGCCGGTTTGATAGAAAAACTTTATATGTACAGGGTATGTAAATGCCGTTTATAGTGGCCCATATGTACGCCATATGCTTAAGTAAAGGCCATGAAAAGTGTTCTCAATTTAGCTCATGTAGCACACACTAATGTCTTCTTCGCGCAGTGAATTTATTAAAGCTGTTACCAGGTTGATGACGGCGCCTAGAGAAGAGGATGTTCTTAGTAGCTTACGGCACGAGCTGCTGATACTACAAGTACTCTATAATTTAGTAGTCATTTTATAACGCACCTACCATAGGTGGTTCCATGAGAGATGAACCGAGTTAAAATCTTTGCAATCTTAGATTGTTAGGGCCTCATCTATCGCATATAGCTTGAGTTTTCATACTCAAGAGTCTTGCGCTAGTACTTTCATGAGCACTTTGACTATCAATTAATACTGGGATTACTCGCAAAGGTAGTGTTACGGCATAGACAACATTCATCAGATGTGCTTTCTCGTGCGTTAGAGACAACAATGTCCGCTATGAGGCTAATAAGCACATTTTATATTCCCTAGGCATACTGCGTTGTTCTTTCTCAATATCAGGGAAGCGTTTAACTATCGCTTTTTGCGTGCTGAGATCTGGCTTATGACGGTCAGATCCCTAAATTATTGTTGAAAAAATGCAGATATTTATAAGTAGCTTTACGCAAGAGCCCTCTCAATAAACTTTAGCGAAACAATTAGTGAACAGGGTGTCTTTCTACTCATTTCTACCCAGAATAACAGCCTAAAGTAGGAGCTAATCACCCTGCTGTTCCGGACTGAAGTAGAAGCATAGCATGAGCATACGGTATAGTATACGAAGAATTGCGCTATGGAATTCTGGTGACGTAATATATTGAGTTATATTGCGTATCTAGGGCAGAACAAACAATGCCCTGATATCAAGGTTTAGAAAATTAGCAACCCGTTTAAGCGCGATCTGTGGGACTGTATGATGCGTTTAATATCCCTTAGCAATTCTTAAATCGCTTATAAGCCAAAATTATGTTATGCTGATTGAAAAATAATGCTGCAAAGCTAGTATTTTTTTTGAAATTTTATAACCCCTTTAAACTTTTTCGTAAACGTGCAACTACTCAGGCCAAACGCAACGCCTTCTATAGGCGAAGAAGAGTTGATTTGACAGGTGTTTTCCGCTGCCCCTTTGCGAGGATAGCCATATTGTACTTAGCAAAGCTAAGTTGTGAATAATTAATTGTGCTGGATGCTCCTCTTTAAGGGGTCATAGACAACCCCATGACCCAGGACTTTTCCTGCAGTCATCTTCACATCAAGTTTTTTTATTAATCCTGAAGCAGTGGGATTACCTTGCGTCGTCTCCTAATCCCTGTAGATGGAGTTATATAATGTTTATTCAATATTAAGCCGTCAATGCTAGAAGGGTAATCTGTGCGTGAAGAGCTCTAGCCTATTTATCGCTATCGAGGAAAGTAATTAGCAAAACAATGATGAATCATTGATATAAAAATGCATGATTTAGATGGACGCGATACTGCGCAGGCATGTGAGAGCAGCTTGCATGCTGTTCTGATGCACTGCATCATGGCTGCTTAGAGCAGGCTATAAAGAGACTCCTGCTTAAAGTCAGACTCATGTCCTATTGTATAGTTTTATAGTAGAAACACTATAGCCTTCTTTGAGGTAAAAGATAACTGAACATGGCTGCTTTATACTGATGATCTCATAAGAAAATCAGCTTTAGTTCATGGCACGGATAGTATTTATATGTTTCATGCTAAGGTGTTTTATAAACCCCCTTGTACTCATGTAGTGATGTATAAGAAAAATATATCTATCGTATTAAGAGGAATAAAAAACTATATTTACTCAAAAAATTTCTTAAATCAATAAAAGTCCATGACGTCGTCATGCGGAGTAAGGATATTGCGACATGATGTGGGCGATATAAAGATATTTATAAGAACCCACACCGGTTAAACGTCGTCACTTTCGCTATTGCCTTTGCATGGCAAAAACGAGTCGTTATTAAATAAATCAAAAATTTTAGTGATAATTGAATAATAATAACTTGAGTGATGTAACTATATGTTTTATATAGTGAATAAAATTTCAAAATGCATTAGTTATTTACTGAATAATCAGTTTCAAATATCGTTATCATAAAAACCCATGAGTGATAAACAGATTTCTCAGTTGTTCGCTGAGATTGTGTAGGTGTCTGCACGGACTCGATTGTTAAACTTCTGGAGCTACGGATGCGTTTACTGAACTACTCTTCATGCACCTAGGGTAAGCGGGCAGCGCATGTAAGTATCAAAACCTCAACAGGCAGCGACATTACGTACGTGCGCCTTAGGATAGGACTTGTTTGACTCTTGCTAGTAAAGAGGGATGTATATCCTAGCTGTGTCGGTGATCGAGAAATCTAGACTATCAGCAAAAGACTGTCTGGGGTTGTATATTCTTACATACACTGATTTCTGCAGATTGATCGCATAGTAGCACCCCTAATGCTATTGGCGATGGCTTTGATCAAGCCATCTTTTAAGCATGTCTGGGTTGCGTTTTGTCATAGCAATGACAAGATACCCGCACATTACAAAGCCCCGTTAAATAAAAATAAATGATTTCTTTTCTCAGCAGTGAGATGAGGAATTATTTTTCCTCTATAAAATAATTATTAGCACGCAATTTCAAGTGATTCGCAGAGTAGAAAATCTGAGTATTAGAAAAGAGAAAGAGAGCGTTGAGATTACTTACGGGCTAATAACTGGCGGTTTCTTGGGTCAAAGGACAGCCGGCTACTTATATAAGGCTGCGTAAAATTATTAACCGGAGGTGAGGTGCTAAGATTGCTCCCTTCTCTGAAGAATACGCTCCCTTTTATCTTTCTCCAAAAGTATCAGCCTTGCCTGAAAATGGTCTCTCTTGAAGTGGAGATGTTCTACAGCTAAGTAATGAGAGGGATCCTCGACTGCATGATGAATGAGTTGTAGGTTCGGTAGGCATCGTAGTTAGAGCAAAGGGGGTCGTAGTTTCTACATGTATTGCTTTTAGGTGTCAGTATTCTCTTCTACTGCACTTTTCTGTGCTTTCCTTCCGGGAAGAATATTAAAACATTTTGGTCAGAAAATATGCTGTATGTATTTGAACTAAACTTTCTCATGTACATGGTAGGGTTAAAGTGTGCGGTAGCACACTGCAAAAATCTGCTCTGCGTCATCAGTTACGGGCTCCCATTTTCCGCTGTTTAGCTTATTGTACACATGACTGCGACGCTCTAATAATTTTGCTTTCCGCATAGTGAAATGACGATATCAGAAGAAGCCGCGAGGATGATGTTGTTATAAAAATAACGATTAGAAGTAAAACTGCCTGGCATGTTGCTCATTCCTTCTCTAAAAAAAGCCATGATGTGTAATGGCGCGGAGCGTTAGTTAGGGTTGACTTGCTATAGAACGAAATACTTTAATCATTACGAAGTAATTATTTTGGAGAGTGACGTGGATACTGAATTACTGAAAACATTCTTAGAGGTCAGCCGCACCCGACATTTCGGGCGAGCAGCGGAAGCTCTCTATCTAACACAATCAGCGGTCAGCTTTCGTATACGCCAGCTAGAAAACCAACTAGGAGTGAGCGTGTTTACTCGTCATAGAAATAACATTCGCCTAACCGCAGCAGGCGAACGTTTATTGCCTTATGCCGAAAATCTAATGATGACCTGGCATGTCGCCAAGCAGGAAGTGATCCGTTCTCTGCAGCATAATACGCTTTCAATTGGTGCTAGCGCATCTCTATGGGAAGCGTGGTTAGTAGATTGGCTGAGAAATCTTTATAAACAGTGGCCAGATCTTCAGCTGGAGGCGCGCGTTGCTCTGCGACAGGGGCTAATAAAAGAGCTACACGAACGTCAGCTAGATTTATTGATCACTACCGAAGCGCCGAAAATGGAGGAGTTAACTAGCCAGCAGCTAGGTTGTTTTTCCCTGACGTTATTCGCCAATATGAATAGCAACGAACCGGTAAAAAACAGGCGGCCTTATATACAGCTTGAATGGGGGGCTGATTTTCATACCCACGAAAATCGTCTACAACTTAATCAGCATGCGCCGCTCGTCACTACTACCTCAGCTCAATTAACTCGACAGCTATTGCAAGTTACGACCGCCTGCGCGTTTTTACCCAGTCATTGGGCCTCTAGGTTTCCCGATTTAAGGCCCGTAAGCGATGTGCTAACAATCATGCGCCCGTTGTATGCGGTATGGTTGCAAAGCAGCGATCAGCGTCCGATGATTCGAGAATTGCTCAAAACTGTTGTGCTATGATAACTTTCTGCTTATGTAGCCGGAAAATGCTGCTCGGTACTACTGTCTAGTGGGCCATTGCGTCCGTCTTACTAGGGCGTGCCTGCGAGACATGCATGTAACTTTTTTTGCAGACAGATCGCGATAAATTACTACCTGTTTATGATGCTTTTTCAGGAGCTACATATTTCGTTAAAAGTAATATACGTTTGGATTGCGCTTTGAAACAATAAAAAATACCTCTCATCTAGAACAATGCTAAAACTTAGAGTCTATAATGGCCGTTGATGACTCACGTTGATGGCGAGCGTAAAACGCGGTGCAGAGGCGTTGCATAAGAAATATCTCTAATCGTTACTTTCGTAAGCGAGAAAATCCATGCAGCTTTAACTTTAAAACGTTAAAATTTGGCAGCGAGTATCGAAAAATGCAGAAAATAATCTTAGTTAGCTTTGGCAGTAAATGGGGCGACATATACAGTTATCTGTGTCGATTGATTGTACAGCAGATAGATGTCTGCCTAGGCGTTATGTTTTTAATAAACTATAACGCACCAGCAATCAGGAAGGCGATGACTGACAACGATTAATGATACGCGTGACTATGCACTGTGAGCGCATCAAAACGTTTAAAAATAAGTACCGAAGAAACAGTCGTGATTACCAGGGAAAGAAGGTTTTTATAAAAAATTTATGTTCTTAACACGTTTATATTCTAATTTAAAGCAAATATGCATGGTTATAGCATTTCGCATGACTATGATGTGCATAATCAAAAGAGCTGAGTATAATGGTCAGTAGAGAGAAATCAGATGATGCAATTAGATATTTCGAACACCTTCTTTAATCGTGAAAAATAGCTCTGCTAGCTATCGTACCCTCTAGCAAATTTATTTATTCAACAAAAAAAGAAGAATAGCCTTACGCTAGATGATAGCGTTACTATTTCTATACCTGGAGTATTTATTAGCAGAGAGAAGAGCATTTTCTTTCTCGAGAAGAAACCTGAGATCAACAAATACGTCTAGCTTGAGAAGCATAAACTAGTAAAGATACAGCTTCAACGCTGAAAGTAGTCTCATGACTAACGTGTAAATGCATTTTTTGAATACAAGAGCTGCATGCTATCAATGTAGTGCGTAGATTCAGATCTAGACAGAGCAGGATTGTCAAGATGAGATCTCATGCGACAGCGGCATGGGTGAGATAAAGCAGTTTGTCTTTTCTGAGATTCATAAGAGCAGGTATATAAGTATAACGCTTGATGGTTTAGAAAGTCGATGTAGAGGACTATATTTTGATCTGAAGCAACTGTTAGAAATCAGCTAGAGCAAAGTTCTATTTTAGATGTGCTGAGCGGTGCTTTTTATAATTTTTGGCTCCTCTGACTGGACTCGAACCAGTGACATACGGATTAACAGTCCGCCGTTCTACCGACTGAACTACAGAGGAATGGCTATAATGAGAAAAAATTATAGTCTGATGTGTGGGGTATGTCAACGAATAATGGTATGCAGTAGCGGAATTATGCAAAGCTGTAGCTGAATGAATGATTGTCATCTCCAGATAAAAGGAAGCGATGCTAGATGACTTTACGCTGTCGCTCATGTTACGATCTGGCTCGACCTGTATCCAGGGAAAAGGTCAAAATGCACACATTTTTTGTGCTATACGCTATAGTCATGAATTCCAAGAGGGAGATGCTAATGGTAAAAGCGGATAAAGAAGCCTTAAAGATTAGCTAATTGTTCAAAGAACAGTATTTTATTGTTCAAGCGTTCTCAAGGAAGGTGAAGCAGAGGAATCGACACCGCTTGCTAGCCCTACGTAGCAAGAAAGCTATATGGCATGCGTGCTTTTTTTGCTATTCTTATGAGAATAGCATGTTGCTTAAGTAGTCAATTAGTTGCATCACATGAGGGATTGAGTACTATTAAAATTCTTTAAAAAAGGCATGATGTCAATATTAAAATAAAGGAGAGATGCCGGAGAGGCTGAACGGGGCGGTCTCGAAAACCGTTAAGGGAGAAATCCCTTCCAGGGTTCAAATCCCTGTCTCTCCGCCATATTTTAATAATTTACACAGAAGCAGAACAGCAACCGGTGCTTACATAATACTTCTCATGCAGTTGAATGTTTTTTGAGAGTAAACCGTTTATCGATTGTCTGGACTTTGACTGTTTTATACACTGAAACTTGCGCCTTGATCTTTTCGCCATTAAAAATTGTTTATTTCTTCATAAACTACTGATAATCAGACTATACTTCTCGCCTGCACATCATAGCAGGAAAAGATCCTATCCGTTCCGAACGTCTTATCTTGTTTATTTTCATTTATTATGCTATGAAGAGTTGTGTAGAGCGATTTTTACTATATTGAGCACATAATGTATTATTAAGCACACAATGCGTTAAAAAAAACACGCTAACTTGAAGTTATGATTTAGATTCGAGAATAGTGATGAATAGCGATATGCTATTCAGTGATTTTTTTTCATGATGTTATTCTTTAAATAAAGTTTTGATTAAAATCAACCAAATTTTCTTGAAAAGAAATTATGCCCTCATATTATGAGCTTTAAGAATGAACTATATCTTCTTCTTTTTGAGAAAAGAAAGGGTTAATTGAATTAAGGTTATAACCTCTTTTTATTAGAATAATTCTCAGAAAACTCTTCGCAAATATGCGTCGTGACCTAATTCCATGGAAGCTCACGATTGTATAATCGCAACATCAGCAAAAAGATGATCAATCGTTTACCGTTAATTATTTTCTACCGAGCAACGTAAGTTGAAAATACATCATTACATGCATGCTCATTAAGTTTTACAGTGCACTGCGAAATAAAAAGTGCTTGAATTTTCTCGGCACCTCCGAATCAAGAAAATATAGGCAGATTATGCTCGCTGATATTATAGCGGACCTGAGCAAGAGAGCCGACAGATAAGGGGTACCCCCTGCCATATTCAGTCTAAAGTCACACATGCATTCATTGATCGTATCGTTATTTAAGCTGTAACATTGACTCATGCCGGCGCAGCACTCCGCAATGTGCCGTTATCACTATACATCTCGTGCGCAAAGGTGCAGTGCTCTAACATGCGCATGAGGGAAGTTGTGGGTATGATTATGCTCTCTTCGATATTACGGTTAGCGTGATATGCGGTCTCGATGAAGATGAGCGGCACCGTGCTTGACAAGTGGTAATAAAAACGACTATTTACATCCAATGCATTAGAGTATGGAAGCCTTTCATGGATATTCGTAAGATCAAGAAACTGATTGAGCTAGTTGAAAAATCGGATCTTTCTGAGCTAGAAATTTCTGAAGGTGCAGAATCAGTGCGTATCAGTCGTGTTACGGCGAGCGCGGCCTGCCCGATGATGCAAAAGGCTTATATCCCTGCCGTACAGCAGCAGTCTCCAGCTCTTCCCGTCGCAGAGGTAGATAACGCCGTGCCGGAGACTATGAGAGGTCACCTTGTGCGCTCGCCGATGGTGGGCATCTTCTATCGGACTCCTAGCCCGGATGCAAAACCTTTCGTTGAGGTCGGTCAAAAGGTTAATGTTGGTGACACCTTGTGTATCGTGGAAGCGATGAAAATGATGAACCAGATTGAATCAGATAAAGAAGGTGTAGTAAAAGCTATCTTGCTGTACAACGGTCAACCGGTTGAATTCGACGAGGCGTTAGTCGTCATCGAATAACGAGGCGCCACATGTTAGATAAAATAGTCATTGCAAACCGCGGTGAAATTGCATTGCGGATTCTGCGTGCGTGCAAAGAACTTGGCATAAAAACCGTAGCGGTGTATTCTACTGCGGACCGTGACCTGAAACATGTGCTATTAGCCGATGAGACGATATGTATCGGCCCGCCGGCATCAGTAAAAAGTTACCTGAATATTCCCGCCATAATATCCGCAGCGGAGATTACTGGCGCGAGGGCTATTCACCCTGGCTATGGATTTCTGTCGGAGAACGCAGATTTTGCCGAGCAGGTTGAGCGTTCAGGTTTCATCTTTATCGGGCCGTGCGCGGACACCATTAGGTTGATGGGCGATAAAGTTGCGGCTATTAACACGATGAAAAAAGCTGGCATCCCCTGCATTC
The DNA here is from genome assembly GCF_000287335.1 of secondary endosymbiont of Ctenarytaina eucalypti. GTDB lineage: Bacteria > Pseudomonadota > Gammaproteobacteria > Enterobacterales > Enterobacteriaceae. The sequence goes on from NC_018419.1 coordinate 83,606, forward strand.
CCGGTTCTGACGGCCCCCTAGGGGCCGATATGAATGAAAATCGGGCTATCGCCAACCGTATCGGTTATGCGGTGATTATTAAGGCTACCGGCGGTGGCGGCGGGCGAGGGATGCGTGTGGTGCGTGGCGATAAAGAGCTAAGTTCTTCTATTTTCGTCACTCGCACGGAAGCGAAAGCCGCGTTCAACAATGATACGGTCTATATGGAAAAGTACCTTGAGAATCCACGCCATATTGAAATTCAACTTCTGGCTGATGGTCAAGGTAACGTACTTTACCTAGCGGAGCGCGACTGTTCCATGCAGCGACGTCATCAGAAAGTGGTAGAAGAGGCGCCGGCTGTAGGAATTACCGAAGCATTGCGTCGCTTGATCGGTGAGCGCTGCGTCAAAGCTTGTATTGAAATCGGCTATCGAGGCGCGGGCACCTTTGAGTTTCTGTATGAAAACGGCGAATTCTTTTTTATAGAGATGAATACTCGTATTCAAGTCGAACACCCGGTTACTGAAATGATAACCGGCGTAGATCTAATCAAAGAACAGCTACGTATTGCCTCTGGAGAACCCCTATCTTTTCAACAGGAAGATGTAAAGGTGTTTGGGCATGCAGTAGAATGCCGTATCAATGCCGAAGATCCGATCAGTTTCTTGCCAAGCTCAGGGAAAATCACCCGACTCCACGCGCCGGGTGGCTTGGGCGTACGCTGGGAATCGCATCTTTACGCCGGGTATTCGGTGCCTCCATTCTACGATTCTATGGTCGGGAAGCTGATATGTTTTGGGGAAAACCGAGAGGTGGCAATCGCCCGAATGAAAAATGCACTTGTGGAGCTCATTATCGACGGTATTAAAACTAATATCGATTTGCAATTAAAGATCATGCATGATGATCGTTTCCAGCAAGGCGGAACCAGCATTCATTATCTGGAAAAAAAATTCGACTTATAAGAGACTTATGGCACTCCATAAAAGTCTTTCTAGACCGCGCGCATTTTTGAAAAAACTAGAGTCTCTCAATCATTAACTTCCAGTGGCGTTATTGCCATGCCGTGCGAATAGTATGAGGTATTTTAACAGCCTCATCCAATTAAGTGTTTTGAAGATTCCTGCGCCACTTCCTGCGTATCACTAATCAGGCAGGCTAGGATGATTGCCTAGAAGTATTTTATATTCAGTGCTGTAGCAAGTTCAGGCAGTATCCTTTGGTCATCAACCTCTCCCTTGATTTAGGGACAACTCCCGTCCTTCAGACGATCGCATCAACCGATCGGAGACGTGTATATATAGTACGACAGGATGCGCGTTTTTGTTAGGACAGATTGTCTTGTCTTTTTTAAAGGAGGAGCGTCTAAGTAAAAGATATCTAAAATCGCTCGTAAATGCTATGAACCGACGCTCTCCGGATTGTCCCTGAGTTTGTGTTGTATCAAATTCAGATCAGTGTATGCATGATTTCTACTGTTATGGAATAAATCGATAAAGATAATTACAGATGTAGTGCAACGCAGTGCGAGATAAAAAATTTTTCTCTGTATTTTTTTGATACGATATAACAGGACTTTCTATTGGGCTCTAAAAAGCTTTTAATAATGATCTGCTATCAATAATTAGATAGACGATGTCAGCACGTGTTAATAGTGTTATGCTGTTATTGATGATTTTTCGGCATTTGCCGAAGCGAGATATATTCTTTATATCTTAGAGGTCTACTCCATAAGTGAAAAGTTTGAGTTCATGATACCTCATGCTATATTCTTAATTGTATAGATTAATCGGTTACCAAAGAGGCGTAATAAACTTTCTTCATTCAATATAGCATGCCCTTGATTGATGATAATTTACGTTTAAATAAATTAAGTGCTTATATCATTTAATAAACCTGTTGAATGGCAGTATTTTTCTACTAGCGCCTTAGCAATCGCCTCGGTTTCCTTATCCGCAGCTCCCGTACAGTTGCTGGGGCGAAAATGCATCTGAAAGGCGCTGATGACGCGTAGTGTCTCTTGATCCAACGTGCCCGTTTGTGGGATCGTGTAACCGTAGGTGCCCAGCGCCTGTTGGATCAGGGCAACACTGCCGGAAGAGCAGCGATGTTTTCTTTGTAAATGCTTTTTCAGAGTGGCGTCATCTGGCCACGCCCCTACGCCACGCTTTGCCAATTCGTACCATGGAAACCTGGGGCCAGGATCACTTTTCCTCAAGGGTGCAATATCGCTATGCGCCAGCACGTTCTGTGGCTTAATGTGGTAACGGGCAATAATATCTCTTGCCAGTGCGGCTGCTAACGCTGTTTGTTTTTTATGATAGGTAATCCACTGTTTTCCAGTGGGTCCCTCATGAAAACCGTCATTAACAATTTCAATGCCAATAGACGTATCGTTAATATTATTGCGCCCAGCCCAGCTGCTGACGCCTGCGTGCCAGGCCCGCTTGTTTTCCGGGACTAACTGTAAAATCACAGGCTTACCGCGAATTTCGGTGTGATTGGTAGGAACAAGATAATGCGCGCTTACGCTGCCCTGCGTAAGTAGCCGAAGGGATTCATTATCATCAACAGCGGTATAATGAAATATAAGAAATCGGACGCGTTCATTTTGTGATTGGGAGGGATAAGATGTATCTACTGTATAATCACCGTGATCAATTAAGGTCGTCGCCGATTGTTCCGCGTATCGAGGTCCGGCACACCCGGTTAAGCCCAGCATTCCAAAAAGCAATATTGTTTTTTTCATATATATTTTATATGGTGTCAACAAAAAACATTCTAGTAACAGCATCAATCAAAAAATCTTCACTAATGATTGGCAGATTTGACTTCCGACTAAACTGTGTTGATATCGGCAGTGCATCCGATGCCTTCGAATGTTCTTGTCAGGAATTATGGCTCTGTTGCATTCTTCATAAGAATTATATTTTTATCAAGTTTTATTAGAACATGCTGATCGTCTTTGGCGTGCGCAGTTTTTCATGAGATCTAACTTCATAATAATCGATTATAGAGAGAAATAAGTTATCTAAACCGATAACATAATTTTTAACAGCGACAGATGATCCTCATTTTTACAAAGTAGCTTTATGAGTAATATTTTGAATGTGCGAATGCACATTCAATGAATTCTTGTCTCTCTTATTTCTTGGCTATATCAGTTTCACTGACTTACATGATTAGTCGAGTCCAATAAGAGCCGATGAACGGTTTGTGCATCGATCTATATACAATAGATATTGAATGTAATGGATGTTACCAATCCTTTTTATAGGTTATGTTAATGGGGTAGAACTTTATTAGAATATTAGTATTGTTGATTGGTGAGTCGCAAAACTCGCCACTTATCCGCGATGTGAATGCTGATAGGTGTGTCTCAATATATCATACGATGAAGCGCTATAACTCTTTCCCATCCTCGCCTCATCTCCTTCCGGCCTCATGGTTGCGTTAATTGAGATAGTCACCCAGAGATTTTTTGAAGTTTACATGATCAGTGTAAGCTTGAGTTTTCTGTTAATAACCTTCTAGCGTTTTCAGGCATACTGGCTGTTGCTCAGACTCTGATCTTCAACTGCTTTTTCATCCTCATAGGATGAGGCAGCGATAGGAAATCATAAAATTTTTTCTCTCATGACACGCTAAAGATAGCAACGCATATTTTTAGCGCTGTCAGCTGAGGCTGCGCAGATTTTTAGTGAGTTTTATCAAATCCGCGAAGACCGATGTAGTATTAATCATGCTGTAAAAAATATCACTGATACTTTCATGTGTATGGCGTTATCTACTACCAGCTAGTGCTGAGGCCTCTCCTGTACGTATATCGATACCTTCTTGGGGGGCGATGCAATTCTTTTTCAAAAAAAAATTTCAATCCTATGTTATCAAAGATAATAATAAGTTATTTCACTGCCTGTTGCTCTTTGATGCCGGCATTGATTCTCCTTACTGACTTTTTAAGTGAAAAATAGTCCGGGTATATGTGCATATGTTCTAAAAATTTAAAAATTAAATGAAGGGGGGTTCTTTAATGCCTTCAGAAGAAGGTCACACACTCTTTGTGTCATAAGGATGATAGGTGATAGATAGCTTTATCTAAAGAGCCGGTATTCGAGAATGCTATTCAATATCATTCTTCTCTTCCTATGCGCACATGTCCGAATAATCTCTTTATTTTTTCAGAAAACCATTCTGATTTAGAGTTTTGGCATCAGTGAGTGCCTGCGTAATGTTAAACCATTTTTTTTATAGAGATTAAAGATTGCATTAAATGTAGCGAGATGAGTGAATGATTAGTGATAAATTCTCTTTTTTCAATAGATTGCATCTAAGTGCTAAACCTTATTATAAAACATTACGCCCTAGACGATCAGAGGGCCCTATGAACGCTCGATAGCAGCACAGCATGACCTCTTGATTCTTCACGCAGTCTTCTCGCGATAAATGCGAAACCTAGATTTTCGAGTATTTAACTTTATCATGCAATCTAGATTCATGATGTCACTTTATAAAGATTAAGTGGGTGCAGTGCACTGAAAGCAGAAAATATTTTTTGTTTACAATCCCTTCTAATAAAGCATTAGGAGTCTAAATTTTTTTAGAAAGAGGTTTGTGAGAATGTGTTGGCTCAAGAAGAATAGAATATTCGCTTCTTAAGCAGCGAGCAAAAAATAGTAGATGTCAGTAAAATTTATATATGATAATATCATAGTTATCTTATGAAGAGTCCTTACCTGATAGGTTTGTAGCAAAAATGTATAAAAACTTCGGTGACTGTTATGCAAAAATCAGAGCATGGAGCAAGAGAGATCTCTAAGAGATGATCTCAATGCATAAAATTATTTCGGTGCAGTTAAAAAGCAGCAACTAAACGGGCGGTAAAAATTATAGAACAAAAAAGATGACCATAGAGGCAGATCAGAACACTCACTAACTGCATTTTCTATATTCCTAGTTCCTAATATTGTTAGAAATAGTCATATGGATCTAAGTAGCTATCTTGTTCAGATAAACGAGTTCATGGAAATAGCTCAAGCATTTTAATACATTTCCCCATTAGGCAATGCCACCGCGCTTTGAATCAAGTAATAATAGCGTTGCTATCGGCGTGCATTCGTCAAAAACTTTATCTACTTTCAATAAATCCTTTCGCATTATGCTTGTACTACCCTGCCAGTATGGAATTAACCGTCTTTTCACGCACTCTCTAAGAGAGATATTTTTGTTTGTAAGAGTTCTATATGTTGTAATATAGTACATGCATTGCATGCATCCGATGAAATGCATTGATGCTATCTGGCATATTCTAATGCGTTCAGCCAAGGAGCAGGTAACTTTTTGGCGCTCATCGAGCTGAGTAATCATCACTAATACCCGCTTGTTGAGATGTGTTCTACACGTTTTTTGGGGATGAAGATGCAGGCGATATCTTGTAATAATTGCTTTTTATACTTGTTGTGTGCAACCAATACAACACCGTCTTCTTGGGTATGTTATTTTTTAATACAAGGAGAAAATCCTCTGCTTTTCTATGCATGTTTAGTAGACGCTGCTTTCGATCTCCGGAACGCTATATTATTATGACAGTTGAGAGCAAGATTTTTGATATTTAAAAACAAGCACCTAAATGAGCTGATTGCATCAAATTCAATCACCCAACAACCTTCCACTAAGGTTGTCAGCGGCTCTCGCCGTCTAAAATTGTGCGTGGTCATTGCGTACATTAGCGTTACCCATTCCCTCAGGCATCCCGGAAATGGTGACTATAAGCACCAGTTCTACACTATGCTGCTTATGGTTTCTACTTTCGCGAAAGATACGGAAACTCATCTTATAGTACATTTAGCGGATCGGTATAAATATTCCTGAATGCGATCGATTCGGAGGTCACGGAAAAGAAATCATAAGATAAGAGTCATTAGAAATTTTAGCACTATGTTAAGGTCGCTCTCTAACTGTTGACGTAGCTTTTTACCTATCGGCTAAAATCATTCCTCGCTTAGTCGCTGATCGTAATATGCCTAATCATAAATCACTTGTCGCGAAGATTATTCCCAACATAATGAACTCTTTGGAGAAAAATAAATAGTCACAGCACATAAGTGTTCATTTCTTTTGTTTGTCGGGCTCCACTTTTTTTGCAGCACAACCTCGTCGCCTAACCAGGCCAGCAGAATCAAGTGGTGTTGTCTGCAATCGCAGATCCAGGCAATGGCGTTAAGGTTTTAGACGTTTGTGAATGGCCGGCAGTTGAGCGGTCGAGAGCCGAGTAGTAATTGCGCCTGAGCCCTAGCCCAAGCATCGTCAAGCGAAAATACGGGACGAAATCCGTGCTTTCGCACACATAGCGGCAAATACATATCGCAGGGAGACCCCTTGACCAATCCTTTATCAGCACACGCGCTACACTTACAGCGGCCCCAGTGTCGGTAGTAAATCAGCCCCTATCATGGTGCCGGTGTAAAGCGCTAGATTACTGATAGCTACTGGAGGAAATCCATATTTCAAGGGCATCATCGCATTTTGCTCTGTTAAGAGCAAAAAAAGGCTTCTGGCACGCCTCACCGTGTCTATGAAATACCGTCAGACTTAATGCCTATCGTATCGTAGGTTTTCATTAATCCACCCCGCAAGCCGTATTGTTTCCAGGATGGGGCTATCATGCAGGCATCGTTAGTGCAATCAGAAAAGCTAATCATTATCTTCCTATGTTTAATTATACCGCGATAATAATCGATATTGCGCAGCTCAGTCATGGATCTAATCAAAATCATTTACGGTATTTAGAGTTGAAAATAGAGCGGCTAATGACAATGCATACGCACGGCCTACTCCTGCTCCTGTTTTTTGCAGAAAAAAAATCAACTGCCAAAACTGCTTATGGACGCCTAATCATTAAAATCAAATTAGGAAGTCACAAACTCTTTTGCGCTTGAGTAATCACTCGAGAAGCATTGAGAACTTTAGCAGCCTCTGAACCTAGCCGCTAGCTTCCTGTTAGAAGCGATCGGTAAGAGTGACGCTTTCGTATGAAGAATTCTTGTTTGTCGGTATTTCAGGCAACTTAAATAATCTACAAACCCTACATGATGGGTCGGTTCCCTCAAGGTTGCAGTATGACCGTTGATTTCCTGACAAACATCTATGCATACTAGTTGAATACCGCAGCATTTTATTCGTTGAAATGTATTTTCAAGCTGACCGCTGGTAATGATCATTATACTGCAAGCCCGTAGAGACCGATAACGAGCAAAAGTGGTTTCTAAAGTTGATTGTTAGTTTTCAGTAAAGCTGCTATTGGCGGGAAATGTTGTATCATGCAGGCGGATCCGCAGCGAGTCCTGGACGCTTAGTAGCTATTTGTGCAGCCGCTAGAGTAGTTGGTCATCAGGATCTTGTTTCTACCCGCCGCCAGCGCCCACTGTATATAGCGAAAAAAGATCAATCGTTCTCCAGCGGTTAAGTAACAGCATACGACACGTGATCTCAGCAAGCGTGTACCTTGGACCAGAATGTGCATTAGAATATGCTGGGGCATGCCGTACGTACCAATTGAATCGAAAGGAGGCTGCCTCAGCGGTATTGGCTAAACTAACAAATTAGCTAAAGGCGCTCGCGACTAACAGTAGCGCATCATTGGAAAGATTTTGTGGAGCGTAAAGTAACTGCTGTCAATGCTTGTAATTACCGACCAGGGAGAATGTAGATAGTTTGCGAAGATCTGCGACTTTTCCAGGATTTTTCTCCCATAGCATCTGTAATCATTTCGCCGAAAAGCATTCCAAGCATGCTGACTTTGCGTGTCATTTTCGAAGATGCTGCTTTTATATGGAACTTCATTTGACTCGATAAAACCATTTCGGCGATGGCGTGAATGTCTTACCATGATTTAGTGTCTTGGCAGGTTGAAAGTGATGTAAATAAATAAGACGCGAAGCGATGTAAACGTAGTAAAAATTGAATAATGCATATTACTCTATCATTTTAGATGAAATTAATGACCGAGACGCTGATCATTTCAAAAATGCCACGACAGAAAACGAATCCTTTTTGCATATCAAAATACTAGCTACATCATCGTCAGGCGGCGTCTTCTTGGCGGAAGGTGTTTCACGTATAAGTATGCAGATCTGGAAAGTGTATTATTAATGTGTCAATGACAAAAATACTGAACAATTTTTCTTATTAATGCACGGGTGGGTTTAATGAACGCTGTATCGATAAATTCATCAGGTTGATGTGCCTGCATGATGGAGCCAGGACCGAGAATCAGGGTAGGACATGACTCCTGAATAAATGGAGCCTCGGTGCAATAGTTGACCGCTTCGGTTTTTACCCCGACTAGTTTTTCCACGATTGTTACCAGAGCAGAATCCACTGGGCATTCGTAGCTAGGGATTGGTGGATGCAGCGATGACACCGCAATACGGCCTGGCCAGCGTTTACTGACAGGAGCTAACGCCTCAATTATGAGCTCTTCCAGATCTACTAGCTCTAGGCCTGGGAGTGGACGAACATCTATATGCAATTCACAGCAGCCGCAGATGCGGTTTACAGCATCCCCACCGTGAATATGACCAAAATTTATGGTGGGGTAAGGAATAACGAAGGCGTTATGGTGATAGCGAGTCTGTAGCGTATTGCGCAAAAGCTTGAGGTGAGCGATGGCCTCATGCATTACTTCGATAGCGTTTACGCCCCGGCTAGGATCACTTGAGTGCCCGGATTGTCCCATGACGGTAACCGCGCTGGATAAATGGCCTTTGTGCGCGCGTACCGGCCTTAGCGAGGTAGGTTCACCGACAATAGCGCAATCAGGTCTTAATTGACTATGGCAAGCGAAATAACGAGCCCCAGCCATTGAGGTTTCTTCATCTGCCGTCGCCAATACGTAAAGCGGTTTTTGAAGGGTAAAACTCTCGATATCCCGAATGCTGTCGAGCACGAATGCTAAGAACCCTTTCATATCCGCGGTACCTAGGCCATAAAGTTTCGTGTCGTGCTCGGTTAGTAAAAAAGGATCACGCGTCCAGCGGCCATCATCGAACGGTACCGTATCGCTGTGGCCCGTTAATAATAACCCCCCTGGCCCGCTGCCTATACTTGCTAGCATGTTATACTTGTTACGCGTCCCTGGCACTGCCTGCACTTCAACTCGAAACCCCAGATCACAGAACCAGCCCGATAGCAAAGTAATTAATGCTTCATTACTCTGGTCTAGAGCCGCATCAGTAGCGCTGATGGACGGCGTGGCAATAAGTGACCGATAAATATCAATAAAAGGGGGAATTTTTATTATCATGGTGTTGGCCTTTTTTTGAAGATAGTCACTATAGTGACTGTGAGTGCTTTTTAATAAAATTTCACTCATGTTGAACGTGATGTAAACAAACTCCCGTTAGACTACTACGCTTGACCTTGCCTGTGAGCGGCGGATTGCTACCTAACCTACTAATTTTTTGGCTATATTATGTTTAATCGTGTGTAATAAACACATTTTATGCTGTTATCTCAATGAATTGATTGAGCATTGTAAGTTTTTTTAAAAAATGATACGTTTTCTATAATGCTTTATTACTCAATAACATTGCCGTTATAAGGTTAAAGAGGCAAATAAAATTTATGCTGAATTATAAGTATTTTCCTCACTCGCAATTACATGAACACAGGGTATGTGCTTTTCCTAGCAGATAATCCGCAATCAATCTAGTGCTGATGAGTATTGCTGCGCAGCAAAAGTCTAGGGAATCTGTTTATCTCAGCCTCAGCTATAGTTATAATAATATGCTTGATCTGCTGCTAAAGACGATATTAGACATAAACTCATGGGGAGGAGAAAACACAAAGATGTGTTATCTTTCCTAATCGCAAATAAAGACGGTTATATCTTAGCATACTATAATCTATAGTTACTCTAAGCCGGTGTCATTTGATGTAGTTTTCGGCCTCTTGTTGCATCAAAAAGATCTTAAACTGAATTTTTATATCTATGATTATCTATATTCTGATTAGCTGTACCGGCCGCTGAAGCTCTGACGCGCCAGTGAAAGGATGAGAGCAATAGTGCTTTGCTTTATTCCTATCGTGTCATATTTGGAGTTCGAATCACTAAAAAATAAGGTAGGATGTTTAGCGCTCATCAATACAGTTTTAGTGAAAATTAAAAGTCAAAACCAATAAATAGTCTTTTCTAAGTCATATAGATGTATTTAAGAATTAAAAATTTAGATTGTATTTTACATAAAAAATTTATCTAGAAATTGCTTCCTTCTTGAGAAGGTTCTTGTTTAAGGCCTAACTTTATGAAGATTCTCTTATTAGATATAATTAACAAGCTTAACCAAGAGTGTTAGGTAGAGTTCTTTAAAAAACGCATGACACGGAGAAAGTGAGCACAACTTTATGTTAACTTATCACTGTTCATCCAGCTCAAGCTGGTCTTCTAGGTATGCGTGTGATTTTCACGGAGCCAGTAGGGGCGGTATAGCTAGAAGGTATTTTAGCTGCTATATATTTTAGTCTCTGGTTTAGCGTGATGCGTACCGCGATAGCCGGATCAAGTTTTTAGCAGACCAGACGAAACAGCAAATAGTAAAGCATGGCAATCTCTAATTGCCATGCTTTACTATTTGCTGTTTCGTAGTGACCCGTTACACGATATTGAGCATGAAATCTATGGCGAGGCTCTGATCTCCTTAGGAAGCACCACCGAGCATTCTTCTCTCAATCGTGCAGGGTATTTTTGGTGCACATATATTTTGTTTGGATGTTATACCCATATGATGTAATCAATAAGAAAGGCTAATATAATAAATCTATTGATTCTTAGCCTGTAAGATGTATTATTAGAAAGTAACAGACAGTAAAATGTATTGCCTTGTTGTAGCAGTTACCAAGTTCCGCATTAGTCTGCGCAATATTATAGTCTGCGACATCTATACACCGAATAAATGATTTAATCGGCTCTCTGTAAATTGATCAATTTATGGTGTAATTTAACTAAAACAATTGATCTCTTTGACTGAAAGAGATGTATTTAGGAATCATGAGATACAGCTTCAAAAATGAAAAGTATTTCCTAATAAATACCGTATAGTAGAAAAACATTATTTTTTTAAAACGCAACAGATCCGCTTTAACGCATCAATCGGCCCATTAGTAAAAGAGATTTTAGGTGACTGCACAAAATGGAATTTTGATGATTACGAATATGCTCACTATATACTACGGATAGTGGATTGTTAACCCGGGCAAGAAAACACGTTAACTGTTAGGGCAAGGCTGCCTCTTAGAGATTCTAAAGATAGCGCGTATCACGATTTTCTCAGCCCCCAGTATTATTTAACAACGCCTCCAACAGGACCTCCATAATTTATCGGAGGGGATTAGTGCTGTCGGGATCTTAAGAGCTCGTCTAGTTTAAAGTGTCCCATCTAGCGATGTATGAGGTCGTATGTGCACATTATTCAGCGCACGCAGCGGTGCTCGTCAGCAACAGTTTTAAAGGAGAGATATAGGTTATGGCACTTTGGGGTGGACGTTTTACTCAGGCGTCGGATCAACGCTTTAAATCTTTCAACAACTCAGTACGGTTTGATTATCGTTTGGCTGAGCAGGATATTGTAGGATCATTGGCCTGGTCCCGTGCCCTCGTTACTGTCGGAATATTAACTGAAAAAGAGCAAAAGCAGCTAGAAGAGGCCCTAAACGTCACGCTAGAAGAAGTACGGGCTACCCCAGAGGCTATTCTCAACAGTGATGCGGAAGATATTCACAGTTGGGTGGAGCAGCGCTTAATTGAAAAGGTGGGCGAAGTAGCGAAGAAACTGCATACGGGGCGCAGTCGCAATGATCAGGTCGCAACCGATATTAAGCTATGGTGCAAAGCGACAGTCGTCGAGCTACTGGCCGCTATACGGCAATTGCAGCAGGCGCTGGTCCTCACTGCTGAAGCCAATCAGGACGTAGTGATGCCAGGATATACCCACTTACAGCGCGCGCAACCAGTCACCTTTGCTCATTGGTGTCTGGCCTATAGTGAAATGCTCTCCCGAGATGACAGCCGTTTACGGGATGCATTAACACGGCTAGATGTTAGCCCGCTCGGCTCCGGTGCGTTAGCCGGTACAGCCTACGCAATCGATCGGGATCGATTGGCTGGATGGATGGGCTTCTCGTGTGCCACCCGCAATAGCCTGGATAGTGTTTCTGATCGTGATCATGTGCTGGAATTGCTGTCGAATGCAGCGATTGGTATGGTGCATCTTTCCCGTTTTTCTGAAGATCTTATCTTCTTTAACACCGGCGAGGCAGGCTTTATTGAGTTGTCCGATTGCGTAACCTCTGGGTCGTCTCTCATGCCGCAAAAGAAAAACCCCGATGCTCTAGAGCTGATTCGCGGAAAATGTGGTCGTGTGCAAGGCGCGCTGACCAGCATGATGATGACGCTAAAGGGGCTGCCACTGGCCTATAACAAGGACATGCAAGAAGATAAGGCAGGTTTGTTCGATGCACTGGATACGTGGATGGCCTGCCTACAGATGGCTTGTCTGGTACTCGACGGCATCCAACTAAAATCGCCTCGCTGCCGTGAGGCAGCGAGGCAGGGTTATTCTAATGCGACTGAACTGGCGGATTATTTGGTGAGGAAGGGCATTCCCTTTCGGGAAGCGCACCACATTATCGGTGAAGTTGTAGTTTACGCTATTCGAGAGGGAAAGGCTCTCGAGGCGCTTTCCCTTTTGCAACTACAAGCTTTTAGCTCGGTTATAGGCGATGATGTTTATCCGATCCTAAGACTTTCCTCTTGCTTAGCGAAGCGAAATGCAAAGGGAGGAACTTCACCAGAACAAATCGCAGTAGCTCTTGCCGAGGCGAAACAGCGTCTTCTGTGAATGATTGCTGGGGCGCTGGGCGACTAGTCTGTTTTTTCTCCATTATCAAGTGCTGAAAGGGTGGCGCGTGAATTTTCCTCATGGGAACTTTTCTAAAATGCGCTATTCTTCTTTCTCTGTCTCTGCAATAAGAATAGCGTAGCTATAGTATAGGCATATCAGTTATATAAGTTTAAAAATCAAGTCAAATGACGCTAAATAATTATTTATGAGTCATACTACTTCAATACACTATCAGGTTCTTGTAACTATTACAGAAAAAGCTTTAAATCGTCTTCATGGTTAATGACCATAAATTCACCTATCCGTTTTGCCAATCCATCGGTGATAAAAAGCCCCCAATTCAGCTCGGGGGCTCTCATCTTTTTTTAAAAATAGCTTATTTTTTGTAAAAAATGGGGCTTTCACACTCCGCTGAAAACATTATTTTGAACTCAGTAGAGAGTTTACAGGGCAACCACATTAGCAGCAGATGGGCCTTTCTGGCCTTGCTCAATGGTGAATTCTACACGCTGACCTTCGTCTAAGGTTTTGAAATCATTGCTCTGAATGGCAGAAAAATGAACAAAGACATCTTTGCTGCCATCAGCTGGAGTGATAAATCCAAACCCTTTTCCTGCGTCAAACCATTTTACCAAACCAGTTACTTTATTAGACATTTGTATTTCCTTCATTAAGATAAAAACCGCCTTTGGCGATAGAGGGTCTGTTTGCCAGCATGTACTTATGGGCATGTATTTAAGAAGGAAATTCGTTGAAGAAGTGATGGTGAACTATCGCTTTTTACTGAACCACTTTACTAAAATTGCTTACATAAATAAGTCTGTACCACAAACTCATTTGACAATTAACTCATACTCTCGTCAGAGACGCAAGCGTTATTATAAAGAAACATAATATAACGAGTGAAAATAAACAGTTTAATTATGTGCACCGTATTGCACCATCGAATCATTGAGCAATAGAAAAGCCTCTTTCTGGTATGAGATTTGAGTAGTAGCAGCTTCTTACCTTGAGGATATAATGTTTTATGAAGTCTAACTGCATTATTCTAGATTATAAAATCAAGCTCCGGACTAGACTAACTACATTAAAATAGTTTATTTAACCAATCCATGCGTGTGATCCAGTTAGATCTCATGAAAAGCTTTATTATCGATATAATAATGATTTTCTCTAACTACTTCCCGCAGCATGAGATCATGGCATATTCATGCATAACGTAGTTCTTGATCAGGTAAAATCACCATAACATAAGAAGACAAAAATTTTTCTCGTAGTCGATAGCGAAGCGTGGAAGCATTGTAGCCGTTGCGTGGTCAGAAATGAATCAAAATCATTGCACGCGCTATGCCCGAAAGATCATAAAAAGAATACAATGAATAATTATCTTTCAAAGATGAGTGCTTTGACGGCATATCACCAACAGGCTGTATTCATTTTGTTCACGTTGCTCATTATCATCAATGAGCTCGGAGATAGAGGCATTAGGTTATTAGAATTGTGGGCGCCTGGACTTATGAGCCATGGCTTTGTGTAATGCAGGCATGATTCTGAAGAGTGCTTCTAAAAAGTGCTCGCTAGCCGCTATAAGATCACTATCCCGGTAGTGAGATCCGGAACGAGGTAAAAAGAGAGGGGGTTATCGTGCGCGAATGTTTTTATAACGAGAATCTTATTCTCGACAGAATAGCGCAGATAACTTTCTGCAAGGCATTGCGATGTCCGATCAGCTTTATTGAAAAATCGAAATTTTAGGTAATTCCCTTATCAGGGCACTATACTTATGTCAACACATAGCGCCATACCACAGAAATATTTTAACATGATGAACATCATTAACTGTCACACTGATAACAAGGTTTTCACTTCGTGCAATTCTCTTATATACAGCTCAATAAGTCAGCTATTGAGCTGTATATAAAAAACGTTTTTAGACGATCACGAGGACACGATCCTTTCTCAGCATAGTCAGTCAAGATAGTTAATCATAGCATAAAAACGTGAACATGCGCTTTAGTGATTGATGTAGTTATTCCTGAATACGTACTACACTTTCAGGTGTTTTCTCAAGCAGCATGTAAAAACTTCTAGTTTTGTATCAAAAAATGCCGTTTTATAGTGGTTATCGGGATATATTAAACTATCAATGTTTTTATTGATCGCATCAAAGCAGCAATGCTATACCTATTTTCTTTCCTGTTAAGAGGTGTTTCAAGATGGGCCCCACGCAGTCAGTGTTAAAACACAGTTGCAATCACCAGATGAGAAAAAGATTAAGACCCTGCACAAAGAGAAGAGATTATTACAGACAGCACTGTACTGACAAGATATCATCTTCCAGGTTATAAAGATTATAATAGATTATCTTCCGTTTGTGTGACTAAGATTCGTCGTTAGCTGAGAGGATGATCCTGGTCAAACTTCTACAGCACTTGAGAAGAGCCTATCTAACATCTAATAACTCATAAACTTTATTTTTTAAAAAACATTCGGTCATCCTGAAAAACACTAGATGCATTTCCAATGCATAAACTTACGGAGAGGCAGAGTTGACTATTGCGACAAAAAAATGCCCCCTACTGTAAAGTAGGGATTGGAATTTTTTTCGGAATTATAGGGATGCTATCTCCTTTTCTTTTTTCATCTTCTGTTTTTTTTTGCTAAAAACTCATCGAACATTAGTTTATCCGCCGCCTCTAAGATATGCTGCTGCTGCCAGGAGCGCCTCCGTTCATTATCAAGATTGCTTTCCCTCAGCACCTCTAGTCGTTCATACCTCAGTGTTTGGCGATACTCGTTGGCCAACAGGGTGCCTAATCTACTAATGCCATGCTCGATCAATTTATCAAGAAAACGGGCGGATAGCGTACGCTCGGGATAATCAAAAACCGTTACTAGGTTATCGCATACCTTTTGGTAGTGCGTATCGCCCTGATTTCTGTCGAGGGCTTCGGCTACACGCCGCAGATCGCTAAATAGCCATTTTCCTAGATTAGTTAGTGACTGCTCTGTACCATTGCAGTAAAGATCGAGCATTAGGCCAGGTTTTCTCCCTTCGAGGATAACCCGATTCCAGTTGTTTCGAGTACAGAGTAACTCCTCCTCGCTCATATCCCTCGATTCAGCTAGCGTACACCAAATTAGGAAAAGATCTAGAAATCGCGCCTGCTCCTCATCAATGCCCACTGGCGAAAAAGGGTTTATATCTAAAGAACGCACTTCCACATACTCAATGCCGCCGCGCATCAGTGCGTCAGACGGGGACTCTTCCTCACGCGTCACTCGCTTGGGCCGTATTGGTGCATATAACTCATTTTCTATTTGTAACACATTTGTATTTAGCTGGAGATAACGGCCATTCCGTTGCAATCCTAGGTCTTGATAGTGGTCGGAAGGCTTATTAATCGCTTGTTTTAGACTTCGGACATACTCGGTCAAATGGTTGAAGGTAATACCTAGCTGACTTGGCGATTGATTGGTGTAGCCTAAATCGCTCAAGCGTAATGAGGTGGCATAGGGAAGATACAGCAGCCCAGAAGGTGAATGTTCAAACGGTAGATCGGTTAGGCGGTTTGTGAGGAAAGATGGACAGATACCCGGTGAGGCGCCAAAAATATATGGAATAATCCAGCCGAATCGATAATAGTTACGGATAAGTTTTAGGTAGCCAGCCGAAATAACCTCTTTTCCATTCGCCTCGTTGCTAATATTGGCATAGGCCTGCCAAAAAACCATCGGTAAAGAGAAATTATAATGCACGCCAGATATCATCTGCATCAGAGCGCTATAGCGATTCTTTAATCCCTCGCGGTAAAGTGTTTTCATGCGTCCGATATTAGAACTGCCGTATTGCGCTAATTCGATTGGTTGAGCGCTGTCAATGAAACACGGCATGCTCATAGGCCATAGGCGTTCCTCTCCTAGATGGAGAATGACATGGCGATGGATATCACGCAACACTATAAGCATATGTAGGATATCGTCGTCGACCGGCGTAATACACTCTAGTAGTGCTTCGGCAAAATCGGTAGTGATCCACTGATGAGTCAACGCCGATCCGAGCGATTCGGGGTGCGGTGTCTTCGCTAAGCTGCCATTAACATTGACACGCAACGCTTCACGCTCAATGCCACGACGAATACCCGTAAGTACTTGAGGATTGGCTGTGAGCCAGGAAAGAGCGATTGATACATCCGGGATCAAATTGACCTCCCGCAGCGGATAGTTTTTTAGGTTTAAATATCGGGTTCCTGCTCATTCAAGGCTATTAGCGGTTTTAGATAGACTCTTAAGTCTTGAACGGCTTTATTGAGTAATAGAACACCATGTTTTTTCTATAAATATTTAGTAAAACATATTTTTAACTCAGGTATGTTATTTCTCATAAGGCCTAATTACACAAGCATGTCTTACAGAGAGAAATAAGTTGACTCAAAAGATAACAATGAAACTCGTTATGCAACGAGCATCTTCCGAACATCAACAACCGCCATGTTTGCAGCTTTTGCTGCCA
Organism: secondary endosymbiont of Ctenarytaina eucalypti; assembly: GCF_000287335.1. Classification (GTDB taxonomy): domain Bacteria; phylum Pseudomonadota; class Gammaproteobacteria; order Enterobacterales; family Enterobacteriaceae. The sequence goes on from NC_018419.1 coordinate 101,000, forward strand.
TGATACCAAGGTCAGCGTCCTCAAAAACCACACAGGTTTCGGGTTGGACACCGATTAGCTCTGCGCATCGCAGGAAGGTTTGCGGATCGGGTTTATGATAAGTAACATTATCTGCGCCGACAATGGCATTGAAATATTTTAGGAGCCCGAGATAATGCAATAGAGCCTTTGCCACGGCATGCTCACTTCCGGTGCCGACCGCCATTAAACGATGACCATGGTAGTGTTTGACAACCTCGATCAAGGGTAGCGTAGTTATATCGTCAAAGAAAATATTATACAGCGCGGTATTTTTTTCACGAGATAACTGATAGGGATCCATGTCTATTTGATGACTTTCAATGATCATTTTTGCAATATACCAGGTTGGCGCTCCGCTTAATAAGACCACAGCTGCCTCGTCGAACTGCATTCCGTAAGGAGCCAGAGCTTGTTTCCAGGCTTTACGGTGTGTAGGTGCCGTATTAACTAGCGTCCCATCCATATCAAAAATCAACCCCTGATACTGATCGTATATCATTACTTACCTTCAGATGTGAAGTATTTTTTTACTGTATCGCACTTTCCTAAGATTGTCGCTAATTCTATTTAGCCCGGCATGTGTCTTGCAGTTTGATATGGCGTATCATAACAGCCGATTACCTAGGCACAGCAAATTCAGGGCGGCTTCATTACATAATAGATAATCATACTTTTCTTGTGTATGAATATTTTAGTAGAAAATCTCTGTGATCTTAGATCTATCGGTTTCTCACATATCCTTACCGCGCTCAGTGCTATTGTTGAAAAAATCAGGAAATAATCACCTCGGTTTACTACATATTGTTTCAGTTTCAAGTCTCTATAATAAAAAAATTTTATAATAGCGGACTACGTCTACTGAGAATAAGTCCCGCAAGCGGCGCGGTGCTCCGAGAGAATGTATAGACCAATAAGTTGTTGCTGTATGAAAAGGGCAAGCTACTGATAGAAGGCGTAGATGAGTGCCGCGCGAGGTAGATGGCACCATCACTAGGCTGCTGATAATAAAGCGGCTATTTAATCTTTTTTTGAAGGCTGTACAGCGTAGGCGCAGGCTTGACTTAAACTTATGAGGCCATTCCGTTAGTGGGGCCTCTTTTGTTTAGAAAGAGGGTGCAGAGTAAATATTAGTATAAAAATATCAATATGTTGTGACAAAATTTATCTACCGGTTAATCAAACTAGGCTTGTAGTTGTTGGCGAAGAAGTATAGGTCGATTAGTAGTATGTATGGTATCGGAAACGTAAAGTTTTATAGTCCGAGTGATCTAGTGGTGCAGCGCAAGACACCTGAAGTGATTTTTCATGATTTTTTGATAGAAGCACTACTGAGAGACATGTCCTTACCGGATTTGATCCCGTACCATAGCGGAGAATCTAGGTCAACATCATCTGATGTCGATAATATCGATCTAATAATAAACTACGATTAGCGCAGAAAACTAGTCAGCCGTAGAAACAGAAAGAAGTCTGGTACCTTACTGGTCCTCACTGCTGAACAAAAGTTATGTTCTTTTCGCAACACTTCTAGATGCTAATCTGAGCCTGCGTAATGATTTAGGCACGGGAACGAGGTTTTTTCGTATAATGGTCAGGCAGGGGCTGCGCCGGAAGACGCCATTAGAAAGATGTCACATCAAGTCACATAGCTTTACAACAAACTTACGAGCCACTCACTTTTCATAAAGTCAAGTGATGCAACAAAGACCAGGAAAAGAAGGGTGGCCATATCGATGTACAGCAATGATCTGACTAACGGTCCTTAAGAGCATCATGCCGCTTACAAAAGTTTTTTATAAATAACAAGTGGTGATTTTAAAATTATGTTTTATCACAGAGGTTATTAGTTGAAATGTACATAGTATTATAGATAAGCTGATTGATTACTTACCCTTATTTTTAATAGAAGCAAGCATAACGTATGCTAAATTATGCTGTGTTACTTTCTCCTTTCTTGTGGTGCGCAATTTAGCGCAGTGCTGTTTAGGATCAAAAATCGGCTTGCTTCATAGGATTCAGGAACGCACAACCCTATACTTCTAATACTTTTATCTGTTTATCCTAATCACAGCGCTCCTAGCGGCGCGTCTCATTTTTTTAGACTATAGTTTGACCCAGCTAATGACTTGACAGTATCAGCAGCTTGCTGTTAGCGCATACGCAGGTGTTATAATCAGAGTGAAAGGTTAATGCATTTGTTGACGCCCTGCCGTCGGACTTGTTCAAGATATATTGAGGTGTAACTATTAAAAAGCCAAGTGTTGTTCCGCTATAGGCTTTATGCCTAACCCGCAATCTCTTTGTACGTCTACCTATAAAACACGTTAGTTATTACATAGACATAAAATTTCAAATATTTTAACATTTATCTCTTAATGTACGGATTAATGCACGGCGCACTAGGAACACTTCTCGATTGATTGAAAATTAATTCAGGCGATACATGTTATGCTATCAGTTCAGTGAAAATATTACTCTTTCCAGTATATTATGCTATAATTATATCTCATAATGAAATGAGATCGCCTGCGGTGAGACCTTGTTATTTAATAATTAAAGATATATAGAACTTAACTATTATATTAGGTCAGTGCATAAAGTTCATCTCTTGTTGGTCATGCCTGTAACGGCAGGTAACTATGATTCGGTGGAGTACAAGTATGAGCGATAACATGATTCATCTTAGTGATAAAAGCTTTGAAAAAGACGTGCTACAGGCTAAAAGTGTTTTTTTAGTCGATTTTTGGGCCGAATGGTGTGGTCCTTGTAAAATGATGTCACCTATTTTGGCAGAAGTTGCTGATGAGTTCGCTGGTAAACTAACTATCGCTACATTGAACATCGAGGAGAATCCGGTCACTGCACCGCAATATGGTGTCCGAAGTATTCCAACTCTATTATTGTTCCGTGATGGTAAAGTAATAGCGACTAAGGTCGGGGCCCTGTCCAAGGGACAGTTGAAAGAGTTCCTTAACGCAAATCTATAAGCGGTATTGCACCTCTTCCTCTATGGGCGCTTGCCGTTTATAAGCATTTCTTATATTGACTGCCAAACGCCCATCAAGAACTATGATTGGTTCATCTCCACTGCAATTTTTGATCTTACCTGTTTGTTTAATCTCAGCTTTACTCTTGACCCGAAACCTGTTGTAAGAAAGCATTAAATATGACTAATGTAGGTCACAGGCCATAGGGATTACATCAATTCGTTGTTAGGTACTCTTAGTCTCAATCTTCTTATTATTCATATTTTTATCAATTTATTTGCATAACACCCAACCGGGTGTTACCGGGATTCAATGCCATAGACAGGCACGTTTTTACGCTGCCATACCATCCACAATATCAGTTCAAGAGATACACCCCCGAGCTTAAGAACCCATTATTATGAATCTTACTGAATTAAAAAACACGCCGGTTTCAGAGCTAGTAACCCTCGGCGAGAGTATGGGACAGGAAAACCTGGCTCGCATGCGAAAACAAGATATCATCTTCGCCATCCTTAAGCAGCATGCAAAGAGTGGCGAGGATATCTTCGGCGATGGTGTTCTGGAAATTTTACAAGATGGATTCGGCTTTCTCCGCTCAAGCGATAGTTCCTACCTTGCCGGTCCTGATGATATTTATGTCTCTCCTAGCCAGATCCGCCGCTTTAATCTGCGTACCGGCGATACGATTTCCGGCAAGATCCGTCCACCGAAAGAGGGTGAACGCTATTTTGCTCTACTGAAAGTCAATGAAGTTAACTACGATAAACCGGAAAACGCTCGCAACAAGATTCTATTTGAAAACCTCACGCCTCTGCACGCTAATTCACGCTTGCGGATGGAGCGCGGAAACGGATCAACCGAAGACTTGACCGCGCGCGTTCTGGATCTGGCCTCGCCTATTGGGCGCGGTCAGCGCGGGCTGATCGTGGCACCGCCAAAAGCCGGTAAAACGATGCTGCTGCAAAATATTGCCCAAAGCATCGCCTATAATCATCCCGACTGCGTACTGATGGTATTGCTGATCGATGAACGTCCGGAAGAAGTGACGGAGATGCAGCGTTTGGTAAAAGGTGAAGTCATTGCCTCAACTTTCGATGAGCCGGCGTCTCGCCACGTGCAGGTCGCTGAGATGGTAATAGAAAAAGCTAAACGCCTAGTTGAACATAAGAAAGATGTTATTGTTTTGTTGGATTCTATCACGCGCCTAGCCCGCGCCTATAACACCGTCGTACCCGCTTCCGGCAAGGTATTGACCGGTGGTGTCGACGCTAACGCTCTACATCGTCCGAAACGTTTCTTTGGCGCCGCACGTAATATGGAAGAAGGCGGTAGCCTGACCATCATTGCCACTGCACTTATTGATACCGGTTCGAAAATGGATGAAGTAATTTACGAAGAGTTTAAGGGCACGGGAAATATGGAACTTCACCTATCTCGTAAAATCGCCGAAAAACGCGTTTTCCCGGCCATCGATTACAACCGTTCCGGTACCCGTAAAGAAGAGCTGCTTACCAACCAAGAAGAGCTGCAAAAAATGTGGATTCTACGTAAAATTATTCACCCAATGGGTGAAATTGATGCGATGGAGTTCCTGATGAATAAGTTAGCTATGACCAAAACTAATGATGATTTTTTTGAGATGATGAAGCGTTCATGAGTCATAAACGTTCGTCGAGTAGCGTTACATGAGCTACGCCTCCTCTTTCTTTTGAAGCCTTCTCGTAATCAAAATGCATAGACGATCATTTTATGAAGGAGGGGGTGAGTTTGCCTACACTGCAGGACTATTTTTACGCCCTGCGGGCCGTGTACGGCATGCATGATAGTCTAGTATGGTGATGAAAAGCACCCTCCTCTCATGATTAATTGGCAGCATTGTCTATTTCGCTTGGCTGTTCATCAGATGAACACTCAAAAGAGTATTGTGAATAGAGCGATTTTTGTTAAATCTAGTTGGTTCTAGAGATAATCTACTGTTTTTCTAGATGTCACTCATGCCGGTCAGATTCTGCTTTTAGCAGCGTACTATGACGCATATTATAACGCGGTTCATATGCCCAGACTTTTCTGCGTCGGTATATCAGACAATAATGGCTTATTTCAGTACGTTAGTTTTATTAAATTCGGTAGATCTTGAATCTTTTTAGTGATGCTATGTGAGAGCGCAGCATAGATAATTGCATGTATTGCGCTATCTGCTGCTACATTATGATGATGATAAACTTCGTGTTTGTTAACACCGTACACATGGTGGTGTGAGTTTATATTCCGTCATTAAAATCCTTCAGGCAAGCGCTATACAAGCCCATATGAATTATTCACACGACGTGTTGAGGTTCTTATGCTGAGAGAGATTGTTTTTCTCGCTTACTGTACTTCGCTCAGGCGAATCTAAGATTCCTAGTAGCGGCAGCTCTAGACGTCATCAAGAGCGAGTCAACGCCTCTATGCACTGCCCGGAGCAAAAAGAAAATTCCGATTTGATCATAATGGCCGTGATAATAGCTTGAGCAGAGTCATAAGTTGCTGGGATTTCGGTTAAACATTATCGCTCTCTGCTGATTTAGCATAATGACTGACTTATCTATTCATACTTCTAGAGCGGGGCGCTTCTTGAGCTCCTTGTGGGAAGTGAGTGCAGAAGATAACTTTCAACTTTCTCCTGTCCATGGAGATCATGTATCGAAATAGATAGCTTGGGCTGAGAAAATCATTGTCTAAAACTTTACTGAATTCGGAGAAACCTTTTGTAATAAAGGTTCATGTATGAATAGCATAATGTGTTTCAATAAATTTTAATCAGAGGGATAGCAAATACTCTTACAAACTGTAGTCTCTCGTATGATGCGATTGTTGATGTTTTCGATTTCAGAGTGATGAGTAATGTCAGCGTATGCTAAAAGAAAATTGAAACTCTACTAAGGTAAAAGGTCACATCACGAGCATGTTGTTGGAGTATCATCTCTAAAAGGGATGCGGGATGTTTTTGTGAGTTATAGGCAAGGCATTAGTATCAGACGGTCTTTTGAAAAAAAGCTAGCAGATTCTAATTAACTGTTCTACAAAATTTTTTTGATACGAAAGAGTTTCGAAAGGTTCATGTGCCGACTAAGTGGCGGATTTATGTTATCCGATCAAAGATGAATTAAGGCGCACACTGAAGCTTCATAAGCGTAAGGAAGCATAATGCAGAATAGCGTAATAAAGGCCTGGTTGGACTCCTCCTATCTATCGGGTGCAAACCAGTCCTACCTAGAGCAGCTATATGAAAATTTTTTGCTTCACCCCGCCGCTGTTGATGCGAGCTGGCATGAAATTTTTAAAGAGCTATCGGGCACGGGCGTCAATCCCGATCAGCTCCATTCCAAAATACGGGAATATTGCCGCTGCTTTGCCCAGAACTCAGCACGCCACACCTCCTTGGTCAATTATTCAGATATCAACTCAAAGCAGATGCAAGTTCTACAGCTTATCACCGCTTTCCGCTTGCGCGGGCATCAGAACGCTACTCTAGATCCTTTAAAATTATGGCAAAAAGCTATCGTTCCTGATTTGCATCCCGCTTTCCATGATCTCACCGAAGCAGACTTTCAGAAAAGATTTAACGTTGGTTCATTTGCCATTGGCCGCACAACTATGCAATTAGGGGAGTTGTATGGGGCGCTGAAAAAGACCTATTGCGGCGTCATCGGCACAGAATATATGCACCTTACCAATCTCGACGAGCAACGCTTGATTCAGCGGCACATGGAATCAGTAGTAGGCCAGCCAAGCTTCAGTGGCGAAGAGAAAAGGCGTTTTCTTTCCGAGCTGACCGCAGCAGAAGAGATTGAACGTTATTTAGGTGCCAAGTTCCCTGCCGCTAAGCGTTTCTCTTTAGAGGGCGGCGATGCGCTGATTCCCTTGCTCAAAGAGATCGTGCGTTATGCCGGCAGTAACGGAACGCGAGAAATTGTACTAGGTATGGCGCATCGCGGCCGCCTGAACGTGTTGGTGAATGTATTAGGAAAAAAGCCACAGGATCTTGTCGACGAGTTCTCTGCTAAGTACACCGGACACTTAAGGGCCGGTGATGTTAAATATCACCAGGGATTTTCCTCCGATCTGTTAACTGAAGGCGGGATGGTGAACGTGGTGATGGCATTTAACCCTTCGCATTTGGAAATAGTAAGCCCTGTAATAATGGGATCGGTACGGGCGCGCATCGACCGGCTAAGGGAGGGGAGGAGTAACATGGTGCTGCCAATCACACTGCATGGCGACGTGGCTATCAGCGGCCAGGGGGTCGTGCAGGAAACTTTAAATATGTCCAAGGCACGCGGCTACGATGTAGGTGGGACAGTGCGCATCATTATCAATAACCAGATTGGTTTTACCACTTCTAATCGGTACGACGCGCGTTCTACCCAATATTGTACCGATATCGGTAAAATGGTAGAAGCACCGATTTTCCACGTGAACGCTGATGATCCAGAAGCAGTAGTGTTTGTCACCCGGGTAGCGCTACATTTCCGTAATACTTTTAAGCGTGATGTGATGATTGATTTAGTGTGCTATCGCCGCCACGGCCATCATGAAGCCGATAAACCAAGTGCTACTCAGCCGCTGATGTACCAGAAGATAAACAAACATCCTACACCTCGAACAATTTACGCTGCGCGCCTGGAGCGCGAGGGGATCATTACTCTTGCGGACGCTAGTGAAATGATTCATGTGTTCCGTTCCGCATTAGATTGCGGCGACTGTGTAGTGCAAGAGTGGCGCCAGATGAAGAAGCGTTCCCTCACCGCCTGGTCGCGCTACAATCACAACCACGCTCGGGATGAAGGGTGCCCTATCCAGATAGATAGCAAACATTTGCAGGCGCTCTCCCAGCGTATTAGCAAGGTGCCACACAGCGTTCACCTGCATCCGAAAGTTAAAAAGTTATACCAGAACCGGGCTTCTATGGCGATGGGTACAAAGCCTTTCGATTGGGGCGGGGCCGAAACACTAGCCTATGCCACGCTGCTGGATGAGGGGATTCCGGTGCGCTTATCAGGGCAGGATACCATTCGTGGTACGTTTTTCCACCGGCATGCCGTAGTATATCATCAGAAAAACGGCTCGAGTTATACCCCTCTGGATCATGTCCGAAAGGGCCAGGGCAGTTTCCACATCTGGAACTCAGTGCTATCGGAAGAGGCAGTTTTGGCGTTTGAATATGGTTACGCTACTGCGTCTCCGCGCGCCCTAGTAATTTGGGAAGCGCAGTTCGGTGATTTTGCCAACAGCGCGCAGGTAGTGATCGATCAATTTATTAGTTCTGGTGAGGCGAAATGGGGACAGATGTGTGGTTTGGTGATGTTGCTGCCACACGGCTATGAAGGGCACGGACCGGAGCATTCCTCTGCTCGATTGGAGCGCTATCTACAGCTATGCTCGGGGAGAAATATGCAGGTATGCATTCCGTCGACGCCTGCGCAATTTTATCATATGTTGCGGCGTCAGGCATTGAAAAATATGCGTCGCCCGCTGATTGTTATGTCACCCAAGTCGCTTCTTCGTCATCCTCTGGCAGTCTCCTCATTAGATGAACTGGCTAATGGTAGTTTTCATTTAATCATTAGTGAGGTCGACGACCTTAACTTACCGGGCGTCAAGCGTGTCGTGATGTGCTCCGGAAAAGTCTATTATGATTTATTAAATAAAAGAAGAAAAAATAGGCAGAAAGATGTAGCAATCTTGCGAGTTGAGCAACTCTATCCGTTCCCGGTGCAGGCTGTTCGGGAGGCGCTAATACCCTACGCGCATATTCAGGACTTCGTATGGTGCCAGGAAGAGCATAAGAATCAGGGCGCCTGGTATTGCAGCCAGCACCATTTCCGCCAAGTAATATCCAAAGGGGCTACCCTAACCTATGCTGGTCGCCCTGCTTCAGCGACGCCGGCGGCGGGGTATATTTCCGTTCACCAGATTCAGCAGAAAAATCTGGTGAACGACGCTCTGAATGTTAATTAACAGCTAAGGATAGAGCATGAGTAACGTAGATATTCTGGTGCCTGACCTGCTTGAATCGATTTCGGATGCTACCGTTGTTAATTGGAATAAAACCCCCGGTGAACCCGTCCAGCGTGATGAGGTGCTGGTCGAGCTTGAAACCGATAAGGTGGTGCTAGAAGTGCTGTCACCGGAAGCTGGTATTCTGGAAGAAGTGTTAGAAGATGCAGGTTCGACTGTTACCTCCAGGCAAGTGCTGGGGCGTCTTCGCAGGAGAGATAGTACAGGCCAGGCTCAGACCGAACAGCTCTATACCCAAAAAACCGCTATGGTTCAGGGCCACCAGAAAATTCTGGAAGCAGCGAGCCATGACACGTCATGCCTGACCATTTCCCAGCTCATCGCCGATCATGATTTGAATGCCGAGGTCATAAAAAACAGCGGCATAAATGACGATCTCACCCACGAAGACGTTGAAAAAGAGGTCGTCAGGGAGCAGAGCGCCCCGGCGCCAATCGGCAATCGTCGCGAAAAACGCGTTCCGATGACCCGCCTGCGTCATCGCGTATCCCAACGTTTAGTTGAAGCGAAAAATAGCACCGCCATGCTGACTACCTTCAATGAGGTGAATATGCAGCCGGTGATGGCTCTACGTCAGCAGTACGGTGAAGCATTTGAAAAACGCCACGGCATCCGTCTTGGATACATGTCATTTTATATTAAGGCGGTATTAGAGGCATTAAAACGCTTTCCGGAAGTCAATGCTTCCATTGATGGCGAAGATGTGGTTTACCGACATTATTTTGATATCAGTATCGCGGTGTCCACCCCGCGAGGTTTGGTCACGCCAGTGCTAAAAGATATCGACATGCTAGGGATGGCGGGTATTGAGAAAAAAATTAAACAATTCGCTCTTAAGGGTCGCAACGGCACACTAACAGTCGAGGAATTGACCGGTGGTAGCTTTACAGTTACTAATGGCGGGACGTTCGGCTCATTGATATCGACACCCATCATCAATCCGCCTCAAAGCGCAATTCTGGGCATGCATGTCATCAAGGATCGGCCAATGGCCGTAGGAGGTAAGGTCGTTATTTTGCCTATGATGTATCTAGCGCTCTCTTATGACCACAGGCTGATCGACGGTAAAGAATCCATAAGCTTTTTAGTGACGGTGAAGGATGTGCTGGAAGACCCGATTCGACTATTGCTTGACGTGTAGCAAATCATATGATTGTTCGCTGGATATATAAAGCCTCTTCTCACCGCCGAGGCCCGTGGCTTAAGTGTAGAAAGACGACGCTGCAATGCCGGCACGCCGACACTTCTTAGATGTAGGAGAAGAAAGGATTATACGTGTACATCAATGGCAGGAAAACCGCTCTGCGCGCGCTACGGATTACGGATCCCTCTCGGATAGCTCTGCAATACGCCGCGCGAAGCAGAAGAGTCCGCTTTAAAAATCGCCTCCGGTTTAGAAGAGTTAGTTGAGGCACTTATCAACAGTGCTAAAGAGCCATATATGGGAGGGTGTTGTTGATCGCGTTACAATGGTGCGCGGTGTTTATGACATCAGCCGAAGGAGGTATGATCCTTGAAAAAGGTGTCTGAAGAAATGCCGAAATTGATGAATACAGCGTGGTACTGAGCCCGTTAATTGGTCCACAATCTTCATCAGGGCCGCTAGATGATAGTGTTTAAATTAGATTTGAATAGTGCAGCAGAACAGTCAGTTAAATAAACAATCTATGGGGATAGCGATACTTCTTTAGAAGGCGATCTTGTTTGCCTTGACGTTCAGTTGAGTGCCGATAGACATACCTAATTCCGCGATCCGGAACTGCTCTAGATGCGCAATCACAGTCAGGAAGATAAACCTCAATAGTACATGCTACTTAGGGGGAGATAGGGGGCTATGTAGGGATGTGGCGCAACATCGGTTGTATACTGCGTCGGCCCTATCCTAGCGGACAGGGCCGACGGACGTTGTCAAACTGCACGGTAGGGAGTTCATAACTTTCTTGATATTGGTGGCGGTGTCACCCAAGCATGCATGACCGAGGCGCGCGCAAGTTCATCCTGTCAAAGAGGCAAGTGAAGGCGCTGCTACTCAATTTTTTGATGCTATCGTTTGCTGCGATCTGATTGCATCGGGCTTCATTGCCGCCGCATCTAAGGTAAACATTAGTCTCCCCCCCCTAGGAGGAAGTCTAGTACGCAAGAATACAATACTGAGGGTTAAATGTTTAAGTAGAGATCGGTCGTAAGATTATCGCCCCTGCAGGTCTGATTAGCACAGTTCAGCAAGTTGTTCCAGAGACGGAGGGGCAGTAATGTCTATATTAATTAATAAAAATATCACAGTTATTGTCCAGTTGTTTATCCAAAGATACAGCGTGTTTCATTTTAAACAAGCGCTGGCCTATGGTACCAAAATACTTGGCGGTATTACGCTTGGGGAAACTTTTGACCGAACCTCTGAGTTTGCCGGTTTTTAATACCATGCGTGAGTCCGTTGACAAAACTGCCACCATCGCATCTATTATTTGCGTATCATCGCTGTTTTACAACGATTAAATTTTTGAGGCGGATGATCCAGGCATCAGGCTAAGGAATCTTAGCGCTAGATATGATAAAATTACAGATTCAGCTTGCACAATGCAGGGAATGCATGATACGGCTCAACTGCTCGGGCATGACCACCTTGGGAGAATATATCATCGGAATTATGCCGGGGTATATTCATCCATCTAATCGGGTGGGGATAGTTGCCTATTTCGGCACGCTGACCTATGAAGCCGTTAAGAAAACTACCGAAACCGGTCTCGGTCAGCCTATCTTCTTGATTAGAATCAGCGATCTAATGATGGACTCAAGCTGCATTGACATTCTGCAGTTTTTTTGAAGATGATATACAGACGGAAGCCATTATCCGGATAGGTAAAAGCGGTGGCAGTACGGAAGAAAAGGCTTTTAATTATATACTTCATTAAGTTACTAAACCTGTGGTCGGCTATATTGCCGTCGTAACGGTCTTCAAGGGGAACCGTATGGCCCATGCCGATTTGATTATTGCTGTTCAGAAAAGGAACAGCGAGCACAAATTCGCCTTGCTAGAAACAGCAGGCGAAAAAACTTTACGTGGCCTTGCCACGCTTCATCAATTGATAAAGTGCCTTTTGTAAAAAAGAGGCCTTACCCCAGGATAGATTGAAAAATCGAAGTGATTGTTCATCAATATCTTAGCCGACTAAATTTATTTCAGTAAATAGGTGCTATAGAAAATAAATGACTGCAAATCAATAAGATAATTATTTACACAAACACTCCTCAGCAGCTCAATTTTCTGAGAATATAGATGGATGCATCAACGATTTCTACATACATGGAGAGGCGATAGGTTTGTTTGCCGGCGTAGCTCTCGCCATTCTTCTAATCAGGGTGCGTTTACTTCGGTGTTAATGATTAACATGGTATGTGAGCGTGACATACAGACATGAGGGTAATTAGTTAAATTGATGTTTAAATTACTACTGGGCGTATCTCCGACAGGTGTTGAATGATTATTCTGGTAGGAAGCGAGTTAGGTACCGTTTATCATAGAACGGCATGATACTTCATCATTTAACAAATTTTATAACCAGGTCAATACGCGATATTTAGTCATTAATCTCACCGCTTTTAAATTTTTTTTTGATAAAGGAATATAGCCAGTTTTATGCCATGATTTTAAAAAAACAGAGTATGATGTCAGGTGCTATATGACATTAGAGAGCGTGACGCATGAAAGGCTCTGTCTCAAATTACTTACATAGTAGCACTCTGCATGAAGAGTGCTATGCTGAATCTCACTTAACTACTGTGCTGAAAATTTGGGCAGCTTCAGTTGAGGCCGCTAACGATACACATTACTCTCGTCACTAGAGAGTGTAATGATCATACCTTTGAAAAAAAGAAACTAGATCCTTGCCTCAGCGGTTCTTGGTATGCCTGAAGACCGAGTATAAGCTCCCTCTAACAGAGTGAGTAGGTCTAGATACATAACTGAAGATGCTTGTTGCGCATATGGCATGTCGCGTATCTGTTAATAGAATCATACTTTGGCCTTGGGTCAGAATGGTTTTCTCTTGCGCAAGACGTCTTATAGTTTTTCATCTTCCCTCCCTTTCAGCTTGAAGGGCCCTGCCTTGGCAATAAGTTCCCGTCAGGAACACGCTTGTATACCCCACGACATCTCATCAGTGGTAGCATTCGTTAATATATATCTTAATCGTCAGGAAAATACTTTCTCTACTGTACTATTCTTGAATACGTTCTAACGTTTCATAAAAAAAATGTGTTACTGCGTATGTTTTATCTAAAATAGGTGATAATCGCACGCATAGGCGTGTTACTAGGCTACTCTTCCTTGATCTGTAATCACCTCCTCAGGTTAGCATAGAATGACTCCCTATTGGTACGCTTTTTTTTCGAAAAATATTTTCGCTACCCTGAAGATACGCGGTGCCGTGTAGTTTTTGAGTATTACCTTCTACGCCTTTGCAGAAGACGGTTAGCGTTTTTGTTCGTAGCTATCGCCCCGATGACGGGTCTTTCTAAGACTGAGTATTTCTTTGGCTAGGTGTGATGCAACATTGATTGATGCAAATCTATGATTGCAAGCTTAGAGTAGTAGAAAGTTCCATGAGAGCGTCTTGCGTTGTATTGTAGGCTAAGAGAGTACCGGGGAAGTAATGTTCAGTGGTCGTCATAAAAGACTTCGATTATGAGAGTATACCATCTCGTGCATTCGAAGAAATTCATGCTTTTCTGTAGAATTCATACTGCGAGCAACAGCATCTACCGAAGCATTGCGGACCCCTCATAAACGCTCTAGGATCTTGTCTGCAAGGCCTCATCATCCGTCAGTTAGCGCTTTTCCGGAATCCGAGAGGTTTATTGAATAGCTTTCTCTATCCCCGTCTGTCTCCCCGCGCAGCACGGCGAGAACGCTGTTCTGGAAGCGGCAGCGATAGCTTGTCCCGGCAGGTTAGGCTACAGCAGCCCGTATATTTCTCAATACAAACGAAGCACTGTATAAATAACAAATGGCAATACTGATTGCGGCAATTAGTATGTCTGTCGCAGGGTACGCCGCATTGGTGGCAATGAGCAATAATCTCTGACGTAATACGCTCCCCCAGACGTTCGTCAAATACAAAATTCTTACCAGAAAATCTCATTGGAAGGCCCTTAGCTCGCGAGCGGCGAGCGTATTCAATAATCCCGCCTTCTACGTGATACACTTTTTTGAAGCCGTTATGTAACATCCACGCGCTAGCTTTTTCACAGCGGATCCCGCCGGTGCAGTACATAACAATTTTTTTATCTTTCTCATTGCGTAGCATATCTAGGACCATCGGCAGTTGTTCACGGAAGGTATTGGATGGAACCTGAATGGCATTATCGAAATGTCCCACCTCATACTCATAATGGTTTCGCATATCCACAAATATAGCATCCGGATCATCTGCCATCGCATTAACGTCTTCCGCTTTCAAGTAAACTCCAACGTTCTCTGGGTTAAATGTGGGATCCTCAATACCATCGGCAACGATACGTTCTCGCACTTTCATGCGTAGCATCCAGAAAGATTTTCTTTTGTTGTCTAAGGCGACATTTAATCGCACGTTATCTAGCTGCGGATGCGCGGTGCGCAATACCTCGCAAAAATCGCTAAAGAGGCCCTGAGGTACGCTAATTTGAGCGTTAATACCTTCTGCAGCGATATAAACGCGGCAGAACACGTTTAGCTCTGTGAAAGCACGATAAAGATTATCACGGAAGCCATGTGGGTCATGTAGGACAAAATATCGGTAAAAAGAGACAGTCGTGCGTGGCTCTGTTTCAGATAGCATACGTGCCCGCAATTCTCGATTAGAGACCTGATTATGTAATACTGGCATGTTCTAACTGACTCTCGGTGGTAGAATAATTAGTTGTGGCCAAGTCAGCAATATCTTTCACCTTACTGTGCAGATGACTGCTAGTCGCGGCACGAACCTATGTAGTTGAGGAAATCCCCCCCCGCCCAGGCATTTGAACCCGATTCAGCGCTGTACTAATTGCATTGCTTCGATTATGAAAACATTGTAGTCAGAAAGCATGAGATGAGAACTGAGAATTGTTGTTTAAATCAAAACCAGGTTGTTTCAGCGAGCGAGAGATGATGAAAACGTTCTATTTTCTATAGTATCATCTCTGGTTTCTCAGGCAATCATCTGCAGATATGGAGTTCAGTTATGCTTATAATATGGGCGAATATTACGCACCTAATCCTGGGCTGATCATCAGATTTTTTCTCCCCCTAAAGAGCTTTCTTTCCAGCAAGGCGCTAGTAGTTCTAGGAGAGCAAGCAAGCGCAGGCAGGCCTATGTTGGGTGGAGGCCCCGCACGCGACATCCCGGCGCACACGTCGCTTGCTGCGGCTGCTTCCTTCCGGACCTGACCGAGTTCACAAGATAGTATCGCGAGAGCGCTTACGTTGCCTCCATTGAGGGTATGTTTTAAACTTGAGATTTTAATTATTACTTAATATTTGGGTAATAGCAAGTAAGTATGATTTCATTGTTATATTATTTCTAGTAATTTCTTTTTTGAATGTTTTGTCATTTTTGATGACTGGCTTTGCCCTAACAGTTATTTTTAGTTGATGTAGAGACTCTGAGGTACGCTTTACAGCGTAAATGCAGCCCTTATTTCTTTTTCACTACAGATATTACCCGACCTGGATTCGCTGTTGCAGTCCCCAAAGGCTGGCATGGCAGACAACCCGTTTTCCCTAGCGATCATACCTGTCTCTCAGAGCTTGGTTTATAACCGTCTATTACACTGAGAGCGTAAGCTCGCTAAAATACCGCTTACCTTACCGCAGTGTTACGCATCGGCTTGATCTTCTTTCAAAAAAGAGTATCAGAAAACCGCAGTGTATTGTGCGTGTTGTAGCTGGGGGGTGTTTAATTTTTTGGCACATACGCTTGATCATATCCGACACGGTCTGTAGAAGAGCCTCTCCAGGCTAAGATGCCAGCCGCATAACTTCATGTATTCGGACATCTTCTTGGTAAACATTCGCTACTTCTTCATAAAAATACTTTGAGTTTGTTATCGAGGACTGCCCAGGTCATTTGGTAATTTTCCTGAAATGATGTGCTGATATAGATTGTAGATTGCTTGCTGACTGAGAAAAGAATAGTCAGGACACCTTAGGAGTCGCTCGATGAGTTTAAAAATCGCATGAAGGCATACCTGTAAAGCCCTCAGTAAAGAGTAGTAAAACATTTTACAGGGCCATGTAGAGCGAAGCTGCGCTGTGTGTATGGCAACGATCGCTAGAGATGATTTCTCTATTGATTACGTCACAGCACGGGTCTGTTTAAGACGGTTATAGTTAATCGCTACTGATATGATCTTAGATTTTTTTTCATAGAGGCGATTGTTTTCAATCAATGCACTAATATGAGGCAATGATTACCGTGAATGTATATTTTCTCAAGCATCCTGAGACCAGATATAATCTTATGCATTATGCTCTGTACGATAGGTTAGCTCAGGGGTCTGCTGCCTACAATCACTGTTATCCGGATCGATCTAGATGCCGGGCTTCTTTAGGGGCTGGAGGAGAATTAAAACATTGCGGATCTGTGATTTCACTAACAAGAGTAATGTTATAGGAAGCATTATTTTTTTCAGGATATAGTCTTTTGTTATCTCTCTTACCTATTATGGTTTATACGATCTGCAGGAACGCATGGCGCGATGAAGAGGCTGCATTACCTATATAACACCCCAGGGTAATTTACCATGCGCTGCAACAATCTGCTTTAACTAACCCTATAGCGTTGTTGTTATGGATGAGCCGAAATAAACACATAGAACTTTGGTGAAATTCTCTTGCGTAGAAGAAGAGTGTAAAGAGGAACCACTTGGTATCTTATCAGGACCTCAAGCGATAGGCGGACAACGATTACAGCAGCATGTCATGTTATGGATGGCGTATACACGCACAGTATACATGCTTCTGGGAGCGTCGTAGCCCTGCGTTGTCTAATTAGCGCAGGTGATAACAAGCCTAGACCGAGCGGTGTAGGCCAGTGTAATGTCATATAAAAGCTAGGTGTTAGCTTTCCGCCTGTTTTGACTGAATGGCGGTCAGCGCGATTGTGTACACGATATCCTCTACTAGAGCGCCGCGCGAGAGATCGTTGACTGGTTTGCGCATCCCCTGCAACATCGGCCCGATAGATATCAGGCCCGCAGAACGCTGTACTGCTTTATAGGTGGTATTGCCTGTATTCAGATCCGGGAAGATAAATACCGTCGCTTGACCCGCTACGGCTGAGTTAGGTGCTTTCAATAGCGCCACTTCGGGTATAATAGCAGTATCATACTGTAGAGGACCGTCAATCAGTAGGTCTGGGCGTCTTTTCTGTGCCCGGCACGTTGCTTCACGTACTTTCTCGACGTCGGTTCCGGTGCCGGAATTCCCCGTCGCGTAAGAGATCATCGCTACTCGCGGCTCAATACCGAAGGCTGCAGCGGAGTCTGCTGACTGAATAGCAATTTCTGCTAATTGCTCTGAGGTTGGATTTGGATTGATAGCGCAGTCGCCATACACCAGTACTTGCTCCGGTAGGAGCATAAAGAATACCGACGATACTATCAAATTTCCGGGTGCGGTCTTGATGAACTGCAAGGCTGGTCGGATGGTATTAGCGGTGGTATGCACCGCTCCTGACAGCAGGCCGTCTACTTCACCCCGTTCCAGCATCAGAGTGCCTAGCACTACGTTATCTCTCAGCTGTGCTCTGGCTATCACTGCAGTCATGCCTTTGCTTTTTCGTAGCTCAAGAAGTCGGGCGACATATTTCTCTCGCTCCATGTCTGGATTGATAATTTCTATACCGTTGCCAAGTTTAACATTTTGTAACACTGCCATGCGATGAATATCATCTGGGCTTCCCAACAGCACACAGTGAGCGATGCCACGCTCAGCGCAAATGGAGGCGGCCTTTACGGTGCGCGGTTCGGAGCCTTCGGGGAGCACTATGCGTTTACGAGCCTGGCGGGCCAGTGCAATCAACCGATATCGGAACGCTGCCGGCGAAAGTCGGTGAGGATGCTTGGATCTGGCTAACATGGATGATGTCCATGTATTATCGATATATCCCGCGACATAATTTTTTAGTTTTTCCACTAGGCTCTGGTCATCGGCCGCTATCCCCAGTCTGAGGTTCTGTAGGCTTAGCGATGTCTGCCAAGTATTTTTCTGTACACTGAAAAGTGGCAGGCCGGTCTCGAAGACGCATGCGCATAACTTCTGAATGCGCGGATCGAGGTCGTAGCCGCCGGTTAGTAAAATCGCACCGATTTCTAAACCGTTCATGACCGCGAGGCAGGCGGCGACTATAACGTCTGGGCGGTCAGCTGAGGTCACTAGCAGTGCACTGGGGTGGAAATACCCTAACATATTCGGTAGGCTTTGTGCGCAAAAGGTGACCGATGTTACGCGTCTATTCTGCATATTGCCTGCATAAATGATAGTAGCGCCTAGATGGCGTGCTATGTCGATGGCGCGGGGGGAGGTGAGCTCAACATTCCATGGGATGCACCCCAATACCGGAAGCGGGCTTTTTTTAAATATCAAACTAGGTTTAACGTCACTGAAGATGGGCTGACTAGAATTCTCGGAAATATCCGATAGGTATGGCCAGGTACGAGCGTACTCTCCTATTGGGGCGTTTAATTTATTGAGGATGACACCAGTGATGTTTTTGTTGTGGCTGCCTCCGAAGCTTGATCGCATTAGTTCGATGCGTTCTTTTAATTGGTCTGGCGCATCGTTATCAAGCGATAGTACGAAAACTATTTCCGCGTTCAAGGTGCAAGCGATTTCATAGTTCAGCGATGTGATAAAATGCTGTGTTCTAGTAGGCACTAGACCCTCCACCAGCACCACGTCCGCTGCTTGGATGTTGTCATGGTATCGTGCAATGATGTCTTCCATGAGCACGTGTTGCTGATTGGAGGCGAGAAGAGATTCTACATGAGTCATGTCCGGTGATGTGATGGATGGAATAGTGGGAATTGTGCGAATAACACAGGTGGTAGTGTTTCGGACGCCCTCACTGCATAGAGCAGTCTCCTCCTCCTGTGTGATGGGTTTGAATACGTGTAGACGTATGCCTTTTTGCTCCATGGCGCGGATTACGCCAAGGCTGACACTAGTCAGACCGACGTTGGTGCCGGCAGGGATCAACATGATTGTACGCAACACAACTAAACCTCTTTTAACAGTTACCGGTTCACTTAAAAACCACGTCACCTGCAGTGAGAACATCATTACTCAGTTAGACGCGCTGCGCTTTGGGCGATGACCAACTCCTCGTGCGTTGGTATGACGAAGGCCGGGCGGCTAGCCTCGGTCGTGATCAGGCCTGCTTGGCCACTACGCGCTGCTAGGTTACGTTCATGATCTACTTCAAAGCTAAGTAGCGCCAGTTTTTTCAGCGATAGATCACGTACCATTGCTGAATTTTCCCCGATACCGCCAGAAAAGATAACCGCATCCAGCCGTCCCTCCATCAGCGCACTATAGGACCCGATGTATTTAGCCAGCCGGTGGCAATAGACATCCATGGCACGTCGGGCATCTACTTTCTTGTAGTAGTTTTCTTCAAGATAGCGGCAGTCACTAGTCACGCCGCCGGTTAACCCTAGTAGTCCCGACTCATGACTCAATAAGGTGTTAATTCTGGAGATGGATAGACCTAACGCATCGTGTAAATGAAAGACAATAGCCGGGTCTATATCGCCGCTTCGGGTGCCCATTACTAGACCCTCTAGGGGCGTTAGCCCCATGGACGTATCCACGCATTCGCCGTTGCGGATAGCGGCAATAGATCCCCCGTTACCTAAATGGCAGGTAATCACATTCAGTTGGTCAACGGGCTTGTTAAGGAAGTTCGCCGCTGCACGGCTAACATAAAAGTGGCTAGTGCCGTGGGCACCATAGCGGCGGATAGCGTGTGTTTGATATAAATAGTATGGTAGAGCATAAAGATATGATTCTTCTGGCATGGTCTGATGAAATGCGGTATCAAAAACTGCTACGTTCTTTTTTTTCAGCGCTGGAAATTTTTTCATAGCTTCTCGGATGCCGAGAAGATGCGCTGGATTATGCAGGGGCGCAAACGGAATGGAATCCTCTATACCTTTTAATACGCTATCATTAATAATAACTGATTGAGTAAACTGTTCACCGCCATGTACAATGCGATGACCGATGGCCGTTAACTGCGCTTCAAGTTCTGGTTTTTTTGCTAAAATCGTATCAACTATACAGTGCAGGGCTTCAGTGTGTGCGTGACCTGCACCCAACGCTCGTTCTTGAGTTGTGCCATCCATCTTCCATTTGATGCGGGCTTCTGGAAGGTTGAAGCACTCGGCGAGACCAAAGAGATGTTCATCGCCGTTGTTGGCATCAATAATGGCAAATTTCAAAGATGAACTGCCACAATTCAGAACAAGTACTAGCTTACTTGACATAGGAAGTGCCTATCTAATTATGCCTAGTTAATAATTCATAAAAAAGGCTTGATCGTAGCCTATTTTGTCACTGACATTAATGATAAATATCATATTTACGGTGGTTGCACCGTTATGATGTCGGTAATGTGTTTATCCGGTTCGAGTGCATGAACTTCTCTGCTGTCGCGGTCGACCTGAAAATCTTCGGGAGGATATGCTAAGCACCTGAATCTACTATAGGATAACAAGAGATGATGATAAAAACAAATATATTACAATATTATCAACTATAAATAGGTGCGTGTATTTTGAAAATTAAATCATTCCTCTTATGTTTGAGATCTGAAATGGCGACAGACCTCGTCTTTTCGGATAGCTTTCTATATAAAATTTATGGTGTCGAATATAATCGAGTGTGTGATGAGTAGGATATGTGAGGATTATGGTTCTCTTTTGAGGCAGAGAAGCAAGTTGTTGATTTTTTTTTCGGCCGAGTTCGCATATAGTCTGGGCCTGCACTAGTATTAGCGTAGCTGCGCGGTGACAAATCATCATTTTTAGGGGGATAATAATAATTAGAGCCAGATAGTATGCTATGCTCAACCCACCACAATTGGCTTCAATGCCTGTGTCTGATTCAAGACATTGCTTGTAATCACCTAAGTTTAGGTAATTAAGATTCTCTTAAAAAACGAGGTTATTAAAATGATCTCATTTCTGTACGGTATGACAAACACCACGCAATGTCTGCATCTTGCAGTGGGCTTTTTAGCCGGCAAGAATTAAAGACGGGATATTCGTCAACAATATAATTTATCGCGTATATGATCTTTTTACTAAAATTCTCTAAACGATCTGGTTTAGTAGTCTGCTGATTATTATGGGCGAAATGTCTATTGAATTTTAAATATACAACCTTATCTAAGCTTTAGAGTTACAAATTTTATTAATCGTAGGAGAATGTATGCCTCTGGAGCGTCTTACCAATAAATTCCAGCTTGCTCTCGCTGAGTCGCAGTCTATAGCACGTAGGCGCGGTAATCAAGTCATAGAACCTTTACACGTGATCGCAGCATTACTGAAGAAAGAATCCTACATCTGGCAGCCGCTTCTAGAAGCGGCTGGCGTCAATGTTCTGGCGTTTATTAGTGCGGTGGAGCATGCCTGCGATCGTCTGCCTCAATGCAAGGTAACCGGAGTCGACATACAGCCTTCGCAAGCCCTCCTGCACCTGCTAAACCAGTGCGACAAGCTGGCGAAAAAACGTGCCGAGCCTTTCATCTCATCTGAGCTTTTTCTTCTAGCCTTGTTGAAATCAAGAGGCACGCTAGCTGAGCTTTTAAAGTCGGCCGGAACCACTAGTGCGGTGATCGATCGGGCTATTGAAAACGTGCTCGCTGGTGAGCAAGGAAATGAGCAGGGTTTGGAAGATCGACGTCTAGCTCTTAAAAAGTTCACTGTTGACCTGACTGCACGTGCTGCGCAAGGCAAACTTGACCCTGTCATTGGTCGCGACGAAGAAATTCGTCGTACTATTCAGGTGCTTCAGCGGCGCACCAAGAATAATCCTGTTCTCATCGGCGAACCAGGGGTGGGTAAAACCGCGATCGTGGAGGGTTTGGCGCAGCGTATTGTCAATGGGGAGGTTCCAGAAGGCTTGAAAAAAAACCGAGTGTTATCCTTGGACATGGGATCACTCGTGGCGGGCGCTAAATACCGCGGTGAATTTGAAGAGCGACTTAAAAGTGTATTGAATGATTTGTTAAAGGAGGAAGGCAATGTCACATTGTTTATCGATGAATTGCATACTATGATTGGCGCTGGCAACGCCGAGGGTACTATAGACGCCTGCAACATGCTCAAACCAGCATTAGCGCGCGGTGAGCTGCATTGCATAGGGGCTACAACACTTGATGAATACCGAAAATTTATCGAGAAAGACGCTGCGCTGGAACGACGTTTCCAGAAGGTCTTTGTTGTTGAGCCTAACGTAGAAAACACCATCGCTATCCTGCGCGGATTGAAAGAACGTTATGAGCTGCATCACAATGTGCAGATAACCGACCCAGCCATTGTTGCGGCTGCGACGCTGTCCCATCGTTATATCGCAGATAGACAGCTGCCAGATAAGGCAATTGACCTTATCGATGAGGCTGCGTCTAGTATTCGTATACAAATAGATTCTAAGCCGGAAGAGCTAGATCGTCTCGAGCGTCGCATCATGCAACTGAAGCTAGAGCAACAGGCGCTAAAGAAAGAATCGGATGAGGCTAGCATTAAACGGCTCGCGCTTTTGCATGATGAGTTAGCGAAAAAAGAGAGTGATTATTCTGCTCTTGAAGAAAAATGGAAGGCCGAAAAAGCGTCTTTATCGGGAACGCAGTATTTGAAGGCTACACTGGAACAGGCAAAGATTTCGATTGAGCAGGCGCGACGAGCCTGCGACCTGGCGCGGATGTCTGAATTGCAGTACGGCACAATCCCCGAGCTAGAAAAAAAACTGGAAGCAGCGGCAACATTTAAGGAGGAAGGGTTCTGCTTACTGCGTAACCGGGTAACCGATATCGAGATAGCCGAAGTAGTGGCACGTTGGACGGGTATTCCCGTATCGCGGATGCTAGAAAGTGAGCGGGAAAAGCTGCTGCGCATGGAGCAAGACTTACATCAGTGGGTTATTGGTCAGCATGAAGCCGTGGAGGCTGTGTCTAACGCCATTCGCCGCAGTCGTGCGGGCCTTGCGGATCCTAACCGGCCGATCGGTTCTTTTATGTTTCTGGGGCCGACCGGAGTCGGTAAAACAGAGCTATGCAAAGCACTTACTACCTTCTTGTTCGATAGCTATGACGCTATGCTGCGTATTGATATGTCTGAGTTTATGGAAAAACATTCGGTATCGAGATTGGTTGGTGCCCCTCCAGGCTACGTCGGCTATGAGGAAGGAGGCTATCTGACTGAAACTGTCCGACGTCGTCCTTATTCAGTTATTCTGCTGGATGAGATTGAAAAAGCGCATCCGGATGTATTTAATATTTTACTGCAGGTATTAGATGACGGACGTTTAACGGATAGTCAAGGACGTACAGTGGATTTTCGAAATACCGTCGTTATTATGACCTCCAATCTGGGCTCGGAGCTCATTCAAGAGCGCTTCGGGCAGATGAGCTATCAGGAAATGAAGCGGATCGTGCTAGATGTTGTCAGCCATCATTTCCGGCCGGAGTTTCTTAATCGTGTAGATGAGATCGTTGTCTTTCATCCTCTGAGTCGAGAGGATATCAGCGATATTGTGCAAATTCAGTTGCAGCGTCTTTACCAGCGTCTAGAAGAGCGTGGATATAAAACTACTATCAGTGAAGAAGTGTTAGCACTGCTTGAACAATCCGGCTTCGATCCCGTCTATGGTGCGCGGCCGCTAAAACGGACTATTCAGCAAGCAATTGAAAACCCATTATCCCAGCAGATCCTGTCGGGTCAGTTGTTACCGGGTAAGCCAGTGCATCTGCAGGTGCTAGATGAACATATCGTAGCTAGACAATAATGTATAGTCTGCAGAGTTGATGCTCCGGTTAGATGTCACGGCGTGACGCTGCCGTGAGACTTGCATTTTGCATCAACTGTTCGGAATCATCTTGACGATGCCTTATGCAAGCCTTTGTTGAATAAGTAAAAGTGTGTGTTATCAACGAGCTGATTATAAAGTTATTCCTACATGATCTAGGCAGGATTTTACCTCTAATAGCGTTAGACTGTTAAGTGATTTGATTACTTAAAAAGTCTTCTCTATGTTCGCATTATAACTACACAGCGTCAGATAATCGGTTAGAATTATTCTAAACCAGTATAGGGATGTTTTATCCAAGCAGTAATGGCTGTTAACCTGCTGTTTTTTTAATCGCGCTTTTACGCTAATAGTTATAAGAATATCGAAGATGCAGCATGCTCAAGCAGCGAGATAGGCGGTTGTAATTTTCTGGTGAATGTGATTTATCAAATCCGGTATAGTTGCTGCATTGGTGGTACTGCTTTACAACAAATTGACCAAATAATTTATATATCGCGTTGTTCATAGCCAGATGGTTCTAATGAATCCTTCTGCATTTTTTGACGCCTATCTTCTGGACTATCTATCCTCCTTCATCAAAAAAATTTAACGCCTTTTCTATCAATGACTTTATAGATATATGCATCGCGTTTTGAGGTTGTATTGCTGAGATAGTCTATCAGTCTAGACTGAAGAGAAAAAGATAGGATATTTATCCTAGCATTTTTTCTGTCATAAGTTTAAAAATTGCCTCAACGTAGCCCTATCAGCCCCCTAGCGAACGGATAAATGGCTGTTTCATTATTAACGCTCCACTTAGATGGTTTGATCTGAGTCAGCAAGCGGGCCGACTCACCGTCTAAGAGCAGTGTTTTCTATCTCCATATAAGAGAGGTAGGCTGACTCCGTCATGAAGATTGTTAGAGAATCTTGCTGCTTAATCGGCTTGTATAAATAGGCTAAAAAGCCATCGTACACTACGGCTTTGCTGATAGTAACCACTTGTTAGAATGCATGTACTCAGCACAGCTAATAATGTTTTCGCTTGAAATGTATTCAAAGCTGCGCATAGGGCAAAAATGATTACTTGGATAAAGCATTATGCTTTTGCTAAGGTTCCTAAAAAAAACCTGACGCGTCTTGCATCCCTTATTTCACTTGGCATCGCGCTAACGTTAGTGTGCCTAAAAATTTGGGCATGGCGGGAAACGGGTTCCATTGCATTACTGGCCTCATCGGCGGATGGTTTAGTCGATGTATTCGCTGCACTGGTGACCCTGACGGGCGTATGTTACGCTCAGCGGCCTGCGGATAGAGGACATCGTTTTGGCCATGGTAAAGCAGAAGCTATAGCTGCATTTGTGCAGGCAATGCTGTTAGTGGCGGCGGGAGTTGCGCTTGGAATAGAGTCTGGTGGCCGTCTCATCACCCCACAAGGGCTTCCTATAAAAAAGCTCGGCATCATGGTGATCGTCGTCAGTACGCTCTGCGCTAGTTTTCTAGTGACAATGCAAACACTGGTGGTGAAACATACCAAATCAACGGCGATTGCTGCTGATCGTATGCACTACATCACTGATGTTGCAGTAAATATCGCGGTACTTTTTGCCCTGATGCTTGAGTACCAGGTTGGTTGGGTAAGGGCAGACGCCAGCGTTGCACTAGCAATTTCCTTCTATATGGTATGGTATGCATGTAGCATGATTGGCTCAACGCTTTTCCAATTGCTCGACCGTGAACTTGATAGCGCCGATCGTAAGCGCATCACTTCTGCCGTGCTGAGCTGTCCGGGTGTTGAAGCAGTTCATGACTTGCGCACCCGCAACGGCGGAGATCGTATATTTGTCGAGCTTCATGTGGAAGTACATGGGCAGTTAACTGTGGACAGAGGGCACGCTATTTGTAACCATGCGGAAATAGTGGTTAAGACCTTGTTTACTGCAGCAGAGGTTTCAGCTCATCTTGAGCCGGCCGGGATTACGGATGATCGTCTTGACGATCTCATAAAATAGCACAGGAGAAAGCTATTCCAAGGCCGATGTTCCTTCACCAGTAGAAAAATACTAACTAAAAAACCCCGGCTGCCTATTTCGCTTATTGAATTAAGAAGAATATGTGACGTCTATCTCAGACCAGACCGGTGATTAAGTGATACGGATATGGTTCAGCGCTTTTTAAAAGTCTCATCCGATTAATTATAATGTTTATTGCTACCCCCGCCTCCCCTATGAGCTTATTATAGTCATTCAGACTAAGGGGTGACTCGGAAATGAGTGTGCAAGTTCAAGATTAGGAGTATAGAGCGGAGGACTAGACAAAGCATGAGAAAACTAATTGAATGATGATAACATACGTAATCTTTTTCTTCAAAAGTGCGTCAGGATATTCATCCTGAATATATGTGCCGTCAGCTAAGGCTGGGCTAATTTTCTAGTGAATTTTTTATTAAATCCTTCAGAGTCAGTGCATCCCCAGAGCGAGTGTATGATTAATCTGAAAAGCAGCCATCACACATCGAGCTCTCTAATAGTAGGTGATGCTTACGCTTTATTGTTTTTCGACTCCCAGCAGCCAGAGAGTCAATAGTCTTTCACCAAAACTTTAAAGCTATTAGTATTAATGACTAGAAGGTTCATTCTATCGTATATTGATGTTTACATGCTAATATGCATAATCTATTCTGACTGATATGCACAGAACTGTCTTTGCATATGATCAGCCATGACCTGATTGTCAACAGTAATTTAACAAAGCCCTTCTAAGCAATTAGCAAAAAGTATTAACATCAGTTTTAAACGTATTGACACCTGGGTTATTAGCCTCGCATGAGCAGTCATGTGATCTATGACGCAGTGAAAAATTCTGCTGTTTTCTTGGTGTAGAAATTTCTGATATATTCATCTATTACTGCACGCAATCAGCGATTTCAGAGAGGCTGTTAGTACGCTGGAGAGTTGGTTCTTTGAGACTGGATTTTTTCAATAAAAATAATTGTTTGCAACGAGTATGATCATTTCACACAACACTTGCCGAATATTTCGATTTTTCAACCACTACCTGCATTTGATGCTGCAGATCCACTAAAAACCAGTCAGTAGTCGCTTCTGATACCTTCCATACAGGTTGTCATTATGATAAAATATAGAATGAAAACATCAGCGAATTAGACGATCCGCGCATAAACACTATTAACGCAGTAACTATTCAGTTGCAATCAGCCTCTGAGCGACAGCGATTACGCCTGGAAACAGATAAAAGGGATTCTTCATTGTCTTAAATTATCTGAAAGCACCCTATTCCAGTTCCAAAATATTTCTGAGAGGTTATTGGTAACTCTGTATAAATGATAGCGGGAAGAGATAGGTTATAGATTCCAGCACTGGACTGCATGATGCGAAGGAATGCAGCGAATAGTCATTTTATTATCCCCATAGCAAGAACCTACCCTGCTAGTAATTTGTCATATAAACCCTAATGTATGCGATTTCAATACATCTCTCTATGCTCTTGATTCCCATGCACTGAGAAAGACGTTGTCAACGCTTGCGGTAGGCCTCATCGATGCGTATTTTACGGCCTACAGGGACACGGGGCTATCGCTAATAATATCGAGTTTATGATCGTCTTCGTCTTCGTCTTCATCTTCAGTAAATGAACGCCTACCATATCAAAGCAAAACATCTTCATGGCGGATAGGTGTATTTTTGGAGGCACGTTTGAAAATGAGAAAGTGGGTCTGCTCGATAGGGGGTTGATGAACAATAATTAGAAATAGCAGTAATCCTACTTTTCTTTATGACACAATTCTTTATAGCGATGATTTGACTGCGTTAGGCATGATGATGCTCGGCAGTATGATGAGATCGAATTAATCTAGCTCTGGGCTCGTCGGCATAGAAACAAAATAGGCGTGGCATTGCTGCGGACATGATGCGGACTCCGTTATTGCATAGGGAATCTACTATTTCCTCTATTGCGATGCTATGATGATAGACCGCGTAGTGATATTTCGCCTCCTAAATACGCATGGCGTTCTCCGTTTTGCTCCAATAACAGAGCGCCTTGTGAGTCGATTCCACGCGAAATGCCTCTAATTTCACGATTACCAATAAGCAATTTCACTGGCCGGTCAAAGAAGTTATCCAACGCTTTCCAGCGACCTACAAAGGGCGCGAACCCATCACCCTCAAACTGCTGCAGTGCTTGACGCAACGTATCAGTCAGTTCAGCGACTAGCGCATTTCGATCGATGGCGATACCCGCTTCTTGAAGATTTATCCAATCCTGATCGATAATCCCTGCAGCAGGCTTGCGCATTGCTAAATTAATACCTGCACCGATCACAATATGGGCAGCATCGCCGGCATTACCGGTAATCTCGACGAGGATCCCCGCTAGTTTGCGATCTTTAAGATAAAGATCGTTTGGCCATTTCACTCTTACCCCTGCAGCACCCAGACGTTGAAGGGCTTCTGCCATGACGATACCAACCATCAGACTGAGTCCGCCAGCAGCTGCCGGCCCTTGCTCAAGACGCCAATAGAGGGACAAAGAAAGATTATTGCCGAACGGAGATATCCACTGCCTACCCCTTCTACCGCGTCCCCGTGCTTGATATTCTGCCACGCAAGCATCTCCGGGCTCTAAGGTGCCGATATGCTCGATTAAATACTGATTGATAGAGTCAATAATTGGTAGGACCGCCAACCGACCTGACCGTAAGCGCGCGCGGATGGCGGCGCCATCTAATAACTGCAGAGGCGCATGTAACCGGTACCCTTTACCAGGTACCGTAAAGATATCCACGCCCCAGTCGCGTACTGTTTGAATGTGTTTATTGATGGCAGCACGGCTCATGCCCAACGCCGCGCCAAATTGTTGGCCAGAATGCAGCTCTCCATCAGCTAGTAAACCGATCAGCTTAAGTGGGATGCGTACGTCTTTCATGCGATCACGCCCAGAGCATCCACTTCGCCATTAGCGCCAATGAAGCGCACTTCGGGCTCTAGCCAGACGGAAAACCGGTCTGCAACTTGTAGTCGAATATGCCGTGCTAGCGCGGCGATATCCTCACCGGTAGCCTGACCCGCATTTATTAACACGAGCGCTTGTTTATCATGCAAGGCGGCGCCGCCGAGGCGATAGCCCTTAAACCCACACCGATCGATTAGCCAACCGGCTGCTAGCTTTACTCTTCCACCAACTTGGGGATAATGCGGGGCGTCTGGGTGGCGGCGGAGAAAGTTTTCTGCTGCCGAGGCAGTAATAACCGGATTTTTGAAGAAACTACCAGCATTACCTTGTTGCGATGGATCAGGTAATTTAGTGCGGCGCATTGCGCACACTGCATCATAAATCTGCCGGGGGATAGCCTGTCCAGCATTTAGGCGGCTTAGCTCGCCATAGTGTAAAACTGGCCGCCAGGCTTTAATGAGCTTGAGGCCCACCGCAACAATAGCATGCCGTTCGCGTAGATTATGTTTAAAAATACTATCGCGGTAGCCGAATTCACATTCAGCCCCGCTCAAACGGCATCTGGCGCCGGTTTCTAACTGCAACACATCGACATATTCACAGAATTTTTTTAGCTCAACGCCATAGGCTCCAATGTTTTGTATGGGCGCAGAGCCAACACAGCCCGGGATCAACGCTAGATTCTCTAGACCTGGCATGCGCTTTTCGAGGCAAGTATTGACTAGATCATGCCATACCTCTCCTGCGCCCACATGTAGATGCCAGGCTTCAGAGTCTTCTTTGATTTTGACCCCCGTAATCCGGTTGAGGAGCACGGTGCCAGAATAGTTCTCTAGAAAGAGCACATTGCTACCGCTGCCAAGCAGGAGGACGCATGTAGCCTCCTCCGAGGCCTGCCGCCAAAACGTGAACAACTCGGTTTCCGTACGGGCTACGATTACGCGGCGCGCCAACGCATCAATTGCAAAGCTGTGCAGAGATTTTAACGCTACACTGTAAGTTATCATCACTTGACCTGTTGTCATCGTTTAGTGGCCGTTATTCTACTCGATCTAGCAGTAAGGCTGCGAATGACATTACACAATCCCGTCGGGAAGGTTTACTGGATGATAGAGAATCACGCCGCTCTTTTATACATTGTTATTACGAAATGCTTTTCGTCTCGGCGATACCGTGTTTTTATTGTTTCCACCTCAAGAATTATATCTTGAAGAGAGAAATCCGTTTAGGGCATCGGTGCCGGCACCGATAGCATGTGCTTCCTGCATTACATAAAGTCCTAAAAAGACCCAATCATCATTTCTAAAGAGCGCTAGCTCTGGAAGAACATTAACGGCTGTAGGGATCTCTTTTATGGATGATCGGACGTCTTATGTTATCTCGAGATCATGTGCTTTGGGATACTCTCGATTTTTTAATAAAAGGTTGATGTGAGATCAAAACATGAGCGCGAAAACTCTCTTGCCATACATGCTGTTCCTGCTGAAGCTTCTCGTTTTAGTGCAGCCGTGACTCACTATTGTTCTAAGCCCGTTCAAGTGCCTGGCTTAGGTTAGTGTTCTTTTCTTTTAGTGCCTCGATTTCAATTTTTAGAAGCCTGATAGTATCAATTTCCTGCTAGACTTGTGCTTCAAGTTTATCTAATACTGCGAATGCCATTTGCTTCTATTAAAGATCCCGGAGTCTTAGTCAGAGATGAATCTAAATACAATTTTGTAATGTGCTTTTCATTATAGGATATTTTAAGTATAGAGCTTTCCTGTTTCCATACACATTCTTTTAGTTCAGCAGAGTTCATGCGTAGTTAAGTCTAATTTTGACAAAAAATGCTCTTACTTTTCATTTGTAAATTAGATCTATTCTGAACATTTATGATTTTAAGAATAGATCATGAGGAAGGTTAATTTTATCTTCCCTTGCGCTATGGACTCCTATGAAGTGCTATGCACATGCTTCCGTAATATCAGATGCTCAACGCAGCTTATCTAAAGAAAACGATTGTCGTCTACTATTGCTTTTGTGCATGCTTTGAGCTGTGAGCAGTCAAATTATGCAGTTATATTTGATACGAAAATAATATACCTAAGATGAGAGGCATGAGCTAAGACAGTTCATAAGCGAATCTACTCATGAACAGGACTACTTTAAAGTATTGTCTCAAAGAGAATAAAAAAACGGTAGTTATGGTGTTGAAAAACAGAACTGGGCGTGTAAGAGTGGCATCTGAGGTGAATGGCGCAACGCATAACATGAGATCTGTACCAGATGTATCATCATATCGCAGTAGCACGACTCTATAAACTCTCCCGGTTTTGATAAAACAGAGCGTTACTGAACGCTCAGCAAATCGGATGCCTGCTAGCGGTTACGATACACCTTACTTTCATAATACTTTCTGGAGTAAAAGCAGACGACGACCGATAAGAGAAGTCGTGCAGTAGGGTACAGTATTATTTAATAATCAGATTGATAGGATGGACCATACCCTTTCCCTGCTTCTTCAGGCACAGGGCATGGTAGTAACGATAACTAAAAGAAACTTGGCGCTGATGGATCTACTATCTTTGTGGCCCTCTTCCCCGACATGCTCCTGTTTAGAGCATGTTTAGGTGCTTATGTGAGTCTGTGTGCTTATGAAGCCTACTCAAAATAGGGAGGTTTATAATGGTTTTCACAATCGCGAAACCGAATTAAACTGCTAGGACGTAGCTAACAGTATACGTATCGTCTCGAAATCTGTTTACTTTCGGTATTTCCTCGCGAAAATTCTCATGTATTCAAAAAATCTGTACAATTCCCTCTTTGGGGGTAGGCGGAGGTAAAAAATTATTAATGATCAACTGTATTGTTAGTTCTCTAAAGTAAGTAGCTAAATCTGCACTGAGTGAGATAAAGATACTGGGATATCTGCATGATAGATTGTCACGCCGCTGCGCGTACGTCGCGTAGCGGCGTGACATGATGCATGTTGCCTTGAAGGGGACGGACCTCTTTCTGAGTTACGTTGAGAGGTACACTTCCTAATCTAGATATAATCTGCGATTTTTTTCCTTTCTCTTAGGCTATGCGAGAGCGGTTTTTTTACATGTACTGCCGGAAGTATAGGATTGATGATATATTCTGGAAAGATGCAGCTTGCATTCGAGCCCGGATTTCTCTGAATAAATAAGGATAACGCGCTTCTTAAAAACCATCTGGAGAGCTAATTTTCTACGTTGAAAATATTTATAATATCCTAACACTACCTGTTGCTCGCAAGCGAGAACTACCGATGAGCTTCATGGAGGGTCATGGAGGGTCATGGAGCAATCGCCTGAACTTCTTTTCTGCTCCTAACACCGGTCTATTCAATCTTTATGGTAGGCCTCTAGTAGTGAAAAATCGAGATAGTGCGCCAGAAGCGGTTTATTGCCCCTGGCGCTAAGCCATGGGATTTCTCCTAGTAGCGGCTCCTGCAGCCGGTCTCGTAGCGCTGTTAGATAATCCTCTGAACGATGGGTAGCCGCTGATAAGTGGCTGGCAATCCATCCTACCAGAGGAAGCCCTGCCTGGTGAACTGCTCGTGCGTTAAGTAGCGCATGATTGATGCAGCCAATCTTGATGCCAACGACCAGAATAACCGGAAGTTTCTCAGAGATGACCCAGTCGGCGTAAGACAGATTTTTTCCTAGCGGGGTGAACCACCCCCCCGCTCCTTCTATAACCAGCCAATCTGCAGCAGTTTCTAGCACGCGCAGTCCCGCTGATAGATCGGCTATAGTGATACTCCGGCCCTCGTCTTGGCTGGCGAGATGGGGCGAGGTTGCCTCAATAAAAGCGAGAGGGTTTACCTGATTATATGCTAGCAGCATGTTTCCGTTCGCCATCAGCGCTAGCGCATCGCAGTTACGGGGTCCTTCTGGAGTAATTTCACACCCGGAAGCTACTGGTTTGTACCCGGCAGCGCGGTATCCTGCCCTCGCTGCTGCCTGCAGTAGCGCGCAGGCAGCCAGGGTTTTACCAACAGCAGTGTCGGTTCCTGTAATAAAAAAACTTCTAGTCATGGTCAGGCACTCCATATACTACGCAATAACCGCTGAGCGTCAGCCCCTTTTTTTGGTTCTCCTGAGTAGATTAGTTAGCCAGTAGTGGGGTGGGGTAAGGGCTATATGCTCCGGGGAGCAGGCGTAGGCTAAAACGGCGGCGTATCGATTTAGCAGGCTTTCGTGTGCGTTGGGTAATCTAACACTCAACGAAATATTACAGGTGCTCTCTTCCTTGACGTAAAGAGGGTGCCAGGAACATACTATTCTCTAATAGATTCTATGATGTATGTGTTCAATGGTTTGCGAACTAAAAGAGAGATACAGTATGCGAAATCATCTAGCAGATGACGTCTAGTAAAATTCTAGGTTCTCTTTTAGATGGGGATTAACTAACATATTTATACTGACAAAAGCGACGATCGAGATCTTTGAGAGAGGTCGTAGAGCGCCCGGACGTTATGTTCAAAAAACATACTATGCTGGTCTATGATGCATGGCTGTCTTGAGAAAGGTAGCATGGCTTGTTCGGGATCAGGCTTCATGCGTCATTATGGGGGCTCATAAACGCTGCTAATACACTTTACCTATGCAAGTTATAGCAGGTTGTCTCTCAAGATATCGGCGCATGGTTGATGCCTCTCATTCATGCATAGAGAGATATCAGCTTGCCGCGTTGTAGTATTTTGGCGAATTTATTTCCAGAAGTTGTTCGGTTAGCTGACCCTCCTGCTTTAAGTCGCTTTCAAAAGTAGGACGATGCTCGATGTTAATGCCTAACTTTCGAAACAGCGCCATATCCAGATCCTCGTTAGGATTAGGCGTCGTTAGCAATTTACAACCGTAAAAGATTGAGTTGGCGCCAGCCATGAAGCAAAGCGCCTGAGTTTGTTCATTCATTTTCTCCCGCCCCGCTGATAGGCGTACGTGTGAACGCGGCATCATGATTCTCGCGACAGCGATTGTGCTTATGAAATCAAAGGGATCTACATCCTTGTTGTGAGCAAAAGGAGTGCCTTGTACTTTCACGAGCATATTGATAGGAACGCTTTCCGGCGGCGTTGGCAAATTAGCTAACTGCACTAGCAATGCCGCGCGATCTGATACTTCTTCACCGAGTCCCACAATCCCTCCAGAGCAGACCTTGATGCCAGCCTGCCGGACTTTGCTCAAGGTATCAAGTCTGTCTTGATAGCTACGTGTTGTTACAATGTTATCGTAAAATTCTGGAGAGGTATCCAGATTATGGTTATAAAAATCTAATCCTGCAGACGCTAGGCGCTGTGCCTGCTGATCATTGAGCATGCCAAGCGTCATGCAGGTTTCAAGCCCTAGCGCCTTCACGCCCTGCACCATCTTTTCAAGAAGGGGAATATCTCGGTCATGTGGATTTTTCCAGGCTGCCCCCATACAAAAGCGAGTAGAACCAGCGTCCCGTGCTTTTCGGGCGGCGTCAAGAACTTGCTGTAGTTGTATCAGGCGTTCGCTTCCAAGTCCTGTGGTGTAGCGCGCACTTTGTGGACAATATTTACAATCTTCGGGACAAGCGCCGGTTTTAATAGAGAGAAGCGTGCTGACTTGTACTTCACCGGGAGTGAAGTGGTGGCGATGTACCTGCTGGGCCTCAAACAGTAAATCCATAAACGGTCTATCAAACAGTGCCCTAGCCTGAGAGAGTGTCCAGCGTTTAAAGGTTGACATAATGGTTATCCAGAAAATCTTGAAGTAAAATAGATGAGATTAGTGTAGCGTTTGTCGATACACTGTCAACTAGATATTTTAATTTTAGTTTACAGGATATTCAGATGCAGGCCGATGACCTTGCCTTCGATAGCCGCCATATCTGGCATCCCTATACTTCTATGAGGCATCCACTACCCACCTATCCTGTCGTTTCTGCCTCTGGTTGCGAGTTAACCTTAAGCGATGGACGCCGACTAGTAGATGGCATGTCCTCCTGGTGGGCAGCGATCCACGGCTACAATCATCCGGTGATAAATCAGGCGATGAACGACCAAATCAGCCGCATGTCTCATGTGATGTTTGGCGGCATCACTCACCCCCCCGCCGTGGAATTGTGTCGGCGGTTAGTAGCGCTCACCCCGGAGGGCTTGGAATGCGTCTTCCTAGCAGATTCCGGTTCGGTGGCCGTAGAAGTAGCGATAAAAATGGCTTTACAATACTGGCAGGCACGTGGGGAAAAACGAAGAGAGTTGCTCGCCCTGCGTCGAGGCTATCACGGGGATACCTTTGGCGCGATGTCGGCCTGCGATCCCGATAACTCTATGCACAGCCTGTACCAAGGATACCTGCCGCCTCACCGGTTTGTTGATGCTCCTCAGCGCCGCTTTGGCGAGATATGGAACGAAGGTGACGATAGGTCACTAACTACGTTGTTAGCTGCTCATAACAGCACGTTAGCGGCAATAATTTTAGAGCCTATTGTTCAGGGTGCTGGCGGCATGCGCTTTTATCACCCTGAATATCTTCGCCGAACGCGCGCGCTATGCGATTACTATGGCGTATTGCTGATTGCCGATGAAATAGCAACTGGTTTCGGCCGCACCGGGGAATGGTTTGCCTGCAATCATGCTGGTATCACGCCGGATATTCTTTGTTTAGGTAAAGCCTTGACCAGCG
Organism: secondary endosymbiont of Ctenarytaina eucalypti; assembly: GCF_000287335.1. Classification (GTDB taxonomy): domain Bacteria; phylum Pseudomonadota; class Gammaproteobacteria; order Enterobacterales; family Enterobacteriaceae. Next base: position 136,735 of record NC_018419.1, read on the forward strand.
GCGCCCTGAGTCTCTCCGCTACATTGACGCGCCGTCACGTCGCGGAAACAATAAGCGACGGCGATGCTGGCTGCTTTATGCATGGCCCAACGTTTATGGGCAACCCTCTAGCCTGCGCCGCGGCTAATGCTAGCCTTTCGCTGCTGCAGGATGAAAGCTGGCGCCAGCGCGTAGCGGCGATCGCCGCCCAGCTTAGCGCTGGACTCATGCCGCTCGCCGACCACCCCCGAGTATACGATGTCCGGGTGCTTGGTGCTATTGGCGTAGTAGAAACGAAACAGCCGGTCAATCTAGCACCCCTTCAGAGGTGGTTTGTCGAGCGAGGCGTGTGGATCCGTCCTTTCGGTAAGCTAATTTACTTAATGCCACCTTACATCATTTCACCGCCAGCGCTTGCGCAGCTGATTGATGCTATAGTTGACGCGTTGACACAGCCCGCGCATTTTCTCTCCTAATACGGCATGGCGATGCCCAAGGGGGCGATTAGAAAATATATAAATGTTATTTTTTAAATTACTGTCAGGTAGTATCCAATATCTTTGATATTGTCGTCTATCTCTATTACAGAAACGCATGATGCGGTAAGAGGCATCCGCCAGCACTGGCTCGGCATGAGCAGGAATAGCGATCAAAAAGCAAGACTGATAGTGTCCGACATTCACGCCGCCGGGTGAACAATATAATTTTCTGATGCTAAAAAATTATCTAATAGATAAATTAAAAAACTCTTGAGTGCCAGGGTTATTAATAGTATAAATAATAAGTCGCCTAATGCTCAATAGGTAAAAAGCACTTTTTAGAGGCTGGTTTTTACTATTTTTTTATTTAGAGGCAGACTTACATTAGGTTGCTGGTTATTCACTTCAGGCCTGAAGTGAGGTACTTGGGATTAATCTTGCACTTATGTGACTGCTGATAAAATACTCGGGCTATTTTTTCGGATCCAGCGCGAAAAGCACGGCATATAACTATCAAAAAAACGTGTTGAGTACCAGTCTATGCTGTCTGGGTCAGTGACCTCATTGCATATTAAAAAGTAATATCATATAGTTAAAATTTCCGAGAGCATAGTAAGTAAAAATAATATGTCTTCTCTTCTTACGGCTTAATAATAGCACAGAATAATTCTCTGATGCTGCAATACAGTGAATGCAAACATCAATGCATAGAGCAATACTCTATGTGGTCATGAACTGCACATCCCGAAAGTTTTTATTTCAGAAACATAGATTCCTCATTAGGATCATATCAACACACGTGAGAGTAAAGCGTAAGCGCGATCTCCTAGTGAACAACGAAACACACGCAATGATCCAGCGCTTGATTGACGGTATAGAAGTACCGTGAATAAATAGTTTATTTTAAATGTCATAACGCGGCCCTGCCAGGGAAAGTAAGGGAACGCGAGGCTACCGGCGCTTATGATAGCCCTAGATTTTATATATTTTTATTAAAGAACAAAATAACATTGTTGAGCTCGATGCAGGCCAGCTTACCGATACAGTTGTCAATCAGCATCTAAGTGGGGCTCATAATAACTGAAAAGAGTCAAGAAGGTTATCCTTTGTACGCACGCATAGCTGCACTAACCTGTTTCCGGTTCAACATTCCGCTCGTTAGGTATTTGGGCTTCAGGGATTATGACTCGCCGGATTAAGTAAGACGATGGCCGTGCATCAACGCGCTAAAGAGAAGGATATTCCTTTAGGCATAATCAACATGATCTGTATCGTTTAACAAGCATCATCTAGCGTTCATCCAGCCATAAACTCTTATCATTCAACACAGTGGGTCAGCGGACCTCGGGTCGTTCAACTGGCACTGTACTTTCATTACACTACACTCTCCCTCTTTTAGGCCCATAGTCGATGCTCTTGCTTGAGCATTATCCTAATGGAAAAGAGGCTGAACGAGTAAGACCCGGGCAAGACATCACTCAAGACATGAGTGGTCAGATCAGTGACTTTGCACGTAGCTCAGTTTTTAGATAAGCGTAATAAATCGGAGCCACCACTAGCCCTTCCAGACCAAACGCCGCTTCGAAAATAAGCATTGCTAGCATTAACTCCCAGGATTTTGCATTAATACGGTTGCCAACGATCTCGGCATTGAGGAAGTATTCCAGCTTGTGAATTAAAATTAGGTACAGCAACATTAGGCCACTCACGCTTAAGGATATAGAGAGCGCCGATATGATAATCATAAAGTTGGAAATAAGATTGCCGATGATCGGTATGAGACCGAAGATAAAAGTAGCTATAATCAGCGTTTTACCTAAAGGTAGATGTACGTTAAAGAGAGGGAACAGTACTAGAATCATGATAGACGTCAGGAGAGTATTGACTAGTGATACTTTAATCTGGGCAAAGACTATATAATGGAAGGCTTGAGAAAGACAATGTAGGCGCTCTAGTAGCTGCTGCGTAAAGTAGGTGTTATGGCCGGAGGGCTTATTGAGCGAAATCACCGCACCGATAATTAATCCGATAAAAATAGTCATCATCCCATGCAAGAAAGAGTGGCTTATATTTCGGATCATGCTCAAATTAGATTCAACCAGAGAGAATAGATGATCTTTCAGTTCTTCCGCACTTTCAGGAAGTAATAATGAGGGAAAATAATCGGGAATGCGGTTCTGTATATCGGAAAAGATTCGGTTGGTTTCGGCAGTAATGTCGATGCCGGGTTGCATGTCTGAGGTGAGAAAGCTGATTAAACTGACAATCCCTAGGGTCATAAACAGTACGACAAAACCGGCAATGAGCGTCACTACTACCCAGCGAGCACGACTACTGCCGACCAAGCCTTCAAACCACGGGGTGAGAGAAATGATTACCTCATATGCCAGAAAACCAGCAATAAAGCAGGGAAACAAATGTAGGGGGATGATTAGAGTGATAAAAAGAAACATTAACAGGTAAGAGGTCGCTATCAGCTTTTTCTCACTTACGCTCATTCTTCTTTCCTTTTATTACTGGCTTTACGGGTCAGTTCTTTTTTTTTGCGAACAGCACATGGCATAGATGTTTATCATAGCACTGACAGCCCACATCGCATTGTCAGCCTCTTGCGCCGGTTGGTGGGGAAAATATATTACCCCGTCTTAACTCGTCTTCACATGACATCCCTGGTCACAAAATGTTACCCCTGTGCGGGGGCAGGCCCGGTAATGAGATTATTAGTCACATCTGAGGAAGATAGTAGCTATTCTTATGGGTGGCGCGCTAATGCAAAAAAGTAAACAAGACATGCATCCGGGACGCCAAGGTACTTGCTTGAATATATCGAGAGCAGAGATGATCATACTGTGTCTTCCAGGAGCGCCTCATCGAATATGCAACCAATAATAGCATTGATATGAATACGTATTGCGCCTAGCTTGGTCAACGATAATGTTTTTTCTGTTTTAATCATGCGCTTTTTCGTCTAAAATAGGTATGAGAAAATGCCTAATTGTCTTATTAGGACATCTATATGGCTTTGTTGAAAAAGATATAGCGTGTTCTTAGTGTGTCGTTAGCAAAGCTTTTATTATGTAATTCGAGCGGATCGTTACATTTCTTACATTGTAATCTAGTTAAGATCATGAAGCATCGAGATCGTCTTACCTTCTGCGCATCATGTTGACATAGATCCGCATGCTCACCCAAAGGGATTATGTAGCAAAAGAGGGAGTTTTAACGAGTAAACTGACAGTGATCGTCTTTTTTTGTCCCGGTCATCCTTACTACCGCTAAGATGCGGTTTTCAACCTCGGGGTTCTCTATATAATCTAAGGCTAGCTAGCATTGCCGCCTTAGTGGCGAGAACAGCAGATGGTATTTTTTATTCAACAGAGCTTTATTAAAGTAACGGATATCATCATCGATGATAGCTGACGACTCCCTGATTGTCCTGGAGGCTGATTTTATATATAAATAAGCGAGAGAGTATGGGTATTTATCGTACGTCCGTGCTATAAACCATTGCATCCGCTTTTCTGTCTAACTCCAGATAGTCACTAACGGAATGCTCGTGGCTTGTCGATACGATTCTGCTGAACTATTGCGTTCCCTTTTGCACACACTTGAAGGCATGTGATGTAATAATTACATGAGCAATTACACACGGCAAGTTGACGTTTTTATGCTGACACAAACTGCCTTAGATCCTGTATTGTACAAAGAACAGTCTTCGCTGCTTCGCAACGGCAGTGCCTAATAAGTTTAACAATCACGTCAAAATCCCCGTAACATCTCGCAGAAAAGACCAAAAACCAACTAGATCATTAGCCCTATTAGTGCCCCTAACTGAGTAGACAGGCGATGGCCTCCCTCATTATAAGCAAAGCTTTTGCTCTACATATCGGTAAAGAGCATGTATATATACATACTGTCAAAGAACTGTGTTGATTTAGTGGTTGTCGGTCTGCTACTTTTTGATTTTAATTTTTTCTTTGCGATAGATTCTATGTTGAAAATGCATCCAGTGACCCGAGGCAATGAATGCGTTGAATTAAAATTCAGCTAATAAGTCCCTGATCTGGTGATATCTGTCAGAGAAATCTCTTCAATCATATCTTGGGCCTGGAAAAGGTTGCTTAATCAGATTTATTACTAGATCGGTGTTATGCGCGTGACTGATAAAACTATCTAGTAACTATTTTCAGAAAAAATTTCTTATCATTTAGTGAGTCATCATGGTAATAGCACACTATGATTAGGTGTACATGTAGCGGTGCTCTCTTAATATTTTTTTCAATTTCTACTGAGGTGATTGTTTATATCGCTTGTTGATGATACCAAGAGGTGACCTATAGAGAGGAAAGCGGTAAAATGAAAAGTAAATAGTCGCTTGCTGGGCAAGATAGCGAAAGAGGCGTTACTTGACAGGTAAATAGTACGGCCGGAGGACCGTGCCGGCACGAATGACCTCAATAAACCTAGCCAAGCTGCTTTCGTGCATTTCGAAACAGGCGCATCCAAGGTCCGTCCTCACCCCACCCCGAAGGGTGCCAGGAGTGACTGACGCTACGGAATAGCCGTTCAGGGTGCGGCATGATTAATGTAACCCGCCCACTAGTGTTGGTTAGCGCGGTGATGCCATGCAGGGAGCCATTAGGATTTGCAGGATAGTTTTCCGTTATCTGACCGTAGTTATCTACATAGCGTAGCGGCACCAGCCTTGCATGCTCAAGCGCAGCCAAATGCAGTAAGTCCATTACCTCAATGCGACCTTCACCGTGGGAGACGGCAATAGGCAGACGGGAGCCGACCATGCCCTGCAATAGTAGGGACGGGCTTTGAGTAATCTCTACCAGGGTGAACCTTCCTTCAAAACGCTCGGATTTATTGCGGACAAAGCGGAGCCACAACTCTGAACCTGGAATCAACTCGCGGAGATTGTACATCATTTGACACCCGTTACATACCCCTAGTGCTAAGGTTTGGGATCTATGAAAGAACGCCTGGAATTCATCACGCACTCGCGAATTGAACAAAATTGATTTCGCCCAACCTTCACCCGCACCCAAGACATCGCCATAGGAGAAGCCACCGCAGGCCACGAGCGCATGTACCTTGTCTAACCTTGCTTCTCCGGTGAGTAGATCGCTCATATGGATATCGATAGCCTCAAATCCCGCACGGTGGAAAGCCGCTGCCATCTCTACCTGGGAGTTCACGCCTTGTTCCCGAAGCACTGCGACTTTTGGGCGCACACCCTTAGCGATCAAAGGCGCGGCAATATCATCGATAGGATCAAAACTAAGGACTACTGTTATTCCCGGATCGTTATCGTCCTGGCGGGCAGCATGTTCCTGATCAGCACTTTCAGGATTATCGCGCCTCCGTTGAATCTGCCAGCTGGTTTCCGCCCACCAGGTTCTGAGGGTAGTCCGGCTTTCTCTGTAGAGAATGCGCTTCCCGGAGCTTAGAATAAACCGATCACCGGGCTGTGCTGTACCAAGATAATACACACAATCTTCTAGGCCTTGCTCGCGAAATAGGGCCGTCACTATGTCCTGGTCGGCCGCGGCAACCTGGATTACCCCCCCCAGCTCCTCATTAAACAAAGCGGCTAATGAATCATCGCCCAACATACTAATATCGACATCAATGCCACAGTGGCCAGCAAATGCCATTTCCGCTAGAGTAACTAGTAAACCTCCGTCGGAGCGGTCGTGGTAGGCTAACAGAGTCCCTTTTTTTATTAGTTCTTGCATGACGCTAAAAAAGTTGGCTAGTTGCCCCACAGCGCGCACGTCAGCAGTTTCGTCCCCCAGCTGACGATACACCTGCGCAAGGGCAGTGCCGCCTAGCGCCTGATGCCCGGCGCCTAGATCAATGAGCATCAGGGCATTGTCACGAGCGGTCTCTAATTGCGGTGTCACGGTTGCACGAACATCTTCTACGCGGGCAAATGCGCTGATAACTAGCGACAGCGGGGAGGTCATTTCCTTCCTTTCCACTCCCTCCTGCCAGCATGTTTTCATGGACATCGAATCTTTACCCACAACGATTGTCAGCCCTAGGGCTGGGCAAAGCTGCTCTCCTAACGCTTTCACGGCCTGATACAGGCCGGCATCTTCACCAGGATGACCCGAGGCGGCCATCCAGTTGGCGGAGAGCTTTACCCTTCTGATATCGCCTATGTACGTCGCCGCTAGGTTGGTCAGGGCCTCTCCTACTGCTAAACGGGCGGAAGCAGAAAAATTCAATAGGGCGACCGGCGCCCGTTCGCCAATGGACATGACCTCGCCATAATAGCTGTCAAGGCTGGCTGTAGTAAGAGCACAGTCCGCCACTGGTACTTGCCATGGACCAACCATTTGATCGCGCGCCACCATGCCAGTTACGCTGCGATCCCCAATGGTAATCAGAAACGTTTTGTCAGCCACCACCGGTAAATGCAGAACGCGGCGGATAGCTGTAGAAATTGTCATGCCATCGCGGTTCAGGGGCCTCCCACAAGCCTGCAGAGTGGTAGCTTCACGCGGCATGTTTGGCATCTTTCCGAGCATGATATGTAACGGCAGATTAATCGGTCGGTCACCAAAGTAGTCATCTTCTAGGGTCAGATGCAACGCTTTGGTCGCTTCCCCGATGACCGTATAGGGTGCGCGTTCACGTCGGCAGATGGTATCAAAGTCGGCTAGCTGCTCTGGAGCCACTGCTAGAACGTAACGCTCCTGGGACTCATTGCACCACACCTCCAGCGGGCTCATGCTCGCGTCGTCATTGAGAATGTCGCGTAATTGAAAAAAGCCACCGCGATTTGCGGCGCTTAGTAGCTCCGGAATCGCGTTAGACAAGCCACCTGCACCCACATCATGGATAAAGAGAATTGGATTGCTCCCAGCCCGCTGCCAACAGCAGTCGATTACTTCCTGGCAGCGGCGTTCCATTTCTGGGTTTGCACGTTGTACGGAAGCAAAATCAAATTCAGCGTCTGACTTCCCACAGGTCATCGAAGAAGCGGCACTGCCTCCTAGGCCTATTTTCAGGCCCGGACCTCCCAGAACAATTAGCTTGGTGCCTACTCTAATTGTCTCTTTTTTTACATGTGATGGGCTTATATTTCCGATGCCACCGGTTAGCATGATGGGCTTATGATAACCTCGCAACTCCACTCCATTATGACTATCGACCCGCTCCTCATAGGTGCGAAAATAGCCGGCTAGTACCGGGCGGCCTAATTCATTATTAAACGCGGCACCCCCAAGCGCTCCTTCGGTTATGATATCTAGTGCGCTAGCGATGCGCACTGAACGCCCGAAGTCTTCTTCCCACGGTTGCTCGAAGCCAGGGATTCGTAAATTCGAGACTGAAAAACCGACCAGACCAGCTTTCGGCTTAGCACCGCGGCCGGTAGCGCCTTCATCGCGGATTTCGCCGCCAACTCCAGTAGATGCACCAGGCCAGGGAGAGATAGCGGTTGGATGGTTGTGGGTCTCGACTTTCATTAAAATATGTGCTACATCTTGATGGAAATCATACCGACCTGTTAATACATTGGGAAAGAAACGACCCACTGAAGATCCCTCCATCACCGCGGCATTATCTTCATAGGCAGACAACACAAACTCAGGAGTCCGCTCGAAGGTATTTTTAATCATATTAAACAGCGATTTGGCTTGATAGTGGCCGTCAATAGTCCAATGAGCATTGAAAATTTTGTGCCGGCAATGCTCAGAGTTGGTCTGCGCAAACATATACAGCTCGACATCGCTGGGGTTGCGCCCTAAGTGGGTGAAGATTTCGAAGAGGTAATCGATCTCGTTCTGAGCGAGTGCTAGACCTAGAGAGACATTAGCCACCTCTATCGCACCGCGTCCTTCTCCGATCACATCTACTAGCGCCAGCGGAGCCGGTGGATGCTGAGAAAATAAGGTCTGCGCTTCATCTAGAGAGGAAAATACTGTTTCGATCATACGATCGTGTAACAGAGAAGTGAGCTGCTGCCACTGCGTCTCACTCAACTTAGGTGCCTGAATATAATAGGCTAATCCCCGCTCTAGACGCGCAACCTGAGGCAGCCCGCAGTTATGAACAATATCCGTCGCTTTCGATGACCAGGGAGACCGCGTGCCGGGTCTTGGCGTCACCAGTAATAGACGCCCCCGCGGCTTCTGTTCGGCAATAGAAGAATCATACTTTAACAGCTGCTGTAGCTTGCTTGCCTCGACTTCTTTGAGCACCGATCTAAGATCGACAAAATAGATGTATTCGGCATAAATATTCTCAAGCAGAAGATGGGCGCAGTCCTGACAGTAGACCAGGAGTTGATTAATGCGAAATTCTGACAGAGCGGGCAAACCGCGGAATATTTCCATATTAGATAGGTCTCTTGTCTTTAAGCCACTGAGCATAGTGCGTGCCGTAGTCATTCATGGGCTGCAACAATAATAGGAAAAGTGTATTATAAAGCCTGTCAGCTACGGACGAAGTCTTTTTTGCAGTTACGCGTTTATCCCGATCCCCTGATGAACCGATTGATTGAATCAATAGCATTGTATGGTTCGGGTCTGTGACTTAATTATTCGCTACAAGGTAACATCATGCAGTGAGATATCATCAGTAAACCGAACAGAGGAAATGATAGCCATTTTTTATTAAAACTGAATAACGTGAATAGGTGCACTGCAACACACTAGAGTGTGTGACGGGTTGATTGCTAGTAACATTTACTGTTATTCGATTCAATAGTAGTTCGGTATTCCTAAACGCATAACTTGGTTGTGCACTTTTATGATTGCCATCCATGAGCCTACCTTTCCTCATAGTCGCATACTTTCGGATGACTCCTCAGAAGTATTGCGCACTGAGGCGTATGAGTGTTATCTAGTAAGTGTAAATGATAACTAATTTTTTTATATATGGTATTATTATAATTTCTGAGAGGTGGTTGCGAATACATAGACATTGAGAGTCATCCCTGCATGTAACTCACTACATGCACATGAAAAAAAATAATCTCTACATAAAGCAAAGAAAAGCTTACAATCACTAATTCTCTTATAGATAGTAAGGCTTTGCAGCCGTGCTGTATTTCTGAGAGTGTACGTAGAAATACAAACTGTCAGCTATTTCCTGCAAAGATAGAGAAACATTCTCTTAGAGAATGCGGTTAATCACTCGATTTATGTAAATTATTTCAGCGCCTAGATGCTGATTATGGAATGTGTTCTTCGGTTGTACCGAAGTTAATGTCGTCTCCGCCAGAACAGCCAAAAAAAGTCGGCTGCCGGCTTTTGCAATAGACTAAATATGTTTCAACCTCATGTTGAGCAATTAAGACTTATGCATCAAAGTGAAGGCACTTATCTATCAGGGGTGCACAATATTTTCAGTGTGATACTATGAACTGTGCCAAGCAGTGTAAGATCAGCTTATTCGTAATAGGCAGTGATTTCTAAAAAAGATAGGAGGGTATCACCAGAACCTACTCACTCAGACCCCATGTTTTTGTTGAAAAGATTTTTTAGAGCTCATCCTCGGCGATAAGATAGAAGCTCTTCTGCAAGTTTAAATATGAGAGAGCTGCCAAAACTCGAGTGCCGTTCTTAACACGAGAGCCCGCTCGCCGTTAGCAGTTTATCGCTTCATTGACAGAGCTGCATGTTGGTAGGGAGCCTACTAGTCTAGTGGGACAGACGACATGAGACTGGTGTTTTTAGCGCAGTATACCGTAATTGCAGGCAATACTCTCGGTTCCCGCGCTTTTATGATATGGTTATTCAAATCTAGTTGTCCGCTCAGCCTAGACTTTTGCTGTTCGCGTACCACTTAAAATGTTTACTGACTCACAGGTGATAGTTATGGACCGATTTTCTCGCCCCCAAGGTTCCATCGTAGAACGTGTTAATAGCACGGTGCAGCCGTTTATGGCTCAAGTCTATGGCTGGATGACTTGTGGACTACTGTTAACCGCCTTCGTTGCTTGGTACGCTTCGCGTACACCGGAGCTGATGCAATTTATTTGCTCAAGCCAGTTAATTTTTTTTAGTTTGATGATTGCTCAGTTGGTGCTGGTATTTGTTATTTCTAGCATGATTGGCCACATTAGTGGATCGGTGGCGACATCGCTTTTTATGCTTTACTCCTCTCTCACTGGGCTGGTGCTTGCTAGCGTTTTCATCGTCTACACGGCGTCTTCGATCGCAAGCACATTTTTGGTCACCGCCGGTATGTTTGGCGCCATGACACTTTACGGTTATACTACTCAGCGGGATCTAAGCACTGTTGGCAACCTGCTGTTGATGGCTCTCATCGGTATTTTGCTCGCATCGCTCGTGAATGTTTGGATTAAAAGCTCTGCGTTGATGTGGGCGGTGACGTATGTCGGTGTATTAGTATTTGTGGGATTGACCGCCTATGATACTAAGAAACTGAAAAACATGGGCGCAGAACTCTCTTTGGAAAACAAAGAGCAGTTCCGAAAATGCTCTATCGTCGGTGCGCTGAGTCTTTATTTAGATTTTATCAATCTTTTCTTAGTGCTTCTGCGTATTTTTGGGCACCGACGCTCATCTTAATTCATTAATGTTATTTATTATTCTCCATATACAAGGTCGATTTTATACTCCGGGGAGTTATATACATAAACTAGTAGCTGCTCTGAGATTTTTCTCAGCTGTTTGGATTTTTTCGTGGAGGTTCTCATTGAGTACGCTAACTTTTTGAGCCTAGTTGTGCACGAATAAAACGTAACTAGCCGATAAACGGCACACCATCTATTTGATTGCTATAGTGAGTGGTGTTTTTAGCAACGCTCAACCCATCCCTTGACAGTTGTTACCGAGGGGCCTTGCATCTAGAAATGCAGAGAGATGTGGCTTATTTTATTAGCAATTAGCGGGGAATTCAGTCTCATTCCATGCGCACGTCTGTGTAGGGTATGCACTGACAACATCCCTGATAAGTTACGGAGATGGTCATGTAAGCAACCTAAAACCATAGCTTTGTCTTTTAAGCATAGGCACCCTTTGAAAAAGGGCAGGTGAGGCGATCATTCTTACTGGCACTAATAAAGTTCGCAGATTCCGCGTTTGCACTAGCGCCAATGTAAGTTATCCTGTTGTATCCAAGGAAAAAATCAGCCAGAGGACCGCTTGGCCTGATTAGGACGTCTTCATCTATTGGTGTGTTCAAGTAATTTATATTGATATACTAGATATCACGGGTTTATGGGCCGTTTAAGATCAGGTATCCCCAGAGGCGCTGCTGTTCGTGCATGCTAACTTGCTGCTATCTTCTAATGATCGTTTCAATGATCTAGGAATAGATTTAAAGTATAAAGTGCTCTACGACGCTATCGATTTTGTGGATAATGTTATTACAGTGATTGCAACTGTTTCTTCTAACTGATTCTGAGTAAAACTTATTACTGTCAGCGGCGACCTGCTGGATACGGTAGTCAAGCAGTAGTATTCGCGCGGGTAAGAGGAGAAAGTAAGTATTAACGCTAACCGCGCCCTCAGTGGCCTAGAAAAGACAGCACTACGCCTCTCTGCCTACGTGAGGGCAGAATGCGTCTCATCTTAAAAAGCAATATTTTCCTGGATTGCAAAGAATTCGATAAGATCATCGCGAATTGGATAGTGGTAAAGGAAGAACGCACTGAACGAGCATTATGCGCTTATCTCAAGGTTAGCCTGTCAAGAAGAACTTTTTTTCAACAACGCTCTCCCGCATCCAGGGGATGCTGAAGCAAGTTACTCCACCAGAAACCGGAAGCTGCCCTAGAGTGAGAATGTGTGAGAGACTTATTACACCGGCACCGACATAGATAATTTAGTCGGTAAAATTTTGGAGAAGAGCCGTGAGATTTCCGGATCAGAAAAAAATTTTTAAAATAACCCAAGAGGCAACGTTCGAACGTGTTCTAGTTAACGGCATTGATAATCCAAGATACGGATCGTGTATATAATCATTCCTTAATAACTTTACTAGTATCCTGCAAGGTTCTTAATAAAAAATACCATCATGTTTGTTTTCATGGTATAGCGTTGCTTGATTATATGAGCACCTCAAGGGGTCATGCGATATCTTGAATTTCATGCTTTCCCGCCTCATTAGGTTCGGCCGTTTTTATTCACGTTATTTTTTGATATGTAGAGATACTAAGCTTTCTTGCCCCGTGTAGCTTTAACAGGTGCACGGGGCAAGAAAGCCAGTTATTTGTGCCAGATACTCGTTCTTAACGCTTAGGGATTGTGCTAATATACTTTCATTATTTTTATTTTGCAAATGGTATGGCAGTGCCTTCCATGTGCATTATCCCCATGCGCGCAGTTTCCGCTAGCGTCGTCGGGGCCGATTTGGAGTTTTTTAGTTTATGCTATTTGATTCACTTGGCCTAAGTACCAAGATTTTACGCGCATTAGCGGACAAAGGCTATCTCGAACCGACGCCAATTCAGCAGCAAGCTATCCCTTATGCACTACAAGGCCGAGACATTATGGCCAGTGCTCAAACTGGCACTGGAAAAACCGCTGCCTTTACCTTGCCGATCTTACAATTGCTTGATCAGCGCCCGCCGCCTGTAGGTAAACAATGCTTAGGTGTACGGGCTCTTATTCTGACACCGACCCGGGAGCTTGCGGCACAGATCGGAGAAAATATTACCGAGTACAGTACTCATCTTGCGCTGCGCTCTTTAGTGGTGTTTGGCGGGGTTAGTATTAATCCACAGATAATGAAGTTGCGTGACGGCGTGGACGTGCTAGTAGCGACCCCGGGGCGTCTTTTAGATTTGGCAAATCAGCGTGCCGTTGCTCTTTCCCATGTAAAAATCCTAGTCCTAGATGAGGCCGACCGTATGCTAGATATGGGCTTTATTCATGATATTCGGCGGGTGATGCAGCTGCTGCCAATAAAGCGGCAGAGTCTTATGTTTTCCGCGACTTTCTCTGACGAGATCAAAACGTTAGCTAAAAGCTTACTAGATGATCCGGCATCAGTTAAGGTAGCGCACCATAATACTACATCCAAACAAATAACCCAGTTTGTGCATATGGTAGATAAAAAGCGAAAGTGTGAGCTGCTATCCTATATCATTGGTCGTAACAACTGGCAGCAGGTACTAGTCTTTACTCGTACCAAGCACGGTGCCAATCATCTCGCTGTACAGCTAAACAAGAACGGTATCGACGCCGCCGCCATTCACGGAAATAAGAGCCAGGGAGCGCGTACGAGAGCTCTTGCAGCTTTTAAACAGGGCGGCATTCGCGTCTTAGTGGCCACCGACATTGCAGCCCGTGGTCTCGATATCGATCTTTTGCCATATGTAGTTAACTATGAATTACCGCAGGTAGCAGAAGATTATGTTCATCGTATTGGACGTACTGGTCGGGCATCGGCTACCGGAAAAGCTTTATCTTTAGTGTGTGTGGAGGAGCTAAGTTTGCTGCGTGAGATTGAATGTTTTCTGAAAAAGTCAATTCCACGTATCGCATTACCGGGTTACGATCCAGAAAATATCAGTCTATCTGCGCCCAGCCAGAAGAGAAAAGTGGGCTCTCCTTCGTCGAGCCCATTAGAGATTCCACGAACTATAGCGAGACTTGCTCCTCGTAGTAGGCATAGCACTCAACCTCGACGAACCGGTAGCTCTTCTGGCAATGTCGGAAGACGCCGCGGTAAGCAATCAAGTCGATAAACTAACGCTTGTTCACCGTCTATCACTATTCTTAGAATTTAATACCGAGGTAAGATAAATGCCAATCTGGAATGCGAAACTTCTCAAAGCGTTATGTAGTTAAGTACGGTGATTATTACGTGTACCTCTTTCCGACCTTTGCGTGTTGCAGCTAGTGCATGTGGTGATAACCTCATTTCTTCTTTTTTTCTATTTATAAAGAACATTGCTTAAGATGACTAATTGTCAAGAATCATGACCGAATTATTGGTTTGAGATAGATTTTACTGCAGGTCAGCAACGAACCGCCTAGAAGATTTCAGAGCACCGTTCGTGCCCATGATATCGACGCTCAAAGATGCTGTGTGTTTATGCGCCTCTGGTTAGATATCGTAACTAATTTTACAAACATAAGGTATTCAAAAAGCCAGCCGCTACCTTCCTTCGCATGACTTGCTAAATGATAAGACACTTTTTCTCAACAATAACGACTCTAATTTTTCTATTAATGAATAGTGCACTCTTAAATTCACTTATAACATATTTTATAAAGCGCTTTCTTACCGCTTTAGAAGCGTTTATTAAAAAGATGTTTATCTTCTCGCAGAGCATCATACTACCCCACTATCAAATTTTAGTAACGTGTGTTTCTTGTCTCAAGGAGAATATAACCTTTTGATATCTAACTTATAATGTAATTGTTAGAAAGCACTTTACTGACTAACGTGATATCACGTGAACTCTTTTAGCTCAGTTTTCCTCGATAACCTTAATTTAATATAGGGACTATTGTTATGCAGCTATATGGCTTCTGAGAAAAAGCTCAAGCAATCAATAATAGTAGCATGTGAAGTGATTAACAACTCTTAGGTCCTAAATCCGTACAAGATTGACGGTAGGATTTTCTGGGGTATAACAGCATCAACAGCATCAAGACTTCTTTCTTCTGGATCACTATCCACAATAATTATCTTATGAGGTAGATCATGTTGATTATTTTCGAGGGAGCCAGTGATGTAGCACTGATCGGTTAATGAAGGTTTGATTGATGGGATTAATGCCCATTTCTACTCTTTATCATGTTAGCCGTTCGAATATGAACCTGATCTTTATGATGGTGAAAAGTTATGCATGAACAGGTGCGCAATAACTGCTATTACTACACTCTGCGGCCAGTGTTCTATGAGCATAAAGATATGACTGCTTCTTTCATGCTGTACTTGGGCTGCTTTTTTATGTTTATTTAGAATGAATGGTTGCTTTTAGACGCTAAATGATACGATCCAACGTGGAATCTGCAATGTGTATTTTCTCAGCCTGCATTAGACCCTAAAAATATTTAGGAATATCAGAAGAAGCTTGATCAATTTAAATATTGAGTTAACTGGGATCTTTCAGTGCCTCTCAAAAAACCAAAGGCCCATCTCATCATCATTTTCTTAGTAATAAACTTTTTAGAATAAAACATTTTGGTTATTATCAGATGAGCGCAATTGTAAATTTCAGCACATAGTGCTATTTTTAAAAGTGTTCACTAGACTATTTATAACCAGGCTATCAGAAAATAAGATTCTGTGATAACATGCATAAATAGTTACACTATTATGGCATAGCCGGACAAAGTGTCTCTTAGATGGGGTAAGAGATCGCTATTTTATGTAGACATCACGTCTTCACTATCATTTTGATGATATAAAAGATATATCGGTTCTTTTGGAGAGGTTCAGAAAGGTTCAGAGACCATGGTTACTTAATTTTTTAATTAGTGAAGTATCTACTAATACACCCTGTACTGATCTTAGATCAAGAATAAGGCACAATAATTAAAATTAGCATAAAACCTCAAGATGGGATAAAAGACGCATTTAGTGATGAATGATGCCAGTCTGCACAGTATACTGAAAGAGCATAACATTTTCAGTAGCGTGATATTAAATAAGGCACAGTAGAGCCTGTTGCTTTATTTAGAAATGCATAGCAATACAGATTAAATGATATATGCTGATTTATCACCAGAAAGTACCACTAATGTAAAAATTCTGGTCTTTTTAATAAAGCACATTCATCGTAAAATTAGTAATATGATAGCTAACTACTATTAAAATGCAATTTACTTTCATGATGCAATCTTGCAGAAGAAAAGCAACAGCTTATTCGTATCCGATCCGGGTACCGGACCGTAGCTAGCTTAATAATCATGACTATTAACCAGCTTTAAAAATGAGTCTTTAAGCTGCAACAATGATACCTCAAATAATGACAGTAGCTGATATTTTATAACCAGCTGAAACGGTTACATTTATTTAAAATCACCATCACGTAAGCATCTATGCCTATGCTATAGAATAGGAGCTTATGGAAAGGAAAAAGCACTTAAGCAAATAACGCTGTAAGGAATGCCCAAGAATACCGTTTGCATACTATAAAAATAACCTTGCTAGCGCCTGACTCTTAATAAATTTTAAATTGCTCAACAATAAAAAATAAGCTTATAGCGGTTTCGCGCCGTCTTGTGTACTGTAATAACATAGCGAGAATACTGCAGTATTGAATAATATTAGTCGATAGTGCGTAATAACTCATTGATACCTACTTTATTGCGGGTAATTGCATCAACTTTTTTTACAATGACTGCGCAATAAAGGCTGTAGCGTCTGTCTTTGGAAGGTATGTTACCAGAAACAACTACTGAACCAGCTGGTACCGCGCCGTAATGCACTTCGCCGGTTTCACGATCTAGAATTTTTGTGCTCTGGCCGATAAATACGCCCATGGAAATGACCGCGCCTTTTTGTACTATTACCCCTTCGACGATTTCTGAGCGGGCGCCGATAAAACAGTTATCTTCAATGATGGTTGGGTTGACCTGCAGCGGTTCTAACACGCCGCCAATACCGACGCCTCCGGAGAGATGAACATTTTTGCCGATTTGCGCGCAAGACCCGACGGTGGCCCACGTATCTATCATAGTGCCTGCATCCACATAAGCTCCAATATTAACATAGGAGGGCATTAGTACTGTATTTCGGGAGATATAGGCACCCAGGCGAACGCTAGCTGGCGGTACGATGCGGAATCCTGCCTGCTGGAAGCGCTCGCTATCCCAGCCTGAGAACTTCATAGGCACTTTATCGAAAAAACGTGTTTCGCCGCCATCGATGAGCTGATTCTCAGCGATACGAAACGAAAGTAGCACGGCTTTTTTTAGCCATTGATGTGTAATCCATTCGCCATTGATTTTTTCCGCTACGCGCAGCGCGCCACTGTCAAGTGAAGCGATCACTTGATGAATGGCGTCTCGGCTAGTGCAATCAACGTTTACGGGCGTGATTTCGGTGCGTTTTTCAAAAGCGGTTTCAATAATTTTTTGTAATGACTCCATCCTGCTGTATCCTTTTCGTTATCCTGACAGGATATGCATGTCCTAACTTTTATTAAAGGTTTAATACTTAAAGTTGTTATTGAAAAAAATTTAAATTTTAATGCATGCCATCCTAGCCGCATCGGTCGGTAAGCAATGCGAATATTGTTGGGCGTTTTAAACGTATATTCTGTCCCGAGGTCTCAGCAGGGAAATGTCTTACCTATTTGAGTATCATAGTGCCGAACGGTCTTGAGTGAACCAATCGAAATTTTAAGTGTGCATTGGAATGGATCACTGGCTTCATTATAACATATGACGTGTATGTGTACGAAAAATTTTAAAAGTACTCCTTGGCTTACTGAAAAACAGTGCCCAATTGGGGCTATGTTCTCACAGCATCGATGTATGACGCCCCGTGTGGCATAAATAGAATCGAGTCTCTTGATGGGCGTTGCCGATCTATGAACTGCTCAGATCAGAGTCATTACCACACGGTGCTGATGGCGAAATGAGTGTTTAGGCTTTCTCTGAGTGTGGAGCATGGTCTTCCAGAATACTTAAGCTTTAAACTAATCAAGCAGATTCTAGCATGTTTACGTTAATCTTAACTGAGTGAAAATAAAAAGAACGCAGTTGATGTCAACATAAAACATTAAGATGAGGTGAAATGCCTTCTGACGTGTTGTACTGGAGGGTGCTGGGTCTTAATTTTTTAAGTACATGCAATATAGAAAAGTGCTCAGGATGATGTTAAAACGCGCATAGTAAGGCATAACCACAATCTGGCAGGCGGCAGATTTGGTAGGAGCGCCACTGATTTACTGACCGTGCCTGATTGCATAAGGGGTAGTTACTGGAAACGCCGAGCAGGATTGGCTGATAAAGTTTTAGAGACACATTTCTTTCATAGTGCTCTTTTAAGGAAGAGAGCAAGGGGTGGGGTTGATGCGGACTCCAATGGAAGGTATTAGATAAACATCACTATAATAATAACTATACGTTTTAAAATCAGCAGTGTATAAATGACAACATGGGCTTATAAAAAATACGACTATTACTGTCGCGCTGATTAACAAAAATAAAAGTACTTTTAGTTCAAAACACTTTATTAGTAACAGGCTCTATTGAATTCAACTAAGCAGTAAACAATTAGATCATATCTACTTTGAAAGTAGATATGATCTAATTTATTTTCGTTGATGCAGTCTATGATAACGGCCAGATATGCTCTATGAATAGTTGTAAGCGGCGATTACCGAAAAAATTATTTACTTCGAGACGATAGGCCAACTCTAGGGTATTTACCTTAGGGTTTGGCCAAAGATGCGAGTCGATGTTGAAAGCGACGCCATCGAGTATAGGGCCGCCGGCCAACGGTTCCAGAAGCAGCTTAAGATGTTTATCCCCCATCAGCTTCTGATGTATCACGCGAAACCGCCCATCAAATAGAGGCTCAGGAAAGGTTTGTCCCCATGGGCCGCCTTCTCGCAGAAGTTCCGCCGTGCGCACCGAAAGTTCCGGACCAGACAGCTCGCCATCTGACCAAATCACTCCTTCGAGCATGGCTGGATCTATCCACTCCTCTACAAGAGTAGAGAAGTCCTCTTGGAATCGGTCAAATTGTGTCTGTTTCAGCATTAAGCCGGCGGCCATCCCATGGCCGCCGAATTGCAGCATTAAATTGGGATGTAATGTGTTGAGTCGTTCCAGCAAGTCACGCATATGCAATCCGGGAATTGATCGTCCAGATCCCTTTAATATGCCATCCCCGGCAGGCGCAAAGGCGATAACCGGCCTCTGAAAACGTTCTTTAATCCGCGACGCTAATATACCCACCACACCCTGATGCCACTGTGCATGGTAGATAGCTAAACCACAGGGCATCGTATTCTCGTCGCACGACATCGCCTGACAGAGCGCCAAAGCTTCAGCTTCCATGCCCTGTTCGATTTGGCGCCGAGCTTTATTAAGGGCATTTAGCTTGGTTGCCAGAATGCGAGCCTGTGAGATCTCATCTGTTAACAACAGCAAAACTCCGACCGACATATCCGTCAGCCGACCGGCGGCGTTTAAACGCGGCCCAATTCTAAAGGCCAGATCGCTGGCACGAAGCTGCGTGAGATCACCGTTAGTTAATTCGGCTAGTGCTTGGATCCCAGGACGACACTGGCCTGCGCGGATGCGATTTAACCCCTGATGTACCAGAATACGGTTGTTGGCGTCCATTGGTACTACATCTACTACTGTACCTAGCGCGACTAAATCTAGCAACTCCGCTAGTTTGGGGGCTGCAATGCCTCGTTGCGTAAACCAGATGCCGTCGTTAAGACGCGCTCGAAGCGACAGCATTAGATAAAATGCTACGCCTACGCCTGATAGAGATTTGGAGGCGAAGGTGCATCCGTGTAAATTAGGATTCAGGATAGCATCGGCAGTTGGCAGCGTATCACTAGGTAGGTGGTGATCGGTGATCAGCACTCGGATCCCTTTATGATGGGCTCGAACTACGCCTTCATGGGAAGAAATCCCATTATCTACAGTTACGATAAACTGTGCGCCGCGTGCAGCGGCCTGCTCTACAATTTCGGGGCTCAGGCCGTAGCCGTCTTTAAAACGATTCGGTACCAAGAAATCGACTTTTCTCGCGCCCATTTTTCGTAGCGCCAGTACCGTCAGCGCCGTACTAGTTGCACCGTCCGCGTCGAAATCCCCGATCACCATTATCCTGCATTGGTTTACTAGGGCACCGACCAGAAGATCTGTCGCCTGCTCGATACCTGTTAATTGATGGTAAGGTAGTAAGCCACGCACGCCACGCTCCAGCTCACCAAGTGCGCAAACGCCACGTTGCAGATACAAGCGTTTCAGCAGGGGAGGGATCTCCGATTCCCTCAGAACATCAATTTTGCCGAGCGGGCGTCGGCGGAGCACAGGTGTCGTCATGAGAACAATAGTAGATTTGTTAAATAATCAAAATTCATATATTTCTTCTATACAGGTTTAGTAGAAGAGGGGTTTTATTTTAAGTGTACCGTTTTTATGAGATCTAACGCCATAAAGTTACGCTTGAGAGAAAAAGTGGGGGGCAGATTGCTCTCTAATAATGCCTGAAAAGATGTATACTTTTTAACATTATAGCAAAATATATAATAAGGCGTGTTTTTAAAAAAAATCTCTAGGGAATAGAATGTCTGTACTCTAACTGTAGGTCAAAGTTATACGTACGTCTTGGACATGGTACTCTTTCTGGTCAAATTCTGCTTCATTTAATGTAACTATAGCTGCTGATGTCTACCCTCTTCATTCAGCGCTTGCACCATACCCCGCATAGATGCATGTCTCGGTGGTGATAAGACACACGATTCCGTATCGCTGAAAACCTCTGGCATAAGGGTATCTAGAGTATGTCCATATCGTGTAAGTTGATGCCATTTGTAATGGTTAGCGTCACCAGTTAAGCCCCGACTTTCTCTGTCTCGAGATAGTAAAGTAGATGCTGAGGCAGTCTTTTGTTGACGATATGCTAGGGATAGGATGATTGCATCAAGGCTTTTCCGGTACAGATACTGCAAAACAGCAAGGAGCATTAAGAAGCCTAGTGGCACTACTGACGCAATAACTAGTATCTAGGAGTTCTAGAGTGAGGACCCGTCTCTCCCGGCTACTCGTGTTTAGACAGTTGAGTAGCTCATGCTATAGATAGTACTCGACCCCTGAAAGTCAGGATAATATTAGACAGTCGCATGTTGTTCCGGATAGGTTTTTAGTTAAAGAATATCAAGAAATGACTCAAATGATGTGATCGTGGATCGGGTTAATACCTAACTGACTCTTACATTGTATGGGTAAACGACATGATCCCCGATAGACGTTTAAATTTAGTTCACTTGATGCCATGAGGTTTTTACAATATGCAGATGAAGGACGACGGTTCCTGCGTTTCATGATGAAAGCACCTGTTACACCGAGAGAGCATCAAGAGCATCCAAAATATCTTCAGATTGACAGCGGGAGACTTACATGATTTAAAAAATCTCCCTGCCTTATACTGCAGTGGTTAAATAGTTTTATTCCGAGTATTCCCATTGGGGACTGTAGAGAGATGCGGAGAAACAGAGCGGCTAGTTAATCACAGATTCTCGTACTTTTATGATTTGGTAAAATCATCTTAATTTACAGTACAGAAACGTATCTAGTGAGCATACATGGCGTGTTTGATAATTAAAAGTATTATATTAAATTAATCAACTCTGTTGAGAGATGCTATAGCTTGTTATTTTTTTATATTTAATAATATAAATATTATTGTTATATTTTTTCAGTGTTCTTGAACAAACTATAGTGAATGACCAGTTAACCGCCAGCGGCGCTATTGTGAAGGTATAATAACGGTGTTCGTTTTTTTCTGATAATATAATCTGGTGAAACTATTAAACTCTTGCCATCGCATTGCCTAACTTTACATCGGAGTCGTGCAGACTAAGATGATTATCTAGAACTATTTTGAACCGGGATACGGCCATGGTAGCTACGGAGTATTAATGAACACCGATGCTTTTTCGCAGGGGGTCATCCTGTTTTTTAAATTCTTAATCTCGATTGCGAGCTTATGCGCGTATTTTTCAGCAGGATAACACTGCCTCTCTGGCACGACGGCATCAGATGTGTAATTTTTTTCTTTACCATCAGCATTATGATAAAAAATTTTTTCATCAGTGCCATCAATTGATCTTGCTAGGATGTTCTCTTAGGTTTTTCTTTATCTAATCCAATATAACCTGCCGTGTCAGTAGTATTACACCTATGCGATCAAGCTGAAGAAAATCATGGCATATAAAGCACGGCAACTCTTAGGGATTTCTAACCCTCTATTGTTGCATTTTTCAATATCAACCCAGATGAGCGTTTCATTTATCTTCATTAAATACTTTACTGCTTTTGGGATCCACTGAATAAAATATTTTTGCCGCATGTTGAGATGTATGTGCCGCTTATTCACCGTTAAGATCCTTACTAAGAAGAGAATAGTTCGGGAGTATATTGAACGGTCACTCCATAAGTTTAATGCTCGAGATGATGACATTCCATCACACCCTGAGCGAAAAGCTAACAAGTACTTTCATCATCACCACCACGCTCTTAAGGTAAATTTAGGTAGAAAATAACCTACTTTTTTAAAAAGTCGTCTTCTTTTTTGGTAAAAAATTTATTCATCTATTTATATATTCATGCTGATAGAAAAGCTTGCTACTTAAAGGCCTTATTTTCAGACAGCTATTGAGTAACTTTCAACTTTTTTCTTAACAGAAATCCTATCTCGCAATACATATACTGAGCCAAGAAAGTAATCATTACCAAAAAATTGATTTCTTTAATTAATAAGAAAAAATTTTTTAGTTTATGTAAAATAAAAGCTTACATTCTAACTAGAGTGAGTCGTCCTTTCTTACCTACAGCATGCCAAGTATAATCCACCGCAGTTATCAGCAGCATGGGAGAGGCTCATGAGAGAGCATTGCAGAGATGAATTTTGGATGCGTCATGCTCTGACGCTGTCATCTTACGCGGAGGCTGAAGGCGAAGTCCCGGTCGGGGCGGTATTAGTTTTAAACGAGAATATTCTCGGCGAAGGCTGGAATCGTTCTATTGGCCATCATGATCCTACTGCTCATGCGGAAATCATTGCGTTGCGCCATGCGGGGCGCAAGATAGGAAATTATCGCTTGCTGAATACGGTGATGTACGTGACGCTAGAACCCTGCGTAATGTGCGCTGGCGCAATGATTCACTCTCGTATCCGCCGTTTAGTTTTTGGTGCCTATGACGCAAAAACCGGTGCAGCGGGCTCGCTGCTGGATGTGCTTGGCCATCCGGGAATGAACCATCACATGATGCTCACTAGCGGCCTACTGTCTCAAGCGTGCTCAGCTCAGCTCCGCGTGTTCTTTCGCCATCGCCGAGCGCAAAAGAGCACGGCACTACCCGGGGGTAAAAATGCTTCCGTTCAACGTACTACTATACGTAAATAGAGTAACAGAATATTTTAACTAGCTACACATCTCGTTTTTACGGTCTGGTATAATCTTTAGTCCCTAGTAAAGCACATTTACTATGAGGGGAAAGCCCTATTCTATAGGGGTTCTGTGCTGATAGCATAAGAATATGCCCCACACACAATACATCGCTGCGTTAAGGATCGGTGACAATGATGTTGTCCTATGCTCGGGAGGCTGCAAGTATGCTAGCGTAATTACCTCACAAGAATTATAAAAAACGGGGTATGAGCCATACATGCTTTTGATTTTCATCGTAATCTTGAAAAGAGATGACCAATCTAAGCCTATAAAAATAGATGGTTTCACGTCGTTATTCGTCAGATTTTCCGCGGGAGTAACCGTATCAAATTGTTTTTAATATTGAGGTCTTTACACTACTGTCAGCCTCTTCAGCTTCACGGTCAGACCATGAAATCTATCCTAGTGTTATCCTTGGTCCACCTCTCAGGGTAACTGTATCTAATGCCTTGAGTAGCCCATTTTATGGGTTCTTCGGAGGAGCCAAATCTTGTCGTTCTTCTAGAATATTGTAGTGTAGGGGAGGTGAGGATGAGATGAGCTCTATGAGGAGGACTATTGTTTAGAGATACGAGCTGGATTGAGGGTCCCTTATAGCGTATATAGTTACGTGCTTTCACCATTTTGATCTCCTCTCTTGCCTGCGCATTGGCGTCAGGTAGGCTCAGATCACTACCCAATAGTCTGTTAAACCGCATATGTCTATTTTCCTCTCAGTTAGTCACCGGATGATTATAACCTTCTGTTTTTAGGAATTAAAACTGCTTTCCAGATACTAACTTGAAATCGTAGGGTGACGCGCATCGGATGGACTGAGCCGATCTTGTGCAGTCAGGAGCGGTAGAGTTAGCGGTTCTATTTTTTCTTTCTTGACAGAACGTCATGATCGTAAACTACATCTTAAGCCTGAATATGTTAAAGTAAATAGAAATTCTTTAGTAATCACTGGCTCCGCATAAGCGCATTGCTTATTAACATGGCTTCAAGAACTATTTCGTTCTCAGATTCTCATTGAATGAGTCAGCTTTTTCTGCACCTAAAAAAGACTTCTCTTTGAGAGCGTGGTCGAGCGCTGTTTGACGCAGACAAGCCTAGCCCCCTGTGTTTTCTCAGCAAGCAAGTAAAGAAAGCTCAGAAGCATCAGAAAAACGTCAACACATAATAAGATGACTTATTAATTCATTTTTATCAATGAATTAATAAGTCATCTTATTAATGATGCCGGTTATAAGTTATGATTTCGAATCAGAATCGACAGTCTGGTCGAAGGTGGTCAACAAACGTTGAGTGGTATGAGATCTGCGTCTGGCCGTTCAGATTACACAATAATAGCTCTGCTGGGGGGGTAAAATAGATTGCACATCACTCTTGTCGCACAAGGCTCCCAGGTTAAAAGAAATTTCCACCCATTCTGATAACTCTGTTAAAAGATTTCGATATCTTGCTCACGCAGGATTTGAATTTGATCGCGTAGGGTGGCAGCCTCTTCAAATTCTAGATTCTTTGCATGTTGCTGCATGCGGACTTCTAGTGAACGAATTTCCTTTGACAGCGCTTTCGTTGTTGTATTGTAATATTGAGGTACTACTGCAATCGCTTTGTTTTTTTTCTTTTTAGAGTGCGCTGGCGCTCGTCTAAGCTCTATGATGTCAACGATTGTTCTACTCATCCCCCGAGGCTCAATCCCATGCACCAGATTATAAGCATGTTGCTTCTCCCGCCGTCGCTCGGTTTCTTCAATCGCTCGCGCCATAGACCGCGTTATTTTATCGGCATAGAGTATAGCCTTCCCGTTAAGATTACGTGCCGCTCGGCCGATTGTTTGGATGAGAGCACGCTCGGAGCGCAAAAAACCCTCCTTGTCGGCGTCTAGAATTGCTACTAGCGAGACCTCGGGTATATCCAGCCCTTCGCGTAATAGGTTGATGCCTACTAATACGTCAAATGTGCCGAGACGTAAATCACGGATGATTTCTACTCTCTCTATAGTTTCAATATCTGAATGCAGATAGCGCACCCGTTCGCCGTTTTCTGCAAGATATTCGGTTAGATCCTCGGCCATGCCCTTGGTCAGTGTAGTCACAAGTACTCGTTCATTATTTTTTACCCTTTGACGGATTTCTGACAAGAGATCCTCTAACTGGGTGGTGACCTGGCGAACTTCAATGCGTGGCTCTAAGAGACCGGTCGGTCGAATGAGTTGGTCAATCACTGCGTTGCCGCATATTTTTAGTTC
Organism: secondary endosymbiont of Ctenarytaina eucalypti; assembly: GCF_000287335.1. GTDB lineage: Bacteria > Pseudomonadota > Gammaproteobacteria > Enterobacterales > Enterobacteriaceae. Next base: position 162,527 of record NC_018419.1, read on the forward strand.
ATAGGGGCCGGGTGTAGCAGATACGTAAATGGTTTGCGGCGCTCGTGCAGTGAATTCTTCAAACGTCATCGGTCGATTATCTAGTGATGAAGGAAGACGGAAACCGTGCTCTACCAGAGTTTCTTTACGTGCACGGTCACCTCGGTACATTCCACCGATTTGAGGAATAGTTACATGCGATTCGTCTATCACAAGCAAGCCATCAGCTGAGAGATAGTCGAATAGAGTCGGCGGGGGTTCACCTGGTCTACGTCCGGATAGGTGGCGCGAGTAGTTCTCGATCCCTGAGCAATATCCTAGCTCGCTTAGCATTTCGATATCAAAGGCGGTACGTTGGGACAAGCGCTGCTCTTCTAGTTGCTGGCCGTGGGCCAGCAACATCCGGCACTGTTCAGCCATTTCTAATTTAATATCTTCTATCGCTTGTGCTAACCGCTTGCGCGGAGTGACGTAGTGGGTTTTCGGGTAGATAGTGTAACGCCGCACTTCCTGATCGACGCAACCTGTACACTGATCAAAAAGCGACAAGCGCTCTACTTCATCATCAAAAAGCTCAACGCGTACTGCAAGGCCGTCAGACTCAGCAGGAAAAATATCAATAACTTCGCCACGTACCCGGAAGCTGCCGCGATGAAACGCTTGATCGTTGCGCGTATACTGTAGATCAGATAGCCGCTTAACGAGACTACGCTGAGAGATAAGCATACCGTGTGTTAAGTGTAGCACCATTCTTAGATAAGCATCAGGGTCCCCAAGACCATAGATTGCGGATACTGATGCCACTACGATAACATCGCGGCGCTCCAGGAGCGCTTTCGTCGCGGATAGCCGCATTTGCTCAATATGTTCATTAATCGATGTATCTTTCTCGATAAAAGTATCAGAGCTTGGAACGTAGGCTTCTGGCTGATAATAGTCATAATAGGAAACGAAATACTCTACCGCGTTATCGGGGAAAAGGGATTTAAGTTCGCCGTATAGCTGTGCCGCTAACGTTTTGTTGGGCGCCAAAACCATAGAAGGACGATTCAGATCGGCGATCACGTTCGCCACGGTGAAGGTTTTCCCTGATCCTGTCACGCCTAGCAGAATCTGATTGGCTAAACCATTCTTTACGCCGGTTTTCAGGCGGAAAATCGCTTCTGGCTGATCACCTGACGGTTTAAACGATGTAACTAGTTTAAATGCTTTACTCATCTGCTATACTTACCTGATGAAAGCGTGAGTGGTAGAATAGAATATCCGAAAAAGTACGGGAAAATTGTGCTACTTTAGCCAGTGGCTAATAACTACCTAAAGCATGAGTCATAAGAAAGAATCGTATAATAGAACTGTATTGCCTAATGAGCTCAAAGTTATCAAGACGTTCGAGAGAACGTGATTAAACCGCGGGCGCGGGAAAGTCAAAAAGATATCCAGTAGTGCAATGGAAGTGCCGTCAATCACGCTAAGACTCTTGCCTTATTTTACATACATAGTGGTAGCTAGAATTTTTTATAAGAAAAATTATGCTTATTTTTTATTTTCTCATGTTCTATAATTATACCAATAAAAAGCATGGAAGATACATTAACAGCACATTGAAACACCTTGACGCCGCACCTCTCGTATCTATATTTTCTCTAACACTAATACATGCAGTTATTAACAATAATAGAGGCTTATTGCTATTGTCTCGGTGAGAAGTTGCATGCCAGTGTGTTACAGCGCGTGTAAGAAAGATAATAAACATTTATTAGGCATGTTATGCCTATAAATCTCTAACGACTCTGTCAGAGTGCCTCTCCTATCCCGATGATGTTTTGACGGCCACTACTGGCTTAATAGGTTCTCGTGCTGCTAGTCAGCGTTGCAATATCTTCAGCGTTAATTATAGAGAGATCTAAGGATAGCTGGCCTACTAGGAAAGAGAATCCCCCATGCTTAAGACTTAGCTTATACCTATCCCTGCGGAATAGGTTAGTTTGTATAAGAGTAACAAGCAATCTCGTGAACCGGAATATGCCTGTTTCCGGTCATTGGGTGCGTAGAGTGCCAGGTGCTTTCTTGCTCCAAGCGGGGCGTGTCTTTTAGAGGATAATTTCCAGCGAGTAGTGACTTTCATAGTTCGAATATAGCTTTATATTGACACCCTGCTTGCGGCGAAATAGATTGCTGTTATTGCTTAGCTCAAGAGAGTATCATGATTGATACATGCATCTTAAGCGCCTTAGGCGACTCCTCCTTAACTTTAGGTTAAGGTTTCTTTATATCAAACACCTATCAGGATATTTCATCACTATAGTAGCGCAATGCTATACATTGGCACGGATGTATTTGATACATATCGTCATGTACTACAAGATGATAATTACGATTGATGCTGTTTTCACGACTACTTCCGACGGACCGTCTGTTTTCTTCACCAAAAAAATTTGGCCCGTTAATCTCAAGAACCAAATAGTTAATTTTTCGTATATTGACATTTTATACTGAGATTACCTATCCGCTCTCGCTTACTGAGAGCAGACTAAGTCTGGGCATCTTAGCATCCACTCTGTCAGTGTCACAGTTAATTCAATGAGAAGCTCTTTAATAAAATCCTGAGCGCAAAGTAACACGCCCAGTGCGTCATTAGCAGCGTAGTAATAGTCTGCTGGCCTAGGTCGTCAGGTCGAGGGAGACTACGTCTCCAACATGCAAGAGCGGTGGTGTTTTAGAGGTTTAAAATCACTTTAACGAACGGGATAGTCAGTTTGCGTTGTGCTTGGATGGAGGCATTATCCAGTTGATTTAACGTTGCCGAGAGCGTGCGCATGTCTCTTTCAATTCGTTTCAGCAAGAAGCGTCTGACGTCTTCCGGCAATTCAAAGCCACGGAGCTTTGCTCTCAGCTGCAGGGCGGCACTCTTCTCTTCATCGGAGAGCGGCTGAAGCCGATAAATCTGTCCCCAATCTAAGCGAGAGGCTAAATCAGGTAGGCTGAGCTTTAGTTGACGAGGCGGGCAATTGCCGCTAATGATCAGCCGAGTTCGACGGGTTTCCTGAATGCGATTATAGAGATTAAAAATTGCCATTTCCCAGGGCGGATCACCGACGATGCACTGGATATTATCGATGGTTACTAGTGCTAATTGCTCCATGCCATCTAACACCTCTGGGACAAACCAGGTGCGTTTATCCAAAGGCACGTAGCCTACCGCCTGGGCATGCGCTGATAGCTTCGCACAGGCAGCATGTAATAAATGGCTACGCCCTCCTCCCTTCCGTGACCAAAAATAAAGGTAACTGACGCGTTCTCGGGATAGCATATCCTGCAAGGCCGCCAGCAGTGCGCCATTTTGACCGGGATAAAAGCTAGCGAAGGTCTCGTCATCTGGTAAATAAAGCGGCAAAGAAAGCTGCGACGACGTGTTCAGAGGTACCTCTCGCATGAGAGCAAATATGCTTTCTAGTTTATCATAAATTTGTTGTATCGTGAAAACGGTGCTATCACTAAGGAGTGACTACCTTGATGTGCCTCAAAAACCGCTTCTTGGTAGCAACCTTTCTAGACAGCATAATAGAAGGGGCTAAGCTCAAGACCAATAACTGTTGGAAAGTGCACTCTTTTCACTCGGTCGTGCTTAGGTGTATTTTATCTCCACTAACGCTGATAATCGGCATCATGAGTATTGGAATTAGGTTGTGTATTTTCGTGTTTTCTGCGGTCAACTAGATTAATTGAATCATAACGCACCATACCATTCTGTAATACGCAATGAACTTTAAGTTGCATCTTGCGGCGCGCGGTAGTTGTCATGAATCGTGTGAAAAAAATTCTGCAGGCCAGTTGCGATAATATATCATGGCAGCACTGGTGTATGGTCTCTTAAGATTGCTTGCATGAAGTATAATGCTGGTTGTTTCACTATTTCATTTACCATTGCTCATCTTCCTTCGTTTGGATGCATGAATACACTGTAAGCAGGAAGATAATGGAGGTCGATACTCATCACATACGCCAAGTATCGCATTAGATCTGATTGGTGATAACGATACCCCATCAAGGATGGCGTTTTTCTGCTGTTATTGTATTTTTGTTGCATAAATCGGTCGTATGATATTTCTTGCTCACTCAGTTAAGTCATCTCTAAAACGTAATATGATGGTATTAGAGGTAATGAGAAAATGATAGACGCAATATTCCAAAGAGTGTCTAGTAAAGGTTTATAGAAGAACAGGATAACTCTAAATTATTCAGCAAATTATATTGATGCTGCATCCCGAGGATCATAGGCCAGACACCATATGCACATGCTAACTAACAGTCGCGTAATCTAGCAATAGTCCGCCATAATTCTTGTGTTTATCAAGATAAATGGGTATAATGAAAGTATAAATTTAGAGCAAAACTCATCATGTTCCTTGCTTCTATGGGCTTCACTTGATCCTAAAAAGAGGCTGCATAATCCATAAGGAGCTTTTTTATGCGTCATTACGAAATTGTTTTTATGGTTCATCCCGACCAAAGCGAACAAGTTCCCGGCATGATTGAACGCTACAGCGCTATTATTAGAAGCGCTGCAGGTCAGATCCATCGTCTAGAGGATTGGGGTCGCCGGCAACTTGCTTATCCAATTAATAAACTACACAAGGCGCACTATGTTTTGCTTAATGTTGAAGTAACCCAAGCGGCAATAGAGGAGCTGGTAACAGTTTTTCGATTCAATGACGCAGTGATTCGCAGCATGATCATGCGTCTTAAGCATGCTGTGACCGAGGCCTCCCCCATGGTCAGAGCTAAGGACGAACGCCGCGAACGGCGTGAGGATTTTAGTAATGAAAACAACGAAGATTCTGAACCTGGGGATACTGAAGAGTAATTCATGAGCACGGAAAACCGTTTGATTCTTTCGGGTAAAGTGTATAAGGTGCCGATTCGTAAAGTCAGCCCATCAGGAATACCACATTGTTTTTTTTTGCTTGAACACCGTTCTATTCAGCAGGAAGTATGTTTTTCACGCCAGGCATGGTGCCGACTGTCTGTGGTGATCAGTGGGGCGCATAATCTCAGTATAAGTAGCAGTATAATAATCGGCGCGCAGATCACCGTAAAAGGCTTTATCAGTTGCGAAAAAGGGCGTAATGGCCTCAGCAAAATAGTTCTGCATGCCGAGAAGATTGATTTTATAGATTCTGGAGACTAGTCCATTATGGCACGTTATTTCCGTCGTCGCAAGTTCTGCCGCTTCACCGCAGAAAGCGTTGTTAAGATCGACTACAAAGACATTCCTACGCTGAAAAACTATATTACCGAAAGTGGTAAAATTGTCCCGAGTCGGATTACCGGCACTCGTGCCAAATACCAACGTCAGCTGTCTCAAGCGATTAAGCTAGCACGCTACATTTCCCTCTTGCCGTACACTGATAGTCATCAGTGATAAGTCATTGTTTTCTCAGTCTTTGATAGGATCAGGTAATGCAAGTTATTTTGCTAGATAAGGTGACTAACCTAGGCGGTTTTGGTGATCAAGTTAACGTTAAGGCGGGCTATGCTCGTAACTACCTTGTGCCGAAAGGAAAAGCCGTTCCAGCCACGAAGAAAAATGTAGCATATTTTCAAGCACGACATGCTGAGCTTAAAGCTAAAATGGCGGACGTTCAGGCTAAAGCCAAAGCACGCGCTGAAAAGATAAATACACTAGGCAGCATCACTATCACGTCTAAATCAGGTGAAAAAGGCAAGCTATTTGGCTCTATTGGTGCTCGCGATATCGCTGAAGCCCTAAGCATTGCTACTGGGATGAATGTCGCTAAAAGCGAAGTGCGGTTGCAGAACGGTGTTCTGCGTACGACGGGTAACCACGATGTTAGCATCCAAGTACACAGCGATGTTTTTGCTACTTTGAATGTTCTCATCCTACCCGAAGTATAATCGCTAAATAATGCTTCGGGTAAACCCCTCGAAGTCTGTAGCATTTTCGTTTTAGAAAAGACATTTATTGCTCGGTAGATGTCTGCTCTCAAAAATCCGCAGATTTCGCCGATCCCTGATCTTACGCTGATAAGCGTAACGTCAGGTACGCTATCGGTGCGACATGCCCTAATAGGTAGACTATGCTCAGTCAATTCGAAAAACAATCAGACGATTTTATCGTCTTTCCTGCTGCTTTATCATCGTTATACAGACTCAGGTGAGTATCTAGAAATTTTTAGAGCAGGCATATTATTGATTCCTTTACTCAGTGAGCAAGACCCCCTGATCCGCTACTGCTTTTATTCTATTTATTATACCTAAATTTTATTTAGCACGATTGTCTCTCATAGGCTGATTAGCAGGCCTAGGATCATGTATATTTCATATATTAGGTTAATATGGCATGTTACCGCGGTAAGGATCACCGGTTTTATATTTCTCCTGAATTACATGTTTTGTATGATCCAACATTTTACTAAAATTTTTGAAATTTTCGTATACAATGATTATAATTTAAATGTGACCAATATCTTATTAACAGTTAGCCTAATGATGTGAGGTTATAAAGAGCACTCACGTTATTGCACAAAGATGATGTAAGCTGTTTATTCAGAACAGAAATTAACTACAGAAGCGTAATAGATTGTTGAAAACCTATCCGGACACGTTAACAAATAAAAAGTTTTTCTATGTAAGCTTGTTATCTCGAAACAGCGAGTGCTGATGGTATCCTGCAAAATAGTTTTATTGCAGGGGCACACATGATGCAGTACGCTGATGGCATGAAAGTTATTCATTTAAGCAATCTGTCTGTATAGGAAAAAGATTTACGGCTTAATGGGATTGCAGGTAGATTTCACGACGAGATCTTGATCCGGGTAGCCTGAATTGCCTTCGGGTATCCAAAATGAATAAACGAGAAGAGCTCTCAGTTGGTGTAGTGGTTTTTATTATTAGACATCATGTCCTTTATTGTCCTCTTCAACCGCATCATAAATATGTTGCATAATATCTGGAAAGGCGGATTGTACGCGGCTCCAGCTTGGGATAAAAGGTTTATCATTAGGCCGCTCTATAAATGCCTGGCCGGCGTCTAAGATGCACTGCATAAATAATTCCACCGCTGCTTCTTCGCTATGTTGATCGAAAGTCAATCCATTCATTATAGCATCATGATGATAAAAATCTAGAATATCTAAAGCGTTACGATAATACGTTGCTTTCAGCACCCGAAAAGAATCGCTGGTGAGATTCACGCCCATCGTAGCCAGTTTACGATAAAGAGATTGTATTATATCGTTACTCATCCGGTTCAGCCCGCCAGAACCATCTTCTTCCGCTAGTGGCTGATGTTTATGATCGTAATGATCAGCAATTTCAACTTGACAAATATGATTTGGTGAATAATTTCGGTAGATTTCCGAAAGAAGACCGATTTCTAAACCCCAATCACCTGGAATCTTCATATCATGCATGACCCGAGTACGCATTGCAAACTCGCCAGATAACAGATAGCGAAAGCTGTTCAGGTAATCCAGATAGTCTGATTGCCCAAATACATGTTCCAGGGAGCGCAAAAGTGGTCCGACCAATAGTCGGACCACACGTCCGTTCATCTTGCCATTGGCAACCCGAGCATAAAAACCTTTACAAAATTCATAGCTGAAGCGGGGATGCACGACCGGATAGAGTAAACGCGCTAGCATCCCGCGCTCATAGGTAACGATATCGCAATCGTGCAGGGCAACTGCCAACGTGCGATCCGAGGCTAGTGTATAGCCAGCACAAAACCAGACGTTGCGGCCCTTGCCTGCTTTGGTGGGAGACAATCCTTTCTTGCCTAATTCAACATCGATGGCTTTTAACCGAGGCCCATCATGCCATAAAATACGATGGTGCTGCGGTAGTCGGGAAAAAAACTCCCTCGCGTGCAGGAACTGATCTCGGTCGGCACGATCGAGACCTATAACAATCTCTTCCAGATAAGGAACGCGCGCTAATGCGTCTATGATAGAAGTTAGCGCCGTTCCCTCTAGTTCGGAAAAAAGAGAAGGTAGGATAAGCCCCATCTTTCGCTTACGGGAAAATCCTATAAGTTCAGTCTCCAATGCCTCTACTGTTCGGTCAGAGAGATTATGAAAATTTGCAATAATTCCATTTTGGTAAAAATCACTCATTAGATAACTCCTAATAGTTGTGTGTTCTCTTTTTCTTTTATGCGTCGTTCTTCAAGAATGGATTTTGATGACTCAGATTCACTTGAACATTGTACCTTGCAGAGAGAAGGTAGTGATTTGTAAAGACAGGATATGATCTATTTATTCAACTAATCATCGTTATAGGTATAATTCTTATTATGGATATGATTTTTATCATGTTTCAGTAATAAAATAGTTTAAACCTTCTACCCAACCTTTCGGTCCGTAGTCTTGAGTATAATAAACTGATGACGGTGATTTCGATAGCATCAGAGGCATTTTACCGTAGCCTCGGATAATCACGGCATAATTCACAGCAGCAAGCATAGGTTGGTCATTAGGACCGTCTCCTAGCCCAAGGGTTTTCCAGTTCCGGTCTCCCTTCTGGCGGTATTGTTTAAGAATCCAGCGGACTGCAACACCTTTATCGTAGCCTCGCGACATAACATGGTAGCATCTGCCGCCCTCGGTGAGGGCCAAATCCTCTTTTTTCAGTGCGGAAATAAACTCGGTGAGTCTAGATCTGGTATCCTGCCAAATAAAAGCCTCCGATGCTTCGCGATTTTTTGCCAACTGTGCTTCTTCCACGCTAAGCCCGGTCCATTTTGCAACCTCATAGTTCGTCATGTCGCCAAAGCCAAAAAATTTGTAGCCGTTTACTTTGCGTAAATGCGTCATGATCGTACGGAGACTAATGTAATCCTTACCGGTATATCTAGTGGTCGATAATTGTGCGTTTTTCCACCGCGAATCAAGCTTTAGAGCAGCACCGTTTTCAGCAATAAAAGGCGCTCCTACCAAACCCAATTGTGTTTGCAAAGTAACGATTTCAGCCGTAGTTTTACTTGAACAGAGAACAACCGGTATGTCGTTTTCTTTTAATTTCGCCAGCCAGGGCGCGGCGGTCTGCCATTGATATGTATAGTGGTCTAGCAAAGAACCATCTAGATCAGTAATCACTAATAAGGGATCCGTGAATCTTGGCATGCTATTCTCCGTTTAGTATCAATCGTGGCAACCACCGGAATGTTTCTCAACCCCATTAAGTATATACGATGGTTTATTGAATGATGGTCATTTTAATGGTTATTACACAGATACAGCTCATCCTGACATTAAAAGAATGTTTCTAATTTATCAGACCTCATCTAATGCATCGTAAAGCGCTATATTTGTTGAATAAAATAGCGTCTTTGACGAGTTGACTGATGGTAAGGCTACAGTTGTCTGATCCTGGAGGTGAGTAGCATCTAACAATAGCGCTTTTAGATTAAGGGCTTTGACCGTTGCTATTTCTGCGCCTGAGTACGAAGAGATAGCGGGTAGACTCATATTGCGATCCAGAGCTATGCTTAACCCGCACAAATCTGGCTGAACCCGTGAGTCATGATAATAATCATCTTTCTTTTTTTAGGTGCAATACCTATATTTCAGACACCTTGTTTAAAAGATCTAAATGTTTGGCAGTGACTGGCTGCGCAAAGTGATTTATCACTCTAATTAAACATGATGCTGTAAGACCTCATAAGAACACGATGAATCCAAGATGGAAAAGATTTACTACGAAAAAGTCAAAATCAAACGGCATGATCTTCTATTGTTAAAAAAGCGAGCCAAATTGTTGCAAAATTGATATAACAAGATTATTCATCAAAAGGTTTATTTATGTAATAAACATTATCAGCTATGATAATAGCTCTATTTTACCTAAGTAAAAGCAAGTCATAAGATGTAATATCTTGAAATAATTATATTTTTTTAGAAAATTGCTGCATAACAATCGTAGAGGAAGCAACATCTAGATGCGCGTTGTCTCGGTTAACGATAGCTTCTTTTTATCACTCAACCCGCCAACTCCGACGGGTTGAGTGATGTGATGTACTTTAGTTTGTTTTCTTTATGATAGAGTGGTTGATTTTTTTACATTAAATGCAGCAAAAAATGCATTTTAACGTATTATTCTTGTCGGCGATCTAAATGGCTATGTCAGTTATGAGGTCTAGCCGTTGCCAGTGCAGGATAGCTACACCATCCGCTAGCTAGCTGTTGTGTAGAAATACTTCGGGTAGTTGTTTTTCCGCAAGATCAGCGCTGTGATACATGATAACGCGCACCACTAATTGAGCAGCGAGAGCGAGAGCGAGGGTGGTGTGCTTAACGTTATCACCAGATGCCCAGGGTTTTTTCTTCCCTCCCAACATTATAGCTGGGCATTCCCTGCACTCAAATGAACCAAAGGGATCAGTGCGAGTATGCTGGTCAACAACTAAAGTAAGTAAGATCAGAAAGAATATCCCGATTTACAATTTGTTCGCAGAAACTATCACTCGGGCATCGAAAAATACAACTATCACAGGCTGCTGAATCCTATACTAACCGCTACCAATGTGCGGAACGTTATGTAATAAGTGCGTTACTTGATGTGCAAAGGTAGCGCGCATGACCTTCTCACTTTTCTGATAGGTGTTGAAAAAATAGTACGATAACCCATGCAGAGGATGTAGTTTCAGTAAACGCATAAGCGAAAATCGGTTTTTTACTGCGGCCAACGCTGTTACAGCAGAAGTGCTTGAATAAATAAAAAGTTATTTTTGTCAATGCCTGAGATTTCTGTCTTGTATTTTAATACAGCATCTTTATGGCACAGTAACAATTACGCTCATTCACGTTCCGACTGACAGTAAAGTCTTTAGAAAAACAATACGCTTATAGCGTAGAAGGATAAGGCAGCGATTGCTAAATGTGCTATATAGACAGAGTATGGAGTCTTTTATACTACTTAGCCTGAAAATCTTTTTATATCAGAATGAGGCCCCATAATCACGATACTAATTATGCAATAAATATTCGTAGCCTTGCTGAGGAGGTTACGGGGGTGTGCGTACTTGCTTGATACTTTTTATGAATCCGGTGTCAAGGTTTCTCCACTATTTTCCTAAAAACGAGGCAAGAGACACTATATATTGTCATATTCACGTCAACAGGCCCTGACATAACCTATATAATATACATTGATAACGCATTAATCTTAAATATTTTAGTGAAAAAAGACCTAGATAGTCATGTCAAAATAATGTCAAAAAACACAGAGCACAGTTTCAAGCAGCATGTAGCAGTAGGAAGCGAGGAGAGGATGAGATGATATTTGGTAATTTACTGTACCAAACTATCGCTAATAACGAGGCTGGACTAGATTGAATAAGACATACTATAACTAAAAAATGAAGCAAAAATCGACTGGAGGCGTTTAGGGTATATGTTGTTGTGATGATGCTCGATTGAGCAAGAGCATCAAAGAGATTAAGCCTAAGTAAGCACTGCGTAATATTAGCTAATTTCATACTACTCACATCATGTCAAGAGTGACAATCAGTCTCTGAGGAGCACGTATCCCACCTGAGAAATACTGTAGATAATTGCTTTCTGTCATTGGATAAGGCGAGCTAGGCTAGTGCGAAAACTTTTCGCTGATGATGAGATTGCATGTGTATAATGTACCATGAGTGGCTCTCGGGATAACAATATTCAAGGTTATTCATCGGAAGATAGCATTAGGCACGCCTTACATTGCTCACATTGTGTCGCAATAGCTTTTCTAGTAGCTTACTTATCATACATGTACATGTTAGTTATTTTCCATAAAGCAGAGCGGTGATAATGTGCTTTCTAACAATCGCGTTAATGATGTTTTAAAAAAGTGTGCTAACCAGCTTCTTTGTGACATGTGGGTGAGGTGCAAACATCAGTATTTATAAACCTTGCAGACAACGTCGGCTGCAATCAGGCTATAAGTGTTGTTGAGTAAAATATTTTATGTATCCAGCACACTAAAGACTGTGATTTCTATGATCTATAATCATGATATTAGAGACCCTCTTATGATAATTATACACCTGAGATGACAGCTATTTGTTACTAACACTTCATAGTGGCATGGCATCATGTTTTAAAAAACACACTACTGCATTTTCTCTTCAAATGCTATAACAGCCTGGATCAAAGAAAGATAAAAATATTATCGCTTCATGCCCTGAAAATCAGGATTGAAGATAACGCTATTCTGAAGAGCTAAAAGCTAAGTCCGAAGAGGCGCATGTCATCCATGGGTCGAACGATGCTGGGAAACGGAGGTTCTCTGTGAGTAATGTTTCCCGGGGTTGAAAACTATAACATTATATCCCGCAGGGTCTTTTAAAAAACTTTCATGTTTTGGCGCTATCACTGAAAGGATACGAAAGAAAAGGAGTATTCATAGCCTAGCAGTATTTTTTACAGAGTCCGGACATCAGCAACGATTGCTGCCTGCAATCAGACTTCAATGCGGTATGTTAGTATAGTGACAAGTTATAGCTAAGACGAGTGAATGATAATCCTGGCATCAACTGCAAGATTAAATAGACGCAAACACCAGCCGACCTTCTGACGCGAATAGTTAACATGGCTCATTTCAAGTGAGAAAAACAACATAATAATATTATATAGTTATTGGCGCCGGACCGAATGTTTTATGCTGGACGAAACAGACTGAGTGTGAGGCATGACATGCTAAGCATACTCTCCCACGGCGGGCATTCCCTGCGCGATGGTAAAGGTTGTTGTATTGTCGTTACGTCCCAGCACTGCGTTCTGCTGGGTTACATTCAAATGAATTACCTTCATGTGCCGCATCAAAGCAGTATTGTGCAAGCCAGTGATTTTTCCTAGTTCAAACGCTTGAGGAATAAGAGTATGACGGGCTTAACAAAGAACAGCAATGCCCATGTGTTAGCGCAGTGGCAAAAATTATTTTACGATCAAAATGCTGATCTCTCTACCGAAGCCTCTATCCATTGGAAGGCAGTAAGGCGTTTAGGGCTCCCTACCCGACAACATGAGCACTGGAAATATACCCCTCTTGAGGGGCTATTGGGTCATTATTTTACCCCCGCCACCACTTGTGCGTTAGCCCCCGCTGACCGTGACGCTTTAAGCCTAAAGCTAGACGCCTGTCGTCTGGTATTTGTCGATGGTTGTTTCTCGGAGGCGCTGAGCGACAGCAATACGGGCGCGTGGGACGTGAAGGTGGAGGAGGGTGCCGCTAGGTTGTTATTGCCCCCCCCGATTCAGCCAGAGGTGTTTTTACATTTAACTGAAAGTCTTAGTAAACAAACTACCCGCATTCGACTGCCGGCTAGAAAAGTGTCAAAACGCCCGTTGTATTTGCTACAAATTAGTCAGGGTAGCAAGGATAAAAAAGCGTTACATATGTTGCACTATCGTCACCATCTCGATATCGGTATTGGTGCGCAGGGTAAAGTGATTGAACATTTTGTCAGTATTAATAACCAAGGCCATTTTAGCGGGGCTCGCACGTCAATAACGGTTGGTGATAGTGCGAAATTAAGTCATGTCAAGCTGGCTTTTGAAAGTCGCGCTAGTTACCACTTCAGCCATAACGATATCACCTTAGGTCGCGACGCAGTTGTACATAGTAGTGCCTTTATTCTCGGTGCAGGATTGACCCGACATCAAACTAGCGCGCAGCTAAACGGCGAAGGGTCTGATCTGGCGATCAACAGTCTTCTGCTGCCTTCCGAGCGGGATATTAGTGATATCCGAACCTATCTCGAGCATAACAAAGGTTATTGCATTAGTCGTCAATTACACAAGGTAATCGCTCGTGACCATGGAAAGGGCGTATTTAATGGATTAATTAAGGTGGCCAAGCATGCCGTAAAGACTGACAGTCGAATGACTAATAACAATCTTCTCCTTGACCATCAAGCAGAAGTTAATAGCAAACCCCAGCTAGAAATTTATGCTGATGATGTCAAATGCAGCCATGCTGCTACCGTCGGCCAGATCCAGCAGGAGCAAATGTTTTATCTGCGTTCCCGCGGTATCACTCGCGATGCCGCCCAGAAGATGATCATTTATGCTTTCGCTTCGGAAGTGACGGAGGCGATTGACCAGGATGTTATTCGCGACACGGTGCTGGAGCGTATATCTCATATTTTATAAAATACTGTTTTGGCTATATGAGCGATTGCATAGATCCGGTCATGTCTGCGTTTTCTATTTTAGCATGTTAGTACTGTGTTGAATAATGTAACATTTTTTTCTATTTTATTAGAACATGCTTTTGTCTCAAATGTGCAGGTTGACTTGTGAGATTTAAATGCATGATTTAAAGTTATAGAGATCAAAAGATGTACGGAATCGATAGCAATAAACATGCTTATCTGCATAAAATAGCGAATGCGGGACTGTGATTAGTGTTATCATATCCACGTGTGTGCGCATCGTTTATAACGCAGACTCAGATGAAAACCAGGTAGTTTTTTTGAACGAAAGCACATGTCCATATTGGATAATAAACGCTATTTCTAAGCTAGTGTCTTTTTTTCAAGCATCATCACCGCTGACTTAGATGCGGATGTTCAAGTATGTAGCGATTCTTTAAGGGAGCGTAAAAATGATACTTCTATACAGGTCACGTGGAAGAGGGGGGCTATATTTTCTTTTTCAGAATAGATAGTTATAGTATATAGAGCCATAGTCTGTCTTAATGTTGCACAAACATATTTTATTCTATTGTTTTATGTCAGCACTTGATCTTCAATAAGATACAGTCATTCAGTTAGATTCATGAGATGTGGTAGACTCGGGCTGACCATAGTTGTCGAATAAAAATGCATACGCGATGTTATTCAACAATACTTATAGGTTCTTTTAATCTTTCAACAGCTCACGTTTCTCCACGGTTCATTGCTGAGGAAAAGATCAATAACCTTTGGCGACGAAAACGCTTACTATTATATACGGTAAGATCTACTAGATTACCCCTCAAATCTCTTTTGATGAGAATAACATGCCAGTAAATGATAACAACTTAATTTGGATTGATTTAGAAATGACTGGCCTGGATCCTGAGCGCGATCGTATTATCGAAATTGCGACTCTTGTGACCGACGTCCATTTGACTATTCTTGCGGAAGGTCCAGTGCTAGCAATACATCAATCGGACGCCCATCTGGCACTGATGGATGCCTGGAATGTGCATACCCACACCACCACTGGGTTGATAGACCGAGTCCGGAAAAGTTCGCTCGATGAAGATGCGGCCGTGGAGCAGACACTTGCCTTTTTGAGTAAATGGGTTCCTCTCGGTAAGTCGCCAATTTGCGGTAATAGCATTGGCCAGGATCGCCGCTTTTTATTTCGTTATATGCCTGCGCTAGAAGCCTATTTTTATTACCGTTATTTGGATGTCAGTACTCTTAAAGAACTGGCTCGTCGCTGGAAGCCAGATATCTTATCCGGAATAAAGAAAAAAAATACCCATCAGGCGTTAAACGATATTCGAGAGTCGGTAGCGGAATTAACCTACTATCGTGAATATTTTATCCGTTTGTAGGTGCTGTGTGGTAAAAAGCACAAGTGTACTTATTCTCGCTGAAGCGGGAGGGTAACCATAAATCTTGTCGCTAAAGGGGTTGCAGCGGTGTGTCGTTCCTGTATAATATCATCTCTTTAGTCTTAAAACGTTTGATGTTGCGCGAAGCGGGAATAGCTCAGTGGTAGAGCACAACCTTGCCAAGGTTGGGGTCGCGAGTTCGAGCCTCGTTTCCCGCTCCAATGTTTTTTTCATTCTATTACTTTTCATCTCTACATAAGTTTTTTTAACTTAGTTATCTACATTTTAGTACCGCGATAATTATTGGCAAATGTTGTATGAAGGACTACATACATTCTATCTTTCACCATGGCTAGTAAGTTAGTCGTCATCCAAAGCGTCTCGTCGACATCCTTACCTACTATGAGTCTTGATCTTGAATAAGTAGCGTGTATTATTTCAGTTTAGTAAACTCACCGAGTACTGCACCAGAAAAGAAAAGTATTTTCATGAAAACTGTATAGTGGATTAGTTTAATAATTCAACAAAAACTCGGCTTGGAGGCAGTTTTTGTGCTGAAAGCTAATGTCTTCAGCCAGACGATTTCCTTAGACCATATATTAGGATTAATGGTTTCTAGAATCATCGGAATACCATTAAAGCGTTCATCAGCCATCAGCCAGGAAAAAAGTGTTGTGCCTATCTTCCCCTCAGCAAGGCTATGATGGCGATCGACTCGGCTACCGCAGTCGGATTTAGCATCATTAAGATGCATCCCTCGCAAATACTGGAACCCGACAATATCAGCAAATGCTTTAAAGGTGTCAGCACAGGTTGATTCGATGCGTAGATCATAGCCGGACGCAAATGCGTGGCAGGTATCGATGCAGACACCGATACGGGTTTTATCGTGCACGCGATCAATGATCGCGGCGAGCTGTTCAAAACGAAATCCTAGATTGCTGCCTTGACCAGCAGTATTTTCGATAATTGCCGTGACGGATTGGGTTTGCTCCAATGCTATATTGATTGAATCGGCAATGCGGGATAGACATTTTTCTTCCTTGATCAATTGTAAATGGCTGCCTGGATGAAAATTAAGTAGACTGAGGCCTAGCTGCTCACAGCGATGCATTTCTTCAATGAAGGCCTTTCTTGACTTTTCAATACCCGCGCGTGTGGGGTGACCTAGGTTAATCAGGTAGCTATCATGAGGAAGGATCTGGCGGGAAGAGTAACCATACTGATCGCAGGCGGCGCGGAAATTATCGATCGTCTCAATTGTGAGCGCCGCTGCTTGCCATTGCCTCGGGTTCTTGGTGAAAAGCGCAAATGCTGTCGCTTTAAGATCGTAGGCCCGCTTCACCGCATGATTGACGCCTCCAGCTATACTAACGTGGGCGCCGATAAACTTATTCTCGCTCATCATGGCTGCACTCAAGATAACATTGATTTAAGAAGGAAATAGTGGAATATACAATTCACTCTGGTAGTTAGCTATCCTAGCGTCTAGCCTTGTTCATGCACTCTACAAGAGTGTGATAAAATAGCGCATTTCCTTTTGGAAGATTTTTATCTTAAAGAAGTAAAGGTTATTTCTTATCTCTTCATGAATCACTTTTTGCAGGCGCGCCATCAGATTTATCTTATCGCCCGTTTAATTAAATACATCAAAATCCTAGGCAGTTGTTAGCTTATCTCATGAGCGTCATGTCGACACATTATCTTGATAGTAAAAAATTGAATTTAGTAAGTATTTTACTTAGCAGAAGGCCTTTGATCCGTGAGATACTCTGACAAGTATAAAGCATAGAAGTGTGATATTGGCCGGACGCATAGAGCACGTATCTCTCGAATAGCATCTCCGAACATCTTATCTACAGGTTTATGCGTTTTAAAATCCTGGAAAAGCTCTCAAAGCAAAATAAGACACCCGTTTTGCATAATAAGGGGGAAAACCTGGTGATGATTGCAAGATCTGCATTGTAATGTGGCGCATTAACTAGCCTAAGAATCGCGTTCCCTAGCCCCTTGCAGTTATCACTGACTAATGAAGTCTATATTGTGAAAGCACCTCGCTACGTGACGGCTTTTTCACTGAACCAGTTGGTAATGTTCACCTTTAGCTGTTCTAAAGAGACTATTTTTTGTCATACATGTCGTGAAATAAGTCAATAATAGTTTCAATGTGCTGCTTGAAACTAACAACAGCAAGAAGCTAAGATTGCGACTATATTGATGCCTGTAGGTGATAGTAGCATGACGGCATCGCAGCGTGAAAAATATTTTTTGCTTTACTGCGCAACGTGGTAGTCATTCCGATCATGAGAGCTCTATGTCAGAAAACAGTAAAAAAAAAGTAATTGTCGCCATCTCTGGAGGAGTTGACTCCTCCGTCTCGGCCTGGCTACTTCAGAAGCAAGGCTATCAAGTGGAAGGCCTCTTCATGAAAAACTGGGAAGAAGATGACCATGAAGAATATTGTGCAGCGGAACGCGATCTAGTGACTGCCAGGGAGGTGTGTGGCGCTCTCGATATCACACTGCATACTATTAATTTTTCTGCTGAATATTGGGATAACGTGTTTACGCACTTTCTCGTTGAATACCAGTCTGGCCGGACGCCTAATCCAGATATTTTATGCAATAAGGAAATTAAGTTTAAAGCTTTTTTGGAATTTGCTATTGAGAATCTCGGTGGCGATTTTATCGCTACCGGTCATTACGTTCGCCGTGCTGACGTAGCTGGTAAAAGCCGGCTATTGCGCGGTCTAGATGATAACAAAGACCAGAGCTATTTTCTCTATACGTTAGGCCATGCCCAACTTTCCCGCTGCCTGTTCCCGCTGGGGGGGTTGGTAAAACCCAAAGTACGGCGTTTCGCCGCCGAGCTTGGGCTCTCGACGGCGGAGAAAAAAGACTCTACAGGTATCTGTTTTATCGGGAAGAGGAAATTCCGCGATTTTCTTGGCCGCTACCTGCCAAGACAGCCTGGCGAGATGATTTCGGTTGACGGACGGAAAGTAGGCTGTCATCAGGGCTTGATGTACTATACTTTAGGTCAGCGAAAAGGTTTGGGCATTGGCGGGATCCGAAATAGCAGCGGAGACCCCTGGTATGTGGTTGAAAAAGACACTGTAAATAACCGGTTAATTGTCGCCCAGGGTCACAACCATTCGCGACTGATGTCTGCTAGCTTTATCGCGGATCAGTTGCACTGGATCGATCGGGAACCGCTTACAGAAAAGCGTGACTGTAAGGTGAAAACTCGCTACCGTCAGTCAGACATTAACTGTCTAGTAACGCCTCTACCGTCCGGTCGTTGTCAGGTGGTGTTCGAATCGCCGGTGGCTGCGGTGACGCCTGGCCAGTCGGCGGTCTTTTATTTAGCAGAACGCTGCTTGGGCGGCGGGATCATTCAATAGGCATATCGCCACACCGATTTGTCTTTCTGAAGCTGGCCCTCTCGTGGGAGTCGCTTAGGCCCCCGAGTTGCTATTTCTTGGGGAGTCCTTCGTCAAAAAACGTCGATAAATGTAGGTAAACGTCTCCTACGCGCCTTTACAGCCCTGTTGGAAGATGTTTGTATAGCCCCACATCATAGATGTCTTAGTGCATCTACTGTGCCATTGAGCCAGAACCAGAGATGGTGCTGTTCAATTTTAAAAATGGATACAGGAGTCATCTTGGCCAAGAATTATGTTGATATTACTCTGGCGCTGGCTGGGATTTGCCAAAGCGCGCGAATTGTTCAGCAGCTCGCCCAACAAAGTCAACACGATGAGCAAACTTTACGCGTGTCACTTCAAAGCTTGTTGGATCTTAATCCAACGTCGGTACGCGCGGTCTACGGCGATAACCCCGTTCATCTACACGTGGGTTTAGAAACGCTGCAAGCCCTACTCAATGCATCAGCCCTAGAAGGACTCGGTGCTGAGCTAACGCGGTATACTTTAGGCATTATGATGCTTGAGCGCAAGCTGAAGAGCAATCATGATGCTCAGGAGAGGTTAAGTGACCGGATAGACGGACTGCGTCGCCAGCTCAGCCATTTTGATTTACTGTCAGATACGCTGATCAGCGCCATGGCTAGCATCTATGTGGATATTATCAGTCCTTTGGGGCCACGCATCCAGATCACCGGAGTCCCCGCAGTATTGCAAAATACCCAGATGCAAGCCAAGTTGCGTGCCGTGCTGTTGGCCGGCCTCCGGTCCGCTGTCTTATGGCAGCAGGTTGGAGGCCGCCGGCTACAGTTAATGTTCGGCAGAAACCGATTATTTACAGAAGCTAAACAGATACTTTCCTATGCTTAATTTTTTAGGAGACGCAATCCGATGGAACTATCTTCTTTAACCGCTGTTTCACCCATCGACGGCCGTTATAGCGATACAGTCAGCGTTCTACGTGCTATTTTCAGTGAATTCGGTTTACTGAAATTCCGAACACAGGTAGAAGTAAGCTGGCTACAAACGCTAGCTAGCTGTGATGAGATCAAAGAGGTGCCGCCTTTTGACAACAACGCAAAAGGTTACCTCAACGCAATTG
Organism: secondary endosymbiont of Ctenarytaina eucalypti; assembly: GCF_000287335.1. GTDB lineage: Bacteria > Pseudomonadota > Gammaproteobacteria > Enterobacterales > Enterobacteriaceae. The sequence goes on from NC_018419.1 coordinate 182,584, forward strand.
TTTCAAATTTCAGTGTAACAGACGCTGAGAGAATCAAAACCATTGAGCGTACCACCAATCATGACGTAAAAGCACTGGAGTATTTTCTGAAGGAAAACATCTCTAAGGAGCCAGCACTGTTCGCGGTGAGAGAATTTATTCATTTTGCCTGTACTTCCGAAGATATAAATAATCTTGCTCATGCACTAATGCTCTCCGCAGCTCGCGATGCTATCCTGCTGCCTGCCTGGCGCCAAATCATTGACAGTCTCTCCACGCTTGCGAAACTATATCGCCATATTCCCTTGCTTTCACGCACCCACGGCCAGCCAGCAACGCCCTCAACGCTTGGCAAAGAGATGGCAAATTTCGTCTATCGTATGACTCGCCAGTATCGTCAGCTTGAGCGGGTAGAGATTCTAGGGAAAATTAACGGCGCGGTTGGCAATTACAATGCTCACATGGTTGCCTATCCAGAGGTGGATTGGCATCGCCTTAGCGAGGAATTTGTCACAGGGCTAGGTATCCGCTGGAACCCTTATACTACCCAAATTGAACCACATGATTATATTGCTGAAATGTTTAACTGCATAGTGCGGTTTAATACTATCGTGATTGATTTTAATCGTGATATCTGGGGCTATATCGCCCTTAATTATTTTACACAGCGTACGATGATGGGAGAAATTGGCTCTTCGACGATGCCACACAAGATAAACCCTATCGAATTTGAGAATTCGGAAGGGAATTTAGGTCTAGCGAATGCAGTAATGAGTCACTTGGCGGAAAAATTGCCGGTCTCCCGATGGCAGAGAGATTTGAGCGACTCCACTGTACTACGTAATTTAGGCGTCGGTATTGCTTATGCTTTGATCGCTTATCAGTCTACGCTTAAAGGGATGAGCAAGCTCGAGGTTAATCAGGCCCACTTACTGCTGGAGCTCGAAAACAATTGGGAAATCTTGGCTGAACCAATACAGACTGTCATGCGCCGCTACGGCATTGAGAAACCTTATGAGCAGCTAAAAGAGCTCACGCGCAGTAAACGGGTTAATGCAGAAGTTATAAAAGCCTTTATCGATAGCTTAACCCTGCCGGATGAGGCAAAAGTACGACTGAAAAGTCTGACGCCAGATAACTATATCGGTCTTGCAGTGGATATGGTTGATAAATTGCAATAGATTATGAAATAGAAATTTGAATTCAAAAGTGAGCGTCTTTCTTTATGTGAGGAGTATAATAGTTATCTAGGATTCTTTTCCCAAAAAAAGATATCTTTTAGTGAAGGCATTTTATGCCCCTAGTGCAGCGTGATAAGTTAATGTTTACAGCTTAGAATCATGTGATTATATTTTATTCGAAAATAGCGCACCCAAGATAAAAAGGATTTTATCTCACACTACATAAGAAAAATCATATGATTTTTCTTGATTTAACAAAGCCAAGGGAAGATATTCCCACACCCGCCTGGAGGAGCGAATTGCTTAACACGCCCTGATTGCGGCACCAGATCAGTTAAAGGTGAGCTTATGTAGGAGCTGTAATGCCACTTCTGGTAATAGAAGACAATCCTTTTCTTCGTCATCATCTAACGGTACAGATGCGTGAGATTAACCACCAGGTAGATGCTGCTGAAACCGCACAAGAGGCGGACTACTTTCTAAATGAGCATACGCCTGGTATTGCTATTGTCGATCTAGGGCCACCAGATGAAGACGGACTCGATCTCATACGCCGATGGCGTAGCCATCAGGTGAATACTCCTCTGCTGCTGCTCACCGCCCATGAAGGCTAGTGGGATAAAGTAACGTTACTTGAATCTGGTGCGGACGATTATATTACAAAAGCCATTTCATTTAGAATAGCTACTAGCACGCATGCAGGCATTAATGCGGCGCAATACCGGTCTGGCGTCAAAGATCATAAAGCTACCGCCAGTACTTACTGACCTTTCACGCCGAGCGGTAATGATTATTAAAACATTGATACGCAATACCGGAAAAGTTGTCAGCAAGTGTTTGTTGATGCTGCAACTTTATCTTGATGCTGAATTGCGAGAGAGTCATGCCATTGATGTATTAATAGTTTGTCTACGAAAAAATATGGGCCAATTACCTACATGCGGCGATCAGCACAGTTCGCGGTCGGGGCTACCGTTTTGATGTTCACTAGGTTTTATGACCGTATTTTTGTTTCGAAAAAACCGATATCTCTACGGTTTAGAGTTGTGATAGCTTACAGCCTGTATATTTTCTTGCACTCTCACTATGCTATGGCATGGGGGTCATTATTCGTTACAGCATCAGGCTTGATAGCGTGTCATTGCGTCTTCTTCCGGACGAAAACAATCTTTTTTCAATCTCATCAAGTTGACGGGCGTGCGGCTGTAGGGCTGTATAACCGAGCCTGAGCTTTTCCATGCCGAATCTGCGTAATGATGAAAATAAGAATATCGTCTGGTATTAGACTTACATAACCGTGCTAGAGTTTCGTCTACGGAAGGACGAGATGAACAAAACCGACTACTTGAAGCGTAGTGCTGCTACAGTTCCCAGCAGCACGGTAGTAAATGAAAAACCCAGTGCACCGGTTAGTTCGAAAGCATTTGATAACAATGACGACAACATTTCAATAAATGCTGCGGCAATCACCTGCTGTCTTCCTATCGACCACATGCTGACGATGACTCGTGTCTTCGTCGATACCATATGCGATGAACGTAATGTGTGGTATGGCTCAGGCATGTACTGCTGGTTAATCTATCGCTGATGCTGCCGCTATTATGGCCGGGAGCGCACTGGAGCCTGCGTGCCCCGTTGAAGCCCTGATCAGGGCAGGTACACCAGCTGGAGGTCGCAGAAAGGGCACTGCTGGATGAAAACCTGCCACGTGAGTTGAATATTCTGGTGCGTCGTCTAAATCTTCTACGTCATAACGAACGCCAGCGCCCCCACAAGTACAGCTCTAGTCTTTCCTGATTGAACCCATAGTCTCAAAACGCCTTTGGCGGTACTGACGGCTACTTTGCGCTCCCTCCGCGCTGATTGTGAAAAATATCGAAATAGCAGAATTGACTATGTTGAAACAAATCAGCTGTATTTTCCGGCAACTAAACTATTACCTACACCGCGCTACCGTACGCTCAGAGCATGGCGTGTTAAGCCGCGAGCTACATTTCGTTCCGCGCTACTGCTCAATAGACTGTGCTTTGTGCTTAGCGAAGTTTATCAACGTAAAATAGGTGCTCTTTCGTGGCATATTGCTCCTAAATTAAAATTTATCGGCGAGAAAAATGACCTTATACGAAGTCATGGGTAACATTTTAGATAATGCCTACAAATATTGTCTGAAATATATCGAAGTTAGCGCCTGCAGAAAAAAAATCGCACTACATATTATGATTGAAGATGATGGCCCATGCATTCCGGCCTCCAAACGGACCCTCATTTTCCAGCGCAAACAGCGCGCCGATACGTTTTGTCCAGGACAAGGACTCGGACTTTCTCTAGCGACAGAAATTATTGAGCAGTACGAAAGTGATTTTCTGAATAAGGGCACATGCCATCTAGCTCAGCTCTTTTTCTATCACTGCTATTATGATCCAACATAATAACGTTTTACTCATAACCTTAGTGAATGTTAATAAGATGATTAAGGGGTACATATAGCGATGGATTGATTGAATAACAAGACAGTTGCAGTCATCTAGCGCTTAGCTTGCTGGAATGCGTAGCAATAAATCATTTCTATAGCAGAAGTTTAAAATTAATGACCGGATTATTTATAACACCACTTGTAAGAAGTGTCACATGCTAGATAGCATGAAGAGAAAAATCAGCCGGTGCTACATGGAATAGACACTATTTTGGTCTTAGATAACGCAATAGATTTACAATCTATTGCTAAGGGCGATACAAGGGTATCAACGCTCTGTTATGCATCGCATGAGATGACTGCTAAGAATGCACAAACCGTTCTTCCCTCAAAAGGTTAATAGCGACGGTTAATATAACCATAAACATGTCAACATGCAGTGCAATAGCTGTTGTATTATTCATGTTAGTGGAAGATGTATCCGCATCTAGCGCATGACCGTTGCTTGTCAGGGCGCATGACATTATGTCACCTTGCAGATCTCCGTGGGTTTACTAAACTGCTCGCAGAATATCCATATGTTCACTCAAGCTAGCAGTAGCCTTAAAGTTGTTGGTATGGGAGCCGAATCAGTTCGTTTTGTGGGTTTTGAAAAATGAAAATTAGGGCATTCGTGTCATATGTAGAACATTCTGTTAGGAATCCTGTACATTACCTGCATCGCGTAACAATAGCCTTGCTAGCAGGGCTATTGTTAAAAGTGCTTTTTTATTCAATAAATTACTTGGTTATGGAAGTGTTGCTGAGTGTTAGATTTGCTACTCTCTCTCAACATTAAATTATTTTTAATCTAGGAGGCTATCGATGGAGTTTAATGGCATAGAAATTAAAACCGATGCACAGGGATATCTAATCTGCCTTCAGGATTGGACTGAGGCGTTGGCAGTGGAAATTGCCCGTATCGAAGGGATAACTCTTAGCGAAGACCACTGGGAGGTTATTCATTTCGTGCGCGCGTTCTATTTACAATATAACACGTCCCCAGCCGTCCGGTTGCTGATAAAGGCCTTGTCGCAGACTTATGGTGCAGAAAAAGGAAATAGCCGTTATCTTTTTTATTTGTTTTCAAATGGAGCGGCAAGCCAAGTAACAAAAATCGCTGGCTTGCCAAAACCCATAAAATGCCTTTAGAGTTTCCTTGGTATCACATAGCAAAGAATAACTGCTTATCTTGCGTAAGGGGCGATTCTGCCTACACAATCTGAAAAAAAGAGATGCCGTTCATTCGCTATTTCTAGCACCTTTTGTCCTTGATATATTCCGTGTATATGGTCACAATCTTAACATCCTCACCCGCTTGTTCTACAAGAACGGTGTGTTTTTTTGAAAAGCAATATTTTGAAAAAATTAATCTCATTAGAGATGGATTAGTGCCATGGTAAATCGATTTCTCTCACGTTCATTATGCATAGGAATGTTTCATTCTGGATTTAGTTGGAGAAATAGACCTTCCTTAGTTGACTAATAACCATCTATTATTTAACTACACTGCGCAGTGTAGCGCGAAAGAAAGTGATCTACTTCTATCCGCGATGTTATCCAAAGACCGGTAGTAACTGAGCCGAGTTTTAGAACCGGTTAGTGCTTTTTCGAATGCATTCTTGTGTGCGTCAGTGCTTTTAATAACTCCTAAAAGAATATCAGCATCTTTTTGGTACTTTTAGTACTATACCGAAACAAGCTGTCAGTCTCCGTGTAAGTAATGGGCATGCATTTTCCAGGTTATACTTAAAGAAACGGCTGATGCGTATCCAGACACAAAGACGTTTCTATTAAGGTTAAGAGACGCCAGATGACACTAGCACCGGAAAAAACATCGACGATATGAGATACATAAACGACGGGTTATGTGGTACTAAGTAGGTAACGTCTACTCAGAGTAGGTAGTGCAGCCACCTACCGTAAACTACTCATTCGTAAGTGATCTGATGTAGCGGATTTTTTATCTCTTTGCATATCTAGTACTTTTACCGCGATCAGTTACTGCCGAGTAGGCTAATGTTTATGCGTATCACGCATCTGATCATAATGTCCGCTTTTAATCAATGATCGCCAAAAATTAATCAGGCGTGTTTTTCTTCAAACTAAGTAATTTTTTCTTTCTTGGTCAATATTATCTAAAGATTTACTATGACACTATTTATCACCTCGATCCGCGGTTCTTATGCCACTTTCTCTGCTAAATAATTCGAATCTAAACGCACTTCTAACGTCTAATATACAGACTCGAACCTATTATGCTCGATCAGTTGTACCGTTAACGACGCTAGTGTTTTTAGTAGCGGCAGAGGAGAACAGTTTGGCTGCACAATACGCTAATGCCTGGCAACGTTAAGCATATAACTCCTGCGAAAAAAATCGTTTTTACGTTAAGGCTATTTTTCAACGCTATCTACTTTTCATCTTGGGTCATCTATGTTCTTCATGCCCTGATACGGTATTTTCATCTTATGTCATCTCAGTATGAAGAAAATCTCATTTCATAACGCATACATTTTTTCCGCTCGGCAAAGGTTTATCGAGAATGGGTTGGAAAAAGGATGCTCGCTTGTCTCTCAGATAGACGACTATAACTTTAGCCTCAAATCGTCGCGTGCTGGACTAGAGTAGAGAAGAGTGACCCCTATACTGACAAATGCTATTCATCTTTTTATGACATTTCATTTTTCCAATCAGTAGGGAACAGCACTCAGGCTCCGAAGTATCTCGAGTGAACTGAAGTTCAATATAACCCCCTTTTTTTTAGCTTCGTCAACTCTAGCAGTAAGCGACGGAGCTATGTTTTTATGCAAGGAACATACGATGAGTAGTTTTGCTGAAGGCAGGTGATAGATGTTTTAGTCATAGCTGGCAGTCAATCAGATCGTCGCTGTTAATTTCGGCGTCAATCTGCCCTACTAGATAAGAGCTTACCTCTACCTCCTGCGGCGCTACCTGGACGTTATCCGAGACCAGCCAGGAGTTAATCCAGGGAATTGGATTGGAGCGGGTGTTAAAGGGAAGAGACAAACCTACTGCCTTCATGCGGGTATTGGTAATATATTCCACATATTGACACAGGATTTCTCTGTTCAGGCCGATCATCGACCCATCTCGGAATAGATAGTTTGCCCAATCTTTTTCCTGTTGCGCCGCTAACAGGAAAAGAGCATCACTGTCCTGCTGGCATTCGCGCGCAATCTCAGTCATTTCAGGATCGTCCTCACCTGAACGCATTAGGTTTAGCATATGCTGAGTACCGGTCAGATGCAGTGCTTCATCTCGGGCGATCAGACGAATAATTTTGGCGTTTCCCTCCATCAGTTCACGTTCGGCAAAGGCGAACGAGCAGGCGAAACTAACATAGAACCGGATTGCCTCCAGCGCATTGACGCTCATAAGACAAAGATAGAGCTTTTTCTTCAGCTCATGAAGATTTACTACTAGAGCTTTACCGTTGACTTGATGAGTGCCCTCTCCTAGCAGGTGATAATAGCTGGTCATCTCTATAAGACCATCGTAGTAACCAGAAATATCCTTCGCGCGTTTTAGGATCTCTTCATTGGAGACGATATCGTCGAACACGAGCGATGGATCGTTAACAATGTTGCGTATAATGTGGGTATAAGAGCGTGAATGGATGGTTTCTGAAAATGCCCAAGTTTCCACCCAAGTTTCCAGTTCCGGTATTGAAATCAGCGGAAGAAGCGCTACATTAGGACTGCGGCCTTGGATCGAATCTAGTAGCGTCTGGTACTTAAGATTGCTAATAAAAATATGTTTTTCGTGCTCTGGTAGCGCTTGATAGTCGATGCGATCGCGCGACACATCTACTTCTTCTGGGCGCCAAAAGAACGAGAGTTGTTTCTCAATCAGCTTCTCAAAAATATCGTATTTCTGCTGGTCGAAGCGGACAACGTTAACTGATTGACCGAAAAACATTGGCTCCAGCAGCTGGTTATTTTGCACTTGTGAAAACGAAGTATAGACCATAAAAGCTCCCGTTACATACAGGCAGTATCGTTACCACCCGCGTTCATATTCAAATCTTGCAGGCGCCGCTTTCGCAATTATTCGGATGCGCCGACTGCATGTCTTCCTGGGCGTCTTCCGCACCGTCGCGGGTATTTTGGTAATATAGCGTTTTTATCCCGAATTTGTACGCCGTTAGCAAATCCTTTAATAGTTGCTTCATTGGCACTTTTCCGGCCGGAAAACGGGACGGATCGTAATTAGTGTTAGCAGATATAGCCTGATCGACGAATTTCTGCATTACTCCCACTAAGTGAAGATACCCGTCGTTGCTAGGCATCTCCCAGAGCAGCTCATAGGCCTCTTGTAAACGGATGGAATCAGGTACGACCTGGCGAAGAATGCCGTCTTTAGAGGCTTTAATACTTACCAAGCCGCGTGGTGGCTCGATGCCATTAGTAGCGTTGGCAATCTGCGATGAGGTTTCCGACGGCATCACTGCCGATAGGGTAGAGTTACGCAAGCCGTGCTGCAATATGTTTGCTCTCAGCGCTTCCCAGTCGTAGTGCAGCGGTTCATTAACAATGCTATCGACAGCTTTTTTGTAGGTTCCGATAGGTAAAATACCCTGTGCATAAGTGGTTTGATGAAACCATGGGCAAGCACCGCGCTCGTGGGCTAAGTCATTGGAAGCTTTCAGCAAATAGTACTGAATGGCCTCAAAAGTGCGATGGGTAAGGCTGTTAGCGCTACCGTCTGAATAGCGTACGCCATGCTTAGCAAGATAATAAGCAAAGTTGATCACCCCCACACCGAGGGTACGACGTCCTCTGGCGCTGCGCTTGGCTGCTGGGATCGGATAGTCTTGATAGTCTAGCAGCGCATCTAAGGCGCGAACAACAAGCGTCGCTAACTCTTTTAAGTCATCTAAGTGATTAATCTCTCCTAGGTTGAAGGCTGAAAGAGTGCACAGGGCGACTTCACCGTTGTCGTCGGTAAGATGTTTTAGGGGGTTGGTGGGAAGAGTTATTTCCAGGCATAGGTTAGATTGTCGAATCGGTGCTACCGCTGCGTCAAATGGGCTATGGGTATTGCAATGATCTACATTCTGTACATAGATGCGTCCAGTGGAAGCGCGTTCTTGCATCATCAGTGAGAATAATTCTACTGCCTTGATGCGGTGCTGGCGTATGTTTGTGTCTTGTTCATACTGAGTATACAGCCGCTCAAATTTCTCCTGATCGGAGAAGAATGCGTTATACAGTCCCGGTACGTCGGAAGGGCTAAATAAAGTGATGTCTTGACTCTTGACTAGTCGCTGGTACATCAGTTTATTAATTTGTACCCCGTAATCGATATGGCGAACCCGATTGGCTTCCACGCCACGGTTGTTTTTTAGCACCAATAAGCTTCGCACCTCCAGATGCCAGAGGGGGAAGAACAGGGTGGCTGCGCCGCCACGCACTCCGCCTTGCGAGCAGGATTTGACGGCGGTCTGAAAATGTTTATAAAATGGAATACATCCGGTATGGAAAGCCTCTCCGCCGCGGATCGAGCTACCCATCGCACGAATACGGCCAGCGTTAATACCAATTCCCGCGCGCTGGGAAACGTATTTTACGATCGCGTTGGAGGTGGCGTTAATAGAATCTAGGTTATCGCCGCATTCGATGAGAACGCAAGAACTGAATTGACGGGTCGGCGTACGTACGCCCGACATAATCGGCGTCGGTAGGGAAATTTTAAATGTCGAAACCGCTTCATAAAACCTTTTGACGTAGTCAAGGCGCGTTGTGCGCGGGTAGCTAGAAAACAGGCAGGCGGCTACTAACATATAGAGAAATTGAGCACTCTCATATATCTTACCAGTTACACGGTTTTGCGCCAGATACTTTCCTTCAAGCTGTTTGACAGCGGCATAGGAGAACTTCATGTCACGCCAGTGATCAATCACCGCGTCCATCTGATCAAAGTCATCAGCACTATAATCTGTGAGCAAATGTTTATCATATTTCCCCATGCTGACCAGCCGTGATACGTGATCATAGAGTCTCGGAGGTTCAAAACAGCCGTAGGCTTTTTTTCGTAAATGGAATACTGCCAACCGAGCTGCGAGATACTGGTAGTCAGGCGCCTCGTGCGAAATCAGGTCCGCCGCGGCTTTGATGATGGTTTCCTGAATATCAGAGGTTTTGATGCCCTCGTAGAATTGGATATGGGAACGCAATTCTACCTGGGAAACGGAAACATTTTCTAGCCCTTCTGCTGCCCAGTCGATGACTCGGTGGATTTTATCGAGGTTAATCTCTTCTTTACGTCCGTCGCGCTTGGTGACTAGGATAATCTGATTCATTCGGCTTTATACCTGTCTTTATAACCCAGAAACGCCTTGCTGGCGGGCGGGCAATAACGCTTTTCTAGGAGGAAACTCAATAGTATGGAGTCTTGTCATTATTTTGTAACAAGGTAGTGACAAAGCTATTGCAATGCAAGTAAGTAACTTCTCAACTTTTTTGGATAACGTTGAGGAGAAACTCTCAGAAAGTAGGTAAGCTATGATTTTACTTGCACCGTATCGTTGTCAAGTTCGCACCATAAAATGGTCTCAATATGCTATATTTTCCTGTTTGATTAATTTTTTTCGCGATGCGGAATACCGGAAAACAGTCATTTATTGGCGAAGCGCTGAAACGTATGACTCTTTTCGGTGCGTATGCAACATATAATTCACATCTACATTGCTGCCCAAATAAAAATGATCCCACAGTAAATTGTAATGCACACCAATAATATGCCTCTCGCTCAGAAGCGTTTCATCCACCCAACTTAGCAGCTCGGCAGGTTTAATGAATCTATTGATATTATGCGTGCCCTTCGGAACCATACGCAGTACATATTCGGCACTAACAATAGCTATGAGCCAAGCCTTCGGGGTTCGGTTGATGGTTGAAAAAAACACCTCTCCGCCCGGCTTCACTAGTCCTGCGCAAGAGCGGACGACCGACTCCGGATCTGGCACATGCTCTAGCATTTCCATGCAGGTCACTACATCATATGCACAGGCATGTGAATCAGCGTGCGTTTCTACCGTCTCCTCGCGATAATCTATGGCCAAACAACCCGTCAGTGCGTGTAGGCGGGCAACTGCAAGCGGTGCTGCGCTAATATCCAGTGCGGTCACTTCCGCCCCTTCTCGGGCCATACTTTCCGCTAAAATCCCCCCCCCACATCCGAGGTCTAACACGCTTTTCCCAAACAGCCCTCCAGCGCGTTCAAGAATATAATTTAAGCGTAGCGGATTGATGCGGTGTAGCGATTTAAATGCGCCGTCACAATCCCACCAATGGGAGGCTATGGCGTCGAATGTAGCGATTTCGTCCGGATCGACGTTTTCCTGAGTGGGAGGGGCATTATGTTGCACTGTCTTACTTACTTCAGGGACCATATAATACTCCTGATACATGTTATCGTTTAAATATATGTGAACACGGACTTTCTGGGCGCTGGAATTCTCGCGAGGCCGGTGTTATCGACGTCACTGCGGTTGATATGAAATAATTCTTATACACCTGCAATAGTGAGCAGGCCCTTTTATAGAAAAAATGGTATACTTTAATACCTTTAAATCCGGGTAGAAGCTTTATTTAAGGGATGGCGGCTCCATGAGCGACCTTCGCAGAGAAATTACACCGGTCAATATCGAAGAAGAGCTAAAGCGTTCTTATCTGGATTATGCCATGTCCGTCATCGTTGGACGTGCATTGCCGGATGTGCGGGACGGACTCAAACCCGTACACCGTCGCGTTCTGTTCGCGATGAGCGTGCTCGGTAATGACTGGAATAAACCTTATAAAAAATCAGCGCGTCTAGTTGGCGACGTTATCGGTAAATATCACCCCCATGGGGATGTCGCTGTCTATGACACCATTGTCCGTATGGCGCAACCATTCTCGTTGCGTTATATGTTGGTGGATGGCCAAGGCAACTTCGGTTCAGTTGACGGCGACGCTGCTGCGGCTATGCGTTATACTGAAGTCCGCATGGCAAAGATTGCCCATGAATTACTAATGGATCTGGAAAAAGAGACCGTTGATTGCGTATTGAACTATGATGGTACCGAGAAAATTCCTGATGTCATGCCCACCAGGATCCCCAACTTACTAGTTAATGGCTCTTCCGGTATCGCTGTCGGGATGGCCACTAACATTCCGCCGCACAATCTTGCGGAAGTGATCGACGGCTGCTTAGCCTATATCGATGATGAGAATATTAGCATCGAAGACCTCATGAAGCACATCCCCGGGCCGGATTTTCCCACCGCGGCTATCATTCATGGTCGGCATGGCATCGAAGATGCTTACAGGACTGGACGTGGAAAACTTTACATCCGTGCGCGTGCAGATGTGGAAGTAAGCGATAAGAGCGCCCGCGAAACGATTATCGTGCGTGAAATCCCTTATCAAGTGAATAAAGCGCGCCTAGTTGAGAAAATTGCTGAACTAGTAAAAGAAAGACGCGTTGAGGGCATCAATGGGCTACGCGATGAGTCCGATAAGGATGGCATGCGGATTGTCATTGAGATCAAACGTGATGCCATAGGGGCAGTGGTACTGAATAATTTGTACTCTTTAACACAGTTGCAGGTATCATTCGGTATTAATATGGTAGCTTTGCATCATGGGCAGCCAAAGGTTTTGCCACTGAAGAAGATTTTATCCGCTTTTGTGCATCACCGACGAGAAGTGGTGACTCGCCGTACTGTTTTTGAGTTGCGACAGGCTCGTGATCGGGCTCATATGCTAGAAGCATTGGCGGTCGCACTCGTAAATATCGACCAGATTATTTATTTAATTCGCAAGGCACCAAGGCCCTTAGACGCGAAGGCCGAACTTATGTCGAGTTCATGGGTGCTGGGCAGCGTCTCTGCCATACTGGAGCCTGATGGTAACACGGCGGCGCGTCCAGAGTGGTTGGGACCGCAGTATGGCGTACGCGATGGTCAATATTATCTGACTGAGCAGCAGGTACTGGCAATTTTGGACCTTCGGCTGCAAAAACTAACCTCCCTAGAACAGAAAAAGCTGCTTGATGAATATCAAGTGCTTTTAACTGAGATAACTGAACTTGTCCGCATCCTACATAGTCCAGACCGACTGATGGCAGTGATTCGCGCAGAGCTACAGACCATTAAAGAGGAGTATCATGATGCTCGACGTACTGAGATCACGGCCAATACTTCAGAGATTAATATCGAGGATCTCATTAACCAGGAAGATGTGGTTGTGACGTTGTCTCACCAGGGATACGTCAAGTACCAGCCCCTTACGGAATATGAAGCGCAACGTCGTGGAGGTAAAGGAAAATCAGCAGCCAGTATCAAGGAAGAGGACTTCATCTCTCGCCTACTAGTAGCAAACAGCCACCAGACCATTTTACTATTCTCCAGCCGAGGACGGATGTATTGGATGAAGGTCTATCAGTTACCGGAAGCAAGCCGTGGCTCTCGCGGCCGTCCAATCGTTAACCTATTGCCACTGGAGTCGAACGAACGCATCACTGCTATTTTGCCAGTGAGTGAATATGAAGACGGATGCCACGTCTTTATGGCGACCGCTAGTGGTACTGTGAAGAAAACCTCTCTGATTGAGTTCAGCCGACGGCGTAGCGCTGGGATTATCGCTGTTAAGCTTAACGATGGAGATGAGCTGATAGGGGTTGATCTGACCAACGGCAGCAACGAAGTCATGCTATTTTCCGCTTACGGTAAAGTAGTGCGGTTTCCAGAAAATCAAGTGCGTAGCATGGGCAGGACTGCGACCGGCGTTCGGGGGATAAGCCTAGCAAAAGGCGATCGGGTAGTCTCTCTCATCGTGCCGCATGGCAACGGTTCGCTGCTAACGGTCACGCAGCACGGCTATGGAAAGCGCACTGCAGAGGTAGAGTATCCGACAAGATCTCGCGCGACACAGGGTGTTATATCAATCAAGGTGAGCAAGCGTAATGGAGGAGTAGTGGGTGCAGTGCAGGTAAATGATTGTGATCAGATTATGATGATAACTGATGCGGGTACGCTGGTGCGCATGCGGGTCTCTGAGGTGAGTATCGTCGGTCGTAATACCCAAGGAGTGACATTGATCCGCGCCCCAAAAGATGAGAGCGTGGTAGGGCTGCAGCGTGTTGTCGAACCTTTAGATGATGAGGATCTAGATTCCGTAGTCCATCCCGTATGCGGTGTTTGAAGTTGATTGTCTTTATATGACTGATGCGATTTTGCAATCTTTGATTTTATGTCGTATCACTATCAGAATCGTTCTAACAAGAATGTGGGTAGTCATCTCTCATTCTATAGAGGCAGCGCGGTCTTCTAGACATGCTTCTTTTTTGTTCTAAAGCAATAGCAGCAATGCAGTGCTTCTTTGAGCAACATACGACAATAAAGACGAGTAGGTAAAGAATTAGAGCCTTCAGAAATGTCAAATTCCTTTCTCAGCTGAGAAAGCGGGCAGGAAATAGACTTAAACCGCAAGTCTAATAGCTAAATTTTCTGGAAACGACATTCCGGGAATATACCTTCAGCACACTAACGGAGCCATGCTACGGTTTGCTTGTTTTTTTCTAGCGATTTCCTAGGAAATTTAAGCGATCATTTTATATCAGCAAGATAGGTCTATTACTTATCTGCTGATCTCATAAACGATTGAAGAACACCAGCGCCGCTGAGCCAAAAGACTTCTCGGCAAAACACTACTCAGAACATAATAGAAGGCGCCCCTTAGGGCGCTTTGCGTCATGCAATGCTAGGTCATCCGGTCATGAGGGAGGTTTTTTTGCATCAATGAAAAATGCGGTATGGCCGCCTTGACAGCGCGTTCTCTCTCCCATATTTTCGGTGTGCAAAAGACCTAACAACCTAATCTTATCGTGAATAATGGTCTCATAAACTTAGGTAACCACTAAGTCGTTTCGTTAACCAGTAGCGTGCTATTTCTGAAAGTTAGGGAAGATAAGAAACTAATTTCTGCAGTTTAAATATCATGAGTGTCGTTTAAGAAATATTTTAAATAAATTGAAAATTTCACTAATAAGTAGAAAAGACTATTCCCTTTATTCAAAAAATAATCGCTTTACTTAAGCAAAAACGTACCGTAAACGACTAGGCTAATCACAAGATAGCCCTCACACCACTACTTTTCTCTAAGAGAATAGAGAAATGATGTAGATACTGTCTACATCTACAGGAAAAGCACTCGCTGTAGCTGTCGAAGAAGAAGATTATATAACTCAGATTGGGGTATTAGCAGAAGGAATACGTTCAGGCGATTTTTTAAATTATACGTCAGTCGGTAAGATGTTCAGGCTAGTGTGTGCGCAACACTCGAGAAAAGATTTTTAATAGTCGCATAAAACGTCAATACGTGTGACATTATTTATGTAGTGATTAATGGCACTGGACTGAATATTTTTAGTGAAATAACATAAAAGGTTCTAATAGTATTTAGAATCGTCAAAGATAGCATAGGGCACTAGTCATGCTATAGCGCCTGTTGATCGGTGATATTACTATCATGATACATTAAAAAAGCGTAGTTGATGCTATCTTCGCCGTTATAGTGTATTCGATGCAGTAAGATGCAAGCATCATTTAATATCAGGTGCTTAATAGCATATATAAACTTTCCTTGAATACGTTTTATCTCGATTTTGAGATCAACGCGCCCCCACTGGAAACGCATGACACTATAGTTCATGCGATCATGAATAGCTCCTGCTGCAGCGATATGTCGCACGAGCATTAGGCCTTCACCTGAATATTGTTTTAATGAATTAAAAAATTACGTCAAAGAAAAATGCAAATAATCTATTTCTGCACTCTAAAGTTATTTTCTTTATGTGCGTAATATCAATAAAAGTTTTATGCGAAACATTATAGATAAACATTGATGCTTGTTAGGCTTGATAAAAAAAGATAGGGCATTATTTTGGCTGAAGATATATAAACACCATAGATCATTAAGATTGTTATAAAAATTGAATATAGATTTTTATACCCCTAATCTATATCCGATTTATAAGGTTCTCTTTCTCTGACGTAGTTATGGGTAATTAAAAAAGAATTAGCAGAAAAATTCTAGAATAACCTGCATTGCTCTACTCTCACGAAAAGTCTAGCTAGTAAAAAATTTAAAATAAAAACAATGTATAACAAAAGCATTTAAGGGTATATGACTATTTACAATGATCATTGTATCGACTGCACGACAACAATAAGCAACGATGGCGGATGTGTATGAGAAATATAAGTAGATTTAAAGGAAAACATTAAGCAACTGCGCTTCTATTAGAAGCGCCCGCCAAAAACAGGTTGATTTTTAGCGGGCGCTGACAGAGTATAAAAGTATAATCAGCCGCAGTATCGCGTAAATTTTTTAATTTCAGAAGACGTCACTCAAATAAAGGTCAAAATGGGTAAAGCTCTCGTTATCGTTGAATCGCCGGCGAAAGCCAAAACAATTAATAAATATTTAGGCAAAAACTACGTGGTCAAGTCAAGCGTCGGGCACGTTCGGGATTTACCAACCAGCGGTTCAGCAAGTCAAAAAATTGTGGATGCCAGTAAAAAGGGGAAAAACACACCAGACTCTAATCAGGCGTTAGTGAACCGAATGGGGATCGATCCTTACCACGGGTGGAAAGCTAAGTACGAGATCTTACCAGGAAAAGAGAAAGTGATGACTGAAATAAAAGCACTGGCGGAAACAGCTGATCATATCTACCTTGCAACGGACCTTGACCGAGAAGGAGAAGCAATTGCCTGGCATTTACGTGAAGTTATCGGTGGAGATAATAAACGTTTTAGCCGTGTGGTATTTAATGAAATTACCCGCAACGCGATAGCCCAGGCCTTTGAACGGCCTAGAGAGCTGAACATTGACCGTGTCAACGCTCAACAAGCACGGCGGTTTATGGACCGCGTTGTAGGATATATGGTCTCCCCATTGCTCTGGAAAAAAATCGCTCGCGGCTTATCGGCTGGTAGAGTTCAATCGGTCGTGGTCAGACTGGTCGTAGAGCGTGAACGGGAAATTAAAATGTTTATGCCGGAAGAGTATTGGGAATTACATGCTTCTCTGCAGACAAAGCAGAGGCAACCCTTAGCACTAAAAGTCACTCATCAGGAGGAAAAGCTCTTCAAACCAGTCAATAAGCAGCAAATTCAGTCAGCCCTAGACAGGCTTAAAAATGCATCTTATGTGATCAGCCATTGTGACAATAAACTGAGCATCAGCAACCCACCTCCCCCTTTTACCACCTCAACGCTGCAGCAGGCTTCTAGCACCCGCATGGGCTGTGGGGTCAAGAAAACTATGATCTTGGCGCAACGGCTTTATGAAGCCGGGCATATTACTTATATGCGAACTGATTCTACTAATTTGAGTCAAGAAGCGCTTAATATGGTGCGTGCTTATATCAAATCGTCATTCGGAAAGCTTTATTTGCCCAAGCAACCCAATAAATACTTTATTAAAAACAATGCGAAAGAAGCACATGAGGCGATTCGCCCTTCCAATGTTTATGCCTTAGCGGAAGAATTAAAAGACATGAAAGCTGATGCACGGAAATTGTATCAGCTAATATGGCTTCAATTTGTTGCCTGTCAAATGACACCGGCGAAATACGATGCCAGAATGCTAGTCGTGAGGGCTGGTGAGTTTCAATTGCGCGCTCGCGGACGTACGTTGCGTTTTGATGGTTGGAGTAAAGTGATGTCAACGTTGCGAAAAAGTTCCGAAGACCCGACCCTACCAACAGTAGAGGTAGGAGAGATGCTTACACTTAGCAAACTGCTACCCAGCCAGCATTTCACTCAGCCGCCCGCCCGCTATAGTGAAGCCTCGTTGGTGAAAGAGATGGAAAAACGCGGCATCGGTCGGCCGTCAACCTATGCTTCAATCATTTCTACCATTCAGGAGCGCGGCTATGTCCATGCGGAGAATCACTATTTGTACGCAGAAAAAATGGGAGAAATCGTGACTGATCGTTTAGAAGAGAACTTCCGCGATCTAATGAATTACGATTTCACTGCTAAAATGGAGGATACCCTAGATCGGGTGGCAGCCAATCAGCAGGAGTGGAAAAGCGTACTTGACATCTTTTTCAGCAAATTTAGCCAACAGCTGGAAAATGCTGAAAAAGATCCAGAAGACGGAGGCATGCGACCAAATCACATGGTGATGACGAGCATTGACTGCTTATTATGCAGTCGAAAAATGGGGATCCGTACCGCAAGTACCGGTGTATTCCTGGGTTGTTCAGGCTACGCCCTGTCCTCGAGAGACCGCTGTAAAAACACCATTAATCTGATCCCCGAAGTAGCAAACTTGAACGTGTTTGAGCGCGATGATGCGGCACGCGATGCATTGCGCACAAGACATCACTGCAGAAAATGCAGTGCCGCAATGGATAGGTATGTTATCGACGGTGAGCGAAAACTCCATGTTTGCGGCAACAATCCACTGTGCGATGGCTACTGCATCGAACAGGGAAAGTTTCGGATCAAGGGATATGATGGCCTAGTCATAACATGTGAACAATGTAGCGCTGATATGCAGCTGAAACTAGGGCGTTTTGGAAAATACATGGCCTGTACCAACGATCACTGCAAGAACACCCGAAAAATCCTGCGCAACGGTGATGTGGCGCCACCAAAGGTGGCGCCAGTGCCTCTACCTGAGCTACATTGTGAGAAGTCGGACGCCTATTTTGTGCTGCGTGACGGCTCGGCGGGAGTTTTTTTAGCCGCCAATACGTTCCCGGAATCTAGAGAGACTCGAGCGCCTCTGGTGGCGGAGTTAGCACGGTTTCGCGCCCGCTTACCGGAAAAATTATATTATTTAGCTGATGCACCGATCGCAGATGCCGAAGGAAATAGTACCCTGGTGCGTTTTAGCCGTAAAACCAAGCAACAATATATCTCTTCGCAAAAGAAAGGAAAGGTCACCTGCTGGACAGCGTTCTATGTTGATGGCCAATGGCAGGTAACTAAAAAGTAATATGGTTGCTTGCACCAAGGCACAGTCGCAGGTAACATTTTTAACACATCATTAAGCAATATTCAGTCTTGCTTGATGATTAGATAATAGTCAGCATAACCAGTGCTTTTAAACGCTTTCGCGGGACCTGGTGAGTCGCCTACACGGTGACTTTTCGCCTTGCGTCAGGTTCAAGGGATTCATCAGGACAGCAAAATGAAATTGCAGCAACTTCGTTATATTGTGGAAGTGGTAAACCACAACCTGAATATCTCTTCTACTGCCGAGGGGCTATACACATCTCAGCCCGGTATCAGCAAGCAGGTAAGGATGCTAGAAGAGGAGCTCGGCGTACAAATCTTCACCCGAAGCGGCAAGCATTTGTCCCAGGTCACCCCGGCAGGAAAAGAGATCATTCGCATTGCGCGCGATGTCCTTTCTAAGGTCGAGGCTATCAAGGCGGTAGCGGGGGAGCATACTTATCCCGATCAAGGATCTCTGTATGTGGCGACCACCCATACACAGGCACGTTATGCTCTGCCAGATGTGATCAAGGGATTTATAGAGCGCTACCCGCGAGTTTCACTACATATGCATCAGGGCTCACCGACTCAAATTTCTGAAGCCCTCTCTAAAGGGGGGGCGGATTTTGCTATTGCTACTGAGGCGCTGCATCTTTATGACGATCTGGTGATGCTACCTTGCTATCATTGGAATCGAGCTATCCTGGTTCTGCCCGAGCATCCTCTTGCAGGTAATAAATTGCTCACTATTGATGAGCTTGCGGCATACCCTTTGGTGACCTATACCTTTGGTTTTACCGGACGTTCCGAGTTAGATACTGCTTTTCATCGTGCTGGCCTGGTGCCACGCATAATATTCACCGCCACCGATGCCGATGTTATTAAAACTTACGTGCGCATGGGGCTAGGCGTTGGTGTTATTGCCAACATGGCGGTGAATATCCAGGTGGATTCGGATCTGGTTAAAATAAACGCGGCCGATCTCTTTGCGCAAAGTACTACGAAGATTGGATTTCGCCGTAGCACCTTCCTCCGCAGTTATATGTATTATTTTATTTATCGTTTTGCTCCACACTTAACCCGCGATGTTGTAGATATGGCGATCTCTCTGCGCTCCAATAGAGACATCGAAGCGATGTTTAAGGACATCAGGTTACCTGTCAAGTAACCGTGACTCCTCTTATTAAATCACATAATCACATGCGGTCTGCTATGCGGTATTAGTAAACATTCTTATCACCTCAACTTTACGAGGATACGTATTTGTTAAATAAATCTAAGTTTTAACGTGTTAGAGAGAAAAACAGCCCCCATTACGCTACATAAACGCTTTTCAGTATGCCGCACAACGTAATTAAGTGAATTTTTTTAATCATAAAGATCAATATATTTATTTTTTATTATCTTCACGGAAACTGCTATAACTATCTTGGATGCGGTTGTAAATCAGAAGCAGATTACTGTTGTGACCAGTTCGTGAGGCTGAATAACCTCATTCGTTTTTCTAGCTATCATAACCACTGCTGAGATGTTGGTTTCCAACCGAATGATGAGGTTGATAATATGTAAAGATAGCTTAATTATGCATCTCCTATCATTACAGGATTAGCAAATTTTTGTTCTTTATCAGCACAGAAGAATAGTATAGTAAAGCGCATTATCACCTTTGATCGAACATTATACCTGGTGCTTCTTTGATGCTCACTATTGCAACCCTAGTCGAGGTTGTGAAGTAGCAATGCTGCTCTGCACGTCAGTATCAATCATTTTATCTATCGTTCGGTCACTGAAAGATAGCATTTAAATCTTACTCTTCACTTGACAACACTATAAAAATATGATTCCTAATTTTCTTCACTAAACATTGACGTAGCCGTGCTATTGCTCAATGACGTAACAGGTGCTTTCAGCGCTTGCTGATGTTTTATGAATTTCTTCAATGCCTTTTTTCTCTTGTTTTGCAAAGACCAGGCCAGGCCTCGTAGGGCTTACTTGATCAGTGTACATATTGCGTCAATAAAGCTCTTGAACGTTATTAAGAGGAAAAACAAGTACATATTTTATAATTACACTATTTCATGACTGCAGCTGAAAAGATGGGCACTCGGTAACGTCCTCTCAGAGGGAATACTGCGTCTATTGAAGCGCGAATAAATAATGTCTCCATGCTGTCAGATAATTAATGTGCTTAAGGGACTTGTTTTACGTACGGAAGTTGATTATTAAAAACATTCTTCACATAAGAAGCTATTGATTATCATGCATGAGGTGAGCTACAGTCATCATAACTTCACAATTAGATGCATTTAATAACGCTAGTCAGTTTTATACTGGCGCACAGAAATTATAAAAAATGTGCCCTTTACTAAAAGATAGTATGGTGCATGAAACTATCTGTACTAATGTACTCGCTATACCGGAGTGCATATAGCACACTCATTGATAATTAGGGCAGTATCACCTGATGGCACTTCTGATAGACGTGTTAGTCTATGATGTGCTATTTAAGGGGCAATGAAAGAGCAGATTAACCACCAAAAAACGTGTGAAATACTTCATTATCCCCACGCTATAAGCGTGACCACCTGGCTGGAAATGAGAATCTTCGTAGCAACGATACTAGCTTTAAGAAGAAAGTAAATTATTTATCGGTAATGCACTAGTAAACATCTTTATCTTCGACTGACAATAGTTCTGTATAGTTACCTGATTCTACATGACCATGATGCGGAAGAAGGTTAGTTGATGGCATTAGTTAAAAACACTTAACTAAATTATGCTTCGAGTAATTTTTAATAGGGTCCGTATAACGTAATAATAGGCTTACTCATGGAGCATGCATTAAAAGCACCACTATATTATACGATGCCATTATTCGGTCTAATTGTATAACTGTACGTTGTAGAGCGACAGTGTTGTACTGAACCGACTGAATATAATTCCTTTTTCCAGCACAAGCGCGAGCCGAATTAAGAGCAAGTGGTTAGAAATCTAGGGATTGTGTTATCTAGATTTTTAAAAGTCGATATCGATGCGTTGATGGTCAGGTATTAGGGATCAAGAAGTGGCGTGAGCAACGGTGCGTATTTATGCGTTGACCACAGGCAGCAGGCGCTTTTTTGCGTCTAGAACCCCCCATCGATTGTCTCTGGAGACTGCATGAAGCTTAATATCGGTTGGCAGTTCCAAGTGCTAAGCGACCGTGTCGCAGCCCGTTTAGCACCTTATCGCGCATTACTGCTAGCATTTAGTGGTGGACTGGATTCCACAGTATTGTTAGATATCCTTTCTGCCCTACGTGAAAATGAAAAAACCCTGAATAGAAAAGACGCATTGTCGATTCGGGCAGTTCATATCCATCATGGACTAAATCGCTACGCTGATTATTGGGCCGCTCACTGCGCACATGAATGCCGGCGGCGTGACGTAAAATTTACTATAGCGCGTGTGACAACTGTTGACATGAAGCCTGATGGTATCGAGGCTGCCGCACGCGGCGCCCGGTATCGGGCGCTAGCATTAACGCTAGCGGATAATGAGGCGTTGCTTACGGCCCAGCATCAAGACGATCAGGCAGAAACGCTATTGCTTGCGCTGAAACGAGGCAGTGGCCCTGCCGGACTAGCGGGGATTGCGGAGGATGCGTCATTTTGCGGTCAACGCCTAGTTCGGCCCCTTCTGGAGTGCGCTCGAGTGGATCTAGAGCGGTATGCTAGAGCGCGCGGATTGCGATGGATTGAGGACGATAGCAACACAAATCTACGATTTGACCGAAATTTTCTTCGCCATCAAATCCTTCCAAACCTACGGCACCGCTGGCCGAAATTCTCTTCAGCAGCGGCGCGAAGTGCACGTCTTTGCGCAGAACAGGAACGGCTGTTGGACGAAGTGCTAGCGAAGACGCTCAAAGAGCTTATCCACCCGGACGGGTCGCTGCGCTTGAGAGCGCTAATAACAATGAGTGATCTCCGTCGTGCAGCTATTTTACGCCGCTGGTTGGCTAGCCGCGACGTTAGAATGCCCTCAAGGCATAAATTAACATGTCTTTGGGAAGAGGTTGCGCTCAGCCGCCGCGATTCGGTTGCGAAAATGCAGCTCGACTACCAGCAGGTGCGACGCTTTCGCGATCGTCTTTATGTAATCCCCATCTTACCTCAGATTTCTGATGGAGTAACTATATTGCACTGGTTGACCGAAAACGAGGAGCTGAAATTGCCGGGAGGGCTGGGAATGCTTCTTAGGCGCTTAATGCATACCAATAAAGTTTCGATATGCAAACCTATTATTTTGTTACCAAAGTGCGATGACTCATTGGGAGTGCGTCTGAACAGCCATGAGGCAATTCCTCCTATAAACGACAACGTTGCCATAAGCAGTACGATAGCCACTGACGGCATGATAGCGGCATGCAAGGTAGTGATTGTTCGCGCACCTCTACCAGACGAACGGGTAGAGGTGCGCTTTGGCCCCGTACGCGGTTTGCTCTATATCATCGGACGGCAGCGGGGAAGAGAATTGAAAAAAATATGGCAAGAACTGGATATTCCTCCTTGGAAGCGGGCCCGCACACCACTGCTGTTTTATAATAATCAGCTCATCGCAGCACTTGGGGTATTCGTTACTCGTTCAGGTGCTGCGCGGGCATCCGAGGCGCAATGGCATATTTTTTGGTGTGAGCAACAGCGGGAGAGAAATGAACAACCATGCCGCGCATCAGGGTAATCATCTCGGGATGTAAATGTTTATCACTGAGTATAACAAAAAATTTGGAGAGCAATGGACTAGTTGAGCAACCTCAATAAGCATGAGGGATAGATTCTCGTCTTCGATGATTAGCGTATCTAACTCCGGACCACTAAAGCGTTCAATTAAGTCCAGAAAAAAGAGCCTGTGTAGCTTTCACCTCTTGTATCACCAGGCATGAAAGTGCTTGATCGATCGTATCTTGCATGCGCTGTGCTAATCACTGATATCCTTACTGCAGGTAAGGGTTAATATCTAATAACCAGCACGAGTGAGATTGAGATTATCGCAATCATAAGAGTTCATTGGATGATATTCGTCATGCATCGCGATAATCGCAAAACTCCATTTTATGATATGAAAAACATTGCATTTTATCCTTTGACATGGACACGCTACAGTATAAAAAGATAATATTCGTACGTTAAATAACGAGTACTCCTTCAGGCGTTATAACTACAGAGATCTATCTTTCCTGAAAGACAATGCGATAAAGTTATAGAAAGCCGTTTTAGAAAAGTAGTAAAATATATACACATATTTAATATATACTAACAATACCCTCATATCTGAACAAATCATGCCATGCTTTTTACGCTAGAGCGCTGTGAGTATGGTCTTTTTTTGGATGTGATCTTGACAAATATACTCAAAACTTTTTTATAGATAAATCGTTTTCTGTTAATAGCATGCACATGCAGGTAATCATTTTTTGATCAAACTGAAGAGTAAGTTTCGCCCTAAACTATCTTGTCAACGTGCGAATGACCGTGGATTGCATCCGGTATGCTCTCCTGATTCTTTTTGGGACAAGCTTATGTGATAACTAATCATCTAAAGTACATGAGAGGTTATATATAACTTTATGCGCTCATGAATCATCAGATGCTTACGATATTATATTGTAGCAGCAAAGCTTTTTCTGATCTCGCCTTCAGCCAGCTAAAACCTATGATAACTATCACGAGTTTTACACAACGTCTTTTTTGAGTCTATCAAAAGTTTTGATCAGCATGTCCTTAGACGACCATCCGCATTGCAATACATAGTCTCTATGGAAAAGAAAAAGTGTATAGTTACCTCAGTCTCGTGCTTGTAAAAAATCCTGCAAGCAGCGAGGTGTTCTGTCTATATAGAATAGCTAAATAAATCAACTGTTCTGTATAGACAGAGTACCCTTTATCAGAAAAGGGCACGTCTTGTGAACAACGTAACCAGTTAAGCTCTCTGGTGAGAGAAGATCAGCACCACGGTGATGATGAAATTAGCATTTAGCATCTTACTAAGCGCTTGATAGAGCTTTGTGAACTCACAAATACACTTATAGTCTTTAGATAAAATACCGAGATGGACGTTTCTTAGAAATAAAGATAAGATGTTTTGTATTAGCATAAAAATGTCAATACGAGATGCCTTAGCTATTCAGTCATACATGCCCGATAAGCTTTTTCTTTTTTGATAACGAAGCATGTCAGGTCAGACGTATGATGTAGCAACATGCGGAGTATCGGGTTAGCTTTATCTAACAGCGGATAAACCGATAAATTTTATCATCTTTGTCTATTAAGCGCACAGCAGTAGCCTTGGTGCGCGCGTTTTCGGATTTGATAAAAACCACCGGAAAATTAGATGACCAGTGTGTGAAAATTATGCTATATATAACTATCATGTGCGTATCTTGATAAAAGAATTAATCTGCTTCTTTCGTCATAACGCTTCGCCTGATATTGACTCTCTTCTCTATTATGGCGGCACCATGTAGTTAACAATGACTATATAGGAGGTAAGATGTGATATTTTGGCAAGAGATCATATTACACTATCCCTCACCTCAATATGTTATATAAGAAAATGATTCCAGGACATCAGTTCACAGAGATTAGCTGAATCTTGTATATCTTGCAAATCAAACACTGCAAGCACCTACGGTACATGTAACGAATGACCGCGGCGTCTCAGACCACCTTCTTGCTGACTTTAAATTTTTCGGGCCAATCACTGACGCCTTCGATGCTAGCAGGCCGCATGTCGCGGCTGAAATATTACTAGAATGTGTTCTATCTAGTACAGCGGATTAACTGCATACTGCCCGAGGTCGCCAACCAGAGGCAAAAATGTGCGAGCGTGCCCGCACAAGTAAGGCAGATGTTCTGGCGCAGGCTAGGGTTTCATCCCCAAAATGAGACTGAAGGTGAAGCGACCGGTAGCACGATTTTCTCACTCCGCCTTCTTTATTCCGTGAAAGAGGGTAAGGTGAATTGGGCCTGATTGAGCCGGACGGATCCGTAGTTTCAGTCAGCTCACGGGTACTTTAAAAAGTGCAGCATCCTCTTTTAAGGCGGCTATCAGCGCCGCCATATCCTTCGGCAACGGAGCATGCCATCTCATTTCAATCGAAGTAATTGGATGGAAGAGAGACAGAAAAATGGCATGTAGGGCCTGATGATAAAAAAGATGCAGTTGATCTTTAAAAGCTGCACTCGCGCCTTTCGGCGGTTTCGGCCTGCCTCCGTAAAGGGGGTCGCCCACTAGTGGATGATTGATATGCGCCATATGTACGCGGATTTGATGGGTACGGCCAGTTTCCAGACGCAGGCGTAGGTGGGTATGGGATCGAAAGTGCTCTACGATGCGGTAATGAGTCACTGCTGGTTTACCCATCGGGCGTATGGCCATATGTGTCCGCTTGGTGGCATGACGTGCAATCGACTGCCTTACACTACCGCCTGCGGTCATGGTGCCGATAGCGATAGCTTCATATTCGCGAGTAATAGCCCGCGCTTGTAGTGATTCCACGAGGTGCATTTGTGCCTGCAAGGTTTTGGCTACCACCATTAAACCTGTGGTGCCTTTGTCTAGGCGATGGACTATACCAGCTCGTGGTACATCTGCAATAGGAGGGAAATAGTGTAAGAGCGCATTTAATATAGTGCCATCAGGATTGCCGCAGCCAGTGTGAACGACTAAATTACACGGTTTATTTATGACAAGGATATCCTCATCTTCATAAATAATAGCTAATGGAATATTTTGCGCTTTCCAACAGGGCTCTTCTTTAAGAGTGACCTGCATCTCCACTGTTTCGCCACCAAGTATTTTTTCTTTTGGTATTACACTAACCCTCCCATTTATTATTACTAGACCGGAACGAATCCAGGTTTTGATGCACGTTCTTGAATAATCAGGAAACATTTTAGCTAAAGTAAAATCTAAACGTTGACCGATGTGTGATTTATGTACCACTCCGGTGAGCCTTTGATGCTGCAGCATATAAGATTTCTTCATTAAGATTGTTTTTTTCACAGCTATGCTGTTTAAATATTTTATTATAGCGTATTTCATACAACGAATAAGAAGATATTTATCCTGAGTAACTCTCTTAGGATACCTTTATTTTCTACTTTAGAATCCTACTAGTGGGATAGAATCCTCGTCTAGAGTTTTCCTCATTTCTAATGAGGTATAATTGCATGGTTTTATATTGTATCGATTAATGATCTCAGTGAACGAAAAGCATAAAATTTCTTTATTTAAAAATCATGGGGGTAAGAAAAAAAGTTTTCATGCGTATGCGATATCTCGTAGCAGCAATCACACTGACTCTAGTACTAAGCGGTTGTTCTAGCAAAAAAGATTTTGTTTCAGATTACCGCTCCTCCCAGCTCTATGCCTCCGCAAATCGAAGGCTGCAGGAGGGTAACTATACCGATGCCATTAAGGAGTTAGAATTATTAGATAACCACTATCCCTTCAGTCCTTACACACAGCAGGTCCAGCTTGATTTGATTTATGCTTACTATAAATCTGCTAACTTTCCACGCGCACATATTTTTATCAATCGGTTTCTTCAGCTGAATCCGATGCATCCAAATGCTGACTACGTCTTCTACATGCGTGGCTTGACTAATATGACGCGGAATGATAGTGCATCACAGATAATATTCGGTGGAGATCTTGCCGATCGTAGCCCAGAGAATGTGTACGTTGGATTTCGTGACTTCACACAACTGATGCGGTCTTATCCGAATAGTCAGTATCTTATGGACGCCAATAAACGTTTGGTTTATATCAAAAACCGCCTGGCAAAACATGAACTGGCAATAGTTCAATACTACAACAAACGCGGCGCCTATGTTGCGGTGGCCAACCGGGTTGAGCGGATGCTGCATGACTTTCCGGATACGCGAGCGACGCGTCAGGCGCTGCCCTATCTGGAAAGAGCTTATCATTACTTGCAGTTAAACAACGAAGCGGAAAAGGTAATGAAAATCATCGCGTTAAACCCGTTACCACGGTAACCCAAAGCATGATTAAGACTATGTTGTATTCAGCTATAATGTCTGTATGGTTAATACAACTAAGCTGCTTCTTTTGTATTAACTGAAACAGCGTAAGAGTCAATTTTTTCTTCAGAAACAGGGATGTTAGTCAGCGGATCCGGTGAAATATTACTCTGCAATAGTAGCGTTTCTGTTGGGTTTTCTATTCCCGGCAGCGCCTCTCCTCTTTTTCCTATAATGCATTGAGATTTAACATGATCACATAATTTCAATAAGTAAGTCAGTCGTGTCAACTAACGCTAGGCTTGCAGCATTTTTCAGGCGTTTTAAATAGGGTCATGACCTATGGTGTGCGCCTAGATTTTCTCGGGCGGTGCTCCTGAAAATATATTTTTCTTAGCGAACGTAGCAATTTAGCTCCTGCAGGTATGGGTGTGCATAATCAGCGAGGGTCTTTTACACACAAGTCATTCTATGAATGCTGATAAATTTAAAGGTGCCGCATTTCAGGTATGCAGTGCATTTTAAGGTAATAGATAAAAGTTTGGTTCAAAACGAGATATCATAAGACATCACTGGGATTAAATGATGACGGTTACTTATCTATATTTCTGCTGTATTGTACTATACAAGCACATAACGAGTTAGCAGCTAGTAAGGCTATTTTACTTCATGAGGATTTCCTCAAACAGAGTGATATCGCATCAGTATTTGACCTTTCGAGCACAACTCTTGATACATAAGCTCGATCATAACACTAATGAAGCTCATGCTAAGATACGCCAACTGCTCTTTTCTCTGCAAGCTAGAACAGCTGTTGAAGTTTAGTATAAAGACCTCAACATTTCATGAAATTACTTCTTGAGTCATTTGAATGGCACGATCCTTGCAAGTTGTTAGTGCATGAAACTCTCCCTCCGGGGCGTTGAACATGAGTGCTAGTAAGATATCGAGGCCCTCCAGATGTGGTTTATAGGAAAACCCTCCGAGAAAAAGCTGGAGAGCGGTAGCTGATGGTGTTTACCGATACACATAGCTGTAACAGTAATCTTTTATCCCTATCAGCAAAAAAGTATAAAATATTACAAAAAAAATCTTATTCACCAAGACAAACTATATGCCGTATTAACACACCTCTCGGTGACTATATGAGTGACTGTGTCCCTATGATGCATAGATGGAAGAAGAGACGATGACGATAGTTGTGGCACCGCGCACAAGAGCACAAACATCCTCAGCATTCCTAACAGCACCCTCATGACTTTACAATAAACCCGCTTAGCCTACAGACGTCAAAAGTTCTGATTTTAAAAATCTCTTAAATTAGGACGATGTGAAGTTTCCAGAGCAGTTGTTTTATGAGCGCTGGTGACTTTTAAAGCATAGTCTTTAATATATTAAAGGTGATTAATATTTAAAAAATATCGGCTCGGCTCACTTTTCTTCCATCTATTAACAGTATGGATGATCGCTAAAGGCCTTATTAAAAAACCCCTCAAGATACTATTGCAAATTTGCAATAGTCTTCGCTACTCAGTTTGCAAAAGTGAGTTGTAGACGTTGGCGCGATCGCGCAACTCTTTACCGGGCTTAAAGTGAGGAACATATTTACCTTCAAGCGTTACCTTATCACCAGTTTTTGGATTTCGGCCAAAGCGCGGGGCTCGGTAGTGAAGAGAAAAACTACCAAAACCGCGGATTTCGATGCGCTCACCAGCTGCAAGCGTCATCGCCATATGCTCTAGTATCTCCTTTACTGCATCCTCAACTACTTTTGCCTGGATATGAGCCTGATGGCCCGCTAGCCTTTCTATAAGTTCGGACTTGGTCATAAAAATCCTCCCAGTTTACGCGGCGCTCTTCAAGAGCCGCGTTACAACCTATAATAACGTCTAGGAGTAGACTTACTTCTCCCATTATTACTCGCTTTTGGTTGCTGCTTTAAATGCTTCAGCCATTGCATTGACAAAATTACTTTCTTCCTGCTTATTGTTAACGGTACTAATGGTTTCTTTCTCGTCTGCGTCGTTTTTTGCACGAACGGATAGACTTACAACACGGTTTTTTCGATCGACCCCGGTGAATTTGGCCTCTACATCATCACCGACGTTCAGGATCATCGTAGCATCTTCCATCCGGTCACGAGAAGTTTCAGAGGCTCGAAGATAACCTTCTACGCCGCCTGCTAATTCAACTGTAACGCCTTTTGGATCTACTGCTGTGACCTTACCAGTAACCATGGATCCTTTCTTGTTTAAAGCAAGATAGGTGTTGAATGGATCTTCAGCCATCTGCTTCACACCCAGAGAGATACGCTCGCGATCAGCATCAACCTGTAGAACTACCGCCTCAATTTCATCACCCTTCTTGTATGCACGTACAGCTTCTTCGCCGACTAGATGCCAAGAAATGTCAGAAAGATGCACGAGGCCGTCGATACCACCATCCAGGCCGATAAAGATACCAAAGTCGGTAATCGATTTGATTTTCCCCTCAACACGATCACCTTTGTGATGAGTGTTAGCAAACTGCTGCCACGGATTTGCTTTGCATTGCTTCAGTCCGAGGGAGATACGACGACGCTCTTCGTCGATGTCCAGCACCATCACTTCCACCACATCACTCACGTTAACCACTTTGGACGGATGGATGTTTTTGTTAGTCCAGTCCATTTCTGAAACGTGCACTAATCCCTCCACACCCTCTTCGATTTCAACGAAGCAGCCGTAGTCGGTCAGATTGGTCACGCGACCGGTCAGGTGAGCACCTTCTGGGTAACGTTTCGCGATAGCTATCCACGGATCTTCTCCTAACTGCTTCAAGCCAAGTGAAACGCGGGTACGCTCACGATCGAATTTAAGTACTTTAACGGTGATTTCGTCGCCAACGGTTACGATTTCGCTCGGATGCTTCACTCGCTTCCAGGCCATGTCAGTAATGTGTAATAAGCCATCAACGCCTCCTAAATCAACAAAGGCCCCGTAGTCTGTCAGATTTTTCACGATCCCCTGGACTTTCATGCCTTCCTGTAGGTTTTCCAGGAGCTGATCGCGTTCGGCGCTGTTTTCAGATTCTATGACGGCACGACGGGAAACAACAACGTTATTGCGTTTCTGATCTAGCTTGATGACTTTAAACTCAAGCTCTTTGCCTTCTAGATGTAGGGTATCCCGAACAGGACGAACGTCAACCAGAGAGCCCGGCAGGAACGCACGAATACCTTTTAGTTCTATGGTAAAGCCGCCTTTGACTTTTCCATTTATAATGCCGATCACCGTGGCAGATTCTTCATACGATTTTTCGAGTATTAGCCATGCTTCGTAACGCTTGGCTTTTTCACGGGACAGCAGTGTTTCACCGAAACCATCCTCGACTGCATCTAGGGCGACATCAACCTGATCACCCACTTCGATTTCCAGCTCGCCCTGGGCATTACGGAACTGCTCGACAGGAATGGCGGATTCAGATTTTAGGCCGGCGTCAACCAGCACTACGTCTTTCGCGATGGAAACAACAGTACCGTGAACGATGGAGCCCGGACGGGTTTCGATTTCTTTCAAAGACTCTTCAAAGAGTTGAGCAAAAGATTCTGTCATATTTGATAATCTTCAGATTTTTGATGAACGGCCATCCAGCAACCTGCTTGATGGGGTTGTTGTGCGCGCCTCGCAGCTTTTCTCATTGCGGCGTAATTTAAAATCAAGATCGTTAAGATAGCGCCAGAATCTTCCGGATGTGAGCCAACGCGTTAACTATCACTTCATCGATCGTCATTCGGGTGGAGTCGAGCATTAGCGCGTCATCTGCCGGTAGCAGTGGTGCTACGGTCCGATTGCGATCACGATCGTCACGTTCCTTGATTTCGGACAAAAGGTGTAAAATGTTAACGCTAACGCCTTGTTTGTGCAACTGCCACATGCGTCTACGCGCTCTTTCTTCCGACGACGCGTCAAGAAAGATCTTTACCAGTGCATCGGGAAACACCACAGTTCCCATGTCACGGCCATCGGCGATGAGCCCGGGCGAAGCGCGAAACGCACGCTGACGCTGCAGTAGGGCTTCACGTACACGAGGAAATGTGGCAATATGCGATGCGGCACTTCCGACAGCCTCGTGACGGATAGCCTCGCTGACTTCTTCCCCCTCGAGCAGCACTGTCATCTGACCGTGTGTTACATTGAAGCGAACATCGATCTGATCAGCAAGTGGCACTAATGCCTCTTCGCTGTCAATAGCGACCTGCTTATACAGGGCTGTCAGTGCCATGCTTCTGTAGATCATGCCAGAATCTAGTAAATGCCATTTTAACGCTTGTACCAATGCTTTACAGAGCGTTCCCTTTCCTGCGCCACTTGGCCCGTCAATACTGATGACCGGGGCTATAAGCATCATTGCCTTCTCCTTTATAAGCCAATGAGTGTAAAATCCTCAGGAACATATGAGGCTTGAAAGTGAATTACTATACCGTTAATGACATCTAAACCTTGCTCTTACTTACTATTTTAACGCTTCGTGCGACTATGATCGTGCTCTTGAAACTATCTGTCGGGAAAAATTAGACAAATTTCTTGATACATTAGGGCCTAAGACTGCTTACCTCTATATTCAGGGAGATCATTTTATCCCTACTTAAGAGAGGTTGTGCCCACTATATGCTGCTTGGTTGCTTTTGAGCGTCAACCGACACGTCTCTTTGACATTTCGGTCTGGTAATCGCACTCAGCACAGTAGTGTTTCCGCTGGCGACGAGTGCGGTATTAGGGATGCTAAGCAGTGTGTCAAGGATAAGATTTATGTCTGCGTGCAACGTCATTGTTGCCCTGGTGAACAGTCGCGCTCATCCTCCGCTCGAGGGATATGGCGAGGCGCATAGTACCATGGGTACACTGTAGTAACCAATAACTCTCATGCTGATGGTGCACCCGAGAGCCGAGGATTTTCTTGCCACTGATAAAAATATAACCTCCCTGAAGGCGCCTAAACCTTAGATAATTTCTAGACGCACGGCATGCTCTGTTATCGGGTCGGTTAAACACCTAAAAAGCATTATGCCTCACCTCGATACTCAAGTCTGCAATCAAGGTCTAATTAACGTTAGACTGATGGTACTATCAAGTAGAGACATCTTACCGTAATTGTAGATTAGGGTGTTTCGTGGTGTTGCTATCAATATTTCTGTTTTTTATTACATGCATTTAAGGAGAAGAAAAGTTTATCATTATCACATGGTCCCTTACTATGCATGTGACTCTCAAGCACTGCGATATTTTTTACAGTTGTGGATATAAAAAATAGCTAAGCCATCCCGCGATAGAAATAGATAACCGCTCTTTGATACTATAATCAACTATTGCCCCACTCAGATCAGCCGATCACCGCGGTGCTAATAAGCTGTTTTTAATACACACAATGTTACAATAATGAGGGTATTAGCTAAACCTTGGTCTGCTACCAAGGAATGCCGTTGTGCGTTTCTAAGCATTCCTAGCAGCGCAATGTGCTCAACTGCTTTTACCATTGCGATCGATGACCCTGCTTCTCATTATAGTTATACATAATCAAATGACGACTCAGAAATCTTTTGAACCGCCTCACCGGGTCTCGCCAGCGAAAGCCCGCTGATGGTATTCATGTTATTTCTAGTGATCATTGTTGATTTTAAGGTATTGATCTTAATTCATATAATGACTTTTATTTCATGAAGTGAGAAAATGTTTTGCTTTCCCTCTAGCGGAATAAGTGCTTTTTTCTTCTGTAAAATAGTGGCATGTGAGGCATGTCATTAACGTATATCACATAGCTGGAACCCGCCGCCTGCCGGCTGCTTTCACAGATTTTCTCTATTAAATCTGGAAGGACGGGGCTATCGGCTGTATTACTGTGCGATAAAGCAGCATAAATAATTTTCTATCTTACTATGCACTGCCAGATATTGATTAATACCTACAATATTCTGCCTTCTCCATGCTTCTGGCTTGCAGATTCTCCTGCGCTAAAAAATTTTAGGTTCTTGCTATCCATCACTGATGTATAATATCATTTTCTGTTTCTATTGTTATTCTAATATTGAGTATACAAGCTTGCTTGCTCATCGAGGACTTTTTCGAGCTAATTAGCACGTTCTATTATACGTTAAACAGCAAGTCAACTAAATGCTGTATCTGCTTTTCCCCTCGCAACACGCTGTATTTTTAGCTGATCACTTATAGCGTAGTGATATCTTAATCTAAGCAGTTACCCGAGAGGTAGGAGGTTTAAGACGGAGTTTTTCTACCCATCCTGATGTATTAAAATCAAGAATCTTATACTGTCAGTGCAATAACCCCGTTAGTCTCCTCAAGTACCAGCATGACCTTCAATCTCATCAGAAAACGGCACTTCTGAGAAGATAGGCATTTTCTATTAAAATCTTTTAATAAAACAGTACGCTTTGTTATAATGCAAAAATTTTTGGTCGTTCACCAATAGCTAGTGCATCGATTTATGCGTTCTGAACATCAGGCTATTTTAGAGCGTGAGTGTTACTGGTTACTTCGTAATATTAAATATTTGCTATCTCTAGATAGGGGGGACGTTTTTATAATAACTCTTGTGCACTGTGCTAATAGTTAACTCAGGTTTTAATGTATTGACATCATAGTCATTTAAGCTGAAGGAATGATCCCTAAAAGACAGGTTCTCGAAGAAACTGAGTGGGCGAAAACCGTCTTTTCCAACGCAACGGACTAATGGTTGTTGATTTAAAGTTACGCTGATAATGAGAAAGATGCAGAACACTATCGCGTCATAGACCATAGCCGGATGACTATGTTGTTAACCATGCCTCACATTGCCTAAATCATGTCACGATACCTCCGCTGAGAGTGCACACAGCTAAATTTTAGTGTTTTCAAAAATACGTGCACCTAAGAGCATATTTCATATGTTACACAACGTATAACAAATGACATTTTGTCCGTACCACTGTCTGTAGCCTGATGTAGTAAACTGTTTGAAATGTACCAGAACAGCATTTAGGCTTACTTTAGTAAGACTCCCGCACTATTCCTACATCATAATTTCTTTACAATATTAATTATATTTTAGTGTATATCTGATTGAGCGAACTGACAAGGCACGTGGGGATAGAACGTTTGGAAGTATGGCTTATAAATCTAGGATTAGACGGTTGTTATCAAATAACTATCATTCACAGCTTCATTTGGCATGTTACCACAATTGAAGAGAACATAAAAATTTTTTATAGTAAACTGATAAATATAATCAAAGTGCAGTCAATTTATATATGCTTCTTCAATAAAAAAATTTTAAGTGCGTCACGACGCAGGTTGTAGTAAATAAGTAATACGTGACCAAAGAAACAAGAAGGTCATTCTTGAACAGCAGTCTCGGTAGAAGAATGCTATTCTAGAAGGGCGAAGTGAAATTAAGGCTAAGATTCTATATGTAAGAAAAACTCTAGACGAAGATAACATTACGAGCTAGACCCCGGGTCCGACTGCAGTCAGCGACGGCTACGCGTGTCGGCGTATAAACCCCAACATAAAGTTGACCAGCGCCTGCAAGCCTGACAGAGGCATGGCATTATACAGTGATGCGCGCATCCCTCCTGCGACTCGGTGCCCATTCAAAGCATGCAGCCCCGCGGCCTGGGATTCTTGCAAAAAGAGCTCATCAAGATTGCTGTCCAGCAATCGAAATGGCACGTTCATGCACGAGCGATTCTCCGATGCGACAGTATTGTGATAGAACGCGCTCTCGTCAATAGTGCGATATAACAGTGATGCCTTGAGCTGATTACGTTTATGTATTTCTGCTAGCCCGCCCTGCGCTTTTAGCCATTTAAAAACTAGACCCGAAAGATACCAGGCGAATGTCGGTGGTGTGTTGAACATAGAATGATTTTGGGCCAGCACGCTATAATTGAGAGCGGAAGGTAGCATTGTAGCTGCGCGCCCGAGTAAATCCTCACGCACGATGACCAGTGTCAGCCCGGCCGGCCCAATATTTTTCTGCGCGCTAGCATAGATTACTCCAAAGCGGCTCACCTCTAACGGACGTGATAGAAGCGTGGAGGAACAGTCCGCAACTACTACCCGGTCGCCGAAATCCGGCGTTTCATTAATGGCAAGTCCGTCAATAGTTTCATTTGGGCAATAGTGCACATATGCGCTGTCAGGTGACAACTCCCAGTCTTTCATCGGTTTAATACCTTGCCTTCCATGGATTTTAATGCTAACGTCGATGATTTTTAAAGCACAATATTTTCGTGCTTCTTGTAGTGCGCGGTGAGCCCAATAGCCACCATCGATATAATCGGCGTGGGAGGCACCCCCTAGAAGATTCATAGGAACTGCGGCGAATTGCATACGGGCGCCGCCCTGGCAAAAAAGAACTTTATAATTTTCAGGGATGGCGAGTAGCTCGCGTAGGTCTTGTTCGGAAGATTGCGCTACTTTGAGAAATTCTTTACTGCGATGACTGACCTCCATCACCGACGTACCCAGGCCATTCCAATTACATAACTCTTGCTGTGCTGTTTTCAAGACTTCTATCGGCAGCATAGCCGGGCCAGCACTAAAATTAAATACCTGATTCATGTCCCCTCACTCCAATGCTCTAGAACTACCGCTAGATAACCTATTATCGCTCAATGTTAAAATGACATAAATAAAAAGCGAGCTCTGTTGCACAAGAGCGTCTTATGCATCTTCTGTAATACAATGGTAGTAGACAAGACTCTGAATCTAAGGTCTGTTTTTTCATGAGATTTCACTTCATGATTATACGCTTTAGCAATCAATTAGTAAAATAAACAGAAAGCATCAAATTTTGCATGCAATGTAACCAGACGGGTATGAGCTGAAAAAGGATATAGAAAAGTTTTTGATAGAGATGCTTATTAGCCGGAGTACTTCTAACCTTTTTGGTGCCTTCTTCTGAAAATTCATCGTCGAATAGCATAACTCTCTAGGATTGAACAATAATCACCAGCACTTGCCTTATGGTGCAGTGTAATCGATGATGAAAATCGCATAAAGTAATAAAACTGCGCAAGTTAACTTTGTTAAACCAATCGATACTGTAAGATCATCTTTCGTATAAAACCTTACATTCCTTTCGATATAGGCCCTAGCTGCTATTAGGGCGCTTGAACAGTTAACACTCACCCATCCACCCGACTGATAAAATAAAGTGCACTAGCACCACACTTTTCTAGCAGCATCATATAGAGCAGTTAACTCTTTTTGCATGGAGAGAGAAAGCTTCGATTTGACAGCCTGAATACACACTATGTCTGATTAGACAGGGCTATGGATTATCGGTGATCATAATGAAAAAGTTTTTAGTCTTGGACTTAGAGCATGACAGGAATGCGTAAGATTGATTGTCAAATTTATCGCCCTGTCTCCAAGACACTTTGAATAGTTTGTGCTTAGTCAAGTAACGACAGCAGCTAATGACAACATAAAAACGTCAATACATGCTAACAGGGTTTATGTAACAGTTGATAACAGCGGTCTGAATATTTTTGGTAAAGAAATTATAGCGCGTCCCGATGCTGTATATTGAGAAATACGGTGTATGGAGTAAGCGTTATGGGAAAGTGGGTGCAGAGATTTAGCTTTTTCAACAAACTAGAGTCTTTTAGGATTTTGTTGCTGGCGGGGTTGTAGTTCTGTACGGCGCACAGCGTTCGGTTTTTTCTAAAAGCATAGCAATCCAGTTTAACTCTGTTGATATGTGCATCACCTTACCTTCTGCTTAGCATCATAGATAAATAAAGCTATAGGAATACCTAGGAGTGTTTTAAAGGGGCAGGGAACTGTTGCTCTTCAGTGAGAAGAGATGATAATTTACTGCCCGATACTTTATATAACTCACCTCCTCCTTGATGAGAAGAGTACGGTTTTGCCAATATACCGCCTATTACGCTGCGACGTGAAGGAGGCTTATGTTCTGCCTCAACAGATCATTATGCAAGTGATCTTTTGCGTAATCACTGGCGGTGGGCGGCTATCTACCCGGACATGCTGGTTGTAATGAGTTTTTCGAAAATTTAGAAGAGCCTGTGCATCAATAGTTCTACTATACTAAGATCAGCGCAGATATGTTTATTTTTCGCGTTTTCCATAAGACTAGATACAACAGCTTACGGTATACGTTACATTTTTCTACACCCTGCTACTAGCAGACTGACGCGTTCCATAATTACATCGATAATGTTAGTATCTATGAAGCGTTCTATTTTACTGAAAACTTTTTTAATGCGAGTTCTGCTAAAAAATTACTCGGGTATCTTAGTAAGCGTACTGTGATTTTCAAAATCCAGTCTACTCTTTAGCCTAACGTTTTCGGCGTTAGGCTAAAGAGTCTTCTCATCAGCAACGACAGCGGTGTTTGGCTCTCTCTGAGTAAAAGAGAGGGCTATCACGTCGTCTAGAGATAGCTACTTTATCTCTCCCATACACAACAATAACTAACTCCTCTATTAAGATTGTCAGTACCTACGCTTACCAGCCAGCCAGCCAGCCTGCATGCATGCATGCATGCAGGCTGGCAAGTGCATGAGTTGGTGATTTTCAGCTTTTAGCCATATAAAGAGAATATGTTATAGTTTATGACCAGCGCGTTTACTGCCTGCAATTACCCTATTGTAGTTCAAAAACCTTTCAAGCAGTTATGTGAGGCTACGCGCTTTTTATCTCTACAGCTATGAAGAAATGATAACGCTTGCAGCGCTTAACTCGCTTCAGCTATTAAAAAATAGCAGGAACATCCCCATGGTGTCAATATATCCTAGCCAGTTACTAATTCGTCCAAAATACTTGTGATTTAAAAAGATGAGCCATTTACTAAAAAGCACTGTACCGGCATGCTTAATATAGCAATCTCAGAAAAAACTTTAGACTCTCTCCCTAGAAATTCACCAGAAGAGAAAAATTGAGAATAAAGACCGCAACGGCACTGACCAGTAAAGTTAACACAAGACGTTTTATTTTACCTAATTCGGCTTCTTTGACGGTTATTGGCACCTCTCAATCGGCAAGGGTTCGGCTGAATGCATCAACAGCAATGATCGCCTGTGCCACCTCTTCAGCGCTGATGTAAGCATTTAGATTACCAAGAGTGTCCGCTTTTCTACAAGCCAGGGCACCTACTTTCACTAGGTTTTCATAGGGTTCATTTTCTAAGTGGAGATCTTTAAGAGTGGTTGGCATGACAATTTGGCGGTAAAAGCGGATGTATCGGGCAATTTCTTCATCTGATCGTTGCTCTAGCACCATGTGGCTCAGGGTGCCATAGGCGACTTTTTCACCATGGGTCAAATCATGAATACCCCCATGAATAGCAGCAAAACCGTTATGGATCGCGTGGGCGCCAGCCAGCCCGCCGTTTTCAAATCCTAATCCAGACAGGAGGGTATTGGCTTCTACTACTGCCTCGACAGCTGGAGTGACCTTTCGCTTGGCGACCGCCTGATAAGCGCTATATCCATAGGTGAGCAAAGTCTCTTCGCAGGCAGCTGCTATTGCTATACCGGCAATAGTCGGTTTTCCGCCCACCATCGAAAGGGCATTCGTACGCTTTACTGCCTGTGCCTCTACGTAGGTGGCAAGGCCATCGGCGATTCCCGAAGCGAATAGTCGTACTGGTGCCTGGGCGCAAACAGCAGTATCAACCAGAACTAATTCCGGGCTCTTGTTGTAAAAGCGATAGCTATCGAAAACGCCGTAGTCGCTATAGATGACAGATAGCGCGCTACACGGAGCATCGGTCGAAGCAACCGTAGGTACAATAGCTACGGAGTGTTTTAATTCATCTGCTACTGCTTTGGCGGTATCCAGAGTTTTACCGCCGCCGAGCCCGACTACCACAGAGGTCTGCAATTCACGAGCCAGTACCGCTAGCCGGAGAATTTCTTTACCTGATGCTTCACCGTTAAAACGCTGATAATGATAAGCAAGACTAGATTTTTTTAATGCAACTTTCACCCGATCGCCGATAATGCCCCATACTACATCATCTGCGACAAGAAAAGCATTGGTGCCCAAGGCAGACAGGTAATGGCCCAATTCATCCAAGGCGCCGCTGCCTTGGACATATTTTCCTGGTGACGAAAAAATAAAGTTTCTCATAGATGTACCTCGATCATTAAACATGCACTATGCCGGCTTCTACCGACGGTCTCCAGAGTGGACCGCTTCTACGATTGTAGTTCAGGCGGCTGGATAGTGCGTGGCTGAGCCACACCTAAAACTATTTTAAATAAAAGGAGTGCGATCCACGAGGATGCTTACTATCGACTGACGATGAGGCTAAAAGCATAATGAGCTGTTGATATTATTCAGGCCACACTGCATTGCTCTGGCAGTTCGGAGTTGGAGACTATACACTCGGCTATATCATGCATGACGCTTGCACCTCAAGAGTAATCCTTTTTTAGGTGATGCTGATACTCTTAGGCATACCTGGCACTATAATCGAGCGAGGTACTTGGACTATCGACATCACCTCAGCTTATTTGAATCGCATGGTTTTCGGATGACTCGCCATAAGGTTATTTCCCGCTACATAACTGTTTTGGTTAGAGGAATCGATTGTAAACATATTGTCTAGTTCTGGTTACTGTTACTGAGATGCTTTTTTGATATTAGCGAAGTTATGCTTACAATATCAGTGTTGCCAATATTATTTTCTACCTTCTATGGGGGTAGGCCGGGTTTTAGTTTCTTTCTTGGCAGAGAATCGTGCGAGCAACATGCGTCATGCTTTTATTAACAGAGAATCATGCTGTTCTGATATAAAGTTGTAGCAGAACATGCTGAGGCGCTCGGGTGTACCGGTTTCTCATCAGGGCTCATTGCCTCATTATATGTTAAAAGGATCAATTAATTGATTAAGCATGCGCAAGTAGCCTAATAGCTCTTAGCCAACACTTACCCTATTTTGTAGATAGGCTCTTCTTTATCAACTTTTAGTAGAGCCCTTAGGTGATGGGGAATGCTGCGCCATAAATCGGCGCAGATCATTTTATATAGCGTGCTATCCGAGGTGAGATGTAATGTACCCACACTCTGTATTTATCAGCTTTCGCCTTCCTGGAAAGGCTATGCGCCTTCACTAAAAAATTTTAGGCCGGTACTATCAAGAACGAGATTAATAATTTAACCGCGTGTTGACGTTTTTATGCTGATCTTTACCGCTATTGCTTGCTTGCTGAGCAATAAATTTTTAGGTACCTTATCGGTAGCAAAATGCGTTAATACATTACGTTAACGCATCCTATTGGCCTCTTAGCTAGCGCGTGCAGCAACCTTACATGATCAG
Source organism: secondary endosymbiont of Ctenarytaina eucalypti (assembly GCF_000287335.1). GTDB lineage: Bacteria > Pseudomonadota > Gammaproteobacteria > Enterobacterales > Enterobacteriaceae. The sequence continues at coordinate 223,576 of NC_018419.1, forward strand.
GAACGTCGTGATGTTACTACTGTAAGTAGAGTGGCAAATGCTTCTTTTGTCAAGAGAGCTTTGTCTATCTATACAGAGCTGGCTGATTCAGCCATGCATCACTATCAGATAATCATGCTACTTGACGGCTTGTTACGTACATCACTAAGTGCTTTCAAACTTTGCCGTGTGATAGAGAGCATTCGCTTACATAACCTATATATCATCGATCTAGTTATCACCCCCGAATCAGGCTTTATTTAATTAAAATCTATATTGCTCTATTGTGCAGATGTCATAGGTATGCTCGCGATCCGTCAAAGCGCTTACTGAATGACACTTTTAAAAAACATAACAGTAGCTGCATCGTCTAAAAACCAGCTGATCCTTGGCGAAATTATTACAAATTTTAATGTACTCAATAAACCAGTTCACAAGACAATTTTCACTAAAGCCAGTACAGCTTTATTGCAAAAACAGCATCCGAATTATCCTAAACCAAGGGAATAACAAGTAAAATATCAATAAATAAGATGATTTCGGCCTCTCTAACATAAAAGAGAACAATGGTATTTTACTATGAGGTGTTCATAGGAGATAATTGTAATCCGGGATGTCCCTTTTGCTCATGCGATCTAATCTTAATACTTATAAGGTGAAGACAGCCATTAGTACACAACACCGATAGCATATAATCTATTTATTCACATATGTCCATTTTGGTCAAACTCAGATGTATAAATTTTTTGTTAGTTACAATTGCCCTTGCCTTTTATATGTCACCTGCGATTATAAGATGCTTAGAACAGACGACACGTAGGTGATGAGTCAAATGAAAAACGTATTTCATCATGCCGCACTGGGATTAATCCTGATGGGGCTGTATGGATGTGGTTTAAAACCCCCTTTTATTGTCCAAAAGTGGGACAATACTGATCAAAAGCAAACAGTAACAGTAGAAGCCAACGCTCACGAAGTCGTTGACTTAGTAATCCAAAAGTATCGACTTTGACCAGGAATGATTTCAGTAGCACTACTTGCGAGCGTCAATGAATGCAATCAAGACTCGGTCGCTTTCTACCAAAAGACGGGCTATGTTAGGCTATTAGTTACTCAAAAAGGGGTGGGATATGCGGTTCTCAAAAATGCATAGCCTGGGTAACGACTTCATGGTCGTGGATTCCTTAACGAAAAATGTTTCTTTTTCACCTGACATGATCCGCCGTCTCTCGCACCGGCATTACGGTGTCGGTTTTGATCAATTATTAATGGTGGAACCGCCCTATAATCCGGAACTGGATTTCCATTATCGAATTTTCAACGCTGACGGTAGCGAAGTGACCCAATGTGGTAATGGCGCGTGTTGTTTTGCCTATTTCGTGCGCCTGAAGCATCTGACTAATAAGCGCAACATCCTCGTGAGCACCCAGGCGGGGAGAATGGTCTTGACTATCACGGAAAACAATCTGGTACAAGTCAATATGGGAGAGCCAAATTTCAACCCAAAGCAAGTGCCATTTCGCGCGGCTAAAGCTGAGAGCACTTATATCATACGCGTGGCGGGACAGAGAGTGCCGTGTGGTGTGGTGTCCATAGGGAACCCCCACTGCGTGATTACCGTAAACAGAGTGGAGAGCGCGCCAGTTCTAAGGCTAGGACCGAAGATAGAGCGTCACGAGCGCTTTCTGAACAGGGTTAATATTGGATTCATGCAAGTGTTAAACCGTGAGCATATCCGCCTAAGAGTTTATGAGCGTGGTGCAGGTGAAACCCAAGCATGCGGAAGCGGTGCTTGCGCTGCAGTCGCGGTAGGCATCATGCAGGGTAAATTAGAAGAGCAGGTGCGCGTAGAGCTACCTGGCGGCCAGCTTGATGTTAACTGGCGAGGGCCCGGTCATTTTTTATATATGACTGGCCCCGCAACTCATATCTATGAGGGATTAATTTATTTATGACGCACGGTTTCACACAGGAGGATAGCAAAAAGACTTGATCATCAAGAGGTGATCTAATATCTATTGGCATACCGGGATGATGCTCTCCACGCTGCTAGGATCATAAACTCTAGAAAGCAGGTAGCCTTGCTAGATCCTGCTTTCCGATACGCTGCTTTATTGCACTAACAAATTGGCACCAGAGTACCGATATCCCGCAGTTAGAAGATGATCTCGTGCTGATTGATGAAAAACGAGTATACTGTATCCGTACACCGCTCAGCTACTTATAACTGCAATGCCAATCTATAGGCATTGCAAGGCGGTGTACGTACGGGAGCCTATAAATCAGATCAAGCGCTAGGCACATCAGTTGACGACTGCAAATAAAAGCATATCTACATGCTACTTTAGTGACTAAAAGTAGCAAAGTGATCTGTCAGGGCGTGTACTGGTGCTAATAGAGAAAATGGATCACAATGATCATGCTATCAAAAATCTGTAAACAGCTTAGCATTTCTGCCCCTTCAGTTTATAGTGGAGGCTTCTTTCACCGTCTCACCACGCCGGCATGATGCATGACTAGGCTGTGCTAATGTTAACTACTCAGTATGGAAAGAATACCGTGTTATTATAGTATTTACAAAAGCTTGTTCTGTTCTAATAGGACGCTTGGTCAAAATAAACTAGACCGACATGCGATCTCCGCTATGGCTGAAAATAGATCCCTTGCTGCAATCTGTTCGGGTGGCGCAGCAGTGGGTCTGCTTTATGAGAATAAGGGGAGAACTTGGACGAAGTAGATCCCAGAAACTCGAGCGCAGTAAGTCTCTCTTTTTAGTTAGCCAAGGTTGAGCCGAAAGAGTGGTGGTCGAGAGTCTCGTGTTAGATTTTTTCTAGGATGATCAATGAGCATCTTCCCGCTGAGAAAAAAACATGGCGTACGCTTTCCCCTCGCCACGCTACGACCTGCATCTTCTCAAGAAGACATGCATCGATAAAGTTAACCTACTTCTAGATATCGATCATATACGAGCACTAAGCTACGCGGGCTCATGAGGTGTGGAATCATCATATATCATTTCCCACGGCGTCGAGAAAAATAAATGGGTCTAAATTCAGTCACGTTTCTCTCCGTGATTGCAATGTGTGAACGGCAAAATGGCCAATAAAAAACGTCAACGACCCCAGATTCTACCGCCGTAACCTAACTGGGACTATGTAATCATTATGCGCATTTAGCATGATGTGGCGTTGATCCGCCAAAACAGAGTGCCGATGATTGTAGGTAACGTACAGAAACATCTTTGTACATAGGGCATGCAGAAAAAATCAATAATTATGCTAATTCGGGTATGCTAAGTCACTTTTTCACTGTCCATATGCTGGAATAAAGTGCTAACTAGCGTTCACTGTCAGCGCTACTTGGGCATACTAGATACAGAATGACCCAGACCTATACTCACCTTATTTTTTAGTCTTGGGTATCGTCTGACGAGGTCGCGAACCCACTAGCTAACCGGGGAAAACCTCATGCATTTCTATCGTTCTTTGCGAGAGTTGCGCGCGTTAAGCTTTGATCTTGATGATACGCTTTACGATAATCGGCCTGTTATTTCGCGCACTGAATTCGAGTGCGTGCGGTTTCTGCAGCATTACCATCCCGCTCTAAGCGGGCTAGGGCAGTACGATTATGAGCGATTGCGCTGTGAACTTCGCCAGCGTGAGCCAGAGATTTACCACGACGTCAGTTATTGGCGATGGCGCTCTATCGAACTGGCAATGCGTAAGGCGGGGCTTAGCGAGTCAGAGGCGCGCATCGGAGCCAATTCTGCTATGGAGGTCATTATGCACTGGCGTAGCCAAATAAACGTGCCAGTGGAAACCCACAGCACTCTAGAGAAATTAAGCACCCGATGGCCGCTAGTAGTTATAACTAATGGAAACGCTTCCCCTGAGGCTTGCGGACTAATGGGCTATTTTCGCTATATTTTTCGTGCTGGCCCGGATGGCCGAGCCAAGCCCTATCAAGACATGTATCAGCTAGCGGCAATAAAATTAAATGTACCTCCCTGCAATATTCTGCATGTGGGCGATGATTTGGAGGCGGACGTCACCGGAGCCATTCGTTGCGGAATGCAGGCATGCTGGATCAATGATCGCAGCTGTAATTTTGCTTCTGCTGCTGATGCGCGGCTGTTACCGCATCTAGAAATTTCACGACTAGCATCCCTAACAGCTTTGTTTTAATTAACACTAAATTTTTAATTTTTGAATCATGGAGGATAGTGCTCTTTTACGATGAGGTTTAGTAAAGAATACTGCTCTTTGAGAATTGTCATTACCTCATTCGGCATTACTTAATGATGTTAAGTTAAAGTTATTAATCACTGTTTGTGAAAAACAGTAATTAATATATTTATTCAACACATGAATCGGGGTGTGTCAATGTCCAGTGTGTTTGTCGACCTAGGACAGTAATACCCAATTTTATATTCAAGGCCACCTATGGACGTTTGTGATTTTCTCAACATCTTAAACGAAAAACAACGGGAAGCCGTAACGGCGCCGCGAGGTAATTTACTCGTGCTAGCAGGGGCGGGTAGTGGTAAAACCCGGGTCCTAGTGCACCGCATTGCCTGGTTGCTATTAGTTAAACACCACTCTCCCCATTCGGTAATGGGAGTGACCTTCACCAATAAAGCAGCGACGGAAATGCGCTACCGTATCGAACATCTCCTTGGAACCAACCAAAACGGAATGTGGATAGGCACCTTCCATGGGTTAGCCCACCGTCTACTGCGTGCACATTATCAAGAGGTTAACCTGCCTTCAGATTTTCAAATCCTTGACAGCGAGGACCAGCTGCGTTTGTTAAAGCGTCTCATCCGTACGATGCAGCTTAGTGAGAAGCAGTGGACTCCGCGTCAAGCGATGCGGTATATCGGTGGGAAAAAAAATAATGGCGTGCGCCCACAGCATGTGGAAAGTTATCGCTATCCAGCGGAGGCGACCTGGCAACGTATTTATCAAACCTATCAGGACGCTTGTGACCGCTCTGGGTTGGTTGATTTTTCTGAGCTTCTTCTCCGCGCTTGTGAACTTTGGATGAACAAGCCGCATATTCTACGCCATTACCACGAGCGGTTTACCAATATTCTGGTGGATGAATTTCAGGATACGAACCCAATGCAATATGCCTGGATACGCATGCTATCTAGTAATGTTATGATCGTGGGTGATGATGACCAATCGATTTACGGCTGGCGCGGTGCTCAGGTGGAAAATATCCAGCGTTTTCTAGATGATTTTCCCGAGTCGAAGATCATTCGTCTAGAGCAAAATTACCGTTCCACTAACAATATCCTGCAGGCCGCTAATGCCCTAATCGCGCACAACGGCATCCGGTTAGGCAAAAAGCTATGGACCAAAAGCGTAGAAGGGGAGCCAATTACTCTTTACTGCGCCTTTAATGAAGTGGAGGAGGCCCGTTTTGTCGTAAACCGTATTAAAGTAGAAAAAGAGTATGGCAGGAGCCTCAATGACTGCGCTATTCTCTATCGTAGCAACGCCCAGTCACGTGTAGTGGAAGATGCTCTCTTGCAAGCGGGAGTGCCTTATCGTATTTATGGCGGCATGCGCTTTTTTGAGCGGCAGGAAATCAAGGATGCGCTCGCTTATTTACGACTCATGACTAACCGAAATGACGACGCAGCATATGAACGGGTGGTTAATACGCCTTCACGTCACCTTGGTGATCGGGCCCTCGCGGTGGTGCGTCAGATCGCTTCTACCAGGCAGCTGACGCTTTGGCAGTCCAGCCGGGCGCTGCTTGCCGAACGGCTGTTGTCTGGAAGATCTGCCGCCGCACTACGGCGGTTTTTAGAGCTTGTAGATGTGCTGGAGGAAGAGACCGCGGACCTTCCGCTATGCCTGCAAACTGATCAGGTGATAAAAAAGTCCGGTCTTTGGAATATGTACGCACATGAAGAGGGCGAAAAAGGTCAGGGGCGCATTGAAAATCTGGAAGAGCTTGTCAACGCCGCCCGTCAATTTAACGACCATGATGCAGATCAGGATATATCACCATTGCAGAGGTTCCTTGCTCACACAGCTCTGGAGTCTGGCGAGGACCATCACATTGCCTATCAGGACGCAGTTCAATTAATGACGCTACATGCTTCCAAAGGGCTAGAGTTTTCCTACGTATTCATTATCGGGATGGAAGAAGGCATTTTTCCTAGCCAAAGATCGTTATCTGAAGACGGACGCCTAGAAGAAGAACGCCGCTTGGCGTACGTTGGCATTACCCGAGCAATGAAAAAGCTGACTATTACTTATGCAGAGAGACGAAGGTTGTACGGAAAAGAAGCCCACCATAGGCCGTCGCGTTTTGTCAGTGAACTACCGAAAGCCTGCGTGGAAGAAGTGTGTCTTCGCGCAAGAGTAACCGGGCCGGTTAGCCAACAGCCTCTAGCTGTGCATCTGAGGGGGAATGATGGCGGTTTCCCTCTTGGTCAGCGAGTGCGTCATCCAAAATTCGGTGAAGGTACTATTTTAAATGCAGAAGGTAGAGGCGCGCATAGACGGCTTCAGATAGCCTTTTCAAGTTATGGGATTAAATGGCTGGTGCTCGCTTACGCTCGCTTAGAAACTTTTTAACATAGCCTACCCCACGCTTTTTTATATAAAATAGAAAAAGGGCTTTTCTCACGTATTGACAGTCTTTTTCTTCTCAGCGTAACATGTCTGTACTCTTTCAAAGAGTAAATAACGCCTTGGATACCCCCAGTAAATACTGGCTCGATAATCTGTGTATCAGGTACATCTACTCAGGCTGCCTCCAGCGCCGGCTGTCTCAGTGGTGGTTAGCTACCTGCAACTAGCGTCATGCAAGATTTAGATCTTTAACGGTCTGAAACTCGACAGTGACTCCTCACCGCCTATTTCTGTGATCTAATGCGTTTCCCGTTTGTGGCTATAAAAGAAACGAGGGCGTATGCTGAATGCATTTAAACTGGAACATCATCGTTTATCGCGTCTTGATACCGATGAGATCGGTACTCTAACCGCAGCGGTATGGGTTGATTTAATTGAACCCGGAAAAGATGAGCGTGAACGGGTACACCAGGAGCTGGGCCAGAGTCTCGCGACACGCCTAGAGTTGGAAGACATCGAAGCGTCTGCCCGTTTTTTTGAGGACCAGGACGGGCTACATATACATTCTTTTTTCTTTTATGCTGACACGGAAGATCACGCTGGCAACGCCACTGTAGCGTTTACGATCCGCGCAGGCCGGCTGTATACCCTGCGCGAGCGAGAATTGCCTGCGTTTCGACTGTACCGGATGCGAACTCGCAGCCAAACGCTCCTTGATGGTAACGCCTATGAGCTTTTGCTAGATTTGTTCGAGACTAAAATTGAACAGCTAGCAGATGAAATCGAGAACATCTATAGTGATCTTGAAGCTCTGAGCCTAGTCATTATGGATGGCCACCAGGGTGATGAGTATGACAACGCACTCTCTACCTTGTCTGAGCTGGAGGATGTAGGATGGAAGGTTCGCTTATGCCTGATGGATACCCAGCGTGCGTTAAATTTTCTGGTGCGTAAAGCACGACTCCCTTCAGGACAGTTAGAGCAGGCCCGCGAGATTCTACGTGATATTGAGTCACTGCTGCCCCATAATGAATCACTTTTCCAGAAGGTAAATTTTCTGATGCAAGCGGCGATGGGATTTATCAATATCGAACAAAACCGAATTATTAAAATATTTTCAGTGGTGTCGGTCGTCTTTTTGCCCCCAACTCTAGTTGCCTCAAGCTATGGAATGAATTTCGAGTTTATGCCGGAGCTGAAATGGTCTTTAGGCTACCCTAGTGCCATTATGTTTATGATTTTAGCTGGGGTGGCGCCGTATTTGTATTTTAAACGTAAAAACTGGTTATAGATTGTGATCTGCAATAAAAAACCAAAGCCGAAAGTTTTTCTTTGAGACCCACTTTTACTTCAATTCTAGAGCGTAGATATATGGCAAGAGGGCGAATGTATCAAGAGAGAGATCTTTTCTCTCTGATGTGAGGAGGATTATTTATAGCATGCATAAGATGCTAGGATTGGCATAATGACAACTATATCTTGCTAATAATTTTCAGTAAAAATTGTCTTTACGCTGAAATAGAATTCAGGGATCGAGCATAAAGCGCTCATTCAAGAAACCTAATAAACAACCGGTTAAATTTGACAGTAACTCTTTGCCATCAAGATGCAAATCCGGACGCTGAGGCGTCTCATAAACGGCGTCGATTCCGGTAAAGTTAAGCAGCTCGCTGCTATGTGCTTTTTGATACAGCCCTTTGGGATCGCGTTCCTGGCAAATTTTTAAAGGCGTATCAAGAAAGACTTCTATAAATCGGTTCACAGGCAGCATGTCACGTACTAGCTGCCGTTCGTTTCGGTGTGGGGAAATAAACGCTGTCAGTACCATAAGACCTGCGTCTACCATCAAGCGCGCCACCTCGCCGACCCGGCGAATATTTTCGCGTCGGTCCTCATCGCTGAAGCCAAGATCTCGGCAAAAGCCCTGTCGAACGTTGTCACCGTCTAACAGATACGTGCTTACGCCTCGCTGATACAGCTCTTTCTCTAGCAAGCCTGCGAGCGTAGATTTTCCTGAACCAGAGAGACCAGTAAACCAGACCACTGCGCCTTGATGCTTATGCAATAACTCGCGATCCTGGCGAGTCACTGGGTGAGTGTGCCAGACCACATTGTCATTATGCGGAAGCACAGCATTATCGGCCATCATTTATCTCCTAATAGACCGGTTGCCCCCCAGTGGGGGAAATAACGACGCACTAGAGCATTCAGGTCACGTTCAAATGCACTGTAATTTCCATGTTTAAGGCAGGCGTCTTTCAGCGTCTTCCGGACCATGCCAGCGCCAACAGTGACATTGCTTAACCTGTCAATGAAAATCATACCACCGATAATTGGATTATCGTTGTACTTCTCAAGGATCATCGGTTCATCAAACGCTAACTCCACCAGTCCAATGCCATTCAACGGCAACGTATCCGTTATGTGTTCGGTTAATGTATTAACATCAAACTGATACTCAATATTCAATACCTGCGCGCAAGTTTTTTTACCGGCAATTTTTATATTGAATCTCTGTCCCGACAAGAGCGGTTGTTCAGTCATCCATACTACATCTACCTTCGCGTTTTGCACGGGCAGTAGCGTCTCGCTCGCATCTACCAACAGATCACCACGGCTAATGTCTAGCTCATCTGACAAGACTAGCGTAATCGCTTCACCAGCCCAAGCCTCAGGCAAATCGCGATCAAACGTAACAATGCGGTTAATGGTGGAGGTCGCGCCGGACGGTAGAACTTTAAGCGCCTGACCCACTCGCAATACACCAGCCGCTAAGGTTCCGGCGTATCCGCGAAAATCTAGATTTGGACGATTTACGTACTGCACAGGGAAGCGCATAGGTTGCAGCTCGTTAAGGTCAACCACCTCTACGGTTTCTAAGATATTCAAGAGAGTGGGGCCTAAATACCAAGGCATTCGCGTAGTTTTTGAGGCGACATTATCACCTTCTAACGCGGAAAGAGGAAGAAACTGGATGTTTAAATCACCCGGTAACTGTTCTGCGAAGCGCAGATAATCCTGACGTATGTTCTCAAATACCTGTTGGTTAAACTTCACGAGATCCATCTTGTTCACTGCTACCACTAAATGACGGATGCCCAGCAGGGTGCTGATGAAGCTGTGGCGTCGTGTTTGGTTCAGCATCCCTTTGCGCGCATCGATCAGCAAGATGGCTAAGTCACATGTCGAGGCGCCAGTAGCCATATTGCGGGTGTATTGTTCATGGCCTGGCGTGTCGGCAATGATAAATTTACGCTTTTCAGTTGAAAAATACCTATAAGCGACATCGATAGTAATGCCCTGCTCGCGTTCAGCCTGTAGACCGTCTACTAATAGCGCTAGATCTAGTTTGTCACCTTGGGTGCCAAGACGCTTGCTATCGGTATACAGAGTCAATAGCTGATCCTCGTAGATTTGTCGAGTATCATGTAGCAAGCGGCCAATCAAGGTGCTTTTGCCGTCATCAACACTGCCGCAGGTCAAAAAACGTAGCAGGCTTTTTTGCTGTTGGGCGTGTAGATAAGCTTCTACTCCACCCTGTAGGGTAATCTGCTGAGCTATAGCCTTGTTCATGTCGATGGCTCCTTAAAAATAACCCTGACGCTTTTTCATTTCCATCGATCCGGATTGATCGCGATCGATCAGTCGGCCGTGGCGCTCACTGCTAGTTGACACTAGCATTTCCTCGATAACCTCAAGCAAAGTCTGAGCACTCGACGCTATAGCGCTGGTTAGCGGCCAGCAACCGAGCGTGCGAAACCGTACCATGCGTTGTTCGATCACTTCACCCGGCTGTAGGTCAATTCGGTCATCGTCTACTGTAATCAGCATGTCGTCTCGCTCAAGCACCGGCCGCTTCTTGGCAAGATATAGGGGTACGATTTCTATTTTTTCTAGAAAAATATATTGCCAGACGTCGAGCTCAGTCCAGTTAGAAAGCGGGAAAACACGAATACTCTCGCCCTTGTTGATTTGACCGTTATAAATGTGCCATAGCTCTGGCCGCTGGTTTTTTGGATCCCAGCGGCTAGAGCGGTCACGGAAAGAGTAAACGCGCTCTTTAGCGCGAGATCGCTCCTCATCGCGCCTGGCGCCCCCAAAGGCAGCATCGAATTTATACTGATATAGCGCCTGCTTCAGGCCCTCGGTCTTCATGATGTCGGTATGCTTGGCACTTCCATGCAGGAAGGGGTTGATGCCCATTGCTAGTCCTGCTGGGTTTTTATGAACAAGCAGCTCGAACCCGTAGCTTTTAGCAGTGTGATCTCGAAATGCATACATTTCACGAAATTTCCAGCCTGTATCTACATGCAGCAGCGGAAACGGTAGTTTTCCTGGATAAAAGGCTTTTCTGGCTAAATGCAGCATCACGGATGAATCTTTACCGATGGAGTACATCATCACGGGATTACTAAATTCAGCAGCCACCTCCCGGATAATCAGAATACTCTCAGCTTCTAGCTGTCGTAGATGTGTAAAACGTTGTTGATCCATAAATGACATCCTTACGCCAGATTGACAACGGGCGCGCGCTTTTGCGCTGTCAGCTGTTGCTGACCAAACCAATTGATTTCATGATGAAGGGCAACGACTTCGCCTATGACTAGCACTGTCGGGAGCGGGGCCTTTTGCGCCAGTTCCTCTAGTGCAGCTAAGGTCCCCGTTTGAACGTACTGGTCGCTTCGGGTTCCGCGACTTATCACTGCTACGGGGGTTTTTTCTGATCGTCCGTGGCGAATGAGCTGATTGCTGATTTCTGCGGCCTTCACCACTCCCATATAGATTGCAAGCGTTTGACGCCCACGTGCTAGCGCCTGCCAATCCAGGGAATCGGCACCGGCTCGAAGATGCCCGGTGATAAAAGTAATACTTTGAGCGTGTTCTCGGTGGGTCAGCGGAATGCCGGCATAGGCGGTAGCACCCACGGCCGCAGTGATACCGGGCACCACCTGAAAAGGTATGCTCGCCGCCACTATTGCTTGGAGCTCTTCGCCACCGCGACCGAAAATAAAAGGATCGCCCGCTTTGAGCCGCACTACTTTTTTACCCTGCTGCGCAAGCCTTACTAGGAGGCGATTTATTTCCTGCTGCGGCATTGATTGTTGACCGGCACGTTTGCCGACGCAGATCCTATCTGCATCGCGCCGTACTAGCTCAAGCACTTCCTGGCTGACCAAGTAGTCATAAAGTACTACATCGGCCTGCTGCATTAGCTGCAGGCCGCGCAGCGTTAATAGCCCGCTATCTCCGGGTCCAGCACCGACTAACGCCACCTCGCCTACATCCTTCTGATTGGTGTAGAGGGCGTGTTTCAGCGCTGTTTCAGCCTGGTCTAAGCGTCTTTGTGCCACTAGACTAGCAAAGCGGCCATGCAGTGTTTTTTCCCAAAATCGTCGGCGGCCAGCCATGCTGCAGATCCGTTCTTTTACCCTGCCGCGCCAGATCCCAGCTATGGCCGCCATGGGACCGAGAAAGCTCGGGAGTATCGATTCCAGTTTCTCGCGCAGCATGCGCGAGAGCACCGGGGCCGTGCCCCCGGAAGAAATAGCCACTATAATAGGGTTACGATCGACAATCGAAGGAAAGATGAATGAGCAATACGTCTGGTCGTCTACTACGTTGGCTAGTAAATGGCGCCGTTCGGCACACCGTGAGACTTGAGCGTTTAGTATAACGTCATCAGTTGCGGCGATTACCAGGAAGACGTCGTCTAACATAGCTGGTTCAAACGATTCGCCTAACCAGGCAAGGCTGCCGGCATGATGAATTTCTGTCAGCGCTGGACATAGCACTCTGGCCGCAACTCTAATCTGCGCACCAGCGCGCATTAACAGCTGAATTTTTCGTGTGGCAACATCCCCACCGCCAACCACTAGTACTGGACGTCGCTTGAGATCGGCAAATAGCGGTAAATAGTCCACAGCAACCTGTATATTCTTGTTTAGAAATATTATTATATTACGATAAAAATTGATATCATATGAAATTCTTAATTGGAATTTCATTTATCTTTATGGAATAACAGCACTCGTCAGCCTGTCAGAGACAGAGGGGATGTTCTTTTGCTGACTTTACATATAGTATAATTGAAACTTACACGGTTGCATATTGAGAGCGTTCTCGTAAAATAAGACTTTTCATCATCCGTTGCCCCTAATCAGGAGGGGTAACTTTTAGTTAGAACCATTCCCCGTTGCTGCATCCTGTCTACCTACATTCTACCCTCACATGCAATACGAAAAAGCGTCAATTATATAAGCTATTGTCATATCTTCGCCGACTCTATAGGCCCAGCTAAGGATTAAGAATCCTACAAGAAATACATAAAATAGGGGGTAATATTATCTCTCAGGTGTTCAAAATAACCCACGCAGATTATTAAGACCTTAATAATAGCTATTTCGCAACGGACACACGCGTACGCCATACGCTGAATGAGCGTTTTATTAAGAATCGCCGCACAGGACGCGTCCTGGTCATTGCTTCTCTTGACCTTGATATGAAAGCGCGTGGTATGTCGTTCGGAGCCTCAAGTTTGTGTTGGCCGTCTGATGATTTATTAATACTGCGAGTTATAAGTGATTTTAAGCTTTCTTTGTACAATAATTCAGTGTCTGCTAACCGTCGGGGTTACGCATTGCTGCGGCAGGGCAGCGGCGTCTAAGATCTAAAAGGAGCAACAAGAAAACGGGGCCAGTAGTGAATTTAAGGACGCTAGTGATCGAATGTAAGATCTATTTGGATCACTCAACCTTAGTTTCAGCATCACCATTTTTGTCAAAAGCACCTGTTGTCGAGGATATGCTCCCGCTGTTCAGCTGAACACTGAGCCTTGCCGAGGGTTAAGTATGAATTTCTAGGTCCTGCTTTCGATCCCAGCGGGGTATCACTGTAAATTCAAGCCTCGGAAAAACTCACCGCGTCTTCAAGCAACTCTAGCAAAGTAACCCAGTGGTGCGCAGTGTACTTTCATTCTTCATGTAGGCCGCATTCGCGTTTCAGCCCGAAAAAGCGCGTCTCCTCCTCGCTCATCCCCGGCTGCCACTTGCGCGTCGTGTGAGTATCGCCCACTGACAAATAGCCCTGCTCCCATAGCGGATGATAGCGTAGGGCGTGGCGGGTTAGATAGTGATGCACATCTCGGTCATTCCAATCAATCAGGGGCAGCAGCTTGAACAGCCCATGCTGGATTACGAGCACTGGTAACCGGGCACGACTACCAGCCTGTCCACGACGCAACCCTGCAAACCAGGTGCCCGCACGAAGGGTTGCGAGCGCACGGCGCATCGGCTCTACCTTGTTGATGTGGTTATATCGAGTAATACCCTCGAGACCCTGTTCCCAAAGTTTTCCGTAACGCGCCTCCTGCCAGGCAGGGGAGGTGAAGGCACGAAATATTTGCAAATTCAACCCCAGCATCTCGGTTAGCTCATCAATAAAGCGGTAGGTTTCTGGAAACAGATAGCCCGTGTCGATCAGAATCACCGGAATGTCTGGAAGATAGCGAGTCATCAAATGCAAACTCACTGCTGCCTGAATACCAAAGCTCGATGACATTATCGCTTGATCCGGAAGATGCTCCAGCGCCCAAGTGACTCGTTGTTCTGCAGTTTGGCTTTCCAGCTTCTTATTTACAGCCGACAGCACTGACGCTCGTTTGTCTTTGTCTAGCGAATTTAACTCGCTCAGCTCCCAATCTCTCATACCCCCTCCAGTTAATCGTAAAAATCGCGAGCTGAATCTACCACCGCGCTGACTATCCCAGCCCGCACAACATAATCTCCGTAAGATTCCTTCGGCCGGCGCTCACGCGCCCAACGGCCTGCAGTGTCATCGATGATGCTTAATATTTCGTTTTCGGTAATATTTTCACGATACATGCGCGGTATTCGAGTGCCGATACGATCACCACCTAAATATATGTTATAGCGGCCGATAGCTTTACCTACCAGCCCGATTTCCGCTAACATGGCACGTCCGCAGCCGTTTGGACAGCCAGTTACGCGGAGTATGATTGCGTCATCTTCCAGCCCGTGAGCTGACATGATATCTTCTACCCTACTAACGAATGCAGGAAGGAAGCGCTCAGCTTCGGCCATCGCTAGGGGACAGGTAGGAAACGCTACGCAGGCCATAGAGGCTTTTCGCTGCAAAGTGATAGTATCGTTAATTAATCCGTGGCGCCGAGCTAGCGTTTCAATCACCGCTTTATCCGTTCTATGAACGCCAGCAATAATCAAGTTTTGGTTAGAGGTTAGGCGGAAATCTCCTTTATGGATGCCAGCGATTTCCGCCAAGCCAGTTTTAAGTGTGCGATCCGAGTAATCAAGGATACGGCCATTTTCTATAAAGAGCGTCAGGTGCCATTGATTATCGATCCCCTTAGTCCAACCGAATCGATCGCCGCGTTCGGTAAAGGCATAAGAGCGGGTGGGGGTGAATTGAATACCCGAGCGGCTTTCTACTTCCTTCCGAAACGCGCTGACACCTACATGCTCTAGTGTGTATTTGGTCTTAGCGTTCTTACGATTAGCGCGGTTACCCCAGTCACGCTGGGTGGTTACGACCGCTTCGGTGATTTTCAATGTATCTTTTAGAGTGATAAAACCAAATTCGCTAGCCTTGCGTGGATACGTGCTCTTGTCACCGAAAGTCATTGCCAAACCGCCACCGACTAACACGTTGAACCCCACCAGTTGCCCTTTATGGCTGATAGCTACAAAGTTAAGATCGTTGGCGTGAAGATCTACATCGTTCAGTGGGGGAACGACCACTGTAGTTTTAAATTTACGTGGCAGATACGTCGGCCCTAGGATGGGTTCATTTTCGGTGGTTTCGCTTTGTTTACCCTCTAGCCAGATCTCTGCATATGCACGTGTTCTGGGCAAAAGATGTTCGGAGATTTTTTTCGCCCATTCCCAGGCTTGCCGATGTAGAACGGACTCAATGGGATTAGAGGTGCAGAGTACGTTACGGTTGACGTCTCCGGCGGTCGCGATAGAGTCTAGTCCCAGGCGGTGCAGCAGTTGATGCATTCCTTTTAACTGTTGCTTAAGCACTCCGTGAAACTGAAATGTTTGCCGGGTTGTCAGACGGATACTACCGTAGATAGTGTTTTCGGCGGCAAATGCATCAATTCCCAACCACTGCTTTGGGGTGATTACACCGCCCGGTAGGCGACAACGCAGCATGATATTAATCAGGGGCTCCATTTTTGCCTCAGCACGCTCAGCGCGTCGGTCGCGATCGTCTTGTTGGTACATACCATGAAAGCGGATTAGCTGAAAATTATCTCCAGTGAAGCCTCCGGTCAGCCCGTCTTGTAGATCTTGTGTGATGGTACCTCGTAGAAAATTGCTTTCGCTTTTTAACCGTTCGTTGTCGGATAGTGTGACTTTTTTTTGTTGTTCGCTCATCAATATACATCCCGCTGATAACGGCGCTCAATGCGCAGCTCACTTAAGAATTCATCCGCCTGCTCAACATGCATGTTGCCGTGCTTAGCCACCACGGCCAAAAGTGCCTGCTCTACATCACGGGCCATGTGACGAGCATCACCACAGACATAAATATGCGCGTTCTGCTGGATCCAGTGCCACACTTCGGCACCCTTCTCTCGAATTCTATCTTGTACATAAATTTTTTGGGCTTGATCACGCGACCAGGCAAGATCGATGTTACTTAATAGTCCTTCTTTCACATAGCGCTGCCATTCTACCTGATAGAGAAAATCATCAATGAAATGCGGATTACCGAAAAAAAGCCAATTTTTTCCAGGGGCGCCGTCGGCTGCGCGTTGTTGCAAAAATGCCCGGAACGGAGCGACCCCCGTACCTGGTCCTATCATAATAATTGGCGTATCGGGATCGCTCGGAAGACGAAAGTTATCATTGTGCTCAATAAATACACGCAACTCATCTTCCTCCCTTAATCTATCAGCCAGAAAGCTGCTGGCGCCGCCGCTGCGACCACGACCATTAATTTCATACCGCACGACACCAACCGTAATATGCACTTCTTCCCCAACGTCAGCCTGCGACGAAGATATCGAATACAGGCGCGGTGTAAGAGGGCGAAGAAGTTTTAGAAGCTGCTCAGCGCGCAGCGCAATAGACGCGTATCGCACCATATCGACAATTGGAGTGGCTAAGGCAAAATGTTGTAATTTCGCCTGGTCTTGCACAACCGACGAAAGCAAGCCCCCTCCTACTAGGTTAGTATAGCCCTCTACTAGAGCTGGGGTGTTGTGCGTCAGCTCGTAATGTTTTTTCAGAGCTTCGCTAAGGCATAGGGTCTTCCCCGCTATGTCAACTGGTTCGTCGCCCTTCAGCAACAGCAGCTCTAACAATTCATTGATTAACGCGGGATCGTTTTCATACCATACCCCCAGCGCATCACCAGGCTGATAATGCAGCCCTGAATCAGCCAGATCAATTTCTAGATGGCGCACATCTTTCAGAGATTCCCGGCTGGTGATTTTTTGATTCAGCAATAAATGCGCGCTAAGAGGCGCGTTTTTGGTGTAAGAGCTAACATCAATATTATTGCTATTAGAACCGACAGACACTTTTTGTTGAACTGGCCTAGAGAGCTCTACCCACGCCTTTAGCCGTTCTACGATTGCAGTACGCCAGGCCTCAGCCTGCAACTGGTAGTTTACATCAGCGTCTACCCTATCGTGTAGACGCTGTGCCCCTAACTCAGCGAGCCTGCTGTCGAAATCTTTGCCGGTTTTAGCAAAGTGTTGATAGGAGCGGTCGCCGAGGCCGAACACCGCAAAGTGCGTATCTGTCATCGCCGGTGCTTTTTTAGAAAATAGATATTTATAGAGCGCGATCGCTTCTTCCGGAGGATCCCCATCTCCTTGCGTAGAAGTTACTACTAGTAGTACTTTTTCCTGTGACATGTGCTTGAACTTATAGTCGCCTGCCTTAATCAGGACCACAGCAAGCTGTGCGGCGATCAAATCATCACGGAGTTCCTCAGCAAGCTGCCGCGCGTTACCGGTTTGTGAGGCACTAAGCAACGTAATGGGCCTCACGGCAGAGATGATCTCTGGAGGTAGCACTCCGGCACGGGGGGGATGACTATCGGCTACCTGCCCCCAAAAATAACCAGAAATCCAGGCTAACTGTAGGGGCGAAAGATCACCGGCCGCTTTCTGAAACTGATCAAGCTGCTTCGCGCTTAGCGGCAGTGCTGTAGAGGGGACCTGTTTCGTCATGGAGATAAGAATTTCCTTGTGCAGGCATATGAGGCCGGGCAATTAAAGATTAGCGGGAGTTTTAAGGTTAACTAGTTGACGGTCGACAATAAAGGATGTGATGTGAATAATAAATAACTAAACATCATAAGGCATAAATAAGAGACCCGGTGCTTAATAAGACTTTTTGAAAAGCAGGCCTGCAGCAAAACCTATTGTGATGCGATGCAAATGGTTTTCTGTATGTTCTTTTCACAGCATGATCCGGGTAAGTGCTTTTACCAGGCTTATTGCATCGCCTTCCTACACACAACAGTTACACAGAATAATTCTATTAAACAGATCGGAATATAGGCAACTATTGGTTCAGCAAAATGTATTTATTTCATATCGATAGTCTCTAGGGACAAGAGAGAGTTTGCAATTATTCACTAATCTAGTTCCTAGCAAGCCGTTAGGCCACGCCAGAATCTAGTCAAATAGAGTATATATGACTTAACTATTGTTGCGCGGATAGAACATATCTTGCCTGAATAACATGGACGACTGCTGTGCTATTCAAATAAACCTATCATTAAGATAGTACTCGTGCATGGGATATTTGGCTCTTTCACCCCAGACTTTACCGGGCGACATTGACTCGATTTTAACTTTATAAAGCTGCTACTTTAGATTAATAGACTCTGCTTTACTCAGTCATACAGAGTAAAGACGGGTACAGAATACCATGAAAAACGTGAACACGGGGCAAAAATAACTAATTGCGTTATGGGTCCTAGACTAAACCTGAAGCTTGTAGTAAAGAACCATAACAAGCTCGGAAATAAAGGTGTTAAAAAAATGTAAAGAAAGGCTTTCGCGCTATCTGGCAAGGACCAAAAAGATACATCAAATGCATTATTTTTTCTGATGTATAGTAATACTAGCATCACTTATTAACCGGCTCTACCAAATTAGATAAAGCACACGAACTAGACTACAAACGGGCTTCGGCCGACAACATTAATGATAGCCGCCCCTGCTGCAGCGGAAGCACCGTCTTAACTCATTAATAGGCTCAGAGTAAAGAGATAATTGAGCACAAGGATCAGGTTATTATTAATGAAACTTAAAGGACTAGATTAGTCTATCACTCATACTCACGGGTCGCGGCAGGCTTATGCAGGTCATTAGAGCCTTTCTAACCATACCAAAAGAATGGGGAGACCATGCAGAAAAATAATAGCGCTCACCGGACTCTAATGCATAATATGCTGAGAGACACTCCCCTCATTGCTGCGCAATTATCCTTATAAGACCCTATTCATCAGATAACTTAATTGCTTAATAAAGATTAAATAATACTTACAATTACCGAGATGATCTGATAAAATATAGAAGTAACATTTACTTAACCTTAGACATCCGCCACCTAGTAGTGGGTAATCGGGCAACCAAGGGAAAAGTATATTACCTCGAGAAATTCCGAGGAGGAGATACATAAAATTATCATGCACTCATAGTGTCTCTGCCGTGAATGTAGTACAATGAGAAAAGATAGTGATAGCCACGTTATATAAAGATTTCATTTTTGAATCTGCCCACCGGTTGCCTCATGCCCCCCCAGGACATAAGTGTAGCCAGCTGCACGGACATTCCTTTTTAATACGCCTTGAGGTGACTGGCGAGGTAGACCCCAATACCGGCTGGATTATGGATTTTGCCGACTTGAAAGCTGCCTTCAACCCAGTCCTCAATCAACTCGACCATCATTATCTTAATGATATCCCTGGCCTAAAAAATCCTACCAGCGAAGTATTGGCGCAATGGGTTTGGGGGCAGCTTAAACCAAATCTACCAATATTAAGCGCCGTGACGATTAAAGAAACTTGTACTGCAGGCTGTATTTACCGTGGCCAGTAAAAAGACTCGTGTCGCAAGCTCATTTTTATAGTGATCTTCAAGTGTCTTTGCTGACTGTGCTGTGTAAAGCATGGCGTAGCTATCTAAGCACGAGCTTTATAAGATTAAGAATCAACTCATGACAGGTTTTTCGTGACATGGTCTATCTCTGATTCACCACCAGCATGGTAATGATAGTTTGGTCTGACTACTAGCTTAGTAGTGAACCTGGCGTTCAAAAGCAACCTCCCCCTATTAGTACAGGAAGAGATATCTGCTGCATTTATACGGTTAGAAAATTGCGCTGCTTGAGGGCTGCACTTACGTTAATCATGACCTATATACATTGCGCTTTATAAAGCATATATTCAAATCACTTACATAAGTATTCTAAGAATAGACTTTTGATTACCCAAAGTGACTACTTGACGTCACAACAAAAGCGTATGATCGCGTATTCAGTCAATAACTCCTGTTTTCTCAGGCCGTCTCACGCAACCATTGTCTGGTTGAAATATTAATCATTGCGCTGCTTCGGCAGCATGCACGCTACTGTCTTCAAGCAAGACATTGATCCTATGTCCGAATGTATGTGAGATGTTTCTGTATCTAGAATGATTTTTTACTATACCAAGAGTCATGTGGTGAGTGCGCTCATTGAGCGCCTGGATAATTTTATTAAGATTACATCCCTTGAGCTGTCATTTGATATCTAATATAGTGTCGTTTTCTGGATCAAGAAAAGTACCATTGGTATCATTTTTTAGTGTTGTTGAGTCTAGAGAAGCTCGCTGATTAACTTCGAGTTAAAGGGGATTGTAGTATATTAGGTGAGTGTTTACTTATTCTATGATCAGTGTACAGTTTTTATATTAAAGTCATTGTAGCATCTTAATCTACTATTTGATGTTAAGATACTTGTGTGTTTGTATAGATAATCGCCAATTGCGTGAAATACAGGTCTCGATACACAATCGGTTAGCCGCCTCTTTTTGACTAATAGGCTGTAGTGAAATCACTGGCTGTTTTGCATCGTTTAGGGTCTTTAAAAGCTCATCTAGCTCTTCAATATCACGCTGACGCGCTACAAGATGCTTAATTTCATCGCTGCGGTTTATCGCTTGAAGCAGCACTGGCAGGCCTTTGCGCATATCTATTTTTGGCGATACCGTTACCCAGGTTTTTGGCGTACAGTGAATGTATTGGGTACCGCTAGTTTCAATCTGGCAGCTGAAACCCTGCTGTTCTAGGGCGTAAGTCAGGGGCATCAGATCATGCAAGCAGGGCTCACCACCAGTTATTACAACGTGCTGAGCTGTCCAACCTTGCTGAAAGATTATCGTGATCATTTCTTCAGCTGTTAGGTTAGCCCAGGTGCTGTTGTCTTTTTTTTTCAGGGGCGCTTCCCTCAGTGTGACTTGATCAGTCACATCCTGCTGCCAGGTATGTTTTGTGTCGCACCAACTACACTGCACAGGACACCCTTGCAATCGAATAAAAATTGCTGGCACTCCAGTAAAGTATCCCTCCCCCTGAAGGGTCTGAAAAATTTCATTAAGAGGGTATTGCATAGATTTCCCTTGAAAAATGATGATGAGAAGATTTCTGTTGTTGGCAAATCTCTAATAGAAACAATGACACTTTCCTTTCTGTTAGTAACAAAAGCACCTCGAAACAAGAAACAAGACTTTCACCCCTACAGCGTTATGGCCGCGGGGTGATACTGTAATTACATTTGTCCTTGCACTTCACGCAAACCATTGAATGGTGCACGCTCACCCAGGGCTGCTTCGATACGCATTAACTGGTTATATTTCGCTACTCGGTCAGAACGGCTCATCGAACCAGTTTTAATCTGTCCAGCGGATGTCCCGACCGCGAGGTCGGCGATGCTCACATCTTCGGTTTCGCCGGAACGGTGGGATATGATGGAGGTATAAGCAGCATCCTTGGCCATTTTGATCGCCGCCAGTGTTTCGGTGAGCGAGCCAATCTGGTTGAGTTTGATTAGGATAGAGTTAGTAATTCCTTGCTCGATGCCTCTTTTTAGAATCTTAGTATTTGTAACAAATAGATCGTCTCCTACCAGTTGTATATTTTTCCCCAACACTTTAGTCTGATAAGAAAAACCGGCCCAGTCAGATTCGTTCAGGCCATCTTCAATTGAAATGATTGGATACTTTTTAGTGAGATCTTCTAGATAATGGGTAAACTCCTCCGCAGTAAAAATCTTTCCTTCTCTCTGTAGCTTATAAGTGCCCGTAGATTCTTCAAAGAATGTAGACGCTGCACAGTCCAGCGCCAGGGTGATGTCCTTGCCCAGAACATACCCCGCTTTCTCAACTGCTTCCTTGATTACTTCCAGCGCCGCAGCGTTGGATTCTAGGTTCGGCGCATAGCCTCCCTCGTCACCAACAGCAGTGTTCATTCCCTTTTTTTTCAGAACTCTGGCCAGATGATGAAAGACTTCAGAACCCATACGCACTGCTTCTTTAAAGGTTTTTGCGCCGACTGGTTGGATCATAAATTCTTGGATGTCGACGTTATTATCTGCGTGTGCACCTCCGTTGATTATGTTCATCATTGGCAGGGGCATGGAGAATTGCCCTGGAGTGCCGTTCAGCTCAGCAATATGCTCATATAAAGGCATGCCTTTGGATGCCGCCGCTGCCTTTGCAGCTGCGAGTGAGACTGCTAGAATGGCGTTAGCGCCAAGCTTAGATTTATTTTCAGTGCCGTCCAAGTCGATCATAGTTGCATCTAGAGCGGACTGATCTGTTGCCTCTTTACAGGTTAGAGCCTGAGCGATAGTACCGTTGACTGCGTCTACCGCTTTGGTTACACCCTTGCCAAGAAAGCGGAATGTGTCACCATCACGCAGCTCCAGCGCCTCGCGAGAGCCGGTGGACGCGCCAGACGGTGACGCAGCCAGACCAACGAAACCGCCCGCCAGATGTACCTCTGCTTCTACGGTCGGGTGTCCGCGAGAATCAATAATTTCACGGCCAATGACTTTTACAATTTTGGACATTCGCATTTCCTCGATAAAATTTACAGCATCATTCCGTTAGGAATGGTGCAGCGCCGATTCTACTCGAGCCCCTCTGTTGTTATTTCTGGCTTTTTTGATAGTCGCCTGCAGCTTTAACGAAGCCCGAAAATAACGGATGACAATCACGGGGAGTCGAGGTGAACTCTGGGTGAAACTGGCTAGCAATAAACCACGGATGATCCGGATATTCGATCATTTCTACTAGCTTATAGTCTTCCGACCAACCAGCGACGCGTAGCCCAGCGGCCTCAATGTATTTCAATAACACGTTATTCACTTCATAGCGATGTCGGTGTCGTTCTATTATAGTTGTTGCGCCGTACAATTCCTGCGCTCGGCTACCGGCTACTAGATAGCAGGCTTGGTTACCCAAACGCATTGTACCCCCCATCGCGTCTTTCGCGACGGGCTTTCCCAAATTTTTAACCTGATCGCGCCATTCAGCGATCATTGCCACCACAGGATATTTACAGTCTGGAACAAATTCGGTGGAGTTGGCATCCTGCATCCCCGCTACATAACGCGCGAATTCGATTAATGCTACCTGCATGCCCAAACAGATTCCTAAGTACGGGATTTTTTTCTCTCGAGCGTATTTTACGGTTTGGATTGTACCTTCGACTCCACGATAGCCGAAGCCACCGGGGATAAGAATAGCCTCTAAATCTTTCAACATTTCGATGCCGCGGGTTTCGACATCTTGAGAATCGATTAAACGGATATTAACTTTCAGGCGATTTTTCAGTCCTGCGTGTTTCAGGGCCTCTATCACTGACTTATAGGCATCCGGTGACTTGATATATTTACCGACCATACCGATGCGTACTTCACCGATCGGATTAGCCTGCTGGTAAATAACTTTCTCCCACTCTGACAGATCTGCCTCTGGGGAGTTCAAGCCAAACCGTTGATAAATATAATCGTCTAGTCCTTGCGATTTTAATAGCGATGGAATTTTATAAATTGAATCAACGTCTTGAAGAGAAATCACTGCTTTTTTTGGCACGTTACAGAACAAAGCGATTTTGCCCCTCTCATTATTAGGCACTAACCGATCGGAACGGCATATTAAAATATCAGGCTGTATACCGATAGAGAGCAACTCTTTCACCGAACGCTGGGTCGGCTTGGTTTTCATTTCTCCTGCTGCCGCTATATAAGGCACTAGGGTTAAATGTATGTAGAGGGTCTGTGCGCGTCCGACTTCCACCGCCATTTGGCGAATGGCTTCCAGAAACGGTAACGATTCGATATCCCCCACTGTACCGCCGATTTCTACAAGAACCACATCATAGCCTGCGCTACATTCCATAATACGCTCTTTAATGGCGTTCGTGATGTGTGGTATCACTTGAATTGTGGCGCCCAGATAATCGCCGCGACGCTCTTTTCGCAGCACCTCGGAATAGATAAGGCCAGTGGTGAAATTATTACGGCGTGACATTTTAGTTCGGATAAAACGCTCATAGTGCCCTAAATCCAGATCTGTTTCGGCACCGTCTTCTGTCACAAAAACCTCGCCATGCTGTATAGGGCTTATGGTGCCTGGATCCACATTGATATAGGGATCAAGCTTCATGATGGTAACATTAAGGGTCCGGGCTTCAAGAATCGCTGCTAGGGAGGCTGCAGCGATGCCTTTACCTAAAGAAGAGACGACCCCGCCGGTTATAAAAATATAGTTTGTTGTCATGCTAGACCTGAGAAATAGGTGTAAAGACTGAATAACCAAGACGGGTGAGTAGTATACTCGAAATCCACATGTCAGCAAAAATATTAGTTTTCTTACAGTCCGCATATCGCTACCCTCTAGGTAAGCGCTGGGCAAGGTATTCAGTAATAAGTTAATAAAAAAAACCACTACAGCCTTGCACCTAGTGACTCAACCACTATAATGCATGGATTGCTACAGAACCCCTATTTTTATGGCACCATCACTGTCCGGATCACAGCTACGCATATTCATGCATTTTTTCACTTTTCCTTACCTTCTACCAGGAGTCTTTTAGTATCTCTAGGCTCTCTCATCTAAGTGAAGCAAGTCTTTGGCCGCTGCGAATTGCTTCCACCTGCTTTAAGCGGTGCGACTAATTTAGATTCATCTATTGCAGAGCCTTGACGCCGCCTGATCAAAAGGCCCGGGTAACATACTTGGGCGAATAGTCAAGCGTGCACTTTCCATGCACGCTTGACTAAATGCATCTCCGACTATGCATGTACTAATACGTACATAGATCGATCTCCTTAGCTACTTTTAGTAGAACCTAGTTGTTGATGCAATAGCGGTCTAGAGCGATATACAGAGCTACTCAATTTTTGAGGTTTTCATCATAACTAGTTGTGTGAGGGGGATATCAGACAGAGGTGATCGGTGGGTGTTGCGCGCCGATCCGGCGCCTGTAGATGCTTCAAACTTCACACTAAGATTAACCAGCGCAAGGCTGAATAGCTGTATTGCATTAATGAATTTTACGCTATCGGTTGAGTGAATCGATTGCATTTTTCGCCAAAGCGTTATGAGGCGAGACGTCATGAAAAGATGACACGACAGAGATAAGCAGCCCGTGCTAGGAACACCTCATAAGTGAAGAATATGATTCCTTATTATGCAACAATGACATGCTGAGAGCCTATACACGACAGATCTCGCTCTTCATTCATGAAAATAGTGCCTCACTATGTTGTCATCTTGCTGGTGCCGGCAATCCCCTGTGATCTTAGTATGCCCGTCAGTTTAAATGCCAGTCAAATCACGTAGAAGGCTCCGCGACAGCTTTTTTCTTGATCACCAGGAAATTCGGCTTACGCTATGGGTCAGCGATGATTTGGTTAATACGTACGACAGCGTCATCTATAAATGCCAGAAGTGCATTGATCGTATTGATATTTTTAGTTTGCTCACAAAAAATTTTTTTATTTCGCAGACGCTAATGCTCAGACGCTTTAAGACCTTTTCAAAAGTTGGAAGCCTGGAGGTAATGTTTATTCCGTACCTGATTGAAAAATCTATGATGTTTTTTAAAGTGACTTCGTCTGGAGTTGATATGAACTAACCTGTGCTTAAGCTAGTCGCGCCTCGGGTGGAAAGTGTTTCAACCTGATCGACTATGCGAAAGCCGATGCTCTCAGAGAACGAGACGGCTATTAATTTTAGTGCTGACGCGGGGTAATCCATATCGCGACGGGTCTTTTCAAACTATGCCTTTAGACAGCCACTCTACAATGTTAACTATCGTTGTAAATATATAGACCCGGTTTTAAAACCCTGCCCTACGAACCGATGAAAGTATTTTCTGGAGTCTTTTATTGCTGCCTGCTAGGTCAGTATCTGACGCAACCAGGAGATATGCTCCTCATGACTGGATCGGCCGCCGGTCAGGGCAGTGCGGCCCTCTTTATACTTCCAATGTGCAGCTATCCCCCGTTCGGCATCCGCATGCATCTGGTGCGCGCGAATCTGGATTTCTAGCGGTTTTTCGCGTGAGGCAAATATTACTGTATGAATCGATTGATAGCCATTGGGTTTGGGGTTGGCCACATAGTCATCGAACTCGTCCGGCAAGTGATCATAAAGTGCATGTATAATTCTGAGGGCGACATAGCAGTCCTGTAGGCGCTCTACCACCACCCTCACCGCGCGCACGTCGAACAGCTCGCTGAATGCCAGCGTCTTGTTCTGCATTTTCCTCCAGATGCTATAGATATGTTTCGGGCGGCCATAGATATCTGCTTTCAGACCTTCTTCCTGCATGGATTGACGTAAAGCATCAACGAACTCTTCAATATACTGTTCACGGTCGATACGCCGCTCGTGTAACAATTCGGCTATACTCTTGTATTCATAGGGATGCAGATAGCGAAAGCAGAAATCTTCTAGCTCCCACTTCAACTGGCCGATACCGAGCCGGTTGGCAAGAGGCGCATAAATACTGGCGCCTTCTTTTGCTGCTAGCACTTGTTCATCTTTCGGAGCATTTCTCAACTCGCGTAAGTGGGCGATACGTTCCGCAAGCTTGATCACTACGCAGCGGAAATCCTCAACGATCGCTAGCAGCATGCGGTGCATCTCACTCCCCTGCTCCGGCGCAATGAGATCATTATGGTTCGCCTTCAACTTCCGAATAGCTTCTATATTACGCACTCCGTGTACCAAGTTGGTAATGCTTTTCCCGAATGTTCCCCTCAATATTGCCTCTTCTACCACCCCAGCATCCGCCATCGGGAATAATAGTGCCGCACATAGGCTGTCGTTGTCCATACTGAGCATAGATAGAATTTCTACCATTTCAATGCTGCGCCATAATAGAAGGGGGGCATTTACATGGCCCAGGCACCGCTGCTCACAGTAGCGCCAAGTAGCGGCTAGCTGTTCACTGAAGTGTGGGTTGGCTAATCCCAGCCCGGCTACCCACTCGTCCACGGCAAAGTCACCAGACGGATTTAAATGTGCACTTCTTACCGCAACCATACCCACTCCCTATCTTGCAGAGATCCCGGAACGCTTGATCAATAAGGCCAGTTACTCAAGATGGCCTCTATACCCAAACACGTCCAGTATCGTTAGGCGTGTTTGGGTATAGCCTCTCGCCGATAATATCGGGCTATTTCTTTCGTCTTTGTTGAAGAAAATAGAGCTTCTAATTTTTTGGCCGACAGCAGGACTATTGTAACGTCATGCAGCAGTGTGCGGTATTCCTAATAGTCATATCTAGTTAAGCTCTTTAACCATTACTATCGCCTTGCCGACTGGCAGAATTATGGTCACTCAAACTTAGATGACCACACGCAGCTCTTTTAAACTAAAAGAAACCTGTTTTAGGCACTATGGGTTAGTGACGTACTGCTTGCTTGTTTAGGTATCCCAAGACCACTTAGACGCTAATAATTAATCGCATAGTTATTTTCATAGCATAAACAGGCGCATTATTAACTATCCCTACACCACGCTGGGATCGGCAGCTGTATTGTTTTCCTAAACAGAGCGTTATTTCAGTAACGTATATCGGCAGTGCTATTAAGCGATGCTTCCTTGATATACAGGCGTGTTTTCTTTATTAAAGACGAAAGAGCCGGTGTATTAGTGGTGCTGCTGTGCGATAAATCAGAAAATATAATCTTATATATTGCGTTATTTACTGATAGATGGAGCATATCCTTACCATGTCTACGTTTTTCGATAACATGCAGCTAAACTTTCGAAAAAAAGAAACGCCCAGTTAATCATCAGAACCTTGGCGATTCACCTTATCTGAATAGAACAGTATCAGGTCGTCATCTAAGTGCAGGTCTCTCCGTTATGCAGAAAGTAGCTTATGACTTTATGCATTATTTCAGAGAACGACACTACTGCAGGCCTTGTTATACCCTGGTTTCATCTGTGATTTTCAAGTATTGCTATGTCATAGAAACTATGTATTGAAAGAAATGTAGTAAGCGAGAATAATAGTTACCTAAAATATCGATTTGTCCAATCGATGCTAATGATAGCATGGCATTATTGAAGACTGTATAATATATATTATCGGTTTATTGTATACATTGATCTCTGTAACTTGACATCATAACGTTCGGCCTCATGAAAAGTAATTCACTCGTATTTACCAGCATTTTACTGCTATACTTTATAGTATAAAAGCAGAGTTTTTTATTATTCAACAAATCTATATTCCATATGTCGCTTTATAGGTCAAATCATATTCTGGCCTGATGTGGTAGTACAACCTCGTAGCTCTAACGTCGAGGGGCCCATCGACGTCCTCTCTTGCAGATGGTACCGTGCCGTCAGCCAATGAATGTTATTAGCTGATCCTAGTTCGGCGTTCCTTCAGATAAGCTGCAGCCTGCATTGAATGCATATATCAAAACGGGGCTCGATAGGCCGATCAAGTATTGAACTCAACATCTGTTGGGGATAACAATCGACTACATCATTCGCTGATACCTACTAATAAATTATACTACATCAGTAGGCTGTCGAGTGCTAAATAAAATAGATTGAGCGCGGAACCTATGTTACCTTTAACCATGGGTTATGGATCCGACGTTTTCCCTTAAAAGGCTACGTGATTTTTGAGACAAAAAAGAGGACAACTAGCCGATTAATCTCCACTTTAGTAAGCTAACGCAGCAACCTAATCGGCGGCTGTAAGCCACCACACTTGCCATCATAGTAGTGGAAAAGAAAAGACCCTATTAGGTACGTCTATTCACGCGGTAGCGTGATTCGGAATAGCTGCGTTTAAAGCTTGATCGTCAATCAGCAGAATTTGTCCGGATTTCTCACCAGCAAGCCCAGGAATAAAGAGGACTGCTTCTCGGTAAAGTGATAGCCTTTAGCTGAACGTACTCAGCTGATCAAAGAGCACCGAGACCCTAAATCGGGTTGTTGCTCTGCCGTTTACAGAGCAGGATTGTAGCCTAGAGTACCAAAAAATCCTTTGCAAAATTAGAATGACGCTCTTCTACTATATTAAACTGAGCTGACCAAATATAGTTAACGTATGCTGATGATGTTAATGGTCTTCCTGGCACCGAGGATTTTTATTGCCTTAATACTTAGACTTAGGACATTTGTATTTCCCATCGCCATAATAAGTTTCAGAATCAATAAGCAGATGTCGCTACTAACATTAGCAAGCAGCTGGTTTTTTCTAGCGTATGAAGCATCAGCATCAGGTTTTAAAATAAAAATACGCTGCACCCATTCGGTGAATGGGACAATGTTGTTGCGCTAATGAAGAGCTGCTTCTTATGTGCAGCGCCTTGTGATGGAACGTGCGATCTGCTAGACGCGAAGTAGGTTTAAGATGCAGCCGGCGGCTCGATTAAATTACTTGCATATACCCTTCACCACATTAGATATCGACGTAATAGATTGGCAGTAATAAAGGCTTTCGTTTGATCCTACTGTTGCTTTTTTAGCACCACGGTCGGTTTTTTTGACTACCAACTTATGCGCGATCGCATTGATCATATTCGCAATATAATTAGTACTCTCGATCACATCCAGTCCGTGCTAGTGAGAGTGCCGGGTAATAAGCGCACATGTTCGCCGAACGAACGAGAGTTAGTAGAGGCATGATTGCGTTATGGTTATATCTAGTTATGCCTGATCAGGTTTGCAGAAAAATATCAATCACGCAATCTCAGGTCTACGTGGTCTTCTTTAGCTTATGGTGCGCTATTTTACCCGAAGGAATCTTTAGAAACAACAGACATGGAACATGGTGTGTATCAAATTAGAAGTTCTAAGTTACATCTCCTGCGTGCCGCACACTGCGCTTAATAGCGAAATCTGGAGCATTATGATATATCTATCCTAGATAGATATATCATAAGTCGCGTCCGACACCAGAGACACGAGGGGCAATCAGGCATCAATATGCAGACGTGCAATTTAGAATCGGTATCGAAGACGCGCTAGCAATCGTATCTTCTCGTAGTTTTTCAGCAAGGGCCTGGGACCCCGGCATGAACCGCCGACACGGCGGTAGAGATTTTTTGCTTGTAACTATGCACAGATTTGCAGATGTCATGGCCTAGGTGATTAATGTTCGGCGCTATACGGTGCAGGAATCTATTTTTTTTATTTTTCGCCTCCGGTTCATCGCTATACCTAAGAGTACTATCTACGATAGACCTTCTGCGTATCGGCAAAACATTGACCAAGATGCCCCTACCGTCTGATATACTCTGTGCATTTCTGCAGGCTATCGGGCCATGCCCACTTTATCATCTGGGGGATGCATGGATCGTGTATACGAGGATTGTTAGAAAAGCATGTGGATATCTATTTAATTAACCAAATGGCTATTTAGCGTCTGCCGCCACTGTCTGAATCGCCACTAACTGACCGGTCGGATGACAAGTCTAAGGTCGGCCTCCTTGTTTAAGATGATAATGTTTCCTCAAGAATAGATCACTCACGCTTATATTTTCAATAGCGACCAAAGCTATTTTGCTAGGCAGCTCAAAAGCTCCGTAGACGTTATCTTTATGTATCTCTAGATGCCAGATATTTATATCCTACGCGTCTCAGACTTAATGGGTTAAGCACCGCTACGTGCCGTATGCACAGCGCGGCGTTTACCGACCTGAGAATTAGCAATGAAGGATCGCGATTACCGACTACCAGTCTAATCGGTTGTTTTTCTAAACAGATCTATCCAGCAACACCGAATCCGGTACTACCTTACGATCACGATCGGCCACTTTATCTACTTAATGCCCTGTCGCTCTGGTCTTTACTCTCGCTTTTGCTGCCAATAATACATTTTATAGTCATATGACGCGCATTGTATACTAGCCTGACCACACAGTGCTTCATCATCTACATCATGAGAAACATGATATCTCTTACAAAGTAACTGTAGAACTGGCAGGGGGATAACATGCAATATTGAATGAATACCATATTCATCGATCGCTCATTATGATAGCAACTCATTAGATTGATTTAAACATATGATCTTTTTAATAAAGTAAAAACGTTCAATGATCAAGTGACTTAGTGACACAGCGATCCCTAATCAGCTTACCGCCCCTCTTGTAAGAATAGATGCGTGAAAGATTGTGCTGCGTGGTCAGCGATAACTGTTATTAAATAGCGAACTGATTACTTTTCTCCTGAAATGAAATCATCACTACAGCGCTAATGATGAACAGGTATTTTTCTTCTTACTACGAGCTTGAAAGTCCTTCATTGACTTGCTTTTTACACTGATAGCACTCTTCGTCAGTATCTTCAAATGCTTCGTTTTTCAAACGTAAATCAAAATAGTTACTTGTGTAATGCATAAATTAACGACCGGTGCAATAATCTATGCAGTCCTTGACTCTTAGGTGGTGAATATTTTGTTAAAGCGCCTATGCAGTCTTGCAGAAGGCTGTAAAAAGTACGAGCAGGGGATACGGGATGTCTTGTAGTAAACAATGCGACACATGCAATGCTTTATGCCGATTTACTGAGCAAGGCAAAATTTATATATAATTTTATCTGTATTTAATCAAGACCCTGACAAAATCATGCGGTACGCAATATCTAAAATTACTTACGAGACACGTTACTGTTATGATGTGCTATTGAGGCAGTGATTGAATAAATAGATTTTCTTTTATTCTTTTCGTGCATTAATAGTTCGCTGCAAGATCGCATCATAAAGTAAGAGATGATGAGGAAACGACGTGCTCTTAAAGTCATGCTAACTTTGTCTCTAGGTGCGTCGACGCGGTTGCGACAAGCCGCATACCAAAAAATACGGACGCCTCTACGTCGATCTCATCCGCAATATTAGGTATTAACACCGAAAATCATGTCTTAGGGAAAGAAAATAAGAATTTTATTTCTCACATCTTCACGGGGTATACGGCCGATTTTATTGTTCAAAGTGTCCGTCGCGGCGCGGAGACCCGGCCAGCTGACTCAGGTTTTTCGGCGGATCGGGCGTTCAGTAAAAGCATTGCCTCTTTTGTCACCTTATGCGTACACTGAAAGTAACGTTTTGTGAACAGGATTTTCAGCCCCATGACAACTTTTTATACCGTCATCAACTGGCTATTGCTTTTTGGCTATTGGCTGTTAATTGCCGCCGTTACCCTTCGGGTTATGATGAAACGTCGCACCGTGCCTTCAGCTATGGCTTGGCTTCTGGTAATTTATATTCTTCCGCTAGTGGGGATTATTACTTATCTTTTATGCGGTGAACTCAATTTAGGTAAACGCCGAGCTGAATGTAGGAAAGCGCTTTGGCCTTCTACTACCCGATGGATTGAAGATTTAAAAGGTTATCGCCGCATGTTTTCTAGTGAAAACAGTGATGTAGCGCGCTCTTTATTCCAACTTTGTAAGCATCGTCAGCACATAAGTGGCTTAAAAGCAAATCAAATACAACTCTTAACCAGCACCGATGCTGCGCTACGGGCGATAATTCACGATATCAGTCTAGCAGAAAATAATATTGAGATGGTATTCTACATTTGGCAAGTCGGGGGTCAGGTGGACCAGGTAGCCCAAGCTTTAATGGCCGCAGCACAACGCAGCGTACGCTGCCGTTTAATGCTTGATTCAGCCGGTAGTGTAGCGTTTTTTCGCAGCACCTACCCTGCAGTGATGCGCGCTGCCGGAGTGCATATTGTAGAAGCGCTGCACGTCAGTGTTCTGCGTATATTTCTACGCCGCATGGATTTGCGCCAGCATCGAAAAATGGTTCTAATTGATAATTATATCGCCTACAGCGGCAGCATGAACATGGTAGATCCGCGCTTTTTTAAACAAAACGCCGGCGTTGGCCAATGGATCGATATCATGGCGCGCATGGAAGGGCCAGTGGCCACGGTCATGGGCATCATCTTCTCCTGCGATTGGGAAATAGAAACCGGTGAACGCATTCTGCCACCTCCACCCGACGTCAATATTATGCCGTTTGAGCAATCCTCCGGACATACCATTCAAGTGATTGCTTCGGGACCCGGTTTTCCCGAAGGGGTTATCCATCAAGCTTTACTCATTTCCATATACGCAGCACGCGAGCAATTAGTGATGACCACGCCTTATCTAGTTCCTAGCGATGATTTACTACACGCTATTTGTACCGCGGCACAGCGCGGCGTTGATGTGCATATTATCATTCCTCGCAATAACGATTCTATGCTTGTGGGCTGGGCCAGCAGGGCCTTCTTCGCTGAACTTCTAGAAGCTGGCGTGTTAATTCATCAGTTTGAGGGTGGATTACTGCATACCAAGAGTGTTTTGGTTGATAGTCAATTAAGTTTAGTGGGAACCGTAAATTTGGATATGCGCAGCCTGTGGCTGAATTTTGAGATAACGCTAGTTATAGATGATTACAATTTCAGTAGGGATTTAGCACGCGTTCAGAGGGATTATGTTGCTCGATCGCAGCTGCTTGAGAGCGGGGTCTGGTCGAAGCGTCCTTACTGGCAGCGCATTGTTGAACGGCTATTCTACTTTCTCAGCCCCCTGCTTTAATGCTAAATCCTTCCTGGCGTTTTAAATAATTATTTAGCCCTCTGATGCAGAGTGGCTGATCATTATAGATAGCCTATGTCATTCTATTTTTCAGGTGTTCTTGTATGTTTTTAAAAATGCTTTGATGACTAAGCCGTTTGCTATCAGTCAGCTTATTTGAGTGAGATTATATTTTTAATACGCTGGTATATTTTTACTGAAGATAAGCGATTACCTAGAATATAGTACAATCAGCACTCTGTTGCTCTCTATGTATCTTTGGTAATAAAAAATAACGGTCGTGTCGCATTCATATATGCATCTATTTTACATTAGTTCTATTGATTTTATATTACACCCTTTAAGGGAATTAGTGAAATACAAAGACTATATGCTTTTAGTGAAAGTAGCTTAGATTGCTTCTAGTTTTTGGTAGTTCTGCCTTATTCGCTCCAGTAGAGAATGTTTATGCAGCAGTAAAGCTGTGCATGAAGTCAATCGGAACTTGGTTGTATCAATCAAAATTTTTCTTTATCATCGGTTTAGCGCACATTATTCATGCAATGCATTCGCCCTATAGCAACACACAAGTTTACACATCACAACTTAATATCACTGAAAAAAGATCGTCAAGCAATACAGTTTTCTGACAGTATAGATGAGACGAATGCGTTACCTAGTCATGCATGTTTTGAGTACGCCTCCCTCAGCTCTCGGAGGCGACTACTTATCTACTTAAATCTTAGGATCAAAAAAATGAAAATAATAAAATAGGTATTCAGAATTACCCTGAGCGATTAACAGCGAGTTGTTGACACAATTTTTAAACTTCTAGCACTCACAGTAACATGCAAGAGCTATGCTTTCTCGCCAAGAAAAAAGAAATCTAATATTAAAATTAAAATGTCAACACGCCGTAAAATGAAGGATTGTATGATTAAGAAAACTGGTACTAAAGACTCTGATGAAGAGTCATGGAAAGACTATTCTGCAAGCACATATCGACAAATACAGGCATAACTTACGCTTTTTTATCGTCTGGTTCTCCGCAGAAGATGCAAGTATCTTGGCTAATTTGAAGATCTGTTAAAACATCACGATAGACATTACGATTACGATGCTTGTCGTAATCAAGAAATAAAGAATTTTAACCTAATACCGTCGGCGTGAGCAGTATTAGTTATACTATTTCGCATGGCCTTGCGTTTAAAAATCAGCATTCGAATATTTTAAAGCGGTTCTTAGAGTCTGCGCGAAAATCATACGTAGACAGGCACATACAAGCAGTACTTAGCTATCACCAAAGCGCATAACCGGATAATAATTATAGTGACCTTATCAGAGAGCTTCCCTTAAATTTTTATTTATTCAACAAAAAAAGATAGTGGGTACTATGCCTGACCGGCTCGCTGAAAACATATCAGGATCTGTCAATTTGTAGCCCTTAGCACCCTATTTATCTATAAAAAATTAAAGTTCATACCCTCGAGACGGCGGCATGTTCGCAGGCATTGTAAAACACAGCGGTGTAGTGAGCAGATTACTGGCAAGAACCCTCTCGTTACACCCGGTTTAGTCTTTCAGAGAAGCATATTCGACACGGTTTTTCAATTTCTGACCGGGGCGGAAAGTAACCACCCGACGAGCAGTGATCGGAATCTCTTCTCCCGTTTTTGGATTACGACCGGGCCGCTGATTCTTATCACGCAAATCAAAATTACCGAAGCATGATAATTTTACCCGCTCGCCATTTTCTAACGCCTTTCGCATCTCTTCAAAAAAAAGTTCTACTATTTCTCGAGCATCCCGTTTGCTAAGCCCGAGCTTTGCAAATAGGTATGCGGATATTTCAGCTTTAGTAAGCGCCATACGTTCAATCCCTCAAGGATGCGTGGAATCGCTGCTTTAGTGCCGTTATGCAGCTTGCAACGGTTGCAGCAATCTCTTCTTCTTCCAGTGTACGAGTGGTATCCTGCAAAATGAGACTGATGGCTAGGCTCTTAAAGCCTTTCGATACGCCTCTCCCCCAGTACACGTCAAATAAGTTTACGCCAACCAAATGATTTGAAGAAATCTTCTTACACTCCGCGATAATATCTGCTGCGGGGCAGTCATCAGCTACAATTACAGAAATGTCGCGGCGGTTAGCGGGGAACCTAGAAATTGCATTCGCTTTAGGTATATTTCGCTTCGAAATCTTCTCCCAGAGAAGCTCAAACACTAGCGCACGGCCATTGACACTTAGTTTTTCCTCAATATCGGGATGAATCATACCAACAAATCCAATTATTTCATGTTCAAGATAAATCGCGGCACTCTGGCCAGGATGTAGAGCGGGATGCTTATGTGCTCTAAATTCAATATCGTCTAATTTTCCGGTAAGCTCAAGTATTGCCTCAAGATCTCCCTTAACATCATAAAAATCTACTGAGTCGCGCACTTGATCCCAGTGTTCATTGAACCGAGGGCCAGCAATAACCCCGGCTAGCATTAGATCCTGACTAATTTTTAGATCAGCCATACTATCAGACATAAAACGCAATCCACTTTCAAATAAGCGAATGTGATGCTGCTGACGCTTCTGATTATAGACTACTGCATTAAGCAGGCCGGTCCATAATGACAAACGCATAGCGGACATATCCCGTGAAATCGGACTAATGAGCACTAGAGGCTCTTGTTGAGGATGTAGTAGTGCTTGTTTTGTAGGGTCGACAAAGCTATAAGTAATGGCTTCCTGATAACCGCGATCGACCAGCAACGTTTTAACTCGTGACAGCGGAAGCGCCGATTCGCGATAAAGCGGAATTATAAGATCAGCGCGCACAGGTACATTTGGAATTGCATCGTAACCGTATACTCGAGCGACTTCCCCAATCAAATCTTCTTCAATAGCCATATCAAAACGCCAGCTCGGTGCTAGGGCTTGCCATCCGTCCTCGGTACCGCTGATCTGGAAGCCAAGACGGGTAAGGATATCGCTTACGTCCTCGTCTGGGATAATATGACCCATCAGACGTTTCAATTTTTTTCGTCTAAGTTGGATGGTAGTGGGGTGTCCTGAGTCAATTTTGGAGACCGCATTAGTAATCGGTCCCGGCTGACCGCCGCAAATTGATAGCAACAGCGTCGTTGCCCGCTCCATAGCGCGCGACTGCAGCTCTGGATCCACTCCGCGCTCATAGCGGTGCGCCGCATCAGTGTTCAATCCGTAACGGCGGGCACGGCCAGTAATGGCCCATGGCTGGAAAAAGGCGCATTCTAGTACAACGTCTCGGGTAGTCGGGCTAATACCGGAAGCCGCCCCGCCAAAGATTCCTGCTATAGCCAATGCTTTCCCACGGTCAGCAATCACTAGCGTATCAGACGAGAGCTTGACCTTACTGCCGTCTAGCAAGGTTAGAGGCTCATCCGGCGTAGCATAACGTACCACGATCCCGGCCTCGATACGATGCCGGTCGAAGGCGTGCATTGGCTGTCCTAGCTCCAAAAGCACGTATTTGGTGATATCCACCACCGAGCCTACCGATCGTAGACCGCAGCGTCGTAGTTTTTCCTTCATCCACAGCGGCGTTTTTGCACTAACGTTGATACTATTTATTACCCGGCACATATAGTGTGGACAGGCATCACCTGCCTCAATGCGAATTGGAAGTGAATCGCCGATAACCGGCATAACCGTCTCGATCACTGGCTGCACTAGCGTCATGCGGTTACGAACCGCTACATCGCGGGCAATACCTAGCAATCCTAGGCAATCGGCCCGGTTAGGCGTAACGCTGATGTTGATCGTATGATCGTCAAGCTGAAGATAAGAGCGGATATCTTGG
This sequence comes from secondary endosymbiont of Ctenarytaina eucalypti, assembly GCF_000287335.1. GTDB lineage: Bacteria > Pseudomonadota > Gammaproteobacteria > Enterobacterales > Enterobacteriaceae. The sequence goes on from NC_018419.1 coordinate 261,077, forward strand.
CCGATAGGAGCATCAGTAGGCAGCTCGATGATACCCGAATGGTCGTCGCCAGAAATTCCTAGGTCAGAAAAAGAGCACAAAATGCCGTCAGACAACTCGCTGCACAATCTTGCTGTCTTGCTGTTGTAAGTGCCTGGCAGAAGGGAGCTGATTGTAGCTACTGCAACCCGCATCTCGGGACGACAATTGTGCGCATTGCAAACGATATCCAAGCATCGCTCAAGGCCAATATCCACCTTCGTCACCCACGATGTGTAGGCATTAGGATGTGCCTGGCATTCAATTACATGACCAATGACAACGCCGGTAAAACGACCCGCGACCGGCGCCACGCTATCTACTGTTAAGCCGTTCATTGTCATTTGTGCTACCAGCGCGTCGCTATCTATGGGTGGATTGACCCATTCACGGAGCCATAGCTCACTGAATTTCATATCTTTATCTTGCCTTTATTTAAATTGTTTAAGAAAACGCAGATCGTTTTCAAAGAATGCGCGTATATCCCTGATATCGTAACTTAGCATCGTCAACCTCTCCATGCCCATACCGAAGGCGAAGCCAGAGTAGATTTCCGGATCAATACCGATATTGCTTAGCACATTCGGATGGATCATGCCGCATCCCAGCACTTCCATCCAGCGACCGTTGTTTCTCCTGCAGTCTACTTCAGCGGAGGGCTCTGTAAATGGGAAATAAGATGGGCGAAAACGCACATGTAGATTTTCTTCAAAGAAATCACGTAGAAAATCATGCAAGGTGCCCTTCAGGTTACTGAAACTAATATCGGTATCGATAATTAGCCCCTCTATCTGATGAAACATCGGCGTATGAGTTTGGTCGTAATCATTGCGGTACACCCGTCCCGGAGAAAGAATACGTATCGGTGGCTGCTGAGTCTTCATGGTACGAATCTGTACGCAAGAAGTCTGCGTACGTAATAATCGGGTTGCGTCGAACCAGAAGGTATCGTGATCGTCGCGTGCAGGATGGTGAGCCGGAATATTCAAGGCGTCAAAATTGTGATAATCATCTTCGATCTCGGGGCCGGTAACCACTGAAAACCCTAGTTTTCTGAAATACCGCGCAATGCGCGTAATAGTCTGCGATACCGGGTGAAGTCCTCCATTTTCAAGGCGTCGCCCAGGTAGCGAGACGTCCAATGTCTGGGTCGCTAGTCGTGCTCCTAGGGAAGAGTGTTCTAGCACAGACTTGCGTTTAGCCAGCGCCTGCTGTACCTCTGCCTTGGCTTGGTTAAGTATAGCGCCTGCTGCCGGCCTAGAATCTGGCGATAGAGCCCGAAGCGCTGTCATGTGCCGGCAAAAATACCCTTTTTTGCCTAAATATTCGACACGCACGGCCTCTAAAGCGTTTATATCTTGGGAATTTTCGATGGCTGCTTTTATCCGCACAACCAACGCTGCGAGATGTGGCATTGCTTTCCTCTTCATCCTGCTATAATAGATGAGCTTCAGCATCAAAAAAGGAGCGAGGTCGCCTGGCTCACCCACAGCGCGTAGCGCTGCCGCTAGAAAACAATACAGCATTTTTCCCCTCAAGAGGGTTACTAGCGCTATTTTCGTGTCGTGGCCTACCCCGCCTGTCCAAGCGGGGTAAGCATTATTGAATGATTAAAAATCATGCTGCTTTTAAATATATTTAAGTAGATAATCCTTGCTGTCTCGTGTCTATTGTTTTTTTTTATAAATGGTTGAATAAGTAGCTTTTTGTGCTGAAGGTTACGTGAATCAACTAACGTTCAGAATTTTAAGGTATAGCAATTAGACCTCATGAAAAAATGATAGACGTGAGACAGCAAGGATTATCTAACCCCAAATAAGTCGCAGAACAGCATGAAACTCTGTTTTTTAAGAGTGCTCAGCTTACGTTAATCAGTACTTGATTTGTTCACTGCACCTATAGTAGACAATGTTCTTCTTTAAACAAGCCTTGCTAAATTAAAAAAACAAACGAAACCAGCAAGCATTCATGCTTGCAGAACTTTGTTAGCGTTTGATATGTTTTTAAATCGTTTTCTTTCGGCCTAAAAGGAAATGGCACGGTTTTTATTACTGCACCTAACTTACGATAGGGCATGTTTCGCTTTATCTGCTAGAGCGGAGAAAGCGGATTTTTCTAACACGCTGATATCCGAAAGTATTTTACGGTCTATCTCAATAGAGGCTTTTTTGAGGCCATTGATAAAATTACTATAAGAAATACCGTTCTGCCGGGCAGCAGCATTGATACGCGCGATCCAGAGCTGACGAAACTGACGTTTCTTTTGACGACGGTCACGATAAGCATATTGACCTGCTTTAATAACCGCCTGACAGGCTACCCGGTAAACGCGTGAACGTGCACCGTAGTAACCTTTTGCTTGTTTTAAGATTTTTTTGTGACGTGCACGTGCAACCAAACCTCGTTTTATACGAGCCACATTCTTTCTCCTAAAGTCTTATTGAAATCTATTAAAATAACGCTTACGCATACGGTAGGGAACGCACGACAAACCTTAGATCCCCTTTAGAAACCATAGATTTTAGGCGGAGGTGACGCTTACGCTTAGTAGATTTTTTAGTCAGAATATGACGGATATTAGCATGCTTTCGCTTGAAACCGCCTGAAGCCGTTTTCTTAAAGCGCTTTGCAGCACCACGTATTGTCTTTAGTTTTGGCATGAGTCTATCTCTACCACTTATTATTAATAATATGCAACACATAAGAGAAGGCGCCGCTAGAGAGCGCCTTAATTTTAAAACTTTACTATTTCTTCTTAGGTGCGAGAACAATGGTCATCTGACGACCTTCAATTTTTGAAGGGGCAGATTCTACTACCGCCACTTCACTGAGATCTTGACAAACACGGTTCAGCACTTCGATTCCGATCTGCTGGTGCGCCATTTCACGACCACGAAACCGTAGGGTGATTTTGGCTTTATCACCATCTCCCAGAAATCGCACTAGATTGCGTAGTTTTACTTGATAGTCGCTTTCATCGGTGCCAGGACGAAATTTGATTTCTTTAACTTGAATAACTTTCTGCTTCTTCTTCTGTTCTTTAGTTAATTTACTCCTCTCATAGAGGAACTTGCCGTAATCCATGATTCGGCAAACCGGCGGTTCAGCATTGGGGCTGATTTCGACTAAATCAACGCGCTCTTCCTCAGCTTTTTCAAGCGCTTCACTTAGGCTGAAAATACCAAGCTGCTCGCCGTCGATATCCGTTAGACGAACCTCTGCAGCGCGAATTTCTCGGTTAATACGATTGGGACGTGCTGTCTGCACTCGTTTTCCGCCTTTAATACTTTATCCCTCCAGTTAATTAATACTACGGCAGCGGATTTCGTGCTGCAGCTTTTCAATAAGCTCGTTAACATAGATGCTACCTAAATTTTTACCGCGACGCGTGCGCACGGCAACCCTACCTTGTGTCATCTCCTTATCTCCGCAGACCAAGATATAAGGCACACGAAGTAAAGTGTGTTGGCGGATTTTAAAGCCTATTTTTTCATTTCTCAAGTCTGCCTTTACTCGGATACCTACCGCTGACAGCTTTTCCGTTATTTTTGCAACATATTCAGACTGCTTATCGGTGATGTTCATTATTACCACCTGCGTCGGCGCTAGCCAGGTAGGATAGAAACCCGCATACTCTTCTGTTATTATCCCAATAAATCGTTCCATTGATCCTAAAATAGCTCGATGAATTATGACTGGGACTAGCCGTTCGTTATTTCTTCCCACATAGAAGGCGTTTAAGCGTGCAGGGAGTGAAAAGTCTAGCTGCACCGTGCCGCATTGCCAAGCGCGATTTAGGCAATCTAAAAGCGTAAACTCAATTTTCGGACCATAAAAAACCCCTTCTCCTGAATGGTATTCAAAGGCAATACCATTTTCCGTTAGTACGGAGGCCAAATCCTGCTCTGCCCGGTCCCAAACTTGATCGCTACCGATGCGCTTTGCAGGACGGGTAGACAATTTGATCAAGATTCTTTCAAAGCCAAACGTAGCATATACATCGTACACCATTTTGATGCAATTGTTTACTTCATCGCGCACCTGCTCTTCGGTACAGAAGATATGGGCATCGTCCTGAGTAAAACTTCGCACACGCATCAGCCCATGCAACGAACCGGATGGCTCATTGCGATGGCAGCTCCCGAATTCCGCCATACGCAGCGGCAGATCACGGTAAGATTTTAGCCCCTGATTAAAAATCTGCACGTGCCCCGGGCAGTTCATGGGTTTAATGCAATATTCCCGACTTTCGGACGATGTGGTAAACATATGCTCGGCGTAATTCTCCCAGTGCCCGGTCTTGTCCCAAAGCATGCGGTCCATCATAAACGCTCCCTTCACTTCCTGGTACTGATAATCTCGCAGCTTCATTCTTATAAAAGCTTCTAGCTCGCGGAACAGAGTCCAGCCATCATGATGCCAAAACACCATGCCCGGCGCTTCTGCTTGCATATGATAGAGATCAAGCTGTTTCCCGATCTTACGGTGATCTCGCTTCACGGACTCTGCTAAATACCGCAAATAAATATTTAGCTGTTTCTGATCACCCCAAGCTGTGCCGTAAATACGCTGTAGCATTTTATTTTTGCTGTCGCCACGCCAGTAGGCCCCAGACGTTTTTTGCAAAGTGAAGTGATGACAGAAGCGTATATTTGGCACATGCGGTCCGCGGCACATATCCACGTATTCTTCATGATGATACAACCCGGGGCGTTCATATCTGCTAATATTTTCATCGAGAATAGCTACTTTATAATCCTCGCCCCGCGCGAAAAATTCATCACGAGCCTGTTGCCAGCTAACGTTTTCTTTAATTATGGGATAATCTTTTTGAGCCAGTTCCTGCATCCGCTTGTTTAGCTGGTCGAGATCAGACTGGGTCAGGACATGATCGAGCTCGACGTCATAATAAAAGCCTTGGTCAATAACAGGACCGATTGCCATTTTTGCATTCGGCCATAATTGTTTGATGGCGTGCCCCAGCAAATGCGCGCACGAGTGGCGGATAATTTCTAGCCCCACCTGATCTTTAGCTGTAATTATGAAAAGCTTAGCATCGTGCTCGATGAGATCGACAGCATCCACCAGTTTCTCGTTAACGCGGGCTGCGATGCACGCTTTGGCTAATCGAGGACCAATGGCGCGTGCAACATCAAGAGAAGTGACAGGATGTAAAAACTGACGCTGACTGCCGTCAGGGAGAGTTATAACGGGCATGCGTTTTTCCTTAATTTGCAGCCTTGATCGGTAGACAAGATCACTAACAAATAGAAAAATATGAAACTTCAAAAGACAAAATGCTATGTTGCTGAACATTGCACAATATGTGCACTAGCAGCTGTACATCAGTACCCTGTTTTACTACATAAAATATAATTTATAATATCTTAACACCCCTAAAAAAAAAATCTTTTTTATTCTATAGATTCCGTGCATAAAATATCGTTCTTCTTTAATAAACATAATTGCACGCTTTAAATCATCAAAAACATACAGGCACAGAATCACAGTGAGCCCATCATCTAGAGGCGTTAATTTTTTGTTGCAAAATGCAAGAAATCGCCAATACATGCTTTGCATAGATAAAAAAAGAGGAAAAATTCAATCTAACATACTACCATTCCTTTTAGCTGAATATTCATCCTCGCAATTCTAATAGACTTCAAGGTCTTAGGATATGCAATGAACGTCAATTTTTTTCTTAAAATTACAAGATGATGTTATAGGATGTTAAAAATAAACCATCTAAACTTGATATTATTTAATTTTTATTGAGGTAAATAGCATAAGTTTCGATCTATATTTTCTGAAATTGATACGGCCCTTATTCGAGGGCATGATACTTTAATGCATCTTTTCTAATTTTAACAACATTTATTAAACATAATAAAATCTAAACCATTAGTTTAGTCAACCGTCTGAATCTCCACAGCGTACAACCAGCCTCTACTAAATCAAAAAAAGAGCAGGTTAGCTCTAGTAATAGTATCTCAGGATCAGTGTTGTTTTCCTCTTGGAAAATTCTTGCATGCGAAGAAGTAAAAATTTCCGCACTCGAGAATACAATTATTACGTTCCACAATTTTTTCATAAGTGCATATTCCGGCTATATATATCAAAAGATAATCAACCTCGATATTTATTATATACGCTCACTCTTTTACTAACCTCTCATTGATACCTTCCCTCTACAAGCAGGATTTTACTTTTTGCCTGATTCGATATCACTATCCTCAATGGTGAGAAAAAATCGAGTAATAAGACTCTTGACACTATGATTCTACTAAATCGAAATATCTTTTAGCTTGTTTTGGTTCAGCGCCCAGCCTGTTCAACAAACACGGCTGCGAGTAATGTTTATGAATTTGGGATTTTTAAATAAAAGTTAGGTATTCAGTAATTTGCTAATGCTATGCCCTGTTTTAAATAACAGACATCGGCCAAATAGGCTTGGCTAATTTTCATCAACTGTTTAAAGTTTGTTATGCGTTTCTATAAACGCTTTCTGGGTTTCTGAACTGAACTCCTAAACACATGAGAGATACCTACAGGCTGTTTGTCAGTAAAACCTTTATAATACATTTATTTCATGATATCAAAAATGGAATTACGAGGATACGCCCGACACTTAAACAGTGTACTCAATAATAGCCGCATGGTGCGAAAAAGTCATTCTTTAATATTATCTGAAAGTCATAAATTTTCTATTCAAAACTATACCCATTTATTAAATCCGCTATTTTTAGGCGAATTTTCTTATTCTCTCATTAGTCGTTGAAATAATCGATTACGATAATTTTCTGAATTAGATTGAGATTCTATAATAATCTCAGTCATAAAAAAATAGACCACATCTGATCATGCACATCATCGCTCACGCATAGATCAGTCGAATATTTAGAGATGTTTTGCTATTCAGCAGGAAAATGTTTATTTTTATAAAACAAGCGGCTTTCATAAAAAATGAAGTGTGGTCAATGAGTGCGAGTCTCTATCACTCGCTGAGTGCAAAAAGACTATTAAAAAAGATTGTATGTATGAGTCATGGGAAAAGGTGTTGTGCTAAATATTGTTAGATGCTTGCCGATACTTGCTGTTTTTTAACATCTGGCGGTAGATGCTGCTCTGCCATCTAACATCGAGTAAAATTTTTTTAATCTCGAGGACGCCCTCATATTATGAGGTCTCATTCTATGCTTCTATTTTACAGAGACAACTCAGCGCACTCAGTGCTACCGGCATAAAGTTTATTGATTAAACCACTCTCTTTCTGATCTAGTATACACAGAACTCACACTTCATCATTTTGCGTACAACTAATAAAAGATAGCATCAAGAGTAGTAGTGGTGTACTGTAATTGTGTCTTTGAGTATCACCAATCAATAAACCTCAGTCACTTTGACAGGATGCTGATAGACTTTAGGTGGAATATTTCATCAATATCGCCAGTATTGATTGAGGGACGACACATGTATAAGGATCTAATCCGCAGCGAACTTAACGAAGCCCTGCAAACTTTACAAAATTTTCTTAGTGATGAGCATCATATTCAATCTATTGAAGCGGCAGCTAAACTGATTGCCGATATTTTTAAAGCCGGTGGAAAAGTGTTTTCGTGCGGCAACGGTGGTTCACACTGCGATGCGATGCACTTTGCAGAAGAATTAACCGGACGTTATCGAGAAAATCGTCCAGGCTATCCCGCGATCGCTATTTCTGACCCCGGCTATCTATCTTGCGCGAGCAACGATTTTGGTTATGAGCAGGTCTTCTCGCGTTATATTGAAGCAGTGGGAAATTCATGCGATCTTTTGGTTGGCATTTCCACTTCTGGTAACTCAGAAAATATTATCCGGGCTATTCAATCGGCGCGCGGAAAAAAGATGCGGGTTATCTGCCTTACGGGAAGAGGTGGGGGAAAAATAGCTGGTAGCGCGGATGTAGAAATCTGCGTGCCCCATGTCGGGTATGCCGATCGAATTCAGGAAATGCATATCAAGGCCATTCATATTCTAGTCCTGCTCATCGAGAAGGAAATGACGACGCTTCGGTAAACCTCATATCAGAAGGGGTACAGGTAGGAGGACATATACATAACAGCACTCAGTATAAACGCTACTGTAAAAAATATTTTTACGTTTTAATGTAACAAAAGTAATCCATGCATGTATTTAGCGATACATGTCTTTGATGCTTAATCTTGCTTAGAAGGGAATGCTATCAGCCTCCATCTCCCGCGCAATCATTTAATCACCAGAATAATGCTATTGAATAAATAAAAATTTATACATCTACACAACCATACGTGTTGCTTTTTAGGTGATGCAGAGACCGTAAGACGTTTGTAGCAGCGTAATCTAATGAAGTCTTTTTTACCCTGGCACTTAGAAAAGATACTCAGGCAGACTCAAATAAGGACCAGCAGCATTCTAAATAAGCATATAACTGCTTCTCTCCGCTAGTTCAATGTCGGATACCCACAGTTACCACTACGGTCTATTGCTAGGTATCTTGTTACCGCTGCTTGCACCTTGATGCGCCCCAGTTTCGTTGGAAGTATAGTCTCAGAGATGGCTAATCTTAGGACACCAGCTGCGGTGGTATCAGAGAATTTTATGGTCGTCTGAAAGAGAGTATTGAATAGTAATTTTTATCGACAGCACCATTAGCCGACACTGATCTGATTTTTAGGTCAGGCCCATTTCATCACATTGAGAAGAGTTAATACATAAATAGCACTGTGGTTCGATAAATCAGAACTAGATAGTTTCATGTGTCGCTTTATTCGCTGCGAGAGAGCGATTGCACTATACGTTGATTTTTCTAGCACCACGTCTTCAACCTATAGCACAAGCTATAAATTAAGCGTGCTATAAATAACTAACTATGTAATCAGCACTACTGCTAAAAAATGGCATTAGTTATTTTGAATAATAAAAACCTAACCCTGCCCTTTGAAATCGCAGGGCTTTAATAAATTATCTATCTTCAAGCACTGGCAATCAAGGCTTCTCCCTAAAAATCAAACATGATGCACGAATGAATCAGCGTACTGCACTTGCATATTGCATCGAAAAAAATATTTCAGAATACAGTCAAAGCAGAGCGTCATCAATAACCTGCATGTGCTGAAAAATTATTTTATGATACAGGCAGATTCCTGAGTTCTTTGTCACCTATAACAAAGTATTTTACTCGCTTTGAGCAGTTTTTTGTTCCCGCCACAAACAGCTGCCACTTTTTTCCTTTAGTAGATCTAATTGCTGTTCATGGGAAAAAATTTCTTCATCGCTAGCATAAATAATCTTCAAAAATTTCTGACCTCGTGGTACCCGATGGATTTGCACGCCCCCGCCCCCTTTGCTTTGCTCATCTTCATCTGCCATCGAAAAATGCATTGCGGTCTGGCCACCGGTCATAAGCAAAAAAACGTTCGCCAGTATTTCAGCATCATATAAAGCACCGTGGCGGGTACGCTTGCTATTATCTACGAGATAGCGGACGCATAGCGCGTCCAGACTATTACGCTTACCAGGGAACAGTTTGCGTGCTAGCAGCAGGCTATCCGTCACCTTACAAAAGGTGCAAGTTTTAGAGATGCCGCGATGCAGCATCGAAAACTCATAGTCTATAAATCCGATATCAAAGGGGGCGTTATGAATGACAAGTTCGGCTCCACAAATAAACTGCAAAAATTCATCTGCTATGTCAGAAAATGTCGGCTTATCCGAAAGGAATGCATTACTGATGCCATGTACATGAAATGCTTCAGGGGCTACCAGCCGATCCGGCTTCAGGTAGACGTGAAAGTTCCGACCAGTCAGGCGACGATTCATAACCTCGACCGCACCAATTTCTATAATCCGGTGTCCTGCGTAGTGGGGCCCCACCTTGCTCATGCCGGTAGTTTCAGTATCCAGGATAATCTGTCGCGTAATTTCAGTGCTCATCATGATTTTTTATGTCAGACTTGGGATTTTAACATAAACTAATTATAGCAAAGATGTTCAAAAAAGTTAAAATTTTTACTGACGGTTCCTGCCTAGGCAATCCCGGCCCCGGCGGATATGGCGCTATATTGCGTTATAAGCAGCATGAACAAACCTTCAGTGCTGGTTATCGCCTGACGACTAACAACCGAATGGAGTTGATGGCGGCTATTGTGGCACTAGAGGCACTGCATGACTCCTGTGAGGTCGTGATTAGCACCGATAGCCAGTATCTCCGCCAAGGCATTACAAAATGGATTCATCAATGGAGACAGAGGAGATGGACAACCGTTGATAAAAAGCCAGTAAAAAATGTTGATTTATGGAAGCGTCTAGACGCAGCCACTCACCCTCATAATCTGAAATGGACCTGGGTCAAGGGCCATGCGGGGCATCCGGAAAACGAACGCTGCGACGTGTTGGCGCGAACCGCTATTAGTCGTCGGCTAGCTTTAGAAGATGGAGGGTATTCGCTTAACGCGAGTATGTTCTGCGATCCCTCAAGATGAATCAGCATCACTCTGCTTCCGGACATATCACTGCGGGTAACTGCAGGTGCTTGCATTTATCGGCTGTTGCAATCCGTGTGTAGATTGTTTTTGCATCGGCATCAAACTGAGGGGAAATGTCCGTTTACGCGCGATGATCAGACTCAGGCAACCAATAACGGGAAAACACATGCTGAGTAGGTGCCCCCCATGCTGTCGCCATGGCAAAACCTGTAGACGCATGCAGTGTAATATCTCAAAATTTAGCACCCCCAGCCAATCCAGCAGCCGTATTTGCGTATACATACGACTCCTGTAGGGATGGCGACGAAAAAGAATCGGACATATTTTACCTAGCCCTAGCAAGCTCACGGGGTTGAATGTCGTTATCACAAGCCAGCCATCATCAAGCAGAACTCGATCGACTTCTCGTAAGATCTGACGGGGGTGCCCGGTATAGGATAAGGTATGGGCCAGCAAACAAGCATCTGTCGACTTGTTGGAGAATGGCAATCGGTGAGGCTCGGCAATAACGTGCAAACACTTACCTTCAAGACCCACATTAATCTGATGAAAAATAGCGCAATCTCTAGTATCAAGATCGGCGCTTAAAGCGCCGATCTTGAGTAAATACAATCCGAAAAGCTTAGGCCACCACGCTTTTAACTCCTGCCCCAGTGCCTGGCGATAGTAAGCCCCGTAGGGCATATCGTCCCATGAGGTAAGCCTTACAATACTCTTTTTACTTTGCGCTGCTTTCATGTTTGTGAGTCTTAGTTAAAATCTTTTAGATAAATAACGAGGTTAAAAATGAATCTTGTCAGCATTCCAGCCTTGTCGGATAATTACATTTGGCTGTTACATAATCACGATAGCCAATGCCTGGTTATCGACCCAGGTGAAGCAGATCCTGTATTACAAGCGCTGGATAATCGCCACCTGACTCCAGTTGCTATTTTATTAACCCATCATCACCCCGACCATGTGGCAGGGGTCGTCGAGATACTTCGGCATTTCACATTGCCAATCTATGGCCCGAAGGAAACTTATGACAAAGGTGCTACACATATTGTTGATGAAGGCGATGTCGTAATATTATTGGATCATACTTTTAGGGTAATGCGCTTGCCCGGTCATACACTCGGACATATTGGATTTTACAGCGCACCCTGGTTTTTTTGTGGTGATACGGTTTTTTCAGCAGGTTGCGGGCGGTTGCTCGAGGGACATCCTAAGCAGATGTACGAGTCTCTTCAGAAGATTAATCAGCTCCCTCCCGACACATTCATTTGCGCTGCTCATGAGTATACTTTAAGTAATTTAGATTTTGCGGCCAGCATCTTACCCCAAGATGGGGTTATTAGAGGTTATAAACAGCATATTAAAAAATTACGTCTAAAAAAACAGCCAAGTCTGCCTACAACGCTGTATGTAGAGCGTAGAATAAATCTTTTCTTACGTTGTCATGACCTTCGCTTACAGAAGGCACTCAATATTTATCCCATTTTCGGCGCTGAATGGAGTGTTTTTTCCTTATTACGCAATAAGAAGGATCATTTTTAACCTAAGACATGCACACTGTAGTCTACGTGTGGTAAAAGAATCTTTTATTGAAAATATCGAAATTTTTGATGATCGCTCGTTAAATGCATGACATGAATTCAAAAAATTACATCTATAAGCAATCTGTCTTTTAAAAGCAACGATTAATGTACTCGCAGTTAGGTCCCAGAGTCCCGCGACTCTATACGCATGATAAATGTATACGTCAGCTATTGCTGTGTGGATAGAGAAAGGTTTTTGAGGAAAACCAACTACTTTTCTGCTCAGATAAAGCTATCACTACGGTTTTTATAATGAAATGCATGTAGCTTTTCGCAGAGGGCTGCAATAGTATTGTTGGCTCGATTTTAAAACTTACACGTAATGATGCTGCGAGATGTAGACTACATGCTGTTCAGCACGCGGTTAGGTATGGTACGCATTAGCAAAGTAACGTTAATAGGGATTACAAATATTTCTTGCAGCATTGATAGCGCCGGGGTCAAGTATAATATGAAGAAGACGGGGATCTGTCCCGTACGAGAGTACCAATAAGCGCAGAGCAAGGCATCAGTGCCATTTGTAACTAAGCGTGAAAAATGATATTATGTGTCTCAGTTTATAGCACAACAGTGTGACTAATGAAGAGTTTTTGCCAAATCAAAGCATGTCAATCTCCTGAAAAAATCCGGCAGGCATCTCACGGTGGTACTGACATGAATAAAAGCGCTAGATTCCGTTTAAAATACTTCTTGGTGATTATTTGAGTTTGAATACGTATGAGAATGCCGTGAAGGGCAGGAATACGGCAGCGCCCTCAGTACTGCACGGGATTGGAATATTAAGAATGCAAAATAACATTCTCATAGCAGCACAAGAGCTTTGCCGTTAGCGAACTTTTCACACAGTTTTATTTCTTCAACAAAAATCGAAGCTCAAGAGTAGTTGTTATGCCACGTCCAATTATTGCTACGGTGGATTTAGCTGCGCTGGCATCAAATTTAAGTATTGTTCGACGTCATGCGCGGTGTGCGCGCGTATGGTCAGTGGTGAAAGCTAATGGCTATGGCCATGGCCTGCATGCTGTTTGGCGAGGATTGCAAAAGACGGACGGTTTTGCGCTACTAGATCTTAATGAGGCAATCCTGCTACGGAATATCGGCTGGCTCGGTCCTATTCTTCTTCTAGAAGGCTTTTTTAAGCCAGCTGATTTAAAAGACATCGATCGTTATCGTTTGACCACCGTCGTGCATAACGACTGGCAGATCGACGCTCTACGGAGCATAACCCCGCATGCACCGCTAAACATTTACCTCAAACTAAACAGCGGCATGAATCGATTGGGTTTCAGCGATCGAGCGTTACCTGATGCCTGGCAAGCTCTGAGTAAGCTCAAACAGGTGGCGACGCTAACCTTAATGACTCATTTTGCTTATGCCGATATGCCAGAAGGGGTCGAGGCACAAATGGCCGTGGTAACACGCGCAGGCGCGGGGCTGGTGGGTCCGCGCTGCTTAGCCAACTCTGCCGCCACGTTGTGGTATCCAGAAACCCATGGGCAATGGATTCGACCGGGCATTATGCTCTATGGAGCCTCCCCCAGCGGTGACTGGCAAGACATCTCTACCAGCGGTCTGAAGCCAGTTATGACATTGCAAAGCGAACTTATTGCTGTGCAGGCTGTGCCGTCAGGAGGGCGCATCGGTTACGGCGGCCGGCACCAGATAAGCAAATCTCAGCGCATCGGTGGCGTCGCCTGCGGTTACGCGGATGGGTATCCGCGACATGCGCCTACGGGAACACCGATTTTCGTTGACGGCTTTAGAACACGCACTTTAGGCACAGTCTCTATGGATATGCTCATGGTAGATTTGCAGCCTTGTCCGCTGGCGCGCATTGGGTCTAAGGTCGAACTGTGGGGACATAACATCAAGATCGATGAGGTAGCTAGCGCTGCCGGAACTCTCAGCTATGAACTTATGAGCGCGATTGCACCGCGGGTAGCAGTGCGGCTCCGCTACTAACCCATAGAGATGAAATAGTTGAGAAGACGAGCTGTTCGGGATACACCTGTGGTGGTTGTAAATGACGCGTAAGTTACGGTAGCAATATGGAAATATACTATGCAATAGTCTCTTCATGCATTATTGCTCATTTTTAAAATAACTTAATAAAAAAACACACCGTGGTTGAACATATAAAAGCAGATGATCCTTGGCTCATGTTGCTATGTTCATTTCATAACATCGTTTCTTTCAAGCAGTCTACGGTTTCATTTTTTTTCATTAGCCTACGTATAACACAACTCTCAAATAGAACGAAGCCGTGACAGCAGCATCAATCCGTTAGCTATGTCTTCTGCATTAATAAAAAACTCTTTTCTTCCAAAAAGAGATTATTAATTCGCTAATCAGATAGAAAAAGAAGAAGAGTGCTAATGATAAAATAGATATACAGTCTTTCAAAAAGAACTGCACAGGATGCTGACTCTGTTCATCAACAGGACTGATGCTGTATTCTCAGTGCACCGATTTACCTCTGCACTGTTTTACTATCATGTACCAAAATCTCCTATGTAAATAGCATTCCTGCTATGAGCAGCATTACCTTCTTCTGCGCTAAAAGCAGAAGAAGGTAATGCTTAGTAATTTACTCAAGACTCGGAATTTTGCTATATCAGTTACTAAGCTTCGGTCGTCACTTACTGTTTTGTTCCTAGGTATCATTCTTACTTATAGCACGCAGCTGATGACTTTTAACCGTGGGGAAGGTTAGTTAATATTTTTCTGCTATAGCAGTGGAGTAAGTAACTTGATTTTACTTTTCATTGAAGAAATCAGCCCTAGTCGCAGTAAAGGTTTATCGGTAGCGTTATTAATCGATGCTTCCAAGATTTTAGCAGATTTTTTATCAAATCTCACATAACTAATATATTACCAAAATTACTATATAATATATTGGGTAAAAATAACTTTTTCCCTAGCGACACACTACGATAAGATCATGTCTATGATATAATTTTCGCTTCCCGACACCATACGACCCGACTTGTTATCTTCCTTCACCACAAGATGCAAATGCAATCCTATTCAGGATTTAATAAAAAATTTTACCGCGTATGAGGCGGTGTATCCTGATATTGCCTATCTGTTCTCGCGTTCTCAAAACATCATCAGGCATCGGCCTGGCTGTTTAAGAAAAGACCCTCCGCTATCGGATGGAGACAAGGGAGGCATTGATCTACTCTGTTAGAGTATCGCATTGCTTAGGGCGCGAGCTATAAATTGGCTCGTTGGTATCTTTAAACTTTTTTCTTCTCCATAGAGATTGTATAGTTGAAATACACTATCATGGGGTGTGAGAGTCATAACTGAACAGTTGCTTTTTTCAATAAACAAGAGGTTCTGAAAAATTAACTTAGATCAGCATTGCGATCACATTCTTCCTGTATTGCACCACATAGAAGAGTAAAATTCTTTTATGAAGGCTGTGCAGAAAACACTTGCCATCATAGCGGTATCATTTTCTTCTACAGATTGACCTCATGCGTTTACGTTGCAGAGATCAATTTATTCACTGAATCGATATCATACAATCTATTTACTCAACAACTTTTCTGTAAGCTCGCCAGACGTCAGTAGAGTGATATTATCGGTAGATAAAAGGCGCGCTAAAAATGTAGATACTTATTTTTAATTTACTCATCAGTGAATTAACCTTAATTAGATTAAAAACCACATGGTAATGATAAAAGACAAATGAGAGCAATGATCGAAGTCATCGAAACAAGGAGAAAACATGCAGCACATTGTTTACGTTGCTAGCCCAGAAAGTCAGCAGATACACGTTTGGCATATGGACTGCCATGGGGCACTAACTTTGTTGCAAGTGATGGATACCCCCGGGCAGGGACAGCCGATGGCGATACATCCAGCGAACACGCATCTATATATTGGTGTACGACCGGATTTCGGCGTGATCAGCTACCGCATCGATGAGCAAGCATTACTGACCAAAGCCGGCATGGCGCCGTTACCAGGCAGTCCGACGCAACTAACGACCAATTTTCAGGGCACAATGCTTTATTGTGTTTCCTATACCGGCAACTGTCTCAGCGTTAGCCCCATCAATACACAAGGCGTCGTCAACGCTCCACAGCAAACGATACAAGGATTAACTAGTTGTCATTCCGCTAATGTTGATACCACTAATCAGTGGCTGTGGGTGCCTTGCTTGCATGAAGATCGCATTAGGCTTTATATGATTAGCGAGTCCGGCTATTTATCCCCTTTCAATCCCGCTGCGCTAGAAAGCACCCCGGGTACAGGGCCGCGTCATATGACGTTCCACCCCAGCGGTAATTACGCCTATGTAATCAACGAACTCAGCGGAACCGTTAATGTCATTGCTATTAACGCCATCAATTCAAATCCACGTATTGTGCAGACGGCGGACATGCTGGCTCGCAGCATCAGCGACACACGCTGGGCGGCGGATATTCACATTACTCCCGACGGCCGCTGGCTGTACTGTTGTGATCGCATTTCTAGCGTCATCAGCCGATTTGAAATTTCAGAGAACGGCAGCGCACTAACTTTGTTAGGCGCTCAGGAAACGGAAACTCAGCCGCGCGGTTTTAATATCGATAGCCAGGGGAGATTTTTGGTGGCTGCAGGCCAGAAGTCGCACCATATCGCAGTGTACGCTATCGATAGAAGACATGGAGGGCTCACGCCGCTGGCGCGCTATATGGTAGGGAAAGGGCCGATGTGGGTTTCTATTTTGGCGAAACAACAAGAACTCGCCTTTTATCCGGATTCTTCCTCTCGAGACTAGCGGGGATCTTCTGTCTCAGAAAGCGCTGGTTTCACTCGACCTCCAAGTGATGCAGAATGCAATACGCTATAATAAGCGATAATCGCCAGAAACTAGTCTAGTTATTACCGGAAGTAGTTAATTAAACATGATATGCTAAGAATATAGCGAATTTCATGAACGTGATCTATCCTTTTCAACTCGTAAATAACTATTTTTTTTAAAAATAGATTTTTAAAGCGGTGTAGGCTGGTGAAACTATTTTATACTATGAAAGGCGTTCTTCAGCATTCCTAACAGTCTATTCTCATAGAGCATCTTGATCATTGTCTCCAGAGCCCGCCTAACCGAGCGATAGGCTCTGGAGACTTCAATGACTACTAGCTAAGGTTGCTTTATAAAACCTGACTCAGAATATGCATCAGTGCTCAAGTTGAGATATAAATCGCAAAGATGCATAACTCTAGCTAAGATTAATATCTTTCCTTTCGGAAAGGGTCATCTAATTAATACGAAAGCAATTTCGCAAGATAGAACTCTGATATTAAATCAGTAAATTATTTTTTTACTGCGTGTTGACATGTTTATCCTGATTAGGAAGTATTTTTTACTGACTAGGACAGCATACGCGAAGCCTCTTGGTTATAGTTCCATCAGGATTGTAAACTGCCCTGTAAGCGCTGCAGTAACGCTACATTAATTCCTTTTTATCCTAAAAAAGAAAGCACACAATTGAGAATCAGCATGCGAGAAGAAGTGCATAATTCACCTACCTGGGGACAGTGCGTTATGACTGGTGCTGATTGTTTAAAAAGGCCAATTCCCGGTTTACAACACTGCCGCATCCTCATTGATATCAGTCTAGGTGACGATCATGTACAGGTAAGGTTGGGCAATTGCAATCTTTAAGGGGGCTTAACCGAATTACACGCTAAGGAATTCTACGTTCTATTTTTATCGCATGATAATAGCTTTACTGTTGACTAACACGTCAAAATCTGTAATATGTTTAAATGTTTCATGGATCGAAATAGTATTTAAATCCTTAACGAATACTAGCGAAACATCCGCCCCGAATCTCAAATTCTAGATTGCAATCTTAAGAGATTATAGCATAAACTACGTTAGTTATCGCTATAGTAAGAAAAAAATCTGGAATATTTTCCAAGCACCGCTGATATCGATAACAGCTGAAGCATGACATGACATGACTCTTACATAGAACGCCGTAGATTTCACTAAACCGCGCTAGGATGACATCAAGCTTTAGCATAGTTGTTTCTTAAAACCCTTCAGTGTTATCAATTAATCTAAGTCAAAATTAAAAAAATTGCAATCAATACAATATCTTGTGAAAAGAACGCAGTTACTTTTTTTAACGTTTTCATCATCCCGCCCCGCTATGCTGAATATCTATTACCTTGCATGCTCTGCGCTTTCATCTATACCATTCAAATCAAATAACTTCCGGCGCTGATATATGGTATAGTTTAGAGAACTATTTAAGCTAAATTACCGGGACGCCTTAGTTATGCTCGTCCTTGAATGTTGTCTAGGGACTATCGCCTCAATAACATCCTCTCTTTTATGGAATAAAGGTATTCCGGTGAACATCCATACATTTCTTTCTAAAAAAATTCAACTGGCGCTGGTGACTGCGGGAGCAAGTGCTAACTGCAAAGCACAAGTGCGGCATGCGGTAAAGCCAGAGTTTGGTCATTATCAGGTGAATGGTATTATGGCGATCGCCAAGCGTCTAGACTTACCTGCCCGCACGTTAGCCAAAAAGGTCATAGAATTAGTTCATTTAAAAGGCATCGCACGTAAATTTGTCATTGCCGGTCCCGGATTTATCAATATCTTTCTTGAGCCGAACTGGCTAGCCTACCGTCTCGCTAAGGCTCTATCCTCGCCGCGTTTAGGCATTGAAAGTGTCAAGAGGCAAACTATTGCCGTAGATTATTCGGCGCCAAATATTGCTAAAGAAATGCATGTTGGCCATCTGCGTTCGACCATCATAGGCGATGCCACAGTACGCACGCTGATGTTTTTAGGTCATAACGTGATAAAGATTAATCACGTGGGGGATTGGGGGACACAATTCGGGATGCTGATTGCTTATCTCGAACAAGTACAGGATCACGGAGAAGCAGCAATGCCACTCCCTAGTCTTGAAAGCTTTTATCGCTCGGCCAAACAGCACTATGATGCGGACCCCGATTTTGCTGAGCGAGCTCGCAGCTATGTGGTAAAGCTCCAGAGAGGCGATGCCTATTGCCGTCGAATATGGCGAAAGCTAGTAGATGTTACCATAGCGCAGAATCAGAAAATTTATGACCGGCTCAAAGTGCAACTTAAGAACGAAGACGTAATGGGAGAGAGCCTGTATAACGATATGCTACCTGATATCGTTGCGGATCTGAAGGCAAAAGGACTGGCAGTCGAAAGTGAAGGCGCTAGCGTAGTCTTCCTGGAAGAATTTAAGAATAAACATGGAGAACCCATGGGGGTCATTATTCAAAAAAAAGATGGCGCTTACCTCTACACTACTACCGATATCGCCTGTGCCAAATATCGCTATGAAACGCTGAAAGCCGATCGCATCATCTACTATATTGATTCACGCCAGCATCAACATTTGATGCAGGCCTGGACCATCGTGTACAAAGCTGGCTACGTACCTGCATCGGTACCGCTTGAGCATCATATGTTAGGCATGATGTTAGGCAAGGATGGAAGGCCTTTTAAAACCCGATCTGGTGGCGCAATCAAGCTCACGGCACTTCTAGATGAAGCTCTGGAACGTGCGCGGCGCCTGATATCTACTAAAAATCCCTCCATGACTGACGCTGAGTTGGATAGACTAGCACAAGTAGTCAGCATTGGGGCTGTGAAGTACGCTGATTTATCGAAAAATCGCACCACCGATTACGTGTTCGACTGGGATAGTATCTTAAGTTTTGAGGGTAATACTGCGCCCTACATTCAGTACGCTTATACCCGCGTTACCTCAATATTCAAGCGTAGCGGTCAGGACGAACAGCAGCTTACCGGTGATATACGGTTATTTTCCGAAAAAGAAACCCAGCTTGCTGTGCGTCTCTTGCAGTTTGAAGAAGCTGTTGGGGCAGTGGGGCGTGACGGCACTCCCCATGTGCTATGCGCCTATCTTTATGATCTAGCGGTACTGTTTTCTACTTTCTATGAACACTGTCCAATTCTTCATGTACAGAACGAGGAGACACGTGAAAGCCGTCTTAAACTATCCCTGCTCACAGCCCGCACTTTGAAGAAAGGACTAGATCTTTTAGGTATTGAGACGGTTACCCAGATGTAAGCGGGGGCGTGATGCCGTGTTCATAGAACCATCGACAGAGATTCTAGCGTTAGAGACGCCCTTTCTACGTGTTGTAAGGGATACCTGACTTATGGCTCATTCGGTAATCTGGTTAAGCTCTTTAATCATTGCCATTGTCTCATCTACCAGCTTATTATGCCTATAGAATTAAATGATCATTCAGCGCTATTCTGAAGCATCATAGCGCTATTCTAGCACTAATCTGCTCTCGTGATAACTCATATCTTTTTCCAGATACCATGACTGCTTCTCAGATACTCATCTTCGGCTGAAGATGAGGAAGATAATATCAAAAATTAATGAATATTACCACTCCTCCACAGAGGCATTAGCTGCTCTATTTTCTTCCTTAATAGCGCAAATTATGCCCGTTATGTGCTGTATCACACACCCCGCCAATCAAGTCCCTTCCGGGGGTTTTGTTATCGTGCTTTATCAAATCTAGCAGAGATTGAGCATTGAGCGTACTGTTGTGCGATTAATTCACACAGATCCCGTCATGTGTTGCATAGAGATCTTCTAGATAACTCTTACGAGTTACTATGGATTGTTCAAGAGCATGTCTTACGAGACTTCTCTTTTATATCTATTTCACGGCACATATTAAGACCATGACCATCAATAACTCAAGGGGGTCATGTCATTTTATTTGGATATTGTTATGCTGATATAGCATGTCTTTCCTCGCGACCTTCAAAACCAATGAGATGGCACATCTGGATAACTGTACTGATTAAGCGCGTCGTCTAAGAGAGGTCTACTCTATAGACGCATGAATAACTGACTCATACATCTATACTGAAAAATAATTTCGCCGTTTGAGGCACTGTTTATTAAATCGTTGATGAGTGTAAAGGTTTTCTTTACTACAGAGACTGGTTGCGAAATATAGCGCGTAAGGTGAGATGGTCATTACTTAAAAATAGAATTTTTACACAGCTGGTGTTACATTAAGAAAATGCACCAGCGCACTACGCTAATAGTAAAAAATCTATTTTCTGCAACAATTATTTCCTCACTATTAAATTATGGTCGTATTTTATATTTCACCTCCCATTCTTCTACAGGCTTATACTGATATAACTGATATCATCAACATTTGAAGATATTATATAGAGAAGATTTTTCTTAACAAGAGAGGGGTGTCATATCTGCTATTATGAAAAAAGTGAAAAAAGCAGTTATCCCGGTGGCAGGATTGGGTACACGCATGTTGCCGGCAACAAAAGCAATCCCGAAGGAAATGCTGCCTCTGGTAGATAAGCCTCTGATTCAGTACGTGGTTAATGAATGTATCGCAGCTGGTCTCAATGAGATCATACTGGTAACTCACTCGTCTAAAAATTCTATTGAAAATCATTTTGATACTAGTTTCGAACTAGAAGCGATGCTGGAAAAGCGCGTTAAACGTCAACTATTAGAGGAGATTCAAGCAATTTGTCCGCCTCATGTAACCATTATGCAAGTGCGTCAGGGCCTCTCCCAGGGTCTAGGGCATGCGGTCTTATGCGCACACCCGCTAGTGCGAAATGAGCCGGTTGCGGTGATCTTGCCCGACGTGATTATCGATGAATATGAGTCCAACTTGCAGACTGAAAATTTAGCGGGGATGCTAAAACGATTTGAAGATACCGGTCGCAGTCAAATTTTAGTTGAGGCAGTGAATGATGTCAGCAGCTATGGCGTAGTGGATTGCCACGGGAAGAACCTCAAGCCGGGTGAGAGCGTAAAGATGATTGGCGTCGTCGAAAAGCCAGCAGCTGGACAAGCGCCATCTAATTTATCGGTAGTTGGTCGTTATGTGCTGTCTGTCGATATTTGGGCGCTACTGAAAAAAACACAGCCTGGTTCCGGAAATGAAATTCAACTGACGGATGCTATTGCGATGCTAATAGAAACAGAAGCCGTTGAAGCGTACCGCCTGATAGGTCTCAGCCATGATTGCGGCAATAAGTTGGGCTATATGAAAACGTTCGTTGAGTATGGTCTTCGTCATAAAATATTTGGTAAAGAATTTAAAACTTGGTTAAAAGTTTCTATCAAAGAATAACGCGCTGCGGTTTTTTCGCTACACATTAACACTGACAGGATCTGCCAACATGAAAGTAACTGTTTTTGGTATCGGCTATGTCGGCTTGGTGCAGGCGGCGGTTTTAGCTGAAGCGGGGCACGTCGTGTTATGCGTCGACGTAGATGCACATAAAGTTAAAAATCTAAAAAAAGGCGTGATGCCTATTTTCGAGCCAGGGCTGACGCCGCTAGTACAGCAGAATTATAAAGCCGGTCGGCTGCAATTCACTACAGATGCGAAAGCGGGTGTCAATTATAGCGTTCTCCAGTGTATCGCAGTAGGCACGCCACCTGAGGCAGATGGTTCTGCAGATTTAAAATACGTGACCGAGGTAGTTCGCCATATCGCCAAGTACATGAACCATCATAAAGTGATTCTAAATAAATCTACTGTACCGGTGGGTACTGCAGATATTGTACGTTCGGTGATACAGAAAACGCTGAGAAATCGAAACAGTACGCTGACGTTCGATATCGTATCAAACCCTGAGTTTTTAAAAGAAGGGGCTGCGGTGAACGATTGTATGCGTCCTGAACGCATTGTGGTCGGGACAGACAATGCAGAAGTTGTGGCATTATTGCATGAGCTGTACGCGCCCTTCAATCGCAACCATGACCGGATGATCCTGATGGATATCCGTAGCGCCGAGCTGACAAAATACGCCGCCAACTGTATGCTGGCAACTAAAATTAGCTTTATGAATGAAATCGCTAATCTAGCAGAATTACTAGGTGCAGATGTGGAGAAAGTACGCCAGGGCATCGGATCGGACTCACGCATCGGTTATAGTTTTATTTACCCCGGCTGCGGCTACGGTGGATCTTGCTTCCCAAAAGACGTACAAGCACTTATTCGGACAGCCAAAAACATTGGTTACCAGCCTAAGCTACTTCAGGCTGTAGAGGACGTGAATGATTGCCAGAAAGATAAACTACCGGCTTTTATTCGACGCCATTTTGGCGACAATCTGAGCGATAAAACCTTTGCATTATGGGGGCTGTCGTTCAAACCCAATACCGACGATATGCGCGAAGCATCAAGCCGCGTGTTGATGGAATCGTTATGGCAGGCTTGCGCGACTATTCAGGCTTTCGATCCAGAAGCGATGAATGAAACGCATCGCATCTACGGCCACCGAGACGATCTGCAGTTGATGGCCACTAAAGAAGCTGTGCTATGTGGTGCTGATGCGCTGATCATTTGTACTGAATGGCAAAACTTCCGTGCACCGGATTTTGATGTCATTAAGGCGGCACTAAAACAACCGGTTATCTTTGATGGTCGTAACTTATATGATCCGGAACGCCTGGCCAGTCGTGGCTTTGTCTATTATGGCATTGGCCGCGGCGCGGCGATTGCGCCTCATGCATGCCTAAGAAATTAGAATGAAATTTTTAGTCACCGGGGCCGCCGGTTTTATTGGTTATCATGTCAGCAAGCGTCTTCTCGCTGATGGTCATCAGGTGAGTGGTCTTGACAACCTGAGCGCGTATTATGATGTATCATTAAAGCAAGCGCGTCTCGCAAGGCTGCAAGCCTATGAAGCCTTTATTTTTCATAAGATTGATTTGGTAGACCGCCGTGCCATAGCCAGCCTATTTACCGATGAAGGATTCGAAAGGGTAATCCACCTTGCTGGTCAAGTCGGCGTGCGATATTCTCTGGACAATCCCCTGGCCTACGGCGATGCCAACCTGATCGGACATCTTAATATTCTTGAGGGTTGCCGACATACGCAGGTAGGGCATCTGTTGTACGCGTCCTCCAGTTCGGTCTATGGTCTTAACCGCAAGCTGCCATTTTCAACATCTGACGCGGTAGACCATCCAATATCGCTATATGCAGCCACTAAAAAAGCCAATGAGCTTATGGCGCACACCTATGCGCACCTGTATCAGTTGCCAACAACAGGTATGCGATTTTTTACTGTCTACGGCCCGTGGGGTCGCCCGGATATGGCGTTGTTCAAATTCACTCATGCGATGCTTCGCGGCGAGCGTATAGACGTTTATAACAACGGGGTCATGTTACGTGACTTTACCTATATTGACGACATTGTCGAAGCTGTCATACGTCTACAGGACCTGATTCCGGTCCAGGATGCCTCCTGGACAGCGGAAACTGGCTCACCGGCATCGAGTTCTTCACCATATCGTGTCTACAATATTGGCAATAGTCAACCGGTCAAGCTGATAGACTATATTCAGGCACTTGAAGATGCCCTTGGTATCCAAGCAGAGAAAAATCTACTGCCACTGCAGCCAGGAGATATACTAGAAACTAGCGCGGATGCACTAGCGCTCTATCGCGCTATCGGTTTCAAACCACAGACTCCGCTTTCGGAGGGAGTAAAACAGTTCGTTGCATGGTATCGTGAGTATTACTAACGCTTATCGTATTTCTCTAACGCCTATCTACAAGGCAGGTATGGTTATTTCAAAAGACCTATTGTTAAAATCATTAGCCCTATATGAAGCTGATATAGAATTTTATGTGTGAGGTGTATTTAATAAACCTTCTCCCCATGTTCAATCGGTCATTCTTTATTAAATACCCAAGGTGCAGTTTAGTCTTCGGAAAACTCAACTATGCCTTAGCTGTGTTATATACGTTTAACTTTTGAGTGATTTATACATGACTGCAGTCATTTTAATGTAAGCCCTACTCTAGTGCATGGAACGTTTCCAACTAGACAGTGATTTTATGAGTTCATGATCAACTCTTTATTCAGTATAGCTTATGGGTCTGTTATTAGGGCGCTGACTTGGCTATTGATAAATATCATAAAGTGTATAACGTGCATATTGCGAAAAGGGCTATGCTAACACAATGCAACTGCGAAGCAATATGCCTCATGCCATCATTCTCTGAATGACTGTCATAATTAACATCATTGCGCCACCTGCGCATCATGCACTTGCGGACACATAGGGTGACTCAGAGTTATTCTAAACCGGAATAGGCGGCATTATTTTATTTCTCGATAGAGAATGATGCTAGTAGCCTTCATCCTGAACGCTTCAGTCAACGCTTGTTTTTATTTTCGGTAAGGATGCGGCAGCAAAACTGCTAGCGCCTTTTCTCCTGATGACACAACAATAAGATAACGCCGAACGGCTTCCGACAATCTGGACCTCCAGAGACCGTTCGGTTACTGTTGCAAAATATATCACTGTAAGCACCAGGGTTATGTATAATAAAGGGATGGAAATTGCAGCAAACAACAACCAGTAGACGCCAGAATTTATTTTTTCTACTAAGCATAGTATGGCGCATGAGCTGATATTTATGTGCAACGGTACTCAAGGCTGGTCTAAGTAAGCATTCTTCTTCTCTAATTGAAGCGCTGATACGTGCGGCTGAGAGCAGCCTTTCCTGTCTTACGTGGGATCCCGATGATGTTACCTGATGTTCGCCGGGCAGTAAAGTAAGTCTTATGACACAATTGCTCAATCGTTCATAATACGATGGAATACAGGTCAGCACGTAAAGCAAGAACCAATTAAAGCAACTTGATATAATGAATACAGAGGACTGCTTGAATAGCACAAAAAGCCTTCTAGAGGTTAGCTACATATCACTCCAACAGATTGTCTAAGCAACCTATACTTCGGCGGAAATCAATAATTAGCCTCCGGGGCCCTAAGACAACCCGCTCCATCGCCGTCGTGGTTCTATTTCATAACCTCGCCAGAATCAAGCATACGCATTAAGTATGCATGAGGTTGATAAATAAAATGTTTCTTATTATTGAAGAGTGTTTTGAAAAACAAAGACTGTACAAGGGGTTGGCCACGAGGAGAGCTGTTGTTACATTGCGCGAACGATATATTCGGAACTGCTTCAAAAGCAATAAGGTTAGACGCTTTAGCAGATTATTATCTTCCTCAATTAACTTCGCGCCACAGTCACTTAGGAGAAGATGACTAGACTACCTAGACGTCTGCTGCACCGAAGGGTGATTAAAGCTATCGAGCGCTTGTAAAATACTACTTCTTTTTCTAGGTGTAATTACTGTCATTCAAATATGAAATTTCAGCAGCATTAAAGAGTTTTTAAAAAATTTAAATTAAGGTTACTATTATCTCATCTCAAAACGATGTATTTAAAAGATATTTCATATGGAAAAAGGATTAAAAGTGCTATCTCGCCCACCTCCAATACCGCTATCAAGCAATCTAATTCTCTCAGATTATAAATGAATGACTCAGTCTTTTATTCATGACATAGATAATACTTCTTTGCGATAGCGTCACCACCTACTTTACCAGTCCGTCAGTGGTATTCCAGTAACCCGCTAATAATCGTATAGTCTTGGGCTGTTTACTAAGGATTTGAGAGGTTTTTGTTGACTGCATCGCTCTATTTATAACGCTGCTTTTTAAATGTCAACACTATTCTTTTCTTTTCTTGGGCATTCGAAAAAAGACAACTGACATCAGTATTAAATGATCAGCATGTTCATGAAAGGGCCCGTGAGGTCATGGATTGCATCGCTCTGAAAATTTTTCGTTCAGGAGACTGGGGGGTAGTCCGGTTGCATATGTCGAAAGATGCAAAGAACAGCGTAAACGCTATCCAGCAATAGACAATACATTACCTAAAATTATTTAGGCTGACTTACCGCACAGAAGGGCAACTGCTGTAAAAAAATCTACTAAAGGCAATAACGAAAACCACCCAAATATATTGGCAATTTAGGCTGACGGCACTGTTAATATATGTTAGTAGTAATATAACCTTACAACAGAAGAAACTCAGACGCTTTTCTTACTGCACCAAGGTTCAGAATATAACCTACTCCTGCGTATGAGTGTAATCACATGCTTGAGAAAAGGCATATATTTGTTAAATATGTATATTTATACTCTTGACTGAGTAAATTTCTGCATAGCCTGAACATACCATTATGAAGCAAGACCCCATAATAAAAGGGAACAAGAAAGATGATCAGCATAATCTACTAACAATGTATTAAAATAACAGCATGATTTTGTATCATTGAGCATATATAGAACGCATAAGGTTTTTTAATACAGAGGGAGAAAAACTCGACGGTAGGATTATGTTCAATTTCCCTACTGAAGACATCTTGTCTCGCCCGGCGACTGCGATGAAGCGAATGTTTTGGCGCTTATCCGACTAAAGCACCTGATTATATATTAATATCAAAGTAAGAACATAGTCTTAGATCCTTACTTATTCTTCTACATGCTGCGGATATGGCGTACTAGATAACGTAGTTGTTGTCAGTAGCATCGGTCTGAAAATATCTTTCCATGACGTCCGTAATAACCTCGTGGTTTTCTATCAATCATTTATGACACAACGCCTCTAGCTTACGAAAAAGCACACGACTGGTGATGATCATTTTGAAGTTTTCCTTTTACTTTCTAGATAAAGTCTGGCTCCCGGGCGCACAGTATTGTTGTGCTGATCCACTATATGTACCGATGATAACTGCGCATTTTTTCTATGACGGCGCTGCGCTAATTGCGGTGGCAGGAGTTACCTGGTGTATTTTTTTCGAACAACACTATACCGCTCCCTAATCATTGCATCATCTCAGTGTCATGTTTGCTTCAAGCTAGCTGACCTACATTATCCCATCCTGCTGCTCTTCTTAGAACTGATAGGAGCAGAAGGTCTTGTTATGCTTCAGATTGTTTATAAATAGCGAGTTCTGAAAAAACAGCACCCTAACAGTTTTCATGGGAGTATTAATAGCATTGTTTGATGATCCTGCATCATACCTGCATTTCTCAAGATCTGCTTTCCGTGTCGGGGAACAGCACTGGAAATGCACTATAGGACGCACGCCATGGCAGTTAAGATAGGGATCATTCGCAAATTGCAGCAGCATTCGGCCGCGCTGTACCCCCCTTATAGGTCTTTGTGTATATAGTGGCTTTATTGAAGCCTAAACCCATTTTTGCAGAAGTAACTATACCTGAAAAGAGAAAGTAAGCTATTATGGATCTGCAGTAAGTCGCGGACTTATTGTCCGGCGAAAAACACTTTCTGGGTGATTATTTTTATCTGGATGACTATAGTATGCAAGAAATGAGAAAACGAGACGTTCAAAAACAATGCAATCCCATTTCGTGCGGAACCGCTTCTTCAAAACGGTTATTAATTTAATAAAGACTGTTGGGAGTAAAAAAACTATTAAGCATAATCATCGCCTGCATTAATGCGCTGGCGAATAGAAAGTTAATATTATAGCAGCACGGTCAAAGTATAGGTCATTAGGGAGGAGAGACCACAGAAGAGACTCGCAGGATTATAGCTCTTTTATCCCGCTTCACAGGTATAACTCACCATGCAAGACCCACTAAAATTTGCCATAATAGCGGCTAACTTAGCTAAAAATAAGAATAAGCATGGCTGTAATAAAGGATCTTAACACTCTTCGGGCGCGCTTCCGGGGATTTTATCCCGTTGTGATTGATATAGAAACCTCGGGTTTCAATCCAAGAACCGATGCGTTGTTAGAAATCGCCGCTGTAACCCTGAAAATGGATAACGATGGCTGGTTGAATGCTGACAACACGCTACATTTCCATGTAGCGCCCTTTCCCGGCGCCCTGCTTAATCCCGAATCGCTGGCCTTTAACGGTATTGATCCGTACAACCCACTACGCAGTGCAGTGACTGAACATAAAGCTTTGCATGAAATATTTAAACTCGTACGTAAAGGAATTAAAGATCAGGACTGCAACCGCGCCATTATCGTCGCTCACAATGCTGCTTTTGATCACGTCTTTCTGATGGCCGCAACCGAGCGTGCTAGTCTAAAATGCAACCCTTTTCATCCCTTCACTACCTTTGATACTGCGGCACTAAGTGGCCTCGTACTGGGACAGACCGTGTTAGCTAAAGCCTGTGCTGCGACCGGCATCCCCTTTGACAGGAATCAAGCACATTCAGCACTATACGATACCGCACGTACGGCTAGTTTATTTTGTGAATTAGTCAACAGCTGGAAACGCCTGGGAGGCTGGCCGGTATCTACACCCCTAACGCGTGACATAAAAAATGATTCTATCGCTGATCAGGATCACTCTAACGCAGCTCTCAAAATGTAACCCTACTCATGCTGATAAGCGAGCTGTGTGGATCCCGTCATCGATAGACATGCGCGGCAACGATAACGCTTTTATGTCAAACCACGCGGTAATTTCCTCTGAAAAAAGCTAAGCTAGCATACACCTTAGTTGGTGTATAATGTCTTATTCTCCCTGCATAGAATAAAAAATTGCTCATACTATGAATGATTCTCTTGAGAATTGTATTTTACTATCGCTTCTTTAATCAGAGTCAGTAATTCCCCGCGATGGTACATATCAACGATAATATCACATCCGCCGATCAGCTCGCCACGCACCCATAACTGCGGGAAGGTTGGCCAGTGAGCGAATGTTGGCAATTCGGCACGAATGTTAGGATTAGTTAGTACATCCACATAAGCAAAACGCTCACCGCACGCAGAAAGCACCTGTACAGCCTGCGCGGAAAAACCACATCCCGGTAATTTTGGGGAGCCTTTCATGTACAGTAAAATCGGATTCTCGGTGATCTGTTGCTGAATTTTTTCGATAGTCTTTAGCATTTTATCGGTTCCTTAAGTCACTAGAAGGCGTTTCGTTATTATTCATCGAGTCTAACATTATTTTTCATTGTAACGATTATAGAAAAAGCATTTAAATACTTTCCCTTTCACTACAGCGTGCAAGATATAGTATCATTGAATGATCTTGGCTTAAACCGATTGCATCGTTATCCTGTAAGATCTTAATAGAGTTTGTTGAAAAGCATTTTTGACGAGTCCTTAACTACCAACAGCACTATTCTCCCGAAATGTAAACGATCCTTAGCACACCTAAGAGATTTACTAAAAAAGTATTTTGAGCATTTTTATAGCCCTACCTAGAGGTAGGATAATCTAATTAACGTCGATTTCGATGAACACACGTCAGTGTGTTGAGTCCGTATAAGGCTGTTTCAGGCGGTAAACATGAGAGTCAGAAAGAAACCCGGGGACTTGCCATTCCTCTCATGACTGTGCCCAGATGCTGATTTTGAGGCGAATAGTTAACCTCCGCTAATACGATCAACTAATATTTGACACTCTGCTGCGGCGTGATAATTGGCTTTATTGCTGCCTCAACAAAACGGCATGCTAGTAAGGTGTATCGTGAGTTCCGAAATCTAAGACTTTCCTTATTGTCTTATAGATTTATGGTATCAAATTCGGAAGAACCGCTATCTACATAGTGCGCTTTTGTGATAAATCTAAAGAAATCATTTTATACCGCGTCTTGTTTTCTGCTCAGTAGCTCTGACTCCCTACTGTACGTTGCTCTACACTGCTGCTGGCAGACTTTTTATTTTCGTTTACTTTGAACTCTTTTAAGCTAGTGCTTTTAAGAACTAGCTGCATGATTTTATTAAATGTTAACGTTTCCATTTTTTTGAACAAATCTAAAGTGCAAATAATCATTTCGCAAGTTTAGTTAACTTCTTTTAAGAAATGATCTCCATAGCAACCTAACAGGTTTTGATTATGAACTAAGCAATACACAACTAGCCTGTTAAGTAGTTGAGTGCTCTGAGAGCATGGATAGATGAGTTAACCATTTTTACATAAAAAGCAATGAATGCTCTTATACGGTCTAGCCGATATCTGTTAACTCAGATCTCGCGAGAGTACCATGATGCTGATCATGAGGCGGTTAATTTGACTAGCTCTGATCGCTTTAAAGGAATTCAGTCGCTTAATATTTAAGCTTATATAGATGTGACCAGACCCCGACTCTCATTGCTTGCCGTGCTAAGCAATGAGAGTCGGAACAAGAATAAACACGTTAAGGCATAATGAAATTATGTGTTTATTCATTAATAATATTGGACTGAAAGGTTTTGCTGAAGAAAAATAAACGGTTTACCAGAATGGTGTAGATAAGTGAACATCATGGTCTTAGTATCACCTCTTAGCAGACAGGGTGGCTCATAAAAAAATCTCTGCCAAATGATCGCATATAGCAATGTCTAATAAAGAAAATCGTTTGAATATGATACAGTCATCCCACAGAAAAATGTAAGTGTCGTTTAATAACGTTTCTTACGAAGAACATTAGCATAATAATGCTCTGTTAAATATTATTGTGAATTAGTTTATACTTTCTCGGTAGGGATAATATTAGATCAGCTCATAAGACGAGGCTAACCCTGCAATTAAATCAGTATTTGATCCGGAATCATAAGACCCAAAAAAAATCTTTAGGCCTCACCCTCGGTCACTGACCGCAAGGGTGAGGCTGTCCGGTTTACAGCACTCCTGAGCGGTCATCTCATTCGGTCTGATTATAATATTCAGGTAGGTAGAGCAATAGAAAGAGTCAAGATACTTAACCGCATTACGCTTTTGGGATATTAAAATTAATTGAATCATAGAAAAAAGCGATTTTGCTAGCAAAAAAACTCAATGATATTCGTTAGTACCTTCAACGGATCCAAGAAACATACGTCACTACTTCCATGATTTCTTATTAGAAATAGATTAGGTTTTTCCTAAATTTTATCACAAATTCTAGACGATCAAAAATGTCAATGTACGTTAATGACATATAGTCATTTTCATGCTTAAAACGTGACTTGTTTATGAGGTTTTCTTATACTTAATCAATCATATCATATGCGATAATATATTTAATTAACAAGCTAGTATCGCTGATACTTACGCACTTACATCAAAAACTTTTTGTAGAAGTGTCTTTCAAAATTAGAACGTGAATAAAAGATTATTTAATAATCTCTCATGTGTTAACGCACACAGTGATGTTTTTCATCTGCAGAAAACAATGTATAAATTACTTTCGGCTCGTGATGGTATCAAGCATTTTTATAGTCGAACGAAATGAGCCGATCTGGAAGAGCGCTTACTTAAAAAGTCACAATATAACGGGTGTGGAAACAATATCAGATTTAACTAACACATTTAGCTAAAATTATAAACATATAGTATTTTAACATTATTAAAAATTAATTATTTATTCATATACATCACTTGCAGTATATTAATTTCATACATCGAATGTTAGTGTTGCATAACTTCATCTAAGTTAGATCAAGCCTAAAACACATCACTAAGAACCATTATATTACAGTGATCAACAAACTAGTTTTTTTCTTCAAAACGAATGCAGGTTTCCCGGATTCCTTTGAAAGGTATAAAAAGCCTACGTCAGTATTTACATCACAATAGGAATTAGTCTAAATAGGACGTTTAATGTTTATTAAGGCATAAGATGCTGATTACATCGAACTCTACATCATTTTTAGGTTATCGTTACATATATTTGTAATTTTTTTATCTGCATATTAGGATATACGAGGCATCTGAGAGCAACATGAATTAGCTCTTGATTATAAGGAGAGAGACTTGGAATCGCCATTAGGAGCTGATTTAGCGCGCCTTGTTCGAGTATGGCGTGCCTTAATTGACCATCGCTTAAAACCTTTGGAACTTACACAGACGCATTGGATCACTTTACATAATATCTACCAGTTACCTCCTGAGCAGTCTCAGATTCAACTGGCCAAAGCTATCGGTATCGAACAACCATCCTTGGTACGGACGTTAGATCAGCTCGAAGAAAAAAAACTCATTACTCGGCATACCTGTACTAATGATCGTCGAGCGAAACGGATTAAACTAACTGCATCTGCTGCGCCTATTATTAAAGAAGTTAACGATGTTATCGACAGCACTCGAGATGCAATCCTTAAGGGTATTAGCGAACCCGAGCTTCAGGTGTTGAGCGACATGATTGCCAAGCTGGAAAAAAACATTCTGGCACTATATAACAAGTGTTGATGGGGTTACCTAGCGGTCGCTTATTGTGGTGCGCGAAAAACAGCTTCATAGCCAGTTTTTTCCTCAGCGTACGTAGAAAAGCAATGGCGCGTTGACAAGGTCATCATTTGGCTTTTTGCTTATCTTCACGACATCTCGTTGCTAAGTGCAGATCGGCCTCTTCGCTGCACTACGATTAAAGTATGATCACCATTTTCCCGTACTCGCAGCTCCAGCGCCTGTAGTTAATTTATCATACCTCAATACTTTTCCCAGCCATACTCTGCCTATTATGCACTAATAATCCGCCAAGTAGGCGTTACTTGGAGCTCTAATGATATTAGATTTATAGCCTCTTGCAACCTGCAGTGTTTCATCTTAGTATGGGGTATACTGTGCGTCAATTTTTAAGCCTGTTTGACTCTAAACCAGTACGCTATCATACATACAGCATCATGATGCACTGCTACGATTTTTTTATTTTTTTAACAACAACCGACTGTAGTCTTGCATCCCGGTAAATCAATGCATTGCTAAAAGGTCAAATGAGCGGTTTTGAAAAAACATTATGTGCTTAGCTGAGGTTTAAGAAAGGTATTTATTTTTTTAAAACCACCTCAGAAATATAGTAAAAATCGCCTATCAGCTTGCTGTTATGAGCGCAAACTGACAGCGTCATGCCGGAAGAAATATCATGATTAAACGTTTCATCATCAAAAACTTAGTAACTCTAACATTCTGCGGGGAAGCCCCAAGGATAAAAAAGAATACAGAGTTAAAGCTAAATGAGCTTTTAGAACATCCGAGCACCCTGTAATACACAAATATAATATTAAGTAATATAAAAACTAAATATTACTAAACGTAACAACACTTGCCTATTTTAGGTAACTGCGTTCTTACACTACAAAAACTTGATTGAAAAATAAATATTTTGCTAATGACGGGCTCAGTGTAGTTGCTGTATAGACAACAAACCCTTAACCAGTGCTCCTGAGCTGACAGTATAGATCTGTCAGTGGGTTTTTACTATATGGGAGGAGAAAAAATGCTTTCTGGAAGGCGTGAATAGTTCTTGATTTTTCCGAAAGAAAAGAGAATAAATGTCGGCATAACAACCTCAAGATATCCTGAGATTACTGACTTACTAATAGATCGTACTAATTGTAATATTTTTACATCCTTTTTCATTCCACGGGAGTGTGTAGCGACTTAGCTGCTCGAGGCCCTATTGTTTAGCAGAATGAACGGTCTCTAGCATTATTCTCATAAGGCGTCATCCGGTAAAAAACCTTGACTACGACTTTCACCTCAACCCAAGTGCGGACCATGGTCAGAGAGACTAAAATAACTACCTAAAATTTTTGGAATCAGGATATAGCTCATTTCAACCAGTGAAAGCTATCAATAACTTATTTCCCCTTTTTAATGATCATTCACTTCTTCTCAGAAGCTCGTTTTCACCGAGGAGATACGATTATAGTATAAGTAAATCAATATTTTACGCCTGGCTATCGGGGTGCAATATGACACCTTATGATTTGGAAAATCGCGCACCATGAAAGTAACCTATATTACAATCGCTATTAACAACTTTGGCATTTCTGAGCGACTAAGGTCTCTATTATATCATACCCGTTAGAACTACTGCATCACAGGCAGTAGTCTGTAATCAACTTCTAAATATTATTCCTGTCTGGCTTTTATCTACTGCACGTAGCGCATATGCTTTACTCTGTATGTTCGGCACGCTGCATCTAGACTATTCATTCGCTTTCACCACAAAACCCTTTAGGTTAGTGCTATCAATGACTACATAAGTACTTTTAGTGCATCTTGAGATTGATCTGCTAATCCTGGAGTTTTGCTCACTGACTGCGTACAGAATACGCCCAGGCATCTTGGTAGCGGATCCATGAGATGTTGAATTAAGTCAACTCATCCCTCTGCGGCCTCTCAGAGAGGAAACAACTCAGTGCATTATTCAAACCCTAGTCATGACCTTATCTGAGTAGATATAAGGGTAGGTCACGCTCTCTAAGAGAACTGTTTTTTGTTCATGCAGAAATAGATGACTACTGAACCCACAATACCGTCACTCTTCTTTTCTGTTTGAGAGCGTTGCTATCAGAAAACGAAAAAAGATTGTAATATATAGTTTTTAATAGAAGTAAGTTGTTGAAATAATAAGATTTATCCAGGGTAATAATTGCCGAATATTGCAATTACTTAAAAAAGTCATGCGATACATGAAATGATCTTTGGTAATTGACGATACAGAAATAACGGTGATATAGGGGCTCTGTCGGGTCTGATATAATAGAGACCCTATTCCCTATCATTAGTGCCGCGGTTGCTGAAGACGATTATAATATCATGTAATTTCATGATGTGTTGTTAAAAAAGATCATGTGTACTTTTATGCAATTCGCCTGTGCAATATTAAGCAGCAACATATTATGAACGCAGCTGTTTAATTGAACATGAGAATCTAATTAGCAGGTAACCCCAACTAAAAAAAACAACTAGGCTATCAGCCTACCCACGCCAGAAGAAACCAATGATGTTTCGCTTTAAAAGACTTCAGAATAACAATGTGGGTCCCCACAACTATTACCGGCAGGCAGGTCGAGGAGGCGGAGCAATGATTCACGCGCGCTCATCGATGACGCGGTTAATAATGCCAAAGACAATATAAATCACCGCACAAGTTTTTTATTGACGACACGCTCGCTAAAACTTTAGATTTTAAAGACAACACTTGTAATCAATGATTGCAAAATCATAATAAACAGTATATCCACGATGCAAAAAGTTTTCTACTCTACTATAATGCAAGTGTCGTATGACAGCATATCACTCTGCTTTCCCCTCATGTACGGAATGTAAAACGCTGATACAATACAACTTTAATCACAAAACCACGGATATCGCGTCATATGCTTAAGATATAAATTTCATTATATATTATACTTTAGTATTAAAGGCATTGAGTCGTTTGGATCCGTTAGCTTTTTCGTTAATACACTGGATACCTTACTTAAAAAAGTACTTTTCTGAATATTATGCTACAGAACCGTATATTGCGCTAGCTTTCGCCATCCCAGTTATTTGCATCTACATCGGCGGGAACCGCCATCTAAAGGCCGGTCATATTCTTTGTCAAAACTTGCGACTAATGTTGACGATGAGCGTCACATAGCTCAACCCTATGGTCGGCAGAGAACAGCCCTCTCGACCAGAGAGTTAAATAAGATCACATCTATCCTGTTTATCGCCTACAAGTGCCAGATGCCCATGTTTTTGTGTTTTTTTTGCTCGATAGGTGGAGTAAAAATCCACTTCGCTGTCGCTAAAGTGACTTTACACACAGAATCTGCAGTGGACGCCGTCTTGCATGCGGCGAGCTTATCTCCTTACATTAGTAATGCTTATAAATCAATTATTTCTGTATTATGGTAGTAGATAGATCTTTAGTCACGCTGACTTTCGTCTTGCATGTGTTTTCTACCGCTGTCTATTAGCATCGTAACAACAAACGATATCGACGTTGCTCTAAGGCTGGAAATATTTAGCAGACGGGCAGAATAGAGCAGTCGAAGCTGATCATGAAAATAATTTCAGCCTAGGACTTTCTGCCTTATTGATCACCCTTCGGCGTCAAGTCATTGCACTGTGATATAGAGATATACTTCTGATGCCCGCCAAGTGATTAGATGGTGTCTTACTGCGTAATATCGCGATACCAGATAAAGCTGGTTTCTCATGTTTTACGCGTATTGACTTCTTGGTTCCCCTTATGGAATGATTGCATTCGATCTCTAGCAGATTAGCACTACTCAGATATGAAACCTAGCAGTTTCTAGATTAAGTTTATTATCAGCCTGATGCCTGTCGCTGTTTTGATCATGCAATGCATGGCACAAGCTGTATACGCACAATGCCTTCTCCGGTTTTTCGGAAGGCGGCGGACTCAGCGGCAGCATTCCTCACCAACACCCACAGTCGAGACTCATGAGCATTTCCTAGTATTCCTTGATGCTTAAACAGCGCTGGGGAAGGAAAGCAAAGCGAGCTTCCCTCTTGAAAAACGTGATCAAGCACGATATCATCGCTAACGATTTATCGTTAAGCAAAGCAAGACAAATATCCGCTAGAAAAAATTAGCGAAAGAGTACGCTATAAGCATAATAATTATCGAGAGTTTGATGCATTAGTAAATGTTATGTTTGCGTCCGTAGCTCAGTTGGTTAGAGCACCACCTTGACATGGTGGGGGTCGGTGGTTCGAATCCACCCGGGTGCACCAAATCTTTTCTCCCCATTTAAATGTCTCTCTTATTTTCATCACCTTACTGTTTTAATTGAAGAAATCAATATTATAACAGTTCCTGCGTATAAACTAACACCCAGGAAACCCGGAGGTTCTGGAGGTTCTCAGAATCTGAATACCCTTTCAACCCTATAGCTATAACCATCGTCTCACCCCACCTAAGCATCTTAATTAGGTAGATGAAGTAGATGCTAATAACTCCTAAGTATCAGTTATAGTTATCATAACTTCTTCTCAAGTACTAATTTTTAATTGCAGGGTTTCATCCGTAGTGTAATTCTCGCCAATATTATGTCTCCATGCCCTGAAGGTATCATCGGCTGTATTAATGGTATCAACAGCAGATCATAATCGCCATGTATATCGTAATAGTAATCAACCGACCCCTCCCTGATTACAAAGCCACTTCTCGTTATTGAACCACCAGAGACACGTATACGCAGTACTACTATGTCATCAATAAGCATAAATATTTTTCTATGTCGGAGTGATTTATCCAGTGATGCGAGTACTTACGCTATACTCTAGCTTAAATTTCCATACTCGTTTAACAAAGCCTTGCTAGGCTGTGTTCTCAGCGGACCCCATCGACATTTTCACTGCATGTTCCTTTTTTATTCCCCCCCGTTCACTTAGAGTGTTCTCTGGACGAGAAGAGCATAGTCTTAGAAATATAGTAGCGGCGCCATAAGTTTATAACATGCGTTAACGCATCCCTACATCACCCCTGTGCGACAGGATACAAACCACCTTTTATTATTAGAATTTCAGGGATGATGAGAGAATAGTTAAAGCGTAAATATACTTTTTTCAACAAAGGTTCGCAGTAGTTAAAACATCTCGCCTACTATAAGCTGTATTTTTTCTTGCAAGCAGGATTTCTAAGACTTCGGCGAGCGAGAAAAGTGATGTAGCCGGCATCCTAGTACCCACAGCATTGAGAAATAGACGATAGCTCCTCCCCCTACTACGCTTATCAGGCGCAGCAGCCGGCAAGGCATGTGGCCCTCTTCCCAGTTCGGCATTAACGATAAGATCCCCACTAATGCTGCGGCCATAGTTATCACCGCTAGAATCAAACGGCAGAAAAAGCCGAGCCAGTCCGGTTGCGGCTGAAATATTTTTTGTCGGCGAAGTTGCCAGTATAACATGCCAGCATTGAGTAAGGCAGCCAGGCCAATCGAAAGCGAGAGCCCGGCGTGTTGCAGAGCGCCGATAAAGGTCAAGTTCATGAGTTGTGTCATCACTAGGGTAATCATTGCTATACGTGCCGGCGTTGTGATGTCTTGGCGTGAGTAAAAACCGGTAGCGAGGACCTTGACCAAGATCAGACCCACTAAACCCACGGAGTAGGCTATCAGCGCACGCGCTGTCATCAAGGCATCAAAATGAGAAAACTGGCCGTACTGAAACAATGCAATTGTCAGAGGGTGCGCCATGATGCAAAGCGCTACCGAGCTAGGCAGCGCCAGCATCAGTCCTAAGCGTAAGCCCCAATCTAGCAGGAGGCAGTATTCATCGCGCTTTCCGCAGGTAACATTACGCGATAGCGAAGGTAATAAAATGGTTCCTAACGCACCGCCTAGGACCCCTGCGGGTAACTCCATTAGGCGGTCGGCGTAATACATCCATGAGACGGACCCGGCTGAGAGAAAGGAGGCAAAGATGGTGTTGATAATCAGTGAAACCTGACCTACAGATACACCGAGGATAGCTGGTCCCATTTTATTTAGTACGGACCATACGCCAGCGTTGCAAAGTTGTACTCTAGGTAGCACCAGCATACCAATTTTTTTCAAATTCGGTAGTTGACATACTAATTGGAGAATGCCGCCGGCGAGCACGGCCCAGGCTATCGCGATGACTGGTGGATGAAAAAACGGTGAAGCCAGAAGTGCGAACCCGATCATGCTGATGTTAAGTAATGTTGGCGAAAACGCTGGCACTAAGAACTGGTTCCAGGTGTTAAGTATCGCGCTCACTAGAGACGTGAGTGAAATGAATAAAACATATGGGAAAATAAGATGTAACAGCGAAGTCGTTAGAGCGAATTTCTCCGGTGCATCTGCAAACCCCGGAGCGGTAATCATAATGATCCAAGGCGCCATGACGATACCAAAAACGGTAACCATTGAGAGCATCAGCGTGAGAAATCCGGCGATATGAGAGATAAACGCTCGAGTTTCCTTATCGTTATGCTGGTTCTTATATTCCGCTAAAATAGGCACAAACGCCTGCGAAAATGCGCCTTCGGCGAAGATACGCCGAAGTAGGTTGGGAATTTTAAAGGCTACAAAAAAGGCATCGCTCGCTATGCCTACGCCAAATACCTGCGCAAGGATAACGTCGCGCATAAATCCCAATACACGGGACAAAAGTGTCATGGAGCTGACTTTTCCCAAAACTTTTAATAAATTCATGGTTTTATTTATCTATTATATCCCTGGTCTTCTACCAGATAAGTGCGTTTTGTTAATAACAATGCAGAATCCTATTCTTCTGTTACGTTTTATTCTCTTATTCTTGCAATCTCAGGTGTATTTTTTATCAGATACAACCTCATCATAATCCATGTTAGAGAGACATCTCTTCACTGAACTAAGTAAGATATGCAGTCTTTTTATGAAAAAATACGCCGTGTATTTATGCACGTACCTTCAGCTGGTAACGCTTGTACGCCCCGCAGTAGGATCAGTGGCTTTATTCTCTTCCTTAACCGATACAGAATCATGGGAGTAACGTGTCATCATAAGCGCTTATAAGACGACATATTTTGGATTTTTTTGGTGAAGTTATGCTTTATTAAGTCTGGTAGGGCATGTGAATCAGTGGTGCGGCCATGTAGCGTATCAGAAGAGATTATGGCACATATTACACGCTTATAGACTCGTGCAAGATAACGTGCACCATCATCTTCGTCTCTAGATGCATGCTCAAGGATTTTCTATTTATCCTTTACCTAAAACTTTTAAGCAGCAGTGTATCAGTCACCTAATAAGTAATATCATCACATCTTGACCTTTTATACTGATCTGAACTCTCTTCACTTACTTACGGAGCACAGGATAGTGTAAGCGCTTAGGAACAACTCTATTAGAGTAAAACTCTAGTCAACATATTCATGTCAAATGCTTAACAAAAATTTAAAAACCCCTTGCATCACAAGCATTGCTCTGACGCTCTAACCTGAGTCGCAATCTGATTGTCTACACCGCTGGCAAAATCTCTTGTCTGTTTATATAGTAATAACTGAGGAATCTACGCATGCTATAATAACCTCTCGCTTCTTGAGGGAGTCGTGATAAGTGAGCGGTCAGTGCTTTTAAAATTTAGCTTATCCACAGAAAAAATTAATCGAAAGAACCCTAGTCAGGTAACCAAAAGATTCCCTAAAATTTTAATTTTTTCAACAAACCCCAGGTTTAAAAAAGTTTTTTCTACGCTTGCGTCCTTATGTATCTTTTCTATACTCGTTAGTGGAATGTTTTCAGACCGTTGCGTATGGCCGAGAAAAACTTGAGACGTTAAGGGTTGCATAGTGCTCTATGTTGCCCGGAGACAATTCCTCCTCGCCGTTTTTAACAACGAGATAACAACAGATTTTACCCTCCTTTAAAAAAGGCATAACAAGAGAGATTTGGCAAGCAGTTTATAAAACAGAGCAGGCTGTTAGTGAAGACAGCGCAGCCTCTGATTCTGACGACGCGGCTCTTCAGTCTGGAACAGCTTGATCTGTTTACATTCACCTTGTTTGATAGTCAATTTTTGAATAGCAGTGAATAATATCTAAACTTAAGTAAGTTATCTCCATCGATCGCCGGAGATAATCAGAACGTGCTAGTTCAAAGCACTGCTAGACGATCATCTGAGTTCACGTATTTATCATACATCAATGGACGCTAAGTGGAATAATCGTAATTCTAAAAACTCTTCACTATCATCGGGGCCTATTCAGCAGGTAACTAATGCCGTCCAGAGCGGAGAATAATGGTTGTGATAGGATTTGACGAGTCATGTAATCCTATTAGATTTAATAAAGCTATGATGCAGAGATGCATCTATGTGACTGTTATATGAGATGTATTTGCGATATTTTTTAGCTCGGCGCCGTAGAGCCGGCATGACACCTCACTCAGGCTAAGGCGACAATATATTGTTTGGCGTATTGAAATAACTTAAAGCACACTGCAATTTTTCTGACTAGCAGCGCCCCCGCTTCCTCTAAGATTATACGATAATAACTTTTGCGGGGCGTGATACAAAACCACGGTTAACCTTTTCCGGAGTTGGAAACATCAGCCCGTAGTATACCTTCTTCATCTAGACTGGTAAATATAGTCTGATCATAGACAGCTCTTTGGTTAGCTGTAGCTCTCCCTATGGCCTAAGTCTAAATAAGCGATTATGCTTCGCGAATAAGTTGCAGGGAAAGCAGAATCGTATGGCTAATATGAATTTTCTAATAAAAAATATAGGGTTTTTTATTCCTTTCATCTCAATCAAAGTTGTAATGGCTAACATGGGTCATAAAATCTAAATACACGCACTCCGCAAGAATGTGGATTATAAAAAAGCTACCCCTCCCTAAGATAATTCCTCTACTCCGCCATAAGCAACCAGAGTTCACTCGGTTACCACAATTTAGGTGCAGATTTATTTTTTGCATAGCGTGAAGAAATTTATTACCATGCGCACTGTAGACTTTTCTATTCATCATCGCGATGAGCGAACGGTATATAGATGAGTCAGCTCTTGCAACCTGAACAGGTATCGTCGATAAATTAGAGCTTCTGACGAATGACTAATAAGCAATGCGTATTATGAGGTCCTTCAGACTGTATATTGCATTACTAATAATAGTATTAGTATCGCCTAAAACGGCCCATTTGAGTTACAAACGTCAAACATTATCATAAATTTAATATACACAATCGCACCGCATTCATGCTGCTCTATTTTTATAAGAGAAAAGGAATTGTCGTATGACCTTGCCACCCAAAGCTGAAAAACGACTTGTTACGTTAACAGTACACGGCGATGCCCGCACAGATAATTATTACTGGCTACGCGATGATCAGCGTCAAGACCAGGAAGTGCTCAGTTATCTTCAGAAGGAAAATGCTTACGGTACCATGATGATGGCTAAAAATGAAACGTTGCGGAAGCAACTATTCACAGAAATGGTGGAGCGCATTCCTCAACAGGATCATTCTGCTTACTACGTCTGGCGTAATTATCGCTATCAAAGTCGTTATGAAGAAGGTAACGAACACGCTATCTACATGCGTCAGCCGGCATCGGCAAATCCAAAAGAGTCCTGGGAGGTTTTGCTAGATGGCAATCAGCGCGCTACAAAAGGCGAATTTTATACGATGAGCCGACTAGATATCAGTCCTGATAATCGTATCATGGCTGTCGCTGAAGATTTTTTATCCAGGTGCCTCTATGAGTTACGATTTAAGGATGTAGTGCGTGATGCATGGTTTCCGGAAGTCATTGAATACACGTCTTCTAGTTTCGAATGGGCTAACGACTCCCGGGTGCTGTATTACGTCCACAAGCATCCAAAAACGTTACTTCCATATCAAGTATGGCGCCATATAGTGGGCACGACGAATACAGAAGATGAGCTTATTTATGAAGAAAAAGATGATACTTTTTATGTTAACGTACATAAGACCACCTCGCAGCGCTATATTCTAATCGTCCTCAGCAGCGCCACATCTGGTGAAACCCTGCTGATAGATGCTGACGATCCAAAATCAAAACCGAAGAGATTTTTACTGAGGAGGCGCGATCATGAATATTCACTAGATCATTATCAAGGCTGCTTCTATATTCGATCTAATCGCGAAGGTAAAAACTTCGCGCTGTATCGAGGACAGTCCGGTGAGGAAAGCATGTGGCAGGTATTAGTCCCAGCACTAAAAGAAGTGGTGCTAGAGAGCTTCTTGCTGTTTCACAAGTGGCTGGTAATAGAGGAACGCCATTTAGGACTAACCACACTCCGGCAAATTAGTTGGTTAACTGGCGAAGAAAAGAACATCACATTTGATGATCCCGCATATATGACTTGGTTAGCCTATAACCCAGATCCAAAAAGTGTGAAGATGCGTTACGGTTACTCCTCCATGACCAAACCAACAACATTATTTGAGATTAATCTGGACACCGGAGAACGTAAACTGCTAAAGCAACAGAAGATAAAAAACTTTCAAGAAGAATTGTACAGCAACGAACGTCTCTGGGTCGCCTCCCGAGATGGCGTACAGGTTCCCGTATCGCTGGTGTACCGAAAGGATTTATTCAAGCCTGGGAGTAATCCTCTGCTAGTTTACGGCTACGGTTCCTACGGCAGCAGCATGGATCCGGATTTCAGCTCTAGCCGGCTGAGTTTACTGGACCGTGGATTCGTCTTTGCGTTGATACACATACGCGGAGGTGGAGAGCTAGGTCCAGCGTGGCACGAAGATGGAAAATTACTCAATAAAATGAATACATTCAATGATTTTATTGACAGCAGCCGAGAACTCTTACGTCAAGGCTATGGAGCGCCCGACAAAGTATTTGCGATGGGCGGCAGCGCTGGTGGACTGTTGATGGGCGCAGTTATAAACCTCGCTCCGGATCTTTTTAAGGGTGTGGTGGCACAGGTACCTTTTGTGGATGTAATCACCACCATGCTCGATGAATCTATACCTCTGACTACTAGCGAATACGAGGAATGGGGAAACCCGAAAGATGAAATCTCCTATCGTTATATGTTGCAATATAGCCCTTATGACCAAGTTCGGGCGCAGAATTACCCCCATCTATTGGTCACTACGGGCCTGCATGATTCACAGGTGCAATATTGGGAGCCAGCAAAGTGGGTCGCCAAATTACGTGAATTCAAAACCGACGATCATATGTTATTATTATATACTGACATGCATTCCGGCCACGGCGGAAAATCAGGTCGCTTCAAAGGCTACGAGGAAGTATCGCTGATATATGCCTTTATTCTGGCGCTAGTGCAAGGCAGTACCTCCCCCTTCCCAACGGGGGGGAGGGATAATCAAGCCGCTGCCTAGTCAACGGCGAGTCTCTTT
The DNA here is from genome assembly GCF_000287335.1 of secondary endosymbiont of Ctenarytaina eucalypti. Classification (GTDB taxonomy): domain Bacteria; phylum Pseudomonadota; class Gammaproteobacteria; order Enterobacterales; family Enterobacteriaceae. The sequence goes on from NC_018419.1 coordinate 305,640, forward strand.
CCCCCTTGTTGATGATCCTAGGCTAAGATAACTTAATGTAGTTTAGCAGACACATCGTCCAAGTTAATGCTAAAGCTAGTGTAGACACATAGAGTCTTGACCCTCAGATCTAGTACTTTATCTGGCACCAGAAATCACCGAATTTCGGGATAAAACATCACTCAGCCTCACTCAGCCTCACTCATCATCGCTAACATTTTTTAAGGGTCTCGACATCCTAAGAGGTTTTCATAAATAGCACAGTACTGATGCAGGCATAGTAGCAAACCTCGTGCAGCTACAGATTCTACCTGTAGCCGAAGTGAAAGACATAGCACATACCAGGTAGATTGATTGCTCTACTTGATACTGAGATACACTTTACTTGTTACTTTAACTGCACAGATTTTCTTCGCACGGTTAAGTCCTATCACATTGCAAGCTTTCTCTAGAGGTATGATAGATGCGAGAATAGTCGTTACCCTCCTATCAACCGATATAATTTTGTTAAAAAAACATGATACCCTATCGGCTGAATAAATACAGTGAGCGCTTCAACGTTTCATGTTGCACATAGAGATTATAAAAACATAGTGTTACTTACAAACATCAGCATGATCCAATAAAAATTCATAGCAGAAGAGTATTTACTTTATTATTGCCAAAAGCTACTCATGCCGCTTGCATTGCAAGATGAATACGAAAAGATCTTTGTCATTGCCTCTCGGGATAGGCAATGCATCTAGGAAAATGGCAATTTTGGATTAACAAGATCATTGATGATATTGCGGATGATCGCGTTGCGGCAGTCTAACCAAGTAGTGTCTATAGAGGTTGAGTCCGGGCAACAGGGCCCATGCTCAAGCATGTTTAAGGTCATTATGGGTTTTTCTAAAAACTGTTCATGATTGCGCTATCTTACAGAAAAATAAAAAACCCGCGGCATAGGCGGGTTTTAGTGGCGGAGAAAGCAAACACGCATCATACAATATCGGCTATCGCCTTTTTATTGCGCTTTTCCGCTCGCTTTTCTTCTGGTGTTTTTAACGGTTTCTTTTTACTATCTTTTTTACGATTCATACCCTTACTCATAAGGACCTCTTGGTGTAAGACAAGGAAGACTAAATTTAGTAATTTATAATTATTACTCGTTAGCAATACAAATCGTACTGTTTTTACAGGGAAAAGAAAATAATAGAGCTTGTAAAACCCGGCGCTGTTAATCAATAAGGCGCCGGTTCTAGACTATCAATCGGGTAACTTAGCGGGCCGCATTGAGGAAATAGCAGACTAAACGCGAGCAGAGATGCAAAATTCGCGGGAAAGAAACACATACGGCATGCTTTTCACGTTGCTGTCTTGCATGTAATAGAGATAGCAAGCGCCATTCTATCATAGAGCAAAACAAGTTTATTGATCTCTAGAAGATAACAGCATGACGGTAAATTACATAAGAAAAAATACACCTGAGATGAAAAGCATTTCAGTAATAAAATTTCAACAGCATCAACTCATGGCGCTATATAAGTTGATGAATCTAGTAAATATGCTAATGCTACGTTATTGACTCTGATGCAACCGCTTAGCTAAAGAACTTTTAGGCATATGAATATTGTTTTTTCATTGTACAAGATTTCGCTGGCCTGCAATAGTTCGGGGATTAAATGATGTTTTCTTTCTCCATAAAGCATAATACCATTGACATATATACTAATCGCTATCTACTACCTGATGTAGTTTACGCTTACTCTGAATTTTATGACATGACACCGGAGGATATTCCTGATGATTTTTTATCATAAACTTTAAGCCCCGTACTATCAACAGCGCAATAGGTCAGTGAACGACTGCCTTGAAAAAACATTTTTCATCGTCTGTTTTCATCTCACGAAATAAATTCTAGTAGAGCATTTTTATAAGAAAACAAAAGTTTTCCTTTACTCACGGGCCACGCAGAACACGGTCTTGAGGCAGCTCAGGTCTTTAACAAAGATAGATAAATAACTGAGCGATTGCTTCCTCGATTAATCAAAGGTCTTTTGGGTGTAGAGGGATACCTATTTTTCTGATCAGAAAGAGTTATTTACTCCGAGCTGAGAAGTAAACCAGTCTTTAGCCTGTGGCTGTCTCTGCGTCTTTAAAAAATGTGTTGACTTTGATTTTTAAACTCATAAAGCGAAGGAAAAATATGCTTAGTATCATCTTTTCTAAGCACTTGAGAAAAAACAGTGGATGTCAACATAAACACATCAACACCGTAATACGCAATGTAGTTATTACTTTGGTCATGAATGACGGCAGCCTTGCATTTTTGCTGTAGGAGCATAACAATTCCGGCATTAGAGTATCAAAGCGCAAAGTACTTCCTTATCTTGATTTAGCAGGAGATAGTGCAATACATACACTTATTTCAGTCGCGTGATCGTATCTCGGTACCACTGATACACAGGCTCTGCTAGAGTTGACCAGCCTTGACCCTACTAAAAATTCTAGTAGGGTCAAGTAATGGTGCGTGCGTTGCATATAATGTTTACAATGTTTTGTTGATGTAGAAAAACATGCCAGACATATCGGCGTAGAAGTTCTTTTAATTTTCTAAAGCCTTATGCTATCAAGCATAAGTATGCAGTCGAATGTTAGCGGCTTCGCAGCAGGTAGAAAAAGCTACAAAAGACAGTCAGTGAACGCCGGCGCTCAGCGAGCGCTGCCATCGAAAGAAGTGACGCGCCTACTACCAGGGCCATAGCCTCACAGCTCGTTTATGCTGAGCGCATGGCATGGCTACCCTTCCGGAAATGTATATATCATACCGAGCATGATGATCTTTAGTACGAAATAAGGCCTATAAAGAATAGGGTCTTCATTTCAGTTCCGATGAAATCAAACGGCGATCTCGATATTTATCTGCTAGATGCGATTTTTGCTCTATCCTCTCCCAGTCAGTAGGTTATTCTTTATAACGACCCCGCCTGAAGGATGACAACACTAAACCTCGAGATCAGTATCGGACTTAAATAGATCTTTAATAGAACACACGCATTTCCTGGATCATATGCTGCAGAGGAGTGTTGAAGCACTAGAAATTAATAGTCTATCGCTAATACACTCTATCTGCAAGAATCGCGCTGAAACATCAGTAGTGCCTAGCATTGCGTACCTTTTAGGGCTTTCATAAGCATGCATGGGTAAAGGCATATAATGCCGAAACGCTTATGAGTTTCAGTGAGAGTTATAAAAACAGTTATTATGGCTACGTCCACTTATACAGACGGCTTTGCAATTTTATAATACTATTCCGGTGAATACACTTACACTAATAGATGCTACTCTAAAACAAGTCGGTGTATGATGCATTCTGCTCTCGGTAGAAGCTGTTTTAGAAGGCGAATCTAAGAGGCGACAGGTGAAGATATGACCCTCTCTGACTGCTGCATGAAAAGTAACAATTCAGACGGTTCCCCTTCCTGTATCGTGATTTAACGCCATAGTTTTATCGTAAAAAACTACACGCATTCAGAGCAATCCGAAGTGAAACTCATTGCCGCACTAGTTGCTGATGCAACTTCTCTCATCGTTATGATGCCACACCCCTATCGCTTCGGTGCTCGTAGTCTAATTCTCAGTTGCTACGTTGCACCTACACTTTCTGCGATGGATCGTACTAGATAATCTAAAGGAGTAAATGCCGTGATAGCTTTTAGCTTGCACAGGCTATGGTTTTTTATTAGTCACATTATTTCTATAAACCCTATTTGGCCTAGATGTCGTGTACCTATTGCTATGAAGTTATGTCGATACTTGGCCTCTAGGAGTTTGTGCTACTGATCCTTTAGTACCTTTTGAGTATGCTGTTTTCTCCTACCTGTAGCAGTAGCAGTTTTTGTCTATGAAATACTATCCCTGCGTGTAGCCCTGCGAGCACATATCTTTAATACCTCGCACCGTTAATCAAAGCCGCGGTTCGGTTCATGGTAAGGACGATCACCGGCGCGTTTCCACGCCGGGCAAAAGTAATCCAATAGGCTGCACTCAGAGGCGATGCATGACGGGCTGCATACCTTACAGTTTATATTACTAACACCTCTGGCAGGCATGTTAGTCTTGTCATTTCTCAACCCCTAATTGAAACATATTCTACTGAAGATTTAATGGTCTTTATTGCTACGCATAGAGCAACCAACCTGTAATTCTTATTACATGTCACTAGGAAAACTATGTTTTTTGGCGAGGACAGATTAGGGTTGATGCCGAACATTCCGTGCCATCTAGCACCCTCATATCAGCCGTTAGCTGATATGAGTATTTTTCTGCGCCTTCTTTGATAGCTATGTTGGATATGCGTGAACGAGCTAGTGCCTAAATCTAGGGGACCACATGCTGCTCCAGGAATGGAACTTACTGATAGGAGATCAATGCAAAATAATCTATATCGTGTACTGGAAGAATCATGCTGATAGACCATAACCCGAACATTATCAGACAATAGCATGCTCGTATTAACGTCTTGTATTAAGATCACGCGGTCGAAGGTAAGCCGGTGTAATCCGCGTATTACCAATTCCCTCCTTCCCCATGTGGGGAGGCGTCAATTTTTTCGGACTTTTTTGACGTCATTCGCTTGATACCGGCTAACAACCAGATGCTCTTCTACAAGCTTTTAGATGAGTCCTACCGCTGTCAAAAGTTGAGCGTAATTTTTCGATTGGCATTATCCTCTGAAGCTCTAGGAGAACGAAGGATAAAAATTTCGGCTTTTATGCTGAGTAAAGCACGCCTCTACTCTATAGGCTTTATCTGGCACTGTTAAGTAACGGCAGTAAATAATATCCGATGTGCTGTTCTTGAAGATCAGGGGCTAGCAATGTTTTCTAAAACACCTCTAATAAATCAACGTTATTTATAATGCCAGTTGGCAGAGTTGAGCTCCGACTAGAGAAATCTTGATTAATGATCGCCCTCTGTATTTTGGCTATGCCTACTACCGTAGTAGGCACGTCTATACCATTTTCTAGGATGCCTGTAAAAGCATCAACCGCGACAGTGTATCAACTAACCACTGGACTTACCGCTTAAGCCTACACACTACCTCTGGGTGGGAGGAAAAAGCAACCAACCCTCGATAAAATACAGCTCCTGTCCGGGGGCCTGCAGCAGGATCATCCTAATAACTCTCACAATTGCCTCACTCTTGAGCAGAAATAAGGCATGGACTTCTTGCACACGCTAATTTTCCGCTAAGGGTTAGTGTGCCAATCGCGGGACTAGTGTCGCTGACTATATCGCTGTATTCAAAAATCATACATCTTATGCTCGAACGATAGGCGAAAAGTAGCTCGTGTATTGATGTAACGCATGATTTCAGGATAATGACGCACGTCGTGTAGGATTGGATCGTTGTAATGCAAAACAGCGCGCTGATCGGAGATAGACGCCGATAACAATAACCGTGCGTTACCGATACACGACTTACTAGGTCTGGGATAAATACGCCTAAACTGCGGGGCGGCCATGACAGAAAATAACGCTCTCGGAGCAACAGCACTACGCTTTAATCACCTAGTCTTTATAAGACGCTGGTAAATATCCTTAAGTATGCGCCTAGAAAACGATGAGAGCAGCTACACTAGGGAAAAAGTTCATGCTAGAATGTACCATGGATTTTTAAAATCAGGCGCCCTTTTGTCAGATTAACCAAAAAGCGCTTAATCACATGTAATAATGATCAAAAGGATTAATGAGATGGGCTTTCTTTCGGGTAAGCGCATTCTGGTAACTGGCGTTGCCAGCAAGCGTTCAATTGCATACGGTATCGCTCAGGCTCTGCATCGAGAAAGTGCAGAGATTTCATTCACTTATCAGCATGAAAAATTGAAATCACGGGTTGAAAGGATTGCCTTGGATTTTCAATCCAGCATCGTTCTGCCGTGCAACGTTGCGGAAGATAGCAGCATCGCAACCCTGTTCGCCAATTTATCCACGTTTTGGCCAATGTTTGACGGTTTCGTGCATGCCATTGCTTATGCTCCTAGTGGGCAATTAAATGGAAACTACCTGAACGCCATAACCCGAGAAGGTTTCGCCGTCGCTCATGATATTAGTGCTTATAGCTTCGCAGCTCTGGCAAAGGCTTGCCAGCCAATGCTTAATCTTAACTCAGCCCTACTGACACTAACCTATCTAGGAGCTGAACGTGTCATTCCCAATTATAATGTCATGGGTTTGGCCAAAGCCTCCTTAGAAGCCAATGCCCGCTATATGGCTAACTCTATGGGACCACAGGGCGTCCGGGTAAACGCGATTTCTGCAGGCCCTATCAAAACGCTGGCCGCTGCTGGCATTAAAAATTTCAAAAAGATGTTATCTTACTGCGAATCGATCTCGCCAATTCGACGAGTAGTAACTATTGAAGACATCGGCAATGCCGCTGCTTTCCTGTGCTCCGATCTGTCAGCGGGTATTACCGGTGAAGTTATACACGTGGACGGGGGCTTTAATATTTCTGCAATGCATGAGCTCAACCTTGAATAATCTCCTCAGAAAACTAGGCGTTTAGCTCCTCGCTTCCGGCTATGTATACGTCTTCGCCGCATGTTAATCGCTTGCTTCTTCTCAGTTTGAGAAGAAGCTTGCTTTCTTTTTAGGCATAATTACTTCGGCTCAGACGCTAATATTAAATCCCCGTTATCGCGTGTTATGTAAAAATTCTGAGCATCTTAGAAAAGCTTCATCATTTTTATAACAGAATCAGCGAGTCTACATAACAGCTGTTGCAAACAACCAAGCACTAATTTTATAGTGAGCACTGTTTTTTTGCTATTGCTATCCAAGCAACTTGGTTTACGATCGGACATGCGTTGTCTTGGTTGCTCTCCGATAAAATCGGACCTAGCACATCCCAGGAATGAAGCAAGCCAAGTGAATCATGGCCGAGATTTTTCTTGATTTGAAAATATGCATGAAATAAAAATACTGTTTTTAGACAGCTTGAAATTGTTGAATAATTAGAGATGATGCTGTTCTATTATGAGGGGGTTAAATGAGTCTTTTAAAAAGAGAGGGTTTTAGTCATCAGTATTGATGCATCGTTCCAGGGTTGCTAGATAAAAAGCCGCCACTTTCTTGCAGAGAGTAACGGACTCATGTACCACTCATGAGTAATATTATTACGATATAGTACAGATTATGCGATATATGTTTGGTCTCGCACTCAAAGCATTACAGAGATATGTAATTTTTTTAACCGATATTACTGCATCTATGATGTCCTGACTCTGCTTTTCTAAGACAGTATCCAAGAAAGTGAATATCCGCATAAAAAATAAACACGCGACTAAATAGCTTCATTTAGTCATTAATGACTCTCTCTTGAAAGTTTGTTGTGTCAAAGGCATAAAAATACCTTCAGCAAGGTGTCGATAAACGCAGCGCGAGGTATACAATTCATCTGGAAGCGGGAAGGGAAACACATACCATTCGCTATTGTGATTGATCACACAAAAGTACCAATAACCTACATACTCTACATGGGGTGAATAAAACATACTTACTGTCAAACCCGAGTAGCAGTGTCTAACAGTTACGTCTACTCAATAGTCATCATACTGTATAAAGACAGAAGATCATTAACGGCACTCACATAGGTGTTACCCCCGCTCAGCTGAAACGCTTTTAGGTAGTCTTCTGTGTCTACATTACTCTCATGTATAAATAACCGAAGCGATAGAAATTCTCATACATTGCATAGCTGAATGACGTCATGATGTATAGCTACTAGCAGTCGCATAACAGAAGAAGCAGCCTGATAGTAACTGTCTCATCAAAAGAATCTTGTTTTTTAAAAAATGTTAGTAGTTGTGTTGAAGATTTAAAATCTTCTTTTCTGTAGAAGCTATGTGTTAAAGGGCGGCTATCAACTACAGCACTGATGATTCACATCCTAGATTATTGCAATAAGAAAACGATTAGTTCCCTGCAGTGGTTTACCGTTCAGAGTAAGTATGAAACAATTCCATCATCTTACATTCTATTTAATCGAGGTCGTTTCGTGATCGATGATAATGGCTACCGTCTGAACGTTGGTATTGTAATCTGTAATCTCGAGGGAAAAGTGCTATGGGCGAGGAGATACAAACAGCATTCCTGGCAGTTCCCCCAAGGGGGGATCAACACTGGTGAAACCACGGAACAGGCAATGTACCGTGAGCTCTTTGAGGAAGTCGGTTTGAGGATAAAAGATGTGCGTATCCTGGCGGCGACCCGTAGCTGGCTCTATTATAAACTTCCTGTACGGCTCGTGCGATGGAACAGCAAGCCTCTGTGTATTGGTCAGAAGCAAAAATGGTTTCTACTACAGCTTATAGCTCCAGATACGGATATCAATATGCATCCGCAACGCGAGGGGACCCCAGAATTTGACAATTGGCGTTGGGTTAGCTTTTGGTACCCAGTACGTCAAGTCATTGCCTTTAAACGAGACGTGTACCAACGCGTTATGAAAGAATTTTCTGGCGTTATAATGGGGCCAGAAAAAACCACTTCGCAATATTCCGCAACCGCAAACAGATGGTAAAGACAGTTATCTAGACATCTTATTCTTTCCTCTGTTCGGAAAATCTTTCAATAGGCCACATCCGAACTGACTGTGCTACTGTCACTTGACATGCTGCCTTATAAAACATCTCAAAACATGAACGCCGCAGTCTATGCGATCTATGTGGCCGATAACGATCGTCACTGATATAACCCAATGGCGATACAGGAGTGAGCTAAACCTAATAGAAAAATCATGCTTCTATTTAATTAAAAAGTTCACAGGTTAGTCGTAGTCATAACGAGGCCAATTAATCTTCTAGATACCTATCGCCCCTCCTAGTATCAAATACATTCTAGTGGTAAAAATTACGTTTTATTAATTTTCTTAGTGCGAATTATGCATTTCCGTCAACTACGCCACGCATTACTCCTTTATTGGCATGAGTATTAGAAATTTTAAAAAAACCGACGTATTATTTATGGTCATGATAAACATGAAAATGGCTAACGTTCTATTCTAAGCTTGGTGCAGTAAACCGCCAAGACAGTGCCGCTAGAACGCACCTGCGTACTGGCCGCTACGCGGTGCATAAGCGCGCTCCAGGACCAGATGGGGAGGGGATCAATTCATCTTGCCTTGACCGGGGTTTGTCAGATTTCAACTTAGATCGCGACCCTGCGCACACGCGATTGACACGCGTTCGGCCAGCGACGGCTGTTCCGAATTGATTATGGTGTGTACAATTTTATTAAATAACCCCCTGCGCTTCTAACGGACTGTTTTCATCTTTGCGCTAGAATAGGCGCGCCTGAATGCAATGCTTCAGGAGAATACACTATAAGACTTAGATATGATACCCGAAGCTTTTCTTAACTTCCACCAACGGTTCCTGCGACAGGCAAAGATGAGCCGCGGTCATAGACAACCAAATCCAGATGAGCTTGTTCCAGCACCGCTTACTGAGCAATAAAAAATAACGTAGTGCATGCTCTACTGCTCAGTATTAGAGAGCGGATTGTGCGATAGTAGCACTCGAACCTAGTCAGAGAGAGGTGCGTAACATGCCGCTACTCGAAGCAGCGGATGCAGAAAACGCCCCAACGCTGATAAGCGGCGCACCTCTTCAGTTAATTCTCAAAAACAGAACGAGCATAGAACATGCCGGGCGCCTTGCAGAGGCGTATAAAAAACATTATTCTTTACCTCACTAAATTGGTTTTGGTTGTGTAATGCAGATTTCCATAGAAAAAAATTCGAATCGGGCAAGATTGAAAAATATTGCAACTGTAACAAGATCAATTGGTAACGCTACATACCCTAGTAATCGTCAGTAATCAACAGCTATCACATATACCTCTATGAAAGAAAATACCCACAGAACTGGACTGGTGACACCTTCATATTACCCTTAACTGGCTCCCGATTTCTAGGGTTTCTCCATCCAGTATCGTGTCGTTACCGACCTATTTAGCATTTTATTATGGCTAATCACTAGCGTGGGTTGGCTTAAAAAGTGCGCGGGCTTCATCTAGCGCGGTAGCCACGCAGTAAAAGAGTGTTGTCTGGTAGAATATGCGCTATTCAATTTACTCATTAGTATCATGATAGTATTTCTAGTTATTTTGTGCAAACTAGCTAGCTTGATTGAAGGCTAACTTACAATAGGGCCCTGTTACACCAAAAAGCGATTATTAAAACTATTCTCCTCTTTATTAAGGTAGAAGTATGCTAAAATAAATTATTTTCGCTTTTGCAATGGTCAGCATGGTGTCTATAGAAACGCGCATATGTTGAATAAAATCTTTAATGCAGTCGGTTCAGTGAATCTGCAGATCTCTACAACGTACAATCTTGTAGTTAGACTCTATAACAATGGTATAAATGAGATGTAAAAGCATTGTTACTAAAGCTTCATAGTAGAATAAAATAATTTTTTTTATTCAACAACTAAGGCGAGCGTTGATGCATCTAGCATCTGCGTAATAAAAACACCAAAATTGTGGTGATGCATGACGAGTCATTATCTGGCTTTACCTGTAATTGACCCTCGGATCTTTTCCCTGGGTCCTTTTTCTGTGCACTGGTACGGGCTGATGTATCTAGTTGGCTTCATCTTTGCCATGAAGCGCGCCGTGCGGTGCGCGTATAGCCAAAAAATTGGCGGTCGAAGAGAGGTTGAAAATCTACTATATGCAAGTTTTTTAGGGGTTTTGTTCGGTGGTCGTATCGGTTATGTTGTATTTTACAACTTATCGTTTTTTCTTGATAATCCGCTATACTTATTTAAGTTATGGGACGGTGGTATGTCATTTCACGGCGGATTGATAGGCGTTATCGTGGTGATGCTATCGTTCGCCCATAGCACCCAACGCCCCTTTTTCCAAATCGCTGATTTTATCTCACCGTTAGCGCCGTTTGGTCTGGGCGCTGGACGTGTAGGAAATTTTATCAACGGTGAGCTCTGGGGTAGAGTCACCACCGACGCTCCTTGGGCAATGCTTTTCCCAGGCTCACGAAAAGAAGATTTAGCTCAGCTGCCAGGCAACCCAGAGTGGCGAACGTTATTCGAGCACTACGGTATGCTGCCCCGTCATCCATCTCAGATCTACGAAATGCTCCTTGAAGGCATAGTGCTTTTTATTATTCTCAATCTTTTTGTCCGTAAACCACGGCCTAGCGGCAGCGTCTCCGGGTTGTTTCTTCTTTGCTATGGCTTTTTTCGTATTCTAGTAGAATTTTTCCGCCAGCCTGATGCTCACTTAGGCCTGTTTGGAGGTATCATTAGCATGGGGCAGATGTTATCACTACCGATGATTCTAGCCGGGGCTATGATAATCACTTGGTCCTATAACCACCGTCTATAGAAACAGATTTTTTAATTGATAAAAAACAGTATTTAAATGCCATATCTCTGGTATGTTCAAATAGTGCTTCGCAAACAGATGGCTACGATATCGTAAAAGACTCTGTAGTGATTAGGTCATCACATGCCTGTATAAGGTGTATGAGGGTTTCCTTTGCAAAGAACCAAATTCTGCTTATTTTAGTTGAATATAGATGCACTGCTATAAATCACGTTACGGTGATTCCAAGCTTCTTGATGTTTGGCAGCGCGCACTCTGCTAAAATAGAGCCGGAAAATAAAAGTAGCGCTTGAGGGTAAGCGTCCAGCCGGAAAGTAACGCTCTTGGGAAAACTGCCTTGCAGGTCTATCTTTGAGCTATGCAGGTTTGGCAAAAGTGATGCCTCGGTTCAGGAAAGATCCCGATACCTACCATCTCATCATTTTCGATTAAAGCACGATCACTCTGACTAAAAGTTTTCCTGGTTTTTTTGCTATTCACTATTTCACAAAATTATGTCACTAACGATAGCGCATGGTGTTATCGCTAATAAAATACGGGCTTGATTTGACAAACGCACTATTTAGTTAAAAATGAGCACGAGTCAGTAAAGTTATTGCAACTAATAGTCTATATGGTAAAAAAGTTTTTAACTAAAAAGTAACTTTCTTATAAAAACACCCAAGTGGAGCTATGTTGTAACAACATAGATGACCTATCGGTTATTCTTGCATCCAAGAAAAACACTTCTCCTTAATGACTAAGGTGAGTATCATCCTATGCAGCTAAAACTATCAAATATAGCGCTAATACTGAGTCAAGCACTTAACCTTTCGATGATGGCGTGTACAGAGAGATGCGATGTTGAAATGATATAGCTACTGCTAAGTAGCCTAAATACTTCTGCACGCATGCGACAAACAAAAACAATTTTTCTCAAAATCACAACATTTGCATGCGATGAAAGCGTTCATTAAAGTATGAATGCAACTAGCCTTAAAGTTTTAATAAAGCACGATCAACGCGTCATCAAATAGGTATTAAAAAGCAGAGTAGTATGTAAGCGTAATCCGGAACTAAAGAGCACGACACATCACATGATCTATACTGATTGATCAGTAAGCAGCGGCATCACTAACGCACAGGCACCTTCCGGCTTTTAACTCTCATTATACTCATCAGAACAGCACAGAAACAACGTCTTACGGCGCTTACGATATGCATTACTCTCATAATGCTCTGTTGAAGAAAAGTAAAAAGCTATCGCATAAGCTTAACCAAAGAGTTGAAACCAGTTACTGATTCACTTTATTGATAGTTAACAAAAGGAAATAAATGATCATTATCGCTGTATTGCTGAAAAGGCATTACAGTCAAAACACTTTTTAGCACTTCTCATCACTCTTTATAACTATGATGCAAAGCTAAACTGGGTCTCATAATCCAATCCCTCAACCAGATGATGTCATTAAACATGCTCTACTCTGTACACATCAGAAACGATATTTTTCAAAAAATTTAGTAAAATACGGGAAGTAATAATAATGTAAAATATTTTAAATGTATTCGAGATGAGGAAAAATGAAGCTAACAACTCTATCCTTATCGCTACACGACCGATAGATTGAGTTCTAATTAGAGTTCAGCGGAGCACTATTATCACCGACATAGGTGATGGCAAAGACGGCTATGAAGTTGATTACAAATCAACTCCGCCAATGAGTTTATCGCAACTGAATCGGTAGGACCTACACTTAATCGAGCGAACAAGACTCTCGATTAAGCAATGAAGACTGAAGATTGACTGTTTAAACCTCTCGCTTCCACTGATAATTTTTAAAAGGTCTCATGTATCGCCTTAGATTGTCCTTAACCCCCTTCCACTGTGCCCATTACAGAACCAAATCTCTTTGTAGCTCGCTACCACACACCGTGCAGCGCGTGGTTTCTCGCCCCAACACAAGAAGCAATTACGTTTATTTGGCACACCAATGGCCCTACGGTACCACTAGCCTGATCATGAAAAAGTACTACAATATCGCCCATTGACGATATTGTAGTCAGCGATGTGGAAGGTTTTATGTAGCCTGAAATCGAGAAAATAAAGGAGACAGTGTTTATGCGCCATGTGCCGTCCCGATATGTAACTCCTTTAGGATAGCCTCCAGAGCGGAAGAGGGGTCAGCTGATTGGGTAATAGGCCGACCAATTACCATATAATCTACCCCCGCCAGCTGTGCCTGAAGTGGCGTCATCACCCTTCGCTGATCGTCTGAGTCACTACCTGCGGAGCGTATTCCCGGCGTCACAAGCTGAAACGCATCACCGCAGGCGATGTGCAATCGTGCTGCGTCTCTTGCAGAACAGACTACCCCATCTAAGCCGCATTCTTTAGCCAGTATAGCGAGTCGCACAGCGTAATCCGAAGCGCTATCGGTAATTCCTATTGATCTTAGATCCTCATCATTCATGCTAGTGAGCACTGTCACGGCAATAAGAGCGGAGGCGTTAGCTCCAAATGGTACCAGCGCTTCCCGTGCTGCTAGCATCATGCGCTTGCCGCCGCTAGCGTGTACATTGATCATCCATACCCCTAGGGCTGCTGCTGCGTTAACCGCTTTGCCCACCGTATTGGGAATATCGTAAAATTTTAGGTCCAGAAAAACTTCAAATCCGCGCTGCTGCAAGTCGTCTACTAGCCTCGGCCCTGCCTGGGTAAATAGTGCTTTGCCAACTTTTAACCGGCATTGCTTCGGCTCCACTTTATCGACAAACGCTAGCGTCTGCGATACATCGGCATAATCTAACGCCACAATCACAGGCGAACCTGCCCCTTTCGGAGATAATAAAATAGCGTCAGAGGAAGATAAAATCGTACTCGTCATAAAATCTCTCGATGGCGGCCATAGGCATCAGATCTGTTAACGTTTTCTTTATTGTACCTTCCCGCGTCGATAAAACATAGCATGAGCACCATAAAGCGCCCTCTCTTCGCGTTAGGTGATTATCTAACGCGAAGAGAGGGAAAGGATCAGTATTTCTAATCGCATGCCAGCATCTCCATATCACGCCTGGTGCGGTAAAAAAAATCTATATGCGCACAGAAGAGACAAGATTACTGCCTACTTAGACCGCGTATCATTTTGACCAAACCCCAGCATGTATACGATGGGCATCGTCAGTAAAAGTTATGCCAGGTGAAACCGCATTTTTGACATCGATAACGGGTTTGGTATGGATCTTTGCCTTGACCATATCGCACGGCGTCTGCCAACTGTCCTTGGAAAGACTATCTTCAGTATCTCTTAAATGGAAAGGTATACGGAGGTGAAGTATGAGTATCGTCGAATGTTCGCGAAAAATTTCTCATTAATGTAACCCCGCGCCGCTTCCTGTCCCTGCTCACTCTCCAGAATATCCGTCAACAGTAACTCCGTGATCGAGCGGGTATGCTTTTCTACCCAGCGTTTAATGAAATCAGCCTAAGCGCCAGGCTACTCTAGCACCGATAACAGTTTTATAGAATGAGGAACCTTTCGATGACCATGGCCCTATCCTAATCCAAGATCCGTGTCAATTTCCCGACTGCACTAGACATAGACTGACGGCTCACCCATAGTAAAATAGGTCAGTTTTTACCGGTTCCCTTTGACAGGGAGTTACTAACATTTCCGAGACGTTTATCGTTTTCGATTATTCGATAGTCATTTGATAAATCTGCAATATCAGGCGTAAGGCGACAATCCGAAACTTGTTCTCGCTCGCTAACTGATTAAACATCTCTTCATTCACGTAGTCACGAACACGCTGCTGCATTGCTAACAAACTCTTCTCAATGGTTTATGTGGTGTTCTCTAGAAGAGACTAATGAATGCGGATAGCAGAATCGACTGATCCGCGGGAGCGGAATACACTCTCTAGCATTAGGTGCCTTTTAGCTAGGCTCCCATCTTCTTACAACGCATCAAGAAATAGTTATAATAGCTCATCCTTATGATTTGAAAAGCACTAATATAATCCAGATACTTCTTCAACAAATGACTTGCTGAATGCTGAGGATCTTGCTGTAAGCTTCTGCGCCTATATACCACCCGAAAGCCGCAGCTACGGGTGGTATATAGGCGCAGTCGGTTCTAACATAATATGTTATTTCTTAGGCCAAAAGGCTGGGGCGGGTATAAACAAAAAATATGAACTGCACTGTGAAACAGTCCTCTCTTCAATACATCACACGTGACACTTAGGCATGCATTATCGCTACTTGCATGTATAGCCAAAACAAATTGAAAATGACGTAGAAAATGAAAAAGCTGTCAGAAACCAGTGAGGTGCGCGAGGCCGCTAAGGAATATTGATGATAAGCCACAAAATAGTTGCGGGTCATTATCGGAGCGGTAATTCACATACCGTCCTGTAAATCATATAAGTTTTATCTTATAATTCTTTACCGATCTAACACGATCAAGTGATGATCTCCAATCATAAAAGAAAATACATCTGACGCCCTACAGGTCGTGCATCAGATTTATTAATGATGCTCTGCTATGTTAAGAAAAAACTAAGATTTTTGAAATAAACTAGGACGCATGAAAAGTTAGCTGCTGGTAAAAATACCGCTATGCGATATAGAATGTCGTTGACATTCCTAAAAATGTTATCCCATTAATGTGTTTTTAATTAAATTGATCTTGCCCTATTTACTTCTATATCGCAATCATTAAAACGTAGTAGATAGTCATCTAGAGATATTTTAAATTCTTAGATGATCTTATCTAAAAATAGAATGAGTGAAATACCATACGTGTTTTCTTCTAAGTACCATAACTACCCTCTGAGACGCTGAAAGCGAGATTCATTGTACGCATTTTATTCTTAATTATTTTATCCTAATCCACCATGATTGTCAAGTAATTTTGCGTTATTAAATATAATACATGCTCTCGATAAATAACGCCGCTTTCCGAACAGGCAAAAAAGATAACTTTTTACTCTTTTACTAAACATTTCAAAGGTATTGCGATCAATGATCGAAACAGTAATTTGACTTCATGTTAACGTTTTACAACTGATAGAAAATGTCTTTTCTTGGTTTCTATATAACGAAGGTGCTAACATATTTTCTCGGTATATCCAGCGCTAGCATCGAGCTAACAGCATACGCTGCATTTTTTGAAAAACTCTGATTACTTGCTGCATTTGCAGGCAAGGCTATCATAATTTTATAAATCGAGTTTACGAATAGCGATACAGCTTTCAATGAAAAACCATATATTCTCTTTTCATTACAGCACCGTGGTTGAGAGGCTCTTTTTAAGAATCGAAGCATCTTTGGCTATCTCACCGAAGCGCGGTATTATCCGCTGATGTAGTAATAGCTGACCGAGCCATTTATTTAAACTCTTAAAGTGCTTTGCTTGTTGAAAGGCTCATTATAGGTAGCCTAGGTGGTAACCTTAAGCATTTTCTTTTCCATGAAAATTATTTTTTGACATGCATGTCGTGAATAAATCCCATGATTTCCCAAAACTTTTTTGTCAGCAAGGTTGAATAGCTACGTGTGAGATCAATGTTATATACTGACATAACAGTGAATTCAATAGGGGGGATGATATTGTCGTTTTTCGATCGAAATCAAAAACCCAGCACTACCAATGTCAACTATGTACGAAAATATTATAGTTTTCTTCGCGAAATGAAGACGCTCAGCAAATATATTGCTGATTTTAAATGCAGGCGTAACTTAAAGTTTCTAAAGATTTATTGAAAACAGCAATGTCTGGGATCTATTAGATCAGTACAGGATATGTATTTCAATCAAAAACTATTTTTTTCGTAAACTAATATTATAATGTAGATTATATGCAATACCTGATCTCTGAAACATATAATCATAACATTTGACTGCATAGTACATGCCACGCTTAAACAAGCTGGCATATTTACTAAAAAATTTATAACTGCATATCATGAGGCTTTAATGTTCAATTAATCTCTGTACGTTATGGGTACGTTTATTACATTTCGCGCAGGGCATTACAGGGATCCCTTGACTGAATGTGTAAACTGATAAATTGATTCCTACGAATCTACAGCTAATCAGCAATAGTGGCTTGCAAATAGAAATAAAGCAGGCTTTATTTTAAAATACACCTTAGCTATCGCCCGAGACTGCATAAAAATGATATAAATAGGGAGCGTAAAAACAATTTCAGAGTGAAAAATCTCACCTGGATTACGCTACTAATAAATAACACTCTTAAGGCTTTTCATCGTACAAAAAAGATTTTTTAGCAGCTAGGGGGGTTGGAAGCTTGTTTTCATTCAAGAAAACCGTCCACATATTAGGTTTTACTCTCATTAATAGTAGGAGTGATGCCCGCGCTGATGGTCCGTCAAATCACGTACGCCCTCTAGCTCAGGAAAGTGCTTCAGAAGCGCTTTTTCGATCCCCTCTTTAAGCGTGTAATCCACCATTGAACAGCCGTTACAGCCGCCGCTGAACTGGAGGATAGCTAGCATATTATCCGTGATTTCTATTAGCGTTACTTGTCCACCATGCCGCGCTAGCGGCGGATTGATCTGGGATTGAAGAAGATACTGAACACGCTCGATAAGCGGTGCGTTTTCGCTCACTTTTCGCATTTTAGCGTGAGGGGCTTTTAGTGTTAACTGAGATCCGATCTTATCCGTCACGAAATCAATTTCAGCATCTTGTAAGTAAGGCGAGGAGAGCGCATCGACATAGACCAAGATTTTATCGAATCTTAGCTCAGTATCAGTAGCATCTACCGTGCTGGGCGCACAGTACGAAACGCCGCATTCTGCAGTAGGCGTGCCGGGATTGATAACAAACACGCGTATATAAGTCACAGATGCCTGATGAAATAGCAATTTTGCAAAATGCTTTTGAGCAGCATCAGTAATAGAGATCATAATTTTTACCAGAATTCGATTAACTTAGTTTTACATTATACATCCACAGCTCAAGACTACAAGGCTCGACAAACATTAGATAGCCCACACGCAGGCACATGATCACGAAAAAGAAAACAACTTATGTCACAGGTGGTTATTGCTCTTATGGTAATTCACCGGAGTAACATAAAATATTTCCAGATCACTTCCATGCTCTATGCGCAAGGAAGTAAGCGTTAATGCGAGAGTAAATCAGTCCCTAAAGTAATGCTAGCGTTTCGCTATTTAGATATTTTAAAAAAATCAGCAGTTTGAAAAATTAGACCCCTCACTAATAGAGCAGTTATGAGATGGGGTGCTGTGAAGGCTGTCTAACAGAATTTATGCGGTGCAGCGCTTGACTAATTGTCAACGCCGTGTGTGACTATATTTTTATGGTCAAGCAAGCGAAACGCCCACCCTAACGTGTCTGAAACTAGAGCATGAATGTTTGCAGTCATGTAAACTCGATTGCATAACTGATAATCTTTTTGTTGATTATCAAGTACCATCAGTACCGCTTGAAGCTCTTTTCTACCGCATAATAGCTTTTATACTCTAAATCTAGGAAAAATTGCGCCTCTAGCACAGATAGGATAAGCAGAAAGCAGTATAATTCACTTGCGCAAGAGAAAAAGTATGCCACCGGCAGAGCCGGTAGTTCAGTAGTGCTACCATGCGATAAAGCATCAGACATAATTTTATAGATTCTACTCTCGACTTTAGATGCAAATCTAATCATACTCAGATCTTTAATGACATATCAACTGACTTTCTATTCGACTGCAGAAAAAACTTCAGTGCCAATTCTATCAATAAGTAATTGAATCAATTACAGAACGTGTTGACGCCTATGTGATCATGTGTTCTGTCTGTATTCACTGTGTGAGACAAGATAGGCGGAGTAAAGATATTTTTGATGCGGGGTATGAGTTACAAAATCGATTCAACATAGGCGTGAAACACCCTCAGCGAGGAATAGAACACCTGCTGCATCTTTAGAACAATGCCGAGGGAAGTATCTGAGTAGTTAAGCGGTTGGCTTAACGCTCTAAGCTAAATTTTTCCGATCCCTTGTCATCAATACCTGACTTCTCTGTTTGTGCTTTCAGAAAACCTTGGCGCTACATGGGCGGTTTATAATTCGAGCGCTTGGTGTTTGTAAATCTTTTTTGTCACGGAGACTATTGATTAAAAACAGGCTGTATGCTGAGTCAGCGAATACCTTACTCTTCTGTTTCTCAACAAGGATTTCATAGCCGGTCATAAGTTTTTACGAATATAAAGTTATAGTAGATAACATGTATTATCTAGAGTAATACTATTTACTGATGATTGTTTATTTTATGATTTTACGTTAAAACGGACAAGAGGATCACCGCTCAACAGCATCAACTCTATTGATGAGGCATGGCCTGAGATAAAAAGAAGACGCTTCATTAAAAAATTTCCTAAATACCTGCGATCTTAGAAGCCTCAAGAGAGGCAAGAAATTCAATCGCTCTTCCAGAAATTTTACTATTTCCAAGCGATCATACAGAAGTGTTTTTTACCACGCCGTAACAGGGTGTACTGTTTATACAGTTTATCAGTATCGTTAAATACATACTCGGGCGCTGTCTGTTTTTTGCTGTTCACCTCCACTGAGCTGGAAGCGATCATGGTACGGGCCTGACTGCGCGACGGTGCCAGGTTAGCCATTACCAGGGCCTGCTGTAAATCTGCACCACGCTCAAGGGAGACCGTCGGAATGCCATCTTGGGATAATTGAGCAAAATCCTTTTCGCTAAGGCCCGATACTGTGCCAGTAAATAGGCTAGCGGTAATACGCTTAGCCGCTGCTAATCCTTTTTCGCCATGGACCATGCGAGTTACCTCTGAGGCCAGCACATGCTGGGCACGGGGGGTCTTCTCACTGACGCGATCTTCTTGTGCTAGCAGCTCAATATCAGACAGCAACAAGAAGGTAAATAATTTTAAGAAGTGGTAAACATCACTGTCGGCGGTATTGATCCAAAACTGATAGAACTGATAAGGGCTGGTCTTGTGCGGATCTAACGACACTGCACCTCCCTCAGTCTTGCTAAATTTAGTTCCATCAGATTTAGTTATCAGCGGTAACGTCAGACCATACACTCTATTCTGATGCAGTCTACGCGTCAAATCGATACCAGAAGTGATATTCCCCCACTGGTCAGAGCCGCCAATCTGCAGTTCCACGCCATACTGTTTGTGTAGGTGCGCAAAATCATAGGCCTGTAGCAAATTATAGGAAAACTCAGTAAAGGAAATACCGCTATCATCACGATGCAATCGCTGCTTTACCGCTTCTTTATTGATCATCTGATTAACGGAAAAATGCTTACCTATATCGCGAAGACAGGTCAATACGTTCATCGACCCAAACCAGTCATAGTTGTTAGTGACGATAGCGCTATTCGCTCCGCAGTTAAAATCGAGAAACAGCGATAGTTGAGATCTAATTTTTCCTGCCCAGTCCTGGACGATTTCCATAGTATTGAGCTTTCGCTCGTTTGCTTTAAAGCTAGGATCACCTATCAGCCCGGTAGCACCTCCAACCAGCAACACCGGACGGTGCCCGGCCAGTTGAAAGCGTTTCAAGCACAGCAAGGGGACGAGATGTCCTAAGTGCAAGCTGTCGGCGGTAGGATCAAAACCGCAATACAATACGATTGTCCCTGACGACAACCGCTCAGCTAGCACCTTTTCTTCAGTAACCTGGGCAATCAAGCCTCGCTCCTGCAAGTTTTTTATGAGGTTAGTGCTTTCCATGAAACGCTCCATGATCAAGAATACCGCAAACAAAAGATCCCGTGGCTGACGCCGGTTTTAGCTATCTATCATCCTACCCATATCATTAAAAATGATATCGTAATGATCGTCAATACGATCTAGTTAAAGGCCGGAGATTTAGGTGTGAGTGCTGACTGATGCAGCTATGGCGCTAATCGATCGGTTTTCCAACCGCTGCCTTCACGTCGATATATAAACCGGTCGTGTAAGCGGTGTTCACGGCCCTGCCAGAATTCCATGGCATCGATAGTGACTCGATACCCGCCCCAGAAACTCGGGAGCGGAACATCATTCTGGATAAATTTTTGTTTCAGCTCTAAGAATTGACTTTCTAATGCGCTGCGAGATGAGATTAGGCTGGATTGTCTAGAGACCCAGGCACATATCTGGCTATCTCGGGGTCGGCTGTTAAAGTACTTCAGAACATTGACGACCGAGAGTTGCTCGGCTCGTCCAAGAACTAACACCTGACGCTCTAGCGCGTTCCAAGGGAAGTGTAGGCTAATGCGAGGGTTATTAGATAAATGAGTAGCTTTTCTGCTGTGAAGATTAGTGTAAAATAGCATACTCTGGCGATCAAAATTTTTAAGCAATACTAGCCGCTGAAACGGCTGCCCTCTCGTGTCTACAGTACTTGCGCTCATGGCGGTTGCGTCAGGAAGAAGAGCAGCGCAGGCTTGATTAAGCCACCGCTCGAACAAATCCATGGGTTCCTCCGTTAAATCGGCTCTCCGCAGTCCAGATTGGGTATATTCTCTACGCATGGCGGTAATATTGATTGAATGTTCAGTCATGGTTTGCCGAAACCAATACTTAAAAGCATTATTCTGCATCGTGACGATGAAAATCTCAATCATTTCAGAATAGCATTATTCTAGATGACAAAAGTATCAAGGATTGATGGTTCTTCACGCGATCAAAGGCTGCCTCCCCTCTGGCTAGAGGGGAGGCGGAGACTACTGACAGGAAAATTAACTGTTAGCACCGGAGAAAAGAAAATTCATTCACACTCACAAACGTGAGTTAACGCCATAGTCTGCGGCATAGTGCCAGATTAATAATGTCAGAATGCACATTCTCTCATATCGAAAATCCGGATCACTAGAGAGTGAAAGGGGCGCGAAAGAGACAACCTCACTATCAAGTGTCATATCATCTAGTTCTATTGTGATGAGTTACATAGAATCGCGAAGATATCCATACGAGCGCCTCGACCATATACGGAGGAAGCTGGATTAAAAAATCACGAAGCATGAGAGTTAGCTAATAGAAGAAAAATTGCGATATGGCACGAAAATATTTGAAATTCTTCAGAGCGTCATCCGGTTACGTGCTGTGAAAATACTATCGCTTCCTTTGCCTGCGCATCATAGTCATACGGCTGTAGATCACCATTTAGAAGTCTTTTAAAAAGGAGAATACGCCATTGTAGTAAGTAATCACATATTGTATTTTTCGAGTTATTATCACTACTGTAAAAATTCTGCTTTTTAATCAATTTTTACACTCATAGGCTAAAACTTTTTAATATTATTTACCCAGATAGGGTTAGATGATTAGCTTTATATGTGTAAAAAGTAGTGATCTAAGGCGTCTACAGAGAAGTATGCTTTTAACCATACAGCATCACTGACTCGTCCATGTATAGTTTTAAGACACAACACTGCTTGCGGGGTCGACTGCTAATTGAGCCGCTCAGTAACTTTAAACTTTCGTTTCCATAGAGAGCATGAGAAAGCATTTTATCAATGAACATACTACTCTCTCTTCAACGCAGAGCCTAAAATCTAGCATGGTTTACCAAATCTACTGTGAGCAAGCATCATTCAATTTTCATGATGCTCCAGCTGCGTGCTCAGAGAACGATGAGGATGTGAAATAAAGTGAACATGTGCCTTGTATAGACTTTGGTGATGACTCGACCTTTGGTCGAGCATTTCATATGATTCGAACGTCTATCCAGCTTTGGCATAGACGCATGGTGTCACTACTACGCTCACCCCAGGTTGTGCAGGTACCTCTCTCTACATCAACACATGCTTAGAGCCCTGTACGGAATAATATGGTTTTTCATTTTAAACTATACTGCCAATCAGTGTACAGCGAACCCATTGATCATTGCTTGCAGGACACCGCTCAGGCGCATAGAGGCTATGATCAAAGTTATACAATTCTGCGTGACTACCTTCGCTACCGTTGCCAAACCTCTTCTGGATATGAGTAGCTTTCCATAGCTTGCGTCGTATAGACAACCATAATAAGTAAATCAATATCATACAGTCTGTGTTATCGGAACGCGTTTTCAGAAATGGCATCAAAGATACCGGAAAAGCAAGCAACCATGAATGATAGCGGGCTTCTACAACATCGATAGACGGGGATCTCCCTAAGTAAGCATCAACGGTCATCGGCTAAGATCAGCAGAATTTTGATTGTATCCGGGCTGTTATTAGGGTGCCTGAAATCATTGCTAGTAAGGGGGCTTATTTTAAGACTTTTTGAATGCTCCGGCTCTTATCCATAATGTTTAACCGCGCATTATCAGCAACACGCAGCCAATGTGGGATAAACAGCGCGACTCAGATTAATAAAACGCCATTCTTCAGTGGTAATACGCTAATACACAAGGGCTCTCCCAGCTTGGAGAGGCAGAAGAAGATACTAATAAGCACGTCGTGCTTAGTACGGGGGTTGCCTAAATAGAGATCGCTGCCTTACATAGCAGATGGTAAATAAGGAAGACTAGTTCAGGTTGAAATAAGCAGCTTTTTGTAGCAATCTTGCTGCCTCTGCGATAGAAGAGGCAATCATGACACAACTCGGTTCTCATGCGCCTCTAAACAGAGTTTCGCACTAATCTGCCAAGAACAATAATGCGTTTGTTAAAAAAGGTTGTGTCAATAAAAAAAGATTTTATACAATCAGTATAGTTAATCGATAATGCTCCCGAAAGTAACGGAACAAAGTTAGACCCGATGAAAAACACTCAGCGCCCTGAGATGAAAAGCATGTTTTACTCAACTCACATCATAGAAGACCGTGATTTTCTATGATGTGATTAATTTTCTTCCTATCAGGGTTTAACTTATCTAGACGATTGAGAGATAAACATAATAACAACCGATGCAGACAGGCTTAGCTATCTGCGAGGTAAGCCCTAAGCAGACTTGCCGGGCTATAATAGCAGAAGCACTCCCATAATAGCATGATAGAAAAAACACAATGATCTAGATTGTTTAGCTCGTTGATAATGAGCTACCCGAAGCTGTCTAAGGGGTGTCTCGTTGACACGAGAACCTCGTTTTTTCAGCTGTTGCTGTACAAACATTATCGTGGGTAATCATCATGGCGACATTATTCGTTTCTATTGAATACTAGAAAATAATATTATTACATTACTTGACGTAAGTAGAGAATGCTTATCACCTCAGTTCTGATTTCATGATTTGATGATCTAACGTTCACCTTCTTCACTGAGGAAACAATGATGCGTTTTTATTCAATATATTTATAATGATAGTAAATCGATCTACCTTAACTCAACATGCATGATAAAACGCATATGACCATGCAGTGATAGGATGTCAGCTATTTTAAACAGACAACGGCAGTCTGCACTTTATAAGGAGAACTAAACAACCGTTTAAACATTATCCTTAACTTTAGAATGAAGTACGACCGAGAGCAGTAGCCTCAACAGCTTTTCTTAACGCGACGGCCTCATCATGCATCCTGCAATGCCCCCATCACCAGCTGAAACTGTCGTTGGTTACGCACTAAACCCTCCAGCGCCGAAATGATACGTTATTTTGAATAATATTTTTGGTCGTACTCACATAGCTCTTCAATCAGGCAAGAGCTGCAGCGTGGTTTTCGAGCGATGCAGGTATAGCGCCCATGGAGAACCAACCAGTGGTGACATGCAACTTTAAACGGTTTCGGTACAACTTCCAAAAGCATTTTCTCTACGGCCGCTACGTTTTTGCCGACTGCAAAACGGGTACGGTTGGCAACACGAAAAACATGTGTATCCACGGCGATTGTCGGCCGGCCAAAAACTGTATTTAGCACGACATTTGCGGTTTTCCTCCCAACACCGGGCAACGCCTCCAGAGCTTCCCGACTCTCCGGCACTTCTCCCTGATGTTGCTCGAGCAGCAGTCGACAGATTTTTATGATATTTTCCGCTTTTCTGTTAAATAGTCCTATCGATTTAATGTACTTTTTGACACCTTCCGCCTTCAGAGAGAGCATAGCCTGAGGTGTATTAGCTTCTAGAAATAATAAGCGAGTAGCTTTATTAACGCTATCATCCTTAGCCTGTGCCGATAGAAGTACTGCAATTAAGAGCTCGAAAGACGAGCGGTACTCCAACTCGGTAGTGGGAGTCGAATCTTTCGTTTGAAAGCGAGAAAGAATATCATGACGCTTAGTTTGATTCATCGAATAAAGACTATCATTGTTGTGGTGATACCAGTCTAACTGCCTTCGCATCATTGATTGCAATGCGTTGATCGGAAAAAGTATTATCTCGAGAATATACGGCATAGTTGATCAAGGTGACGGGCGGTGAGAGTGCGAGAGAAATCGCATTTCGGTGCAGCATACCTCCATGATGCAGCACGGGCGTATCAGCCTCTAAAACATTGAAATGCATACTTAAATAGCGATTTTTTATTAGCAAGAATTTTCAAATACTGAGATACTATCAAGATCGATCTGAGATGCTCAAAAAGCTGCTCAAGATTTTTAAGAGAATAACATGATGCAGCACTGTGCTCAGTAGACATGCCCCTCATTTACTGCTGAATTATAGTTACGTTATCTGTAATATCAACTTATAGATATTTTAACGACAACATGTCTCTATTAAAAAATAGAGAATAAAAGGTGTTCTGCTCTATGCAGTGTTCGTAGAAGATACTGGCTTTATGCGGTTTACGGTTTGGCCGTGAGGTGTAGATGCATGATTGTAGGTTCCAAGGAGTCATTGATTCACTGTAGCGATAATATGCAAGATATTGACATGCAGAAGCCCTGGGTTCATTGTTATAGGCATTACCATAAGGTACAGGCAATTTATGTATGCTAGATTCTTCTGAAAAATAGACCTAGATTTATTACTGAAGAAAGTAAAGATCTGATATCTTTTTCTTCTGAATCTTTCGCTTGATTACCAATCATATAGCTTCATCATTTATATCAAACCGCTTCCTCACAAACTATTTTAAAAAAAGAAATCATACATGACAAGAGAATGTAATGCTATATTGAGATCTTCGACTATTATTCATGCTAAGTTAGTAACAGGTGATTAAAACTTTATTTTTGTTTACTTTGCGGTTTTCTTAACGCATCTTTTATGCTGTCGCTATTGATCGAGCCGTGATTCTGGCTCGTTTGCTGCCCGTTAACTACAGGAACTGTTTCGTTATGGCAATGCCTCTTAAACAACAAGCGGTTATCTTTGATATGGATGGCCTCATTATCGACTCCGAGCCACTATGGCACCAAGCAAAGCTAGCGGTATTCGCTGAATTAGGAAAACCTTTCTCCCTATTTACCACCCTACCCGATACGCTCGGATTAAGAATCGATGAGGTCATTAATCTATGGTATGAAGCTTCGCCCTGGGAAGGTTTCTCGCTCTCTTGGGTAAAAAAACGCATCACTGAACGCGCATTGGGCATGATCGAGCAGCAGAGACCACTGCTACCGGGCGTAAAACAAGCTCTGTCTCTAACCAGAGAGTGCGGGTTGAAAATCGGGCTGGCGTCAGCATCGCCAATGTTTATACTGGAACGAGTGTTAGAAATTTTTTCTTTGAACGACTCTTTTCAGTTCATCGCTTCGGCGGAAAAGTTGCTGTACAGCAAGCCGCACCCAGAAGTCTATCTACGCGCTGCCGCCGGTCTCGACGTCGATCCAATGCGCTGCTCGACCCTGGAGGATTCTATCAATGGCATGATAGCTGCGCTAGCAGCGCGTATGCGCTCGATAGTCGTTCCGGATGCCAGACTGCGCCACAGCCCTAGCTGGAGTCTTGCGCAAGTTAGATTACCTTCACTGCTAGCCTTAGAAGCCGCGCACCTTCTCTAATTGCGCCGCTGCTAATATTTTTTCAATAGACAACGCTAATTTGGTACTCTTTTCTACTCTTATAAAGAGTATCTCAGATGAAGTTGGTAAACAACAGAGAGTAATGTTATTTTGCTATGTAATTTTCTAAAAACATTCTCTATATTTCTTTATTGCGTTGTTCTGATGATCTCTAACGCAATAATTTTACGATCGTGTCTAAATATACGAGAATTTGAGAGCAGCTCCTTGTTCAAAAAGCTATTATTGTGCGATACTTAGAATATTCAGCATTCCTCACAAGGCAACTGTATCTCCTGACCTACTAATGTATCACAGGCATATAGACCCCGATAATGATTTGGAAGTTCGGTAAAGAGAAAATACCTCATTGTAGAACATAAACAATTGCGGATAATCTAATAATTTTTTGAGGATTAGAATGTATTGTAAAGCATATCAACATTCCATTGAAGAATTTCCCAATGCATGTGCTTTATCGAAGCAAAATGATTCATCATCTCAGAAATACGCCTATCAAATACATCAGTAAAGCTAATTTTCAGCTGTCGCGTTTTCTCATTGCCAGCTAACGCTTGCGTCGTACGATACTTATTCAAGGCCAGTTAGCGGACTCTCAATTTTTTGACGCAAAAACACTTTAAGAATTATGTTATGAATGACACGGTGAGTTGTTACGCTGAGCATTTTGCGCTAGCCTAAAGGTAATGTGCTAAAATTTATTATTAGCGCGTAGAGTGCAAGACTGAATGTATACTGCAATATATAAAAAATCTTTATTAAAAAACTTTTTGCACATTGTAGAGATCCATCGTTTCAGTGAACCGAAAATAAAAAGGACGGTGAAATTTTTTAGTAATGAAAATTGCTTGTTCAAAGAGGAGGGTGTAGTTTTTGATAAGGTATCATGAGGTAGGTATTCTAGGCAATCGACTCTTGAGAGAAGAGCACGGATTCATGACTCTAGGTTATCTCCTCGCTCTTCCAGAATGAGGAGACTCTTGCGCTGGTGTGTAGTTAGCGCGTAATTCACTCGAGACTAAATCAATGGCCTCGCGGCTGCTAATACCGTTCCCTATTAAGGCTTGAATGCGCTCAACGGCCTCTTGCTGTTGTTTATGGGTTAATGAATACATACGAATAATTTTCCTTTCATGAAAACGAATATTTCAATTATATCATCAAGACGTCATTCCCTCCATAATCATCAGGATGCGTACTAAAATGATTTCTTTTTGTCATAAAAAACGCGCATAAGTTGTTTTATAGGAAGCGGACAGTAAAAGATGCAATGTTGATTCAATAAAAATAAAACGTCTTACCACGGCCATCTTACTGCAGTAGCAGAATAGTTCCGATAGATGAACATTTCTATCTATTGCGTTTATCTTTTAGTCATGCCTTTTATCCTACGGTAGTAGCCCTGATCCTCCTGAACGACATGCGCTATTCTAGTCATCTGTTTCTTGATAACATAGAGAAATATTAACAGCGCAACAGAACTTGGCTAATGAGCTGATTGATCAGCTTCCATAGATACTACACACAGTGTATACCCTAGAATACATCTGAATACCCTAATAGCAGCATGTATCGATTGAATAAACATTGATCAGGATCATGCGATGAAAGATCTATTTACCCTAACATGCGACGACTATGAAAAAATCCTCGCAGTGTATAAAACCCAATAGATACTGTAGCGCTTGCTATGCGATTAGCTGTCCTTTTCATTACAGTCACACAGGGGCATGTTGAACAATAAAGGCATTTAGTGCGCTCAATATAGATTCTATTAGCAATATCTAATACTCTGGATTGAAATTACTTTCTCATAAAATCTAGTTGCATGAGTGTACCTGTAAGCATCAATCGATCTACGGGGATGATGTTATAAAATCTATATTTTGCAACTAGTGTTATTCATGCAGGAATAGCTAACTCATTCACAGTGCAGGACATTACCCTACTCGATAGTAATCAAACAAGTTTTACCCCCTTTTTTTTCTTAGGGGTTGGCAAAAGTTGATTCAGTCAACCCGCCAGATAACTCGGCTGCTGCAGAGACTCAATGATTTTTTATTTCGCTGCATGCAGTGAGGTAAGTCAATGATTACTAAAATGGTAATGTTTTTAAAACTTCCTTGGCTAGAACAATAAAAAGTGATCAGCGGAAAATTAGTAGCTGAAATAACTGTTTTTAAAGTGCTGCTGGATAGTTATATTTTTCCTTCTTGACGATTGCCAGAAAAGTAAAACCTTTTTTCTATTGAAAAAATATTATAGCAATTCCAGCATTATAAATGCAAATGTATTTGCATAAAACTAGGTCGTGCCATACCAGATTCTGCTCAAAAATACTGAGTATAGTCCCATATCAAACTAAAGTTTTTTACCTCCTTCTTTTATCAAGAAAATCTAAGAGGAACGCCTTGCATTCCTTTAACGCTTCACCCATCGACCCTTAAGCACTGCAAGCATTATCTCTTCCAAAAATATGTATTTTCCCTTATGGTGTGTTGCGGGATCAAAGTAATATGCTTTCCTTCCATTGCCGCAAGAGCGGTTTTTCTTTTTTTTAAATAAGTCAGAGAGCGTGGTATGAGCGTAGTGCCTGTGGTAGATGTACTAAAAGGGCGGATGCCGGCTAATAGTGAAGTCACTGTACAAGGTTGGGTGCGTACTCGTCGAGACTCCAAAGCTGGCATCTCTTTTCTTGCGGTCTATGACGGCTCTTGCTTCGATCCCTTACAGGTTGTTATTAACGATACGCTGCCTAATTATAATCAAGAGATTCTACGCCTGACTACAGGCTGTTCTGTATGGATAACTGGCCGGGTCGTAGAATCTTTAGGAAGTGGTCAACGTTACGAAATACAGGCTCAAATTGCTAAAGTCCTCGGCTGGGTCGAGGATCCAGATACCTATCCTATGGCCGCCAAGCGACATAGCCTGGAATATCTTCGAGAAGTTGCCCATCTTCGACCCCGTAGCAACTTGATTGGTGCCGTAACTAGAGTCCGTCACACCCTCGCGCAAGCTATTCATCGTTTTATGAATGAGCAGGGCTTTTTCTGGGTGTCAACGCCGTTAATTACCGCCTTTGATACCGAAGGCGTAGGCGAAATGTTTCGCGTTTCTACCCTAGATTTAGAGCATCTGCCACGCACGGCGGATGGCAAAATCAATTATCATGAAGACTTTTTTGGTCAAGAAACTTTCTTAACCGTTTCTGGCCAGTTGAACGCTGAAAGTTACGCTTGTGCTTTGTCAAAAATCTACACATTTGGCCCGACATTCCGAGCGGAAAATTCTAATACCAGCCGTCATCTCGCCGAATTTTGGATGGTTGAGCCGGAAGTTGCGCTTGCCACCTTAGATGATGCGGCTAGCCTAGCAGAAGCTATGTTGAAATATCTATTTCAAGCGGTATTAAACGAGCGGGATGACGATATGCGGTTTTTCGCTGAAAAGATTGACAAAAACGCAATACATCGTTTAAACGACTTTATTATTGCAGATTTCGCGAAAGTTGACTATACTGAAGCGGTAAACGTTCTGAGAACATGTGGAAAAAATTTTCAACATCCAGCTTCCTGGGGCCTTGATTTATCTTCGGAACATGAACGCTATTTATCAGACATACACTTCAAATCACCCGTAGTAGTAAAAAATTATCCTAAGGATATAAAGCCTTTTTACATGCGTATGAATGAGGATGGTAAAACGGTCGCGGCTATGGATATCCTAGCACCTGGTATCGGTGAAATCATTGGCGGATCGCAGCGTGAAGAGCGGTTGGGCAAACTGGATAAGCGCTTGGAAGAAATGCGTTTAGAAAAAGAAGATTACTGGTGGTATCGTGATTTGCGTCGCTATGGAACCGTTCCACATGCAGGGTTTGGATTAGGCTTGGAGAGATTAATAGTTTATGTTACAGGCATACAAAATGTTCGTGATGTGATACCCTTCCCGCGCAGTCCAGGTAATGCCGCTTTTTAATTTTTTGGCTTGATAGGTTTGATTGTATCAAGAAGGATTTCTCTAAGTCTTTTATAGAAGTGATATTCTGCTGCGCTTCGCACAGTTTGCAAAATTCATAATATGATGATCCGATGATGCTCTTTAAAATTAACAGCCATGACGCCCCACCGAAACATCAGCGTCATGCAGGCTGTGAGATTACCGGTAAGATTTTTAACCACAACTATAGCAGTCTCAGCCAATAAAATCGGTAGTAATTTACTTTCTTTTTTATAGGCATTCTTGTTCTTTCTAAGAACCTGATTTTCGTAAATTTTTTACGATAAAAATATGCAGTGCACGAATACCAAAGGCTGCCTCTAAGGGGGTCATATACTTTATAGTTTTTACCAACCAAGCATCATCATGCTATCTTTTATTATAATTACCATAAGCCGACACTGATGGACCGCTTTTTAAATGAATCAGCTTTATCAAATACAGAAGAGGCTCTATTTAAGAGAAAATGCTGTATAATAAACTGCCATGAAGCACATTTCATTTATTGTTCTATCCATTACTGTATTTTACCTAACCCCATGTTAATGTTCTTGAGACCATTTTCTAGTTTTAACTTTCTCTTTCAGAAACGATGTTCAGGCTAGTACTATAAAGGACTTCAGAAATACCGGCACCCTGTCTTGATGTTTTTGCACTAACAGCTAATCTCTTTTCTCGCGTGATGAGAGAAAATAGTGCGCTGATCTTAACGATCGGTGGCTGCATGAGTTTAAAAATAGAGTTAGTGGATCCTGATCCAACCCTAAAGAAAAAGTTAAATATCTATATGCATCTTGCAGATCGTCTGATAGCCTATTCTGAGCCGCTTCGAAGGATAGACTATTTATCATTGCCTGAACGATACACGAGTTAGCCGAAACCCAGATATCAATAACCTTTTTATCGTGTTTACCAGCAGTCACTAGACCCGATAGACAAGCACTACAGCGCATGTGATACCATCGTAGTTATCTCTGTCTTTCCGGATGGCACATATAAACCGCACTTATCCTGCTTAATGTTCAGATTGCCCCGCTGCTTGCAGACTATGTTCTCAGTATACGAGCTGGTAGCTAACACTAGAGCTGTCCTATAAAGGCGAGATTATGCACACGAATACATTGAGGCGAGAGAATGATTTCCAACACTTTAGAGCCCTTGACTCAAACCAAAATCTCGGTTAGTTAATGCTATTTAAAATAAACGATTCGTGTACGCAATGACATTACTTCTAAGCTCTTTCATCGGTTCATACCTTTCTATGTTCGTCATTTTTAATATATCGACACAGCAGTGCCATTTTTACCCTTTCTGAACAATCTAAGAAAGTAAAGATAAAACCCTACTTGCATTCCCTTGAATAACATGCAACGTACTATTGAAAAATAAGCAATGCTATTACTAGTTTAGTAGGCTTTTTGCAGACCATGCCCTTTTGACTTTTTTCTTCTGTTTGAAAGATATTCTGGTCACTGCAACAGATCTAATTCACAGGCAGAGGGGTCTCTTTCTCTATGATCAGAGCTTAAGTATAATCAATTTTAGTATTCGCATTGATAGGGATAACACCGGCAATACGCTACTGCTAAGCAGTGTAAATCAGAAAACGCGCTATTTCTGGAGAATGAATCTGATAAAAACTATTAGCATATTAACTATAGTAGAGGTTTATGAGGTATGCAGATTACGATTTTTTATACTAGTCAGTACGTACACGCCCTAACCCCGGCCGGAAAAAATGTGCAGCATATATCCGCAGATTTTTTTTCGCATACTAGGGGCGTACGTACGTCCGAGCAGCGGTTGCTTCAAGTAGGGCGCTCCCGCTGCTCTAACCGCCAGGTGCTCGCTACTTCTCTTCGACTGCATTGATTAGGGTTTTGAGCTTGGCCTAGAGGAGGGTGTGGCAGGATTACACATTTTTTTGAAAAGAATCAGACGCTCTTGGTTTAACATTGCCGTATCAAGGTATTGCGTATAATACAATTGTCAGCTCCTTCATTATACGCAATACCCCATAGGGTAATTACTGATTATGCCGTCTGCTACTTAAAAGCCATAATGCACTCCAAGCGATCCAGGAAGACGATGCCATCGTTGACACAATAGCAAGGACAAAATCCTATGCTTCTGGTTGGGAGAAAGAGTTGAGTTATATGAGATAATAAATCTAGCGTATGCGAAAATTGTTTGTCTATAGGCTTCTAATAGAGCGCCACGTTCTGCAGCACTGCAGCTTTTTTAGATGACACCAGGGAATGGTCTGCTTTAGCTAATTCAATCAGGAACGGGTACTAAACCTATTTTGCTAATCAAGGATTGATGTAATTAATGCGTGCTAAATCCAAGTGCCTTGGATAAGGCTAAATAACAGGGCGCCGTTGCGCGAAGCTCTTTTAGCAATGCTGTAACTGCTAGCTAATTTATCTCAGAACAGGAATTCCTCTAGCAATATTATGAAAGAAATAATCTGATGCCTCTGCATGTTACAGCGTGAGAAGCATCAAGAACTAAGTCGATAACGCCTGCAAACAAGGATTATTGCGGCGCTCGTGACCCAAAAATGACATGGGTCCGTGGCCCGGCAGAAAAGCAATCTCATCCGACAACGGCATCAACTTATTCTGAATAGAATGAATTAGTGTCGCTTTATCACCGCCCGGCAGGTCAGTACGGCCAATCATGCCATGAAATAACACATCCCCCATGAGAATAAACTTCGCTGCTTTATTCCAGAACACTACATGTCCTGGAGAATGGCCTGGGCAATGTAGTACGCTGAACGATAACTGTCCGAGGGTAAGTGTGACACCCCTTTTTAGCCAATAATCAGGCATGAAGGACGGAATGCATTTTACGCCAAACATTTGACACTGTGCTGGTAAGCTCGTCAGAAGCGGTGCATCTGCTCGATGCGGACCGAGGATCGGAACGTGATAAAAAAGCGCCAGCTCCCTGGCGGCACCAACATGATCTAGATGAGCGTGAGTTAGCCATATTTTCTTTACCATCACGCCCTGCGCCGCCACTTCTTGACGCACTCGTTCCGCTTCACCGCCAGGATCGACTAAGGCAGCTTCACCGGTCTGCTTGCACCAAATCAAAGAACAATTCTGGCTGAAAGCTGTTACTGGAATAATGTGATATTTCACGTTGTATCCTATATAATATTTTACCCCCATTGTACACTGAAAAAGCTTTCCTATTGATGAGAATTTTATCGTATAACTAGGTTTTAGGGTCGAGAAATGTTAAGAATAGAAAAATTGTCATCTACAGTACTTCCTATACGTCACGTTATGAGCGATTTTTAGCGGACCTTCCCTTAATAGCACAATATGGGCTTTTCACAATCCATGATATCAGCGCTTTACGTCCATAGGATTGCTTTTTATTTAAAAGTGCATGATAGTTCTATGTACCCTGGTAAGCGAACATTAACCATCCTAAATTTCTGCATTTCAAGGCTACTCTTTAGAGACTATGTGACTCTAATAAGCTGAGGTTTGATTGTCAGAGCTGTAATTAACAAAAAATCACGGAAAAATAATTTTATCAATTGAGTTACATTTGACAGTCGTTCTCAAATTCTAATTTGAAAACGCAGTATTTCTGACTAGTCAAGATGCGAGTAGAGCTGATTATGATGCGAAGCGCACAGTATTACACATCCCTGTAGTCCGCTGACACTCTTTCAATTTTACACTATTTTCTCACCTCCCTGCCCGTAATAGTCATAACCACTTGAAGCACCAACTAAAAGATTTTTAACTGAATGGAATACCGTAATTTCAGCTAGTAAAGCGCCGGTGAGAATATCATATCCATTCCTAGGTATGATGTACCGTTGGTAAGATACCAATGTGTGACTGCGTTTGGCTTGTTCACTAAATATTCATTTCTGTTATTGCAGTGCAGTAATTAGTCCCTATAAGGTAAAATGAACATTTTGTAAACTAAAGCACTTTTTATCATGATAATCTCAGATAACTATCTTCATTTAAAAAATAGCATCTATAGCAGAAGGAGTGATTAAAAGCGTTCCCTCACTGACGTCGGGAAAAATTTTAAATCATATTTATTGATTCTCAGAGTATATAATAAAAAAGCTAATCTTGTCTACATTGCAAGAGCAACCTGTTTTTGGTTAGAGCATAATGGCAATACTCTGCTACTTAGAGAGTAGAGAGAGCACTACGCTGATGATAATGCAATTCCTATTGAACCTTTCCTTCAAGAGCTTTGTAGCGTAACCTAAAGTCATGTGTTGAAATTTCAAGATTCACCATCAGCATCCTTAAACTATTCTTTTCTTGGTACGAGGTACAACCGATTGCTATCAGAATCACGCCCTTAAGATTTAGTCAAATTATGCATTGAGTCATTGAGAGAACCGTACTTAAAGTCTTGCATGAGAAGAAAAAAGTAACGCATCTGCTGTCGATAGATTAACAGTACCCATAACCTGTTGCTCTCCGTCAGGGGGAGGAAAGAAGAGTGCACGAATCTTTGCCAATGTATTGTATCGTAGAAACACTCATGCGCAGCCTCTACAAGATTTGATAACGTAAGTCTAAAAACAACCGGTTTAGCGGAATCGTAAAAAGCAGTTATGCTATACATTCTATAGGCATTAAGCGTTGTTAAAGAAGATTATTAAGTGCATGATCGTATCAATGAGAATTCATAATATTATGTAGCCGAGTACTACATACTATGCGCATAAGAACACAGATACAACTCAAGATCTCTGAATAGTAGTCATGTTCTCCAGCAGGCTAGTAGGTAATTCTAGACATGCATTGACTCGTGCGCAAGCATCTTCTTAGTTTAAAGCCTGCATTAGGTATTAATCTGAGTTTATTTTATTACAATCAAAATTGTGGATCAGTTTAGTGACAGTAATTAATATACATCATTAGACTATATAGCGTTGATGCGGAATAAAAAATTAGGTATTTTTGGTATGCACGATTCATGCAATATGTTTATCATTCCCTAAATGGTGATTTGTTTATAACGTCTTTTGATATCTTGCGCTCTTACAAGAGGCAATCGGTTTAATAAATCGATAGAATATGGTATGTTAATAAGTAAATCTTCTTGCTAAAAAACCTGCCGCTCCTGACATGCTATCTTAACCCCCCCCCCCGAGCTCGCCAGCATTGCAATCGTTCACGACGTTGCTGCTTTTAGTAAATTTTGATCTCTCTCGATAAAATACGCTCACGATTCTCCATAAATATCATTATAGAAGAGCGGCTTGCGACTGCCCGCTTTCTAGCTTCTAAGAGCGACTGACGTTTACTGCTCTTGGGGTTAGCACTACCCAGTGGTCATGTTGTTCTCGCAGGAGATCTCCACCTTTCGAATATGCCATGTAATTTACACAATCTAATGTAGATAACAACTGATTAGCCCTTGTGACGAGTGGCCGCACGCAAAAATTCCTGGCGAATATTGTTACTAGATTTAAAGAGTCCGCCCAGCGATGTGGTAGTGGTTGTGCTGTCGCCATGGCGGATCCCTTGCGCTTTGACGCAATAGTGCACGGCATCAATGGAAACTGCCACGCTATTGATGCCAAGAAGCGTCTGTAGCGTGAGCAAAATCTGCTGCGTCAACCGCTCCTGCAATTGCGGTCGTTGGGAAAAAAATTGTACGATACGATTGATCTTCGACAGCCCGATCACAAAGTTTTTAGGAATATAAGATACTGTTGCTTTGCCATCGATCATCAAAAAGTGATGCTCGCAGGTGCTCGTTAAAGTAATGTCATGCACCGTAACCATTTCATCTACATTCATCTTGTTTTTGATAAATGTAATTTTAGGAAAATTAACATAATCCAGGCCGGCGAAAAGTTCTTCTACGTACATCTTGGCGATGCGATTAGGGGTTTTTGCCAGACTATCATCGGTCCAGTCAAGGTTGAGTAGCGTCATGATCGCTTGCATATGCTCTGCAATTAGACGTTTACGCACCGCCTTGTCTTGTACTTCTCCCCGAAGTGGAGTTTCGAGTCCACAAATCATCAGAGCCTCGCGGACTTGCAAGGCCTCTTTTGTCAGTATTACCATAGTTATTCTTCTCCAAAAAATAATTCATTACCACGGGTTTAACCGTAGAATGAACAACTCTCTAGTGGAGTAGAGAGGGATAATCCAGTGAACGTCTTTCATGATGCTTGTATGAAGAAAAATCACTTCTGCAATAGCTGAAGCTACGCTAATATTCTGGCAAAGGCCAGAATAGATCAGCTTTATTGCACACCGGGACGATTCTGCCGATTATTAGCTTAGGTCAATACATAGCTTACAATACATGGCCTTTAAGAAAAAAGTTTTTATTTACTCACTCAGTGACTTACAAGCAGGCTTTTAAAAAAAGCTGCTCTCTAACGGTGTTAATGTATAAGCAAGACGTTACTGAATAGCAAAACACTTCTCTTAGACATACAAGACGACACATGCTCCTCTCCAATGCTAATAACTATTACCACAGTAAATCATGATACAAGAAATGTTCAAAGCGTCCTCAGGAGGGTCTATGAGTGATCCATGGATTTATGTTTTACACTTCTCGAGCTATTGTTAATATGTTTGAATTCAGCTTTATTCAGCAGTTGAGACAAGACAGTTCACCTAAACATAAGAATGTTAAAATATCCTAAAATTGCCCATTGAGTCATTGGCGGAATCGGCCTTAAATTTTTTGGCGAACAAGAATGTCGGGTCAAAATTTTTGATAGCGATATAAAACGTAGAGGATGTCGTAAGCTGACGTATAGTAGTTAATCTTGGTAAGAGCATCTATTGCGATTTATTGCATAATCCTAAAATGAATACTTCGATGCTTAGCGGCTTTGGTAAAGTAGACCTACCAAATAAGAAACGAGTGGCATTAGCACATCTTGCTTTTGATGTGCTCTTGACTACAAAATCTTTTTTTAAAAAACTTGTCCCCGCACCTCAGCCGTGGTGCGCAATATTATCTGCTTTTCAGCAACTCATGAGAGTTACTGAAAAGTGATGCATCAGCATTGCAGGATTAGTATTATCCTCAGAAGTGCAGAAAGCTATCATAGGCTTTGGCTAACTAAATGGTTTTCTTGCGGTTCAAAAAACATCTAGATACTCATCTCAATCTACGCTCCATAGATAAGATTATAGATAAAGCGATACAGTGGTTTCAACACGCCGCACTAGCTATGACCCGCTAGCAACAGCAATAATTATTGGCATCGCCTGAAAAAAGATCCACTAACAGTCAACGACTCATGCCCTATAATTGAGTCAATGAGACCAACATTATATTGCAAGGTTTAATTTCTTTTCTAAACACTATTATAGTCTTATGCATTTCTCTGAAGGGATAGTTAAATGTAAGCTCTCCTTCAGCGCTTACCTATATCAAATCACCAGAAGCCTTACGATGTCTTTTTTCAATCGCTTACGACTGCCGCTACATTAGATCGTACAGGTGAGCAAGCAGCCAGCCCACACTGCAGGACACCCCAACACCAGTCAGTCCAACAGGTAGAAAGCTATGATTAATCACCCAGCGTCCGATACGCGTCGTTCCGGTGCGGTCTAACTCGACGGCCGCCAAATCACTAGGGTAAGTAGGTA
This sequence comes from secondary endosymbiont of Ctenarytaina eucalypti, assembly GCF_000287335.1. Classification (GTDB taxonomy): domain Bacteria; phylum Pseudomonadota; class Gammaproteobacteria; order Enterobacterales; family Enterobacteriaceae. The sequence goes on from NC_018419.1 coordinate 344,516, forward strand.
AGATGTAATAACCATAACAAGCCGGGGCCGTTGCAGCAATCAGCGATGGCGGAACGCCAACCGCCAGGGCGATGGGCACTAAGGCCGCTAGGGCCGCCGCCTGGGAGTTAACGAATTGTGATAACAGCAATAGTACAAAGACATAGGCCCACGGATGGTGGTCGGAGACCACTCCAGCCAAAGCGTCCTCGATCTTCGTCAAGTGATGGCTGAAGAATGTATCGGCCATCCAGGCCACGCCATAGACGGCGACGATGGCTACCATACCAGAGCGGAATACGTCACTTTTGGCTATATCTGAGGGGGTGGTGTCGGTAAAAAGCAAAATGAACGCACCACCGCATAGCATGCACATCTGTATGATCATCGCCATCGATAGCGGCGTGCCTTCGGCGTTCGAGCGCAGATCAGGGAAAACCCCCAGCAGGGCTATCACCAAGATGAAAGTTATAAAAATCCCCATAGCCAGCCGGCTACTACGCGGCAGCTTAACACTTAAGAGTGTTGCTGCCGTGCCGTAAACGTAATCTTGATTAACTTTCTTATCTATAAAAGCAAGAAAGACGTCATCATCCGATAAATTCTTACCGCGAAAGCAGCTAAATAGCGCGATGGCCAAAATTCCGCACAATGTAGCGGGTATTGTTATCGAAAGTAGCGTGATAAAATCCACCGACACTCCACCGGAGGATGCTAGCATTGCTGATAGTGAGACAGTAGCAACAGAGACAGGGCTCGCAATGATACCCATTTGCGAGCCAACAGAGCTAGCTGCTAGAGGGCGCTCCGGGCGAATATTGTTTTTTATTGCTACATCGTAAATGATAGGGAGAAGAGTATAGACCATGTGCCCAGTGCCGCAGAGCATGGTTAGCAGGCAGGTAACCAACGGCGCGAGAAGTGAGATATATTTGGGATGTTGGCGAAGCAGTTTTTCCGCAAGTTGCAGCAAGACATTTAATCCACCGGAAGCCTGTAGAGTCGCTGAAGCTGCTACGACCGAGATGATAACTAATATCACATCTACCGGCGGTTGACCGGGCTGTAAGTTGAATGCCCCGACAAGCACTAGCATACCGCAACCGCCGGCGAGTCCTAAACCGATGCCGCCTTTTTGGGCACCAAATAACAGGCAACTGACAACAATAGTAAACTGAATAATAAATTCCATAGTTCCCTCGTTTTATTTTTACGCATCCATCACGCAGGCGTCTATCGCTATCATGGTAGCTTAAAGTAACTCACTCGCTACCCAGGATCGATGTTAGGCGTACGGACAGGGGTGTTGATTTTTTTATAAAGTAGGTACATGGCCTCAATCCTGAAGCGCTACAGGCGATTGTAGTGAATGGCCTCACACTCGGCAAAATGTTGGTCTATATCGATACTGTGATAGTTAACATGATACTATTAAGAATCACTAAACCGCCCTTGTTACATGCCAAGAGAGTATGCTGTCGATCAAGTGAACTCATTTATTGATAACACTTTGTTAAAAAAATAGCTTTTATGAAGATTGTCCGCTGGCAAGATATTGTTAGGTCTTGTGCACGACATTTAGCATAACTCCTAACAGAGTTGCAATCACCAAGGTGTACAGTGAGTAGATACAAACACTCATATCAACCCCGATAACCGCTTTACACCGGACAGCAATCATGCTCACCCATAAGGAAAAATAATAGCCTAGCATCTTTTTATAGATTGCATGACTACTAAGGATGTGGTAATTTCTAAGTGAATAATGAAGCGCATTACATCCAGGCAGTACACTGTACAGTTTTCCCCGTGGGAGGGGCGATGTCTATTGATCTCACTAGGCTATTATGATACGAACGTCTATCATTTGGCGTCAAACTACGCTTGCCAATTTTTTCATGACTTTTCGTTCTCAAGTCTAACAGAGACCGTGCCGCAGTAGTCATGCTATGCGATACATTGGTAAAGATAATTGTATATGCTACTCTACCACTATTAACCTGCTGCTTCCGACACACTTGATGTTTGTTGATACCCTATAGCCTAACGTTCTTTTCTGGACGACCAAAAACTTTTGGGTCAATGCTATGCATTGCCTCATGCATGAGCTCACTATATGTTAGGATTTTTATCCTGATCGTTACTTTCTTTACCTGGTGCTATAGTCTAGAATAGTTAAAGCATCTTATCAGCGGTTTGTAAGTTTAAAAATTCCGTCAACGTATACCCGTAGATCTCTGAGGGGGTATAGCCCCTCACCCATGACACCATCGGCAGCATGGTTATAGCCATTTCTGGGCAGAAACGTAGTAAGAACCGCCGTTTAAAATAGTTTTTCTATGTAACAATATCGCTATGATTGATCTCTTCTTTCAGAGAAAATAGTTACTTGAAAGCCTTTTTTAGTGGTCATGAAGTAAATTTAAAACATGTAGCTCACGATAAAAACCATTGATTGAAAAGGAGTTATGATTTTAGAAATTCCGAATATTATTCGCATTAGATAACCTGTTCCCTGCAAGCAGTACAAGCGTCAAACATGCTGCTATATTGAACTAAAACTCTTACATGCGGTAGCGAAAAATAGTCAGAGCATCGCATAGTATCTAAATCCTTCATGACATTGAGCGAACATTACTGATAAGCTGGTTTCAGCCAGTTTTACGAACATGCATCAGCACATTGCCCCTTCAGAATACCGCTAAAAAATAACTTGCTATCCCGGATCAACAGCCGAAGGCTAGGATTGAATGATGCTCATGACAGTAGGATTGTGTGAATTACCACTGAAATCGATACTAGTCTAGTGCAGAATGTCATTCTGGTCTGACTAGCAGAGCAGCACCAGCGCCTCGCAGGCGATACCTTCTCCGCGGCCAGTAAAACCGAGCCATTCAGTAGTCGTCGCTTTAACGTTGATTGCATCCATCTGGCAGCCCAGATCGTAGGCGATATGCAAGCGCATTTTCGGAATATGTGGTGCCATCTTCGGCGCTTGTGCTATAAGGGTGATATCTAAGTTGCCCACACGATATCCCTTAGCCACAATTCTTTTCCAGGCAATACGTAATAGCGCACGGCTGTCTGCCCCTTGATATACAGGATCAACATCAGAAAATAGTTTTCCGATATCACCGAGTCCAGCAGCCCCAAGAAGGGCGTCGGTCGCCGCGTGCAGTGCTACGTCACCATCCGAATGCGCTAGAAGACCTTGTCGATAAGGAATAGGAACACCACCGAGGATAATCGGGCCTACGCCCCCAAACTTGTGTACATCGAAACCGTGTCCGATACGCATTTATAATCTCTCCATATTAGCCCGTCGGGAATACAAGAAGCGGACTAGCGTCAAATCTTCTGGTCTTGTCACTTTGATGTTGTCTGCACGCCCAGGTACGAATAGCGGTGAGTGTCCGCAATACTCCAGCGCCGAAGCATCATCGGTCACTGGCACGCCTTCCGCGAGAGCACGCTCCAAGCAGTTTTGCAGCAGTTGGCGCGCGAATAATTGCGGTGTTAGCGCATGCCATAAATTATCACGTTCGACGGTGCTCGAGATAAGGTCTGTGCCAGGGCGGGCGCGTTTCATTGTGTCATGCACTGGAGATGCTAATATCCCGCCTACGTCGGTGTGTGCCGTAATCGCTAATAGGCGACACAAGTCATCTTTATGTAGGCAGGGACGTACGGCGTCATGCACTAACACCCAGGACTCTGAACGCACACAACGCAGTGCGGCCATGACTGAGTCAGCGCGCGACCCGCCGCCAGTAACTACGTGCACCCGCGGATCGGCAGCTACCGGTAATTGGTGATACCAGCAATCTACAGGGCTTATCGCCACAATTACCTCATGAATGCGGGGCTGGCTTAACAGAATGTCTATAGAATGCTCAAGCAGGGTCTTTTCGCCTATGGTTAGATATTGTTTAGGTAAGGTGGTCTTCATGCGGCTACCGATTCCGGCTGCTGGGAGTATAGCGATAACATCAAGGATAGCCCCTCCTCCTGATAAAGTCATGATTGCTTATCTTGCGGCACGAGCGCTTCAGGCTAGTGTTTGGCCTGCTTTTGGACCAGGCAAAAGAAAGTCTCACCCTCTTTTATTATGCTAAACTCGTTGCATGTTCGTTCTGCAATAGCTCTCTGACTACTGCTGCATAAAGCATGAGTTGCGCCGCAAAGCTGATCATTGCACATTTTGGATTCCGCGTTATTACCTTATAATAGTGCTCTATAGCTTGCGACACAGCGCAAATCTGTGCACCATTTTTTACACAACTATCATAAACGCTTTACGCAACCAAGCAATGCTAATAATATCATCCCCACCTGTCTTATCCTCCCCCTCCTGTGCATAAAGAGATAATCATTCTATAACTTTTAACGTGACTACAGGCGAGGCGGGACACACCAAGGGTAATTACTACATACGCGACGGTTTAGGGAAGCCTCATAAGCTTGAAGCTTGTTAAACAGACAGGCCGCATAGCGGATTGTGCTATAAAAAAGATAAGGGAAGACCGTCTGCACATCCACAAGACTCGAAAGCCAGATGAATAGAACGACCGAATATACTTTACCTCTAAGCAGCACTTTTTTGAAAAAACATATTTTTTCTGTCGCATGCAGTAAATTAATAGATGGCTAATGAATAGCATTATAACGTCAGACTTCCTGATAAAATAGAAATTTTAGATATAACTACATTCTCTGTTAACATGTATATTAAAAGGGCATCAATCTCTATATATTCAAAACAGCCTACTCACTCTTGACGCTGATTAGGCGTTTAAATCCTATCTGCCATCTGCAGATTTCAATCCTTGATCCGATAAAGATGTTATTACTCTGCAATCTATTGCTGTTTCAAAGGAAGCAAGTTATACATTTGGTTGCGCCCTGAACTATATCAGCCTGATGAGAAATTTACTCATAAGTCATTTTTTTAGCAGCTATATGATTAACAAATTACAAAGAATCTGAGATGAACAAGAAGATATGTTGATATATTTTACCATCGGCATATATCTTGTTATCTAATATCATGGTAAGTCGTGTACGCACGCTGCTGAAGATATCCATAAGACGGCATATCTCTACGTCATGTCATAGATTTAAAGCGATTAATGATCGCTTTTGCATCAGAAGGTGAATACAATGCATACAATTCTTGTAGTTGACGATGACCGCGAACTAACGGTATTTTTGCAGAAAATGTTAGAAATCAAAGGTTTTAACGTTTATATATCCCGTAACAGAGAAATAGCTTTAAGCCAGTTTAACAATTCCGTTGACTTACTGCTTCTTGATATAATGCCACCACAGAAGAATGGCATGGACGCCCTACAAGAGCTACGCCAAAAGCACCAGACTCCGGTGATTATGCTGACTACCTACGGCAACCAACTGAATCACATTCTGGGCGTGGAGCTAGGAGCCGATGATTATTTGCTAAAACCGCTCAACGAACGCGAACTAATCGCGAAAATTCGGGCAATACGACACCGGCCGCACTTGACGGGACATCGGGAGGCTAGCGCGACCCGCACACCGCACCTTTCGGTGGATAGTCTTCGCCTGAGCCCAGGCCGGCAGGAAGCCTGCTTCGACTGTACGTCGCTAGAATTGACTGGCACCGAATTTACTTTGCTATATTTACTAGCACGGCAGGTGGGTCAGGTAGTATCACGTGAGTATTTAAGCCAGGAGGCGCTAGGAAGGCGTTTAACACCATTTGACCGCGCTATTGATATGCACGTTTCTAATTTACGACGTAAGCTACCGGCAAGAAAAGACGGGCATGACTGGTTTAAAACAGTGCGTGGACGAGGCTATTTAATGGTATCTGATATATAATCAATAGATTGACCTCAATTATCTTTGGTATATCATGATTTTCCCCTCGCCTTCGCGCTCATCCTTGTCCTTATAGTAACAAGCCTTGACCTGCTTCAAATAACGTCATTACTAGATATCGAGCAGCAGGCAATGCTACTGCCACAGCATCTTGAGATAGGGATGATGACCAAATCTATCTAACGAGTGGATGTGCTATAATAGGTTCTTTCCTACTACCATCGATACATGGTAGTACGTCCCTGCCAGCGTTTCTTTCCGCTCACTAACGAAGAGCAGCTATCGGGCATCCGGCGCAATAAGACGCCAATCACCCCCATTTCATCTGTCAATCAGGACAGTCAGAACATTCTAAGAAAAAAATAATTATCTATTATATCAAAGTCGACCTTCCAGTAGCGCTGCATCCTGCTGTATGACTCTGTTCTTCGATCTCGCCTTACTATTATGACTAACCGTGGCCATGCTTATCAGTAGCGCTCCTCTATTCTAGTTGGCTTTAACCCTAACAAACTAGCGCGTAAATTGAAGAATGCGGCTGATGAGGCAGCGTGGAAGTCTACGGCAGCACCCCTGGAATTAATCTGGGGGCAAGACATGGTTAGCGATTTGCTTCAGTTTCAATCAGACGGTCTGTATACTAGGGTCTATGGATACAGTGCAGCAACGAGTAACATGGAAGGTTTCTCATGCGCTCTCCGTACGCCTTAACCCGACTACAGCTGGCTACGGCACTCATGCGACAGCGGCATATCGGAGTATATAAGTGCGTACGTCTTGAGGCCAAGGTGCATTGGCTCGATTCAATGATTCATTCTCTCCTGGTTCTGTCTTAAAATTAGTATAAAAAGGAACTCTCGCTAGAATTTTTAAAGGGTAATGATTTATGGTCGAATGTGTTTCGTGATCCGCAGCTTGAAGCAGAGTAAATGGAAAAGCTTAAATATCACATCCCGACCGGGTAATTAAACATGAATGGAGAATCCTGCTGCACTGAACAGTGCGTTAGAGCATTCCGTTCGCAAAGCCCTACGATATTCGTACCAGCGGATATCGCTCAGTTTTAGCACCAACTCAGCAAGGCATGACTATTATTCTAGAGGATGATAGCCCAGGCATCAGCGCCGCGGATAGCTTCAGGTAGTGAAAAGTCCGTTAGGAGGGCAGCGACTAATGCTCTACCATGCCTTGTTACATACAGAAGCACTGCATCCCTACCCCTGATGCTAAAACACGTGCCAAGCTTGTCACATGCAATAATAGAAAAAGCGAATTCTCTAAGTGGTATTCTTAAACACTGCTACAGAGCATGTCGTAATAAAGATTACGCTATACGCATCGAGACATGCTGTCAAATACTAGAAACACTATCTCTGTGTTTGTCAACCCCTTGCTATGTTAATCTGATTGAACCCTTGATACTTAAACCTTGATAAATCAGCGCCGATGCAGCAAAGGGGGTGTGTTATCATCTATTGGACGAGATTTTTCATAGCGAGATTACACTACCTTACTAACTCATAAACACCATCTTCGAGTTTTATGAAATAATGTAAACTGATTTTTATGAATTTATTTTATTTTCCAGAAAGCTCAAGAGGGGTCAGCCTACAGAGCTTAATACTCTTTTTAATTTTGGCTGGAAGGAGTCATTGGAACCGTTTATTAACGCCTATGACATTAAACATCTGCTTTGTAATGCAGTCTAATGGACATAAAATCTACTTGTCTCAGGCGATTGTAGTTATGGTGTAAAAGTCAAGATGCCAGTTGCACTAAACTGCTAGGTTTGACTATACTTTGACACCAGCCTGCGGCAATTAATTTAGTCAGATGCCGGCGCCACATTCAAAACCCGGAGTAATAAAAGACTGGTCTAGCTCCTCCGATGACCGGGCGTTGCGCGGCCTATCCACTACCCGTGCCGGCACACCCGCCGCCGTGCTATAGGCAGGCACTGAGCGCAAGACGACCGAGCCAGCGCCGATTTTAGCCCTCCGCCCTACCTCAATATTACCGATAATAGTGGCTCCAGCGCCGATCATCACCCCTTCGCGGATCTTAGGATGCCGATCGCCGCTGATCTTTCCTGTAGCGCCGAGTGTCACAGATTGCAGAATAGAAACATCATCCTCCACTACTGCAGTTTCGCCAATAACGATGCCGGTGGCATGGTCTAGCATGATGCCGCAACCAATCCGCGCCGCAGGATGTATATCGACACCAAAAGAAACGGAAATCTGATTCTGAAAATAAATAGCGAGCTCTTGCCGGTTTTGATACCATAGCCAATGGCTAATCCGATAAGCCTGCAAGGCGTGGACTCCCTTAAGGTACAGCAGCGGGGTAGAATATTTGTCCACCACGGGGTCATGAAAGCGGACTGCGTGAATATCACGCGCTGCGGAGAAAATCATGCCAGGATCGCTTCTATAGGCCTCTTCTACTACTTCACGGATAGCGATGGCAGGCATGATAGTATCACTAAGTTTATGAGCCAGAATATAGCTTAGTGCATTACCCAAATTTTCGTGTTTTAGCAGGGTTGCGTGGAAAAAACTGGCTAGCATGGGTTCATAATTGGCCAGCAATCGCGCTTCAGCTTTAATGCTATTCCATACAAGTTCTAATTCTTCTGTCGACATATCGCCCGCCTTTTCTTTAGCTCTGAGTGACTGGACTTAGCCTCCGGCCTTTTCATCGTTCTGTGCACGACCAAGCAGTGACAGCGCGGCCCGATGCGCATTTTTGTTTTGATACAGCACCTGATAAATCTGCTCGGTAATGGGCATCTCGACCTCATAACGACCGGAAAGCACGACTACTTCCTTAGTATTTCGGTAGCCCTCTACTACTTGTTTCATCTTTTTTTGTGCGTCCTTGACATTGGTTCCCTGCCCAAGCAACATGCCAAAACGTCGATTACGAGACTGACTGTCTGTGCAAGTAAGGACCAAATCCCCCAATCCGGCCATACCCATAAAGGTGCTGGACTCAGCCCCCATCGCCACACCGAGGCGTGACATTTCTGCTAGACCGCGGGTGATCAATGCCGTACGCGCGTTGGCTCCAAAACCAATGCCGTCGGAAATACCGGCACCGATAGCAATAACATTCTTCACAGCACCACCGAGCTGAACGCCGATGAGATCTGGATTATTATACACCCGAAAACGTTTACCGCAGTGTAACAGCCGCTGTAAATCAGCGCTGAACGCGGCGTCAGTGGCGGCCAAGGCGATAGCAGTGGGTAAACCTGCCGCTAATTCACGCGCAAATGTTGGTCCTGACACAACAGCTAGAGGCGTCTCGTCACCCAACACCTCCCGAGCCACTTCATGCAAAAGCCGTCCGGTTTCAACCTCCAGTCCTTTGGTGGCCCAGGCAATACGAGCATCTTTTCGTAAATGTGGTTTTAGTTGTCTAAGCACGCTACCGAAAACGTGACTCGGGACAACAATCATCACATTACGGCTGGCGGACATAGCGGTCAAAAGTGATGCTTCCAGACGTAGTGTCGGAGGGAAAGGCACGTCGGGCAAAAACGCCTGATTGAAGCGCGCCACCTTCAAGGTATGGATATGGGCAGGCTCATGCCCCCAGAGAACAACCTCATGACCGTTGCGAGCTAAAGTGATAGCCAGGGCCGTACCGTAAGAGCCGGCACCGATAACAATCATTGAAGCATCGCTGCACATCATCAGGCGTCCTGAGCTAGCTGGCTACCTTCGCTATCTTGCTTCTGCCGCATATGGCTCATGAAGAGCGCATCAAAGTTGACTGGCATCAAATTCAGTTGCGGAAAGGTACCTCGCGACACCTGGTTAGTGATACATTCGCTGGCGTAGGGAAATAAAAGATGTGGACAGTATGCTCCAAGGCAGTGCGCCATCTGCCGGCTGTCAATTCCGGAGATGGTAAATATACCTGCCTGCTGCACTTCGCATAAAAACGCGTTATCGTCTCCCAGAGTTGCCGTCACGGTCATCCGAAGCACGACTTCATAAGTCTCGTCTGTCAACCTACTAGACGAAATATCTAGATCCATGTTGATTTTAGGCTGCCACTCCTGCTGAAAAATTTTTGGCGTATTCAGTGTTTCAAACGAAACATCTTTGATGTAAATACGCTGAATCTGAAAAGCCATCTCGGTATTATTTTGTTCCGACATTGAAAAACCCTGTGGTGGAAGTACCGAGTAAGAGTGCCAGCCCCGTTCGGTTTTATTTACTTAAACATTAGTTCCAGACTTGTCGCTCGTATCGCGTTCAGCGCACAATATAGATGATCTCAGCATGCGGAAAGGCGTGCTATTAATGAAAATCTTCACCCCTAGTGCTACTATTTCACGCAAACTTTTCTCCCCAACGATGCAAGCCGCCATCGATCCTCGCGCCCTGACAAAGCACGTGTTAACGGGCGCAGAGCACTGAAACGCGATAACAATAAAGGCGGGCTAGCTGCTGTAGTATAAGTGTCAATATTCGTCATAGTCTTACCTTCTTAAATACTAGGTTGTATCATACAAAGTCATGCCGTCTTGCGCTAAAGGTTTAGTAGAACATCCCTACCATCTCAGATGTAGCATGTATCATGAGAAGTGATTTTGTTATTTTATTAGATTGACTGCATAAACAGATTTTGTGATGTCAATTCAGCATACCGTTTAATCTCTGCAACGTAACATCATGCATTTAGCTCTGATAAGACACAGCAGACCCGAGATACTAAGGATGTGATACTAAAACTTTAGCGTTATTGAATACATATAGAGTTGATTGACAAGTTAGGAGTGAGCAAGACTATTATTAAGCAATGCAGACGGTATATGGTTTTCCTAACCGGCTTAAGCTAATTTAGTACTGTAACCATTGTCTCGCCCTACCTGCGCAGTATAGCCACGCAGGATTAGCGTACCATTGAGAAGTGTTTACAATAAAAACATAACTCTTAGATCTAGTAAGTCGACGGTGATGCCCCGTTTTTGTCCCGGGTATCATTGCTGCCTCTCATGAATTTATTTTCAACGACATCATTAAGCGCATGGCATGAAGCCGGACAATCTTGTGCCCCAACGTGAGATAAGCGGCTTGATTGTCTTCCTCAGTAGCGCTGCTTAAGATTAACGTGTCGGGGGTAATCTCCGTTAGTAGATACATCTACTACTCTACTCCTGGGTTGCTTTATTAAATCCGGCAGAGCCGAGACATCTGTGGTGCTAATGTGTGAAAAATTGATATAGAAAATTTGCTTTATCACGTTCGCTGCTGTTAGGCAGCAACTTAAACCATACCCTATTGTTTCCGACACCATGCTATCGGACTTTCTATTCTTTTTCACCAAGCACGTTCCGGGTAACCGCCCCACCATGCAGTACATGGTGTCACTAGGTGTGAATTTTTTAGGCCAATATTCACTATCTTTTCGCATTCAATGAGCAAGGAATAGCCTAGGGGCTCTTAGCAGTAGCTCTAATAAATTTATATATTGTATCAATGACCCCCTCTTAATTCCTAAGAGCATGGCCAAACACTTATTGCATCATGACCACCAAGTGATGCACCTCATCGTAGTAAAAATGAAGCAATGATTCCATCAAAAAGCAGTATTATCTTTACACGCAGCAATAAGTAACTATGCTGCTTATGCCATTAGAGAGCCCGTACTGCGTCAGGGTCTTGTTATCAGGAATCTAGTTGCTAATATTAAAATTTGTCTTATGCATAAAAAACATGCATTGAAAGCAACATAATAATCTACATCGATTATTACCTAATGTTTCGATGCTTTTAATAAGGCTCTAACATTTCTCGTAGCACGAGATGATGCGATATCATTCAAAAGTGCTAATTTTATATTAAAGAATTAATTACTTCGCCAACCTAAAAGCATCAAGGCGATAGATTCGATGCGCTGACTCTTGAAGAGAAAAAGAGTTATCTGCCCCGGATCAGGGGTAAGTGTTCCCTATTCCAGCCGGATATACCTCCTTTTAGCACATACACCCGTTCAAAGCCGGCTTTAATAAGATTCTTCGCTGGATCACGCACGGTGAAACCGCTGGAAGAAACGACAATAACGGGTCTTCCTTTTGCTTTTTCTAACGCTCCTAGATTGCCGAACTTGATATCATCTGCACTGATATTTAGACTATTAGTAATATGCCCCTTACAATAATCATCTCGATTTCTCACATCAATCATCACCGCATCTTCTGCGTTGATTAAACGGACAGCGGAAGCACAGGTGATATCGTCTACCTTAGAGAACCAATGTTGGATAGTCGTAAAAATTACGGCACCAAAAAGTATAACCCAAATTAAACTGAGGATGGAATGGTTTCCAACGAATTGCATAATGTCTTGCATACAGTACCGAAACTCCGATTAAAGCATCCCATATGTTATAACCCCTTATTATACCTATCCTGCTGGGTAAATTCAGTGAATATACTGAAGCATCGATCAGTCACTAATAACAATAGGTATCTTTTTGCAAACTTCTTCGACGTAGCGGATGCTAAAGCGAAAACAGTTAAAAACTGCCAGGAGGCTTTTTCAACATGCAATCATTCCTACCATGAGGGAACCCCCAGTTAAGATATTCACATTCCATGCTCACCTTCGCTTTTTTTCTTACCAGTGATTGATCATACTAGGGATAATAAACAGCATTTTAAAGAGGTGCAAGCGGCTACGTGTTCTAAAGTAAAACGCGTTTAAGACCATAAAAACAGCATTCCTCTTTGCGTGACTCACTCAAGCATCAAGAGCAATTTGTCACCTATTCGTCGCGCGCTCTACTAAATATATGTCGCGATAAACACGGTAAAACGCCATATCAATTGTTTAACAAATGCCATCCGTCAGTTGTAGGGCCGTCATGACATGGAATAGAAGTTGCTGTCGCAGCAGTTGATCAAAACTGTTCGCCAGAAGCGACATGTCGGCCCTGCACTTTCTCTTCAAGAAAGAGGCCAGTATGCGCTGTAAACACACCCTAATTTATTATCAATATCTTAACGAAGCTCGTTCGCACACTATGCGTTATCTAATACAACCCGATCGATTTATCAGAAAAAAACTCACAGTAGCATAAAAAACAACAGCACGAGTAGGTCCTGAAGCAATAACAGCACAGGAAAATATTAAAAAACGCCTGGGTAGCACATCAAAACAACGCTGCTTTTCCTGCATTCGTCTATTGCCGAAGATAAGAAGCGCTTGGCGAAGGCACGCGGATACGAGGCATGCCTGCGTGATACTATCTGCCGTAAATAGGGTGAAGCCAAGATTTATACCGAGCTATTACCTATAAACCCGAGCGCGTATGAAAAAACGCTAGTCACTTATCCGCTGTTGGTCCAGAGAACCCAGACAGCAGGATGAGATTTTGACCAGACCGAGGCCGTGCCCTACGCGCCTTCAGGGGTCTCAGAAGAAAACAAGGCGCAATGCAGCCTCTCAGCGGGCCAGGGGGCACTATCTGATATAGCCTACGGGTTTGTAGGGGCGGTAATTGAGACTCGTGGTTAACCACGTCTGTGACTATATCAGCCTGTATGTTTATAAATACAACACTTTAGTCAACATTAACGACTTAGGACCAAGCAGAAAAAACTATCGTCTAGTAGGTAACGGTGGTAAATCAGGATACAACGTTGCTTTATGTTGCAAGCTGCCAAGCAAGAAAATCTATCCATCCCATTGCGCTAGTTAGAGCAAGAGCTTGTCGAAGATTGATATAAGTAATCAACAAAAATTATTTAATCAATCAAAATGCATGAGAGCTACGGATCCGAGACGCCGTAGGCATGAGGCGATACGGACGCTCTTTAAGGTTTCTAAAAGTTTAATCTTATGAAGCGCTGTCACCAGTTTCCTTCCCTAGGCTACTGACGTCAGGCATCTTGCGCACGCAAGATGCCTGCCTTACGAAAACTTAGAGAACCATTCGGCTATATTATATAAAAAATGATAATCGTTTCAGTAAGCGATCCCGCTTGATCACGTATCCGGTGATGTCATTTTGAGCCTTGAAGGAAGTTTACTAAATATATTAAAACTGAAGAATATGATTATATTAACTTATGAAACGCGTTTGACTTAATCTTCCATATAGATAAGAAAAATTGTACAACCCAAAGCTAGCTTGCTTATAAAAAGCACCTCAGGAACTATCGTTCTCTGATTAGTATGAATAAATTATTTTGCTATTTGATTCATGGATAGAGAACGCCTCTCTTAAACAGCGCTAATGACTGCTGATATAAGAAGATCAGAAGATCACCGAGGTTCTGAATATAACACATGGTTTTCATGTCGTTGAGGGCTTTACAGTGAGAGATTGCTTTGACTAGGAGGATCTTAAAATTATAGAAACGTCAGTAAAACTGATAGATCCTACTTGGTTCAGTAGGGGAGAGAAGATGGTTGATTTTAGCATCAACACGCCAAAACGCAGAGTAATGATCTCGGAAGTTCTTGATAGCATTTGACGTACGATCTTTTTAAATCAGTATCAAAGATACTACAGTATCTTTTCGAGAAAATCTAGCCTCAGGATTAAACATCATCTAGCGGCGGACAGCGGGATAGATTAAGTTATTTTTTATAGTGTTATACTAGACCTAGAACCACGAATATGAATGATCTACAGGATATTATAAAGCCCCTCCACTAGAGACAGCAGTGATCGGCAGTTACTAAAAGAGCTTCAAATAAAGATTCGCTTAATAATACGCTATTTTCAAAGAACATTAAACTGCCTATACCGCCGACGGTGGCAGAGTGCTTAAGATTGCATTATGCCTCATACTGTCAGTTTCACCCAATAGCTCAAAATTTACCCCCTGAACAAAACTCATGATATATAAAACATGCAATCACTTCTCCAGAAGCGATCACTGACTAAAACCGGTTATCTTCACTCTTAAAAACTCATCTCAGTGCTGGTATTTCAGGCTAGATAAGCGTTATGCAACGTTAGCTTAGATCAGCCTATACAATAGTTAAAGTTCTTAATCCGCTAACGTTCTTAAAGAAATGACGTATACACGTACCTTACGGCATAATTGCTCGAAAAGGCATTAAAAATTCTTAACGTATGCAACAATCGCTCTCTGGGAATAAAAGCATGTCACGTATAAGTCATTAAGGCGTAGTTAATAAAACAGTATGCGTAGTTGCAGGCCCTCCAAGCGAATAAAAAAGCTGACGTCGCGGGACGCAACCTCAGCGCATGCTAAAAACCGGCGGATGGCTAGTCCCGTTTTCCAAGTTCACGTAGCGGCTTTCCGGTCATTAAATTACGCTCGATATGCTCAAGAGAAACATTTTTAGTTTCCGGAATCAACATAATTGTCAATACGATAAAGATGATATTCATCGCACCATACATCAAAAAGGTGTTAGCGCTTCCTAGCTTCTCTAACATAGTTAGGAAGCTCGCGCCGACTATAATATTGGCGATCCAATTAGTAGAAGTGGAGACGGTCATACCGAAGTCTCGACCTTTCAGAGGCTGAATTTCAGCACATAGCACCCAAATAAGCGGGCCAGCACTCATCGCGAATCCGACAATAAATAGCATCAGCATGACAATGACAAAATATCTTTGAAATTCTGTCAGCGCACCTAGATGTAGAAAAGTGCCCAGTGCAAACATTCCTAATGCCATAACAAGGAAGCCGAGTATTAGGGTCGGTTTACGCCCCCATCGATCCACTAAACCAATAGCGATAAACGTTGCTAAAACGTTCACTAATCCAACAATCACCGTTCCCCACATCTGATTACTAGTACTGGTAAAGCCGGCAATCCCAAAAATTTTGGGCGCATAGTACATTATGACATTCATTCCGGTGAACTGCTGCATAACCTGAAGCAGGCCCCCAAGAAAAACTACTCGGCGGAAATTACTGTTTTCTTTGAACAGTGACCAACCACTTTGTTTAGTTTTTAGACTTTTGCAAATTTCTTCTAGTTCTTTGGATGCTAGCACGCTAGAACTACGCAGCATATTTAAAACTTTTTGCGCTTCCTGGTAGCGGCCCCTCGCCGCTAGCCAGCGTGGACTGCCTGGCAGAAACAGTACGCCGATAAATAACACAACCGCGGGAATCGTAATGATACCCAACATCCAGCGCCAGGAGCCACTATAGCTAAAAGCAGTGTCAGAGAGATAAGCCGTTAGGATTCCAAGAGCGATCATCAACTGATACATGGAAATCATGGAGCCGCGGATCTTTTCGGGTGCGATTTCTGACAAATAAATGGGGGCGGTATAAGACGACATCCCTACTGCTAACCCCAGTAGAATACGAGCAACAATCAATGATGCTACGTTCGGCGAGCACGCCGAAAAAAGTGAGCCTGCAATAAACAGCACAGCAGCGGTTAGTAAACTAAATTTCCGTCCTAACCTAGCAGACATCCAGCCAGCGGCGAGCGCACCTGCCGCCGCGCCAAGCATCATGGAACTAACGACCCATTCCTGTTGTTGGTTGTTGATATGCAAATCCTGGGATAAAAAAGGCAACGCGCCAGCAATAACACCAATATCTAGTCCAAATAGCAGCCCGGCTAATGCTACTATAAAACAAACGAAAAAAGTAAAACGAACATGGCATCTACCAGAGCCATGTATAGCAGTAGTCATAATCCCCCCATGTACTACATAAATCAAAAATTACAAATCTTGTGTAAATATATACTGAAAATTATGATACAGTTCATGACTATATAATTAGTTAACTCCCAATGTTTCTTTTTTTGAAAACATACGTCACAGTAAGTAGGGTTATCCCGTTAACATCCGCCTATGCGGGCTCTGTTGTCATCAGAGAGCAGCTGGATACCGTGCTAATTTTAGGGCTCAAGGCATATATGTAATAGCGGTGAGTGGCAATGTATCTATATTCTTCAACATATAATACTGACTGAGGATTTGGATACAAAAACATTGACGTGACTTTCATTGCCTGAATCTTTGACACTGAGTCATATTTTGATTAATTATTACCTAAAGCTAAATCTAGCGTGCTTACTTTAATATTTCTCGGCCTTCATCGTTTTATTCTATACCCTACATAGGGTCATCTTTGATATTTAAAAAAACTAACACTTTTTCCTCCAGTCTTTTAGCTCTATTTGTATCGCATGCCACTTGTTAATCTTAAATATCAACTTTCAGCGTATCCTGGCGAAGAAATCTTCTCATAGGAGAATTGTGCATGACATTCCGCTTTTTTTAACACCACAGCAGAGAACTTTAATAGATTTAGGAATCGGCTTTGGTAATGAATATTAAGATAGAGCATGGTATCATTTGCATGATCAATAGTAATGCTCATCATTTTACCTTCCTTAACCTACTTGTGAACGTGGAGTGCTTTCTGTTGTTCTCGGCATCAGGTAATTAAGTTATGATGATTGTACTGAATTGTAATCAGACTGTCGTACCCCGCTGAGTCGTTGCCGGTATAAACTATTTACCGGTGAACGGGCACCAAGATCGGCTGGACTCGTGAAAAAGAGTAGGAAAAATTCTTCTTGCCTCGATCCTATAGTTGCTTTATGAGATTCCAGACCATCATCGTGCATTAAAAAATTCATTTATTTCATTATTCATAATAATAAATACATTTTTTAAATATACTCATCCCGCCTGCAATATCTAATCTTTTTTTGAAATCATAAGGTTAAGTAATGTCGTATCTCTTCACCCAATAAGAGTTTTGGCGTTTACATTGTTTTAGGTTTAGAGGGAAGTGCTATGCAACATGCAACGTTATCTACTGGACGAAATAAAAATTTTCTAAATGCTTTTATAAATTATCTTGAAAAGAGTTTTTTGAGATTAGAGTCTATTATTCCCTGTACATACCCCTTCTCATCACCACCAGGAATGCGATTCTGATGCAGCTTTAGTGCACTCTCGGAGCTCTTAACAGCATGATTACGCTAGTTGAGGGCGTAGTGACCGGTACTAACGCGACTTTTGAGTGTTCTAAATGGGGTTTTGGTACATCACACTAGCTGTATGCTCACAGCAGAAAATACCCAATGGCATGCTCTGCAGCCTGACTATAGCGAATTTTTTTCAATTTCAGCAAGCCTGGTCTCTGAAAAATACAGAGACCAGGCATTATGTCTTATATGCTCTTGTAATGCTTCGGTATTAGTAAAAGATGTATCTCATTACATTTATGAGATCATGATTACACTGCCATAACGTCAAGAAAAAACGCGTTCATCCGCTATTAAATACATACCTAGAGCAAGGTTAATATCGGGGCGTGAAACTGGGTTACCTTGCGCCTAAGGAACATCGCGAACCCTCTCCTTTCCGTGTCCGAAGCTATCCCGTCTTGATATCATGTTCATATTAAAAACTACGGTTTTTTAGAGATTGATAGCGTTATCATTCTGTCTTGTTCTAGAAACACCATCAGGGCATCAGGAAGTACCAACCTCAGTTTCCTCCAAAGATAATGGTCTCATATGGCCTCTTTGAGGCCCAGTCTTCTCTTTCATCACCATGATGCTGCAATATGTTTATGCCAATCAGATAGTTTTAGTCTGCGTTTAGCCTAACACTGCAATGTTTTTCCTCGATCTGCTAAATAAACGTCTTACATTATATCGGATAGAAAAAGCCTCGGCACCGCGGAGCTGGCGTCGATTACCAGAGTATTCCAGAGACCCCCCCCCAGAAATGCTATAAGCATGGGCCTACACACCACGATATATAATTCAACAATAGTTTTTGTGATAAACCCGACGGGTAGAGTGATGTTCAGTCAGGCCTTATGCTCGCATCACTCGTTGATACAACGTATGCGCATCGTGGGCTATATAGTTTTTAATAAATGCTCACCGCAGGTACCCCTACTGACACAGGTGGCTAGTAGAATCTTAGTGTATCTGTCTATTATGAAACAAACTGTTTCGAATTGCTGGAATCAATTGCCTAGAATGAGAAAGGATGACGCTCACGTTAGTTTACAGCCCTCGTAACTCAACTGCCGATAACCAGAATAGTATGTATGCTACCCTTCCATCGTCTTTCCTGGGATTGAGACGAGTTTCAAGTCCCTTATAAGTTCTTATCTAACATAGCATTAAGATAAGTTCGTCACGCCTAAGAGTACCAAGAGACAATGTACGCCGGCATTAACAGAGGAGATGACACCGCGAAAGTTGAGCCCGAATTTACAGCAGTCAATCTCAAGTGAGGAAGAGGAAAGCCAGGCGCATGTAATCCGCCCGCGTTAAGAAGAGGTACGGCATCATGATGCTCTGGCATCATGTATAAATACCATTAACCATTAACCCCCTAAACAGCCACACTACCTCCGCAATGAGGTAAGCAATATCAGAGAAATATCAGGGATAGCTTTAGCACTTCGCTAGTGCCAGTAATATAGGTTTGCTAAATGATAGCAATTTTTACTGTTTTACTATACAGCATGAGCGCAACATCCGTGTCATCTGCAGCATGCCATTTCATACTCAGGCATGACTGCATTCGTGTACGTTGTAGAAAAATTTGTTAAATATATACAAGTCCTTGACGAGTTAACTGCTAACTAATCCTTATGCGGCATGTGGTGGTATTAGGCATTTCCTAACACCGTACTCCGGTTAAGCAATGTCACTTTACTCGCAGTGATGCATCCTCCAGATCAGATGCTGTTTTTCAACCGCGTAGTTACAGGAGGATAATATAGGAAAGCGAATATTTTTACTCAGTTGCAATCGAAAAATCAGGCTTATTTTTTTAAATAGAGCAAGATGACACTAATAAGAATCATCAGAAACCTCCAAGAACTCTACTCCCCCTGATTTTCCCGTGCGGTTGTCTGTACCAGATCCGGAAAGAATCCGTAGAGCAGCGGCACTACTGCGCAAGAAATGAATGAAGATCTTTTATCTTTTGTATTAGTTACTAATAGCATGACTGGTTACACCATGCCCTTTCTTTGTCGACTCGTTCGTTCATTCTTCTACACTAAAAATTTTCAGGATGGTGCCATGACTGTTTTACTCTAAGCGCCTATCATAAGTTCATAAGCACAGGGTCTTCTTTCTGCATATTTCGTGCGTACAGCATACTGTACCAATGTGACTGCTTCTATCATGCTTATCATATAAAATGTGTTGCAGCACTTGCTTAGCAGGTTGAGTTCACTGTATTTTAAACCGATTTGTCTGGAATCTGAACTTTTCAAATACTTTCTTCGAGCAAAGAAGCGGAAAATATAGTAATCATTATTACTAAACCATGCATGCATGGGGCGGATTTCTAACCTGGTTTATAAAAATGGTTGTAAAGTCTTTCGCTAAGGCGGGTCCAAAGTTCCACAGTATCAGCCGATAAACATAGAGCGTGCCTAACACTTCATCTAGTAATGAGAACAGCCTAACCCATCAAATAATCTGCAATGATTCGTCTCTGAAAAAGAAATAATTAAAATGAAATCTTTATTCATCGATAATTTAATTTCAATCAAGCCCTTAAATATAATGATGTTATGCCAGCGCGCATACGCCCATAGATGAATCCGTTATTTCTGCATGCGCAGTTTTATTAAAAAAATATTTTTGCTTTCATTTTAATGAACTGCGTAATTTTTTTCATTAACAATGATGAAGTCAAACCTCTTGATACAACAGTAACCTGATATGATGAGGACATTGTACTAAACCATCATAAATTACCAGCAGTATTCCTCATGATGCACAAAAACTAACTGTTGCTCATAGATGCGGGCTATGCTTTTCGCAAAAAAAACGAAGGACGATAGTGAATATCAGTATAAAAACTCAAAAATATGATATGAGTGGCGGAATGATTTCTATCATTAGCATTACTTTTTTATCAAAAAAACACATCTAGCAGCATAATGTCGAAAAAATAAAGGATATTGCGTAAGCGCCTACTGATATTCTCAAGTGTGCTGAGTCGTATAATCTCAACCGACAGATCGGGTAGCATCGCTTCCTAATGCACAGGCTTTAGCGAATACGCGACAGCCATTACATTGCAAAATTTAGTAACCCTTGTCTGAAGACAATAACTATTATCGTTAATGTACTTAACTAATATTTAGGAAGTAAATAAAACCGCTGATCACTCCGCTTCGGAGTACGCAATATTCATGTTGCAGTTAAAAACACTTTCAGGTTATCCCCAAAGCCTATATGACGTTTGATGAGCCATCAGGCAACAACAGCGTAATAATTAACATGCGCTACCCGATGAAGCTGTTAAGAATATCGAATACATTCATCGTCGCGCTACAATACCCCTAGATAGGAGCTAACTATACACCCCATGATCTTCAAAAAATTTGCACCTATACACGAATAGAGGTTGGCCGCACGCCCATGTTGACTGGTAGTTGCTAGTGCCAATAAAGTCAGTAAAAAAAGATCGCTAGAATGCGAAGACTGCACGAAACTAGACCTAGAATAGGCAGCATCGACTTATTCAAACATAAATCATGCGGAATAGAGACGCATATATATCTTGTTTTTTAAACAGTGGTCTTCCTTCTAGCAACACTGCTCTGCGGCGTCAGCCGGCACGATTTATGGCGATAGTTGAAGTATCGCATCCCCTGTAAATTACATCTACCAGCAATACCCATAACATAACAGCACGCCGGCGTCGGAGATGCGAAAATTGAAGATGTCATGCTCATGCATTCCGCTGAGCTAACTCGGACTACATCAGAAATAGTACAGTTTATTACCATAGTCGCTTTTAAAAAGTCATGCGCTCTAGTCGTTTCATGTCTTATCGTTTCATTATAGACTGCGTGTCTTCTCTATCTAGAGTGTAATTTTGGCGCCATATTTTTTAGTATACCTCTGCATATACACAGATCTTCAACCTTACTGCCGCATTATAATTCGGGTAAAACATAACCTATTTTATCTTGAATGTATGATGGGTATTAGTTTTGAGTATAGATAGTTTAATCGTATTTCTAGAAAACTTTATAGTGGATACAAGCATATTTTTACGAGATCCCATATTCATGGAAAGGGCTACTGGCCTTAAAAAATTCACTTATCTTTCAGGGTAATTACAGTAGAGGAAAAATCAATCAATCACCTTAGAAAAAAATTCCGCACCAGGGACTAGTCACCCGACTATCTTGCATATTAGTTCAATCAAAAGTGCTTTTCTTTGTACATCTTGTCGTGCTTGTTCTAGAATTTTTTCTAGCAACCTTTTGCAAACAAACATAGACCTCGTGAAAGCAGTTTAGACTTAAAAGAAAGAGTTTACTATGAGCAAGAGCTGACCGCCAAGCATCTCCGTGATTATTATTCGCCGCATTATCCAGTTATCGATATTAACTTGGATGTTGACCTCAAGATTGAAAACATTACTGGTACAAAAGCTAGTATCGTCTTCTATCAGAGGTAAGCTGCACAACCTTCCTAAGCAACCGTAGAGTCTGCGTTTGCTTAGCGCTAAAATCAACACAACGTCAAAAGGCGTACTATCGCCTTTATGCCCCGACGAACTCGGTCATACAGTAGGGTATCTACGATCTTTCGTCCTAAACCTTGAGGCGCCGACTAATCCAACTAACCTCTTCTCTTTCGCACGGCACTAACTTGTTACCGACTCGCTCTGTAGTTAATGCAAGGTAGAAGGTTGCATCCATATGATCTTTTATTTTGACTATCTTTTTTCTTGCGTACCAGGATACTCTCGTGCCGTATACTGCATCAAACCGCCCCCATACATAACGCTATCTTGCCCAGCTTTCAACAGAAAGTAATACATTGCGGAGATAATGCCGATGACAGGCCTGGAATAATATGGGAAGGTGCTTCACCGACACTTTCTTACATCTTTATGCTGTTACCAGCGGGATTATGATGTCTAAAGCTATAGATTACCTCGATACGTATTAGATTGAGTACCCGGCGATCGGATTGCACACGCGAAACTCCTTCTGTCTGTACTATCTGGTACCGAGCAATCGCGCGCCCGATAAGTCTTACGATTAAGCAATATAATATCTCCCTGATACCCTGACTCACACGTTAGAAAAAAATAGCAAGATGCTTTAGCATAACCAAATGATGCAGTCTTTAAGTATTAGTCGGACCGAAAGTGTCTTTAATGCTATACATTCCTATCTGAATGATCGCGCTGTTAGCCTCAAGACTTCCACTGACGTTCGGGAGGCTTTTAGGTATATTTTCTACCAATAATTTCAGACCTGTGATATGACTCAGCACAGTAGAAAAACCTTGTTTGGTTAAAATTCCTACTGAGCTGAACAGCCTCAATCCTCAATTTCTACGAGGATCGTTGAGCTATTGATTTACTTCAATCACCCTGATGTTCTGCATCAGGGGCCCATGCACACAGCATTGAGGGAACTTAAAATACTGATGTATCTATTAGAATCGCTCTTAGAGGCAATAAGCAAGGAAATAACCGATGCATAATGCACGCTGGTTATTTATGATCCCGCATGATGCACTGTCTCCTCTGTTTAGATAGAGATTCAGGTAGTGTTAGCTCTCTTGACGAATCGTGGTTAAATGGAGATGCAGTAGCTAAGAAGCGGGCAAGGCCCGCTGCTCCGTAGAGCATATACATGAGTCTCGTTTTTAAGGTCACCAAAAAATACATACCTTGGTCTTATGGCTGATCAGGCATGAGAGCTCTTCTGAATAGAAAAGTACTTTCTGGCTTATATTGTTTACTGCAACTCCTGTCTTTTATGGAATTTCGCCTTGCTAAATTTAGCAAATAGGACCTTCTCAAGAGTTTTTGAAAAAAAATATTTTCTACTTTCAGATCCGTCAAGCGATTCATCTCTGAAAAGTACAGTCATGAATTTAAACTTCATGCGAAACGGCACGCTTGATATGATCAGTATCTACTACTATAATTTTATATGAACATAGCATGAACCTCTATAATTCAATAAATTCCTTAAGTCTGCACACATTATACCGAGAGAAAGTACATCATAAGCTCATACTAACTGACAATCTCCTATTTCTGTTTCAAACACTTCTATATGCTTATATGATTTTACATGTCTATGACACTACAGATAGGCGAAATGCTGTCAATGGTTAAGTCGGAAAAATAGATTACCTCTTGCTAGGTATTACAAACACTCTTCGCGTCATATAACAAGAACCTTGCTAACGACTTCCTGGTGATAGATCCTCATTTTTTCAATAATCCTAATAAATGCGAAAGTCGCAGTAAGCACTATATGGCTAGAGAAGTATCAAGTATATGTAAAGCCCCTTCAGCACGCTCATCTCATTGCAAAAAGGGCCAAATTCTTTTCTCTTGTTTCAGTATCTTCGCGAATCTCGCAACGCACGCCTTAATTAACCCTAAACTCAAAGACTAGATTCTCAAGAAGAAAATGCTTATCCAACCAAACCAACCATAGTCTCTTCTCCTGTGTCTACTCTTTTATGAAAAAATGCACACTCTAACTGATACGCGGTGTATGGGATACAATCACTAACATGTCTAGCTCTGAGTTTAAAAAGGATACGCAATCATCAGAAAATATCAAATCAAGCAACCTGATAATTTACCTCAGCCAATATTACCCCTGCAGGAGCTAATCACCCCTCTTCATACGCCATTGAAAAGTGAAAGGCTAGAGTAGAAACCGTCAGATTATTAGGAGAAGAAGATAAGAGTAGATATTTTTTTGCTTTTAACTATTGAACTTCTTTTTCCTCTTCTTCGACCAGCGGGATTGAAATTCAACAGATAATCTTAATACAACATGCAGCAAATAATGGATAACAGAGTACTGTTTGAGTACTGTGTCGCCAATTAACCGCAACAAATCCCGTCATGGGGTAAATGTATGGCAAAATAACGCCAGAAAATTTTGAACATCGTACATCCTTTTGCAGAAGCTGGTCAAACAACGCGGCAAGCAGTAGGATGCGCGTCATCATTGGGTTTTGGAGAGTAACATGCAGCTTAAACGTGTGACAGGAGCCAAACTGCCGACACCTTGGGGGGATTTTCTGATGGTGGGCTTCGAGGAAATCGCTACCGGGCATGATCATCTAGCGCTGGTCTATGGCAATATTATCGGTCCGGCGGCGGTATTATCACGAATTCATTCCGAATGCCTTACCGGTGATGCTCTTTTCAGCCTGCGCTGTGATTGCGGGTTTCAGCTAGAGGCGGCAATGAGCCATATCGCCGAGGAGGGATGCGGCATCTTACTCTACCACCGACAAGAAGGACGCAACATTGGATTATTAAATAAAATTCGCGCCTATGCTCTTCAGGATTTAGGCGCCGATACGGTAGAAGCCAACCATCAGCTAGGTTTTGCCGCCGATGAAAGGGATTTCACCCTTTGCGCTGACATGTTTAAATTACTGCACGTGCAGCAAGTACGTTTGTTGACTAATAACCCAAAAAAGGTGGAAATTCTAACTGAGGCGGGGATTAATATCAGCGAAAGAGTGCCGCTTATTGTTGGGAGAAACCCAAAAAATGCCCGCTATCTGGATACAAAGGCCACTAAAATGGGTCATTTACTCAACGCTCCTGCTGAGTAAGTAGGCGCTACCTACGCTTCTGGAGCAGGGCTCAATATAAGGTGCACACGGCAGAAAAAGTGACACATCTCCAGCAAGTTCGCGTTAGCGGGCAATCTGATTTTCCGGCTACTCTCGTATATGAATAGAGCATTGAAATGTCTTTTTTGCATGATGTTGTAGAGTTAATTTGATTTTGGTGCGTCACTATAATCTAAAAGAACAGTAGTCTTTTTGATGAAAACCTTGCTACATTGTAATCCATATAAGATTTTTATCTTATTCATCTGTTGGTGTTGAAGAAGCACGAGCCATTATCTACGCTGATATAGCACGATACAGCCCGTGTCCAGCATTCCTAACAGCTTCATCTGCTTCAGCCCTTGCACCATGATCATGGACTCACATAATATACCTTTACACCATAGTCAAGTACACTCAGATAAGCGCTCAGAGGTCTTTTAACCTGGGAATTTGCGCATTCTGCCCAAAGGTAGCGCTGATAATAATCTACGTGCTTCTCAAAGACGCCATTCTTTAGAGCTTAGAACGCTTTTTAAAATAATCAAGAATCGTGCTTTTTTTAATGAAGATTCCATAGAAAACACTTTTCATCTCCGTTATACCGCTCCCTGAAACAGGTCAAAGCGGATGTGTGTCTTTTGAAGCATTCAACGCAAATCAATAATGTTTCATAGTATATAATATTTTTATTCAACAAAATCCAGGCAAAGCTACCTATTGATTCCATAAGGTATGGAGTCATAACCATTCTAAATCGTTCAAAAAATAAGATGTGTTCAGGGTAAAAAGTCTCAGATTCTTTTTTTCAAAAAGACATTAACCTGGATACAGTCTTGGTGATCCTAGTGTGGCTTCATGTGACTTTCAAGACTGCTGTGACTCATGATGTCTAATTTTGAAAAAATGATTTTTTACGAGCAAAATATTTTCTTTGGGTATGTACATTCGACTGATGATACTTTATAGGCTATAGGCTGTTACTTATTATACACATCCATGAGGCCAAAATAGAC
Organism: secondary endosymbiont of Ctenarytaina eucalypti; assembly: GCF_000287335.1. Classification (GTDB taxonomy): domain Bacteria; phylum Pseudomonadota; class Gammaproteobacteria; order Enterobacterales; family Enterobacteriaceae. The sequence goes on from NC_018419.1 coordinate 370,968, forward strand.
ATTCTAAAAAGACGATACCGTAAGTCATCTCACGGTATAATTACATTTAATTAAGAATTATTAATAAGTTTATTGCATCGACTGTAAGGCAAAATGTAGCATAAGAAAAAAATTACTCTTACGTATCTATCATTTAATTTTTTCAATTACGAAGCGCTGAGCACTCAGTTCAACGAAACTATCGATCTCTTCAGTATATAATAATTTAATGGAAGCGTATGATAAAAGCGAGCATGAGTAGACGGTACGCTTTCTAATAACGTTGCATAGCTGAATGATATGATTGTGTATCATGCAATTCAGCGCCCTCCTATAGTCAACGTTTTCAGGGCCATCTGGCGTCTAGATATGGAAGAATAACGAGAATAGAAAAATGTACCGGAAGACACTCGGCTTTCCTGTAGATAGAAGTAGATGACTAATTCATGATTAACTCAAAAATACCAGGAAATGCAACTAATGGCAATATATTCAGCCCCACATGTTGTCTACGCTCTCTACATGCATGTGAAAACATCATCTCTATAGAAAAATCTTTCCGGGCACTAACTACTCTTACTTAAAAGACGCTCAAGCATAGATCGTCTTTGACATAAGACACAGATACGTAATATGTCGCTATAACGACCAGAAACAATGCTTTATGGATAAATCTGCCAGACCACTTTGTGCTATATTAAGACAAGATAGAACTACGGTTCTGATGATGTAACTTTTTTCCTGCTTTGAAAAGAGCATTACAGAGAGCTGTGTTGACTCTGTGTTATACTTATAGAACTGTCGCTAACATGCTAAAATAATTTTTTTATCTCGGTGCATTCTGCCATCTTTGTACAGTCTCAGTTCATGGTGTCATTTTCAAGATAATACTGAGTGAACTGCTCTATCTAACCATTGAACAAGACCGGGCACCAGGTATTGGTACAGAAGGCATAAATGGTCCGTAGGAAGAGCGGGAATAATTAAAGCCAAGAGAAGAAGTAAACTGTCAGAGCCATCTAGCAGTGTATAGCGTGATGCATGCCATGCTAGCATCTCTATGCTGGCCTCTCGCATATAGCTAGCGCTAGCATATAGGTGCTGCCAGATGTGATGACGCATACTGACGTGGACAGACTAGTCAGAGACCGCTGAAAAGCCTTACTATACAGACTGCTGGTATGATGATCTCTTCTAGAAGATAATCACAACAACCTATCATCCCGGCGCACAAAGGTGTGCAATATTGCTCAGATCTATAATATGCCTGTGGTGAGGCGGTTGTACATCATTATTTGAGCAGCAACGATGAATACTAGAAAAAAGAAGGGCATCACTGGCCACCACTGCATACAACGAGCACGTTTCAGTTGAAAAAATTTCAGGCAATCCTCTACGTAACGTGACACACATCTTCTAAAAACCAACTCATCACAAACGAGATCATTTTTCAACAAAAGTATGAAGTAGGTATTATTTCCATCTCATCAATGATCTAAGACGCTTAAGACACCCCTCTGGGAGGTGGAGATGGTAACGGTCCCTGATGATCTATTAAGTCGATACGGGTATAACCTTTATCAATCAATCTGCATTTCAGCAGGCCGCCCAAGACCGCCGCCGTCGGAAATGCCTGTTTTATAAAAAATATGGTCCTGGAAGGAATCCTACGTGTTAAGCATAGACGGCGCTTATGGTAAGCAGGGCGAAAATCTTTGAAGATCTTACTGAGTCCAACGAAAAAAGCAGTAGATATGTTAACATCTCTCATGAGCTAGCGGGCTATGGTAAAAGTTATCCTGCTTATCGCACCAAATACTACCAGAAAGTCCTCTTCTTGGGTTAACATATAATACAGATATAGAGATACTGCCGCCTAGCGGCGGCAGGGGATGATTTTCACTATAGGAGCTACTTTTTTTAATGTCCACACAACAAATAGGCGTCGTCGGTATGGCGGTGATGGGGCGCAACCTGGCTCTTAATATTGAAAGCCGCGGTTACAGCGTATCGCTGTTTAACCGTTCTCGCTACAAAACCGATGAAGTGATCGCTGAAAATCCGGGGAAAAATCTGTTCCCTTATTACAACGTCGAAAAATTTATTAATTCTATTGAGAAGCCTCGGCGTATTCTTTTGATGGTCAAGGCCGGCGCAGGCACCGATACAACCATTTCACTTTTGAAGCCGTTTTTAGAGCAAGGCGATATCCTTATCGATGGCGGCAATGCTTTTTATAAAGACACTATTCGCCGCAGCCGTCAGCTATTGTCAGAGGGAGTTAACTTTATCGGAGCCGGCGTATCCGGAGGTGAAGAGGGGGCGCTGAAAGGGCCTTCAATTATGCCAGGTGGCAAGAAACACGCCTATGATCTCGTAGCCCCTATCCTAGAAAACATTGCTGCGCGCGCTGATGGCGAAGCCTGTGTAGCATATATCGGTCCTGATGGTGCTGGCCACTATGTAAAAATGGTGCATAACGGTATCGAATACGGCGATATGCAGCTGATTGCTGAAGTGTATTCATTGCTGAAGAATGCTCTCGGTCTGAGTAATGAGAAACTAGCGAGCACTTTTAGTGAATGGAATCAAGGCGAGCTGAGCAGTTATTTAATCAGTATAACAAAAAATATTTTTTCTAAAAAAGACACAAGAGGGCAGTTTCTTCTAGACTTTATTCTTGATGAGGCAGAGAACAAAGGGACCGGAAAATGGACCAGCCAAAGTTCGCTGGATTTAGGAGAGCCGCTGAGTCTTATCACTGAATCAGTGTTTGCTCGTTACCTATCATCCCTAAAACAGCAACGCCTAGCAGCGTCAAAGATGCTTACTGGTCCGAAAACTACAGCATTCAATGCTGGCGCTAAAGCAGATTTTATTGAAAAAGTGCGTCGTGCGCTTTATTTGGGGAAAATAGTTTCTTATGCGCAAGGTTTCTCCCAGCTGAAAGCCGCTTCGGATGAAAACCAGTGGGATCTGAGGTGTGGTGAAATTGCGAAAATTTTTCGTGCCGGCTGCATTATACGGGCACAGTTCTTGCAAAACATTACCGATGCCTATGCCAGGGATCCGGCACTCGTTAATTTATTGCTAGATCCGTACTTTAAAAAAATCGCCAATGAGTATCAACAAGCGCTTCGCGATGTCGTAACCTATGCGATTCAGCATGGCATACCCATGCCGACCTTCTCCGCCGCCATCGCTTACTATGATAGCTATCGTTCCGCGGTCTTGCCTGCCAACCTGATTCAAGCACAGCGTGACTATTTTGGCGCTCATACCTATAAGCGTATAGATCAAGAAGGTCTATTCCACACGGAATGGCTAGTGGAATAAGAGCGCCCAGCGCTACAAAGGGATCAAGCCTGAAAGAGATATAAAGATAACACCTTTCGCAGTAGGGATTTTGTCCCAGAGCCACACTAAACGTTGCTTCAGCAACGGCCGTGAAGGTTAATATCATTAAATACATCAAGGGTCGATTTTGTTGTAACTATATATAATTTTTAAAATACTCAACCTTTTGTGCATTCAGTCCTGGAAAGGACTGATGACTTTATTTTATTAGTATGCGTCATGCATGCGATGGATGTCGAATGATTATCAACGGTAACCGCGTTCCAGCCTTCGCCAAAATAAATGTTGTCGCCAACATGCTTACATATTCTGCTCTTTTCCGAATAATCTTTTTGGACATACATTTAGAATGCGTAACTAGTATCTTTATAGAGGGGTACATGTTACTTGATGCAGATAGTGTTCAGCGTATCTAATAAAAATCTTCTTACGTGATTCCTTGATGATTTTAAATGTATTAAAAAATTAAAAATTCAGTCAACCTATTGGATCACGTATTACATGCATTGGCATCTACAACCGCTATGGAAAGTAAAAATTTTATTTCTCTCATTGGCTGAGCTACCACAAGACACTCATCCAAGGCTGTTCTCATATTAGATAAATCCATGAGTCAGCTAATAATCCGTGGATGACTATTCTTTTATTAAGAGAAGTGGCCAGCTCCTTCACCACTCAAAGACTTAGGCCATAATAACACTGATGATATAACTCGTGTATCTTCCCTATGTTAAGAGCGCAGTAAGGGTGCCCTGGCCTCATTTTAATACTGAACGAGTAGTAGGTAATCTCCAGGCACTATACTTCGCTCAGCGCATGAGCAGAAGAAATAAACATTAGCATGCATAGAATAACACGTCGTAAAAGTAATAATTACTATCGCTAATCGTAGCATCCTTAAAGGAGAAGGGAGAGAGCTTAGCAGAAGGATGTTGAAAAAAATCAAGCATTGCCTGGTAGCGCCTAGTATAGGCAATCGCAATACATGACAGCATCTTCCCCACTTTACGACACCGACGTACCGAGGCAAAATAGGATAAGCTCTAGCCGATGTTCGTCATATCTTACAGTGGTATATTTAAGGCATCTGAAAGGCGCTAACGGGAGAGAGTAGAATCTTAAGGATTGTGCAAAATAGCGTTTATACGGTCACGAGATCTGGAAAATCCATACCGAAGTCGTGTTGGTGAGACGCTCGAAGCGGTATATTACCAAAATAATATAAAGTTGCTTTAACAGGGCTGGGTTTAATCCCTTATTCTAGATTCGATAGAAACTATTGTGCATTATGATCACAGTAAAGTCCTAATAAAACAGGCATTCTTCAGATGCAGAGTGCAAGATTATTTATATTCACATCCGCCTCTTGCACGGCCGAAACGTATTCAGCATATCAAAAGTAGGCGAAGAAAAGGAGGGGATGCATGATGAAGAGAGTAGCAATTATTGGATTGGGCTGGCTAGGCATGCCATTAGCGGCATCTCTACTGGCCCAAGGTTGTTATAAGGTAGTGGGCAGCAAAACGCGACCAGAGGGTATTAAAGCGGCGCGTATCAGCGGAATTACATGTTATAAACTGAATTTAACCCCATTCCCGGAGGGAGATGCAGACGAACTAGCTTCGCTTTTTCAGGTCGATGCCCTGGTCATCACCTTACCCGCATCCCGTACGTTGGCAGGGGCAGAAAATTATTTCCTAGCGGTCCAGCATGTCGTAAAAAGAGCACTATCTGCCGCGATCCCTCGCATTATTTTTACTAGCTCGACCGCCGTTTATGGCGAGAATCACGGCGTAAAGCATGAAGGCACTCCGACCTCGCCCTGCTCGCCGGCTGGAATCTGCCTAGTCGAGCTCGAAAACTGGCTATATCAATTACCGAATACGTCGGTAGATATTCTGAGACTATCGGGGCTCGTGGGGCCTGGCCGCCATCCAGGGCGTTTCCTCGCTGGACAGAAAAGCCTTTCAGACGGGGGGCATGGTGTGAATCTAGTACATGTCACCGATGTGATTAACGCGATTACACTTTTGCTCCAACTGCCTCAAGGCGGCTATCGCTACAATTTATGCGCGCCTAGACATCCAGTCAAACGTGATTATTACCCCGCCATGGCGCGCGTATTAGGTATGTCGTCCCCCCCCGTCTATCTGACGGAAAACGACGGAGCAAGAGGGGGGAAAATTATAGACGGCAGCCGGATTTGTAAAGAGCTAGGGTTCAAATATCGCTATCCCGACCCCGTCATTATGCCAATAGCTTAATCTAAAATACGTTCAATGATATTCAAAAAATTTTCATCTATGGTTGGGTATCATTTTCAACGCATAGCTTGATCAAAGCAATGAAAAAATTATCGGCTATAATTTACTTAGTTTACCATATTGATCTTAACTTCACTATCTCACCGGTCATGGAAAAAATTTACAATCAATACCTAGGGCTGCTCTTAAAAAAGCAGCTCTCATATTACTTGTTTTTCTGACAGATTAAAAATTAATCATTCAGATCTTTTTTGGCTGCAGAGCTAGAAAAAAACCCTAACGACGTGCAGGTCTTGCCTATTTTATTACTTAGTAGATATGGCCCAGCACCACATTCCCTCTGTGCGCTAAAAACATCAAAAAACCGCTGCCTTCACTGGCAATTTTTTAAATTCTTGTTATATTTTTGCTTTTCTTTCCGCGAAAAGTTCTAGGTTTTTTCTTAGAAAGCAAGTAAAAAAAGATATGATCTTAGCATAAACTGATTCCGTATTTCTTTAACACGTCTAAGTTTTTGCAGATAACATGCCCATACTCACATGTATAATGTTCTCATGAGGTCTCATTTCTTGATTGCGCGTTATAGAAAGATCTCAGCTCTATGAGATGAGATCTGAAATGTTTTCGTATAACACTTTTTACTAATAGAGCTCATAAAAGAAGAGCGGGCCGAATTTAAAAACAAGAGGTTATTGTGTAGATACCACTAAGCAGCGATGTATCCAGAGTAACCGCCGACACAGCCTCGTGAGTTCATCATTTGTGCGCAAGATACACAGAAAGCGTAGCGGTTTTGAGGATCATTCCAGTTCACCCCCAGCCCGGAATCTATCTTCAGCCGGTCTACAACTTGACTAACTGGGGCGGGAAGCCAGGACTGCATCAAGATTGGCATTACAGCATATACCGATGCGCTGGCCTGAGTAAGGAGCAAGTCCAGCAGACCAGGCTCGGCCCGATACCAGTGTATCTGATACTCCTGAAGCTGCGCTAGTTCGGCAGCTTTACGTACCGCATCGTCGAAGTCCCCTAACTGATCTACCAGTCCATTTTTTGCAGCATCGCTACCAATCCAAACATGACCTTGCCCGATCTTATCGACCTCTTCAGGTGTCTTATTGCGAGATTCGGCAACCAAATTAATAAAGCTGCTGTACCCATTTTCAACGTTCATCTGCATAATTTGCGAGAATTCAGACGGCAGTGTTTTAGTTATTGACACATCAGCAAGCGGCGACGTGGACACGCCATCGGTGTGAAGCCCAATGCTGTCTAGAGAGCTCTCTACAGTATGAATGAGACCAAAGATACCAATCGATCCTGTTAAAGTACTTTCGCTAGCTATAATGTAATTCGCGGGGGTAGATACCCAATAACCACCCGAGGCCGCCACTCCGCCCATGGAAACAACCACGGGTTTTCCTGCTGCACGCGTGGCGGAAAGCTCGGAGCGGATCACTTCGGATGCGGTGACGCTACCGCCGGGGCTATTAACCCGGAAGACAATCGCTTTGATGTCAGGATTTAACCTTGCATCCCGGATCTGATCGGCGATGGTGTCTCCTCCTACCGCCCCCGTTTTTTCTGCGCCGTCGATAATCACGCCATTAGCAAAAATGACGGCAATTTTCCCGCCCTGTTGTAGCGGCATCACAGGCTGATAATCATACATACTAATTCCGTTAAAGAGTTTGTCGTACTTATTCACGCCAAACACCTTAGCTAGCGTGTCCTCAATGACTGAACGGGAGGCTAGCTCATCGACCCATTTATTATTCAGTGCGAACTGCGCATGATTGCCCTGCGCAGCGCGGCGGCCGTCTAGTAACTGCTGGGTACACGGGAAAAATTTTTTCGGGGTAATTTTCCGATTGGATGCCGCTGTTGCTAGATAATTTTGCCAAAGCTGACCTATCCAGCGACTATCGGCTTCGCGAGCGTCCTCTGACATATTGTCGCGTAGAAACGGCTCTACTGCAGACTTATAAGTACCAACGCGGAAAATATGGCTATGGATTTTTAACTTTTCGAGGAAGGTTTTGTAATAGATTGTGTTCGTAGCGATACCGCGTATATCTACCAAGCCCTGGGGCGTGAGGTAGATCTTATCGGCATAGCTAGCAAGAAAATATTGCTCTTGGGTGTAAGTGTCGCCAACGGCATAGATAGGTTTGCCACTTTCACGAAATTCGTGCAGCACCTTACCGATGTAGTGCAGTGATGCCTGATCGGCCCAGTTGAAATCTTTCAGGGAGAGTATCAGGCCGGTAATAGCGGTATCGTTTTTCGCCTGACGCAGAATATTTACTACGTCAAATAGCGACTGTTCCTGCAGAGGATTGCTGGAAGTATTGAGAAATTTTCGGCTAAGCTGGCGAAATTTATTATTCATTGCAGGCTTATCCACTACGGTACCTGTCAAATCTACCACCAATGCGCCCTTGCCCGGAGTAGTGTTTCGCGCTTGCAAAGAGAGTCCGACCACGAAAATGATGACTAGTATGACCAATGTGTTCAGCATAAACTCGCGGATAAAAGTCATCAAGCGCCAACCATATTTGATCGGGCTGGAAATAATTCCCCACAGTGTGTGCATGAGATCTCCAGTAAAACAGCGATGCACAACATTATAATATAAAACTTGTTTGGTTGTGCTCTAACCAATCCTTTTAATAAACTTTCTCGTAACGTGTTCCAGCCCTTACATCAAGAACGCAAAACAGAGGACGTTTTCTTTTATCGTTAGACTCAAAAACGATACCGGGTTACTAAAGATCAGGGGGCTTTAGTGGCAGAAAATGCATGCTCTACGTTACGAACGAAGTTATTTTTGTTGAATAAATAATAATTTATGATTCTTGCTCTTGTAAACGGGTTTATTATAAAATGATGCCGCTAATTTTAAATATGCATGCAGTGTCATTCAGTACAGCTCTGAGCCATGATTATTGTCTCACCTCACTCCACATGCTCATCAGAGAGATTACGGCGTGACCTCACAGGAAGTCTTTTAAAACGGGAGCTAGTCGTGTCGCCCAAAATAAATTTTTGAATATTGTGCTGTCGTTGCCTAGGCATTATTACCTGTTTCCCCAATTATTTTCAAGTGAATAGTTACGATTAAGCATGGATCTGCCCGACATTACAGTCCTTGCAATAGAGCGGATAATCAAACTTCTTTATCTTCCTTCATTACAGCATGAAGACAACATCGTGTATCATCAACGCTCTCAGACAACGCTACCCTTATGCTTTAGTCGTCTTCTGGACCACATACAAGACTGTAATGAATAATGTATAAATATGCTGTTCTTCTGTAAATCTTTAGCATATAATTCTGATTATATTCAGAATATAGTGTACTTACAGGATCTAATTTCATAACGTACAAGTATAGAAATTAAGCCGGTCAATGACCCAAAAGCATGCAATATATTTATGAAAGCACATTCTAATATGATGAACGTAAGCAAGAGATTTTAAACCAGCAGCCAAGCACTCGTTAATGATATCTGAAAAATTCAGTAGGCGATTATCAACCCGCAGCGCCTGAAAGAGCCAGCACAGGCGAAAAGACACCCGCGTCTACTGCGTCCTGTCATGCAGTAGATAATTATCTAGCCACGCTTGTAACATTAAACAATCTCTCGCGCTCCGTGAACAAATAATAGGCGATTCTAATGGCTACAAAAGGGCTACTGATGCTGCGTGTAGTACGTACCGTTATACCCCCTTTACCCTGAGCGAAGAAGCGCTGCTGAACAAACCCGACAGGGGATAATCTGTCAGCCGCTCTCTGGAGGGTGACGAGGGGTTTTGGTTATGCTACCCCTACTTGATATCATCTAAGGCCGCTTTCTGGTCTCGGAGGAGAAAGACTGCGAGGCTATTGCTGCGGAATGATAGCGCACTAATCCGGTATAGCGGCCGTATCCCAAAACACTGAATGAAGATAGAGCCTGTCGAATACCAACGTTTCTTCCGACGCGCCGTCCGCTGTGGGAGGTCGATTGTGATACGGCCCCGATAGCAGCTCTTATTACAATTCAGCACACAAGACTTAAGTGGCTGTGGTGTTGCACGGGTACATCTGGCTAGGCGCGTTGCCTCATATTCGCTCTATTACTCTCGAGAATCAGCAAGAACCTATCGTAATGAATGCTACGACACGGCGTAATCTAGAGTTTATAATAAAATGCTGGCTTCACATACCTACCTGGAGGGGGGTACATTATTACCCTCAGACACCTTCAGCAAAGTGTTCGTAGACTAAAAAGTCAGGTGGTGACAATTTCTAACACAGTTACTACTGCCTCAGGTAGGAGGGATCTAGAGCGCATGCGACATGCCTTTGCACAGCTACCAGCTATTCACAAACTCCTACACCGTCAGTCAGATTTTGCTCCTTACCTCTATTACTAGAGCGTATTAGCAAATTGAGAATCTATGCAACTAGTACGGGCTATTCTTGATTCGCCACCGGCTCTAGTGCGCAATGACGACGTCATAGCTAAGGGAGACTATGCCTCGCTGGACGAATAACGAAATCTAGCAACAAGGCGCGACTCGTTATTTAGACTGTCTGTAACGATGCGAGCGAGACAAAACGAAAATAGATGCACTTAGAGTTCGCTTTAACAACATCCAGGGTTATTTTATTCAAATCAGCCAGGTTCGGAGACATCTTTCCCCATTCATTACATGCGGCGGCAAACGCTGAAAAACGAAGAGCGCTACTTCATGCCCGATCTAAAGAAATATGAAGATAAGGTTTTAGTCTCAAAGGGGAAAGCATTAGCTTTGTAAAAGGACTATACGATGAATTACTTAATCTCCCGCCATCCCATTCAGCAGCACTGCAAGAAAGTGCAGAGGTTCTAGCAGAGATAGATGTGCTCTGCAATCTCTCGGAGCGCACTGCAACACTGAACTATATTTACCCTACAATAGATAACGAACCTAAAATCTATATCACCGGAGGCAGACGCCCTGTCGTGGAGCAGATTTTCAGTGAACCATTTATCGCTAATCCACTCCTATTATCAGATGCACATCGTATGCTAATCATCACCGGTTTTGATGTGGGTGCCAAGAGCACCTATAATGTGCCAAACCACCCTCATTGTGCTTCTGTCGTGTATCGGCAGTTTTTTACCGGCTGAGTAGGCTGTTATAGGACCAGTAGATCGCATATTTACCCGCATCAGCGCTACCGATGATCTGGCGTCTGGCCAGTCTACTTTTATGCCCGAGATGACCGAGACCCCTAACATTTTGCATAATGCTACACATCAGAGTCTAGTCTTGATAGATCAGATCGGACTCAGCACCTCAACCTACGGTAAGCTATCGTTAGCCTGGACTTGCGCAGAAAATCTAGCTTACCGCATCAAATCTGTGACATTGTTCGCTAGACACCCTTTCGTGATTTACACCCTTCCGGCGAAACTCAAGGGCATAGTCAATGTGCATCTAGATGCAGTCGAGTATAATGACACTATCTACTTTATGCATAGCGTGCAACAGGGTCTGCCGAAAAGAATTTTATGGCCTATCGGTAACCACGCTTTCTCGCCGCCACGATCGGTTATTAAGCGTGCGGAGGAGAATCTTGGAGACTCAGAAACCTTATCACCAGACGCAGCTACTACGGGCAACGCGACATACGCAAAGCTCTTGATGTCGGAGCCGGAAAACAGATTGTTTCGCATACAATCGACACGTTAAAAAATCTCTAGGCCCTGATAATCTTTTACCTCGCCAGGCGCCTGGAATGATGGGTATACCAGATGAAGAAAATGATCGGATAGCAGCTCCATAAAACAACTCACTCACCCTCAAGGCAGTCATGAATGACCCTTATGCTGGTCTAGAGAAGCAACGCTTCCAAGAACAAACAGAGTATTTCGCAATATGTTTCTCTGGGAGAGTGCTGTGATGTCTTGGTTTTGACTAGTGATGACTGATCCTGAATAACCCTAGGAGATACTGATAGCCGAATGTTTTCAATGTATAAAGCATTCATGACGATTGCACTCTCAGCAAGTCCGAGTATTGCATGACCCCGAAAGAAAGATGCGTGGCATGCTGAATAATGTCATCCGATGAGGGAATGTACACATGATCATCAACTCACTCACTACGAATAATGATATGCATAGACTCAGATAAAATGCTACAAGTTTCGTCTGTAAGAAATAGAAAATCCCCTATCAACTACTGAGGCGATAGTAATAAACTGCTTTCTTTTTTCTATCTATCATGTCTGCCACCATAACGCTGATTTTCAATCGCATAGCTGCGCTCATACTGGGCTGTATAGCTTAATATTGGGCTATTCGATGCTGCGGAGATAGGTTGCTTGATTATCTCTTTCAAAAGAGAGCGGCATGCTACCAACGTGTTTCGTTACTGCTGTCATTTGATACGTGATAGATGTTTGGATGCGTGTACTTTATAACGTTTAGCAGCAGCGATTCTGCTGTGTACTATTAACAAGTCAGAACAACACCCTCATCTGTAGCGCTGTGCACCACTCCATTACCATTCACCCTACTCGAGGCTGTTCGAAAGGATTCTGTCGTCACGCTGTCTATCATCCTACACAAACGCTTTCAGGAGGGCGGTGTCAAGGACTCAATGCGGGATATCATCACGGGCTAAAAATTTGATGCTGATATCAAATGTCTTTTCTCGATTACTGTTTAAATATTACTCCGAATATCTTAGCAAGCGCTCTATAAGTTTAAGGATCGAGTTAACCAGCCTTTGAAGGCTTTTACCGGAAAAACAGATTATATCATGAATGCTGATCTATTCAACTGACACATGTCTTTCTGTCGTGTCAGTAAACTGCTTGCTCTCTAAAACGTAAACTCATGAAGTTAGACTTCAAACAAAATAGTTAGCCGAGAAAATACAGGTTTCTACTATAACTTCATAATAAAGCAGCACAATTCTCTATCATTTGATGATTATTATCACCGCCCTGTTCATTTGACTGTCCGCATAGAAACATGGCCCGCCTAAGATGTCTAAAAAGCTTTTTACTTCGCACTAACAAGCACTGACTAATACAGTCAAACTTTTAACGAAACTCACTACTTAAGTGGCTTGTTGTCAACAAGGTAGTGAGTAATGCTAAACTATAGCTTTATCATAGAGGCTATCTTGTGCAATGTACATGGTGAGCTAAGCTCATGCTTTCTGCGCATCTCGATTTCCTCAATAAAGTTTAGGATATGCTGTAAAAATTACTTCGTTTATTAAGCCGACAAAGCAAATATTTTTAATTAAAATGCCGTTAGGAAAGCGCTTACCCCGCAGACCAGAGGTCTCTCGTGGATGCACAGAAAAACGTTTTCGTTTATACTCTGCGCAATTTTTATGATTTCGAGTAAAAAAAATGATCACCATCGGCACCGCACTGAGCCCGGGAGCAACACGTGTCATGTTACTCGGGTCAGGTGAATTAGGTAAAGAAGTCGCCATCGAATGCCAGCGTTTAGGAGTAGAAGTGATCGCCGTTGATCGCTATGCTAGTGCCCCGGCGATGCACGTCGCGCATCGAAATCACGTGATTAACATGCTAGATAGCACGGCGCTACGCGCCGTGATCGAACAAGAACGACCGCATTTCATTGTGCCGGAAATCGAGGCTATCGCCACTGACACGCTATTCACTCTTGAGCAAGAGGGATATCGTGTCGTACCCTGCGCCAAAGCAACGTTGCTAACCATGAACCGTGAAGGTATACGCCGGCTTGCAGCAGAACAGCTCGCCTTCTCCACCTCGCGCTATCGCTTTGCCGCCGATCGGTCGGCATTAGATAGGGCGATATCAGAGATTGGCTACCCCTGCATCATCAAGAACATTATGAGCTCCTCGGGTAAAGGACAAAGCCTTGTACGCGCACCGGCCCAAATAGATGCTAGTTGGCACCATGCGCAGCTCAGCGGTCGCGCCGGTGGCGGTAAGGTGATCATAGAAGAGCTGGTATCATTTGATTTTGAAATCACCCTGCTAACCATCAGGGCCGTGGATGGTATTCATTTCTGCGCACCTATCGGTCATCGGCAAGATGATGGTGACTACCGGGAATCGTGGCAACCACAGAAAATGAGCAAACTAGCGCTATCGCGCGCGCAGGGGATCGCCGCCGAGGTTGTAACGGCACTTGGAGGATATGGTTTGTTCGGTGTGGAGCTCTTTATTATCGGCGATGAGGTTATTTTTAGCGAAGTGTCGCCCCGCCCTCATGACACCGGCATGGTCACCTCTATTTCACAGGACTTATCAGAATTTGCGCTGCATGTTCGCGCCTTTCTGGAGCTCCCGATAGGCAAAATACGCCAATATGGCCCAGCGGCATCAGCGGTGATCTTGCCCTCACTGGAAAGTGACAACATCCGATTTAGTGGCCTGGAGAACGCCCTAGAGGATGGCCAGCAAATTCGTTTATTTTCCAAACCCAGTCTCAAAGGAAAGCGCCGGCTGGGTGTAGCCCTTGCAATGGCCTCTACGGTAGAAAAGGCCACACAAGTAGCAAAAGCTGCCGCCAGCGCCGTAAAAGTGATCGGTTGATGCCAAAAAAAGAGGGGGGCGCGAAAAAGGAGGAGAGGGGGGGTTGAAATGCTCGAAAAATAAGCCTGAGGGCTCAGATAGCGCTACTGTTACGGTTGAATACTGAAAAAATAACATATCTCTCCCTCACACTTGTTTTTTTCGAAGAGAACAAATAAAAATTTTGACATTATAGAGCGTTAATAGAGCTATTGTGGCGCTATGTAGGTGCTGTGAACCGCAATAATACATCCCTCTCATAGCGTTAGATTGGTCCTCATTGTGGTTTTCGGTTGCTTTATTTATCGCCATCACCTCTCCTGCTTCCAGATCATCGTCAAAAAGAGACTTTATTAAATAACATGACAGCCTTTAAGCAGCAGCGTCGATGAAATAGTTACTTACACAACTACCTCTATAACAGCGCCATAGTTTACAATTACTAATCAGTCTCTTAAGAAAAGACCCCCTCAAGCAGATCGACTCCATGACAGAAAAGATAAATGCTTTAGGGATTGTGCTAAATAGATAGAGAATACTTCTCTATCGACTGAGTTTCCCGTCCGATTTTTTTAGTTAGATATTGCCTTCATAGCATTGTGCTCTTAATTTTTAAACGTATATAATGTCTATCCATCCGCGGACTATGCCTTTTGCATCTAGCAATAACAGACGCTGCACATTCAAATAACAACATTAATACGGAGTGAAATAACCCATCGCGTCAGATCTCATCAAAACAGCACTCCTCAGAAGAAAAGCATTTTATGCTTAAGCGTTCATACTAGAAGTGCATGAGAGACTAGCCTTCAGGGACATCTAATCACGGCACAGTGTTGCAATAACCAAAAATATAAGTACGGTGCTACCAAACGTGCAGTATCTCCGGAAATAAAAAACCTATCTCAGCAGAGAGATATCTGCCACCTGCAAGAATAGTGCTTGCAACTGTGACAGCAAGTTCAAACGGTTTACTCGAAGCCGATGATCATCTGTCATCACCATGACACTATCAAAAAAAGCATCAACCGGCCCCCGCAACTCTGAGAGCGCCACCAAAGCTTCCTGATAGTGACCGGCCTCTAGCATCGGCTTTAGTTTTTTGCCTAGGGCCACAACATAGCTTGCTAGCCGAATCTCCGCCGGGTCTTTAAGCAATGATTCCTGAAAGTTATCCTGGGGCGAATTATTCGATTTAGCTAAAATATTTGATACCCGCTTGTTAGCCGCTGCTAGGCCCGCAGCATTGCTAAGTGTGAGGAAATAGCTTACTGCGCGTATCCGTGCATCAAAATCTACCGGGCAGGTAGGACGACGCACTAAGACAGCCTGAATGGCATCGCCTCTGTATCCCTTCTCCTCATACCAGGCGCAGCACCGACCAAGCATGAAGTCAATTACATTCTCTACCACGCAGTGATTGAGAATCTTGTCGCCATACAGTCGTACTGCCTCTTCCGTCAAAGTCTTCAGGTCAATGGGTAATTGTTTTTCCACGAAAATACGTAGGACGCCTAGCGCTGCGCGGCGTAGGGCGAAAGGATCTTGAGCCCCTCTAGGATGCTGATTAATACCGAAAATACCGGCGAGCGTATCCATCTTGTCGGCACTGGCCACCGCGCAGGACACCAACGTCGTAGGGAGGCTATCGCCCGAAAAACGCGGTTGATATTGCTCTTTTTGCGCTAAGGCCACCGCTTCCGGCTCGCCATCATGGATGGCGTAATGCATACCCATTACACCCTGGATGTCGGTAAATTCAAATACCATATTAGTCATTAAGTCACATTTGGATAATAGCCCTGCACGCGCCGCCTGTGGCGCATTAGCTCCAATTCGTACAGCTATCCAGGCTGCCAAGGCTGCGATTCGATCGCTCTTCTCACGCAGTGTCCCCAGCTGCTTTTGGAACAGCATTGTCTCCAGGGCTGGCAGCCGATCTTCTAGCCTCTGTTTGCGATCGGTATTAAAGAAGAACTCGGCATCCGCCAAACGCGGGCGCATGACTTTTTCATTGCCTGAGATAATCTGCTGTGGATCTTTCGAATCGATATTGGCTACGAAGATAAAGTGTGGCAGTAGATTGCCCTTAGCATCATACACGGGGAAGTATTTTTGGTCACCTTTCATGGTGCAGACCAGCGCCTCTGTTGACACAGCTAGGAATTTTTCTTCAAAACAACCGGTAAGCACCACCGGCCATTCTACTAGGGACGTGACCTCTTCCAGAAGACTATCGCTTAGATCGGCCCAGCCACCCAATCGTTTAGCTGCCGCATCTACATCTCGACGAATAATTTCTTTACGCTGAAAATAGCTAGCCATGACCCGACCATGTTTTAGTAGAAGCTGTGGGTACTGGTCTGCGTGCTCTAGGATGATTTCCCGCTCTCCCATAAAGGGGTGGCCACGTAGCATGCGATCGGCCTTAATGCCAAGCACGATGCCCGGTATAAGGGCATCATCCAGCAACATGGTTACAGTGTGTACAGGCCGAATGAACTGGGTATTATTGTCGCCCCAGCTCATCATTTGTGAACTGGTCAGTTTACCCAGCGCGCTAATGACCATATCGCATAGTAGGCCCTGAACGGGCTGCCCATTTACTTGTCTCCGGTAAAGCAGCCACTCTCCTTTTGCGGTAGTAAGATATTCCGCTTGACTCACCTTAATGCCGCAGCTGCGCGCCCATCCCTCGGCCTCCTTAGTAGGCTTAAGATTAGAATCGAACGCTTTGGAAATGGCAGGCCCACGCCTCTCAAAGCAATCATCTTCCTGATTGCCGGCGAGTTCAGCGACTTTGACTGCGAGCCGACGTGGAGAAGCAAACCAGCTCACTTTGCCATGAAGAATACTAGCAGCATGAAGCGCAAGGCTTATGTTGGCAGCGAATCCCTCTGCCAAAGCGCGTAACGACTTTGGAGGAAGCTCTTCAGTGCCGATTTCCACCAGAAACGTGTGTTGCGTCATGGCTACCTCTTATTATCTAATGCGCCTTACACAGCGGGAATCCAATCGCTTCGCGTGAAGCGTAGTAGGCTTCCGCGACGGCTTTTGTCAAGGTGCGAATCCGAAGAATATAGTGCTGGCGCTCGGTGACCGAAATCGCCTTACGGGCGTTTAGCAAATTAAAGGTGTGTGTTGCCTTAAGGATACGCTCATATGCAGGTATCGGTAGTGGATTGTCCAGAGAAAGCAGGTTTTTCGCCTCTTTTTCGTACTCCTCAAAACAGGTGAAAAGAAAAGCCACGTTAGCATATTCAAAATTATATTTAGATTGCTCAACCTCATTTTGGTGAAACACGTCTCCATAGGTTGTTAGGCCTAGTGGACCATCGCTCCAAGCCAGATGATATACGCTGTCTACTCCCTGAAGATACATACCTAAACGCTCAAGTCCGTAGGTAATTTCCCCCATAATCGGACGGCACTTTAACCCACCTACTTGCTGAAAATAGGTGAACTGGGTCACCTCCATACCATTAAGCCAGACTTCCCAACCGAGCCCCCAGGCTCCTAATGTGGGGTTTTCCCAGTTATCTTCCACGAAACGGATATCATGAATGGTTAGATCTAGACTAACTTCTCTTAGTGAGTCGAGATATAAGTCCTGGATATTCTCTGGAGAAGGTTTAAGTATGACCTGAAATTGGTAATAATGTTGCAATCGATTGGGGTTTTGCCCGTACCGGCCATCGGTAGGGCGGCGTGTAGGCTGTACATAGGCGGCCGCTACGGGCTCCGGACCAAGCGCCCGAAGGTAGGTCATAGGATGTGAAGTGCCAGCGCCAACTTCCATGTCCATTGGCTGAACAATAGTACAGCCCTGACGCGCCCAGTAATGCTGGAGCGTTAGTATTAGGCTCTGAAAGCTCTTGGGATCAAACTTTGGCATGTAGAATTCGCAGGTCTTTAAAGTGAATGTAATTAAGAGGGCGTTATTATACCCTCTGATGTTTAGATATATAGACGGCATCACAGCAATAATTTTGCATGCGTACCGAAGATTGAATGAAAAAAGAGTTTTCAGCTTATCTCTTTACTGAAGGACAAGATAGTCGCATGCAATCTTACATACGACCCGAACATTACCCGAATCAACCGCTGATCAGCCAATAATTCGTAAGCAAAGTAATCTTTCGTATCACCTATATGATATCAATCACCTCGGGAGAGGCTAAAGGCTATAACGTGCAAGCAATAGCAGCACACATCTTTTTTATTCTTCAAGAATATTGGAAATCGAGTCTGCTTTTGGTATGTGATAGATCGTTCTTCCCACCCATAATCATACCCCTGATTGGTTAGATAGGGATTGCGCTCTTTATTTACATTTTAACAGGTGTTGCATAACAACAGCCTGAAGGTCTCCTACAGTACGTGCGTAGTATTCTGAAGGCACGGGGGGTCATTAAAAGCATGATAACTGAAATGTCGCACTTCTCGATTGTATCATCACCCCCTTTTCATCTTAATTTTGCAGAATCTTAACTGTTAAGCCTGTCATCTCATCCTTCCCCTATGAATTCATGCGATCGAAGTAAATACATATAGCATTCTCTCTCATGGCAGTCATTAACCGAAAATGATACTGCTATTGTCACATTAGCGATATTACCCAAGACGTCTGATCCCTACGGTGAAAAGTAGTATTTAGATTTCTAATGAAGTTGATACTTAACTCTTGATAGGGACGGCAATAGAACGTGTTGTAATGTTGCAAAAATGTAATCTACATGATTGATTATGCGGCGTCTTGATGAGGACTTCAAGAGAACTGCATGCCCTAGAGTTTTTGCGCCCTACGATGCACTAGTATGCAGCAATACATACAACCGCTTGCGCGCGAACATAGTGAAATAGATGTTGTGCTACTTCATCACATACCGGCAATCGAAATCACCTCAACGCTTGTTATGTATTGCGATAATTATATGTGCAGGCGCCGTACCGAGTACAGCATACTACTAATGTAAACCCGCTTCTGGGCGCACTGACCGGTTCCGTGTTAGCACCTGCTAATACTACTTATGCTCAGTGGCACGGCCTCTATTATTGAATCAACCGATCAAAGTATGTGGATTAATTGATATTAACCTCTTATGTTAACTATAGTAAACATATTAAACTTTATAGTGCTCATTATGCTCAGATCACGATATGCATTTCAAGCAATGGTTCTCTGAAAAAATATTCACACTTACTCCCTTTTAGAGGGAAAAACGATTTAAGTAGCGCGATGATCTAAAAGTATAGATAAATCAGCTATTACCGCATAACAACCCAAACGTCTCTTCATAGTCTAACCGAGCACTGTTCTAGTTAAAATGAACCTGAAAACACGGTCCTAATAATTTAACAGGTTCTGAGCGTTGCGCTAGTAATATTATCTGACTGCATTAAGTTGATGTGTAAACTATGATGTTTCCGGCTTAATATATATAGAATATTCTTCTCTCATCACGCACAAAAAACAGTTACCATCAGCATACAAAAGTTAATACCCTGTGAAAAGCACCTATCAAATCATTGATCTCCTGAGATTGAAAATATTTGGTGAAGAAAAATAGACACTTTAATATATAGCCATCAAAAAATACAAAGCCAATCCATTACCCATCTAGTAGTCGATCGCGCGACACCGGAAATAATCTTTGAAGAGTGATCACATAAAATCACCTTGAGGCACAGACTCTGCCGAAGCTTCTAAAGCAACTACATTCTAGCATCAGGTAAGTTTTAAATGACGGCACTGACGATGCAGGTTGCTGCCATAATCTGCTATTGAGGCAGGCAACACGGCTGCTACTTCTTCCGCTGCGAACCACGAAATATTATCATCTAGCCCCTAATGATTAGCATAATCACTGGCGGGTGAAACGTTTAGATCTGAAAAGCACTCATAATACCTAGAAAATGCATTAAGCTATCAGCAACGACTTATGAACTGAAGCGCGACAAGTTGCGGTTTAAAATACTGCTATATAGCTCTATCTGAAGCTACGTGACGTAGATGCACCAATCAGCAGCAAGACGATGACAATAAATCAAGCGCTAAATCACCTCATATGGTTAGGGGTGTCGAATACGGTCCGCATCGCGCAATACAAAGTCCTAATCGTCGCAAGCTCGTGACAAAATCTATTTTATTCGACAAATCCCTGAAGCTGTCATGCGCCACATAGTGTCTGCCAGCTTAAGAGAGATAAAGCCTATAATAGTCAGGCGTCTATGGACTACAATATAAAAAAGCAGCTCGCACACCGCCACACGCATAATTATTACTTCAATAGGCGGTAAACCTTGAAAAAACAAACATATGCTCTCAGGTATGTCGCAGGTCAGCCTGTCAAGCGTATCTTTCCACCTCTCTCTTCGAACCCATTAGGTCAACTGCTGCCGGAGGGAAAACTTTTACTAGAATCGCGCTTTTTACGAGTGATGGTATGGAATATATGTAAACAGCAGTGTGCTAATTGGCTATCGGTGTTGCAAGGATTAAGCAAGAATGTTCAGTTACTCCTGCTACAGGAAGCACAAACCACGCCTGAGCTTGTCCGATTCGCCACCTCACATTATCTAGCGGCAGACCAGGTTCCTGCATTTCTGTTCCCACAACATCCGTCAGGGGTCATGACCTTATCCGCGGCTCATTCGGTCTATTGCTGTCCACTGCGTGAACGCGAGCCTCTTTTGAGATTAGCTAAATCGGCCCTGGTCACCGTATATCCGTTTTATAATAGGCAACTTCTGATGGTGGTCAATATCCACGCGGTGAATTTCACCCTAGGCCTGGATGTATACAGTAAACAGCTAGACGCTATTGGTACACAGATTCGTCACCACAGCGGTGCGGTAATCATGGCGGGGGATTTCAATACTTGGAGCAGGCAGCGTATGCTAACGCTCTACCGATTCGCTGACAAGATGGGGTTGGTCGAG
The DNA here is from genome assembly GCF_000287335.1 of secondary endosymbiont of Ctenarytaina eucalypti. Taxonomy (GTDB): domain Bacteria; phylum Pseudomonadota; class Gammaproteobacteria; order Enterobacterales; family Enterobacteriaceae. The sequence continues at coordinate 392,073 of NC_018419.1, forward strand.
GTAAGGTTTGTCAACGACCAGCGCACTAGGGCATTTAGACGACCACTTGATTTTGTATTTTACCGAAACATCAGTGTCCGCGAGGCATCGGTGCTGGCAACTAAGGCTTCAGACCATAATCCCTTGATGGTCGAATTCGAGCCCACTCAGATCAGCAGCGCGAACGAACGCTGGCGGTGAAAACTTCTCGGTCTCAGGAGGTAGTCTAGGCTCTTAATAGAGCGTTATGAACAATGCATAACATCTACTTTCCCCACCGAACTTGCCGTTATTCCTGCTCATAAGGAATACGACGTTGCCTATGAGACGCGACTAAAATGCAGTGATCTATACAAATCTGAAAGTTTCGAGAACTGTGTTTTGCGATGAAAAGTGCTTAGCTGACTCCCTAGCGGCACACGTGCTCTCATCTAAGGCATTATTTAACTAATGATCTGCGTGATGAGGTTTGTTGCATTATAAAGCATGATTCTATTTTGCCATGCGGTTGACATAGGCAGTGACTGTTATTTGATGGCATATCGTTTTCATGCGCCCTAAAAATCTACGTGTGAGTTGCAGTGCCTTTATTGCGCTGAGCATTAAAGTGAACATATTTCATCCTAAATCCATTAAATGATTCTATACGCAGTATAGCAATCACAGAAGGCATCTATTATCATAAAAACGTTAACACATGGTGCATTATCTTTAATGCATAAATAGCAGTAGCCTAAAATTTTTTAATAAAAGAGAATTCCGCCCCTAAAAAGGGGGAGAATAATGTATGGTGACAAGACTATCTAGCCGTAGATAGTCTGCTTAGATGCAATTCTCTTTTCTAATGAACTACATAATAGTACTTGCTGCGGTATAATCTATGACGAATATGATAAGAAAAGCCCCTCGCACCATCAGGCTCGCAGTGGCTTTCGGCTATTACGCTACACATGACTAACGTAGCTCTCTATCAAAACAACAATAAGGCCGATGATCTAGCCGCGGCCAACGTGCATAATATTAGCCAATCCACGCTATAAACGTCACTAAATAATAGATAATCAATATTATCAGTAAAGTCGCATAACCTAAAAAACTAAACGCACGTGATCATGGGTCAATTGCTGATCTGAGATACGGATCTATTCTACTCTACAATACTTTGGCTAGTCATCTTGGTCCTGATAACTAGCCTTACGTAGGCAAAAGGTGCGATCATGGGAGTAGTGAAAGCGCTTAACCAAATGACATTAGGCATGGCGAAGAATATCTGCATCGTCTAAACCTCAATCCTGCCGATCATCGTATCTTGCGTAGCGGCCTCACCCTACCTGCTAGTGATGAGCACCTGCTTTCCTTGAAAGCAAGATTCTCCCGGGACGCAAGAGGATAGATGGCTACCTATAGTAGGAGCAAAAACAGTTTTAAAAACTGACGATAGCCATAGCTCTCTAGCATCACCTACCTGTTGGTCACATTTTTATTCTCGGGGTCATGGTCCAATATTAGAGAGTGGTAGGGAACCGGCTCGCCTCAGCTAAATACCTAGTGTATGCTTAGAGCCTTCCAACCGATTACATGCATTGTCAGTAGAGACTGAAAGCATGTTTACTTATCTAAAAAGACAGATACTCACCCAGCCACCTGAAAAATAAACAAGCGCTCCTTCTGGTTTCATGAAGGAATGTATCAAAGCGGCATCTTATTAGAACCTAAAGCGCTTTTAGAGAAAATTCTCCTCAGCATTACCGAGGTAGTAGTGCGTAATAGGTTTCATGTTTTCATCAAATTCATAGACTAGCGGTACACCAGTCGGTATATTCAGTTCTAGAATCTCCTCTTCGCTAAAATTGTTTAGGAATCCGCCCATAGCACGCATGGAGTTGCCATGAGTGCTTATTATAACTCTTTCACCGTTCTGCATGCGAGGAAGAATCTTTTCTTGCCAGTCAGGCATGACGCGATCAATAGTTAACGCCAAACTTTCGGTGGTAGGCAGCTCGGCAAAGGTCAAGTTAGCATAGCGCGCATCGCATCCCGGGAAACGCGGGTCATCTCTGGTCAGTGCTGGTGGCATGGTCGAAAAACCGCGACGCCACTGTTTGACCTGTTCATCACCGTATATTTCCGCGATTTCAGTTTTGTTGAGGCCCTGTAGTGCGCCGTAGTGGCGCTCATTTAGACGCCAAGACTTTTCCACCGGTAACCAGACCTGATCCAGCTCATCTAGGATAATCCATAAGGTGTGAATGGCCCGCTTTAGTACTGAAGTATATGCAAAATCAAACATATAGCCTTCTTTTTTCAGTAATTGTCCGGCCTGCTTTGCTTCTATTCGACCCTTTTCAGACAGGTCAATATCGGTCCACCCGGTGAAACGGTTTTCGTTATTCCACTGGCTTTCCCCGTGACGAATCAGAACTAATTTTGTTACAGCCATTATGCTACCCCTCAAAGTCTTCAGATTGTTATGATAACACTGCGTATTACATAGCCTGAGAATATTCAGCGAAAACTGACAGGAAATAGCAGCAGGAATCACTTAGGACTTATTTAACATACACTATATATTCGTGCAAATTGAATGCGATGAGACCTACTGTCATGCGATGAAGGCAGCGTTCGTCATTTCTTTATTTAATCATCTCCCTATAAAAAATATTTAAATAAGCACTTTGACTATGTATTTACCAATTTTCTTATCGAATCCTAATAGTCATTTAGACTTAGATAATTATCAAGTAATGTGTCAAGTCTACGAAGAACTGTTTCAGAAAGTGAACTTTGATTATGATTAGCTTTCTTGCCATTAACCAGGCATTCAAGGTGACGCCCGGATGCTAATTTTACCCTCATGATTACGGGTATATTCAGCAGCGGTGCAAAATATTACATCTTATCACGTCGGAATAAACAACTCTATTTTTTGCCTCAATAGCGCATTATATTCATCATGTGCATCCTAAAATCCGTCAGCTGACACCTTCCTAATTTCACAGTAGGCTATTTTTAGCGCATCCGGAAATGTTTGTATTGCATTGACACTCTTCTTGGGTCAATCAGTCAAGATGATTGCATATGCCATGCATGCAGTTTATGGCGTAATCCGACTAAGGTCTTATTACCCTCCATTTTTCGACGCCGTGCTAGCAGATGTATAAGTATTCTTCTTTTTTTGAAAATATAGAGCTTCTGATCATTACTGCCGCATTCCACGTAGTTTATTTAAAAAATGGACTGGATAATAAAGAAAAGGTTACAATTACCACCTTCTCATCCTACGACAGGATCTTGAAAAAACGCGATTCTCTAACCGACCTGAGTCAACAAGTTTCTTCTTTTTCTGCATCAGAAGATGCAATGTTCTTTTCTTTTCTGCTCGCCTGATAGAGCGGCCATAACTACAGTGCTAATGATGCCATGAGTCTGTAGCATATTTCTCTTAGTGCGTTACCGAGATGTGTGGACGTAATGTTAAAACGGGGAATATTGCAGACGCAAATAAGATACAGGAGCTTCTCGCTGAGAGACGTTAGTAAAGACTTTGCATCTCAGCATATAGACTACCTCACAATCAGTGACAACACCCGATAAGTTATGAATATAATGCTTACCTGAAAGTTTTTAAATGAAGGCAAATTATAGTCTAAGTGAAATGATATCCTCTCATTGGAGTCACCAAAAGAGCTATTGATGCACTAAAATACTACCACATTGACGCAAAGGCTATGATATTTTTTTGAGCACAAAGTAACACACTGACAATTGAGAAAACCGCGGCTAACGGTGCGCATGACGTATATATAATCTTCACTACCAGGTCGTCAAAACTAGTACCTAAGCGCTAGCCTCAATAACTGATACTTGTTTACGAAAGGCAATGCTCTTGGATGATCACTAACTGAAAATAGCTCTTTCTAAATCACACCCCTTTTATGTTAGTCGCTAGATCTACTTGAGCATAATGCACATGTGGGCGACAAGCAATAACAATGTTTTCCGTAACTTACACCGAAGCACCCTTTATGCAAATGCCTAAAAGAATTCATGCGTCACCTAACTAATATATTGGTCGATCCCTGTTATAGGATCCCATTCCTAATGGATTCAATGAAAATGTAAAAATATTATTACAATGTAAATATGTATATTCTTAATACCTTTTTCGCCTTAAACGCGAACGAAGTCGATATGGGTCAGTTTCGGTTTAAATGGATGGCGCTGCACAGCCTGTACTTCTACCTTTCTTGCTTTTCCGTCGATTACTAAGGCCAACACGTCTCTATAAAAATCTTTTTTGGTCTGGGTGTGCAAAATAATATCATGATCCAGTTCAATAGCAATCGGTGCCTCAGCGCCACCGTAAACGATAGCCGGAAATTTATTTTTGAGACGTAGACGGCGGCTTGCGCCTTTGCCCTGGTCTTTTCGGATTTTAGCATTGATAGTTAACATGATTTTCTCAAAACCAGAATAAATCCTGGTATAAGTTACTTAGCTACAGTCTAAGTAGACATATCGGCGAATAACCGAATGCTATATTACTTGCATGGCCGATGCAAGGTAAAGTTTTCTGCAGCGTCTAGATGATAAGAGCCGTGACGCTCCCCTTGATCAGCGAATTTTATGCCATGCACTTGAAAACATTAACTACGCAGGACAGTAATACCAACATTTAACGCGCATTATTTACCTATTATCTAGATATCTTCAGCATTCCCCTATGCGTAGAAGAGGTACATCGCCTTGCTACGGAAAGCAAGAAATAGCCGCTCGCTGTTAAAAGAGCCGTGCCAATGATATTGCTTCATTTACGCTTGATGATACTCTAATCTGTTTTAACATACGCCATAGTATGATCGATATCATTTGCATGAATATGTTGAATAACAAAGCATTATACTATGTATCGGGGATACTATTTTAGAGTGAATGATAATGAAATGATTATAATTTATTTTTTAATACATTGACATTTAAGTCATCACTATGTCAATACATGACATGTATTTAAGAAATAACTCTCTTTGGAAAATAATTTCTAGTTGTTACCTACCTTAAACACAACAAGACACACAAGTAGAACGCGGCCCTGACAGCATAGGGATTTGAGTGAACTTAATGCGTGAAACAGATGGAGCTCCTGCTAAGATACCTAGGCTGGCGGCTTTGTTTAGGAAATAAAAAAATACCGCTCCTATCAGCACCAAAACATTAATTCTCGGTGATATAATTCATATAACCCTTGACTATCTAAACTTAAAATTTTGCCGTGTGATCACACAACAGACCGGCAGCATCCGGTCTAAAACAGCCAGTAGGACATCACTTAATAGCTAGCAGTAAACAAGATCGCGGCACGTACAATCATATATGCTTATTAATTGCAGAGAAATACGCATGTGCGTATCAGTCCTGCCAGCTTTTATACAACAACCCAACGGAAAATTAGTCCGGGGACAGCTGACGGGGCTGACGATACGCCTCTTGCTGTCATGATACTCTATTTAGGAAGAACAGTGGCCGATTACCCCCTGACTACGGCGGGTATATTAACAAGCCCAAGACTACTGGGCGTAATAACGCAGATATAAATTAATATCTGAGGTTGATTTTGTATCAACAGATTTGATGCTACTAAACGAGTAAGCTCATTGCGCTATGAAACATAAAATAATTAGATTATAACTTATGAAAAGCGTTATTATAGAGTTAATAAATTTATTCTACTAAAACGTCATAGCGCAATAAAATACTCTATATAATACAATAGCGTCGTAATACGTACAACTTAGCTAGCAGCTAAAGCAGAAAAACGCTTTTGATGCATAAGTATATGAAACATTTTTGGGAAGCTATTTTTTCTCCATGAGATGAAAAGCATAAAAAAGAGCATCAAATACTCTATGATTCACTGATATCATAAGATATGCATCACGGTCTTTTAACTAGAAAGCCCGGCATGTTATTGGCATAACGTCCTTAGTCATAATAATGACCTTAAATCTAGTTGAGTTACTAAGAGCATTCTTCAGTTCTATCTCAAAAATTAAGTAATTTAAGGAGCATTGCATACTGCGATACTAAGTGCATCTGGCAGGACCACGTAACAATTCTTAAAACTGGATATTCACGTCAGACTTTTTTATATGACGCCTGAATCCTCTTCCACCGTATACACCTAAGCACAGGGCAGATGAATGCTTACCATATTTTTGTCAGTTTTAAATATACCCTAACTGTTTTAGGGAGTGATAAAATTCTGAGAATGTACATACCGAGAACTGGCGCATACGCTATTAGTATTCCTTTAATTAACGAGACTGTCATGCAACAAAAGGAACGCCGTAAACTACGGGTCGCAGTGCTATTCGGCGGCCAATCCGCCGAACATGAAGTGTCGTTGCGCTCGTCGATTAATGTCATTCGCGCTATCAACCGGAAAAAATACGATCTGACCCTTATCGGGGTAGATAAATACGGGCGCTGGACGTTATGCAGGGAGAAAGACTACTTGATCAACCCCGAGAATCCTGCAACCATCTGTCTATCTCCGGCCCAGAGTTATCTGGGCGTAGTGCCCGGTCAGCAGCACCCGCAACTGATTAATGCCGCTAACGGTCAGGCATTGCCGTTCATTGATGTTGCTTTCTCAGTCCTACACGGCACCTACGGTGAAGACGGATCAGTGCAGGGGCTTCTAAGAGTGCTAAGTATTCCTTATGTTGGGGCGGACGTTCTCGGATCGGCTGTATGTATGGACAAGGATATGACTAAACGCGTCTTGCGCGACGCCGGGGTGCCGGTTACCCCTTCCGTAACACTGTTCCGCCAGGGAGGTGCGATACGAAATTTTGACGCGATCGTTAGCCAATTGGGCCTGCCAATCTTTATTAAGCCCGCCAACCAGGGATCCTCTGTAGGGGTTAGCAGAGTCAATAATCGCACCGCCTTCGACGAAGCCATAGCGCTCGCTTTCTATTATGATGCCAAAATTCTCGTTGAACAGGCGATAATCGGACGGGAAATCGAAACTGCTGTTTTAGGTAATGATTCGCCCGAGGTGAGCGTCTGCGGCGAGATCTGTTCTAATGACGCGTTTTATACCTATAACATCAAATATTTCAAGAGCGATCAACCAGGACTGATTATTCCGGCGCCGCTGACAGCATCGGTCGATGCTGCTATCCGGAAGACAGCTCGTCAGGCCTATCTAGCCTTAAGCTGCAGTATTATGGCGCGGGTAGATTTCTTTTTGACTGATCAGGGCGAGATCCTGCTTAATGAAGTAAATACTCTCCCGGGCTTTACCTCATTAAGCATGTACCCAAAACTATGGGCAGCTAGTGGTTTAGATTATTGCGCACTAGTAGACCGTCTACTCACACTAGCTCTATCGCGTGCTCATGAGGCGAGGTTAGGATAAAAAATCCTAAGTATTATTTTTTTTAAAACCACCCTCAAAATTATAAACCTTACAGATTTAATCAGTACTAGAAGGTGCCTACGTTATATCTCATGCTTCACGAAAGCGAAGGCTCTAATAGCATCATTCTAGCTTTTCCTCATCGCGAGCCTGCAATCCGCGCTTTAGCAGCTACTTAGATAGCCGGCCATGATCGTCGGAAGATAGTGAAGTCTAATCAATGCTCACGCCCTCCTGTATGAGGGCTGTGACGGCAGGCTAGTGTCAGCTTCAAGCAATACCGACCTAGAAAAGGCTGGGATTGATGATGTCTAGATCACATGGTGCTATTATGCCATGGCGCTATGTAGTTTTACAGTGCATGGCTTGAGGTAGTGAAATCCCAAAAGCTATCCCTTTCTCGGAGCAGTCCGGTACTCTACCTGAGCGTCGAACCAGGCCTGACACTTGTAACGACGAATAAACATTTTTTCACCGGAAGGAAAATGTAAGGCAGGATCTCTCAGGTTGATGGTAGATATAACAGCCGCTGTGGGTAATCCCTATCAGATCATACTAATATATGACGTTTTGTCGGGGTACATTGTACGTATAGCTCTCCTCCCTGTGATAGATCAATCACAGGGAGGATGCCCTGATAATAACAGGTGGCAACTATGCCCTACATACTATTGTTAATCGCCTAGCGCCACGTAATAAAAGATGCCGAAATAGTATATACTATTTTTGAATGAGTCATTGTCTGACGGTTGTAGCTGAAAGTTAATACTATCAATAATGAGTCGTATATCATTTCATGATTGTCTTATTCATATATTTGTTGAATAAATAGAAATTTTCATGTTGTCTCCGTGAGCCGTATAACCTTTATAACAAGAAAAATCGAATATTGTGAATGCATTAGAGTTTTAACGAACGAATCAGTAATAAGTATCTTCAAAGAGAAGAGGGCCGATCAGCCAGCAAGTGATGCACTCTAACCTACTGCATCTTTAAGAGAACAAAGGGATGTTACTTAGATCGTTATGTGCAATCTTTAAGTGATTGTCATGAGTTTAATATTAAAAAATTTTTTATCTTTGTCGTAACGAGATAAGCAAGCTTATTTTTATGTAATAGAAAAATGATAGCAGCGTATATCGTCAGTGTTGTCAACCGATGTTTCGTTGTCTTTGGTCGTTATATTGAGAGAAAGCTCATTCAAGCATCTTCGCTATAGATCCTGTAAGTTTATAAATCCAGTCATCAAGGTTCTCTTCCACCCTCCAAGGGCAGCGAAATCCTCGTATCATTATTCGCAGTACTTCAGTGAAGGTCTGATGTCAGTAAACAATCAGGAAGCCACGCCATTTAAGATAATATTGTTTTATCTACGGAAATAATTTATGATTAATCCTATGTATATCTTCAAAGATTAGATTAAATTGAGGATGTTTCAGTAATCTACTGGGTGATTTTAAAATTCTTCTTTCGCATAATAGGCTATTGTAAAAATACAGGGAGTTTATCCTGTGATAAACGAAATTTTACTTTCTTTCAGACATCCTCTTTAACACTGCTTTTGGTTTAAATCATGTCACCGTACACAGTGCGCTTTGCGTGATGCCTTCTAAACTAGAGCATGGGCCAATAACTACATATTGTTAGTTGTTTTTCATTTTTTTAATACGAGGCAATGCCTGCAGTATCGTGCAGTAATGCTTTCTATCCAGACGTCAGGCTAGCCCGTTTAGTCTGCCCGCTTTTCTTTCATCAACGTTTTTACTAACCTTAGTACACGAATTACTCGGGCAAAGATAATGAAGGTCGCATAATCAGCCCCTCTGCTCGCATCATATTGAAAAGCAGTTCGCGAAGCGGCAATCTGCTAATAGCTGCCTCGATCAAGCACAAGGCAGTCAAATTCCAAAGAAAAGGCTCTAGGAAAAAATGATCTGTTCTAAAAAGTATTAGTAGCCAGTGTCGAGAGCAGGCAGTGATTTTACTAATTCATCAATAGCCTGCATCTGACGCAAGAAAGGCTCTAGCTTAGCCAGCGGCAAGGCCGAGGGGCCATCACATTTAGCGTGCGCCGAGTCCGGGTGCGCCTCAATAAACAACCCTGCGATGCCGACTGCCATACCAGCGCGTGCGAGTTCGGTTACTTGCGCGCGACGTCCGCCCGAAACTGCGCTAAACGGATTGCGGGTCTGAAGCGCATGCGTAACGTCAAAAATGACTGGACAACCACCCGAGACCTGCTTCATCACGTTAAAACCTAACATGTCCACAACTAGGTTATCATAGCCAAAATTACTACCACGATCGCATACAATTAACTTGTGGTTACCTGCATCACGAAACTTCTCTACGATATTACCGACCTGCTCAGGGCTAATAAACTGCGGTTTTTTAATGTTCACTACCGCATCAGTAAAGGCCATGGCCTTTACCAGATCAGTCTGGCGCGCCAAAAAAGCTGGTAGCTGAAGAACATCTACTACTTCTGCCACGCTTTTCGCCTGCCCGGCTTCGTGCACATCGGTTATCAGATGCACGCCAAAGCTCGCCTTAAGCTCTGCGAAAATCTTCATACCTTTCTCTAGGCCCGGCCCCCGATAGGAATGAAGAGACGATCGATTAGCTTTATCAAAGGAGGCCTTAAACACGTAGGGGATGCCCAGTTTTTCTGTCACCATGACGTAGTGCTCGCAAATGCGCATCGCTAGATCCCGTGATTCTAGTACGTTCATGCCGCCAAAAAGCACAAAAGGGAGATCATTCCTTACCTGAATATCACCAATCTTCACCATTAATTGTTTCATATCTTACCTTCTTCATTGCAATTCACACGCAACCTAAAAGCAAGGAAGCCGGCATCAACGGTAAATTCCGGCTAAAGGTTTTTATAAATGTAGTGGATTAAAACCTGAAATATCTAGCTAAATATGTTATCTAGTGCTTCTGTTCTTCGTCATTTTGATCACGGAGCTCGCAAGGGTGAAAAAACGCTTGCTTGACATGATTCAAGCAAAAATAGTAGAAACGTTTTTAACGCTTTGCTAGCGAATGCGTAAGCAGAGCTGGTCGGACAGGTAAGACCAAATCAATATATGCTTCTTTCATTAGATTGCTTTTCAATACAACACGTCAGTTGTTCAATAAATAAAATATTTATGTGTGAGGTGTGCGTTGAAATTCCCTTTCTATACACTCTCTTTATAGTAGAAAAAAGCTTAAAGCTACGCACTGCTCCTCTTGCAAAGAGCAGTAAATTTTGGCTGGCTCGCTTACAGTATCATTGGGTTAGTCAGCGATTTTTTGCTCTCCTCATAGAGAATTTTTCTCCTGCGATTTAGCCGATCATTTTTCTACTTAGCTAGGGTCATCGAATACACCTATTATAATACAATGGATATGCAGTCTTGTCTTGAAAATCTTCAGATGGCATCTTTGGCTTGATATTGACACTTATTAAGCTTCCACTAAGCACTCTAGACGACTTTACCCTAGCAAGTAAGAAAAGGTAATGAAGATTATTATCAAAACCTCAAAACCTGGTGAAATTTTACCCTTGGTCATGAATGTAGCACGACTCGTAAGATTTTTGGTATATAAGCACCTTCTGTTTGCGAGAGGGGAGTCGATAAATCCAAAAGAGACTATAAGTCTCATTGAGGACTAAGCGGTGCGATACGATGAAATCATTATTTTTCCAACGTATCACACATTAGCACTGCCATTATCCATAAATTTTTACGGCTCTGACCATGAAACCTAACAGAAAAATCTAGCAAGTGGTCGTTAACCTCCCTGACGATACATCTTTCTTTCGTTCTGCTCTTGTCAAGGAGAACAGAAAGATGCGCATTCGACTGAGGGCGAATGCGAAATATTAACTGCCTTATTATGTTATTCGCATAACCCCCAGCTACACATTAGCGTCTGAATGCTAGCATTATACCTGAAAATAATGTAGGTTTTCACAAACGCTCACTAGCTGACATGCCCTTTTCCGGTGGTTAATACATTAGGAGTAATCATCTGAGCCTGTCTAGCTATAATTCGTCAAATGAATAACACTCTCTTCAGCCTACCTCAAGAGCCCGAGTAGACGTTAACTCCTTATACGCTCTATTTTTTATAACAAGCCGGTATCGGGTACTTTTCTTTCTCTAATCCTATGCTCTTCTTTTTAATGTCTTCCGCAGTACTCAGTTTCCTTAACCAAAAGCACAAGACTGCGTTATCTGTACAATATGTCAACACAGCAGCTGCTAGTACTGCGATTTTCTAAATACCGTCAAATCCTTTCGCTCAGAGAGGCTCGTGAGGCATCCTGAGCTAGGTTCGGCCGGAATATGAGGCTGTATGTTTTTCGTCATACTGTTTAGTTGAAGGCATGATTCCATCAAATAGTGCAATCAAGCTGCATAGATGCAAGCATGCAGCAAATGCAGCCATTTAGAGAAATCCTAGTTATATTAAAAATCGGTAATCGTAATTTATCGGGGTCTTCTGAATAAGATCCACCGTGTAAAAACTGCCAAGAAAAACAGAACACATGCATAGAAAAGCAAACAATCCTGGGGAAATAGGGGCCAACCCGGGATAGCGCAACGCTGGTTAAACTACTATCGGAGCAACCTCGAGACCTCAATCATCGATTATTTCTTTTTAGCTTGTGTAGTACGCCTCGCTATGCTCTTTTAAGATCTCGCGTTGACTCTGGTAATAGCTGTCCGAAGCTCACACGCTCATTGCCACCGTAATCACGTAGGGTTATAGTCCGACCAAAGCCAGAAGCGCCCAGAAGGCCACGCACTGCCACTCCCTGACTCCACCCATGCTCTAGTAGCAACCAACCACCAGGCAATAAATGCTGCCCTGCTCCACAGCAAATCTCTGCTAAATCCTTCAGGCCATCCTCCCCCCCCACCAAAGCACTGCGTGGCTCAAATCGAGCATCGCCCTGCAAGAGGTGAGGATCGTCTGCCTGAATGTAGGGTGGATTACTGATAATGAGATTAAAACGTTTCATTGTTAATGCTTTAAACCAATCACTTTCATGAAACTGCACATGATCTAGTCCCAGGCTAACGGCGTTATCACGAGCGAGTGCCACGGCGCCTCGTGAACAATCGACTCCAGTGATCCTCCACGATGGCCGCTCCGAGGCTAGCGCAAGGGAGATTGCACCGCTGCCGGTTCCCAAATCTAGTACCTCGGTGCAAGGGGGAAGCGACAGGTCTAGCGCACACTGAATCAAACATTCCGTGTCCGCTCGTGGAATCAAGGTATCGGTGGATATACGCAACCGAAGAGACCAAAAGTCCCATTCACCAATAAGGTAGGCGATGGGCTCACCTCGCTCTCGGCGGGTGAGAAGGATCTCAAGTGCATCATGCTGTGTGTCCGGTAGAGGGGTTTCACTGAAGGCCAGCAGCCGAGTGCGCGTCTCCCCGGTCACCTGCAGCAGCAAGATTTCGGCATCGCGCGTGGGGCAGGGACTTAACGCCAAGCGAAGTCGGGCTACAGCCTGTGTCATCCATTTCTGCCAGGTCATTAGGGGCGCATCGTCTGGGACAACGCAGTGAGATGAGAGGCATAATGCTCCTGCATGATAGGTTTAATAAGCAGATTGAGTCTACCATCAATCACTTCCTCGAGGCGGTAAAGGGTCAAGCCGATACGATGATCGGTTACCCGCCCCTGCGGGAAATGGTAGGTGCGGATGCGATCGGATCGATCGCCGCTACCTAGAAGATTACGACGCGTAAAACACTGATCTTTCTGCCGGCGCTGGACTTCAGCAGCACGCAAACGAGCACCTAGCACCTCTAAAGCTTTAGCTTTGTTCTTATGTTGAGAGCGTTCATCCTGGCATTCTACTACCAGGCCAGAGGGTAGATGGGTAATGCGGACAGCAGAATCAGTTGTGTTGACGTGCTGACCGCCGGCTCCGGAAGAGCGAAAAGTATCAATGCGCAGATCGACAGCGTTGATTTCCGGCAGTTCCGCCGGCGGGATCTCCGGCATCACCGCTACAGTACAAGCAGAGGTATGAATTCGGCCCTGGGATTCAGTTTCTGGTACCCGTTGCACACGATGGCCGCCGGATTCAAATTTTAACATGCCGTACGCGCCTTGATGAGATAGCTTGGCTATGACCTCTTTGAACCCTCCGTGCTCGCATCCGCTGGAGCTGATGATTTCTACCTTCCAATGGCGGGTCTCGGCAAAACGGCTGTACATACGTAGAAGATCGCCCGCGAATAGAGCTGCTTCATTTCCTCCCGTTCCGGCTCGCACTTCTAGGAAGCAACCGTGTGCATCGTCAGTATCTTGCGGCAGTAGCAACACCTGAAGCTGCTGCGCCAGGAAGATACTGCTGGCACGTGCAGCTTGAAGCTCTTCTTCCGCCATATCGCATATTTCCGGATCCTCTAACAGCTTCCCCAGAGCGTTAATATCTTCTTGCACCTGGCGCCAACGCTGAAAACAGTTTGTCAAAGCAAATAGCTGTGTGTGCTCCTTCGATAGGGAGCGAAACCGTCCCTGATCAGCAATGATTTTGGGATCGCCGAGCAGCATTTCTACTTCTTCATGGCGCTCTTTTAGCGCCTCTAATTTCGCGACTATAGAGGCATTCATGTGTGATGTAGTTACCTTATTTTTCAGTAGAAGTAGTCAAAGACTTACTCGCTCAATATCTCATTGCTCGGTAGCGTCTTTGCGGGAAGTATGATTTAATGATGCTGTAGACACATGCAGCAGATGATTGGTCAGCTTGTGCGCTATGTAATTTACTGTCTGTTCTGGATCAGAGCTGCGCCGCAAAGCCGAGCATACGGAGGTTTTCACAATCCCCGACCGAAGCTATATATCCTCTCCAGCGGCCGGGTGCGGTAAGCAGAGACCGCTTCCACTCCTGAGCCTAGATACGAAACCAACTAATGACATCTAAAACATTCTGCTAGGGAATAGTTTCGGACAGTCTCGCAATATCTTTAAAATAAGGGATGTCCATGTAATCATAGCCCATAGATTGTTTGTTGTATACGGACAAGCCCTTGGGTAGCTTCAAAACCTTTAGTTCAAAATGACATATTATAGGAATATATACTAGAAAATGGGTTGATAACAAGGTTGTTTAGTGCTGGTTTTTCCATTCCCTATCGGATCATCAGCAGTGAAATGGCAGTTGAGGTGACAATAATATCGGTTGTATTAAGGGAGGGGCTCATATCCTACTAGTCTTATGACGTCGGCGCCCATCGAACGCATGATTATCTTTCTCAGGAAGAAATTCAAAGATCTTCCGCGACTGTCGTGCACTTTAGTGCAGGCTACAGAGACCCCTAACACCGCGTATGAAACAATTTTGGTTTTGGCGTGCTCTCTCTCGGTAACAGAGAGATGTTTCTGAAAAAAATAGAGCTATAGCCGTCGACAGGCTCTGTCTGTAACGGGACGCAGAGAAAGTCTTTTTAACAACCTATCCGAGGATTTTCAGCGCGCCGAGTGGTAGCGAATCCGGACCGATGTCAACAGGTATTACACGTTTGACTTCTGCATCGCTGCAATCGAAGAAAAGACTCTGATAGACTGCGTCAAGCTTAGCCTTCTGGTAGTCACACCACGAACGTAGCAACACTTCACAAAAAAGCTCTTTTGTGTAAAATTTAAGCACATTTTCTTAGTACAGTTGCAGTTTAGAAAATAGAACCACCCATTACAACCGGCTTGTGTAAGCAAGCTACGCAGAATGTAGTTAAAGCTCTTAGAGGTCAATTCTGTCTATGTCGCGCAAAGCCACCTCGGATGTTTCTTATCTATATAGAGCATGAGCTAGGTCATACATTCAGATTCTCAGTCGCTAGAAATGTTCTACGTAACGTAAAAAGAAGAGAAGATACCCTATTGAGAACATGGCAACATTTAATTTAATCTAAAATTTGTAAAATATATAAGTATTTGGTGATGCGTTAGCCCCTAGAAAAGCTATTGCAACGCAATAGAGACGCTTAAAGCATTCCTCAAAGCGTAATCTTATTAGGGGGTTAAATTTTTTTAGCATCCCCTTACTGACTACACATTATAAGCACTTAGATTTAGATGAGGAACGAAAAAGTCTTGTAAAATGAAACATGATTGCTTCAGATAGCAAGAGCTTCTGACCACTTCTGGCTTTTAGGTATCATCACTACTACACAGAAGCGACTTGTAACCGCAGAGTTATGCTAATGTGACGGACGAGGAAATTTTGCGTCTTCCAAAGACTGGGTTATCGAATTTCTTATCATTATTAAGAGAGGATAATAATCGTCATGTGTATACTCAGCATTATAAGAGAAGCAGTTCCTAATTTTCTAGACTATCCGCTTGATTACATCCGATAGCTTTGCTGCAGCAGTAGTACTATTTTTCGATCAATCAAGATGGAAAATTTCATATTTCTTGCTCTCTAGAACCAAATGTTGAGTTAATTATTTTTTTATTTTTTAATAGCATACATTTGGATTTTGCATGTTATTTCAAAAAAACGTGCAGTCTCCTGCTATCAATTATGCATGTGCTTAGTTGAGCACTGTCGTGCTAACAGACACTGTCTTTTCTGCTTTTATATACTCTCTGATCGCTATTTTTGCGCAAAATATAGCCTAAGAATTTTAGTAGCTACACCATCAAGGTCAAGAGTAGCTCAACAAAGTCTTATAAAATTTTTTTCTCAAGCACACACCCACGTCGTTATCAGGATGGTTATTCCTAGCCCTATCCAAGTAGCAAAGGTAGACGGCTAGCACGACGGCCAAGAAGAACTTTCTCTATCAAGGTTCCGCGGTAATAGCTGCTTACCCCATCTATTCCGTCAGCGCTTTCAGAGATCCGATCTCCCTGAGGATATTGTTATTAATGGGTCACTGACTGATAAGAAATTTTCTTTATAACAGCTATTTATTGACAACAGATAATCAGATTAAAAATACTTACTTCAAGCTACTCTGTATTAAATAATGCGAAATGATATGTATGGTAAGTGCCATCACGCGCGATGGCGAGCTGACAAAACCCGCTCTACTGTATCGATAATTGCCTGTGTCTGCGAGTCAATTTCGATATTAACACTGGCGCCAAGTCGTTTCTTGCCGAGTGTCGTTCTCCGCAATGTTTCAGGTATTAAATGTACGCAAAAACGGTCATCTGCAACTTCGCTTACTGTCAGGCTAATGCCATCAACGCCGATATAGCCTTTATGCAAGATATATTTCATTAGTGCCCTATTCGGTAGGGAAAACCAAATCTGGCGGTTGTTCTCTGAGGTAACAATTTTGCTCAATTCTGCAGTGCCAATAATATGCCCGGACATCATATGACCGCCAATTTCCGTTTTTAGACTGGCTGGCCGCTCTAGGTTGACCTCATCTCCGACCTTTATCGCACCCAAATTGGTCAGTTGGAGCGTCACTTGCATCAGATCAAAGCTCACCACATCATCAGCGATGTTCGTAACTGTCAGACAACAGCCATTATGAGCTATCGAAGCGCCGATATCTAAATTTAGCAGCAGCGACGTTGGTAAGCGGACGTAATGCGTGCAAAGGTTTTTTTTTGCTTCAATTGCAATAATAGGCGCGGTGCCCTGAACGATCCCCGTAAACATGGGCTTTTCCTCATCTAGCTACATCTAGACACCTAAATAACTCGGCTGTCATTTTCTTACATAAGATGCGCGTTGTTAGAGATTGATATCTTATTATATAAATTTTGTTAACCGATGCCACTATGCAAAATCTTTCTGAAATACACTAGCATTGATAATAAGTTGAGCGCTAACAGCGTTATTTTTACTTGATGCGCACAATATTTAACATCTCTTATAGAGTCATAATGTTAACCTTCATGACTAGTACTGTAGCTGTACGTACATGCTCATCAGAGCTATCTTGACTCTGAAGCGCTTCACGGAAATATTTTAAACCATTATTGAATTTGTTGGCCTAGTAAGCACTAGTCCTTACCGACTAGACTTTCCTGTCTGCCCGAATACTTAGATGCTCATTTCTAACCATAGGGTAAGATTCATAATATAAAGAAAGCTGAAAGTATCTTTAGCTAGAGCATGATAAAGGGTTGTATGCTTTTCTGCTGTAGAGCATCAGCTCAGTAACGTATATCTTTAGGACCGTCAGCCGACGCTACCGTAATTTTCGGTGAGTTTGCTATATTGCATCTCGTAGAATCGATATAAACGTGATACTAATATGGTAAATTAGGAAAATAATTTCATGTTTCACGTTTTGTAGTACCGCATGGCAAAAAATGCGATAATCTATTTTTTAATATTATGCTACTTGACCTGGGATGCTTCTTGACAAAACTCTGTAAAGCTGAAGGAACTGTTATCGAAAAATAGAGACTTATCGATTCAATACACTCCAAGCATAAAGTGTATTGCTTTAATAAAATCTACGGACCGGCTATTGATATGCTGGGATCTACAAACCCGGCGTCTAGGCTATACAGTTATTTTTTTGCCAATAGGCAAGATCGTTTTATATACTGTGGCAAATACTCATGCTGATATTCCAGTACCAGAGCAGCTTCTCGTTATGCCCCAGAATCTTCAGCTGACTTCGCACGCCAGTGCGCGACGATAGTGCACGAGATCTTCAATAGTAAGAGGCGGCATTCCGTAGTGCCTTGCAAAGGCTACGATTTCTGGCGCCCGTGCCATCGTACCATCGTCATTAGTCACTTCGCATAGCACGCCAGCCGGCTTCATGCCAGCGAGAGCAGTTAAATCCACAGCCGCTTCAGTATGCCCAGCGCGGACTAGTACACCTCCCCGCTGCGCACACAGTGGAAAAACATGCCCGGGACGATTAAGATCAGTTGGTTTAGCGTTATCTTTAATAGCAGCTAGAATCGTTGTCAAACGATCGGCGGCAGATACCCCGGTGCTGACGCCTACCGCGGCTTCTATCGTGACGGTAAACG
This sequence comes from secondary endosymbiont of Ctenarytaina eucalypti, assembly GCF_000287335.1. Classification (GTDB taxonomy): domain Bacteria; phylum Pseudomonadota; class Gammaproteobacteria; order Enterobacterales; family Enterobacteriaceae. The sequence continues at coordinate 410,458 of NC_018419.1, forward strand.
CTGTCCGATAATGACTGCTGTTATGTTCAACCATCATAGGCAGTGCTAACCTCTGTCGGTGTTCGTCAGTCAAGCACAGGCAAACGATACCGCTGCCGTATCGGATGGCTAATGCCATCTGCTCAACAGTCATATTTTCCGCAGCGAATATCATATCGCCTTCATTTTCACGATCTTCATCGTCTAACACCAGCACTCCCTGGCCTTTTCGCAACGCCTCTAGCGCTTTTTTCAAGCGTTGAAGTGGAGAACCGAATTCGGAAAGAAGCGTCTGATTCATGGTAAACAAAACCTCATCATTGATATAAATTACCAGAATCAGGGCAGACTTAAGAGTGACCTCGAAAGGGCTAAAAAATAAAAATAGCGTGTCATAGCCCGATTAAGCTGCGTTACTTTCTTTCGCCTGAACTATTACCATCGGTACCGGAATTATACCGGCTCTACTCACCTAAGATCGCCCGCAATCTCAGCGCTCGTGGGCATCCTTTACAATACTTATATTAGAGTTACCGGCGATGGGGATATACCCTCTGCCCTGAAAGGCAGAGGAATTATAGCGCTAACCGACCGCCAAGGCAATTAGCAACCGAATAATTTCAATACATTTTTTTATTTCCACTGAGAGCTAAAAGGCATTACACTCAATAGATTCTGAAAAGTTAGGAACTCTACAATGATTGATCCAAAAAAACTTGAACAGATTGTTCGGCAGGTGAAAAAATCTCTGCCGAACAGCATCCGTGATTTAGGTGACGACGTAGAAAAAAAGATTCGTCAGATACTACAACACCAGTGCAATCGAATGCATTTGGTAAGCCGTGAAGAATTTGACCTGCAAACACAAGTGCTCTTGTGTACCCGTGAGAAACTTAATGAATTAGAGCGTCGTCTTAAAGCGTTAGAAACAGCACCAAATAGTAATCAGTCAGTCAGGTTAGTAGCGCCTTCTTGCAGCACGACATCAGCCAATAAGGCTCCGGTAAAGGAGGATTAGTTTATGGGAGTGATTTATGTAGACAAGACTACTAGCATTTGCTTCGAGTAAGATATATTCTTAAAATTTATAGTCGTAAATACCACGCCAGTTAAAGACACCTTTAGCAAACTATAAACAGCATCGCCTCCCTGCCGATGTCATCGGAAGAGAGGCTAATATATGGTGTAAAAATCCCAGCTCGATGGTATTATTTATTATGGCTTAGGCTCGTGCATCTTAACCCCCCCCCCGCGCTTAATAGCTTTGATTATTGTAGTGCTTGAGCAGTTTTCTTCAAAATTCAGCACCAGAACATCACCCCCATTGTCCCAGACCTCCTTGCTTCCTGCTATCTGATGCGGCAGATAGTCGCCCCCTTTGACTAACACATCCGGTAGTACGTCAGAAATCAGACGTAGCGGAGTATCCTCGCTGAAAGGTACGACCCAGTCTACCGCCTTGAGCGCTGCTAAAACAGTCATACGCTGCGCTAGAGGATTGACCGGACGCGCGTCCCCCTTGAGGCGCTTAGTTGACTCATCACTGTTCACCACTACAATGAGTCGGTCACCTAACCTACGAGCCGTAGCAAGGTAACTAACATGGCCAGCATGCAAAATATCAAAAATACCATTGGTCATCACAAGCTTTTCACCGCGCTGACGAGCCATGGCCACAGCCTGCTTCAACTTACTTTCGGTCATGACACCAAAGTTTATTTCGGCGCCACCACGGGTGGCGTTTTCCAGCTCGGTAGGGCTAACGGTAGATGTGCCTAATTTTCCAACAACCACACCTGCAGCAGCATTAGCTAGAAAACACGATTCCTCTAGACCATGACCAGCTGCGAGTGCGGCGGCGAGTACACCAATAACCGTGTCCCCTGCACCAGTCACATCATAGACTTCTTTTGCCTGCGTCGGTAAATGCAACGGCGCCTTTCCCGGTTGTAGTAAGGTCATCCCCTGCTCAGAGCGGGTAATTAGTAGCGCTGTAAGCTGATACGCGGCGATGATGTTCATTCCACGGCTTACGAGCGTTGACTCATCTTTGCATTCCCCCGCAACTGCCTCAAACTCAGAGAGATTTGGCGTCAGCAGTGTAGCGCCTTGATAGCGACTGAAGTCGGTGCCTTTCGGATCAACTAGAACAGTAACACCGACGGCGTTTGCCAGGGCAATAATCTCACGTACTTGCGCTAACGCACCTTTCGCATAATCTGAAAGCACCACCACCCCGCTGTGCGGCAAAGCCACCTGAATGCGCTCCAAGATGGGCGTGGCGTCAACATCCTCAAAGCCCTTCTCAAAATCCAGGCGAATCAGCTGCTGATTACGTGATAACACCCGCAGTTTAATGATCGTAGGATGAGTGGCAACAGCGATAAAATCACAGGTTACAGAGACTGCACTAAGACGTTCTCCAAGGGTGCGTGCAGCGTCATCAATGCCAGTCAGGCCGATTAAACGGGACTGGCAGCCAAGGGCGGCAATATTCATCGCGACGTTAGCAGCGCCTCCGGGACGCTCCTCCATGGCATCTACTGTCACAATAGGTACTGGTGCTTCTGGTGAAATCCGGCTGCTAGGCCCGTACCAATATCGATCTACCATCACATCACCAACAACCAGCGCGCCCGCCTGGCGAAAATCAGGCAAGGTCTCTTTCATTCACTTGCTCCAAAGAGATTTAGTTTACAACATACGAGAATATCACATGCGGGAAAAACTCAACTCCTCATACCAACGTTCTCAGTCCCTACTATAGCAACGCTGCTGACTCGTCACGTCATCTATTAACACCATTAGTGGCGGCTGAAGACGCACTCACAGGCAACCTACGCTATTGGAAGCACCGAGCGATACATTGTATCACTCGGTGTCGTCTCACTACGGCGACACTCATCACCTTAGATAGCCCCATCATGCCACACTCCTCCGCATACACTCTATACCGAGAAGCAATCAGTAAAAGCTTGTCGGTGTTGTGGACACCACCCTAAAATACGGCTAAAAACCTCATATCGGCAACAATCTGCTCGTTCGTGTAGTAATTAGAAAAGCTAGATTGCTAACCAGGCGACTATTGCTGCATCATAGCGCATACATTTCACTACACATCTCTAAAAAGAGTAGTGGGATTGTGAACCTGCCGCATCGACCATTGGGATAAGTCAAGACCGCCCCTTGCGTCAGGAACAGATATAAACTATACCAGATCCGCCTACGCACCAGGCTCTATTTGCTAGGTTCAAGCTGCCTGAAGCTCATCATTCATAAAACGCAGAAAACATACTAACCGGTTTTCGGACTTCAGGGGTGCTACGCATAGCATCTACTTCAAATAAAGCACTTTATTGATCGGCATACACCTTTCCCGTGCCCGAAAAGCGTCGTTGTTTTTCTAAAAAATTACTTATCTATATCCGTAGGGACCAGGACAAGCAATATCATATCGTTCTTCTAAAAACTGGGATCTCGAAGCTACTATTTCTCTTCACAGGTAGAACTACCTCGCTCGCTTCGCATAGGTGGGCAACAAAAAAGTCGCACTGTGTGGACATCATTAGCTACGTTTATCGCACCCAATCTGTTGGATGCAACAGCAGGCCGGTGCAGACGGCCCTGGTCCTTACTAATAGCTCAATACGCCGGATACTTTTTAAAATCATCGCCAAACTGAGATGCAGAAAAAAATGGCAACCGCCGAGAGCGTTATCAATGCTCTTATGGAACAGCATCAGGCTCTTAAGAAGTCATGTACAATAGCGGAAAATGAATGGGCACAGAGAGGAAGAGCGGAGCTTGACGATAAATTACTCATCATTATCATACAGTATTTCATTTTTCATGATGGTCTTGTCCGATTACTTCTGCGTACTATACTTCGCTTTGTAGAAAAAAGATGACCACTGGACACAAGGAGTTGCACCTGCAACGGGACGAGTGAATCTTATGAACGATACGGATGCACTTAATGTATATAGTGCCAATATAAAGCAACTCCAGATATACTAGGAGTACATTGTGAAAAAATATCTGGTAGGAGGCGCCGTTCGTGACGGTATTATGAACCTCCCCATCAAAGAAAAAGACTGGGTGGTGATCGGGGCAACGCAGGAAGAAATGCTAGCGAAAGGTTATCAGCAGGTTGGAAAAGATTTTCCAGTTTTTTTACACCCAGAGAGCCGCGAAGAATATGCGCTCGCACGGACCGAGCATAAATCTGGTCAAGGATATACCGGATTTATTTGTCATTCATCGCCAGAAGTCACGCTGGAAGAGGATTTACGCCGACGCGATCTCACGATCAACGCCATAGCCCGAGATGAACTAGGAAATCTGATCGATCCCTATCAGGGGCAGCACGATATCCATCAACGCTGCTTGCGTCATGTCTCCGATGCTTTCAGCGAAGATCCGTTACGAATACTGCGGGTCGCCCGTTTTGCTGCACGCTTTGCCCATCTACATTTTCGTATTGCGCCGGAAACGATGGCGCTCATGCGTCAAATGAAAGATGAAGTATTACTTCTGGCCCGTGAGCGGGTCTGGAAAGAGACCGAGCGCGCCCTAGAAACCCGTAATCCCCAAGTCTATTTTCAAGTATTGCGTGATTGCGACGCATTAAAAATGTTCTTCCCTGAAGTAAATGCGCTGTTTAACGTGCCGGCATCAGCTAAATGGCATCCGGAAATTGATACCGGAATTCACACCTTGATGACGGTATCGATGGCGGCCCGGCTATCGCAAGATATCGCCGTACGCTTCGCTGCGCTTTGTCACGACATGGGCAAGGCCATGACTCCGAGAGCATTGTGGCCAAGCCATCAGGGCCATGGCCCGGCTGGAGTAAAAGTACTGGAAGGACTCTGCCGACGCCTGAAAGTACCTACTGCGCTATATAATCTAGCAAAGATTGTAGCTACATATCATGATGTATTGCACGGTGCTGAGACACTAACGCCGAGGATGCTGATCCAATTATTCAGAGCCATTGATGCCTGGCGCCGTCCGGAGCGTTTAGAGAAAATGATCATTTCCAGCGAAGCAGACGCTCGAGGACGTGCTGGTTTTGAAAACAACCCTTATCCACAAGGGAAGTTTCTGCGAGAGGCATTTCATGTAACGGCCTCAGTTACTCCTTGCTGTATTATCAGCGCAGGCTTCAGGGACGCTCAAATCGGGGAGGAGCTCATTCTACGACGCGAGAAAGCCTTAATTACTTGGAAGCGACAGCGGGAAAGCAGTAATACTAAGACTATACCGGACTACACCCGTATTCCGGAGGCTAAGTTGGAGAGCGTGCCTGATGAAAAATAAGCAAGGATTATCAATGAATAAAAGTGTACATTTATTACCTCTTGCGCTTCTCACGCGACCATATAAGATGCTATCTCTCTCACAGCATGCGTAGATACCTCAAGCCTTGCGGAATAAAGAATAAAGAATATTTTTTAGATGAACTCACCTGGCGCTTACCCTCTCAGAGGACACTAGCAGCATGATGCTAATAATAAATAAACGAAGCATTTGCATCTTGCGGTGAGATGCATTACACGAATTGATCGACTCAACCAACCATTCAACTTCTATAGCTACTACCACGATGAACGGGCTAGTCTTGAATGCAGAACAGGCGAAAACCCTGTCTATCAGAATAAAAATATCGATGGAATGTGACATTATCCAACACATCACGGATAGCGCTAACCTGCAATGTTCAAGTACAGCAGCGTTTCAAGAAAAGCAAAAGGAGTATTGACAATACGTAGAGTCGGACATTCGACGCTATCTAGTAGTCGACAGCGGAACGCATTAAATTATTTGTACTGATTTTTTTACATTTTTGTGCGACGCAGTCCTATATTAAGAAACGTTGACTGCCGTGCTAACGATATACGTTACTATCCTAACGCTTTTTTTGGAGAATGCAATTAAATATCTGATTTATCCTCGACAGGAGATATCGATATTATCGAACCTTATACGATGGGGCACAAGGCAGCGTTTGAAATATGAACCTCTGAGCGCTAGTAATCACATCGGGAACAGATAGTAAGCTGTCTTACCAACGCTGTTATATGATAAGAACAGGAGCATTTTTTGGATCCCTAACCGGTATGAAGAATCGATTGTTCATTCAGAGCAATGCTCCCTCTACCTGTTTTTACAAAATTAGCAGGCCGGCATATCGCTAGGACCGGAGAAGAAAAAAGAAGGTTTCAGAAACATTAGACTCTAATATTTTTCGACTAGTGATGCGACTGACGAGACCGACCGGCGTCTAGTCGCAGAACAGATCGTCTCAATCAGCATAGACAAGAAATAGCAAGATAAGCATGGTTATGCTATTTAGTAGCCTCCCCCAAAGACAAGGCACCGACATCTCTAAAGCTAGAGGTCTATAAAACGCAGGGGGTTAGAGGAAAGCGCCGTCAAACCACATATCTCCAAACGGCTTTCGGTACTTTTCCAAGATCAAATAAGCGTCCTCCTGCGGCTAATTCAGCGCGGCGATGATCCGCTGCCCGATACATGTTGATGATTTCAGTATCATCGGTCAGGGAATAATTTAAATGATCAAATAGTTTTTCCAGACTTTCTGATGTGTTCACCTTACGAAACTTCAGCAAGTAATCGTGGGGAGTCATATTTCGCTTTCAAAGAAGGGGGTAAAGGCATAATACTATATGCCGCGTAGCGCGGCTGTCCAGACTTTCCTTCCAAAAATTTAAAAAACGTGAGCAGATATGTGTGCATATAAATGCAGCAACATATTGCTGTGCAATAGCGCAACGCCTGTTCCTCACCCACCCTCAACGAAATAACAGACACCATCATCACAATTTAGAACGATCACGACTCACAGCATCAATATCAAATAAATTAATGTGCTATGCATTTATAATCACGTTCATGAATTTACAATACGAGATTGTTGAATAAATAAAAATTACAACAATCCCTATCGTGGCGCAATATATCTTCTGTAACATATTGCGTCTATGTAAAAGAGAAAATTTAAAACCATCAATTTCCAGCTGATAAAGACGTTTTCAAGCTGTCACGCCCTCTAGCGGTATAAAGAAGATGAGCCAGCTATTCCTTATATAAATGACAATAGGAGGTGAACAAATCGGTTAGGCCATTGACTAAGCACCGCACTGAAAGAACAGAAACAGTCTGTGACGCAAGGGATCGAAAACCTTACTATGAAAGAATATACGCCGGATGTTAGTAAAGGGGGCAATCTATCCTATTGCCTATACTGATTGATTCTAAAGCAGAGACAAGCATATCCCATCTCTTCTGGATTTTATAAAGCAAGCCCACTCAAATATCATAAATGCATCGACTGACCTTACTAATTATGCATTATTACTCATACTACCTTCATGTATTCTTGAAGCGCTCAATACAGATCCTTGTGCCCATCATGGCAAAGCGCCATGCTAATTAATCTTAGACTATAGGTCTAAAGACACGTCTAAAAATCAGCATCTTAGCTATAGTAATGATATCCTAAAAATAGTAGTTATTACTGATTCTTACATGGCTGTAAGAACAATGTTTAGGTTTAAAAAACTTTAGAGAGTCATCTAATTCTACGTAAGTATGATGAGCCAGCGCTTCCTCCTCTCTCTTCATGTATCGAGATCCTGATGCTGAATAATTTATGCTCCTTCACCCCAACATGTTATACTGGAGCCATCAACAACTGAAATTGATGCAGTATCATTGCCTAATGACCTTCGTATGTTGATACAGTTTGTCCTTGCTTTTTTGCTTAGCAAAAAATAATCAGACCATCTTAACTGATGCAGACTAAGTTTCACAATCGAGTCAAAAACGCTTTCTGAGCCGTTAAGGCAAAACTAAAGAGGTGCTGCTATCAGTAGCGAGATAGTAATGGGCTGTCTCTGAGGAGACACTAATCAACCATGCCATCTAATATCACTGCTCTATGAACATACAGCAATAGCTGACTCATGCATTTTACAGTCAGGCAATAAGCTTGCTTGCAGCCTTATTATATAATATGGCGGTTAGTAACTTTAAACTTTTTCATTACCATATCAACTATGTGTTGAACGGCATTTAGTTAGGGCTGCCTATCACCTAAAACGTCAATCTGTTCAAAACAACCTTGTTCAATATGTGACAAGTGAGAAGGTTTGCGCTGTACTAAGCAAACGATACTATCACAGGGTTAACATTTTTATATTTCCGCTGTTCGTCATTGAGGAAGTATTCAGGTGAAGGCGTACTCTGGTTTAATAAACACATGACGTCTATGTAATCATTTCCAGTATCGCGCTATCGGCTGAGAAGAGCTTACACTGTATTGAATTGTATATATAATAATTTTACTTGCCCGGAAAGGATCGTAGAGTATCCTTGTCTTCTATAAAATCAAATAAATGACTATATCAACTAACTCAATCATTTTTAATTACAACAGCATCTTCAGTGCTTACGTAGATATTAGCATATCTGCTGTACACGACGCGGTACAGGCCATGACCTCCAACAGAGGGTGGCGTCCCTCTGATCGCATGATCAGAGGGACGGAGAGATAGACCAGCAACTTCTAGACGCTACTGTGCATGAAGCGCTGTTGCACAGATTCAGACAGGCGGTGGAAAAGCAAACCGAGGCAATAGAAGAGGTCTGATGAAGCGCCCAAAACAGCAACGGGATTAACAAAACCCGGTTGACCGGCGTTCAGGTAGTATAACGATCTTGATCGTAGCTGCAGGCGACGCTGTTATAAGCGATTAGCGCGCTTACGCGCATTTTCTGTTAAATAACGCTTACGCAGCCGGATTGATTGCGGCGTTACTTCTACTAATTCATCATCATCAATGAATTCCAACGCTTGCTCGAGAGACATTTGAATCGCTGGTACGAGGGTAGTAGCTTCATCATTACCAGATGCACGCATGTTCGTCAGCTTCTTACCAGTCAGGCAGTTTACTGTCAAATCGTTGGGGCGGGTGTGAACGCCAATAATTTGACCTTCATAGACTTCTGCTCCGTGGCCTAAAAACAAACGTCCGCGATCCTGAAGACCGTACAGGGCGTAAGCCACTGCCTTGCCCTGGCTGTTAGAAATCAGCACGCCGTTCTGGCGTCGGCCAATCTCTCCGGGACGCACCGCCTGGTAGTGGCTAACGGCGGAATACAAAAGACCCATTCCCGAGGTCATGGTTAGGAACTCAGTGCGAAAACCCATCAGCCCACGGCTTGGGATCACGTAATCCAAACGGATGCGGCCTTTACTGTCCGGTAGCATGTTATGTATCTCACCTTTCCGGGCACCCATGGCGGCCATGACCGGACCCTGATGTTGTTCTTCAATATCTAGAATTAGCGACTCAAATGGTTCCTGCTTACTGCCATTAACGGTACGGAAAATGACTTTCGGCCGGGAAACTGCGATCTCGAACCCTTCCCGACGCATATGCTCAATCAAAACCGACAAGTGCAGCTCGCCTCGGCCGGAAACTCGGAAGGTATCCGGATCGTCGGTTTCTTCTACGCGCAGCGCTACGTTATACATCAGTTCTTTCTTTAAACGTTCCAAGATCTGTCGGGAAGTAACGTACTTTCCTTCTTTGCCACAGAACGGCGACGTGTTAACGCCAAATGACATAGATACAGTTGGTTCCTCAACAGTCAACGCTGGCTGGGCTTCTACCTGACTAGGATCACAAATGGTATCAGAAATATTCAGCTCGCCCAGACCCGTGATCGCAATGATATCGCCGGCTTCGGCTAGTGTAGAGTCGATACGCTGAAGACCCATGTGCCTCAGCACGTTCCCCACTTTACCGTTGCGGCGTTTACCTTCACAGCTCACCACAGTCACGTTTTGGTGGGGTTTTATAGCGCCGCGCTTGATGCGTCCGACGCCAATAACCCCAACATAGCTATTGTAATCAAGCTGAGAAATCTGCATCTGGAATGGTCCATCGACGTCGACTTTCGGGGCCTCGACGTTTTTCACGATAGATTCAAAAAGTGGGCTCATATCACTGGCCATACGTTCATGTTCCAGACCGGCGATACCCTTAAGTGCAGATGCGTAGACGATCGGAAAATCTAGCTGCTCGTCGGTAGCGCCAAGGTTGACAAACAGATCGAAAACCTGATCTACCGCCCAGTCAGGCCGCGCGCCTGGGCGGTCAACTTTATTAATGACCACAATAGGCTTCATACAATAAGCGAATGCTTTTTGCGTCACGAAGCGTGTTTGGGGCATGGGGCCGTCCATGGCATCGACAAGAAGCAAGACCGAGTCAACCATCGACATCACTCGCTCAACTTCACCGCCGAAATCAGCGTGTCCCGGGGTGTCGACTATGTTGATACGGTACTCATGCCACTTGATAGCAGTATTTTTAGCAAGGATAGTAATCCCGCGCTCTTTCTCCAAATCGTTGCAGTCCATGATGCGTTCGGTTGTATCTTGTCGGTCACCGAGCGTCCCGGATTGTTGCAATAATTTGTCAACCAAGGTTGTTTTACCATGGTCTACGTGTGCAATGATGGCGATGTTACGGAGATTTTCGATCACAACTACAATGCCTCAAACATTTGGAATAGCGTGTCATTCTACACATATTAGATTAACGACTAAATAAGATCCGTCTTTACGTAGCGATTCGGTCATTTTTTATGCTACCGCATGCTACTCCTATACCACCATTTCTGCTCTGGGTCACTCCATGCATCAATAGCAGCTACTTTGTTTATCAAAGGGCACTCATATTCCTTAACCCACCTAATCTTGCAAAGTCCCTGTGCAGTAAAAAACGGCAGCTTATCTCTCTGTTGTTGCATTATCAAAGTTATAGCTGTATTGAAATTTACAAGCCGGGCCTACTATCTATGGGCTTTCGTCCCACGAAGACAACAAGTCATATGCAGAAGAAATAGTAACCTCCGTTCAGCATGTCATAACGATGCTTAAAGCACATGCCGTACAATCTACCGACCGCTGTTGTAATTATATCACAGCTAAAGAACAGCACATGACCCCTTCAACACGACTCGGAAGATGAAAATCCGCATGACCGCGTTAAAGACGGGAAAATGTTCAGCAGTTGAAAAACAACCAAGCATCTGACGCAGTGTTGATGCCGCTGCATCTTCAGTTATGATCAATGCCTGCTGTGGAGCATGGAGAATCGAGGCTCATTATCCCCTATGCTATCTCCTGAAGTCTTCAATCATGCAGCGCTAGAATCGTGATCTTCGCTTCATCGTGCAGCGTGTAAAACACGCTCTGAGATGTTCCGGAATCACCAACACGATGTACTGTAGACCCAAGCATAAGTGTTTTTTATTTAACGACGTGCATTCGTTGCCGTGATGTTAGGTTAGCATGTGGCCATCGACGATATCGCGGCTTCTTGGAACGGCGGTCAAACATCTTCAGGCGGTACACACAAGCGGATTTTTGGCGATCATGCTTCCGCTATGCACTACCGTATGATGCTAAGAAAAAACAATACGTTAATAACCTGTTGCCTAAAAAAATCGTGTCCTATTTCTATACATCCGCCATGTTATTAAGGATGCTTACAGCATCAAAACACTCCTGCTTAACTAGATTACTAACCCCTGGAATCATTTTCTATCGGGTTATGAACACTCCGCCGTCGATGTTAGCTTGTTCCTCTCACCAACGTCTACGGCGCTATTCCTATCTATATTTTAATAGTTTTTAACCTCAGAGCGTGCCGTATCGAGGTGTATTTTCTGGCGCCCTAGTTGACTCATCCAGACCTAAGATCCTTTAGGCTTCTTAGCCTCAGATGGGCTTGGCTTCTCCCAATCACTCGAACAATTTACCATTCTTCAACTACATATCAGTGATCGCTTTTCACTAACTTTTCAATAACTAAGAGAGAATGCCAAATAACATCTGGCGTCCTGCCTAAAATCTCAGATGATCTTTAAATTCGTTAATCAGGAATATTTTCCTATTAGATTAATGATCTAGCAGTATACGAGGCTAAATTGACAGGATAGTTTTTTACTACGAGTACAACACTCAGCTACATTTTTCCTAACCCCACAACCTTCGCAATCCTAATTTATCATATCCAACTGATGAGCGCAACCCTGAAAAATTCCAGGAGGTGGGTTTTCCGATCACGCACTAACGCTGTCGTGGTGGATGGCGGGGCACTGAGCCGTGCAGAAGCTGAAGGCCAAGACCATTCTGGGCATTACTAGCGCCGATATCGATCATCACTACTTCTCTTAGCCATAGCAAAGGGGGTCAGTATGCCCCCAGGTCGCGACCTGGGGTCTCGTGTCTAGAGCATCTTGTTACTGAGATCAAAAGCGCTATCTCGCGCTTGCAGGAGATTAGGTGTCGCGACATTACAGTCAGCTGCTACAATACTTCCCAAGTCAGACAAACATTTTTTAATCTAGCTGATCCCTTCTTCATCTCCCAAGAGTTTGGATACACTGCGCATAAGATGTTTATTAAGTTCACGAACAGTGGTATCGGATGATGTTGCTAAAACCATAAGAGAATGTCACGCTGGCACAGGATTAGAGTTTGAGCCTAGCAACGGTGAGCCTCACACCAGATTCAGATCCAGACAGTATTGAAAAATGCTACCCTCAACTCGCTGCTGATGTTGGGAGAGGTGGGCTGCAGCATCGCCATTAGAATCTGGTTATTGCAAAAACTTTATAGCATGGGCTGAACTCATTAGCATCTATAACACGTTATAGCAGCCAGTTAGGAGTATTGTGACTTGATGTAGAGGGTCTTCTTCATGCCTCAGAATTGACCCCCTTGTTTAGTGCTGTACCTATGGTGTTTACTTCACCGACCTGAGTATCATATGCTCGAAGACTGAGATAGCCATCCAACAGTCTTTTTAACCTTATGTAATGACAGCTAAAAAGTATCAGTGATGACATCATTACTTACCCCACGAAAGCATGCGCTGCTGAGCAGCAAGCTATTGTAGCGGTAGGATTACGCTCATAATATCTAAAGACTAGGTAATATTATTCTTTAGTTCCCCATCTTAGCCAAATAAACGGCCTGATTTTTTCCTCAAGACAACATCATGCCAGTAACATGTGTTGTGAGAGCCGTCAGTAGATCTTTTCATGATTTAGCGGTGCGTGTTGCTTGATTTAATCCCCAGACCAAGTGCATCAGGAGTGCTGCTATTTGATCAATCGACAAGCACTGTCATGTACTCTCATGCTATCTATTTTTAGATAGGCGCTCTAGCCTATACGCTATGCTTATCGATATCATGCTGCTGTACTTTTTTCTCCTTACACTACAAATCTACAGGCCGATACGGAACACCACGACTCAATAGGTAATGTCAACGCGTGTTGAGGTTTTTTTGGGATAATCTTACCTAATATTTGACTCATGTAGTAAACAAAGAAACCTCCCGACATCTTTCCGTCTGAAGGATAAGTGTCAACATCGAGCTAATAAAGATTCGTCGATCTTTTAGCGAAAGGGTGCACGCCCGTTGAAGTATTATCACCTCAATTCATGGCGCTATCTGACTAGACAATTTCTCAGCACCGACTGCCAAAAAAGTTTTCTTTTCCATGCTTGCAGCAATAACTCTAAAGAATCTATCGATGTTGTCAGAGTACCGAGCTATTTGAGGCCACTTTTTTTATGTAGACCTGAAAGTACTTTTAAACTTTAGATTTTCGATAGAGAGTATGTTTTGAAATACATGTAGTGCGCTGAAATAATCATGACCGTCAATTTCTATATTATATAAATAACATAGAGTTATGGAGCGTTTCAGAATAAAAATTACTGCATTACGCTTTACCGTTGACTCCGACCAAGATTAGAGTAATTAATATTTTTATCTCTTTTCATGCTTCTGAGTAGGACGACGAGGTAACAGGGGGCAGGTTAAAAATATGACAAAAAAGAACATCAGACTCTGGAGTACCAAGAGGTATATTAGGCTAATAAAATGGGGAGAATAGGGAAGAAAGGTCATACCTCGGGTGCTGAATAGCAGTGGAAACATTCATACTGAACCCAGAAATAGCTGCCGCTAACACCTTCATTTTAAGACGCGTCATTAGAAATAACTCTCCCACCTAACGACGCTATTTACGCAGCTGAACCCCTTCCACTGCATGATTCGCGCTTTTCCCTAAAATCAAACTAGCACGTTCTCTCGTGGGAAGAATATTTTGCTGCAAATTGCGTCCGTTAATTTCGCTCCATAGCTGGCTAGCAATAGCCACCGCTTCTTCTTCAGATAGTTTAGCATAGTGGTGAAAATACGAGTCAGGATTAGAAAAAGCGCCCTGACGAAACCTCAGGAAACGATTGACATACCACCGTTTCAGCAACGCTTCGGGGGCATCGACATATATAGAAAAATCGACAAAGTCGGAGACAAAAACGTGGTGTGGACCACGGTTATAATCGCTACCGATTTGCAAAACATTTAACCCCTCTAATATTAAAATGTCTGGCTGGGAAATAACTTTTTTTTCACTGGGTACGACGTCGTAGATTAAATGGGAATATACTGGAGCGGTTACGCGCGGCATGCCCGATTTTACTTTCGAGAGAAAATTGATTAGGCTTCGGATATCATAAGACTCCGGAAAACCTTTTTTTTTCATCAAATCCCATTCCTTTAGCACCTGGTTAGGATGCAAGAACCCATCGGTAGTTACTAGCTCCGCTGTACGGTGTTCGGGCCAGCGGCTCAGCAATTCTTGAAGAACGCGAGCCGTGGTGCTCTTACCCACTGCCACACTCCCACCAATGCCAATGATATAAGGAATCCGCTGGCCGTCCGTCCCGAGAAACTGCTCGAGTGCCGCCTGGCGACGAATATTAGCACTAATGTAAAAGTTGAGAAGACGTGACAAAGGTAGATAAATCTCCGCTACTTCTTTCAGCGAGAGATCTTCATTTATTCCCTTCAGCTTGACGATTTCCGATTCAGTCAGCGTCAGTGGAACAGTATTACGCAACGCAGCCCACTGTTTGCGGCTAAATTGTAGATATGGCGTGGAAGAAGATTGCACAGCTTTCATCATAACGTTGAGACCAGCCGTTCCACAGTCTATTTAGGGCGCCGGGCGCGGGCCCGAAAAGAAAACACTCTTTATATTATAAACAGCTTCATATCTGTCGTAGAGTGTTTTTTCTACCGCAAGGTCGGATATCGCACCCAGACTAGGTATCCTAAACAAACCGCGAGTTCTCATGCCGGGGATGCGATCATGGCGTGGTATCCTTAAGGTGCGCTATAGCTTCTGATATGCGCGCCCTGATAGCCTCGGTTATGAGGCGACGTGGGGATGCTATTAGCAATTTTGAACAGCGTCGTCCGGCTATCAGTGCTTTGACCATAGCCATCGCTTCGCCTAACCTGCGCATCATAGATACAGCTCTAGTGTAGAATTATTTAATCACCCACGGTATAAAAACACCCGTAAATATCACAGCGCTCTGACATCATCAACAAATGAGCAGTTGTTCTGGACGAACAGCACCTACGCCTCTTGATCGTAAGCGGTCGACCGATTATCTTTGCAGGCAAAAACCCCACCCCCGCCCCCCAACGGGGTGCGGGTGATTTAATAAATGTTTAGTTTTTTCGTTCTCCTGCTATCACGGGACTGCAAGGTTTAATGTTGAAGCTGATAGTTGAAAATAGGAGAGATGGCATCTAACATCGGGGTCTCGATAAATATCGAGTAATGCATAAAAGCCATCTAGCAGCGGATAGCCCGTCGCATACACTTCTCTATCCTACTTGATTGCATGCAGACTCCTTATGTACCGGCTCTGATAAATTTCACAAAGCACTTCTAACACAATAATTTAAAAAGCAATGGCTGACTTTGTTTGCGATATATTTACTGTTCTGGTATTTTTTTCAGAAAGAAACGTACCGTTACTTATCCCGTAGCGGCGAGCGGGAAAATATTGGCTAGAATTATGCTGTGGGGGAACCATGTAGCTTACAATTAGTATCTGAGTTGGGGTAATTACACCCAACACAATAGCTATAGATCATCACCAGCGCTCACTGGCTGAGGAAAACATTTCGATCCTTTAAGGATCTATAATAAATAATTTTCCAGCTATGTTTAAAATTGCATAGTGTCTAAGCAAAAGTTCAATTTATTTAATTTTCTATTGCATCGCTCGCCCGCTATACCTAAAATGAGCAGCAAATGATGCCGGTATAGCTCAGTTGGTAGAGCAACTGACTTGTAATCAGTAGGTCGAGGGTTCGACTCCTTCTGCCGGCAAAATAATCTGGTGGGGTTCCCGAGCGGCCAAAGGGAGCAGACTGTAAATCTGTCGTCAAAGACTTCGAAGGTTCGAATCCTTCCCCCACCACCAACAGACTCATACAAAACGCGATATACGCGCTGCTCCAGAGGCGCATTTAGCAGCAGGGAGTTCTCTTTCGGCTTCGAACCACCCAAGCTCGCCGCGGTAAGACTGCGATATACAGTATGCTTCCTGACCCCCCCCCCCGGAAGCCATATTATATATACAATCTAAAGAACGGGTTTCTAAAATGCGGGCATGGTATAATGGCTATTACCTCAGCCTTCCAAGCTGATGATGTGGGTTCAATCCCCACTGCCCGCTCCAAATTGCGCTGATATAGCTCAGTTGGCAGAGCACACCCTTGGTAAGGGTGAGGTCGGCAGTTCGAGTCTGCCTGTCAGCAACACTTCTTACTATCTCAAGATTAATCTCTTGAAAAAGAGATGATTTTGATGCGCTGCTGGCCCAAGTTATTAACCATCAGCTGTTGGTCTAACTTGTGTATCGTCAATTTTAGCAATCGCTCACTTTAGTGCACCGACAGCATTAAATCTTTTTAATTCCACAAATCTGCTCTGGAGTTAAACATGTTAAGCAATGCAACCATTCTTCAGTTTTCTTGTTGACACACCGGCATCGCTTTTGACTCAGATTATATTAAGGAAATATTAAACAAGTATTTTAAGTGGCTAATTTTCTAACAATACCCCTCTGACACTCGAGTCTTGGGGAAGCAATAACGGTTTACAGGCAAGCTTTAATAACACAATACAACACGTTCACTTTCGTGTTGTATTGTGTTATTAAAGCTTGCCTGTAACCTCATCTGCCAGCTGACAATTCTTGCTCGGGCACATAGCGGTAACGCTGCTTTTCATCAGATAGACAACGCACAGGCAGTGCCTGACCCATGGTATCATGATCAACACTTCGCATGTTTTAAATACGATACCCAAGCGCGGGACAAGTGCGCTTGCAAAGCCCCTTCACCCCAGCTGTATGAAAAACATAATGACCATTTATAGCTCAAAATGGACTGTAAAAATCCTTCCGGTTGCCTTATATAGATAGCCCCTCATGTTCCAAAAGAACCACGGAACACATTCCATGCTAGAGTACTTAAATTGACATAGTGCGTATCATCGTGTTCATCAATAAATATGAGATAGGTGATGAGGAAAAGGTCCTAGCGCTGGTGGCAGCGCTAGGACATGAACTGCGTTCACCGTAGAACAGCCCTCCGGATAAAACACCAGTTAGCCGCGGCGGAGTCTGCAAGATTTAGCAGAAGACAAACTTTAGACATAGATAAGCCTGAAACTGGCTCAAGCAGTGAGACACTAGGCTCTAAACACACAAGCGCCATCGATAAGCTGTTCCTGCTAGCGATTAATAATTATTTTTGCAAGCTTCACTCAAGGCACTACGGTGACTGGCTATGTAGCGGTCGACGTCTCTTAGGCAGACTCAGGCAGTTAAGACTTTAGAAAGCAAAAATAAAAAACACACTACTTATTAATTACCTATTACTAGTTTTCTAATGTTCCGTAGAGTGCCAGAGGGAGGTCTGTCTAGTGATCGCATGGAGGCATTGCTGCAAGGAAGCCAGGTTTAATCAAACTCAAGACACAATGTATAATTAGAGGGTCATGTTTTAATCAAAAACCAAGGCGGGCATACTTTTGACGCCGGCATTCTTCCTGATAGTTAGGGATTCAGCCTAAAAATGCCAGCATTTTTCAAATAATTATTTGACGTCACCTACGGTTAAAGAGCATCATTTGACGCCGTATTAACATGCATGCACATAGAATTCATGTCAGTAGCGATTTTAAATCATTGCTATTGGTCATTATAAATTCTTTTTCCTTAGACTAAAACGCCGAGGTCATGCGTTTCACGCACAGCATCATGCTATGAGTAGCCGCAATCTTTAACGCGGCTAATAAGTTTTTTCTGAATCCTAATTTGACAGGTTTTTTATGAGTTCGAATACCGAAACCCAAAGCAGCGGGAGCGGCTTAGGGGAAGTGGTTAAGTGGGTGGTCGTCGTAACTCTATTAGTCATGGCCACCGTCGGTAACTATTTTTACCGCGATCACAGTTTACTCCTACGATCACTGGCTGTCATACTGATGATCGCTATGGCGATGAGTGTGGCCGTCATGACTACTAAAGGAAAATCCACGCTTGCATTTGCGCGTGAAGCCCGTCTTGAAGTACGTAAAGTCATTTGGCCGACCCATCCCGAAACATTACATACGACCTTGATAGTCGCCGCGGTGACTGCCGTGATGTCATTGATACTGTGGGGACTAGACGGCATTCTGGTCCGGGTAGTATCCTTTATTACTGGCCTGAGGTTCTCAGATGTCTGAAGCTCAAAAAAAACGCTGGTACGTCGTGCAGGCGTTTTCCAGCTTTGAGGGGCGCGTAGCTCAGTCCCTCAGCGAACACATCAAACTTCATAATATGGAAGAGCTATTTGGTGAATTAATGGTGCCAACAGAAGAAGTAGTTGAAATTCGCGGCGGACAGCGGCGCAAAAGCGAACGAAAATTCTTCCCGGGTTACGTTCTGGTACAGATGGTAATGAATGACGCCAGCTGGCATTTAGTGCGTAGTGTACCCCGCGTCATGGGTTTCATCGGCGGCACATCAGATCGTCCCGCGCCTATTAGTGATAAAGAAGTAGATGCCATCATGAACCGCCTGCAGCAGGTCGGCGACAAGCCAAGGCCAAAAACTCTTTTCGAGCCGGGTGAGCTGGTGCGCGTCAACGATGGCCCCTTCGCGGACTTCAATGGCGTAGTCGAAGATGTGGACTATGAAAAAAGCCGCCTCAAGGTATCGGTATCGATCTTTGGGCGCGCCACACCGGTCGAACTAGATTTCAGTCAGGTCGAGAAAGGTTGAGTCAGCTTCTTTTTTTTCTTGCTTGAGAAAGAAAATTAATCTAAAATTCAGGACTTTTCTTCTTTTCATTTGCCCCGCAACACCTAAATCCTAATTTACGGGGCCTAGCCGGCAAAAGCACCCAATTAGAGGAAATAAACATGGCCAAAAAAGTACAAGCCTATGTCAAGCTTCAGGTTGCTGCAGGCATGGCAAACCCGAGTCCACCGGTAGGTCCTGCCCTAGGACAGCAAGGTGTTAATATTATGGCATTCTGCAAAGCTTTCAATGTCAAAACCGAAGGCATGGAAGCTGGATTACCGATTCCAGTCGTGATTACCATCTATTCCGATCGTTCTTTCACTTTCGTGACCAAAACACCACCGGCATCCGTGCTGCTTAAGAAAGCTGCTGGCATTACATCCGGCTCTAGTACGCCAAACACAGTCAAAGTCGGTAAAGTGACCAACGCTCAAGTCTTTGAAATCGCAGTAACTAAAGTGGATGACATGAGTGGCGCGAATGTAGCAGCCATGTCGCGCTCTATTGTAGGCACTGCCCGTTCTATGGGCTTGGTAGTTGAGGATTAAGCTATGGCTACACTGACTAAGCGGATGCGTATCATCCACGAAAAAGTTAATTCTGTGAAGCAATACGACATTCATGAAGCCTTGTCACTTCTGAAAGAGCTTCCTGGGGCTAATTTCATTGAAAGCATCGATGTTGCTGTTAATTTGGGTATCGATGCGCGTAAATCCGATCATAACGTCCGCGGTGCTGTCGTGCTACCTCATGGGACAGGTCGTAGTGTTCGCGTTGCCGTGTTTACTCAAGGTGATAACGCTGACGCTGCGAAAATAGCCGGAGCCGATCTGGTGGGCATGGACGATTTAGCTGACCAGATCAAAAAAGGTAACTTTAACTTCGATGTTGTGATCGCGTCTCCAGACGCGATGCGCATCGTAGGGCAACTTGGCCAGATCCTGGGTCCGCGCGGCCTAATGCCAAACCCAAAAGTCGGCACCGTTACTGAGAGAGTCGCAGAAGCTGTTAAAAACGCCAAAGCCGGTCAGGTTCGCTATCGCAATGATAAACACGGCATTATCCATACAACTATCGGCAAGGTAGACTTTAAATCTCACCAATTGAAGGAAAACCTAGAGGCTCTACTGGTTGCACTGAAAAAAGCTAAGCCGACACAGTGCAAGGGGCTTTACATAAAGCAAGTGAGCTTATCCACCACTATGGGGGCGGGTATAAAAATCGATCAAAGCTGTTTGTCCATAGCACCCTCTTAATTATTGCTTTACGCGGGGCTTTGGATGTGTCTATAATTGCCTTACTTGTTTTCCACAGAGCGTCTTACTTTTCACCTCGTGCAAAAGTTAAGTTTTTTCAATTTAGATCTTGATCTATCCAAAACTTCGTCTAAGACCGCAAGTTTGGTCAAAGCGCTGAATTTTCCTGTGTAGGCCGTGAAAAGCCTAGATAACATACATCCGTTTGTTAGATGCTTTTCACAGAATGTCAAGACATATCTTCACTGTGAAGGTATTTAAAGTAAGCGCCGGGGGTACCCCGGCTAAATTCAGGAGCACATGCTAATGGCATTAAATCTTCAAGACAAAAAAGCGATTATTGCTGCAGTCAGCGAAGTAGCCAAAGGCGCGCTATCTGCCGTTGTTGCAGATTCCCGCGGCGTAACGGTAGACAAAATGACTGAACTTCGTAAAGCAGCTCGTGAAGCGGGGGTGCACATGTGCGTTGTTCGTAACACTCTGATACGTCGCGTAGTTGAAAACACCCCCTTTCAGTGTCTTCAAAAAACTTTTGTCGGTCCGACCCTAATTGCATTTTCTAACGAACATCCTGGGACCGCTGCTCGTTTGTTCAAGGCGTTTGCCAAAGACAATGCCAATTTTGAAGTTAAAGCAGCAGCCTTTGAAAATGAAATCATCCCAGCGGCACAGATCGACCGCCTAGCTACTCTGCCCACCTACAAGGAAGCAATAGCTCGCCTGATGTTGGTTATGCAAGAAGCTTCTGCGGGAAAACTGGTTCGAACGCTGGTCTCAGTGCGCGATCAGAAAGAAGCGGCATAATCGCCAGCTTTATTCTGAAGCGATTGTAAATGCATGCATACTTTCTGAATTCTAGGAACGCCTGTTATGTCTATCACTAAAGAACACATTCTGGATGCGGTTGCCAAAATGTCTATAATAGACGTGGTTGAACTCATATCTATGATGGAAAAAAAATTCGGTGTTTCAGCCGCTGCCGCCGTAACCGTTGTCGCTGGTGGCCCAGCTGAAGCCGTAGAAGAAAAAACCGAGTTTGATGTTGTGTTGAGCGCAATCGGCATGAACAAAGTGTCCGTCATCAAGGTTGTGCGTGGCGCTACCGGTCTAGGATTAAAAGAAGCGAAAGACCTGGTTGAATCCGCGCCAGCCACCCTGAAAGAGGGTTTAAGTAAAGATGATGCTGACGCGCTGAAGAAATCCCTAGAAGAGGCGGGGGCTTCTGTTGAGGTTAAATAAGTTAACCTTCCAGGTTAAAAGCTGATGGCTGGTGACTTTTGGGTCACCAGCCGTTTTGCACTTTAGGGTATTAAAAGCGTGATAGAGACACGTAAGTATAGCACAGATTCAAACACAAAGATGGCGTTGCATGTACTGTCCTAGTAGGACGGACAGAGTAGGTCGACTTGTCAGTGAACTAAGGAACCCTATGGTTTACTCCTATACCGAAAAAAAACGCATTCGTAAGGACTTCGGAAAACGTCCGAAGGTTTTAGACGTTCCCTATCTCCTCTCCATCCAGCTCGATTCCTTTCAAAAGTTTATCGAGCAAGATCCGGAAGGTCAGCACGGGCTGGAAGCAGCTTTCCGTTCCATATTCCCCATCCAGAGCTACAGCGGGAACTCTGAACTTCAATATGTCAGTTACCGGCTGGGTGAACCTGTTTTTGATGTCAAAGAGTGCCAGATACGTGGGGTGACGTTTTCCGCACCGCTACGTGCGAAGCTACGCCTGATTGTTTATGAGCGCGAAGCACCGGAAGGTACGGTAAAAAACATTAAAGAACAGGAAGTTTACATGGGTGAAATTCCACTCATGACCGACAACGGTACCTTTGTCATCAACGGCACTGAACGTGTTATCGTTTCCCAACTGCACCGCAGCCCCGGTGTATTTTTTGACAGCGACAAAGGTAAGACGCACTCCTCCGGTAAAGTGCTGTATAACGCGCGTATTATTCCCTACCGGGGCTCCTGGTTAGATTTTGAATTCGACCCGAAAGACAACTTATTCGTCCGTATCGACCGACGTCGAAAATTGCCAGCGACCATTATTCTCCGTGCTCTAAATTACAGCACCGGTCAGATCCTCGATACGTTCTTCGAAAAAGTAATTTACGAAATTCAGCATAAAAAACTGACAATGGAACTGATCCCTGAGCGACTACGTGGTGAAACAGCCTCGTGTGATATCAAGGCTCAGAACACCTTGTATGTCGAAAAAGGCCGCCGAATCACCGCCCGCCATATTCGACAGCTGGAACAAGACGGCGTTTCGCAGATCGAAGTGCCTATCGAATACATTATCGGTAAGGTAGTAGTAAACGATTACATCGATGAAAAAAGTGGTGAAATCATCTTGCACGCCAATATGGCGCTGACGCTAGACCTACTAGCTAAGTTAAGCGAGGCTGGCTACAAGCGTATTGAAACGCTCTTCACTAACGACCTAGATCACGGCGCCTATATCTCTGAGACGCTTCGCGTTGATCCTACCAACGATCGCCTGAGCGCACTGGTAGAAATTTACCGTATGATGCGTCCCGGTGAACCACCAACCCGCGAATCCGCTGAGACTCTATTTGAGCAGCTCTTCTTCTCGGACGATCGTTACGATCTTTCCGCGGTAGGCCGGATGAAATTTAACCGTTCGCTGCTTCGGGAGGAAATCGGCGGCTCTGGTATTCTAAGCAAAAACGACATCATTGACGTGATGAAGAAGTTAATTGATATCCGTAATGGTAAAGGGGAAGTCGACGATATTGACCACTTAGGAAACCGCCGCATACGCTCGGTCGGCGAAATGGCGGAAAACCAGTTCCGTGTTGGCCTGGTGCGTGTAGAACGGGCAGTGAAAGAGCGCCTCTCTTTAGGTGATCTGGATACCCTAATGCCGCAGGACATGATCAATGCCAAACCGATTTCAGCAGCAGTAAAAGAGTTCTTCGGTTCAAGCCAGCTGTCGCAGTTCATGGATCAAAACAACCCGCTATCCGAGATTACTCATAAGCGTCGTATCTCCGCGCTAGGCCCTGGTGGTCTGACACGCGAGCGCG
The DNA here is from genome assembly GCF_000287335.1 of secondary endosymbiont of Ctenarytaina eucalypti. Taxonomy (GTDB): domain Bacteria; phylum Pseudomonadota; class Gammaproteobacteria; order Enterobacterales; family Enterobacteriaceae. Next base: position 434,028 of record NC_018419.1, read on the forward strand.
CCGGCTTTGAAGTGCGCGACGTCCATCCGACTCATTATGGGCGCGTCTGCCCTATCGAAACCCCAGAAGGACCGAACATCGGCCTGATCAACTCATTATCCGTGTATGCCCGGACCAACGAGTATGGGTTCCTAGAAACACCGTATCGCCGTGTTCTAGATAGTATCGTCACCGACGAAATTCATTATCTATCAGCTATTGAGGAAGGAAACTTCGTGATTGCGCAAGCCAACACTAACCTCAGTGAAGATGGTCGTTTCGTTGATGATCTGGTAACCTGCCGAAGCAAAGGTGAATCCAGTCTGTATAGTCGCGACCAGGTTGACTATATGGATGTCTCCACCCAACAAATCGTATCGGTTGGCGCCTCGCTGATTCCCTTCCTAGAACACGACGACGCCAACCGCGCCTTGATGGGAGCGAACATGCAGCGTCAGGCAGTCCCCACACTGCGTACCGATAAGCCGCTGGTCGGCACCGGCATGGAGCGAGCAGTAGCCGTTGACTCAGGCGTGACCGCTGTTGCAAAACGCGGCGGAACAGTACAGTATGTGGATGCTTCCCGAATTGTCATTAATGTTAATACATCTGAAATGCATCCTGGCGAAGCAGGCATCGATATTTACAACCTGACAAAATATCTCCGATCCAATCAGAACACATGCATCAGCCAGACTCCCTGCGTTTCACTAGGAGAACCAATTGAGCGCGGTGACGTACTAGCCGACGGGCCGTCTACTGATCTAGGTGAGCTGGCGCTAGGTCAGAACATGCGTATTGCTTTCATGCCGTGGAACGGCTACAACTTTGAAGATTCCATGTTGGTCTCCGAACGCGTGGTGCAGGAAGATCGTTTAACTACAATTCATATTCAGGAACTAGCATGCGTGTCCCGAGACACAAAACTTGGCGCCGAGGAGATTACAGCCGACATCCCAAACGTAGGTGAGGCTGCGCTCTCTAAACTAGATGAGTCCGGTATCGTGTATATAGGCGCAGAAGTGACCGACGGCGATATTTTGGTAGGCAAGGTGACACCGAAAGGCGAAACTCAGCTGACGCCGGAAGAGAAACTCCTGCGTGCTATCTTCGGTGAAAAAGCTTCAGACGTCAAAGACTCGTCACTACGTGTACCAAATGGCGTTTCAGGTACTGTGATTGATGTTCAGGTATTTACCCGAGACGGCGTAGAAAAAGACAAGCGAGCGCTGGAAATCGAGGAAATGCAGCTCAAGCAGGCCAAAAAAGACCTGACCGAAGAGCTAAAAATCTTTGAAGCCGGTCTCTTTTCCCGTATCCGCAATCTACTGATTTCGGGCGGCATCGAAATAGGTAAGCTGGACCAGTTGCAAAAAGCGCTCTGGCTGAAACTATCCTTGAATGATAAAGAAAAGCAGAATCAACTTGAACAGCTATCTGATCAGTATGCCGAACTGAAGCAAGAGTTCGAGAAAAAGCTGGACGCCAAACGCCGAAAAATCACTCAGGGAGATGATCTAGCGCCTGGCGTTTTAAAAATCGTCAAGGTGTACCTCGCGGTAAAACGCCAAATTCAGCCAGGCGACAAAATGGCGGGTCGCCACGGAAATAAAGGGGTTATCTCCAAGATCAACCCAATTGAAGATATGCCTTACGATGAAAACGGTGTCCCGGTGGACATAGTGCTGAACCCACTGGGAGTACCTTCACGTATGAACATTGGCCAGATTCTGGAAACCCATTTAGGTATGGCTGCAAAAGGCATTGGCGTCAAGATCAATGCTATGCTCACGCAGGAAGGAGAAGTCGCCCCACTGCGGGAGTTCCTGCAAAAAGTCTACAATTTGGGTGATGACGTGCGCCAAAAAGTTGATCTCAAGACTTTCTCCGATGAGGAAGTGCTACGTCTAGCGGAGAACCTGAAAAAGGGAATGCCTATTGCCACTCCAGTGTTCGACGGCGCAAAAGAGAAAGAGATCAAGGAATTGCTACAGCTCGGGGACCTGCCAAGCTCAGGTCAGATCACTTTGTTCGATGGCCGGACCGGTGAAAAGTTTGAGCGCCCTGTTACCGTAGGTTATATGTACATGCTAAAACTCAACCATCTAGTTGACGATAAGATGCATGCGCGTTCTACTGGCTCGTACAGCCTAGTCACCCAGCAGCCGCTGGGAGGAAAGGCGCAGTTCGGCGGGCAGCGCTTTGGGGAGATGGAGGTGTGGGCCCTCGAAGCCTACGGCGCCTCCTACACCCTACAAGAAATGCTTACCGTCAAGTCAGATGACGTTAATGGTCGCACCAAGATGTATAAAAACATCGTGGACGGTAATCACATGATGGAACCCGGTATGCCGGAATCTTTCAATGTTCTGTTGAAAGAAATCCGCTCACTAGGCATTAATATCGATCTGGAAGAAGACTGATTTTCCGCCAAAGCCACAATGCGCACTGGTAATAAGGCACTGCAGCGTTTCAGGCGCCTAATAGGTCCAACTCCGACAGGAGCCAATCCGTGAAAGATTTACTTAAATTTCTGAAAGCGCAAACTAAAAACGAAGAGTTTGATGCGATCAAAATTGCGCTGGCCTCGCCAGACATGATCCGTTCCTGGTCTTTCGGTGAAGTAAAAAAGCCGGAAACCATTAACTACCGAACCTTTAAACCCGAGCGCGACGGCCTCTTCTGCGCGCGTATTTTCGGACCGGTAAAAGACTACGAATGCCTGTGCGGTAAGTATAAGCGATTGAAACACCGCGGCGTCATTTGTGAGAAGTGCGGGGTTGAAGTAACCCAGACCAAGGTGCGTCGTGAGCGTATGGGGCATATCGAGTTAGCATCGCCCACCGCCCACATCTGGTTTTTGAAATCGCTACCATCCCGCATTGGATTGCTGCTGGATATGCCGCTACGCGATATCGAACGCGTGCTATATTTTGAGTCCTATGTCGTCGTTGAAAGTGGCATGACCAACCTTGAGCGCCTTCAGATTCTGACTGAAGAGCAGTATCTAGACGCTCTTGAAGAGTTCGGTGATGAATTTGATGCTAAAATGGGCGCAGAGGCGATCCAGGTCTTGTTACAACAGATGGATCTTGAAAACGAATGCGAGAAACTGCGTGAAGAGTTAGCAGCAACTAATTCCGAAACCAAGCGAAAAAAGCTGACTAAGCGCATCAAGCTACTAGAAGCCTTTCTGCACAGTGGCAATAAGCCAGAGTGGATGATTCTAACCGTGCTTCCAGTACTCCCGCCGGATCTGCGACCACTGGTGCCGCTGGACGGCGGCCGCTTCGCAACGTCGGATCTGAACGATCTATATCGAAGAGTGATCAACCGCAATAACCGATTGAAGCGCCTCCTAGATCTAGCGGCGCCGGATATCATAGTGCGAAACGAAAAACGCATGCTGCAAGAATCCGTTGATGCCCTTCTCGATAACGGCCGCCGCGGTCGAGCCATTACTGGCTCTAACAAACGTCCTCTTAAATCGCTAGCGGATATGATTAAAGGTAAGCAAGGTCGTTTCCGACAGAATTTGCTTGGCAAGCGAGTCGATTACTCTGGACGTTCAGTTATTACCGTCGGTGCATGCCTGCGCCTTCATCAGTGCGGCCTCCCCAAGAAAATGGCGCTGGAGCTGTTCAAGCCATTTATTTACGGCAAGCTAGAACTGCGGGGTCTCGCAACAACAATCAAAGCCGCCAAGAAAATGGTTGAACGCGAAGAAGCTGTAGTCTGGGATATTCTAGATGAGGTTATCCGAGAACACCCAGTAATGTTAAACCGCGCGCCGACACTGCACCGTCTGGGCATCCAAGCGTTTGAGCCGGTACTAATTGAAGGTAAGGCTATTCAACTGCACCCTCTAGTGTGTGCAGCATATAACGCTGACTTCGACGGCGACCAGATGGCGGTACATGTTCCACTAACACTAGAGGCTCAGCTAGAAGCGCGCACGCTGATGATGTCCACCAACAACATCCTGTCTCCCGCCAATGGCGAGCCCATCATCGTACCGTCACAGGACGTAGTGCTAGGTCTTTACTATATGACCCGAGATCGGGTCAACGGCAAAGGCGAAGGTATGGTACTGACCGGTCCGAAAGAAGCCGAGCGTATCTACCGCGCTGGCGTAGCCGAGCTACATGCGCGTGTTAAAGTTCGTATTACGGAGCATGAACAACTTGCCAACGGCGAGTGGGCGGAGAATACCAGTTTAGTAGATACCACGGTTGGCCGTGCCATCCTATGGATGATCGTGCCAAAGGGATTGCCGTTCTTACTGGTGAATCAGTCACTAGGTAAAAAAGCCATCTCTAAGATGCTTAATACCTGTTATCGGGTGCTAGGTCTAAAACCGACCGTAATTTTTGCCGACCAGATCATGTACACCGGTTTCGCCTACGCCGCCCGTTCCGGATCCTCGGTCGGGATCGACGATATGGTGATACCAGAGAAGAAAGCCGAAGTGATTGATGAAGCCGAAGCCGAAGTCGCTGAAATACAAGAGCAATTTCAGTCGGGTCTAGTGACTGCCGGCGAACGCTATAATAAGGTTATTGATATCTGGGCTGCGGCTAACGAGCGTGTCGCTAAGGCCATGATGGATAATCTATCTATCGAAGCGGTAATGAACCGCAATGGCGAAGAAGAACGTCAGGCATCGTTTAACAGCATCTTTATGATGGCTGACTCTGGCGCCCGTGGTTCGGCAGCGCAAATTCGCCAACTAGCCGGTATGCGTGGTTTGATGGCAAAACCAGACGGTTCCATCATCGAGACGCCTATTACTGCAAATTTTCGTGAGGGTTTAAACGTACTCCAGTATTTTATTTCTACGCACGGAGCGCGTAAAGGTTTGGCGGACACCGCACTGAAAACAGCTAACTCCGGTTACCTAACCCGTCGCTTGGTCGACGTAGCGCAGGATCTGGTGGTTACTGAAGATGACTGCCTAACTTTTTCCGGCATTGTGATGGCCCCGGTTATCGAAGGCGGAGACGTGAAAGAGCCTCTGCGCGACCGCGTGCTCGGCCGCGTCACTGCGGAAGCTATCCTGAAACCAGGCAGCGAAGATATTCTCGTTGAGCGCAATACCCTATTGAATGAGCAGTGGTGTGACGTTCTAGAAAAAAACTCCGTAGATAGCATCAAGGTGCGTTCGGTCGTGACCTGCGACACTGATTTCGGTGTGTGCGCTAACTGCTATGGCCGCGATTTAGCGCGTGGTCATAGGGTAAATAAAGGAGAAGCCATCGGCGTTATCGCTGCACAGTCGATAGGCGAACCCGGAACTCAATTGACTATGCGTACATTCCATATCGGAGGAGCGGCATCCCGTGCTGCGGCTGAATCCAGCATTCAGGTCAAGAGCAAAGGAACCATTCGTCTCAGCAATGCCAAGTTTGTAGTGAACTGTAGTGGAAAGCTGGTAATCACTTCACGCAATACTGAAATGAAGTTGATTGATGAATTTGGCCGTACCAAAGAAAGCTATAAAGTGCCTTATGGCGCAGTCATGGCCAAAGGTGATGGTGCAGAAATCATGGGGGGCGAAACTGTTGCTAATTGGGATCCGCATACTATGCCGGTTATCACTGAAGTCGACGGTTTCGTACGCTTCACTGACATGATCGACGGGCAGAGTATTACACGCCAGACAGATGAATTAACCGGCTTGTCCTCTATTGTAGTATTAGATACTGCTGAGCGTACAGGAGGCGGTAAAGATCTACGTCCAGCTCAGCGGATTGTTGATGCTAATGGTAATGATGTACTGCTTCCGGGAAGCGATATGCCCGCACAGTACTTCCTGCCAGGAAAAACGATCGTACAGCTGGAAGACGGCGCTAAAATTACCGGAGGCGATACACTTGCCCGTTTACCGCAGGAAACGAGCGGAACCAAGGATATTACCGGTGGCCTACCGCGCGTTGCGGATCTGTTTGAAGCCCGCCGACCGAAAGAGCCAGCTATTCTGGCCGAGATCAGCGGCATTGTTTCCTTCGGTAAAGACACTAAAGGGAAGCGGCGGCTGGTTCTCTCGCCGGTAGATGGCAGCGACGCTTATGAAGAAATGATCCCGAAATGGCGTCAGCTCAACGTATTTGAAGGTGAGCGCGTAGAGCGCGGCGATGTAATTTCTGACGGACCGGAATCGCCGCACGACATTCTTCGGCTACGCGGCGTGCATGCAGTAACCCGCTATATAGTCAATGAGGTTCAGGAGGTCTATCGTCTACAAGGCGTTAAGATCAACGATAAGCATATCGAAGTTATCGTGCGTCAGATGTTGCGTAAAGCAACGATCGTTAGCAGCGGTAACTCAGAGTTTTTGGAAGGTGAACAAGCGGAATACTCACGCATCAAAATAGCTAATCGTCAGTTAGAAAATAACGATCAGGTAGCAATAACCTATATGCGCGATCTGCTCGGCATCACAAAAGCCTCACTAGCTACAGAGTCGTTTATCTCAGCAGCATCATTTCAAGAAACTACGCGCGTGCTAACAGAAGCAGCTGTAGCCGGGAAACGCGATGAGCTTCGTGGCCTGAAGGAAAACGTCATTGTAGGACGGTTAATTCCGGCCGGTACCGGTTACGCGTACCATAAAAAACGCGCCCGAAATCATCAGAAAAACGAAGCGCCTATCGCACCTCAGATTACCGCCGATGAAGCGTCTGCCAACCTAGCTGAACTGCTGAACGCAGGGATGAGCAGTAGGGTAGAAGACTGATAGTTATTAGCATTATCTTCGCACTACTCTATTTAGGCCAAAAACGCTCCTTACGGAGCGTTAAATTCAATACAAATTCATTGAAAATCAAAGGGTAGCATGTTTTTTGTTATAAACAGCTTTTATTTGATTCTTCAAGAGACAATATCAAAAATTTTTACGATACATAGTACATATTCTGCATGGCAAGGCCAGCATTAGGCCACTTTTCCCTCAGTTAAGTACATTAATACTTTCAAAGGAGGCGAGGGGGTCCTGGCAGAATAGGTCCGGCAATTGGGATGCTGATTTCACGAGCATAGCAACAGGTCATAACTATAAAATGGTGCCATGCTATCTTAATGTTAGAGTCAGACCTATGATGCAAGTAGAAGAAAAACCGTGAAAACCTAACTGATAGTATGTGAAGCATCTCTGGCATCACCGGATGCTATGCTCCAAGCGATGGATCTATGCTACCATGAGCATGAAATAACAAAACAACCTGAGATGTCCTAAAGCGCACATTCCTTTCTTCCTAGGAAAAACACTCAATAGATGCGAATAAAAATAAATTAAACGCCTGTGTTTAGCTCTCTTCTCTAGGATGGCTCCCTCTTGACATGATGACATCCTAGCGACTCTCCAAAAGGCTCGGGTTAGCATACCTCTACGGATCATTATTCCCAGGCAAGTGTAAATTCTCAGTGTACATCTTGATAATTTATAGCGCCGACACGAAAGATTTAAAATCCCTTCATGCTCTAATTGATAAACAATCACGTATTAATGCGTCGCGCAGTGAACGTAACCCGGTTAAGAATGTGGGTCGCGGCAGGACGTGAAGTGCATATTACTCCCCACTAGCGCTGCTACCATAGCACCGGCAATATCCCGGAGAGGCGGAATGAACGCATCCCGTACAACTAAAGATCATTATAGTGGCAATTAAAAATATGATTGAACGTAAATAGTCGATATAGTTCCTATTATAGGCCTCAGTTATGAGGTCACCATTGGCGATACAGATAAAGACCGGGGTACCTCCTCGCCAATAGCATTGAACGACCGAAGAAGCAGTATATTAAACGCAAAGAGGAGCTGCCACGGCAGAAACTCATAGTATAAGCGCGCACTTTAGCTCATTACGCAGCTACTGAATACAACACTGAATCTAGCTACTGCAATATCATTAGTATCCAGACATTGAAAAATGAGCACAAGATTACTTAACTGTAGCATTGTCTTACTCGCTACTTAACTGGAAGTAGTAGAGGGCTTATTCAAAAATAAAACGTTGAGTCATCTTTTAATCCTGCCCCCAGCTCCATCCATTATAAAATATAGTCTTTATGGCAACTATAAGGTATAGAATGCTTAGCTGAATGACTTACAAAAAGGTGCTCAAACAGTGGGAGGCCCTAACCGGATAGAAACCCTATCAAGATGATGCAAATCATGAAATAGATGCTCTTTCCTATTACCGAGTCCATATCAATATCGATTCGGGCATCCACAGCTATCTGGGCGTGGGGCGTGCGACACATGTAAATATCTTTACTAATTTATCGTAGAGCGGTTCCAGTGATGTATGGGCTCTGACAGAGCTTGATACAGAAAACATCAGTTAACAATTCAAACGCTTTTCAGGAACGCCTAATAACATCCGCATATGGCATGTGCTATGTTATGCTATACAAATCTAAAATTTTACCAGTATCGTTTCTCATGTTGATTCAATTGTATAGAGTAATTGATCGTCTTCGAGTCGTGATGCAACATTTCCTACGCAATGCCCTGAGTAGTGCACCTACTCATACTAGCGGGAGCCGATCGCAATATTCATAAATAATTTTTGTTGACATACGCAACAGATGATTTAAAAAAGCACAATATTCATGATTCGTGACTTTTGTCACTATAGGCTATTACGGATTGCATGTTCATTTGTACAAGGACATTTAGATAACTGATGTTGATCAACGTCAATCACAAGTGTGTGGGCCTCGCACGACGCCGACTGGTCTCTGTAACTTCTAATTGTACAGGAAGATTTCATAACACAATGATTCACCTCGATATGACCAGAATTATAACTAATAGTCATAATAGCCTAGCATGATTCTTTATTGTTTAATAAAAAACACTTTTATCACCGATAAGTAAGCGGTACGGATAGTTAACGTGAAAGAATTACGCTGCATGAAAATAGAACGTAACCCCTTCCGAGACTATTCAGCTGAATCGGCACTTTTCGTGCGCCGCGCCCTAGTAGCAGTTGTAGGAATTTTTCTGCTGACTAAAATACTAGTCTTCAATCTTTACCATTTACAAATCGTCTGCTGCGAGTCTTACCGCACCCGGTCCAACGAAAACCGCATCAAACTGCTTCCCATTGCACCCAGCCGAGGCATTATCTACGACCGAAATGGTACACCGCTGGCGCTGAATCGTACTATTTATCAGCTAGAATTAGTACGGGGAAAAGTATCGGATTTAGACCAAACCATCAAGGACCTACATGCAATAGTAGAATTGACAAATGACGATATTGCCAATTTTAAAAAAAAGTGCAACCAATCCCGACGCTTTACCTCGCTTCCGCTAAAAGTTGGCTTAACCGACGTTCAGCAAGCACGTTTCGCCGTCAATCAGTATCGCTTCCCTGGCGTCGCAATAAAGGGCTATGAGCGTCGCTACTATCCCTACGGATCCGCGCTGACCCATGTTATCGGCTATGTATCGAAAATTAACGACCGAGACGTGAAACGTCTACAGAAAGATAGCACGTTACAGAACTATGCTGCCACCCAAGATATTGGCAAATTAGGTATCGAACGCTACTATGAAAGCACGTTACACGGGAAGGCTGGTTACGAAGAGGTTGAGGTTAATAATCACGGCCGGGTCATTCGACAACTTCACCAGCAGCCGCCGCAGGCGGGAAAAGATATTACCCTGACACTAGACCTTCGCTTACAGCAATATGTCGAGAAACTGCTAACAGGAAGCCGAGCCGCGATGATCGTAACTGATCCCCGGGACGGCGGAATTCGTGCCCTCGTCTCACACCCTAGCTACGATCCGAATCTGTTTGTCGATGGCATTTCCAAAAAGAATTACCGCGCGCTACTCGAAGACGAAAACCGCCCGCTAATTAATCGAGCCACTCAAGGCACCTACCCTCCTGCCTCCACTGTAAAACCCTATATCTCTGTCTCCGCTCTCGCCATTGGCATAATAAATAAAAACTTCTCGCTGTTTGATCCGGGCTGGTGGCAATTGCCCGGTTCGGAAAAACGCTATCGCGACTGGAAGCGATGGGGGCACGGCTGGTTGAACGTCACTCGAGCTCTAGAGGAGTCGGCAGATACCTTCTTCTATCAGATTGCCTATAACATGGGCATCGACAGGCTTTCGGAATGGATGACCAGATTTGGCTACGGTCAATATACTGGCATTGATCTGTGTGAGGAGCGAACAGGCGTGATGCCAACCCGTGACTGGAAAATATCGCGCTTCAAAACACCCTGGTACCAGGGCGATACCATTTCCGTTGGTATCGGCCAAGGCTACTGGACTGCAACGCCAGTGCAAATGTCAAAAGCATTAATGACACTGATTAACGACGGCGCGGTGCGCGTGCCACATCTTCTCTACTGTACGCGAGAAAATGGCCGCCAGGTTTACTATCGTCAACAGACATATGAGCAAATTGGTGATCCCCGCTCCTCTCACTGGAAGATAGCGAAAGACGGTATGTATGGAGTAGCCAACCGTCCGAACGGCACGGCAAGTAAGAGTTTCGCCAGCGCACCTTACAAAGCGGCAGCAAAGTCTGGCACCGCCCAAGTTTATAGTCTAAAAGCACATGAAACCTATAATGCTCAAAAAATTGCCGAACGTCTACGCGATCATAAGATGATGACAGCTTTTGCACCTTATGATAAGCCCACAGTAGGAGTCGTGGTGATTTTAGAAAACGGCGGTAGCGGCCCGGCAGTCGGTACCATTACCCGTCAAATATTAGATCATATTTTCCTGGAGGATAACTCTACACACTTACTGGAAGAGGCTACGTCCGTACTACCAGGAAGTGAGAGTAATTAATCGATCATGACTGAGAATCAACATAGTTCCAGGTGGAACAAGCTGCACATTGACGTCATTCTCTTGAGTTTCGTCACCCTTCTACTAATTTATAGCGCGGTAGTCGTGTGGGGTGCTAGCGGCCAGGATGTCGTTATGATGAAACGTAAAATTTTCCAGATTGCTATCGGTTTAATAGTGATGCTATTGATGGCGCAGGTACCACCACGCGTCTATGAGGCCTCGGCTCCCTATCTCTATATTTTCTGCGTGTTGCTACTTGTTTTAGTAAACATCTTTGGACAAATCAGTAAAGGCGCCCAGCGTTGGTTGGATCTGGGCTTTATCCGCTTTCAACCTTCGGAAATCGCAAAAATAGCCGTGCCGTTGATGATTTCGCGCTTTATCAATCGCGAAATCTGTCCACCATCGCTGAAAAATACCGCTATCGCACTGGTGATGATTTTTGTTCCCGCGATATTAGTGGCAATGCAGCCTGATCTAGGTACCGCTATTCTGATCACAGCATCCGGTTTTTTCGTCCTCTTTCTTTCTGGGATGAGCTGGACACTGATCGCTGTGGCGGCTTTTCTACTATCGGCGTTTACCCCCATACTGTGGTTCTTTTTGATGCATGATTACCAGCGGGAACGGATTATAATGCTCTTTAATCCTGAAAGCGACCCCCTAGGCGCCGGATACCATATCATTCAGTCGAAAATCGCTATTGGCTCCGGTGGCCTGTCCGGAAAAGGCTGGCTACATGGTACTCAGTCTCAGTTAGATTTCCTGCCTGAACGCCACACAGACTTTATTTTTGCAGTGCTGGGGGAAGAGCTAGGGCTAATAGGCGTTTTAATTCTTCTTGCCCTTTACTTGGCCATCATTATCCGTGGGTTGGTGATAGCAGCACGGGCACAGAATACTTTTAGCCGAGTCATGGCTGGTGGTTTAATGCTAATTTTATTCGTTTATGTGTTCGTGAATATCGGCATGGTTAGTGGTCTCTTGCCAGTAGTTGGCATACCTTTACCGCTAGTAAGCTATGGAGGCTCGGCTCTGATTGTCTTAATGGCAGGGTTTGGTATAGTCATGTCGATCCATACTCATCGAAAAATGTTATCTAAGCACTTATAAAGTAAAGTTCAGTCATGCTTATGCTATAGAAAATCTATAATTTGAAACAACTCACACCAACCTACAAATCTTAATAGAAATGAATAGTGACGTGCGGCGCGACCCCGCTAAACAGTCGGAAAAAACTACGACTGATGTGGTTTGATTAACTAATTCGGACGAGTTACCGCTCATGCTATATTGAAAAGATCATTGTTTTTCCCTGAAACCAGGTGATGAAGGTACCGATACCGAAGCCTAACTGCGGTGTCGTGCTTTAGGTAGCTAATGACAACTGCGCAGCAGTCGCTCATTACCTAGCCGGAAGCAGGATAGATTCGCAGGGATAATGAATACTTATGTCAGCGCGCGAAGGTTTAAATGCTTATTTTCAATCCGTACATGCTCTACATGCCCCCAAAAAATTGATATCTACCCTGGACTACATATGGTAATGATCGATCAGGTGCTCGTTGCGCAGTGACTGACGAGTACAGTACTTATGAAAAAACATTCACCTGCAACAATACTCACCAGCCAAAATAGCAGATGCGAAAAATCTATGATAAAAAGCATAAAAACGGAACGCAGCACTTTACTGAAAAAATAAAGCTTATTATATAAATACTGCTTTGACTTCTCTGCCATGAAGAGCCGATTGACTAGGACAGGAAACTACATCCTGCAGGTGTATCTAGTCCCGTATGGTTGTCGCGTTGTGATCACGCGGATAGAGAAAAAATCATATCTTTTATTAGGTTGCGCTACTTTTTAAGATAGGATTTGATGCCTATATTGCCAAAAATAGGAATTAATTTACTTTATTACGTTAGCTATCGTATCTAGTAACTGTTTTAAAAAATATTTTATTTTTATCAGATAATTGACTCAATTCATTTTTAAGCAATCTGCTTATAATGTTAGAATAAATTGTTCATAAATGCACCGTAAATATCTAGAGCTATCTAGTAAAAACTGCATGGCGGCGTCAGAGTCGCACTTTAACTTCCAGTAATATATGCAGGGATCAATGTGCAGTTTTGATATGCCGACTTGACGCATGCCCTTCTACGAACAGTAGACGCGTCGCACTAAAGAAACATATAGCAAGCCATAATGCTCTTCTCTCGTTCCCAAAAACCTCTCAATTCTATCAACATTAACATTCTTTTCCCACTAGAGAAAATTTGTTAAATACATTAGCGTCACTATCGATATGCAAATTTCTTAAATCGATAATCCTCTATTTAACATCCTGCCCCTGCTAACTTTCACAGCATTTTTTGTATCATGCATTTAATAATGCATATTGGGACATTAATTTAACCTCACCTCATCTTGTCAGAGATGGACCCTAGTCTCTATAATTACAGAATTATATTTGTTCATTTCTGTATAGAGGGTTGACTTTTCCCGCCGTCACAGATTCATCTCCATGACAGTTAGCAGGAGTTTTTATTGAAAACCAAACTGCATGAATTGCTAGAATTTCCATGTTTTTTTACCTATAAAGTCATAGGTATGGCTCAGGTAGAATTAGTTTCTCAAGTAGTACAAGTAGTACAGCAGCACGCCCCAGGCAATTATGCTCCGAAAATTACACCTAGCAGAAAAGGTCATTACCATTCCCTTTCTATTACCATTACAGCTACACACATCGAACAGGTAGAGAGGCTGTACTCAGCGCTTGGGAAGATAGATATCGTACGTATAGTATTATAAGATCGGAGCTCATTATGTTAGAGAGTTTTGTGATTCGTCAACTGGGTTTACAGCCTTATGAAAAAGTGGTGCGAGCCATGCGCCGCTTCACAGATGATCGCAAGGCTAGCAGTACCGATGAGATATGGCTAGTACAACATCCGCAGGTTTTTACCCAAGGACTGGCTGGTAAGGCCGAACATTTACTGCAGCCAGGTAGTATTCCGGTCATACAAAGCGATCGTGGAGGGCAGGTAACCTTTCATGGCCCGGGACAACAGGTGATGTATATTCTGTTGGACCTACGGCGCTTCCAGTTGGAAGCTCGAGGCCTGATTACGCAGCTCGAGAGCACAGTTATATCCACCCTCGCGCACTTTTCTATTTCCGCCCACACCATCGCCCAAGCACGTGGTGTCTACGTCAGCGCTGATAAAATATGTTCGCTCGCTTTACGTATCCGAAAGCACTATTCCTTCCATGGGCTCGCGTTAAACGTGGATATGGATCTATCGCCTTTTCTTCGCATCAACCCCTGTGGCTATCCCGGCTTGCGAATGACTCAGGTGAGTGATCTAGCCCCCGGTAACGGTATTGATGATGTAGCACCAGTGCTGCTCGCACAATTTCTTCACCTTTTGAATGCCCGTAGCAGCTCAATACAGGACTGGGATCCCACGCAGTACGATACGTGAGCCTATGAAAGTATAAAAGCTACTATTCGCGCAGTATTGAACTCATCAGGACATCTTCTTCGTTCACTATTTTTAAAGAAAAAGTTATACTAACCCTGATAATCGTGTGATGTTTACGTAACAGGCGGATAACGCAATCTTTAGTCTATCGCATTCTGGCTTGGAGCTCTAGCATCTATGAATAAACCGATACAGATAAAGCGTGGTATAAAATACCTTGATGCTGAAAAAATGGCTTTAATTCCCATCACAACCATCGCATTCGAGCATCAGGAAATCTTGCGCAAACCAACCTGGATGAAAATTAAACTACCCTCGGACTTGAGTCGTATTCATCAACTCAAGTCCGTCATGCGTAAAAACAATCTTCATTCGGTCTGCGAAGAAGCCTCTTGCCCAAACTTAACAGAATGCTTTAACCGTGGCACCGCCACTTTTATGATCTTGGGAGTAATCTGCACCCGGCGTTGCCCGTTCTGTGATGTAGCACACGGGCGCCCGTTGCCCCCAGATACCAGTGAGCCAGAAAAACTAGCGCAAACCATAGTCGATATGGGACTGCGCTATGTCGTGGTGACGTCCGTTGATCGCGATGATTTGCGTGACGGAGGTGCCCAGCATTTTGCCAATTGCATTAGTGCAATTCGGAATAAAAATCCTCTTATTCATATTGAAACCTTAGCGCCGGACTTCCGTGGCTGTATGACCCGCGCGCTGGAGATAATAACTACCGCGCCGCCTGATGTTTTTAATCACAATCTTGAAAATGTGCCACGTCTATATCGCCAGGTCCGCCCAGGCGCCAACTATCACCATTCGCTTAAGTTGCTTGAAAATTTCAAGACCGCCAACCCGCATCTACCAACTAAATCCGGTCTGATGGTCGGACTAGGTGAAACCAACTCTGAAATTATTGAAGTAATGCGAGATATACATCGTCATGGTGTGACGATGCTAACGCTAGGCCAATATCTTCAACCTAGTCGCTATCATTTACCGGTTAAACGCTATGTCAGCCCGCGGGAATTTCTCGAGATGAAGCAAGAAGCGCTGTCGATTGGATTTACCCATGTTGCATCTGGGCCCTTCGTGCGCTCATCATATTATGCAGAGTTGCAAGTTAAAGGTATCGAAGTTAAATAAGTGGCGGAGATGAGCTCCCAGAAAGTGGAATGATTTTCAGTATTTAGCTTGTGTACATAACAGCAGTTTCAAGAGCTGTTTCTGAAACAGCCTGAAAGGTCAGGTAATGTCATGTCAAAAATACCAGCATAGCGAAAATGACTATCAGGAGATGAGGGGCGCTGTGCTACTCATTAATTTCTCTGTTTACTTGCTTAGGCAGCAGTAGCAGCACAGATACTCGAGCTTTTTCAGGCTGAGGAGCATAAGATTACTAAAATTTAGAAAGCGTAGAAGGCCTATCATTGTTGTCATAATGCTATTTAAGGAAGATAATTAAAGATGTTTACCAATGCGGTGCTATAAGCAGTGTTTCTGCAGTCATCATATGTGCTTAACCACTTAGTTATCATCACAATATGCTCAGAAGTGATGATAACTAAATCATAAATAAGACTCAGATCTTGTAGGGAAGTTAATACACAGACTTTATAACAACATAAAGCTTTCACTGCTTTGATAATATAATGTAAATTATTGACCATAATATCGGAGGAGGTGAGATTCGAACTCACGAAAGGTTACCCTTCGCCGGTTTTCAAGACCGGTGCCTTCAACCACTCAGCCACACCTCCAAAGAACATAAAGACAAACAAAATTATACCGGTTGTAAACCCCACGTTTCGCTATTGTGAACGGTAAACATCACTTCGCTTTACACTAAAGAGCAGATAATTTCAAACATCAAACATTAAAACGCTCCTTGTCTCATCGCATAGTGTTAATTTTAATACATGACGCTCTATGAAAAACAAAGTTAAAACTCCTGATTCTTGCTTGCTACTTAGGACGAGGCGCGCAAGAAAGGCGCCACTCACTCTAATAGAGTAAATACATGCGTCAGCGATTAGCTACATGCACAGATAAAACTGATCTTGAAGAACATGATGCACTCGGATCTGGTTAGATAGAGTTATCAGAGGCACTTTTTAGCCTGGCAATAAAGGCGTAACGGGCTCAGAGTGACTACATTGTTCAATTTATCAAGTTTCTGCCAAATTTCAGGACGATTTTTACTCAGCGCAACGAAAAGTTTATGAATCTCAGTAAATACATTTAATGTACGGTGACGTTTCACTCATTCCATCATTGAATAAAGTGCACCTTGACCATTACTAGCGCTATCTTATAGTCACGTAGACTCAAGAAATGACGCTAAAATTTTTTCATAAGCTTTCAGATATCTGGTAGCATCGATTGCTCTGCTACCGTTTTTCTCTAAAGATCATTACAACAACTTAAATGCTGATTAATAGCCACGTTGTTACGCTGACCAGCGTGATTTTTCAAAAACTTAGATAAACTTAGATAGACTTCACTTCCCTCTTCATTTCCAACAGGAAGAGTAGTCTGGAACAGTAATATATATTGTAAAAACGTTATCTACCCCCTAGCTGTATTATCTTCTTTGTAAAATCAGACAAAGTTTGCGCATCTTCATTGTAGCAGTGAAATCGATTAATAGATAGATAGTTTCATAAATCTCGCCATCAACTACGGGATAGGATATGTGCCACACTATATATATCTCTACACTAGGGGCTCATCTCAGAGCGTTTCGATCTTTCTTCAATAAACATATGGCAGCATGTGCTATCTGTTTTAATTTTGAGATATACTATGTTGGCTCGCACGCTGTAAAAAAAATACTCTTTCAGATTTGTAGCTGTTCTAGAAATTTAAAAATCGAGTAAATAAATCTCTATCTCATTCAGCACTAGCAGCGAACAATGCTATTTGAGAGTTTTTATTGAGAACAATTTGATAGATATAAACTTTTGATTTTTAATCAAAACCATATGATGTCCCAATAAATAGATGAAGCTGATTTAGTAAATACTGAACATATTATCTTATTCAATACATCAAGATGGTAAAAATCATCTGGTGCTCCTGATCACAAAAAAAGCGCCCCTGATTCCGAAGACGCCCCCTCATCTGAGTCGTAGACTCCCTGGAAACACAGGGAGAGATACTAGCTACCTATATTTAGGATACACTTAAACATTCTATTCACCATTCCATATGATTGAGCAGAATCACGCGATTGATCAAGGATCATCTAAGTACCCTCAATCATACCTCAAAAAAAATTAGATGACCGCTCCCAGAAGCGGTCATCTTTCTTTGTCAAAAACCTCGGGGTATTTTATAAATTTAGATAACCATAATTCGCAATCAAGTGAGAACGCGGAAAGCGTCAAGGTGCGCGTTACCTAATCCACCTATTAGAAATACTGGACACCACCACCCGTATCACATAAAAGCATTCTGCTAGCGCATGCGCTTTTGCTTAATAATGTTCTTTAACATCAAAGCACTTCCGGGTGGCTGCGAAAGCCTTTTAATTCATTCTCTAAGTGTATCCCCTCTGGAAAAAATCATTAGAAAATCGCTAACGCTGACGTCATAGCGCCCCTCATAAAACCAATGTGTACGGCGCGTTCCGTGTCACAGCACATAGATAAAGCGCCGTATATTGTTATAGTAAGAATATCAATCCTCTCTTTATAATCTTAATCCTAATTACTTTGATGCAATAAGGTCGACTTGCGCATTATCGATTAGTCGCACATTACCGAGCCAGGCGCTGAATAATACCACAGCCTTTCGGCTGTCTATTTTTAATGGCTGCAATGTTTCTGTATCTCGGATTGCCAGCATATCGGGCCTGATACCGCGCTGCAGCAATTGCGCAGCCGCGGTCGCTAATAGATGATCCGTATGCCTTTCCCCGGCTCTTAACTGCTCAACTAATTGCATGAGCACCTGGTAAAGCAGCGGTGCTAGGTGACGCTCTGCAGGATTTAGATATTTATTACGCGAACTACATGCGAGTCCATCGGCATCACGAACCGTTGGTACACCAATAATTTCAATATCATAGTTCATGTCTCTTACGAATTGACGAATAAGAGCTAACTGTTGAAAGTCTTTTTCACCAAAGCAGGCCAGGTCCGGCTGGACTACATTAAATAGTTTGCTAACAATAGTAGCCACACCGCGAAAATGGCCTGGCCGACTTTCGCCCTCTAGAATATTAGCGAAGCGCGGTACCTCTAAGAAGGTATGACCAGAAAAACCTTCAGGATACATCGCAGAGGTCGGCGGGACAAAGACCATATCTACACCGCAACAAGTCAATTTTTCACAGTCTTCCCGTAGCGTCCGTGGATAGGCTGCTAAGTCTTCGTCTCGATCAAACTGCATGGGATTGACGAAAACGCTAACCACTACCTTGTCATTTTTGCTAGCACGAGCAGCGTTAATAAGCCTCATGTGTCCTTCATGCAAATTGCCCATGGTCGGGATGAGAGCAATGCGTTTATGGTCTTGACGCCATTGTTGAATTGTTTGACGCAGAATCATGGGCCATTTAATCATCAGCATGCGAGTGTCCTTTATGAGTAAAAGCTGTGTTCTGCGGCGGGAAAATGTCCAGATTCAACCTCTTGCACATAGCGACGCACAGCAGTAGCAATATCCCCACCCGCCGAGAGAAAATTACTGGAGAAAGAGGGTGCGCTATCGCCGGTGATCCCAAGAGCATCCTGCATGACCAAGATCTGTCCATCGGTCACAGGGCCAGAGCCTATTCCAATAACCGGAATGGTCAATGCCTGCGTGACTCGCTCCGCCAGTCCTACCAGCACGCACTCAAGTACCAGTAGCTGTGCACCAGCCTGCTCCAGCGAAAGCGCATCGGCTAGTAGTTGCTCCGCACCTGCAGGATCTCGACCTTGAACTTTATAGCCGCCAAAAATATTTACCGATTGCGGTGTCAAGCCAAGGTGTCCGCAAACAGGTACCGCCCGCTCGGTTAGACTGCTAACAATGTCCGTCAGCCATGCGCCTCCCTCCAGTTTTACCATGTTAGCACCCGCACGCATTAACGCTGCTGCATTCTCATAAGCTTGAAACGATGTCGCATAGCTCATAAAAGGTAGATCCGCAAGCAGAAAGCATGAGGGAGCGCCGCGGCGCACACAGTGTGTGTGATAAACGATATCTGCTACAGTAACTGGCAGCGTAGAGACATGACCCTGCATTGTCATGCCCAATGAATCGCCCACAAGCATGATCTCGACGCCCTGTTCAGCGAACAGGCGGGAAAATGCGGCATCGTAGGCAGTCATTGAAGCAAATTTTCGCTGTTGTTGCTTCCAGTTGCGTAAATGAGCAATGGTGGTCATAGTATACAACCTCTGTACCGCAGGGGGCACCTGCTATTAGCTGAATGAATAGTGCTCATTTTAATAGAAGTGTTACCAGGGAGATAGCCATTTATCGAACATAAAATTTATGTCTGTGAATAAGACCTTCGCTTGCTTATACAGTGGCCCTGGAAAATGGGCTCTGCGGGGCTGTAGGCTATAAGCACGAGATGCCTTAGGGAAGCATCAGAGTATTGTCATTTTAGTTACCCCGCCACCTTACAAACCGCTACTACTTCTCCCAATATCGAAGGCCGTTACGCGGCACCTGACGCAATCGTTCGGTTAACGCAACACCGCCGGGTAATAGCAGCTCCGGCTCACTCTCAAAAAGGGGATACAGCATGAATTCACGATTATGCATATCGTAATGCGGTACAGTTAAACGGGGTGTACCGATAATACGATCGCCAAAGAGCAAAATATCCAGATCCAGTGTGCGAGGTCCGAAACGAGACGTTTTCCGGGCACGTCCCTGACATAATTCAATGGCCTGAGTGTAACTTAGTAGTGTGTCAGGTGTGAGGGTGGTGTCTAATGCTACGACGGCGTTCAAGAAATCGGGCTGATCCTTCGGGCCGAGAGGGCGACTGCGGTAGTAAGAGGAAACGTCAACAAGACGTGTTTTCGGCAGGCTGTCGAGCGCCTCGAGAGCAGCGCTTACCTGCTGAACCGGCCTAGAAAGATTGCTTCCTATCCCCAGCCAGACACGCTCTATGAGGCACTGTCCTGATTGGGCCGCCCGGCAGCGCGAACGAGTAAGAACTAACTGGTCATCAGCAAACGTAGTCAGCATATTTTTCCCCGCGGCGGTTCGCACTTAATTGAACCTCTCCCCACCATTGGCTCAGCCGCTGTAATTCAGCGTTATTTTCTACTTCAGCCCGAAGCATAAGCAAATCATAGGCCGCCTGGAATGTAGAATCTTCAGTTAGCTTATGAGGGTGCTTTCCCTGGCGACGTGATAGCCTCAGCTGTAGTTGCCAAATATCCCGCATTAGTACGGTTAATCGTTTGGGTATCGCTAGAGTACGGCATTGTTCGTCGAGAACATCGCTCATCGCTACCGCGAAAGCATTAAAATAAGATAGGCCGCTACCCTGAGTAAGTTTCCGTGCATGCTCTAACAAAGGATACCAAAGCATGGCGGCAAATAATAAAGCCGGATTGATTTGCATATTATTGTGAAAGCATTGATCTGTATTAGCTAGTACACGGGTCACCATATGCTCCATATAACTTTTACCGTGCTCAGTGAAATTACGGCTGATCAACGGGAAAAGCGGCTGGACAAGCTGGTATTCTCTCAGCAGACGATAGCTAGCTTGACCGTAGCCGGCCTGTAACAGCTTGAGTGCTTTTTCAAGTAGCCGCGCTGGGGGAATATCGCGTAACAAAGCAGCAAGCCGCGGGATCGGTTCCGCGGTTTCATGACTGATGCTCATCTTCAGCTTAGCTGCGAAGCGCACTGCGCGCAACATTCGGACCGGATCCTCTCGGTAACGGGTCTCCGGATCGCCAATAAGCCGAAGGGTGCCTTCCCTTAAATCTTTGAGTCCGCCAGTATAATCGCGCAAAGTAAAATCAGCCAAGCTGTAATACAAGCTATTCACAGAGAAGTCTCGGCGCTCGGCGTCTTCTTCAATGGATCCGAAAATATTATCACGCAGCAACATACCGTTATGGTCGGTAAGAGCGGCAACCACCGATTCTCCCTTGGCCTCAAGAACCTGATGATGACCACGAAACGTAGCGACTTCGATAATTTCAGACCCGAACATAACGTGCGCGAGGCGAAATCGCCTGCCAACCAGGCGACAGTTACGAAAAAGTTTACGCATCTGTTCTGGGGTGGCATTGGTAGTAATATCAAAGTCTTTAGGCTTTTTACCCAGCAGTAGATCGCGTACGCCACCGCCGACTAAATAGGCTTCGTATCCCGCTTTATTCAAGCGGTATAGTACCTTTAAAGCATTTGCACTAATCTCTTTACGAGAGATGGAGTGCTGGTTTCTCGGAATGATCGTCAATAGGCGTTGAGCCTTTGGCGCCGGTTCGGCGCGTTCAGGATTTCGTACCTTGCGAAAAACGTTAGATGCTCGGGTAAAAATATTACACCTCAATGGTAATAAATAAAAACAACGCAACAAAGCAACAAACGATAGCTCACCTCGTCAAGCTTAAGTGCTGAGGAAGTGACCAGCCCTTTCAGGACCGATCGATTCTGAAACAGCGTTAAGTAGCTAGTTGTACAGTAATTAATTTAACATGCACTCAAGACATAATAGCGCGCCACGTTGGTGGCTACTAGTGTAACAGTAGTACCATTTTCCCTAGCAAGCTATCAGAAGAGCCGGCATCACGAGCACCAGCGCTAGGTACGCGGTGATGCTGCTTTCCGGGCAATCTTGAAATACAGAGAACCGTCGTAGTTTTAGACAGAGGGAGATGCCCAGGGAGGGTCGGCGTTATAGCCTATGCGCAGCCCCTGCATCGACGCCCTTCCTACAAAAAGGGCATTTCTCACAACAACCTGCTGAACGCTACTAAAAGTAGTTGACATTAAAACGAGTAGAACGACAGAAAGAAACAAAGCGTTTTTCTAGCGCAAAGAGAGCTCTATCAGGCTGATAACAGTGTTGCCATCGCAGGTATCGCAATGTCTCATAATGCTTCGTCAGTAACAACCTAGCGCATCGATATGATACTTACCCTGCCATCTGCTTTTCGCGAATTTCGGCGACAGTCTTACAGTCAATGCACAAATCGGCGGTTGGTCGAGCTTCTAGACGACGAATGCCTATTTCTACCCTGCAGGATTCACAGAAGCCAAAATTATTGTCTTCTACTTTCTTGAGAGTTTTCTCAATTTTTTTAATCAATTTACGTTCTCGGTCACGGTTACGCAGCTCAAGGCTAAACTCTTCTTCCTGCGCGGCACGGTCTACTGGATCTGGAAAATTGGCAGCCTCATCCTGCATGTGTGAGACAGTACGCCCTACTTCATCTCTAAGTTGATTACGCCAGGCCTCAAGAATACGCTTGAAATGCAGCAACTGTGCTTCATTCATGTATTTTTCACCAAGCTTTTGATGGTATGGCTCCACCCCAGCGATGGCGAGAATGCTTAAGGAGGATGTCTTACGGTAATACCTTGATTGCATGTTTCTTCTCCTTTTAACACGCACAAGCGATCCCCAATATGGGGGAATAAGTCGATATAAATAGCAGATGACGCTAAGATTGGCAATTATTCAACCTTGTTGAATAAAAGAGAATTTATGACAAATGATCTACTAATTGCGTGATTGCACTCAATAGAAGTGCTGTCTGGAATACTGAATAACGCCTAATCTAGTTAAATGCTTTAGCTACGCCTATAGCTTGACCTACCATGTATCATGGTCACGCAGACTTAGAGGATCACCCAACGGTATGGGGAAATAAATAATGAACATTGCAGCCAGCGACCCCGCCCCCCCCGAAAAGCACTGTCTTGCTGTTAGCCAGCATTCAGCATGATGACTCATGATGAATGCTAATTGTATTTTGTAAATTAATAAATTGCATATTTATCAGTGCAAGGAAATAATTCATTTACATAAAATATAGTGATTTAATTAGAATTAATAAAGAAAATGACACTTCCGCGACAGCCAGAATTTTCTGCTATAAATACACAAAAACAACGGGATGCTCTATCCATGTCGTAATGATTTATGGCATTTCCGCGGAAAGAGTCGCGGGATGGACGTATTAAAAGCGAAAAAACTTTAGGGACTAGACATGGTTTATGTCTACTTAATGCTATTTTCAGTACTTCATCAAAACACTTAGTGAGATAGCTTCGGATACCCTATCGAAAATAAGCAAGAGCGATAAAAAAGGGCTCGTAGGCCCGTTCTGCAACACGCACAATACCGAATTAGCATAGTATCGGTCAATAATCGCGACTCTAATTTATTAATTATGCGTTTTGATGTTAAGAAGCTATCGAAAGAGGCCTTAGTTAAGTCGTAGAGTATTATTTTTTTATTATACATTTGCAGTAGAGCATGCTTGACTTCTTGGATCTATCGTTCTTTTATCACGCCTAGCTTTATGAAAGAACGATATAGAAATTAATCGTTTCACGAAACGAACAGCATAAAGTTTTTTTTCAATAAAGATTCGTAAAACGTGATGTTATCTACCAGTTTTCTAAAGCAGCTATTTCTGTTCGATGTCAAAACTATTTCATATCAAGCACCCAAGCCTATCGCTCTTTTAATGTGAGTTTTGCTATAACTCTATTCAAAAACACCATACACCAACATATCATGCATATCCCTATATGATGCTTTCAAAAAAGCATCATATAGGGATATTGAACAATATCCTGAATATTTTTTTTCAGATCGACCTAGAAAATTACACCACAACAGATTGCAGATAACATCGCACTTGATGCTAGGGTCGTATTATCAGTTTTCAAATACGCGAAAAAGGATCTGAATGTAAAGAACAAAAACCTCTATCGCTATTTAGAGCCGATTTTTCTCGCATAAAAACAGTATTCTAATCTCATATTGTTTGTAAGAAAATATATCGGCTCTACAGAAATTATTAGCATCATTGTTACATGACTAGTGCATGACCTTGTGTGATGTTTTATTGGCCTCATCTGGTCATCTTACAAGTCATGATATATCCGGGGAAGGAAGAAGCTCTCCTACTTGACTTTGGTTGTTGTTTCAAATTAAACGTCATTTATAAAATACATACTATCATTTATAAACATGTACTATATATTGGTAAGAATGCTTCCTTGAGCTTATAAAAGGTGCATGACAACCTGATTGTCAGGGCGTAATAAGTTTATGTCAAGTTTCCGAGGAGAATCGTACATCCTCTTCCTGAGCATCTTGCTATTATTGTATCTTTTTAGTTAATCTAGCATTATCAAGCCGATGAGAAACGACTTGCTCCACTGCAACCATAAATCATTTCCGTCTTTATACCCAAAAAACACCCCCAACTAGCCCATTATCACAGAAGTAACTGGTATAGACCACTATCCGAAAGATGTTAGCTGCCTAACTAGGCCATATGACAATGCTAATAAAATATATTATGCACCTCAATCTTAGTTATGCACGCCTCTTTATCCAGGGACGGCAATCCAGTCCCCATTCTCTAATCAGTCTAGAGCTAGATTCATGTCTCATGCTTTTACTTTACTTCAAGGTAAAGTAAAATGCACTCTTATCATTAGGAACCTTTACTACTAAAGCAAAAGTTCCTAATGTGTCAGCAATAATTAATGCTTCCTTACCTTTACTATATGTTAAGCCATCTCGTTTTCGCTAACTAGATCTCTTTTCGGGCAGGCTGTTCCTCTTCACCTGGGAAATAAGCTTTAATATTTTCGGAGGGCTAGCGTACCCATCAAACGCCAGGCACTCAAAATATCCCTGGGCTAGGGACAGACTCTTCTTGGCAAGTGAGCTCAGCCCATATCTTAATGGTCTTTGTACAGCACAAAGAAACGTCGAGGTATCTTCTGCATTGTGCACATCACTACTTCTTTTCCTATGAATGACAGATGGCATTAGCCGCTCACACATCAGTATGTTCAGCGTGAATGTTGTCGGCGAATATTAGCAACAACACCAAGAGGGTCTTGTAAGGATGTTCTAGAAAAGCCTTAGGTCAGCGGAAAGATTACGTAAGCCTGGGATTTTTATGTCGACTCAACGTAACACTAAGATCAGCGAACAACACCACCCGTTGTCACATCGGATCGGCAGTCTAAAACTGATGCAAGCTAATTACCCCAACAAGCTACAGCGTAGCTTAACTTTTAAAGTTTAGTACCCGCTCTTCCAACAGAAAAAGGCCGATGCTGAGTCCGTCGTGCTCTACTTTTCTCAGTGTCGGTAGCTATATTTTCGATCACTATAGCTCATTACATGCATATGCTCCAATATCACCTCTAACTATTTACAGCATCAATGAACCCATTACGTACTCCGGCTAGTTTTAGAAACATGCATATCTGTCCGTCGCCGGCAATGTATATTGTAAAGATTGCTGATGCACTAAGGAGGCATTGTATGACCGCGCATCATGCTGTTTTATAATGAAGGTTTTCTAGAACATCCTGCCCCTTCACATGCGAGCGACACATACACGAGGTTGATTTAGCAACCCGACACCAAGCACGATGAAAGTAACGGGCATCCTAATCAGCGTCAGCCAGAGCTGCTCTGCTTGCTGGTTGGTGTGCGTTATTAACGCTGGCAGAAAGAGTAGCTCTACGGCCATGCGATGCGCTCTGTTACGTCATCGCGTTAAGAGAGGTTATCTCTCGTTCTATATGCAGTACGGAGCTCACATATCCATCTGTTTCGTCAGAAAACTGTATACTAATAAGTCGTGTTGTACGTAGGCCAATCAATACTTTTAAAATTATTCTTTGCTATAGACACTATCTTTTTAAATAATTGTGGCGGAATGAATCAAGGCGTATTACACTTTAACTTTCTTCAACACATTGACTTTGGTCGTCACCACCAGGTTGAAGGTAAGGATCTAAGTGGCAGCAATGATTAGTAAAAAATGATAATCAGTTATACATGTGCTGCAGTAACGAAAACAGTCATGTCTCGACTAAAAATACTTCTGATCAGTCGTCTAACTCTACGTAACTATTGATGAGCAGGTTAGCTCGGTAGCGCTAATAGTCAAAATGATTAACAGGTTGAAGCTATTAGAAGTATCGAATATGGTCGCATGCGCTAATAGCGTTCCTCTCAGCCGGAAATTTTTTAGATCGGCTCACTTATGCAATACATACATCAGACAGCATTAAAAAATTAAAATATTTAACGAGCTCTTATTGAATAATCTATGTCTTTATCTAATAACTAGGTTATATCGTATTTTACGTACATTGCGCTCTTACCCTATCCTACACTTCCCAGCTCTGGCTACGCACGTATAAAATCTTGACTATCAGTCAAAAAATAACATTAGCTCGCATGTAACAACTCTCGTAACAAATTTTTTTTTCTGTTAAAATAAGCAGCTTCCCCATTCCAAGTAATCAGTTATCTCCGTGGAGATCCTGCAGTGACCGAAAAACTCTCTCTTAGTTACAAAGATGCGGGTGTCAATATCAAAGCCGGAAAAGCCTTGATAGACCAGATTAGACGTGTTGTAAAACAGACTACACGCCCGGAAGTGATGGGTGAACTAGGTGGCTTTAGTGCTATGTGCGCACTGCCGAAGAAATACCGCAAGCCAATTCTAGTATCAAGCACCGACGGCGTCGGGACTAAACTACGTCTAGCTATGGACTTAAAACGCCACAATACCATCGGAATTGATTTAGTGGCAATGTGCGTTAACGACCTGGTTGTTTGTGGTGCTGAGCCATTGTTTTTCCTTGATTATTATGCCACTGGTAAGCTAGATGTCAATACTGCAGTTACGTTAATCACTGGAATTGCTGAGGGCTGCCGGCAGTCCGGCTGCGCTCTCGTAGGTGGAGAAACAGCTGAAATGCCGGCCATATATCACGCTGAAAATTATGACATCGCTGGTTTTTGCGTCGGTGTTGTAGAAAAAGCAGATATTATCGACGGAAAACACGTTCAAGCCGGCGATACCCTTCTGGCACTGGCCTCAAGCGGCCTGCACTCCAACGGTTACTCACTGGTACGTCAAATCTTATTTTTTAGTCAGACCGACCCCGAAAAGACGCGGGTGGGGGAACAGTTGCTAGCGGATCAACTATTGATGCCGACCCGGATTTACGTTAAAGCACTGCTATCCCTTATCAAGCAGACTAAAGTGCATGCGATCGCACATGTGACCGGCGGTGGCTTCTGGGATAATATACCACGTGTTATTCCAACTGGTAGCCAAGCGGTGATTAATGAAGACAGCTGGAAATGGCCGCCGGTTTTCCATTGGCTTCAGAAAACTGGTAACGTGAGTCGTCATGAGATGTACTGTACTTTTAACTGCGGCGTAGGTATGGTTATCGTCGTACCCTCGGCTAGTACCGATCAGGCGCTCAGTATATTAATTAGTCTAGGCGAAACCGCCTGGGTGATCGGAGAAATTCAACCCGATAATGGAGATCCCAAAGTCATTATCCGCTGATGCAATAATTAGTTTTTCTCTAGTGCAATCAAGAGACTATAGATGTTTAACAACCGTCCTGGAGAAATAAAATCGCCTCACCCTGCATGCTGCAGTCACCAGAAATTTCGCCGCCTACACTAATTGTCGTGAGGATTTTTTGATTCATTTATAACTCTTCTATCGCACCCTACATTTTAAGTAGAATAGAACGTTTTAAGTGTGTTCTTGTATATTACAGCTTAAATTACATGACGTTACATTACCGATATCAAGCGATTTATATAACATAAATGAAAGCATATTCTTATTCAATACAGTGATCAAGAAGGGAGGTGTTCTTTTTGAAAGTATAAGTTGCCCACTGAATAGGGAAGAATGGCTTAAGTAGCCGCTAATCGCGTTTTAGTATGCAGGTTACTAATGCCAGACGACTTTAAGGATCGTTTTACGAGAAAAAATATTTCATCTGAAAATGTACGTGCAACAACTGTAAGCAATAAAAGAGTTGTCGCATATCTAGAGAAACTCACCTAAGTATTTTTTTTAAACGTAACATAATGTCGTGATGCCCACATGAAAATCTTCTTCTAATAAAACATTAAAGAAAATAGCCTTCTGCTCTATTATTTTATCATTAACCTGCATTGGCTTTGTTAAAAAATCAAAATTTTCGATCTGCACTACCTCAAATGACGGTATGTTCTTTCCAAGAATTAGCTTTCATAGCATAGAAAACTTTTACAGTAGCCCACTAACTGATTTATAAAAAGATTCTCAATCAGTACACATATCTGATAAAATAGATAGAGAGGTCAGATAATTCTAGATATAGATAGAGAAAACACCTTCTAAACATTATATTCAAGGTATTTCTATTTAGATCAGGGCCATCATGAGAGCTGAAAGAATAAAAATCATTAAGTCTTTTTCTGAGCGCTTTACAGGGCTATTTACTACATTTTTTAAGCTATAAAGCTCCATCCAAAAAAAACCAATCTGTTTCTAGTACGCTTGTAAAAACAGTGAATATCAGCATCGAAACATACATACACGGGAACATTATCGAGTGCGTCACTGGAAGCAGTGGAAGTACAAGTATGTCGTAAAGAAAAATAGAAAAGTTAAAGGACTCATATTTTGGGAAAATGCACAGTAAAGTATACGTGCTCTCTTATCATGAATAGTGCGACCCCTGAAATTATCTTTTCCCATTTTTCACATTATGCCGGATTATATAGCAAGGTATAGGTAAAGAAATTCTAAAAACGCAACCTGACATGAATGAAAGTATACATTACTGTTATCATGCTCTTTCTATAAAAAAGCGCCTGATCCTACTGCAGCAGTATGTATAATATTACCAATCTCCATACTATCAGCGCCACGGCGTGATTAAAAACCAACCTCTAATCAGAGACAGCGATGCCTGAAAAAAGACAGAAAAGTCATCATCCCCCGCTCCTTATCTAAAGCGGCTATATTTATTTTGGCTTAAATGCTTTCGCATGCTGATCTAAATCTGTATGACTATGCACAAAAAATCAGAAAAGTAATCAACACGGTTAAAAGCTTTAACCCGATTAAGCTATGAGGCATACCCGAACACCCTTACGAATCACATCATATACAACCCTGCTAAGCGTTAAAGTATCGTAAGCTCTCCTTGATGCAACCAATTCAAAATTAAAAAAGCGACATTTTTTTGCTTAAATATATAGGTAGAAAAGCTCTTTACTGTTAAAAAAAGGAAAGATATGAACCATTCTGCTAAATGGCAACCAAGTGCATCCATGTCCACTTTATTAAAGCGAAATAAAATTATCCAGAAGATCCGGGAATTTTTCAGTGATCGCGGATTTCTTGAAGTAGAAACACCAGCCATGAGCCGCGCAACGGTAACCGATGTTCATCTTGTGTCGTTTCAAACTCGCTTTATTGAGCCCGGCGCCACTGATGGCTTATCTCTGTATTTAATAACTAGTCCTGAATATCACATGAAGCGCCTGTTAGCAGCCGGCAGCGGTCCTATATTCCAGATTTGCCGAAGCTTTCGTAATGAGGAATCCGGTCGTTATCATAATCCAGAATTTACCATGTTAGAGTGGTATCGTCCCAATTATGACATGTATCAGCTAATGCATGAAGTCGACGATCTATTGAAGATAATCCTTTCTTGCAGCAGTGTGGAAACGTTTTCTTATCAAGAAGCATTCACTCGCTATGTAGGGCTTGATCCTTTATCGGTGGATAAATGGAAGCTTTATGAAGCAGCAGTTAAATGGGATCTAGGTAACGCTATCTCAAAGGAAGAGGATCGAGACACCCTGCTACAATTGCTCTTTAGCATGATGGTCGAACCCAAGATCGGACGAGATAAGATCGCATTTGTTTACCATTTTCCTGCTTCGCAGGCTGCGATGGCGGCAATCAGTACTCAAGATCATCGGGTAGCCGAGCGGTTTGAAGTCTATTTCAATGGCATTGAGCTAGCCAATGGTTTCCATGAATTAACTGATGCGCCCGAACAGCGCCAGCGGTTTGAGAAAGATAACCGCAAGTTAGTAGAAAAAGGGTTAACCGAAAAGCCTATCGATGAGAATTTACTAGCAGCACTTTATCAAGGCATGCCGGCATGTGCTGGAGTGGCGTTAGGAGTAGATCGACTGGTTATGCTGGCACTGAAGGCCGAGTGCTTAAGTGATGTAATCGCCTTTCCACTTGAGCGATCCTAAGTGCAGGTGTTCTTCCTTAGCTGCACGCCCGCTTTCGCCACAGCTCTCTCCTCAAATTCAAAAAAACGGAACATAAAACCATACTAATTTCTGCATATTGTAACACCAGATTCCCCGTGTTCCTTCGCTCTTGATGTGAACTATTTATAAGGAAGCCGAAGGATCTTCAGTCATTAGAGCAACCTACTTTCCCTCATGATACAGTGGCCGATCGGGAAGCATGCCAGTCTTGATCTGATCCTTGCGCAGCTGAAAGGGGGGGAAAGGTAATTCCATACCATGTTCTCGATAACCTTCTAAGATCAGTGAGTGTACCTGATGGCGCAGTGGCATCCGGTGTCCCATTTCCGCAGCGTGCATCCGTAGCTCAAATAACGGCAATCCCTGCTGTAAATCTACCAAAAAAGCCTCTGGCGCCGGTAATTCCAATACCAGAGGGCAGCTTCGCGCCGCCTGCACCATAATGTAGGTTACTTGTTCAATATTGGCGCCGGCAGGAGCGGGAACGCTTAGTACGACACGTGTTACAGTATCTGAGAGCGACCAATTAACGAACTGTTCCGTGATAAATGCCTTGTTAGGCACGATAATTTCTTTTCGATCCCAGTCGGTAATAGTCGTAGCACGGGTGTTGATACGCGTAATATTCCCGGTCAAATTGCGAATAGTTACTGTATCGCCAATCCGAATCGGCTTTTCAAACAGAATCATCAGACCGGAAATAAAATTAGCGAAGATTTCCTGTAGGCCAAAACCCAGCCCTACACCTAATGCCGCCACCAGCCACTGCAGTTTCGACCATTCGATACCGATCATAGAAAATCCTATAATCCCGCCCAGAAGCATTAAACTATATTTGGTCAATGTAGTAATTGCATACCCCGTTCCAGGGGTCAAATCCAAATGCTGCAGCAATACCAGTTCTAGTAGTGCGGGTAGGTTACGTACCATCTGAGTGGTGATAATGCAAACTAGTACGGCGATCAGCAAAGCGCCGAGTGTAATAGGTTGCAGGCTATCGACTCCCTGAATAGTCGATGTGGCATCCCAGAGGGTAATGTTTTCTAAAAAGCCGAACGCTGAATGCAACTCCGACCACAATATAATTACTGACAATAGAGCAATAAGCGTCAGGATTGAACGTACCAGCTGTAGCGACTGCGCGCTGATGGTATCAAGATCTAGTACTTTTTCATCGACTTCAGCAGCAGCATCGTTCAACTGGGATTGCGATAGATCTTCTTCATTTCGTGCCCGCTGGGCAAGCATCTCTGCCCGGCGCTGCTTTGTTCGCTCAAAGGCAATACGCCGTCGCTGGATAAACATCCAGCGACGGATAATGTGATAGATAATCAGCAAAAAGAACCAGATCGCAACCGAGGTTTCCAATCGTGCCAGCAGCGCCAGCGCAGTCGCTAAATGCCCTAGGCACACAGCAGCGGCCGCAAAGATGGGCGCGCAGATCATTGCATTCCATAAGGAACGGTTGACAACATTATCTCCGGAGCCATGTTCATCAAGATATAGCGGCAACCCTGCTCGCTTCAGGCTGCTTGTTACAAGCGCCAGGCAGGCACACAACAAGAGACAGCATAATCGACTTAGCGTACCGGCAAACTCCCGCTCGCTATAATGATCAAAGGATATCAGCGCCATAATCAGCGGCACGATCATGCCTATAGAGAGCGTGTAGTAGCGCATCGCGCGCTTTACCTGCTTTTGCGGCCAGTTAAAATGTACAATAAATAACCCCTTCGGACGCGCAAAGTGGGCGCATACCATAAATACCCATAGCACTGGCCACGTAGCGCTGAAGCCGTCGCCGATGGCGACCGCTATCGGGTACGGCCAGGCCTGGCGTAAGCCATATCCTAGCGCTGCCCATAGGACTGGTAGCGGAAGGGCAACTAGAACAGACAAAAAAACATTACGCAAGGTCAGATAAAAATGATCCTGATTGACCTTTCCCACGCGTCTACTGGAGCGCTCAAGAAAAGCGTGATAATGTCCTCGTGAACTGAGGCTGAAACCAACTAGTAACAGCGCCCCAAAAAGTGCAATCAGCGTTTCCTGACTAGTCAGAATCAGGCTAAGCGCCTGAGTCAATTGGCTGAAGGTATCCAGGGTCACTATCCGACGCAGATCCTGTCCGACCTGCAGCGGGTAGGAAAGGAAACTAATAGGACTCACATCAGCCACCCAGAATAGATAGCGATGGGCAGCCTCCTGGATCTCATTCATCGCTTCTTCAAGCTGGCTATTGGCTACTTTTAGCTTGGTAAGCTCTAGGATCTGGGTATCACATCCAGTCAGCAGCGCATTAAGAAGGTTACGTTGGGTGGAAAGCTGTGCATGCAGGATACGGCTCTGCACCGGCGTCAGCGGAGAACCGTCATCCTGTTCACCCTGGGAAAGCTGAGGCAACTTGTTCATTAAGTCTTCAAAATGCAGGCGCTGCACGCGCAAATGGGCCATATAGCTGTCGAGCTGCTGTGGTTTAGGCATCTTTGGCAGCCTGGAGACCTGGGCGCGCAGGATTTCTCCCAGTGCCGGGGACTTATCTAGCCATTGCGCCTGCTCGCGCAGCGTAGTGAGCGCCTGGCGTACCTGCAGTATTTGCAAAGTAGCCTGGCGTTGTTGAGAGGCGATGAGATCCATGCGCTGTGCCTTTTGGGTCAGGGCGCTGGACAGTTCGCGATTAGTCTGCAACGGTGTATTAATCGACTTGGGCAGCTCACCGAGCTGCGCCGCTAGCCTTTCAGTATGCTCAATAGCCTGTTCTGCCTCTTGCTGACGCAGACTATTCACTTGATTGCGCAGCGACTGAAGTACTTGTTCTAATCTATCATAGCGTTTTTTGAGCAACTCAGCGCGCAGGCGTGACAACTCCTGGCGATTATTAGCGCTTAACTGTGCCAGATCCAGTTCTGCTACCTTAAGTCGCCGTGCAGCCTGCTCAGCCTGTAGCGAGGTAGCCTGCGCTTTTTCCAAAGGCGTGCTGGGAGTAGGAAGAGCCTGGAGCTGTTGTTCCACATCGCTTAGCGCCCTGCGAGCTTCAGTTTGCTGCTGAGGGAGCAGACCCAGCGAGTAGCTAATGGCACGGGACTGGTCCTGCTCTTGCTGTAATTGTCCGGCTAAATCCATCAGTTGACTATTGGCGGTTAGCAATTGTTGATTCAGTTCACTGCTGGGAAGCTTAGGGAAAAGGCTGCTGGGTTCATTCAGTGTGCGGTTTTTTGTATCCCACATCTGTCGGGGAAGAGACGGAAAATCATCGATAGCCTTTTGATACTCCTGTATTTTAGCGCTAGATGCTTTGGCTTCGGCGAGGGCATTTAGTGCTGATTGAAGCGCCTCAACAATCGGCGCCTGGTTCGGCGCCATTTTATCATCTAGCGCCTGCTGAAGATCCTTTTTGAGCTGGCCCTCTTCTGGTAGCAGTTCGGCGAAGGCCCCGGAGGCTAAGAAACCCCCCAATAGAAAAAGCATAATCAGGCGCAATGTGAGGACTCTCTTGTTAACCGTATATGTTCAGGAAAGCGTGCTATCGGTTTGCGCGATACCGTGAGCCAGCCGCTGACCAACGCGCGTCACATATCTGGTAGATATATGTTCGCCTAGCCGTACAGTGTTTCTGTTGAATAGATTAATAATAGTCGAGCCCATCTTAAAACGCCCCATTTCACGTCCTTTTAGCATCACTAACGCCTCAGAAGTGTCGGATGTCGGATAACGCCAAAGTTTGATAATGCTTTTTCGTGGTGGCGTGACAGTACCTGCCCAGATGGTCTCGATACTACCAACAATAGTTGCACCTATCAGAATTTGGGCCATGGGGCCAAAATTAGTCTGGAATAGGCAGATGACTCGCTCATTACGGGTAAACAGGTTAGGAATATTAGCCGCAGTCAGTAGGTTCACTGAAAATAACTTGCCTGGTACGTAAAGCATTTCGCACAGTAAACCGTTGCAAGGCATATGAACGCGATGATAATCACGCGGCGCCAGATAGGTCGTCACGAAACTGCCATTGTAAAAATAAGTGATCATGGACTCATGGCCGACTAACAGCGCCTCTAGACTATAATAATGCCCCTTCGCCTGAAATAGTTGCCCTCTTTGGATGGGGCCAAGCTGTGAGATCATCCCATCCGCCGGGAAGACTATCACCGAGGGGTCAGCATCAATGGGTCGCACGTCTTCGCGCAGTGAACGGATAAAGAATGTATTAAAAGTCGGGTAGGCTGCTATGTCCGGTTGCTCCGCTTCCTGCATATCGACCTTATAATATCGCACGAACAGCTTTATAACCCAACGAGTCAGCCAGGCCCCGCGGCGTTCCGCGCCCCACCCCGCCAACGCCGTCAGCCAAAACTGAGGCATTAAGTATTGTAAAGTAATTTGAATCTTGTCTAGCACTGGGACCTCTTTACATGTGGAATGATAGAATCAAATAGAATTTGTAACAAATTATCTGCTCAAAAGACTATATTTACGCAATGTAAACGCTATTTAACATTTTCTTATAGCGTAATAGAGCATTAAACGGCATGACTTGTTGCATCGACGCACCTGAGCCTGGCTGCGTATCGTACCCGCGCAGACTTAAAAAATACCTAGAATCTCTTCACCTTACCATGGGCACGTCAGCCCGCAAGATACAGCAATAACCTGTTCTGTATTTTAAAGCATGATTGACACTCTTCCGACGCTAATTTTTAGCCATGCGATGCTCTGATCATATTATGGCTGCAGC
This sequence comes from secondary endosymbiont of Ctenarytaina eucalypti, assembly GCF_000287335.1. Classification (GTDB taxonomy): domain Bacteria; phylum Pseudomonadota; class Gammaproteobacteria; order Enterobacterales; family Enterobacteriaceae. The sequence continues at coordinate 469,340 of NC_018419.1, forward strand.
TAATATTTTGCTCACCCCGTAGCGATGAGATTAGCAACTGCATTATCTTCTTCAAAAGAGCACTATGGCAGTAATGTGTAGCATAAGCGTTGTCAGTAGATGCCTACCTGCTTTTCAGTTGATTTTACTTTATCAAAGACGAGTGAATTCTTGATAGCGCCATGCGATAAAGGAGAAAAGATAATTTCATGTATCTCACCATACGCTGCTAAACAGCGTTCATGCCATACTCTATGTTTTTCGATATCATATGATCGGATCTGTTATGCGCCTTAAGAAAAAATTTCTTAGACCATCACTATAACAAGGATGAAATCACTGATATCACCGCGTCTTGACCTTCTAATGCTTATGCGTGCTGTATATTTTCTCGCGCTCTGAGCAAAGCATAGTCCTGGTATCTTGGCGGCAGCTTTATCAGTATAACAATCGAATCAATTAAGCATTATAAAGCCCTCCGCGAGAGGGCTACCCCTGCATCATGAGCACTGTAGTGATGGTTTTCCCTTATGCGGACAGACAAGTTCTCGCCATGGCATTCAAGAGCCGGTTGCTATTTCATTTATGCAGCACAATACGCCAACCTCACTACTCCGTACTCTTAGAGAGAGAATCGACTTGAGGGCTGTGTTGTGCGTAAGCCAATGAGAAATTTTAAACTGCACCTGTGGAATAGAACCTATGTATTGCGATGCATGTTATGAGATGACGCCATGATTACTGAAAATGTTGACTGATTCAATTAATCTATTTTCAGGTTATGCTGTTACCAGCAGATCATGGCTCATGTTGTTTGCTTTACAAACGTCGCATCTTGTGTATGAAGATGATTATTAGTGCAATATATTAAAAATTACTATCTAGTACGTATAATCCTCATGTTGAGTTGAAAGAGATAGATGCAGCATTTGTTTACGAACTGCCAGAGAGTACGATTTCACTTTGCCATAGGAACCTATGATTTATCAGAAAGGATGTTCCTTGACTGCATTAAACTCTCGAAGGTTATAAAAAAAAGAAGGCCTCGGTGAACGTAGAGGATATCACCTACTACTCAAGCATTAGCAGCAGAACGGTGCGACTGTTACGACACTTTACATAATCAGGAAAAAATAGATAGCAGGGCCTCAACAAGCATGATGCACGTAGCTATCTGAAGCGTCACTGGGCGTAACGCTTCAAGCGCCTTAGACTAAAAAGAGTAGATCGTGCTACCCAGGTATCCTTAGGTAGAGGCGATAGTGCATTTTCAAGGCTCTGGTTCTCTTTTTCTGGCACTATCGATAGCCTTCCCGTTTAGCCTGAAGGTCAAGTGGGCGCTTTTCTCTCCCTTCAGACAGCGACATAGAATAACAAAATTCATCTGACCAGCGTGAGCCGACAAAAGTCGAAAAAACACTATTTAGCATTGAAAAAACAAGGGATGCAATGCCTGACATGCAAAAAATAGACTTTAGCTAAGTACGGAATCTCGCTGATTTTTTATAAGAATACCGAGTAAGATGCCTAAAAAAGAACAGGCATGCATAAACGCGGGTGAAAGACATAGCCTTCAGAAAAAAGAGACGCGTTAATAAGCACAGGTAAGAAAATGAATTCCTCAGAGAAACATGCTAAACTGCAGGACGCCGCTCTTTTCTTTTATGAAACACAAGACAGGAGCGCAGTGGTAAGACGCCAAAAGACTAATACAATCGTATACCCCCGACAGATACAATGAAAAGGCTATAGCTGCGCTGCAGCCTGAGTACGAATACCCCGCACCATAGCCTCAAGCCCCTGAAGCCGAGATGGCGTTAAATGCTGAGTGAGCGCCAGCATGTCGAAAAAAGGACGAACGTCATAGGTAACGATTTCCGCCGGCATCATGCCCTGATAGAGCATAAAAACCATAGTGATAAGCCCTTTTACTATGGCAGAATCGCTGTCACCGTACAGCTGAACACTGCCGTGGTCATCTATTACTATGACAATCCATACCCGGCTTTGACAGCCGGGTATAAGATGCTCCGGTGTCCGCATGCCAGTCGGCAATGACGGTAAATGGCTCCCTAGCTCAATGATATATAGGTACTTCTCTTCCCAATTACCACATCGAGAAAAATTACGTAACAACTTATCTTTCATTAGATAGATTCGCCATCTTATGCTTACTCCCTGCTTGAGTATCAATCAGTCTAGCAAACTCTGCACTCGTAATAGACCGGATACTAACCGGTCAATATCTTCGCGGTTAGTGTACATTGCTAGAGAGGCACGGCACATGCTGGGCACCCGAAAATGGGTCATCAACGGCATGGCGCAATGGTGGCCAGTACGAATAGCTATGCCATACTGATCAAGAAAGCTGCCTACATCATAGGCATGATGCTGCCCCAAATTAAAAGCGATTACGCCGATACGAGCATCGGGCCCATACAGGGTTAAGCTTGGAACCTGATGCAGTGCTTCAAGCGCATAGCGCATCAGCTCATTCTCGTAAGACTGAATGTTATTAAGCCCAATCTGCTCAACATAGTTGATGGCAGCGCATAGCCCGATCATGCCGGCTGTATTAGGCGAACCCGCCTCAAAACGCCAGGGCGGATCGTTAAAGATCGTGTCTTTGGTCAAACTAACAGTACGGATCATCGATCCACCTCCTTCCCATGGCGGCATCGCGTCCAGTAGCGCTTTTTTAGCGTAGAGAACACCAATGCCTGAAGGACCATACAGCTTATGTCCAGAGAACACATAAAAATCGCAGTCCAGCGCCTGTACATCTACTGTCTGATGCATGATGCCCTGCGCGCCATCGACCAATACAACCACTTCGCTTTCAGCACGCACCGAGGCAATCAGCTCTTGTAGTGGATTACAGATACCGAGAACATTGGATACCTGAGTGATAGCGAGCAAGCGAGTACGCGCATCGATCAAAGCTGGCAATCGAGCAATGTCGAGCATTCCATTGGGAAGCAAAGGAATGTATCGTAGCGATAGTTGCTTTTCCTTGACCAGCATTTGCCAGGGCACAATATTCGCGTGATGCTCCATTTCGGTGATGATAATATTATCACCGGACTGTAGATTGTGGCGCCCCCAGCTATTGACTACTAAATTGATTCCTTCAGTCGCGCTTTTGACGAAAATAATTTCATCCGGTAACGCAGCATGAATAAAGCACGCCACCTGTGCTCGTACGCTTTCCATGCGAATCGTGGCTTCATTGCTTAAGGTATGAATACCACGGTGAACTGCGGCATATCCCTGTCGATAATACTCGCTTTGAGAATCAATAACGACGTTAGGCTTTTGCGCGCTTGCTGCACTATCGAGATAAGTTAGCGGCCGACCATTCACTCGCCGTGCTAGAATAGGAAAATCAGACCGGATGCGAATAATTGGATAGGTCATTCTTCCTCCTCCTCTGTAAATCATTGAAGATACGCACCAACCAGAACCGTATTATGCACTGCATCGTAATTAATCGCTTCCATTCTTGTGATCGAGAAAGAATGCATTATCATCTTCTGGGCGTTATCTTGGGCGATGCCGTTCGAGCGTAGGTAGAATACCTCTTTCTGTTCGATCAGGGCAGCAGTCTCTTCGTAGTCACATTTCGCATTATTAATGTACATTATTTCTAGCTGGAATTTTCTATCGACCACCATCGGTTGAGCATGCAGCCTGTTACTTTTCATCACCTGACCCCCAGTCTTAATCACATATTTCGTTATGTTAGTAAGGGATATTGAATCAATACGTACCGCAATTGCAATCTATCACCAGATCTGGCAAATGGTAATAGGCTGTCTTGTATTCGAGAAGCACTGAAGGCATGCGTGATATTCTGCACCGAAAGCAGCAGAGGAGAATTGATCTCAAGATTGCACTCTGGACTGTGAAGTCGTATGCTGCTTTGATGCTCAGTTAAGCTTGAGCCAGGATCAATGCACTGCTATTTAGCGCTGCATCTAGTGGGCGCACAGCGATATCGTAATAAGCTTACTAATTGCTAGAGCACGACTTGCCAAACCTGATTTTTATGGATTATCGCTCTATTCTGTCATGGGAGGCGCACACAGATTACAGGGTGCCCTGCCAGATGTCCTGGGATGCCTATATCGACGTAATGTTTGATTAAAAAGGATTCATCTCTTTGCTTCGGCACGAGTATCGAGCTACCGTCTGTAGCTTAATATGCGCAGAAGAAGTCTTTTAGACCACCAGGTTCATCAAGACAGGAATGCGACAGCATGGCTAGAATAATTTTCTCTACTACCTTTATCTTCTGTAAAGCAGTCGCGCAAACAGTCGCTAGTATACACTAAACCGTAGGCGTCTAGCGTCAGGATTCGTGTATCGCAATCAGCGGAAGCATAGCCACCGGGGCGTGTATCTGTGCTCAAAACCTACACTAACGTCTCATTAATCTAGGATCTTTACATAGCTCTTATTTTTAGTAAGCCACCTAGAGTGCTGAACTGCTACTTGAGCGAAGCCTAGAGCGCTATCACCACCGACAGATAATTTATGACACTGTCTCAGCACGTAGACATTACTGTTATGAGGTCAGCCAGCCATATCCTTTCTCCTCAAGCTGTTTAGCCAAGGAGAAATCACCGGATTTCACAATTCTGCCCTGATATAACACATGAATGTGGTCAGGTTGAATGTAGTCCAGAATACGCTGATAGTGCGTGATGATAATAAAAGAACGTTTACCATCGCGCAGAGTATTCACGCCATGAGCAACAATTTTCAAAGCATCAATATCTAAACCGGAGTCAGTTTCATCTAGAATGCATAAATCCGGCTCTAGCGCTGCCATTTGTAAAATATCATTACGTTTTTTCTCACCGCCGGAAAAGCCGACGTTAACTGCCCGAGTCAACAGGTCAGTAGGCATTTTTAGCAGTGCAATCTTAGATTCAATGAAATCAGCAAAATCAAAGCGGTCTAGTACTGGCTGCTCGCGGTATGTACGTACGGCATTCACGGCTGTTTGCAGGAAAAAATGGTTACTAACACCCGGGATTTCAACCGGATATTGAAACGCCATGAAGACTCCTTCCCCGGCGCGCTGTTCCGGTTCCAGCGCGAGTAAATTGCAGCCTTTAAACAAAACCTCCCCCGATATGACTTCATAGTCTTCTCGCCCGGCAAGTGTCCCTGACAGGGTACTCTTCCCGGAACCATTTGGCCCCATTATGGCATCAACCTCACCGGGTTTCACTGCTAAGCTAATTCCCTTGAGAATAGCATTGCCCGCAACGCTAACGTTCAGATCTTTAATCGATAACATGTGTCACTTTCCCTTGATCCGGTGTATCCTCGCGATCGAGCAGCAACCTCGGTAGCGCGCTCTTCAACCCACGCTATGTTCAAGGCTGATAGCCAGTAATTTTTGCGCTTCTACTGAAAACTCCAGAGGTAATTCCGAGAAAACGTCTTTGCAAAATCCATTAACAATCATCGAAATCGCATCATCTTCGCCGATACCACGCTGGCGGCAGTAAAATAACTGATCTTCGCCGATGCGCGAAGTAGTGGCCTCATGCTCTAGCTGAGCGGTGTTATTGCGCACTTCCATATAAGGAAAAGTATGTGCACCACATTCACTGCCGATTAGCATGGAGTCACACTGGGTAAAGTTACGCGCGTTAGTAGCCGTCGGCATAATCTTGACCAACCCGCGATAGGTATTGTCGCTCTTGCCGGCCGCAATCCCCTTGGAGATGATCGTAGAGCGGGTATTCTTGCCGATATGAATCATCTTAGTGCCGGTATCTGCCTGTTGGTGGCCGTTCGTCAACGCTACCGAAAAAAACTCCCCAACTGAGTTGTCGCCGCGCAGAATTACGCTCGGGTACTTCCAGGTGATTGCTGAGCCTGTCTCGGATTGAGTCCAGGACATTTTGGCGTTCTCACCCGCACACAGTGCGCGCTTGGTAACGAAGTTAAGAATGCCGCCCTCAGTCTCGCAGCCCGCAAACCAGTTTTGTACGGTAGAATACTTCACTTCCGCATCTTTCAGCACAATCACTTCTACCGTAGCTGCATGCAGTTGATAGTTTTCACGCGCAGGTGCTGAGCAGCCCTCTATATAGCTGACATAACTACCTTCATCGGCAATAAGGATTGTGCGTTCAAACTGACCAGTTTTAGCAGCGTTAATGCGAAAATAAGTTGACAGCTCCATTGGACATCGCACACCTTTTGGTAAATAAACAAACGTACCGTCGGAGGCAACTGCTGAGTTGAGCGCCGCAAAAAAGTTATCGTGAGCCGGTACCACGCTACCTAGATATTGACGTACCAGTTCCGGATGGTTATGAATCGCATCGCTAAAAGAACAGAAGATAATACCCTGCTCTGCTAGTTTATCGCGATAAGTAGTTGAAACCGATACTGAATCGAAAATTGCATCTACCGCGACGTTGCTACCTTCATGGACTGGCACGCCGAGCTGGTTAAACGCCCGTTCTACTTCATCAGTCAGATAATTTTTCGCTTCTATCCCCTCAGAATGGTGCGTAGGGTCGCAATGGGTCCCGCAAGTATCATCTCCAGCTCCGCAAAGCGGAGCTGAATAGTAGCTATAATCGTTATATTCAAGCGGTTTGTAGTGGGCTTTCAGCCAGTGTGGCTCATTCATTTTCATCCAAGCCTGATAGGCATCAAGACGAAACTCTAGCATCCATCTCGGCTCTTGGCGTTTCGCCGAGATGGCACGGACCACATCTTCGCTGATGCCGAATGCAAGCTCTTCGGTCGCCAGTTGGGTAAAGAATCCCTGCTTATATCTCTCCCTTTTCACCCAGGGTTGAGTACCTTTAAGCTTTTGAAGTGTATCAGTATTGCTACTGCGTGCCATAATCATTCATCGCTCTAAGACCAAAGCTTTCGCCGCATCCGCAGGCAAACTGAGCTTTGGGGTTGTTAAATTTAAATACATGATTCAGGCCCTCATGCACGTAATCTAGTTCCGTGCCGTCGATGAAAGGCATCGCTTTTAGTGCCACATACAATCTGGCCCCTTTATGCTCATATAGCCGATCGCTGCCCGCATCCTGGCTCGCATGCTCCAAAACATAGACGAAACCGGCACAGCCAGAGTGTTTCACGTTAAGCCGCAATCCTAGCATGGATGGGTTATTTTCCACGAGGCGCCGGATCTGACGGGCAGCGGCATCTGTTAGCGTCAGGCCGCGCCAGACATACTCTTCAAGGGAGAACCGCTCAACCTTCTTGTCTACTTGCATAAGGGTGACCTCATGATGTTACAAGCTAATACCAGACCCGAACTATATTAAAGAGTATTATTCTTTCTTCAATATCCCCTTGATCGCAGGTTCGGCTATTGTTATAGGGAAAAGATATCACCTCCATCGAAGAATACCGCCATCATTCTTTAATAACATAAATTATTTAAGGCCACGTCAAAACTAATGCCTTCATTATAAACATAGATCAAAAAATCCTTTTTTACTTTTGTAACCTCTCGCTATTTATATCAATAAATTATTGTATAGTAGACGAAAATTTTTTCATATTTTCACAATCAATAAATAGTAAGATTTGTTGAATACAGTAGGATTCATGAAGACTTCGCGCTGGACAAGTCGCATTGTTAAATGCATGCAGATTCTGTTCAGAATACCGCGCAGAAATATTTCATCATCATTACAATCAAACCTCTGACGCAAAGTCAGTTAGAGGTTTGATAAAACCAAAAGAGGGTATACCGTTAGTTAGTAAGCTGTATCACCTCTTTAATAAAATAAAGATGCTCAGTCTAATAAGCTGAATGATACACCCAGGACATAGAAATGAGTAATTTTATTTAATAAAAGCAAGGATTTGACATATCTATTCTACTTCGTAAGTATGTAAATTCTTGATGTGAAAAATAATTTTTTCAATTCAAAGATGGCTGTTACTTATGTTCAAACATCTATAGGCCTCAACAAAAGATTCGGTGAAACTCTTTTGGGTTACAACTCAGCATTATTGCCACTTTTCTACGATTTTAAAAACACTCTAGTAATAAAGATTGATGTGTTTTTACTTATTTTAGCACAACCCCATAGGGACGAATGTAACGACTCTATAATATGAGGCGATCAGTTAAGAATTTATTGCTGAATTAAGAAGAAACTTTGACAACTGCAGTTAAGATAACCTAGTGCATAGATGATGCAAGTATTATTACGCATGTTACTGATCTATGCCTCGTAATCAAGCGCACTCGCATGACTTTTTATAAAAAATAAAGCGTGATAATATATCATTATGCGTTGTTAAAAATATGCGTCACTTCGAGTCTACTTTTTACATATCCGGTCTAACTTTATAATTTTACGTTTTACATGTCACGATAACGCCTATCATAGTTGCCGTCAACCTAGGGCTTGATAATTTTACGATAGAGTTATCTTTAAAAAAATCAGCCAGAAATTTTACTGGGCAATGATCAATGATCATCGATACTTTCATCTATCGCGCTCTTCAGTGAAAGATCGCGCTTACTTCATCTTCTACGTTGCTCAACACTGTATCTCAGGGGTGATTTATCCTCCTACAGAAAAAACCTTAAGGACTATCCCATGAATGCATCAAGGGGTAATGTTATAAAGCGTTGATATTTTTACTGAGATGAAAGGTCTTTATTCGATTTCTAAGAAATAACAGTCTGATTATCTTAATCAGCGGTATCATGAGTTTAAACATTGAGTCAACGAACACCTAGAGAATCCGCAGAAAAGGGGCGCCTACTTTATTGTTAGAACCGTCGTGTACTAACAGAGTCTGAGAAAAATAGTGGGCTCCCATGCCATCTAAAAGACATGTTCTGTTTATATACTCAGCAATGTCTGACTGATCTATTTATACTTTTAAAACATTAACATGCGTAAGGATTATGTTGTAAATATGTTTGTGAACCATTACAACTTTGTCTTTTCTATAAAAGACGACTTATGACAATAACTATACCACGATGCTCTAAAATTTATCTAATATTCGATGTTTTCAAAGAGATTTCTGACTCCATGAGTGACTGAGTCTAATAGAGCTTTAATAAAGAAGTAATATATTTTTATATAAAAACTAGATTGCATTATTACTGCACGTCAGCAAAAATAACAATTACAGCGCTAGACGCTACGTCACCTTTAACATGCTTTGCATAATTTTTAAAGTCATGAAAACAGTCCGCAAGTTCATGCTGAATACGCATTTCAGTATCAGTTTATTAAAAATGATAATATCATTATATGGATAATAGTGTTTTTCATATCTAATTGAGATCCTCGATAGGAAAATAGAAATAAAACACTTCTAACTACAGCTGATAAATTTAATATCACGCAGCTAATATCTTATGTTCATTTCATAGCATTCAATCCGCATTACGACTAGAACGCAAGCAGATAACAACATTTTTTTCATAGTGCATCCTTATAGCTTATGCACATCAGTCATCAATCTAAATAATGACCACAGATTCGATGAGTCTGATCACAGATCTTTACTAGATTACGCGTCTGGGTATGCCTAAGACCATCGACATAGTTTACACAAGAACCTCTAAGGCTTAGGCTCGCCAAAAAAAAATAACATACCTCCCATGCTCCTTTGTATTTTTTATCGGACCTACTCTATTTCACTTAAAAAGTTATTTTGCTCCTGAAAGTATGTTGCTCACGATATCTGCTGCCTCTTTCTCGATCTTCTTGCGGTGCTCTTCGCCGAGTAAACTTTCGCAATAGATCTTATAGGTATCTTCCGTGCCAGAAGGTCGGACTGCAAACCAGCCGTTGTGCGTCATCACCTTCAATCCGCCAATAGCGGCGCCATTTCCTGACGCTGCTGTCAATGAGGCAGTGATGCGTTCGCCCGCCAGCGTACTAGAGCGGATATTTTCAGGAGATAAATTATATAAAATGTCTTTCTGTTCATGCGTAGCCATCGACTGAATTCGGCTGTAACTAGGCGCGCCAAATCGCCGCTCGAGTTCATGATAATGCTGCTGCGGGTTTTTGCCAGTCACAGCGGTAATTTCCGCCGCCAACAGACACATTATTATCCCGTCTTTGTCAGTGGACCAAGGCTGACGGTTAAATCTCAGGAATGACGCGCCAGCGCTTTCCTCGCCACCGAAACCAAGGGTGCCGTTAAAAAGACCATCTACAAACCATTTAAAGCCTACCGGGACTTCTATCAGCCGGCGCTTAAGACTGCCTACTACCCGATCAATCATGATGCTGGATACCACTGTCTTACCGACGCCTATTGTATCGTCCCATTGAGGCCTGTGTTCAAAGAGATAGTGAATCGCAGCTGCCAAATAATGATTTGGGTTCATTAAACCTGACATTGTCACAATGCCGTGCCGATCATGGTCCGGATCATTTGCGAACGTCAAGTCAAATTTATCACGTAGCATAAGTAGCCCCGCCATTGCAGATGCCGATGAACAGTCCATGCGGATCATGCCATCATCGTCAAGATGCATAAATCGGAATGTCTGATCGATTCCTTCATTTACTATTGTCAAGTCTATCCGGTAATACTCAGCAATGCGCTGCCAATAAGCAATTCCGGATCCGCCTAGCGGATCAACGCCTAATTTTAGCCCAGAGCGTTCAATAGCTAGCATATCGACCACGCTAGCCAGCCCTTCAACACATGGCTGCACGAAATCCGTAACGTGAACATAACCGCTTTTCCAGGCTTTTTCTAGCGTTAGGCGTTGTACACCACGTAGATTATCTGCTAAAAGCTCATTAGCACGCGCTTCAATAACGCGGGTGATGTTAGTATTAGCCGGACCACCTTTAGGTGAGTTATACTTAATGCCTCCATCTTCTGGTGGATTATGAGAGGGTGTAATAACAATGCCGTCGGCTTGAGCGCCTCTACCAGAGCGATTACGTATCAAAATAGCATTAGAAATTGCTGGCGTCGGCGTATAGCCATTATCTGTTTGGACAATAACATCTACATGGTTGGCGGTCAGCACCTCCAACACCGAAATAAACGCCGGTTCGGAGAGGGCATGGGTATCTTTGCCAACATAACATGGCCCACGAATACCCTGCTTAACACGCTCCTCAGCAATAGCCTGACTGAGGGCCAGAATGTGGGCTTCGTTAAAACTATAGCGTCCTGCGCTGCCTCGATGTCCTGAGGTGCCAAACTTTACCGCCTGGGCAATGTTGCCTTGTTCAGGCTGGAGTACATAATATTGCGACGTTAATTGTGCTACATTAATTAAATCACTCTGTCGGGCAGGCTGCCCGGAACGGGGGTGAGTAACCATCAGAACTTCTCCCTTATCAGTCACGTCAATCTAAGGCGTAACCCAAACTTTTATGATCAGTACGATCGGGCACTAGTATTGCTAGTGTGTTTTTAAAAAGTGTTCTGTCATTCAGTCAACGACTCGTTCGCGCTCTAGCCAGAAAGAATTAAAATTCTTGAATAATAAAGAAATATGCTATATTACTTTCAAATGTTCATAAAAGACATGTATCATCTTAGGTGTGCTATTTGCCTCATGAAGTTTCATGTCATGATTGTACGTTGTAGAGTTTAAGCGGTTTAATGAATCGAGAGAGTATGCGATGCCTTTCTTACAACACCTTACCATCATGCAGTCAAACCTCATGAGGCAAATAGCACACCTAAGATACGTAAAATCTCTTCTACTAATGCTTTATCTAAGCATAATATGCTCCTCTATATGTTTCATAATACGCGATTAGCGATAACTCTCAGTGATCGCTAATGTAAAAGCCTGATGAAATTTACAGCTATTAAAGTGTAGAGCACTGCTTTACAGTAGGGCTTTACTTTTGCTAAACAAGTAAATCAACATGTAGGTTTGTCAATAGATAAAGCGCAGACCTAAAAAGAGCAGGGTGGTGTTAGAAAAGAATTTATGGACCCGATATAAGTCATACATTGCGTATAAGCATCTGTAGGGAAAAGTTCCTCTTAGTCAGCGCTCGTCTTACGGCATCTCATTATGTCATAATACCCTTTTTTGACGAGTAGGTCGTTAGCGGACCTAACGCTTATTAACCACTGATGATTAATTACCTTTTTGTCGCAGCTCATGACGGACAGTTAGATTCTGATTTGAACCATGAGGATAGGTATGATACTGCTCATGCTCTAGCGCCTGCACTACCTTTTTTCCAAATAAAGCAGGGGCTAAGTCTTGCAGCGGTATGCTCACTATGCATGAAATACTAAAAATAAAAATTTATTGCCGAATGATATCACCAACCAGGCCAATAACTCACAGTTTTCTGGATAGAAAACGCGATATCTGATAAATCAACCGGGGGTAACCCGGTTTTTAATGAGGGGCTTGTGCAAACATTACTCTACGATTGCTTCTGCTTTTGCGGCGAGTGTTACAGTATGATCAACGAGTTCTATGTATGCCATCGGAGCGTTGTCGCCTACACGGAATCCACATTTTAAAACACGAGTATAACCGCCAGCACGGTTTGAAAAACGCTCGCCAAGCTCGTTAAACAGTTTCGCTACGACCTCATTATCACGAGTTCGGGCGAATGCCAGACGCCGACTTGCAAGACTATCGGTCTTGGCAAGACTGATTAATGGTTCAACAACGCGACGTAGTTCTTTTGCTTTTGGCAGAGTCGTCTTAATGATTTCATGACGAACCAAAGAAACGGCCATGTTACGAAACATAGCCCGGCGATGGCTGTTGTTACGGTTTAATAGACGACCACTCTTACGATGGCGCATAACCTTATCCTTCTCAGAAAAACTTTAACCTATGATCGAGTTATTCATCCGCGATACTTGCCGGAGGCCAGTTCTCAAGACGAATTCCTAGAGATAGCCCACGAGAAGCTAACACATCCTTGATTTCGGTAAGAGATTTTTTACCAAGATTAGGCGTTTTTAGCAGCTCAACCTCAGTGCGTTGTACTAGATCACCAATATAATGAATAGCTTCTGCCTTGAGACAATTAGCAGAACGGACAGTCAGTTCTAGATCATCAACGGGGCGAAGCAGGATAGGATCAAATTCTGGTTTCGATTCTTTGACTTCCGGTTGACGCACGTCACGTAAGTCAACAAAAGCTTCTAGTTGTTCAGAAAGAATAGTAGCAGCTCGGCGAATCGCCTCTTCAGGATCAATTGTGCCATTGGTTTCTAGTTCGATAACCAACTTATCTAGGTCAGTGCGCTGCTCTACTCTCGCCGCTTCTACATTATAAGTTATACGCTCCACGGGGCTATAACATGCATCTAACAGCAGACGACCAATTGGGCGTTCATCTTCTTCCGAATGCATTCGGGCAGAAGCTGGAACATAACCGCGTCCACGCTCAACCTTGAGTCGCATATTAATAGATGCTTTTTCATCGGTCAGGTGGCACAAGATATGCTGAGGATTGACGATTTCAACATTCCCTTGATGTATGATGTCAGATGCAGTTACAGGGCTAATGCCGGATTTATTCAGAGTCAGAACAGCCTGGTCTTTACCTTGAACTCTTACTGCTAGCCCTTTCAGGTTGAGAAGAATCTCTAGGATGTCTTCCTGTACACCTTCTTTCGTGCTGTACTCGTGCAGTACACCATCAATCTCAACCTCAGTCACCGCACATCCTGGCATAGATGACAGCAAAATACGGCGCAGTGCATTACCCAGCGTATGGCCAAAGCCACGCTCTAAGGGCTCAAGCGTCACCTTGGCATGTGTTAAAGTGACTTGCTCAATATCTACTAGTCGCGGTTTTAGAAACTCTGTCACAGAACCCTGCATTGTGTCCTCTCTTTGGTACTAAACTTTACTTAGAGTAAAGTTCGACGATCAGGTGTTCATTAATGTCCGCAGACAGATCGGTACGTTCTGGAATACGTTTGAAAACCCCCGACGTCTTAGCAGAGTCGACCTCCATCCAGGGCGGCTTTTCACGTTGTTCAATGAGTTCCAGCGAGGCACGAACACGGGATTGATTTTTTGCTTTTTCACAAATGCTGACAACCTGATGCGGGGAAACCTGATGAGAAGCAATGTTGACAACATGGCCATTCACCATGACTGCCTTATGGCTGACTAATTGCCGTGATTCAGCGCGGGTAGCCCCAAATCCCATGCGATATACGACATTGTCGAGTCGACTCTCCAGCAGCTTCAACAGATTCTCACCGGTATTGCCTTTCAGGCGTGCTGCTTGTTTATAGTAGTTTCGAAATTGACGTTCTAGAACGCCGTAAAGGCGACGAACTTTTTGTTTTTCTCGTAACTGTATACCGTAATCAGACAAACGCGGTTTACGTGCGCCATGCTGACCAGGCGGTTGCTCAATTTTACACTTGGCATCAATCGTTCGAAAACCAGACTTCAGGAACAGGTCTGTACCTTCACGACGGCTTAGCTTAAGCTTAGGACCCAAATATCTTGCCATATTATATTTCTCCGACCAACCGATCTGCGGCGTTATACGCGGCGCTTTTTAGGCGGACGACAACCGTTATGAGGTATAGGCGTCACATCAGTAATGTTCGTGATTCGAAAACCAACAGCGTTTAACGCACGGACGGTAGACTCACGGCCAGGACCTGGGCCTTTAACCATTACCTCTAAACTCTTAATACCATGTTCTTTCACTGCGTCAGCGCAACGTTCTGCTGCAACCTGTGCAGCGAAAGGAGTTGACTTACGAGAACCACGGAAACCTGAACCACCAGAGGTCGCCCAACCTAACGCATTACCCTGGCGATCAGTGATCGTTACAATGGTATTATTGAAAGATGCATGGATATGGGCCACACCATCTGAAACTTGTTTTTTAATACGCTTACGTGTACGAATAGGTGCCTTCGCCATTAGTTATTCACCCCGATTATTTCTTGATCGGTTTTCTCGGACCTTTTCGGGTCCGGGCATTGGTTTTAGTACGCTGACCGCGGACCGGAAGACCGCGACGATGACGTAAACCTCTATAGGTGCCGAGGTCCATTAAACGCTTAATACTTAAGGTTACTTCACGGCGCAGATCACCTTCGACGGCAAACTTTGCCACTGCGTCACGCAACGTATCAAGCTGGCTTTCAGACAGTTCACTGATCTTAACATGTTCATCAATAACCGTAGCTGCACAGATATGTTGTGAGCGGGTTTTGCCTATACCGTAAATTGACGTTAGCGCAATAACGGTATGTTTGTGATCAGGAATGTTAATACCTGCTATACGAGCCACTATGCACTCCTAAAAATTTTAACGGTAACATAATTCTGAAAAGTCTCTTTTTAGAGATGCTAACACAATCTGTCAGTGACATAGAAATATTGACTGGTCAATTTAGCCAGCTCAACGCAACTTTGCAAGAATAAAATGACGGAACATTAGCCTTGACGTTGCTTATGCTTAGGTTCAGCACTACAAATTACACGAACAACACCGTTACGCTTAACGATTTTGCAGTTACGACACAATGTCTTGACGGCAGCACGAACTTTCATTTCGACTCTCCGTAATTTTTCAAGCATCCCACATTAACGGTTATGGCCTTTCAGGTTTGCTTTCTTCAATGCGGACTCGTATTGACTCGACATCATCAGAGTCTGCACTTGAGCCATAAAATCCATAATGACTACTACAACAATCAATAAAGACGTCCCCCCGAAATAGAAGGGAACTTTCATTGCATCACGCATGAACTCCGGAATTAGGCAAATAAAAGTAATGTATATAGCGCCGATTAATGTTAGACGAGTCATTACTTTATCAATATACCTCGCTGTTTGCTCCCCCGGGCGTATGCCTGGTAAAAATGCACCAGACTTCTTTAGGTTATCTGCGGTCTCGCGCGGATTGAATAACAAGGCCGTATAGAAGAAACAGAAGAAGATAATTGCCGCTGAATATAGTAACACATAAAGTGGCTGGCCTGGCTGTAAATAAATCGCAATCGCAGAAAGCCAACCCCACCCCGTACCTCCTCCAAACCATGAAGCAATGGTGGCTGGAAATAGTATGATACTAGAAGCAAATATGGCAGGGATCACCCCCGCCATATTTACTTTTAGCGGCAAATGCGTACTCTGGGCTGCATACACACGACGTCCTTGCTGACTCTTCGCGTAATTAACGACTATACGACGTTGACCGCGTTCGACAAACACCACGAAAAACGTTACTGAGAATACTAAAGCTGTAATCAATAGCAAAGCAAAAAAATGCATGTCTCCTTGTCGAGCTTGCTCTATAGTGTGAGCAATGGCGGGCGGTAAACCCGCAACAATCCCTGCAAAGATAATCATAGAGATACCGTTACCGATGCCGCGTTCAGTAATTTGCTCGCCTAGCCACATTAAAAACATTGTTCCGCAGACTAGGCTGACTACCGCAGTAAAATAAAAAGTACAATCTGGGTTAATTACCAAACCTTGCATTCCAGGCATATTAGGCAACCCGGTTGCAATACCGATTGCTTGAAATATTGCCAATATTAACGCGCCATAGCGCGTATACTGACCTATTTTACGTCTTCCAGACTCACCTTCTTTTTTGATCTCCGCTAGCACCGGGTGAATGACCGTCAGAAGCTGAATAATAATCGATGCTGAAATATACGGCATGATACCTAATGCAAAGATAGAAGCTCGACTGAGCGCACCGCCAGAAAACATGTTAAACATTTCAATGATAGTACCTCGCTGCCGCTCAAGTAATGTTGCAAGTACAGTGCCATCAATGCCAGGGATTGGAATAAAAGAGCCTATGCGAAAGACGACCAGTGCCCCTATAACAAATAGAAGTCTACGTTTTAGTTCACCTAGTCCGCTTTTGGCACTTTGAAAATCTAACCCCGGTCGTTTAGCCATCTGTTACTTATTCCTCAATTTTACCACCAGCAGCTTCTATTGCGGCACTCGCTCCTTTGCTGACACGCAAGCTACGCACAGTTACGGCGCGATTGACTGCGCCAGATAGTATGATTTTAGCGAATTGAGTTTGAATGCCAACGATATTAGCGACTTTTAGCGCGCTTAGATCCACGATCGTCCCTTCTACGTGTGCTAAGTCTGACAGACGGACTTCCTCGGTGATCATACACTTACGCGATGTAAATCCAAATTTTGGCAGACGACGATAAAGAGGGATCTGGCCACCTTCAAAGCCGAGGCGTACGCCGCCGCCAGAACGGGACTTCTGTCCTTTGTGACCGCGTCCGCCAGTTTTTCCTAAGCCAGAACCAATGCCTCGGCCTAGACGCTTGGATGCGTGTTTAGAGCCTCTAGCGGGAGACAGAGTATTTAATCGCATCTCTTACTCCTCAATTTTAACCATATAGGAAACTAAATAGACCATACCTCGTACTGCGAGGGTATCTTCACGCTCTACAGTATGACCAATACGCCTCAGGCCTAAACCAGAAAGAGTTGCCTTGTGTTTTGGTAAACGTCCGATGGCACTACGAATCTGAGTAATTTTAAGAGTATTTTTCATGGTCAATTATCTCAGAATGTCTTCAACAACTTTACCGCGCTTAGCCGCGACCATTGCAGGAGACTTCATGTTGCCAAGAGCGTCAATAGTTGCACGAACTACGTTGATCGGATTGGTAGATCCATAGGCTTTTGCTAATACGTTGTGAACCCCTGCAACTTCTAGCACGGCCCGCATGGCACCACCTGCGATAATACCGGTACCTTCGGCTGCCGGCTGCATGAAGACGCGAGAACCGGTATGCGCTCCTTTAATTGAATGCTGGAGAGTGTCACTGTTCAGGGCAACGTTGAGCATGTTACGGCGGGCTTTTTCGGTCGATTTCTGGATTGCTGCCGGTACTTCACGTGCTTTCCCGTAGCCAAACCCAACACGACCATTACCATCACCAACAACCGTTAGTGCAGTGAAGCTAAAAATACGGCCACCTTTTACGGTTTTAGATACGCGATTTACAGCTATCAACTTTTCCTGCAGTTCGCCAGTTTTTTTTTCGATGTGCGCCATCTTATGCCTCTTACCTTAGAACTGAAGGCCTGCCCCACGGGCAGCATCTGCCAGTGACTGGACTCGACCATGATATCGGAACCCGGAGCGATCAAAAGACACATTTTTCACGCCTTTTCCCAGAGCACGCTCAGCTATGATTTGACCTACTACTATAGCGGCGGCTTTATTGCCGGTACACGTTAATTGTCCAGAGATAGCTTTTTCTACAGTAGAAGCGGCGGCCAGGACGGCAGAACTGTGTGGTGAAATAACCTGTGCGTAAATATGACGAGAGGTCCGGTGTACCACCAGGCGAGTTGCACCCAATGCCTGGAGTTTTCGTCGTGCACGGGTCGCGCGACGGATACGAGCTGCTTTCTTATCCACAGTGTGTTACCTTACTTCTTTTTAGCCTCTTTAGTACGCACGACTTCCTCGGCGTAACGAACACCCTTGCCTTTGTAAGGCTCAGGACAACGATAAGCGCGAAGATCGGCTGCAACTTGGCCGATCATTTGCTTATCAGCACTTTTCAGAACGATTTCAGTTTGGCTTGGACATTCTGCTGTAATGCCTGCCGGGAGTTGATAGTCGATAGGGTGAGAAAACCCCAGGGATAAATTCACTACATTTTTTTTCACTGTAGCACGGTAACCTATTCCTACCAACTGTAGCTTTTTAGTAAAGCCCTCAGTCACACCAATCACCATACCGTTCAGCAGTGCGCGAGTCGTTCCTGCAAGCGCCCAACCGTTTGCATAACCTGGGCGCGGGGCAAAGGTCAGCTGGTTGTCGAGACATTGAACCTCAACAGCTGCGTTGATAGTACGAGTTAGTGCCCCATTTTTGCCCTTGATCGCAATATTTTGAACATTGAGCTTGACCTCTACGTCACCCGGGATAACAACAGGGGCTTTAGCAACACGAGACATTCTTCCCTCCTAATTACGCTACGTAGCAGACAATCTCACCACCAAGGCCAGCCTGGCGAGCTGCACGATCAGTAAGAACGCCTTTGGAGGTAGAAACAACTGAGATCCCCATACCTGACATAACTTTTGGCAGCGCATCTTTTTTCTTATAGACACGCAGACCGGGACGGCTAATGCGCTGAATGTTTTCTACCACAGGCTTCCCTTGGAAGTACTTTAATACCAATACTAGTGTAGGCTTGGTGTCGCCTTCAACCTTGAAAGCATCAATAAATCCTTCCGCCTTTAGAAGGTCAGCAATAGCTATTTTCAGCTTAGAGGAAGGCATTGAAACCACAGTTTTTTTAGCTGTTTGACCGTTACGGATACGGGTCAGCATATCCGCGATTGGATCTTGCATGCTCATTCTGTCTTTAACTCCCGTAATGCAACAATTGGTGACAATTTACCAGCTTGCCTTTCTCAGGCCGGGGATCTCACCGCGCATAGCGGCTTCCCGCACCTTAATACGGCTCAACCCAAATTTCCGCAGGAAAGCGTGTGGACGACCAGTTTGTCGGCATCGGTTACGTTGACGAGACGGGCTGGAGTCACGCGGAAAAGTCTGCAGTTTGAGAACAGCGTCCCAACGTGCTTCAGCCGAAGCCTGGACATCGGAGATTGTAGTTTTAAGTTTAGAACGTTTTTTAAAAAATATATGAGCCAATTTCACGCGTTTTACTTCGCGTGCTTTCATAGATTGTGTCGCCATTAGTAACCCTGCTTTAACTTGCGAAATGGGAAGTTAAAGGCAGTCAATAGCGCACGGCCTTCGTCATCGGATTTCGCAGTAGTGGTGATGCTAATATCTAAGCCACGAACGCGATCAACTTTATCATAGTCGATTTCTGGAAATATAATCTGCTCTCGGACACCCATGCTGTAGTTGCCACAGCCATCGAATGACTTGGTAGACAATCCACGGAAATCACGGATACGTGGTATAGCAATCAAAAGCAATCGCTCAAAAAACTCCCACATACGTTCACCACGTAAGGTGACTTTACAACCGATCGGATAGCCCTGACGGATTTTGAAGCCAGCAACAGATTTACGCGCTGTAGTGATCAGAGGCTTTTGACCTGAAAGCGAGGTTAAATCGGCTGAAGCATTAGCTAATAGCTTTTTATCGACGATTGCTTCACCCACGCCCATATTCAAGGTGATCTTCTCGACCCGAGGGACTTGCATGACAGAATGATAACCGAACCGCTTCATCAGTTGCGATACCACTTCGTCTTTATAGTAATCATGCAGTTTCGCCATCGTACTACTCCAAATTACTTAATAGTTTCGCCGTTAGATTTAAAAATACGTACTTTCTTCCCGTCAGCGATCTTAAAACCCACACGATCTGCCTTTTTGGTGGCTATATTAAAAATTGCAAGATTAGAAAGATTGATTGCCGCTTCTTTTTCAAGTATTCCGCCAGGTTGGTTCATAGCTGGCATGGGTTTTTGATGCCTTTTAACCAGATTTATACCTGAAACAATGGCTTTTCCCGTAGAGAAAATATGCCTTACTTTACCACGCTTGCCTTTATCTTTACCGGTTAAAATAATAACATCATCGTCACGACGTATTTTCGCGGCCATGATTCGCTCCTTAGAGTACTTCAGGTGCAAGGGAAATGATCTTCATAAACTTTTCAGTACGCAGTTCACGAGTCACAGGCCCAAAAATACGCGTACCGATCATTTGCTCACTGCTGTTATTCAACAAAACACAAGCATTGCCATCGAACCGAACGACAGAACCATCAGGGCGACGCACACCCTTCTTGGTGCGCACCACTACCGCCTTTAAGACATCACCTTTTCTGACTTTACCACGAGGAATTGCTTCCTTGATTGTAATTTTGATAATGTCCCCGATGCCTGCGTAGCGGCGGTGCGAGCCACCTAGAACCTTGATACACATTACGCGACGTGCGCCGGAATTATCGGCGATGGTCAACATAGTCTGTTCTTGGATCATATTAGTGCTCCGCTAATTTCAACTACTACCTTACACTTAATGACCTGAATAGGTCACAATAAAAATCCTAATAATAAAAGGATAATAACTATAACACAGGTCCTAATACATAAGCATATAAAATACTCAACTTAAAAGAGGAACGATTTATCTGCTTAGAAATTTGTGAGCGTGTTACATGATCGTTTTTTCTACAACCCGAACTAATTTCCAAGACTTAGTCTTAGAAATTGGACGGCATTCGCGAATTTCAACGATATCATCAACATTACTATCATTTTTCTCGTCATGTACATGGAGCATGGTCGTGCGTTTAATGAACTTGCCGTAAATGGGGTGTTTCACAAAACGCTCAATAGCCACAACGATAGATTTCTCCATTTTTTCACTAATCACACGCCCTTGAAGGGTACGAATTTGATTACGCATTAAGCTCCTCTCTCTGCCCCTTCTGAGTCAACAGCGTCTTCACGCGGGCAATGTTGCGGCGCACCTGCTTTAATAGGTGGGTCTGTTCCAGCTGGCGTCTGGCAATCTGCATACGTAGGCTGAATTGCTCGCGCAGCAGGTTCAGCAGTTCGGTGTTTAGTTCTTCAATACTTTTTTCACTCATGTTCCTTACTTTCATTGCATCACCGTCTTAATTACAAAGGTGGTTTTAACCGGAAGCTTTGCTGCTGCCAAGGTGCAGGCTACACGGGCCAGATCTTCCGACACTCCATCTATTTCGTACAAGACTTTGCCCGGCTGGATCAAGGCGACCCAGTATTCTACGTTACCTTTACCTTTACCCATCCGTACTTCAAGGGGTTTTTTGGTGATTGGTTTGTCTGGGAAAATACGGATCCAGATCTTGCCTTGACGCTTTACTGCGCGTGTCATTGTGCGACGTGCTGCTTCTATTTGACGAGCAGTTAAACGACCACGGCCCACAGCTTTTAGACCAAAAGTGCCGAAGCTAACATCCGTACCTGATGCTAAGCCACGATTTCGGCCTTTTTGCATCTTACGGAATTTTGTACGCTTTGGTTGTAACATCAGCGACTCTCCTTACTTGGTGCCTTTACGCTGTTGCTTTTTAGGTTGAGCGCCTGGTTCCGGCTGCTCAACTGCAGCCATACCCCCCAAAATCTCACCTTTAAAGATCCAGACTTTGACGCCAATGACGCCATAGGTGGTGTGCGCCTCGGAGGTACTGTAGTCGATATCTGCACGCAAAGTATGCAGCGGGACGCGGCCTTCACGGTACCATTCGGTACGCGCTATTTCAGCCCCGCCCAAACGGCCGCTGACTTCAACCTTGATCCCCTTGGCACCAAGACGCATGGCATTCTGTACAGCACGTTTCATGGCGCGGCGGAACATAACGCGACGTTCGAGCTGCGCAGCAATGCTGCAAGCAACCAGTTTGGCTTCGAGCTCTGGCTTACGGACTTCAGCTATATTAATCTGCGCTGGGACATCAGCAATATCTGCTACGATATGACGTAGTTTTTCAACGTCTTCGCCTTTCTTTCCGATCACGATTCCCGGACGAGCGGTGTGAATAGTTACACGAATGCTCTTAGCCGGCCGCTCGATAACCACACGAGCAACCGATGCTTTCGATAATTCCTTTGTCAAGAATTGACGAACTTTAAAATCACTGTTCAGGTTGTCGGCGAATTCTTTAGTATTCGCATACCAGGTAGAATTCCAGGGCTTTACAATACCCAATCGAATACCATTCGGATGTACTTTCTGACCCATTGCTACTCTCCAGTGTCTCAGCGATCAGACACAATCACAGTAATGTGGCTGGTACGCTTCAGCATACGATCTGCACGACCTTTAGCACGCGGCATAATACGCTTCATGCTCGGACCAACGTCGACGAACGTCTTAGCGACTTTTAAATCATCAATTTCTGCACCGTCGTTGTGCTCAGCGTTAGCAATAGCAGACTCCAGTACTTTTTTCACCAAAACAGCCGCTTTCTTGTTGGTATAACTGAGAACTTGCAGAGCTTTCGATACTTTCTTGCCTCGAATCAGGTCAACTACAAGACGAACCTTTTGAGCAGAAGAACGAGCATGACGATGTTGAGCGATAGTTTCCATCTCTTCCCTTAGCGCTTCTTGGTTTTTTTATCTGCTGTATGGCCGCGATAAGTACGCGTCGGCGCAAATTCACCTAGTTTATGACCGACCATGTCATCAGCAACAAAAATAGGCACGTGCTGTCGACCATTATGGATAGCGATCGTTAGACCGATCATTCTTGGAAAGATCGTTGAGCGACGAGACCAAGTGCGAATAGGCTTCTTGTCACGGCTTTCCAGCGCTTTCTCTACCTTCTTCAGCAAGTGCAGGTCAATAAATGGACCTTTCTTGAGAGAACGTGGCATGATTTATCCTCTAATATTATTTTCTACGGCGACGCACAATAAATTGATCAGTACGCTTATTACTACGAGTCTTCTTACCTTTAGTCTGAATTCCCCAAGGCGAAACAGGGTGTTTGCCAAAGTTACGCCCTTCACCACCACCGTGCGGGTGGTCCACCGGATTCATCGCCGTACCACGAACCGTTGGACGGATACCACGCCAGCGGCTGGCTCCGGCTTTACCCAGCACACGCAACATATGTTCCGTATTACCTACTTCGCCTAAAGTGGCGCGGCATTCGAAATGAATTTTGCGCATTTCACCAGAACGAAGACGAAGCGTGACATACGTGCCATCACGAGCAACGATCTGAACATAAGCACCGGCAGAACGAGCCAGCTGGCCTCCCTTTCCCGGCTTCATTTCTACGTTATGGACCGTGGAACCAAGCGGAATATTACGCATCGGCAAGGCATTACCGGCCTTGATAGCCACATCGACACCAGATTGAATCTGCTCACCGGTTTTTAGACCTTTTGGTGCTAAGATATAACGACGCTCACCATCTTTATACAATAGCAGTGCTATGTTAGCAGAACGATTAGGATCGTACTCCAAACGTTCTACCACTGCTGGGATGCCGTCTTTATTGCGTTTAAAGTCAATCAAACGATAATGTTGCTTATGGCCTCCCCCAATATGGCGCATCGTAATACGCCCATTGTTGTTACGGCCGCCGGATTTATGAAGAGGTTCCAGTAATGGGGAATAGGGCTTGCCTTTGTATAGCTCAGGATTGACCACCTTAACAACGTGGCGACGACCCGGAGATGTCGGTTTACATTTAACAATTGCCATTGTTCTTACTTCTCCGAGTTACTCATCACCGTGGATGAAGTCCAGGTTCTGGCCTGCTTTCAGGGTGACATACGCTTTCTTCCAGTTGCTATGACTACCAATATGCTGTTTATGACGTTTCGTTTTACCTTTGACAACCAAGGTGCGAACGTTATTGACTTCGACTGAAAAGAGTTTATATACAGCTGCTTTGATTTCTACTTTTGTTGCATCTTTCGCTACTTTAAGAACGATGGTGTTCTGTTTTTTCATCGTACTGGATGCTTTTTCAGACACATGCGGCGCGCGCAGTACTTTGAGTAGACGTTCTTCACGAATCATGCCAGCATCTCCTCAACGTGCTTAATGGCGCCAATCGTCATCACGACTTTTTCGAAGGTCATCAAGCTAACCGGGTCGATACCTTTTGTATCACGTACGTCTACTTTATATAGATTACGGGCTGCCAAGAATAGGTTTTTGTCTAGCTCCCTAGTAATGATTAGCACATTTTCTAACGCTATCTCTCTCAGTTTCTGAGCAAGCAGCTTGGTTTTCGGCGCGTGAATAGAAAAATGTTGAAGAACAATCAAACGATCTTGACGTACAAGTTCAGACAGAATACTTTTCAACGCTCCGCGGTACATTTTCTTATTCACTTTCTGGCTATGATCTTGAGGTTTGGCGGCAAACGTTACACCGCCAGAACGCCAGATCGGACTCTTAACGCTGCCGGCGCGCGCGCGGCCGGTGCCCTTCTGACGCCATGGTTTTTTACCAGAACCAGTCACTTCAGCCCGAGTCTTCTGACCCCGAGTCCCTTGACGGGCGCTGGCTGCGTACGCCACAACAACTTGGTGAACCAGCGCTTCATTAAAGCAACGACCGAAGGTAGTTTCAGAAACAGTGAGCGTGCTTTGCGCGTCTTTCAATAGCAATTCCATTTCTATCTCCTTGACGTTACTGCCTTGACAGCCGGTTTAACAATGAGATCACTCCCGGTTGCGCCTGGAACGGCCCCTTTAACCAGTAGCAGATTGCGCGCTATGTCAATAGATACGACATCCAGGCTCTGAACAGTAATGCGTTCGTTACCCAGCTGACCCGCCATTTTCTTACCCTTAAATACTTTACCCGGAGTCTGGTTCTGTCCGATAGAGCCCGGGACGCGGTGCGATAAGGAGTTCCCGTGGGTGGTATCTTGGGTTCGGAAGTTCCAACGCTTGACAGTGCCGGTGAATCCTTTGCCTTTGGAGGTGCCAGTAACATCGACCTTTTTAACATCCAAAAATAGTTCTACAGTGATACTTTGGCCAAGGATGGCCTCTTCGCCATCTGCGATACGCCATTCCCACAAACCACGTCCGGCCGCAACACCGGCTTTCGCAAAATGACTGGCTTCTGGTTTAGTGATGCGGTTTGTTTTTTTCGTGCCGGCAGTAACCTGGATTGCTCGGTATCCATCGTTTTCCAGATCTTTTACCTGGGTCACTCGATTTGCTTCGATTTCAATAACAGTAACCGGGATAGAAATTCCATCTTCGGTGAAGATGCGAGTCATCCCGACTTTACGTCCGATTAAACCCTTCATGCTTGCAACCTCGCAATCGCTCAACGACTTGATCAACCCAAGCTGATTTGTACGTCTACACCGGCAGCCAGGTCCAGACGCATAAGCGCATCAACGGTTGTTTCAGTTGGCTCCACTATGTCAACCAGGCGCTTATGCGTACGTATTTCATACTGATCACGCGCATCTTTGTTGACGTGTGGAGAGATCAGAACGGTGAAGCGCTCTTTTCGGGTCGGCAGGGGTATCGGGCCGCGTACCTGGGCGCCGGTACGCTTGGCAGTCTCGACAATTTCTGCGGTTGATTGATCGATTAGACGATGATCAAACGCTTTCAAACGGATACGGATTCTTTGGTTCTGCATGAGACCAGAGCTCCAAGCTGTTTATAAACGTAAAAAACTATTCCCCTCATCTATTTTTTATGCTGGTGGGGGAGTGTAATGGCTCAGTGTTACCCCCTTTTGGGGATGTTGTCAGCTAGCTTACCGTTTTTTGCGGAAAGCAATAACTCGACTAAAGAGTTAACTGTTCGTCATAACATCTAAAATATAATTATCTTAATAATACCTTAATCTTTAAAAAAAGCAAGGGCAAACAGTAAAAAGAGAGCGCTGGGCAACGAGGAACACAGCCATGCTCGCCTGATCTCTTCGATACGAGAGATCAAATAGTGCGTATACTTGCCAAAATGAATCTTATTATAGCCAATTATGAATGGATGAGGGAAGAAAAAGTTGCTCAAATATGCTACCTTAACATGTAGATCGCTATTCATAATCGAGCATCTCTTTTAAGGTAATAAACATGTTCGGTAATTATTGATAACTGCACCAGGTTCATGACAACACGTTGTTATTGCATCTTTATAATTTGCAATTATAAATTAGCCTACTGCCAATCAGGGCCTCATACCTCCGCTCTTTCAGGATATACGTTATGATGGATCAGTCGTGAAGCACTAAATAAAGAGAGAAAACCTCTTATGGATGCCAGGGAGACAGCTGGTCTACCCAAGCCGGGTAGATAACACACTCAGAACTAGAGTGCTGATACTGCACGGTCTATTTGGTCTTTACCGGAGGGTTTTATAGGAAACCATTACCTTGTAGTGCGCAACTTATGAAGTCACTGCTCAGGCCCGCACTACTCTTTACTGCAGGAAGCAAGTACAGACAATTTCTATTCAATAACTTAAATAGGCATGTGTTAGTTTAAAAACAAACGGCTAACCGATTGTCTGAATCTTCGTAACGCATGATGGGACGTTAAGAAAAATGATAATCATGGTTACAGCAGTAGCGGATTACACTACAAAACATCCCCCCCCTACATCATCCACGTCAAGTCAACATAGCCCTGGCTTTAGCCCACTCATCGCACGTTCTGATGTATTCAAAAAAGCTCTTCAAAAGAGCCATGATGCAATCATTAAATTCTTAGATGATGTATGGGTATACGAGAAGATGATAAAAGATGATTCAAGATCCAGATAGTGGGTCTCAGATCAAGCTCTTCTCATTATAGCTTGTGACTTCTATTTTTTGCATCCGCAATAACATGACGTTGATAAGTGTGCATCACAATCGCAGAGGAAAAAGTCAGCACCTGACTACGCCAATCAAAACCCCTGCTCAGCAATATCCATAGCGAAATAACTGAGAATTATATCTGCCCCTGCCCTCTTGATAGAACCTAGAGTTTCGCGCACGATTTGACGTTCATCAATGGCGCCAGCAGCAGCTGCAAATTTTATCATCGCATATTCGCCACTTACTTGATACGCTGCTATCGGCAAATAGGTTGCTTCACGTATATCGCGGATAGTATCTAAAAAAGCCCCCGCCGGTTTTACCATGAGGGCATCGGCCCCTTCCTGCTCATCTAGCAACGACTCACGAATTGCTTCTCGGCGATTCATCGAATTCATTTGATAGCTTTTACGGTTTCCCTTTAGGGTGGTGCCGCCGGCCTCACGAAACGGACCGTAAAATGCTGAGGCAAATTTGGTAGAATACGCCATGATTGCTGTGTCGGTAAAGCCAGCGCTGTCAAGGGCGGCACGTATCGCCTGGACCTGCCCGTCCATCGCTGCTGAGGGGGCGATAATATCCGCCCCGGCGCGCGCGGCTACCACGGCCTGACGTCCTAAATTCACCAAGGTTGCATCGTTATCAACCCAGTTATCGCGCACAACGCCGCAATGACCGTGGGTAGTGTATTCGCAAAAGCAAGTGTCAGACATTACGATCATCTCCGGTACCGTCTCTTTACAAATACGCACCATTCGTGCGACTAAACCATTCTCAAGCCACGTGTCGCTGCCCACCTCGTCTAGATGATGAGAGATACCAAAGGTGATGACTGATTGAATGCCAGCTCTAGCATAGCGATCGGCTTCAAAGGCTAGCCGTGCTTCTGGTATTCTGAGCACGCCCGGCATGGCGGACAAGGGCATATATTCGCTTACCCCCTCCTCGACGAATATCGGCAGCACTAGAGAGCTCAACTGCACCTCGGTTTCCTGGAATAAAGTGCGTAAAGCTGGTGTGCGGCGTAAACGGCGTGGGCGTAAAATCGGATAAATACCGGACATTTTTGCTCCTGAATGCGGTTAATTATTAGCTGTAACGGAATGCCGGAAAATTGGCACATGCGCGAGACATTGAGCTCTTCTGAAAAACAGTTGGGAATAACATCAAAGATGTTAAAAAGAGAAGATCTCTCTGTTGACGATAATGCTGTGCGCTGCTCAGCGCTAGCACCTATCATTGCGTGCTAATATAAGAAAGCGCATACTTTTATCTAATTTTAACTCACCATACTCTTAGGCCTAAGCAGCTCACTTAATCCCTCTGCTTTCAACTTACGCCGCATGCTGTTTTTTGGTTAATGCTTTTCTAGATTTAGTGAACGCTGAGGTTATTCCAATATTTGTCACGTCATCACAAAGTCTTATTCGGAAATTACTTGTATTGAAATGAACATCAAGAATTTAGTGAGCTTTTGTGTGAATACCTACTAATTGCACTTGAATCTGCTATCCCCACTGTACCGCCCGGTGGGCAGGAGCAGCATGTACTCATGTGTTTCTCTGGGCACGGCTTTTATTGAGTAAACGAAGGTTGGAAGCGAGTGAGTTGCTAGGGTAAGCTATTTATTCTTACGCGATGCGGATGCTGCGCGGCATTGCTAACAGCATAATTTTTTGCAGTACTTTGACCATACTCATAACCTGGTCTATCTGTGAATCATAAATCATGCAGCAAGCACATGAAATTTAGAAGTCTTTTATCTTCTCCGGTTCATTTATGGCCGATTAGATCACGCTTTTCAATCGTCTCATTACGCTCATGGCATTTACTGGCTAATATGTCGCAAGCATCTACGGCACGGTTAAGCAGTTTTATGATCTTCTCAATCGAAAAGCATCATAGTAACTCATGCGAACATGCATGGCCTGAAAACGATTCTCGTATTTTTTGGTAGGTTTTCATGATTACATTCAAGAGAAGCTCCCTGCGTTAAGTGTTACTGTTTTGCGATACATCACACAGCACGGCTAATGTAATGTATAGCGATGCCCTCTGCCATCGGGTGATTACGCCATACTATGCTTTTATCGATGCCATGATGAGCCACTGTGCGCGCCCTTTTGCTATAAATCGTCATGATTTTCTATACGAGTAATTTAATAGGTAATTGTACCGTGTGTTGACGTTTTTATCCTGACATGAATTTTTTATCGCGCTGAGCAAAGACTCGTCTTGGGTTTGGGGGCGCTATCAGCGTGATATTCTTATCAAGGAGGGCGCTTTCTAAGCAAAATATTCTCTGTAGCCATTTAAAGAAGCAGGGGCCGCTCTATCTATGCGGTCAGAAAACGCCGGGGTTAAGTGAGCTTTCTATTATTTAGAGGAGATAATAATTACTGAAAGTTTAGGTTGGCTCAACAAATCTTGATTGACAATATCACAGCAATCTTTTCTATAGTCTAGTCTTAGGATCACAGGCTTTATTTAATAAACCTGCCTCTATTGTCTTAATGAGGTAATAGTTATATCGAACATACTACGGTTTTCTGTATATGCAGGTTAATCATGCAGAAAGTATAGGGCCAAAAACTGCACAATGAAACGAACGTAAATTTTTATATTCAAGAGTAGCGCGGAGCGCATTATTTTTCAAAGGTGCTGACATTAACTAAAAAATCAAAAATCGTGCTAAGTTTTATCATCCTTCTCTCGCCGCTTCGTCTATTTTTGTATTCTATTTCTTTTTTATCTAGATTACGATTACCTATGATAAATTGGTGCGGTACACCAATCAGTTCTATATCGGCAAACATGACGCCCGGACGCTCTTTTCGGTCATCGAGCAGGACGTCAATACCCCTCGCTTGCAGTTGCTGGTAAAGCTCTACCGCTACCTCTTGCACCCGGTTGCATGTATGCATGTTTATTGGCAAAATTGCAACATTAAAAGGCGCTAAGGCTTCCGGCCATACAATACCGCATTTGTCGTGGTTTTGCTCAATAGCGGCTGCCACCACCCGGCTGATGCCGATACCATAGCAGCCCATTTTTAGCGCTTGGTTACGACCGCATTTATTCTGAATAGAAGCGTTCATCGCCTCTGAATATTTATTGCCTAGCTGAAAAATATGCCCGACTTCGATTCCGCGCTTGATTTTCAACAAGCCTTTGCCGTCTGGACTGCGGTCTCCGTCAATGACCTTGCGTAGGTCAGCCACCTCAGGCAACGGCAAATCCCGTTCCCAGTTAATGCCGAAGAAGTACTTTCCCTCGGCATTGGCGCCAGCGACGAAGTCACTCATAACCGCCACGCTGCGGTCGATGATCAGCGGTAGCGGTAAATTGACCGGACCAAGTGAGAGAGGATGCGCGCCAGCCACCAAACGGATTTCTTCGTCGCTGGCGAACTTCAGCGGGATGGCAACCTGTAGCAATTGTGTGGCCTTGGTATCGTTCAGCTCATGATCGCCGCGTATCATTAACGCCACGAACGAATGACCAGTGTCTTCGCAAGCGCGGACCAAGAGCATTTGAACGGTTTTTTCGACCGGAAGAGAGTATTTCGACACCAGTTTAGCAATGCTGAGGGTGTCGGTCGTGTCCACAAGCCGCATTGTTTCACTTGGGATAGCGCGCTGAGCGATAGGGACAACCGCCTCCGCTAAGGCAATATTGGCAGCATAGTCTGATACGGTTGAGAATACAATCTCGTCCTCACCGCTGTCGGTTAGCGCCTGAAATTCGTGGGATACGCTACCTCCGATAGCGCCGGCATCAGCCTGAACCACACGCACATCTAGTCCCAGACGGATAAAAATTGCGCTATAGGCTTGATGCATGGCTTCATAAGTAACCTGGAGCGATTCCTGGCTAGTGTGGAAGGAATAAGCGTCTTTCATTACAAACTCTCTAGAACGCATGATACCAAAGCGCGGGCGCGTTTCGTCACGAAATTTGGTTTGAATTTGATAAAATTTTAACGGTAGCTGCTTGTATGAGCTAACCTCGTTACGCATAAGATCGGTGATCACCTCTTCATGCGTGGGGCCTAGTACGAATGGGCGAGCGCTGCGATCGGTAAACCGAAGCAGTTCAGACCCGTACTGCTCCCATCGTCCGCTTTCCTGCCAAAGATTCGCCGGCTGTACTATCGGCATGATTATCTCAATTGCACCAACCTTGTTCATTTCTTCTCGAACAATATTTTCTACTTTTCGCAGCACGCGCAAACCGGTGGGCAGCCAGACATACAAACCGGATGCTAGCTGACGAACCATTCCAGCACGTAGCATCAGCTGATGACTCGCTGCTTCCGCATCAGCTTGGTTCTCCTTTAGGGTGGATAGCAAATATTGGCTAGTAAGCATGTCAGTGAAGTCCCACAAGAGTGGCATTTTGCCGTAAGCCTGCCGGTAGGCAGAAAAATTTTGAAAGTATTTTTAGTCTAGCTGCCTCCGTCAGCGTCTATAAGGAAAAAGACATGCATCCTCTTCTCCGCCATCTTTGCAAAGCCTGAGCATCAGATGCCGTACGGTAACAACAGAGGCCTGAGCCTTGCAATTGATCTATGGAGGTGCCCTCAATTGATCGTCTTGCTCACGCGCTAGTAAATAGCACTATTTAGCATTACCGCCGCTTAGCATACCTCCTATAACGCTATCAACAAGATTGCGATAAGATTTTAGGCAAGACGTTTCTTATTATACACATAAAAGTTTGTAAGGTCTAAAACCCGAGCGATCCTGTTGTAAACGTAAAAAACACTCTTAAGCGGTTCTAACTAAATATATAATGCAGTTACGTGTTCTAACCATCGCCATGGCATCATAGACTTACGAGAGATTAAAGTCATACCGACTTCAGTGATCGACAAGTATTGCCTTAAATAAAAATATGAGTATTTCAGAAAATCAATTCCGGCAAAAGACTCTGCTTTCTCGTTACTGCTATTATTTCCGACGCTTAGATGCTAATTATTAAGTATATGATTATGCTCATAAGATGATCTAACTAATATTACGTGCTCTAGAGTAGTAGGGTAAACCGCTTGCTCTGCTCCATCAAGCGCGAGCACGAGGTAACAATAACGTGTATCGTTAATCACCGTTAGCTAATACTTCTAGATTTTCTAGTTATGTTCTGTATTAAAGTTAGCAGAGCCACTGAATCATTAGTGCTGCTCCGAAATAAGCTGAAAAAGATAATTTCGCACCTCTCGCTGCCCAACACTACTGTCTGTTAATGCTATGCTGTAGATTTCTCAATAGATGTGCCTGACGCACGGCTCATTCTCATTCATCAAAAATGATCAATTTATTGCTATACACAACTCAATGAGTCATTGCATGGTATCTTGGTGTTGTTATTCATGAAAATAATTGTTTTTTCTGGTTCAGAAAAGCCTAATCGCACTATTTTGGCGGTAATGCTATAAGTATAATCTTAGCATTAATGATACTACTTAACCAGAATCTCAACGCCCCTGCATTGGGTGCCAGCGTGGTCATCTAGCCTATTCGAATAAAAAGTAGTAGACGGCGAGCTCTAAAAACAGTTTTCTCCGTTCCATTCAGCAATCGCTAACTAATCCAACCATACCGTCAAAGAATAATGGTACTTAACGGCATTGTCGTAAATAAACAGCAGGTAATTTTATACTCTTTCTTTGCCAGCGACACTACGCATGTGCATGCATGTAATGCGCTCAAGCAGCGATTACCTAAGCTTTATATTTAACCTGTCTACTCAGATAGTAACCCGCTACTACACCTACAGCGGATGCGCTGGGTGTTTATACTTTCAATCAAAGCGTTCTTAACCTGTATTAACCTAATGTTCAAACTTATCAATCTTCTGTGACAATACCTCGACTATACTTTTCTCAGCGAGTCCACAAAGACCTTTGCTATCAGTATCAAAACGCCCATATGTAGTCAACTTACCCATTGAGTCATTAACAGTAATCGAGTCTAAGCTTTTACTGAGGACTATATAAACGTTGGTAGTATCGGCTCTACAAGCATACACTGTAGCGTACGCCTCATCTTGCAGCGGGGAGGAGTGTAATACATGCCATGCAATGATCTCTTTGCCGATTTATCGCATACAGTGGCGCTGTTAACGCTCCCGCTCTAACAGAGTTGATAAAGTAAGGTGCTACAAGATCCGCATAGCACAGGCTAAAAATTATAGATTACCGTTATACTATTGCTATTGAGGCAGACAATACAGCCGCTTCTGCCAATGCATCACCGGGTATAATATTTGCTAGCCGTACTAATATCGTAACGGCATGGCGCTCAATGAAGCGGCTGTAATCATGACGAGGGCAAAGTGGGTTGATCTGCGATTCTCACAATAACTACAATTGCCATGCTCTACTTAACAGATGTTGATCTGCTCTTCGAAATTTACGTGACCGTCATAAGCAAGTAGCACTAAACGACCAGTAATACAATCGCTTGACTGCATAATGCTATGAGCGGCCTCCCAAAGCTTTCTGAATCATACAACAATAACTATCCTAATAGGCTACAGCATCCTTGGCTCTAGTATCTTCAACAAACCCTAGCAACCGGTTTTAGCATGATCGCGAATCATCTTGTGCTTCTGTAAAGTTTTAGTACAAAACGCTTGTCACCTTGGATTCACTATATTGTTGATGAAATCGAACTTCATAATATTACTTTAATAGCAATTAATCAGTACACTATACTAATAGTATAAAACATATCATTTCAAAGCAGATAGTATGCATTAAAACAAATATAATGTAATGAATCAATCATCAAGGCATCATAAGAGTGATTCGATACATTGGAAATATGGATATCAAGTACGATGATTGAATTTGAGTCGCATCGTCCCAACTCGGCTAAGAGTTAGACTTATACTTTTTTGCTTACTTTTATTATTACATTTGTGATTATAAAATATTTATATTTCAGGAAAAATAGATGTCACTACAGCAAGACATTATAGCGGCGCTAGGCGTAAAGCCGACAATTAACCCGGTGGCCGAATTTCGAATTAGTGTAGAATTTCTCAAAGCTTATCTGAAAAAACATATCTTCTTACGCACACTCGTTCTCGGCATTAGCGGGGGACAGGATTCATCACTGACCGGAAAAATGTGCCAGAGAACCATCCGTGAGATTCGCCAGGAAACCGGGGAAGTTGGCTACCGATTTATTGCCATCCGCCTTCCCTACGGGGAGCAGAAAGATGAAGCAGATTGCCAGGATGCAATCGCATTTATCCAGCCTGACCAAGTGGTTACTATCAATATTAAAGCCTCAATTCAGGCGAGAGAGACAACCTTGCGTAGGGCTGGTATCATGTTGAGCGATTACGCTAAAGGAAATGAAAAAGCACGCGAACGTATGCAGGTCCAGTACAGTATCGCCGCTATGACAGCCGGACTGGTGGTGGGAACGGATCATGCAGCGGAGGCGGTCACTGGTTTTTTCACTAAATACGGCGACGGTGGTACCGATATCAATCCCCTTTCCCGTTTAAATAAACGACAAGGACGCGCAATATTGCAGCACCTCGTCTGCCCGGCGCATCTGTATCTTAAAGAGCCCATCGCCGGTCTGGAAGAAGATCTCCCAGCAGTAACTGATGAAGCTGCGCTCGGGATCAGCTACGACATGATCGATGATTACTTGGAGGGAAAAATCATCGATACCGCCGCAGCGCACGTGATTGAAAACTGGTATCATCGCACCAAGCACAAGCGTCATCTTCCGGTAACGGTCTTTGACGACTTCTGGAAATAATTCGCTTCAGCTATACGCCAGCGTGTCTGCGTTTGATGCAAGTCGTTTCTCCGTCGACCTCTTATGAGAGCCGAAGTTGATAATTCTGCATATCATTAGCAGTTCCACACCGCGTGAGAGTTTCTGAATCAATATGATCTTAAAGAAAAGAACAGTTGAAGCGGCAGCTAGCTCAGCTTGAAATATTCATTTCAACAAATAATCTTTAATGAAAGCATCAGGCTTAAAATTACGCTGTCGCTCGCTAGTCATGCGTTTTTTACGTGGCTCCATGCGCTCGCAGTATCAATCCATGCATCAGTGATGTTTATCTAAGTATATTACTGATTTTAAACGGTGTGCCCGGTTTCAACTCAAAGAGACATTAACCACAGTAATAATGTAACGATAGTTCTTATGAATATCGCCTCAAACATCACAATGCGGTAATATTCTATATAACGTTCATAGTAGCACTAGACTGAAAGTTTTTAGTACAGGAGGGAGTCGCAGGGATCCGGTAAGATGGCAAAACGAAGAGTTTACGCAAGCCCCCAACTAGTTGTAACTAACACGATACATAAAATCCATTTCTGTCAATGTGCTCACAACAGCACTACGAACGCGCTGACACTGCTAGATGTAAGAAAGTAACGCTACTCTGTCATCTCATTCGGAGTATCTCGGCTGCAACCCCTGAACACGATACCTACGTTGCAGAATGCGCTTTTAAGATAGAAAATAAAGATAAACATTAATCGTCATCAAGGACACTTCCTGTTATGTAGAATAGGCCATAAAATATAAAAAAATAGATTTTAAAAGCAGCACTTTAGTTTTTTATAACATTTAAAAAATACGAAAGGCTTATCTCCACCAGCAGATTACTATCTGAATCAAGTATATTCCGATTAAAAACACTTCTTGTGGGTCATTGAAGTCTGCATGGTTATGATGCATGGGTAGGCGAGGTGATGGCGATGGTCAAAATGATGAAAAACAGATGATGATGTTAAAGATACGACATACCGTTCATCTTGAGTAAGATATAATCGCTTTAGCTTCCTATACAAAAGACTCTCGTTTATTCAATAACACATCTTTACTTTCAAAAAATCTCGCTGATTGAAGAACTTTCATGAGTAGACTGCTTGGTGGTATGCAACTATGTCTTTGGCATAAATACTGGCTTTTAAAATGAATATAGTATTCTAGGATGATAGTCCTCTACACTTTAATCTATTTAAAATACGCCTAATGCTAGTAGCTAGCTACCTGCTTTCACAGCTAGGGATAAATGCCGTTAAGGATATACATCGCTAATGATAAAGAGCTTTTAACAACAGGCTAGTTCAAACGGCAAGCGGTTCGGAACTAAACCGCGCTCACTATCTAGGGATAAAAAATGAATAGAGTAACGGGTTTTATGTCCGGACACTTGCGGGTAGAGTTGATACTCAACAGGGATGCGTACCCGGAGCAAATCCCCCTCTTCGGTGTTATTCTGGAAGAAGCCATTTAAACTAATTTGATGTTTAAAAGGTCCTGAATGGCGAACGATATCAAGGATGCAGCTTAGAGCTGCCTTAAGCGGATATAGTGTTTGTAACCAACCATCTACATGTGCGTCACGCTGCGGGAGATGTAGCCAAATATGAAGGGCAGGCAAGTCAAAACTACAGCAACCGCCAGGTATAGAGAGACGCTGGCGTACTGCGCCAATCAGTCGGTCCTCACGCAATGCTTGACCTAAGCGCGGGGCTGCCATCAGCATAGTGGCACGGCGCTTAAAATCGCTACGCAGGGCACTAACTCGGTCGCTGTCGACACCGGGCATGCCTTCCCATTTCAGCAATTTTTGCTGCTGTCGATCTAATTCCTTGAACATTTCACCGCGAATGGCTCCGCGCTCGAGAACTTCTAACAGATCGGCTAAAGTACGAAAAAACGTCTGCGCGTTAGCAATTTCGCTTAATGTCAGATGCTGATAGAGCTGCTGCAGAAGGAACTCTAACCGCAACCAAGTCCGCATATTTTCGTTTAATGGATGTTCAAACAATACCGTTGTCGAGCAAACGTCAGTCATAGTGATATGTCCTGTTGTCTTGCTAATGCCGCAAGCACAAGATAGCGTCGATGAAAAGTAGCAACCTGCTCCGTTAGCTCATCCGGGCGCCCACCATTATCAATAATATCGTCCGCATAGGCTAAACGCCGCTGGTGCGGGACCTGCGCGTCCACAATGTTTTCCACCTGATCGCGGCTAACGCCGTCCCGGGTGATCGTACGCCGGATCTGGACCTCGCGGTCCACATCCACCACCAGGACGCGATTAGCCCGCGTGTACAGTTTATGATCAACAAGCAAAGGAACTACCCATAACACATAAGGCGCAGGCACGAAGCATAACTGCTCTTCAGTTTGCTGTTTAATCAGCGGATGGAGCAAATTGTTAAGCCAAGCTTTATCTTTCTGATTGCTAAAAATACGCGCTCTGAGTGCTGAACGGTCAAGGGATCCATCCCCATTCAGCATCGCTGGACCAAAACGTTTCTGGATAAAACGCAAAGCTGAGCTATCCGGTTCAACCACTTCTCGTGCGATCACATCAGCATCTACCAGGGGCACACCG
This sequence comes from secondary endosymbiont of Ctenarytaina eucalypti, assembly GCF_000287335.1. GTDB lineage: Bacteria > Pseudomonadota > Gammaproteobacteria > Enterobacterales > Enterobacteriaceae. The sequence goes on from NC_018419.1 coordinate 506,972, forward strand.
AGGGCGGAAAAAGCATTGGCCACCGTAGTTTTACCACTGCCAATACCGCCGGTCAGAGCAACAATATATTTCGTCACGTTCACTGCCTCACCCTGCAAAACTCCTCTTGCACAAGCACATTTAGTACCGTTGTATCGTACAATGAACAGCGTTCAGAGTCTTGCTCTAACTTTAATCGCGCGTATGATAGCAATACTAAAATAAGCACGTTGTATCCGATATTGATGAGTGACTCGTTGTCTTGTACCAGGAAATCCTATACGTATAGAAAATATGTTAAGTTAGGCTTCAAAAATACCCCGATCCAGCCAAAACGCTCCGAGCTGAAAAACCGCTCTGCTTTTGCACTTCAACGCCATCTTACCTTCAAGCATCCTGATATTTGCTGGTCCGGCGTGCCGGCAATCTCTGTAAACATGGATATAGTAGGCACGCTTAACATACCCGAGGAACGCGTCTACTTCGATATCCTAACTGCAAGTACACAAACATTATCAGGTCGATTAGTGGCGTAATTTTGTAGCTAAAGTCCCGGCATCGGCCCTAGGTCATCTGATGATATATTCCGGAACTTCTGTTTCCAACTCCGAGAAAATGAAGAAAATACCGACTTTCTCGCTATAGCTGAATTTTATCTGCATTGATATAGAGCTAACGGCTGTTCAGGGCATTTTTTGACCTGTATTGAAACAGCTTGAAATCCTGTCAGAATAAGGTCATTTGCGCTGAGAATATAGTCACAGGACAGATGCTAGGGGCGCGAATTCTCTCCTTAGGCAACAATATAGTTAAAGTTGGTATTCCTCCTAGTTCGGTCTGCGCTATGCGGGTCAAAACCGGCGTCGACTGTCCTCAAGTATCAGCATTCATGGAATATGCTGACAAAGCACGCGGTCCGGGTGGTTACATTGTTATCAGGAGATTTAACGAAAGCATTCTCGGCAGCGGTGGAGGGGACCGATTAGCGCACGAAGGGGGAGGAGCCCGAAGACTACCCCTGAATTGGCTGGTAGTCTATGCTAGATGGACGATCTTCTCGGCAGTCTTCGTGCTACCTATACCTATCTTGAGGAGACCCACTTAAGGGAGTTGGCAAAACGAAACACTTTTATTCGACTTTCTGAACAAGAGAACCTTGTGTTTAGCCATCCGCAGCCCTCCGACAGCGGACGCTATCGACTCGGTGTGCAGATAATATACTTTCAGGGGAATCTTTCTTCTGTGCCTTTCAGCTACCACGCACTACGCGGTAATATTTACTTACCTGTTGTTGTATTGTTTTTCGATTAACAATCCTGACCTGCTAGCTGGCTGTGTTCTTTCACAGGTTTATCAGCGTCGATGCCCTACCTACAAGGGTGTGTGCATAAACGTATTATCACGAATCTCTTTTTCTACAACATTAGAGCTTCACTTTTGAAAAATTTTAATAGATAATATCAGCATACACATTTCAGAGCACGCCGTAAAACCAAGTATTGTCTTATTGATAGCAGCAGGATTGCAGTTTTCATTGCAGTAGCATATGAAGCCCTTCAAGGGAGGGTCAAAAACTCAGAGTATGGAGCAAGAGCCATTTTGTCGCGTAGGGCACGATACATGCGAGTCTCTATGCTCATCAATTTTAAGAAAAAAATGAACGCCCCTCTCATTCCACAGACGCAAGAGGCACAGTTTTGACCCTATCGTACCATGCATGCAACCATGCTGGTATAAATGCGCATTTAATCAACAGTCAAATTCACGTAAAAACCTCCTCTTTCATAACTAGCTAAAAAAGTCATTTTCTAGTTCAACATACCCCAATGAGTCATCTTAATTTACATGTTCATAACGCTGCAGGGAGGAAAGGCAATGTTAAGCACTAAATCGCTTAACTACTGGTTTTACTAAATATTATTTGCATTGCGCGTTTACAATAACGCTACTAACGGTTCACGTGTCACGTGCCCTCTTGTTCGATAAAATCGCAGACCTGAATCTTTAACAGTGTTCTCGATCACTTTTTAGACATGAGCACATCAATAACCTGTCTGGTATTTAATCATACGCAGTTTGTTGTTCCCTAAAACAATGTAGCGCAGATATGATGACCTCCTGACTTTGAATCCATAGTGGTTCCGAATCTGAAAAACATCGGCAGTACGGTATTTCAGGATTCGAATAGTGGCAATAGTCTTAATATCAATTTTTTTGATCCCCTTCCGACTTACCTAGAAGATAAGGAAGATAGTGCGCAGCATTCTCTATAGAGAAAAATGATCATTTAGCGGAGCCTATAAAAACGGTAGAAGGACTTTTTCGATAAAAGTACTGTAGAACATTTTTTATCAATCAGCATGACATAACCAGCCCTTTTTGTCATGAATTCTCCGGCAAATGCAACTACACAACCACCATCGCGATCTATTTAGGTGTGCACTAACTAATATCCGCTCTTGCGCAGGATGTGTAAAATCCGCTAGCCGCTGAAACATACAATGTTTAGTTAATGATACATATGGCCATAGATCACCATGATCAAATTTAAGTCATGATTGACAGCAAAAAAGCTTGATAGCGCGAATAAAAGCTAAAGAAGCTTCACTCACAGGATATAGCTGTAACGTTAAATACATTTGATCTCATGTGCGTTTAGATCGGATAACGCTAGCACCACAGACCAAGCAAAGATAGTGTAATCTTTACTATAGCGTGCTCTTAAGGTCGTCTCTTATCATCAGTAATGATGACTCACTACCGCAATAACCGCTAGCAGTATTTACAATAATAACATGCATCATGAAAAGTAGTCAGCATCCTCATGCTTGGCATCTTTTCACTTTCATAGGCAGCATATCTTAGGGCTAAAGGCTGCACGCAAGTACTATTCTAGTAGTGTTCTATTTCCATCAAACAGCCAACGATTAATCTTCATCTTCCAAGCAGACGAATGCGTACAGTAAAATATAACTTCGCCTCCCTTTGATGGCAGAGCGTGTACGTAAAGCGCATAACCGCCTAGCATTTGGCTTGGCTTGCTACCTGCTGATGAATTGCGCACGGTGTATTTATAGGGCGTCTTTTGAGATATAATAGCTGCAGTAGCTGGCTGAAATGTATGAGCATATAGCTCCTACTAAGAGCGGAAGAGGGTGCTTCTTCTTTCCAAAAGAAAGAAATAAAATACCCAATACACCCCGGAAGCTTGGCATTAAGCTTACTGTAATTTTCCATGGCAGTGCTTAAATTTTTTCCCAAAACCGCATGGGCAGGGATCGTTTCGCTTAACTTTACGGCTGACTTGTACCGCAGAGGCGCTCTCTTTGGGAGAGTTTACTTCCCTCTTCCGATGATGCTCGAGATACTGTCTACCTAGAAGTACGAGCTCTTCACGGTTTTTCGGGTCGATGGCCTCTAAGTCTCCCAATATGCGCTTCTGCATCTTACTGAGCGTGCTTATCACTTCATATTTTAGCGAGTCCAGCATGATTGCAAACATCATGAAGGACTCGCGCTTGTATTCCTGCTTAGGATCTTTTTGCGCATAGCCACGCAAATGGATCCCCTGACGCAAATAATCCATCGCCGACAAATGCTCTTTCCACAGGGAATCTAGTGTTTGCAGCATAACACTTTTCTCGACTTTACGCATCATATCGCTACCGATCATCTCTTCCTTCCGCTCATATTGCAGCAGTATCTGCTCCAGTAAGCTATCACGCAGTGTCTCTTCCTGCAGGCTTGGATCGTCATCTAAAAATTGCGCAAGAGATGTATGTAGATCAAAGACATCCTGCAAGCGCTTCTCTAGCCCCGGTAAATCCCAAAGATCTTCTAGTGATTCAGGTGGAATATGCCTATCAAAGATCGTCTTCAGTACATCTGCGCGGATCCGCTTTATAATCTCACTAATATCCTCAAGATCGAGTAGCTCGTTGCGCTGTATATAAATCGCGCATCGCTGATCATTGGCGACGTCGTCGTATTCCAACAGCTGCTTACGAATATCAAAGTTGCGGTTTTCCACCTTACGCTGGGCATTAGCAATCGCCTTTGTGACCCAAGGGTGCTCGATAGCTTCACCTGGCTTCATACCCAGTTTACGCATCATACCAGAAATGCGCTCTGACGCGAAAATGCGCATCAAAGCATCTTCCATAGATAGGTAGAACCGGGATGAACCGGCGTCGCCCTGACGACCGGAGCGACCGCGAAGCTGATTGTCGATACGACGTGATTCATGACGCTCGGTGCCAATAATATGCAAGCCGCCAGCCGCTAACACTAGCTCATGGCGCAATTTCCAGGCATTCTTAATGGCGGCCTTCTTCCTCTCATCCGCTGCTGCTCCAAGCGATACGATTTCAGCCTGCCAACTGCCGCCTAACACGATGTCGGTACCTCGTCCAGCCATGTTGGTGGCGATGGTCACTGCCCCGGGTTGGCCCGCCTGCGCGACAATCTCTGCCTCCATGGCGTGAAATTTAGCATTAAGTACTTTATGGGTAATACCAGCTTTTTCTAGCTCGTTAGAGACGAGCTCTGATTTTTCAATAGAGATTGTGCCTACTAAAACCGGCTGGCTGCGTTTTTTGCAGGATTTAATATCCTCAATAATAGCATTGATTTTTTCTTTTTCCGTCATATAGATAAGATCGGCAAAATCATTACGGATCATTGGACGGTTAGGAGGTATCACGACAGTCTCGAGTTCATAGATCGTGCTGAACTCAAATGCTTCTGTATCAGCAGTACCAGTCATACCGGCTAGCTTCTGATATAAACGAAAATAGTTCTGAAAAGTTATGGAACCCAGCGTCTGGTTTTCATTCTGGATTGTCACGTTTTCCTTGGCCTCCACCGCCTGGTGCAATCCATCAGACCAGCGGCGAGCAGGCATGGTGCGACCTGTATGTTCGTCGACAATAATGACTTCACCATCTTTAACGATATAGTCCACATCACGGATAAATAGCACGTGAGCGCGTAGAGCTGCGGTCAAATGATGTATGAGCATAATATTAGTCGGCGAGTAAAGTGATTCTCCTTGTTTCAGAATCTTGGCTTGCACCAGTAGCTCTTCAAGCAGCACAAGCCCTCGTTCGGTCAGGTTAACCTGACGTGACTTCTCATCCACCGAGAAGTGGCCTTCGCCCTTGAAGCTCTCAGAGTCTTCTTTATCCTGCTGCATTAAATGTGGTATGAGTGTATCTACGCGGCGATAAAGATCAGAGCTGTCTTCAGCCTGCCCGGAAATAATGAGAGGAGTGCGGGCTTCATCAATCAGTATAGAGTCCACCTCATCTACTAGAGCGTAATGCAACGTTCGCTGCACTCGCTCTGTCGGGATAAATGTCATATTGTCGCGTAAATAGTCAAAACCGTACTCGTTGTTAGTTCCGTAAGTTATATCAGCGGCGTAAGCAGCACGCTTGGCCGGCGCGGGCATCCCGGTGAGGTTTATGCCTACACTCAATCCCAGAAACTCAAATAGTGGACGATTATTTTCCGCATCGCGCTGCGCTAAATAATCGTTCACCGTCACCACATGCACGCCTCTGCTACTTAACGCGTTCAGGTACGCTGGAAGCGTGGCGGTGAGGGTTTTCCCTTCACCGGTTCGCATCTCAGCGATGCAGCGATCGTTAAGCACAATACCCCCGATTAACTGCACATCAAAATGGCGCATACCAAAAACACGCTTACTGGCCTCCCGCACCACAGCAAACGCTTCCGGTAGCAGGCTATTGATGCTCTCCCCTTGCGCAATACGTGCCCGGAATTCGACGGTTTTCCCCGCGAGCTGCTCGTTGCTCAATAACTCCATTACCTGCTCTAACTTATTGATAACGTCTACCTCCCTGATCATACGGCGCAGAGTACGATCATTACGGTTGCCAAAAATTTTGGTAAGTAATTTAGCTAGCATAGGCAGTCAAATTTCATCACGGCTTAGTCCATCGGATGTCCAAAGCTAGTGCTTGGGATAGTGAGGGCTTGTAGGGGGTGTGCAGATGCGGAATGGAAGTGGGCCTCATACCTGCTGTCATGACGCCAGATGTATTCCGTGTCAGTAGTTGAAAAAAAGCGCGGCCACTAGAGGTTTGACGTAATCTCAGCACTAGAATTAGTTGCCTTGCTTCATCAGAAGAGAATAGCCTAAAGGAAAAGAACAAACCTGGACACTTCAGGGCAAGAAGGCACTCACCTGCGATCCTTTTTTGACCGGAAAGAGTGAGCGCGACCGTGCCTATGGCGCGTTGGTGATAAGTTTCAACAGCTTCAAAAAAACGATGCAAGAGATCCTTTAGCTTTGCTAGTAGTTGCCTGACACCGGCCTGGAAACGGATGTTTCGTCTGCGCCACGCGTAGACGCTAACCTTTCTTTGCATCTTATGAGCGTCGCCCGAAAATAAAGACTGGAACCAGTTAGTGGGGAGAGCACTAAATAGTGGGTGAAGAAAGCAATAACATCTCCCAAATTTCCGCCAACTATTTAAAATGCCCATTCCCTAATAATGTTTTCCGCCGGAGTATTGGTATGCGCGATAGTCGCCCACATCTTATCGATAGCCTATTTAGCAACCCTATCGAAACGAGTCAAGAGTCTCTCTCAAAAATTCAGCACCAAGCCATCGCACTGGTGCAACTGAATCACGCAGTCAATATGCTACTTCCAGAAATACTGCGACCCTGGTGCCGTGTTGCCAACTTTCGCCAGGGACTGATGGTGCTAGAAACCGCTAATGCCAGCTGGCAAATGCGGTTGCGATATGAAGAAGCGAAGTTATTATCTACTGTCAGGATCCAGATTCTACCATCATTATCGTCTATCGACATCAGGATTAACCCTGTTTTAGCAAAAAAACAGGCATTGCATACGCAAGACGACGATAGTGACCGGCACTGTCTCTGTCTGCTCGGAGGACAGTCCCGACATCTGAGTTTGCGAAGTGCTGCATCGATTCGTCATGTGGCGGCCCAAAGCGAAGGGAAATTAAAGAACGTACTAGAACGTTTGGCAAAACTGGCTGAGGATAGTCCTGAACATATGCCATCTCCGAAAATCGAGGCCTCACCAGACTTATGACATCAATATCATTGATCAGAAAAGAGTGTGACATATTTATTCTGCGGATTAATCGATCTTCTTACGTCACCTAACATCTGGAGTCGTTATCTCCCAGGGGGGCTGTTTTACGGGGCAGGGACAGCGTTCAACATTTTTCAGCGCGTCATTTGGTGAAGCTATTGAACTATTAGCGGCGAAATTGCCCCTATTGCCATATCACCCTCTATCATTTGATTTAGCGGTGCTCTTAAGATAAAAGAGGCCTCTTACCGCCAGTGAGTAAGACTGGTCATACTGTGGCTATTTCTAGGTATGCTTACTGCTTCGCAATGCCTGATTTTCAACAAAAAGAGCGCCTCCATACACACGGTTACTTGCATAAAATAGAAAGGTGACTAAGAGTTTTCAGCTTCAGCGAACGCTTACCTGATTTTTCCGATCAGCATATTTTATCAAGTTTGTGTTGCACTGGTAACTCAAGACGATGCTGCATGTAAAAAGCCACATGTCATACCTCGCGCTGTTCGTTTCTAGATAGCGCTGACGCGCTATGCTGCGCTTTTGAACATCATGCTGCCTGCGTTTCCTGGCTCTTTCACTAAACACTGTTCAGCGGATACTATGAATAACTCAACGGTTTATTGAAGCGACTTGAAGGCTTCCTGCTGATTTACTTATCTGCACACTGATGGTCGATTTATCTGAATTTGTCAGTGATTCTTCAAGCAGCACGGTGGTACATGTTTTTCTCATCTAAATAACCAGCAGAAGCACATATTGATTTTTTGAGATTATTTTCTTATTTTACAGTCTTATGCTCAATGAGCACGCTAATCACTTGAGGATATTTTTTATAAAAGAAATTATTTTGACATTAATGCAGGGAGTCTGTGCCAATGCTTACCTGGAATTGCGCCTTATTCAATAAAGACTCGGACGGAATTTATCAAAGTAATAACAGATATACCTTCTTAGCATCAGTCAGCGGTCCGGCTGCATGTTAGGGGCGCTGTGACCTGCCGCCGAACGCTCTCATGCCATCAAGAGCAGGAGGGCGCCTTGAACGTAAGAGGTAGTTCCGCATCGTCCTCAAAAGTCACAAACTCCCAAGCCTCCTGACGCGCTAGCACCGTCTGCAATAATTTATTGTTCATCGCATGCCCAGATTTGAAAGCGGTAAAGGCACCTATAATGTTATGGCCGCACATGAAGAGGTCACCGATAGCATCAAGCATTTTGTGACGAACAAACTCATCCTCAAAACGCAGGCCGTCTTCGTTTAGCACCCGGTAGTCATCGACCACGATAGCGCAATCGAAGCTGCCACCTAGGGCAAGCCCGTGAGATTGAAGGTACTCGATATCGCGCATGAACCCAAAAGTGCGCGCGCGGCTTATCTGTCGCACAAACGACTCAGCAGAGAAGTTCAGAAAATAACGTTGTGAGCTGGTAGAAATTGCAGGATGTTTGAAGTCGATGGTAAAATCAAGCGTAAATCCGTTATACGGAGCTAGTTCGGCCCATTTATCCCCAGCCTCAACGCGCACCATATGTTTGAGACGCAAAAATTTTTTAGCGCTATTCAACTCCTCAATGCCCGCATCTAACAGTAGGTAAACAAATGGGCTAGCGCTACCGTCCATGATTGGGATTTCAGGCGCATCTACTTCCACGAAAATATTGTCGATACCCAACCCCGCCATCGCGGCGTTCAGGTGCTCGACAGTAGAAATCTGTATATCATGCTCGTTTACTAAACAAGTACATAGCACAGTGTCGAGCACAGAACAGGCGTCGGCAGGAAAATCTACTGGCGGATTTAAATCAATTCGACGATAGATGATCCCGGTGTTTTCCGGCGCAGGGCGTAGTGTCATCGCGACCTTTTCCCCAGTATGTAACCCTACACCATTGGCCTGCACGATACGTTTTAATGTCCGCTGTTTGAACATCTGTTTCTCTCGCAATGTTTAACTATGCCGCTTGCTATGCGCAGTATTAGAGTATCGTTGACGGGTTACTCTAGCACAAAGAGTAGTATTCCCCAAAGAGGCACTGTTTAATCCGATTGCTTCCGTAAAAAAGCCGGAATATCCAAATAATCTGGTTCCTGTCGCCCCTGAGCGTTTTGCTCATTAGCTACCTTGACTGCTGTGTTCTGCTCCCCAGTGAGCGAAAAAAGGCCTTCGGAGTGATCTCGATAGCGGCTATTAATAAGCACCTGGCTATTTTGCTTTCTAGTGATCACATTACTCTCGGGGTGATGATTTATTCCGATCCCGGTCGCCACCACAGTAACGCGTAGCTCATCGTTCATCTCAGGATCCAGGGAGGTACCAATGACTACAGTGGCGTCATCAGAGGCGAAAGCTCGGATGCTGTTACCTACGGTTTCAAATTCATCCAAACGTAGGTCGAAGCCGGCAGTAATATTGACCAGCACCCCTCGTGCGCCAGACAGATCGATATCTTCCAGCAGCGGGCTAGAAATCGCCATTTCTGCTGCTTCTTTTGCGCGAGCCTCGCCGTATGCAATACCGGAACCCATCATGGCGTCACCCATCTCCGACATCACCGTGCGCACGTCAGCAAAATCGACGTTCATCAGGCCAGGACGGGTGATCAGCTCAGCGATACCCTGTACCGCGCCTTTCAGTATGTCATTGGCGGCGCTGAATGCATCCAGAAGAGAAATGCCTCGGCCTAAGACTTTTAGTAGCTTATCATTGGGAATAGTGATCAGCGAGTCGACATATTTAGAGAGCTCAGCAATACCTTGTTCAGCAAATGCCATGCGTTTTTTTCCTTCAAAGTTGAATGGCTTGGTAACTACGGCGACAGTTAAGATACCAAGATCCCTGGCGACTTCCGCGACAACCGGCGCAGAGCCCGTCCCAGTCCCCCCCCCCATCCCTGCGGCGACAAACACCATATCAGCGCCCTCAAGCGCAGCTCGGAGCGCATCACGATCCTCCTCAGCGGCATGGCGACCTACTTCCGGATTGGCGCCAGCTCCCAGACCTTTGGTAATACCGCCACCGATCTGGATAGTTTGGCCTACCGTCGTCTTCCGCAATGCCTGCGCATCGGTATTCACCGCGAAGAAGTCTACGCCTTCGATTCGCTCGTGTACCATATGTTCAACTGCGTTCCCACCACCGCCGCCGATGCCAATGACTTTAATAACCGCATCGTTGGTTAATTCTATGGGTTCAAACATAATTTCTCTCCGTTTTTTACCTGTTGCTTCCGCATTGGTCTCTTGCAGGGACAAATTGCGTCTTACAAATAATTAAAATTCTTTTCGTAGCCAGACTCTGAACCGTTTAAACCATACACTGATAGCCATTCGTCTTTCTAAATCTACTGCGCTACTTAAATGTGACTGTTGACCACCGTATACCAGCAACCCAGCAGCAGTTGAATAATAAGGCTCCTGCGCATCATCCGTTAGACCGGTGATATTACGAGGCCGGCCAATGCGCACCTGAGTATGGAAAACCCGCTTTGCGCAGGCTGCTAAACCGTCGATTTTCGCCGCGCCGCCGGTAAGCACAACACCGGCGGCTAAATAGTGCTTGACCCCCTGCGCCTTCAGCTGTGCCTGAAGCTGCAAGATTTCATCGTTGACTAAATTAAGCAGTTCGGTATAACGCAGCTCTATTACCTGCGCTAAGGTTTTGCGCTGGAAACTGCGTGGCCGCCTACCCCCAACGCTTGGCACTTCTACGCTCTCCTCCTTGCTAACTACTGATCCCAGGGTGCAACCATGGTAAACCTTGAGCTCTTCGGCGTTGGCAGGCGCCGTACCAAAAGCATAGGCAATGTCGTTAGTTACTACGTTGCCAGCATAGGGAATGACCTTAGTGTGCCGCAGCGCCCCCCCAGTATAGACCGCCATGTCCATAGTGCCATCGCCGATATCTACGACACACACGCCTAGATGACGTTCATCTTCTGTCAATACCGCATAGCTTGATGCTAGGCCAGCAAAAATTAGTTGATCAACTTTTAATCCGCAACATTCAACCACTTTAACAATGTTCTTTGCCATGTCATTATGACAAGTAATCAAATGAACTTTGGCCTGCATTCGCACGCCGGAGAGCCCAATGGGGTTTTTTATTTCTTTTTGATAATCAATCGCATATTCCTGAGGAAGTACGTGTAGAATCCGATGCTCATTATGCACCTTTACCGACTTGGCCGTGCGAACAACATTCTCTACGTCTGCCTGTGTTACCTCTTCTTTAGCAATGAGCACCATCCCGACTTCGTTCTGGCAGCTAATGTGTTTTCCAGACAGGGCAAGATATACTGACGAGATCTGGCATTCCGCCATCAACTCCGCCTGATCAATAGCGCGCTGCACACATTTGACTACCGCTGACAAATCATTAACCTCACCTTTTCCCATGCCGTGTGCAGGGCAACTGCCGACACCGAGGATATTCACCATACCATCTGGCAGCACCTCCCCTACTAGCGAGGCCACCTTGGCCGTGCCGATCTCTAGTCCTACTACCAACTTTCTGTCTGTCGCCTTGATCATTATTGTCCTGCCTCTGCCTAAGACTGAGTCTGTTACTAATTACTATTTTCCATCCCCACATCACAGCCGATGCTAACAGACTGCCGGGTGCAAGTTCATATTGCGGGCCCACATAACCTATGTGCTGATTATTATTCGAAAACTACTAGCTATACACTGGGATGCATGACGATACAGCGCTCTAGACGCCTATCACCTCCTGCCCGGATCTGCTCTAGCTGGATTTCGTTTCTGAAAAGCAACTTCCTAAAATTGCAACTGTTTATGCTGAGCGTCTTGAACTCTAACTTGCAGGCCATCAAGAAACTGGCTCAAACTCCGGCAGCCGCTGAAGACGTCTTTCTGGCTGACTGCTGTGCCATATAGAATCTAGGGATTAACTAATTCGCTTAAGCGCTTGGCGGGTGGGCTACACTGCATTCCTATACAGTCCAAAAGATACATAGAGTATGGCATCGGGCAACCAGCATATAGTCCACCCGTAGATTTTTACCTGATCTAGTGACCTCGGGTACCTTCTAACCTTCTGCATCAAAGGAATGCGCTCTTTCTTCTCATGGAGAAGGTTGATCTCTTTCTTCATGACGGGCCGTGCGCCCACGGTGCTAGAATCGCCTGATGCATATCCTCATTAGTAGTATCCCGAGGAGCCGTGCTCACTACCAGTGAGAGCATCAGCACAGAATTTGCGTCTTTTGTCCAATTCCGAACCATCCGGCCTCCCAATCTAATCATGCTAAGAAGACTCAAAAGAAAGAGAAAACCTGAAAGCCAGCCTCACAGGCCGTGTCCTATAGCCCTTTTACATTTACGTACATTTATAGCCACCTGTAAAATACATCAGGTTACTTTTTCCGAGGCACCCGTCAGAATACAGATGGGTAAGGGTCCGCGGTTAGTTAACCATCACCTCAGTCGTCCGGCCGTGGCTGCAGCCGGGTATCAGCAAGTTTACGAGCGATTTTTCCCACTGTTCCGGCACCTTGCATCAGCACTAAATCATTGTCCTCCAAGGCTTGTGCTAGGGTCACCGGCAACGCATCTATATCCGGCACTAAAATTGGGTTCACCTTACCACGTTTCCGTATAGTGCGGCATAGGGAACGGCTGTCGGCACCAGGAATCGGAGCTTCGCCGGCAGGATACACCTCCAAAATCAACAAGACATCCACACTAGATAGTACATTGGCAAAATCGTTATATAAATCCCGAGTACGGGTATAACGATGCGGCTGAAACACCATCACTAGCCGCTTGTCCGGCCACCCCATTCTTGCTGCTTTAATAGTGGCAGCAACCTCAGTTGGATGGTGCCCATAATCATCCACTAGCATGATTTCACCTGTTTTACCGTTAACTTTAGTTAAATCATACCCACCTAAATCGTCAAAGCGGCGTCCAGTCCCCTGAAAGTGGAGCATCGCTTTCAAAATGCTTTCGTCATTGATGCCTTCTTCGGTTGCCTCTGCAATTGCTGCCACCGCATTCAGCGCGTTGTGCCGACCGGGCGCATTTACCTCTACCTTTAATTTAGGCTTATTCTGCCGGTTAAGTATAAAGCGCCCTCGCGCACCGTCCTGGAAGTAATCGGTAACATGAAAATCGGCATCATCGCTAAATCCATATGTGATCATCTGTCGTCCGATGCAGGGCAATAGTTCACGGATCACGGGATCGTCGATACACAAAACTGCTCGGCCGTAAAACGGCAAGTTGTGAAGAAAGTTAATAAACGTTTGCTTTAGGTTCTCAAAGTCGCCTTGGTAAGTATCCATATGGTCGGCTTCGATATTGGTGATAATCGCTACCATCGGTTGCAAATGCAAGAAGGAGGCGTCGCTTTCGTCGGCCTCCGCAATCAAGTAGCGGCTGCAGCCCAGTCTGGCATGCGCGCCGGCTGCCTTAACTAAACCTCCATTAACAAATGTCGGGTCCAGGCCGGCCTCAGCGTAAATACTGGCTACCATAGAGGTTGTAGTAGTTTTCCCGTGGGTACCGGCTATCGCAATACCATGACGAAAACGCATTAACTCCGCCAACATCTCCGCACGCTGAATCACCGGAATACGCGCCCTCTTAGCTGCCACAATTTCCGGGTTATCGGCGGAGATAGCGCTCGACACCACCACTACGCTAGCGTCGCTGATATTCTCTGGCTGATGGGTAAAGTATATCTGTGCGCCTAGGTCAGTAAGCTGGCGCGCCACTGCGTTTGGCGTCAGATCAGATCCACTGATTTGATAACCCTCATTTGCTAACACTTCCGCGATACCGCTCATGCCAGCACCGCAGATGCCAACAAAGTGAATATGCCGGACACGGCGCATCTCAGGGATAAAGGTTCTCAATTTAGCTAGTTGTTGTGTATTCACGAAAGTATCGCTTAAGTCAAAAAAGTTCTGGGCAGAACACACAGTCTTAAGGGGGCGATGATCAACCGACAGCCTAGAGACTGGCGTTTACCACTTCACGCGCCACCCTCTCCGTCGCGTTGGTAATCGCTACTGCCCTAGCCCGCTCTGCCATAGACAACAGCGCTGACCTATCCCAACCGGTCAGTATATTACTGACTCGCTCGAGAGTAAAAGCTGGCTGCTCAACAATTATCGCCGCTCCAGCCCGTTCGAGGAGCCGTGCATTCCAATACTGCTGACGATCTTTGTGCATAAAGGGCACAAACAATGCTGGCACACCGGCAGCGGCGAGCTCACTCACCGTTAGCGCCCCTGCGCGACAGACAGCTACATCTGCCCAAGCATAAGCGGCGGCTATGTCATCAATAAACTCAACCACTCTGTGGGGCATCTCACCGCCCGATGCGTAGAGATGATTCACCTCCTCCAGCGATCCTCTGCCAACTTGATGCCAAAGGAGCAATTGTCCCGACAGGCGGGTAGCAACCAACGGCATAATCTGATTCAGCACTTTTGCACCCTGACTTCCACCAATCACGAGAACCCGCATCGGGCCAGTGCGTTCGAAAAAGCGTGTTGCGGGCACCGGAAGCGAGATTACCGTACGTCGCAATGGATTTCCTACTACATCGGCATGGGGGAATGCACCGGGAAACGCCTGTAGTACTTTTCGAGCGATTTTCGCTAGACCTCGATTAGTTAGGCCAGCAATGCTATTTTGCTCATGTATGATCAGAGGGATACCGCAGCTCCAGGCTGCTAAACCTCCAGGCCCGGAAACATAGCTACCCATCCCCAGCACGACATCCGGTCGCCATGCGTGCATAATGCGCCGTGCCTGACGCCAGGCACGAAAAATGTGCACCGGTGCTATCAGTTTTGCTGTCATGCCCTCACCGCGCAGGCCGCTGATATGGATAAAATCAATGTCGATAGAATGCTGGGGTACTAAACGGGCCTCCATGCGATTGGGTGTGCCGAGCCAACGCACCTGCCAACCTTGGGCTATTAAATAATGGGCAATAGAAAGTCCCGGAAAAACATGGCCGCCAGTACCGCCTGCCATCACCATGAGCCGCCTCGGCTGTTCCAGCATCGCAATCTCCTCGAAAATACACCGAGCCTTAGGCAGGCGCGTCTGAAAACTTACTCTCCGCAGAATCGCAATAGCCATCGACTCATTAGAACCCTGAATCCTCCGTCGCACATTAACAGGAGCCTTTACTGGCGCGTAGGCAGACTACATGCGGTGGCGCTGACGTTGATGATTGGCTGGAAGTGGAACTAGATACGAATAGACATCGCAAAAATAGACTAAAAAAATCATTTTTCTCAACAAAGACCACGCTGCAACAAGATAACTTTTAACCTACAATTTATACAATAAAGTTGGCATGAACTACTGGTCAGCACTCTAGTTCCTTCATCGAATTACCAGACCCCGCCTCCAAGCCGTTCCGGCTCACATGCAATCAGCGATTGAGTCCATGCGCGGCAATTACTGAAATCAAGATCCCACAGGCTCTAGAACTCAGTCGAAAATTGCATGCGGTGCAGCGATAATAAACACTATGACCCACATCATACCTGCACTGACGCTCACTCAACATTGCTTCAGCTTGGCACCAGCTAACACAAGGATTGCCGCAGTAGTGAAAATAGTACCGGTCCTGTCTGGAGATCTGTCTGCGCCAGTAGTAGTACTGCCAATAGCGCTATGACGTTTATGGATTTACAGAATACCTAAAATGTTACTCCGCACTGCTTGTGTCTTGAGGAATAGATAACTGCGAAGATCATAACAAATAATAACTTAGATGGTTACCCAGGCTGGATCTTTACTTGATTGAGAGATCGCTCTCGCAGATCATTACGAACAAAACCAATCACTATAACCCCATACACATCATCAAAAAAATACTTAAGGATATAATCCTTAAGCTACAGTGCTACCAAATGACTATCGGGACCCTACGCGTTGCTAGAAAAAGTTCAAAAGCTAAAAAGAGAGAAGGCATGGGGGAGTTAGTTACATCAAACGGATCGTACGACAGGTGGTATTAATTCGCATGATTTTTGAGGTCGGCATCAAAACACAGATACCAGCTAGCTTGACCAGAATCAAGAAAATCTGCATACGTCCATACAAAGTAGCTCCGTTAGTACCTCCGGTTTACACTGAGCCAGCCCCCTAAGCTTTAAGGCATGATATCAAGCCTCAACCACAAAAAAAGATCACCCTACCTCCCGGGCTAGACGAGTGAATACTTCACCACGTACTTCAAAATTACTGAACTGATCTAGGCTGGAACAGGACGGCGACAGTAGCACTAGATCCCCTGATTTCACCCGGTTCCCAATGATCCGCATCGCTTGCTCTAGTGTATCGGTAAGTATGGATTCCTCAGGGTTCAGGGATGCCAATTGGGGTCCGTTCTGACCAAAGCAATATAGCTTCACCCGAGCACCAAGCACCAAAGGCGCCAGCGGCGTAAAATTAGCATTTTTTCCATCACCGCCTAGCAGAAGATGTAATGTACCTGGGACCATCAGCCCTTTCAGCGCCGCTTCCGTGCTGCCCACGTTAGTCGATTTTGAATCATTAATCCAGCGCACGCCGCGGTCGTCATGCACCAGTTCAAAGCGATGTGCTAATCCGCGAAACTGCCGTAGCGCTTCTAAACTAGCCCAACGCGGAATACCAATAACATCGGCTAGTGCCAATGCCGCTAAAGCGTTGAGGTAATTATGGCGGCCCCTAATGGGCATTTCATCGCAATCTAATAACGGTAAGCTGTATGCCATTAACCAAGTCTTCCCTTTTCGATGACTAAGATAATAATCACCGAGCTCGATGCCAAAGCTGATGTAGTTCGCTACTTGGCTGGATATCGTCAGGGTACGAGTATCATCCGCGTTGACTACGCATACCGTAGCATCATGATAAATTTTTATTTTAGCAGCTTGATACTGTGGCAGGCCAAGTGGATAACGGTTCATATGATCTTCGCTAATGTTGAGAACAGTGGCTACTGATGCTTTCAGGCTATCGGTAGTTTCTAGCTGGAAACTCGATAGCTCAAGAACATACAGCTGGCTGGGCTGCTGCAGTAGCGTTAGAGCTGGCAAGCCAAGATTACCACCGAGTCCCACCTTCCATCCGGCTTCGGCAGCCATTGCACCCAACATGCAGGTAACAGTACTTTTTCCGTTAGAGCCGGTTATCGCTACGACTGGGGCTGCAACCTCGCGAGCAAACAGCTCGATATCGCCAATAATAGCGATATTTTTCTTCGACGCAGCGGTTAATGCAGGATGGGATAGAGGGATGCCGGGGCTAGCTACAATCAGTGTGGCGGCAAGAAGCCATGCCTCATTCAGTGAACCTAAATGACGAGGCACATCAGTCGGAAGCTGGTCTAAGCCTGGAGGCGTGACGCGTGTATCCATAACCCGAGGTGTGACGCCTCGGGTGTAAAAGAAGTCAACACAAGAAAGACCGGTACGCCCAAGCCCAATAATAACGATCTTCTCGCCGCGGTAGTTCATTATAATTACCGCACCTTTAACGTCGCCAGTCCGATTAGGACCAGCACTAACGAAATGATCCAGAAGCGTACGATGACTCGCGGCTCGGGCCAGCCCATGAGTTCATAATGGTGATGAATGGGCGCCATACGGAAAATACGCTGACCTCGAAATTTGAATGACCCTACCTGTACAATTACCGACAGGGTTTCTAAAACGAACACCCCTCCCATAATGAGGAGTAAAAATTCTTGGCGTAGTAGCACTGCAATAGTGCCGAGTGCGCCTCCCAGCGCCAGGGAGCCGACGTCGCCCATAAATACCTGCGCAGGGTAGGTGTTAAACCATAAAAACCCCAGCCCCGCACCGACGATCGCCGTACACACCACCACCAACTCCCCCGCAAAGCGCACGTAAGGAATATGCAGGTAGCCCGAAAAATTCACGTTACCGGTCGCCCATGCTACGAGCGCCAAACCAGCGGCCGCGAACACCGTTGGCATAATCGCTAGACCGTCTAGGCCGTCAGTCAGGTTGACCGCGTTGCTGGTCCCTACAATAACGAAGTAGGCCAAAAGCACATACCAAAGCCCCAGCTTCGGCATAATATCTTTAAAAAAGGGAACGACTAGCTGCGTCGTCGCCACGCTTTCCCCCATGGCGAAAAGGATGCACGCCACCGCTAGCGCTATCAAAGACTGCCAGAAATACTTCCAGCGAGCGATGAGCCCCTTGGGGTCTTTACGCACCACTTTACGATAGTCGTCGATAAAGCCCACCATCCCGTAACCCAGTAGCACTAATAGCACGCACCACACGTAGGGATTGAACGGATAGGCCCACATCAGAACGGCAATAGTGATCGAAGTAAGAATCATCAAACCACCCATAGTGGGCGTTCCGCGCTTGCTGAAATGTGATGCCGGGCCTTCATTGCGAACCACTTGCGCGATTTGAAATTTTTGTAGCCAGGAGATAAGTCGGGGCCCCATCCATAGCGATAGGAATAATGCGGTCAACAAGCTCACGATGGCACGAAATGTTAGGTAAGAAAAAACGTTAAATCCCGAATGAAATTTCACTAAATGTTCGGCTAACCAAACTAACATGCTTCCTTCTCCCGTAAGGTACATACCACTTGCTCCATTCTGGCACTGCGTGAACCTTTTACTAAAACACTAATCTGTGGGTGGTCTGTAAACAACTGTACCAAACGGGATGTTAGTGTTTCTTTGTTCTGAAAATGCTCACCGCAGCTGCTGGTCTCACCGATTAGATGGCTTAGATTCCCTACGCTTAATACCTTATCAATACCGGCTAAGGCGATAGCTTCACCAACCTGCCGATGGCATTCGACGGCTACATCACCTAACTCCGCGATATCCCCCACCACCATCACCCGGTATCCGGGCATGTTTGCCAGTACCTGTGAGGCGGCAATCATAGACCCGACGTTGGCGTTATAGCTATCATCCAGTAGCAGCTTCCCAGCATCTAGTTCAATAGGGAATAGCCGTCCTGGCACGCTCTTGCACTGTGCCAGGCCAGCGGCAAGTGCCGGCAGTCTGGCACCTACTGACAACGCTAGCGCGCTAGCAGCCAAGGCATTAGCGACATTATGCTTTCCCGGCAGGGGAAGCCGTACTGCACACTCCCCCTGAGGGCTGTGTAGGATAAAACACACACACCGCTGATCGCTGATAATATCGCTGGCAAAAAAATCTACGTTGTTATTAAAGTCGACAGCGAAGCGCCAGACAGCTTTCTGGCCCAGCACCTTTTTCCAGTGCGGCCAATCGTGGCTGTCAGCATTAAGAATACCGCGGCCGTTAGGCGGTAGCCCGGTAAAGATTTCACCTTTAGCCTGCGCGACGCCCGACATCGAACCTAACCCAGCTAGATGTCCAGCGAAAAGATTATTCACCAGCGCCGTTTCCGGCCGTACCAGATCACTCATCCAGGCAATCTCTCCGAGATGATTAGCGCCCAACTCGATAACTGCGAAATCGTGCTCCGGAGTTAGACGCAACAGCGTCAGCGGTACACCGATATGGTTATTAAAATTCCCGGCGGTTGCTAACACGTGCCCGCACTGCCGCAGGATTGCAGCGGTCATTTCCTTGACCGAGGTTTTTCCAGAGGATCCAGTTAACGCTACGATGCGTGTCGAAACCTGCTGACGCATCCAGGCACCTAATTGCCCCAGCGCCCGAACAGTATCAGGAACAATCAGCTGCGGTACTTTCATTGGTAGCCAGCGATTCACCAGCAGGGCTGCTGCGCCGGAAGCAACCGCCTGTTCCGCAAAGTGATGCCCGTCGAACCTATCACCTTTCAGAGCGATAAAAAAACTACTTGTAGCTAGGCTCGGTACCCGAGAGTCAGTTACAATATCCAGGATAGTGCGATCCTCACCTACTCGTTCGGCGTTAAGGAAGGGCGCGATAGCGCTGAGAGTAAAGGGAATCATTCCATCATTCCAAGCAGCTGCGCTACTGTCGTTCGGTCAGAATAGGCCTGATGATGCTGGCCAATAATTTGGCAATTCTCATGGCCCTTACCGGCTACCAGAACTAAATCCGTAGGCGAGGCCTGCAAAATGGCGCTGGACACCGCCTCGGCTCGGGCCGTAATCGTATGCGCTCGGCTTGAATCCAAAAAGCCGCTCTTAATGTCGTTAATAATATCCTGAGAAGCTTCCCCACGTTGATTATCATCGGTAATAATCACACGGTCCGCATACTGCTCAGCAATAGCGCCCATTAGCGACCTCTTGCCTTTATCACGTTCACCTCCGCAGCCGAACACACACCAGATATTACCTTTAACATGCAGCCTGGCAGCCGTCAGTGCCTGTTCCAGGGCAGCCGGGGTATGAGCGTAATCTACCAGCACCATGGGACGACCTTTAGCGTGAAAAGCTTCCATTCGACCAATAATTGATTGCAGACGGCAGGCGCTCTTCAGTAGCTTTTGTATTGAATAACCAAGCACGAGCAGTGTGGTCAGTGCCAGCAATAGGTTGGTAACGTTGCATGCTCCGATTAATTGACTATGAATTATCCCTTTCCCCCAACTTGAAAAAAAAGGTATATCCGCCCCCCGAGCATGATAGCGAACCGCCCCTGCGCGCAGCCAGTCTCCCCGCCATTTGTCTGGAAGCGAACCACAGACCGCTACTGCAATCGCCTTCGGCAATTTCTTTAACCAGCGACGACCGGTAGCGTCATCGGCGTTGATAATGCGATGATGGACATCTAGTTCGCTAAAAAGCCTCCATTTCGCCCCCTCATACCGCGCCATATCACCATGATACTCTAAATGCTCGCGGCTCAGATTAGTAAATACCGCGGCGGCGAAATGTAGATCACTGACCCGGTGCTGCACCAAACCGTGGGACGAGACTTCTATTGCCGCTAAGCTTGCGCCCTGAATCCGACACTGCGACAGCACCTTCTGGACTTCGATCGGTGAGCCGGTAGTACTTGCTGACGGATGGATGTGGCCCATCACGCCGTTACCTACAGTGCCCATCACCGCACTCATATCACCTAATAACTGAACCCATTGTGCTAAAAGATGCGTAGTAGTAGTTTTCCCATTGGTACCGGTAACACCAATGACTTGCATTGCGCGTGATGGCTGCTGATAAAAACGACCCGCCAGCTCGGACAGCTGTTCTCGCAGGCGGTAAAGATAGATAATAGGCACACCATGGATCTCACGGATTGCGCCTTCTTCCGCTGTGCACTCAGCTTGTGCGAGGACTGCGGCTACGCCTTTCACGATCGCTTGGCGTATATAGCGCCGCCCGTCTGTGTGATAGCCAACGACTGCCAAAAACAGATCGCCAGTAGCCGCGGTTCGGCTGTCTAGGGTCATGTTCCTAAGAACGCGCTCCGGCGCTGCGGGCACCCAGGGGGAGATCAGATCACGCAAATTACAATAGGTCACCGGATGCCTCTTGTTGATTATGAACAATTATTACAGATTTCGTATGAGACTTGTTCGACCGCGTATCCAGTGATATGTATATACTATGTCTCATTACCCCCATAATAGTGCTAAATGTTGTTGCGAAGACCGTCACTCTGCAGCCTGTGCTACCTTGAGGAATATTGATCACCAACACGAGAGCAAGGCACAGATTACTGAAAAGGCCGATCCTGACTGTATAAATAATATATTTATTAATACCATGACCGGCTGGCCTGATTGTTTTAGCGATACCGCTATTTTTGGCAATGCAATACTTATTGCTTTCGGCGTGAGACGCATGACTACCCGGCGGTACCACGGGACGCGCCGGCACTTCGGTAAGCACCCACTCTCCCGCCACCGGAAGATCGATCCATGTACTTAAAAGCACGGGTAGAGCATTCATGTTGCGGATTGTTGTATGGGCCCGTCCTAATTCTGATTGCATAATTATCAGCCCATGATCGTAAGAGAGGAGGACTTTCTCTATATCGGGGTACCGTTTTTTATGGCAATATAAGTTAATACAGTCCCTGATCAGATCCAACAACATTGCCTTGACCAATCCAAAGGACGCATAGATTTTTATCAGGGGCAAGCTTGGCATTGCTAATCTTAGTTTAGAAAAACTGATGTTATTCGATTGCTGCAAAATACTGCTCATCTTCAATACAGCAGATCCCACCAAATCCTTAATTTGATGACTGATAATTATGTAAGGCGGTGTCTTGAACACACTGTTTTTCCGCACTATGAAAAACCTCATTGCCTCCATCACTGCGATCACCTTGATTAACAAGTTTACTAGCTCATAAATGTCAGTAATAGCGCGATTTTGAATTGCCTCCATAGTGCCTCCCTTTAAAATATAAGGGTTGTAGGACAGATTATTAACTATATATAATTCTGCATCGGTATTGACATTTATCGATATGACTGTTTCTACTTCTGCTGCATTACACGCCGCGGCGTTGTACGGCTCACAATACACGAACGATTGCGACCGTTTATCAATACTCAGCGCCAGAGTGTGCAAATCGTCCTGGCTATCTACAAATGCAAGAGCCTTTGTGACACGGCTGAGCCTGTTTTTTCGCATCGGGAGAGCGCCTGAATAAATTTTCGCCCTCCGGGCGAAGCTTTTTTGCGCGCCGTAAATGCTCTGACGATCGATATTGCTTACGCTAAGCAGATGTGCGGTGACCTTAACGTGAGAGTAATAGATCCATAACTCTTGGCATAGATCAATGCCGATAAGATAAAGCTGATTCATGTAGTCACCAATAGCAGGATTAACCCGGTGCGAGAAATAGACAGCATACTTTTGAAAATTGATGTTAATGCACCAAGATGCCTTCTCTAGAGGCATGGAAGTCGCATAAAATAGCACCCCTTGTAGAGGCTATTAGCGATCATACTCGCATCCTCTGCTGCGTTCTTTCACAGTAGAAAAGATTGCCCGAACCATCACACTTTCCGTCATTAAACAGCAGACAAGATTGCTTGTCATATTACGACGAGTCGTGGTGACTCTCTGTACCTGCCAAAGGAGCATATCGTTTGTAAGTGCCGATTTCTCAAGGTTGGGAGCCTGATGATAAAGCGGGGCAGTGTGAGTGTTACCGGTGCAGCCGGATGCAGTCGCAAAGCGAGGAAAAGCGATAGCTGATAAGGCTGCTCCTATCCTCCCTAGGTTGTAGTTTCATCTTACGTGCTACGGCGTTCATGTATCGTGAGCGGATCTCTGGGTAGAGTAATGCTGAACCACAATATTCTCTTTAGTCTCTTTTGCAGGAATCACACCCTGAATCTAATGGCGTCTTGGTAGCGATACGCTTTATTCAGGTCTGACGTGCTTAGAACGTTTTCTGCTAGGATATCAAGGTCGCTTCCAGCGATATCAAGCGCCCTTCTGTATCCACGCGCCTCTATTTACGTTCAGGAGTCAGATGACTATGCTAGTAAGTAGTCGTCGCCGCCAGTGACAGTATATACTAGGATTAAAAGCACCAAAGGTAGCTGATTTTTTTGAAAAAAATCGCTACCGATAATCCTCCTGATTAAGTCTGCTCGTATGTGATTGATGCTTGCGGCAGCTTCTCCGCCAAGCGCAAAACGGCACTTCGCGCGCGCGGATTATCATAAATCTGTCGTTCTGATGGCTGCATTTTTCCGGCCTCTTTCAGTTGGCGCTGTTCCTGATGCAGCATAGCGATCTGCGCCTCCGTAAGAGGTAGCCCTACCGGCACCTGCGGTCTCCGACTGTGTCGTCGGATAAAATACTTGACTAGCCGATCCTCTAGTGAATGAAAGCTGATTACAGATAATCGGCCGCAGGGAGCCAGGACCGTTAGTGCGCTATCTAGTGCCCGCTTGATCTCTTCGAGCTCGTTATTGATATACATGCGGATTGCCTGGAAACTACGTGTTGCCGAGTGCTTATGCTTATCGGGAAATGGACTAGCATCAGAAATTACGGCTGCCAATTCACGAGTATGGGTGATTTTTTTTTGGAGATTTCGCGTCTCAATAGCTTGAGCAATACGCTTAGCAAAGCGCTCCTCCCCAAAGGTTCTTAATACCCCAGCAATATCCTCTTTTGACGCTTTCGCTAGCCACTGAGCGGCGGACTGACCACGCGTGGTATCCATACGCATATCCAACGGTCCATCACGCATAAATGAAAAACCGCGCTCAGGATCCTCGAGCTGGGGTGAGGAGACGCCCAGATCTAGCAAGATGCCATTAACCTGTCCCAAAAGATTTCTTTCTTTCATGTAATCCGCGATGGCCGAAAACGGCCCATGGATGATGGTAAAACGCGTATCATTAATGCTTCGTGCTGCTGCAATGGCAGCTATATCGCGATCAACCGCAAACAGCTTCCCCTCCGAATTTAGCTTTGATAAAATAAGACGAGAATGGCCTCCGCGTCCGAATGTTGCGTCTAAATAGACTCCATCTGGATGGATGTTTAACCCCTGCACTGCTTCGTTTAGCAATACAGGGATATGTGAATAACTTTTTGACATGGTTATATCAATCAATATTGCAGGCGGTTAGAAATCAACAGTGCGGTATCGCCATCATCCTTCACTTGCAGCGTAGTGATAACAAGTGCTCCCTGCCAAAACGGAAACTGATTCAATTCCTAACCCACATCACCTCTTTTGAGAACAGAACATGCTGCCGAAGAGTTCTCAGCGCTCTACGCTTCTATCGTCAGTCACTATACGCTGATACGTATGCCTGCCGAAACAACGCGGTGCTGGAAACCCTGCGAATTTACACTTAAGACTCATGACGGCATGTATTCAGTCCTTGTCCAGGTCTCCTGGCGAGTAGCCATAAATATAGCTGATAGAGATGCATGGTACATACAGTTAAAGCTATCGACTTTTTATTGCATCCTGATCTGATAACGGGCAGGGAAAATGCATCGGCTCTTTCTGTTAAGGTGAACCATGGTTACGCCACGAAACAGGTGTCTTACGACTCCAAAAAAATTCATCACGATTCTTGCGTATCCATTTTAAAGAAACACAGTTTACGAATGGTATAAAAACATTGTCAAGGGACCACATTACTACAAAGAAGATTATTTGCATCGTTTATTGCTATTCAGCAGCAGCCCACATGCTACATCGAAAAATAGGCTAAAATCATATCAGGCTATGTATCATTATTCGCTTGTAATTAAAATTACAAAATATCTTTTCTTTATAGAAATTTTGACAAAAAAATTTTGTTGAAGAAATGCACTTAAGGTAATTATTGGTACAGATCACTATACTGATAGTAATGCATCTTCTTTCTTCCGAAAGAACGCTTAAAATAGCAACTGCTGTTTACTGAGCAACAAACCATCAAGTAGAGTAGTGCCTAACCGAAGTCATGAATCAATTAGTGATTACTTCATCAACAGAGATCATTGTCTGGGAAGCTGCAGCTGATTACTCTTTTGCCCAGATAAGGGCATCGCTACGATACTGCTCATGCAACGGATATTAGAGCTTTTTCTAAACACTCATGAGGCTTTAGATAACTGCATTTGTAAGCTTACGGGTGATTACTAAGATACTTGGACTTCTTTGTATTCAAAAATCAACTAGCAGGCGGCTTTTATCAGCATAAAAGTTTACTGTCAGTGACAGCGTACTTGTAGTGATTGATAAGATCAGCCTGACAGTTTGTAGTGAAAAAAACATCACATGTCCGAGGTAGTGTAGTGGCGGGACACTCCGAGTGTCATGCAAGCGCTACCCCGTTAGGCCGTTGGTAATGCAACACATACAGTCCTGTATATCTTGTTTAGCGTATAGGCGTTTCACTGATCTGCAGTCTCTACTAAACATAAGATAAGAGACCGATCAAACAATCCGGAACTAGCGGTCTAGCAGCAATGCTGATACACCTTCCCTTTATTGTTCTGTATCGAAAAAGAAAAACATGCCTCTCTGACTGAAAAGTGCGCAATATTGTCCATTCCCATGCCATGCGCCTAACCACTCAGCTACTGCTGAGAATCTTAGAAGCAGCATAATATCTGCAAACAGGCAGCTTATGACGTCCTCCCTCCTGTCCAGGAGGGGCATATTTTTGTTTCAAAAAAAATTCTGGGTAATCATATAAATCCGAATCAGAATTATCAGTACTAATATAGTTGCAGTTCTTCACATGCTTGTGCTATTAAGAGGACGACACGTCATTCGCATTGCGTATCAATCGTGCTGATAACTACCAAATGGTTAGAGATTCTATTCTGTTTAAGAAGATCTTGAACGCGCAGGCATGTTTTTTCTTCTTGAAAATAGATACGGATTGTAATGTGTAGAAATGTATTATCTGAAAACTGCTGTGGTATACGTTTTAAATACATCAGCACCAGACCTCAGGCTAATTCTCAATGCCTGTTTAGTATCCCTACATCTAAAACAATTTCTTGGCATATCAACGAAAATTTGATCCATATCTACTTGTATACCTCGATAATCAAGATACAGCTATAACGTTTTCTAGAAAAGAGTGCAGATTTATCATACAGTAAGATTTAGCGTATCATTGATATAATCATATTTTCTACAAACTGCACTAGAAGTACATTAATCGCAGCGTTACTACTTCTTATGAAATACCACCGTATAATTTTGTATTATAGAAACAAGCGGTGCATTTCACCCATAAAATATGTCTATGTATTTTAAAATTGTCGCATGCCTATTCCCTAGCGCGCTATGAGCATCAATAAGAAAAGAATATAACGCGGATATTTTAATAATGTGCGATTACAATCTTCGAGAATTATCAATAAACCTGAGTTACAAACGCTCTGTGAGCTAAGAATGCGTGCTGATAGCTGTAGGATGGTTTCAGCCCTCCCTGGTTGGCTATAAGCATGCGCGAAAAAAATGCCTTGATAAAATTAAAGGGGTTTTATGTGAGGGTAATGCAATGCAAGACCTCGCTGGTCTTTCTCAAGATACTATTAATTATCATGTTAACAAAAGCCAAATAATATTGCATTAGAAATGAGACTATGGAAAAGATTATGAGAGTAATGAGGAAGCAACATTACAGTCCAAATGCTATATATAGTTATAGTCCTTCGCACCGGCTCCATCGGCTTAGCTGATACCCTATCTAGCAAGTATACGTCATGCAAGTCATCGCCATTATCATTTCTACCGCTCTGTCAAAAGCATATCCCCTCATGCTATTATTGCTGCCTGCATGACGTCTTCCCAATCATGGCTATTACTCTTATCCTAAGTCTTAATCGCTTTATCAGGGTCGTCGATAAGAATGAGAAAGGCGCAGACATGCTTCCCCTGCGCTTTGCCAATGCTCGGGGTGCATATGTTGTCTCTTTTCGGGCTATCGCCACTATCGGTTAGGGTTCTTCGCCAACTTGCTTTCACTTCTGCAAATGTGATGGTGGGGATGCAGAAGCTAATCTTTATCAGTCTCGACGACTGGCATCTGCCCACACCTCAATTGACGTATATTTTCTCTACTCTTTACCGGCACGGTAGGTGAAGTCTAGATGCGTCAATCAAAGGAATGGGCGGCACTGAGGTTATTTTGGAAGCTGAGCTTAGATAACCGACAACGTCTCAGTTCATATTTTTAAGTGATACTCATCAATCAGTGCACTGAGCTCATAGTATCGGATGTTTATTCAACAAAGATTATCGAAACAAGAGGTCAACACGCCGTGGCGAGCAACCTATGAGGTTATTTTGATCATTGACAGATCCGGCCTGAAAGTGTTTTGTTAGGATAGAAGAGATTCGTTCTGTGAGTTTTGATAAAATAGAGTCAAAAACTAGCAAAGCAGTCAGAGCTGAATGCGCTGCAAATAAAGATTTTGACCATCATCCTCTATTCGGCAAGACAATCAAGGCGTCGATCACGCCTCAGTGAATTGTTAATATTACCACCGCATATACTCTGCACATAAGTACTCGGTTGACAATCAGCGTATAAGCCGTAGTAAGGAGACATGGAATGAGAAAAGAAAATAAAGCGTAACCGGTGATCATCGGCTAAAAGCGCTATATTCTGGTTTTAGGTAACTTTTAGTAATCAGCTATGTCTTCTCGACTCTGATGGATAAGGCCATCGAGCCACTACTACTGTTCGCAGCCCGTCACTAGATTGCACCATGAACAACACCAAATGGTCTATACATCACACAAAATAAGTCCTTCCTACTAGCGCACACGTCAGGAGTGCTGACTAATTCAAGAGCACTGTTGGTGTCTTATGAGAATTAAAAACATGAATTATGACTAGTGCTTTAGTTAAAAATCGTGAGGGAAAATCATTCCTGATTCATTTTTACAATGTGCTAACATAATAAAAGCTCTGCAAATTACTTCAGTTAACGGTTGATGGTTAACCGCACTGTTCTTTTTAAACTATCTACATAGTTTTTACCTCACTAGAGGAAACCGATGGCTACGGCATACAGTCCTCACACAAAAGGTTTTTTAATGGAAGATATTCTTTCCGAGGCCAAAAGTTTATTTCTTTTTCGGCCACTTGACGTTCACTTTTCCCGCATGCTGGCCACACACGCTGAGCCCGCGCTGATGTTGGCTAGCGCCTGCCTTAGCGCTTATGCCGGCGCCGGCCATGTATGTCTCCCATTGACTTTATTGATGCCGGGGAAGTTATTTGAAAATCGTATGCCAACGCTAGCGCAGCAAGCGTGGCTGTGCGCTGGCGGGCTTTCTCTGCATGAATGGCAACGACACTTGCTGGCATCCAATGCTGTCAGCGACGGCTCATGTCCAACACCTCTGGTTCTAGACAGGCAACGCTTGTATTTACACCGCACGTGGGAAGATGAGTGCACAGTAGCAAAGTTCTTCAATCAGATGAGGACGGAGCTAGTGATCAATGACGAAACTACTATTGCCTCACTACTAGCGCGCTATTTTCCCGGTAAGAAAGCAGTAATCGATTGGCAAAAAATCGCTGCGGCGGTTGCGATAACGCGCCCAGTATCAGTGATATCAGGAGGACCGGGCACCGGAAAAACATTTATAGTGGCAAAGCTGCTAACAGCATTGCTGCAGTTGAGTTCCGGCGGCCGTCAGCGCATGATGATGGCGGCTCCTACCGGTAAGGCCGCTGCGCGGCTCAGCACATCTCTTGGCCTGGCCCTACAGCGTCTCAGGCTCACTGAAGAGCAGAGACAGTGTCTGCCGCGCGAAGCGATAACGCTGCACCGTTTGCTGGGGGCTCGGCGCAACAGCCAGCGGCTACAGTATCATCGTGGAAACCCGCTTCATCTAGATGCTCTCATTATTGATGAGGCATCAATGGTTGATTTACCTATGATGGCTAATCTGATTTCAGCACTGCTGCCGAAAACCCGGGTTATATTCCTAGGAGATCGTTACCAGCTATCGTCGGTAGAGGCGGGGGCTGTGTTAGGTGATCTCTGCCATTTCTCCGATGCCGGTTACAGCCTTTCGCGTTGCGCGGAACTCGAACGATTAACAGGAGCGCCTCTACCCGCATGCTCGAACAGCGGCGGTTATGGAGTTGCCGATAGTTTATGTTTGCTACGTAAAAGCTATCGCTTCAATGAAAGATCCGGTATTGGCCAGCTAGCAAATGCCGTCAATACTGGCAATGCCAGCGCAGCACTAGCGTTGCTGCACGCCGGAACGGTGAAGGATGTCGTCTACTCACAGCTGCGGGGGGAGGCGGAATATCAGCGCATGATCGATGATTGTGTTGACGGCTATAGGGAGTATTGGAAGCGGGTGTGGAACCATGATTCGCCGGCCGAAATTCTAGATGCTTTTAACCACTTCCGCCTGCTCTGTGCGTTGCGGGAAGGGCCTTTTGGGGTGTCGGGTCTAAACGAACGTATTGAGCATGCTTTGGTCCGTTCAGGACTGCTTGTCCTCGGTAGTACTGGTCGCTACTATGCAGGTCGGCCGGTGATGATCCTGCACAATGCACCGACACTCGGGCTGTATAACGGCGATATCGGCATACTACTCTGGGATCAAAAAAAAATACTACGCGGGTATTTCTCTCTTCCGGACGGCGACGTCAAAACAGCACACCTCAGGCAGCTCCCGGAGCACGAGACGGCATTTGCGATGACGGTGCACAAATCCCAAGGGTCGGAGTTCCATTGTACAGCGCTAGCGTTACCCAGTCAGAGCTTTCCAGTGTTAACGCGGGAATTACTATATACCGCAGTCACGCGTGCCCGAGAACGGTTATCACTGTACGCGACTGACGAGGTATTGCAGTATGCTATTGCAACAAAAACTCAGCGGTGTAGTGGCCTGATTGAACGGCTAGCAGATGGTGAGACTGCTTTCCCGTCATCATCTAAAATCTGCTGATACGCGCAACAAAGATTACCACTCTGGCTTCTGCTTTTCGCTGTAGGATTGAAAGAAAACAGTATGATAATAATTTTTATTACCTTCCCTGGCTATACTTACGGAGATGGAATGCAATAAAATAGTCATTTAATATTAGTAGATATACATCTTGTTTCCCTTATTAAATAATAAAGCATCATGATATTCTGCTATAATGGTTTATAAAACAATACTTATAATCTCGAACGTTCCGTGTTCCCATAAGATCTAATTACAATATGTTACTTTACATAGCCCGATAGGCTTCAATCGTTTGATTTAAAAAATCCTGTTAGCATGATTCTCAGATGAGCACAAAAGAAAACTAATGTTCTATAAGTTAAAAAATAAAAGGTATTCGCCAGACGGGGATAATGAGCATCACTAAAGCGGTCGGGCGGTAGTCTCTTGGCGCCACTAAGAATACCTGAAAACGAACAAGAATTACTCTCAGCGCAAAGTCACTCCCTAAGGGTATGTGCTGATTCAAAACGCTTCTTGATAGTTTTGTAATTCCCGAACACTATAATCTGCAGATTACTGTTACGATAATCATCGTGTTGAATTAAATTACACGTTGTCAGCATGACTTAATAGTATCCAAATTGCCTAAAACCAGCCTGTCGGGGCAATGCTTCCCTCTGATAGACTGCTTTTTTCAATAAATTTTGCTACCCTTTTTTAGGGTATTTATCTTACAGACTCAACATCTTCGGCATGGACTTAATTTTAGCATCATAGGCTAGATCAATATCTCCTATCCATAGACTGTATGTAATAATATGAGATATTATGCAGCACCCTCACTGACTCAGATCCGCTTTGAAACCTTCACTTATACAGTTAAGCCTGATGAGAAAGCGGCACATCCTAGATGACAGACATTGTCTCTTCAACCTTCCATAGAAGAAAAGCATGATTTTTGTGATTCAAAAAAAATACGACGCGTGTATTAAAAAAAAGAACATTCTCAACCACGATCATCTCATTGAGGTCATCACCTAAAAATGCAATACACCACAACCAGGGCATAAAACTATACGGTCAGCAAGCCCTATACTGAAAGTTGAGACTATCACGGACGCAATCCGGCGCCATAAAGCACTTGAACGCCAGGCTCACTATATTGCTAGACCTTAGTTTACATACATATGCTTTGTGTATCAGTTTTGTCATAGGGCGAATAATATTAGATTTACAAGACAGCGTTTAATATTTGAAAAGCTTTGATTCTAAAAAAAGAGTATCCGAAGTAAGGTAACGTGCAGAGGGAGGCGCAAATTTAGATTCGCAAGCAGATCGTTTTACGTCAAACATTAAATATAAGCATGAATTTTCCCGGGAATATAAAAAGCGCATCTCTGATTCTTATAGAGCTTTTTTAATTCTCACACAAATCGTGCCAGGCAGAAGACAGATATTGACACATTGACCAGCAAGTCAGCACTGCAGAGACATATAGCGCAGCAATGCCTATCGCTGACACTATGTCATCCGGGTGCCACAGCAATGCTACTAATGCTAGCATTTGCGCGGTAGTTTTTAGTTTACCAATCCAGACAACCGCGACGCTGCTGCGTTTACCTATTTCCGCCATCCACTCACGCAATGCGGAGATGAGGATTTCACGTGCAATCATTATTGCTGCAGGCAATGTTATGCACCATGAATGAAAATGTTCTGCTACGAGCACCAAGGCTGTAGCAACCATCACTTTATCCGCAACGGGATCGAGAAAAGCACCAAGGCGGGTCGTTTGTTTCCACCTTCGCGCCAGGAAGCCATCTAACCAATCTGTTACCGCTACGAAAATAAAAATTAGCGAGCAACTAAGCGGTCCCCATTTTAAGGGGAGATAAAAAGCTAGGAAAAAAAATGGCATCGTGAAGACGCGAAAGAGAGTAATCCAAGTCGGTATATTCAGTTGCATAAAACGTTGTGAACTATCTGGCCTGGGTGGGGATAACAAGTATGTTGCTATATTTTAGCTAGTGTTTCAATGCATTAAATATTTTTTCGGCCAAGACTTTCGAGATACCCGGTACTTGGGCTATTTCCGCTATACTAGCATTTCGTAACGCTTGCAGGCCGCCAAGGTACTTTAGTAGCGACTGTCGACGTCGCAATCCTACTCCCTGAATCAATTCTAGTGAGCTGGTATTTTTTACTTTCGCACGCTTATTGCGATGACCTGTAAGCGCATGATTATGTGATTCATCACGGATATGCTGAATCAGATGCAGCGCTAGAGAATCTGTCGGAAGTGCTATCCCCGATTCATGCGGTTCAAAAAAAAGCGTTTCCAGGCCAGCTTTACGGTTTAAGCCTTTTGCTACCCCAAGCAAGACTACACCTGATGTGTCCCAAAATGCGTCCAGCTCCTTGAAAACCAATTTAGCTATACCCAAATGCCCTTTACCACCATCGATAATCACCACGTCCGGTCTTTTCTTTTCTTCAAGAGCTTTACCATAACGACGGCGAAGGACTTGTAAGATTGCAGCATAATCATCACCAGGAGTAATCCCTTGAATGCTATAACAGCGATATTCAGCGCGCGCCGGTCCGTGTCTATCAAAAACGGCGCAAGAGGCGATCGTCTGTTCGCCCATCGTATGGCTAATATCAAAACATTCCATTCGCTTAATTTTCGCAATGCTTAATTGTTCTTCCAGGGCCAATAACCGTTGATGTACTGTTGACTGCTGCGATAGCTTTGCCATCAACGCCGTCGCGGCATTGGTATAGGCTAGCTTTGAATATTGAGCGCGATAGAAACGCAGTTTTGTTCGGATACTCACGCGCCTTCCTGTTTTCTTACTAAGTGCGCTTACTAGCACTTCTTTCTCAGGCAGTGGAATGTCTAATAGAATCTCTTCCGGTAGCGACCTGATCTGACTGCCTTGAAGATAAAATTGCCCGACAAAAGTCTGTACTACTTCTGCCAAGTCCGTTCCGGAAGGCACTGTTGGAAAATAGCTACGGCTACCCAATACTTGTCCCTGTCGGATAAACAGAACATGGATACACGCGATACCGGCGGCGAATGATACGCCTATAACGTCTACATCTTTCCGGGCGCCGGTAACAAACTGTTTTTCCGTGACTCGGCGCACCGCACGGATCTGATCTCGCGCACGCGCTGCATCCTCAAACTTTAGCATACGACTTGCCAACTCCATCTGCTCCACAAGGTGATCAATCACCTTGTCATCTTTGCCTGACAAGAAACAGCGGACATATTCCACGTACTGCTGGTATGCCTCATCGCTGACTAGCCCCGGCACGCATGGGCCCAGACAACGACCGATCTGATACTGTAGGCACGGCCGTGAGCGATGACGATATACGCTATCCTTGCATTGACGAATGGGGAATAGCTTTTTTAAAATGGAGAGGGTCTTCTCGACCGCATCGCTATTAGGAAACGGCCCAAAATACTCCCCCTTTGCATGCTTAGCCCCACGATGGGCTATGAGGTGAGGGTGCGCATCGCTGCTGAGAAAAACGAAAGGATACGATTTATCATCGCGAAGTAATACGTTATAGCGTGGCTGATACAGCTTAATATAGTTATGCTCTAGTAGTAGTGCTTCGGTTTCAGTATGGGTAATGGTCACATTAATATACCGAATTTTTTTCACCAGACATGAGGCTTTAGTGGTCAGGTGAGTACCAAAATAGCTCGCCAGACGTTTTTTTAGATCTTTGGCCTTGCCGACATAGATAACCGTACCAGATGCATCATGCATGCAATAGACTCCAGGCTGACTGGTTACCGTGCTCAGAAACTGTTTAGCGTTAAAATTATCACTCACTACTGCATCAAATCTCTATTTAGAACAACCTATAGTGAATAGCCAGATAGCGTGATTCTACTTCACCGCTGCTTTTTTGTGCACTAAATGTCCGATAACGATAGCTATGCATAGTTTTAGGGAGCTGATTGAGTTGTTTGAACGGGGCCACTGGCCTTGTGAAAGTAGGTAACCAGCACGCGTGATTTAGAGCGCTTATTTAGATACATATCTCAAAGAGATAGCGGCCTAAAGCTCCAGCTGAATTAGGGTTATCTGCTAAGCGATAGCGGATTGTATCTTGTGCACGGCTTAATAGGGTATGCCGAGCCTAGGACACACCTGTATTCGCTCAGGTAGGCGGCTTTTCTAAAGTATCGCGCAGCAACCTTTGCATTACTTTAGCAAAAATAACTGTTTGTGTAAAAGGTCAACAGAATGACTTTTATGCTCGAATAAAATCACACGAGTTTGTATGTAGCCTTGCATCTATTTATGCCCGTCGTATTCATATCCATGAATACGAGACGGTGCTGAAATTGTTCCGTACAACTTAAGCGCATTGTCGCTAAAAAATGCTGTTCTAATTTATTTGAAACTTTGGTATCTTGAAGAATGTATAATATCTCTTTAAAGATCAATGAGTAGTCATACGTTATTTAAAAACATTGGGTATGATATAAAGTGAAGAAAATATTGAATACTGCATATTAAAAATGTACAGCAAATCAAAAAAGCAGTATCTTCTTTTGATTTCAAAATTTAGCCGTGTCTGCCTGGGCGCACTCATTTTAGATGCTCTAGTACTCGCTCTACTAGAGATTAAACTACAATAAAGCTAGAATATCAAGATAGTTTATTCCTTTTTTATGGCTAAAAACCTCTCTCCCGCAACCTGCATTACCTACAGGTTCATGCGGCTATCAACACTTTTCTACGAACAGTAGGGGGATGTAGCAATAACATCAAGATCTTATTGAACAGCAAGGCATGATGCAGTTCTGAGATGCGGTGTTAGTAAAAAACCTCTTCATCTCAAAGCTGTTTCCGGATCGGGGTGACTGTATCGCTTTACGCTTTAGAGAGTAAAAAATTTACTAAAGCAATAAAGTAAAAGATTTTTTTTCAAAAGACTTTTTCTCATTCAGGAACATCATTACAAAAGCATTTCTGAATACACTAGAATGATGTCGTGAGCGTCCTACTAGCATCTCTATTCTTACGAAATGCGGTTAGTGTTAGGGATGCCTAATGCTTACCTAAATACATAGATCACGAGGTAAACATTAGAGCATGTTACTGTCTTCATTTTAAAACATGCGCCCTATAGCAAGCCGACCATTTCAAATCAATAACTAGAGTTCTTACAATCAGGCCTAAAACAGCGCCGCTGTCTGAAAATATACAGGTCTGCGTAATCTATTTTTGATAAGTAAAGAACATTGCTCTTGGCAAGTAAACCGGTTACTTTTCTGCTTAAATAAACTATTGATGAGGTTCGAATCATAAAACAAGATCGTCGGCTTTGCGCGAAGAGCATGAAAAAGATTCCTGGAATCTATTGTAAACTTACAGCACTACCTGAAAAATGCGAAGACTATTCTTTTCTCATGGGGGCGGCCCCTTCTCGTATCAGCATAACAGCATAAAAGTAGTGATATGATCCCGTGCTTCAGTTTTTATATAGAAAAACACAGCATCAGACGTAAAATCAATTTGGTAGTAGCCAGCACTAGGTATAAATGATTGCTATTTCTTTATCACACATCAGTCCTAACAATCAATAGCTTCTGCTGCATTTTATAAAGCAAATTCAGAAGTAAATCTAGGCAACAGAAATCCATAAAGCTAGTAATATACATTACTAGAATGATGTTTTTTGACTGAAAAAATACAGCTGATTATCTAGCTGCAGGGTCGAAGATTCTTCATGCTATAATATGATTATCTCTACGCGCTTAAAATAAGCGTCTCAGCGGCAATCATGATAAACAGGGAAAAGATATTACTTTACGCCTAATAAACTAAAAGTGATTTCTTACAGTGTCTCCGGGTTGTCATGTATCCTTCTTGATACAGCCCCGTCTGGTTTTAGTAATTTATTGCGGAAGAGCATATCTATTGTCCCTCGACGTGTTTTTTGGTAACATGGGTTAACAGTTAATGCATTCTGTGCTAAAAGTGGAGATTCATCTTCAATGAGACAGACGCACTCTATAGAACAAGAGTGCATAACTCAGAAATATCCCTTAGTTACGCACGAAGTGCGTTGTATCACGAGAATCGAAGCTTTTTGAATTAAAAGTAGTTTGACTGCTCTTCTCATACATTGTAGTTAAAATTCTAGTGTTGTCCGGTGTACTTTGTTCTCATAAAGTCATGCCTCATCACGATTAAATCTATTAATTCAAAAAACATAAGGCGCCGACACGTTATCTGTAACTGCAATCGTTATAATACAGCTATGAGTAATGCGCCGGACAGTATAGAAGATAGCGCGCTGCTCAGTTCACTGCTGCAAAATAGCTTACATAGCAATAAGAGGATATTGCGTCAAATATATTAGGACTGAAGCTGCTGTCTCTCGACCACGCAAACAAACTGTCAGGGCCGTTATTTTAAAATGCAAGCCTTGCATTATGTAGCTAGTACTGATGGTCAAATCTTGTCGTGACGTGTGTAAATTCTCAGCAAGTGTCCAAGCATCTCTAGCGTTCAATCATCGCTGTAAAACATGGCATGCAATGGAGAGTATCTCAATCAGCACTTTTTTCGGTTAAAATTACTGCATATTTTTTCTACGCTAGAAGAAGACTCATATTCACGCTAATACAATAAGGTTTTTCTCAAAGAAAAGAAAAATTTTTTAATTTTATTTATATTATCTGAGTTCAATCGCTGCAGCAGATATATTCCGGTTCAAAAACTTATTGGGTGCTCCTCTACAAAAGAAAAGAGAAGCAATTGCAATAGTAGCGTGCAATCACGTTCTTGGGTTGCGCTGCTAGCGATAAGGAATACAAGCCACAGAAGCCACAGTGCATAACTTGTCATAAGCTGTAAAGAATTTAACAACGCCACTTCAAGGATGTTGTCTTTGAGGTTCTAATTTTCAGTAGTTTATTCGTACAACCTCATCTCAATCTCCTGAAAGAAAGGGTCATCAGTGATCAATCAAATACAGCCTCATATTTTATGAAAATAGCACTTGATGTCAAAATTATACTTGACTATAAAAGATGGTATTCCTATACTAATTTTCTTTTGACACATGTACTAATTATTTGGTGAGGTGTCCGAGCGGCTTAAGGAGCACGCCTGGAAAGTGTGTATATGCGAATGTATATCGAGGGTTCGAATCCCTCCCTCACCGCCAGACTACACATAAATCCACCGGGGGATATACAGTCTCTTCTAGCAAATTACTGCTATCTTGCTAGTATGAAGTTTTGATCACCTCATATGTACGCTTTTTTCATAAAATCTAGCCGTATAATGTTAATGTTCAAGTACTTATATGGCAACTCTCTCCGTTCTTTTAATTCAATAAATATTTCTTCTATCATCTCTCATTGCCTGTAAACTATAGGTAGAAAACTTCAAATAACTGGAGGCTTTATTACTTTAGTCGAAGTGTTTGTAATAATCTCCTCAGCACACTAAACAATTAGTGCCTCTCAATGAGAGTAACAGTAAAATACTAATAACATTACAGGTTGTCTCGGCACATAGATGTTAACAGGTAGTGAAATTCGTCATTGATTCATGCATAAACCTTATCAATCTGGTGGCTATTTGTAAAATAGTCAAGTAAGGCTGACAGAAGCATGCTAAAAATATAGATTGAGCCCTTAAGACCGGAATGCTTCAAAAGAAAATGAAAGACTAGAGATACTCTGTTGACATTACCTTTATGTCTACATGACCATAAAAATGGTCACAGAACTTAATTATATGACGTTGTTAAAATAAAATATTAACACAATACCCGGATCTCGTAAATAGCCCCCACTAACAGCAAAATTCATCATACGCTCTGGTCTCTTCATTAAGAACACGATTTATGGAAAGATATTTAAATTTTACGTGGATAAATAAATATGTCATCAATTGCAATCAAAATGTATAAGACGCTACAGACTTTAACTTTATAGGCTTATCAAATGCAAGAGGCCACAGGCCTTATCAATAGTTGACTAGTAACAGAACGCAAAAGATTAGTGATAAGAAGAAATAAGCAGAACTTATGCTCTGTCATTGAAAACGATGGATTTCATGGCTTGATCACCAATATAGATGCGTGCGTGTTGACCACCTAGGTAACAGCGATCACCGCGAGAAGGCGTGATAGCAGTTAATTCCGATCGTGTCACCGTCAAAGGCTCAGTGTGCCAACCTATCGGCTGCACCACCAATTGCCAGTAGTGCCCCCGCGGACTGACATCAATAATCTGTACCGGCAACGGGCAGGCAGTAGTAGACTCTTCGCTTAAACTCATCTCCCACGGCCGGAAAAACAACTCCACCGACCCCTGATGCACTGGTCTGTAATGAAGCGGCCAATGACACGGGCCGATCAAGAGCTCGGCCCCTCGGATTTCCCCGTCTAGGCGATTGACCTCGCCAAGAAACTCCAATACAAAACGACTTGCTGGCTCACGCCAAACCTCCTGCGGCGTTCCTACCTGTTCAATATTACCCTGACTCATCACCACCACCCGATCAGCGACCTCCATCGCCTCTTCCTGATCGTGAGTGACAAATACACTGGTAAATTTTAACTCTTCGTGCAACTGACGCAGCCATCGGCGCAACTCTTTACGGACCTGTGCATCAAGAGCACCAAAAGGCTCATCGAGTAGTAAAATTTCCGGCTCTACCGCTAGGGCGCGCGCCAAGGCTACGCGCTGTTTCTGACCACCGGAAAGCAGGGAAGGATATCGGGTAGCAAACTGGCTTAGTTGCACCATCTCCAGCAAGCTGGCCACTTTCTGCTTAATAACGGACTGCGCAGGACGTTTTCGTCGGGGCAGGATCGTCAGACCAAAGGCAACATTCTCAGCGACGGTCATGTGGCGAAAAAGAGCGTAGTGCTGAAACACAAAACCTACGTGACGTTCACGGGCATGCATTCGACTGACATTTTTACCGCTGAAACATACACGACCGCTATTTTGATATTCGAGCCCCGCAATAATACGTAAGAGCGTTGTCTTTCCCGACCCGGACGGTCCCAGAAGCGCAACCAACTCCCCGGAGTTGATGTTTAGCGAGATATCGTTCAGTACTTTGCTGCTATCAAAAAACTTAGTGATCTTATCGATCGCTATACTCATTGCGCCTCCCTCTCTCGATAGCACGCAAGGCGCCACTGCAGCCCGCGCTTCAAGCATAATGTTACAATTGCCATAAATGTCAACAGCGCGGCAGCAGTAAACGCGCCCACGGCGTTATAATCCTGATATAGCAATTCCACCTGTAGCGGCAAAGTATAAGTTTCCCCTCGGATAGCTCCCGATACCACCGATACGGCTCCGAACTCGCCGATAGCGCGAGCATTAGTTAGAATGACGCCATATAGTAATGCCCAGCGGATATTAGGCAGTGTAACAAGGCGAAACATTTTCCATCCAGATGCGCCTAATAGAACGGCCGCTTCGTCCTCTTCGCTACCCTGACTGAGCATCACCGGAACTAGTTGACGCACTACGAATGGACATGTAACGAATATCGTCACTAGCACCATACCCGGACAAGAAAACATCAATTGAAGATCATGCTCATTTAACCAATTTCCTACAGCACCATTGCTGCCGTAAAGCAGCAAATAAAGCAGTCCCGCCACCACTGGCGACACCGCGAAGGGCACATCCATCAGCGTCAGCAGTAATTGACGGCCTCGGAAATTAAACCGAGTTACTAACCAGGCCATTAAGGTACCGAAGACGACATTAATCGGCACGGTAATTAGGGCAATCAGCACCGTCAGCCAAACCGCGTGTAGCATGTCCCTATCATTGAGGTTTTTCCCCACAACTGCTAGACCTTCCGCCAGTGCGCTGGCAAAAATAAAAATTAGCGGCATCAAAATCAATAGTAGAGAAATGAATGCCCCCAGGCCGATCAAAATCCATTGCCTCCAAAGAAAAGGGGCGCGGACGGTGCCGTTAAATCTGGAGATATTCGTCATCATTTCCCCCTCCCTAGTCGGCGACCGAACCATGATTGCAGCACATTAATGCCAAACAGAAGCATTAGGGACACCGAGAGAATGACCGAGGCCATCGCGCTGGCCGCTGGGTAATCGAACTCCTGAAGGCGAATAAAAATCATCAACGAGGCGACCTCTGTCTTCCAGGCAACGTTACCAGCTATAAAGATAACCGCGCCAAACTCACCCAGGCTACGGGTAAAAGATAGCGCAGTTCCAGCTAATAGCGATGGAGCGACTTCCGGTAAAATGACGCGACAAAACGTCTGCCAATGCCTCGCGCCTAAAGTTTGTGCTGCCTCTTCATATTCTGGCCCGAGTTCTTCTAGAACTGGCTGCACCGTACGTACCACGAATGGGATGCTGGTAAAAGCCATGGCCACTGCTATACCGATCCAAGTATACGACACTTTAATCCCGAGCTGCGCTAACCAGAAACCGTACCAGCCCGTCGTAGAAAATAACGTGGCTAATGTAAGACCCGCCACTGCGGTTGGGAGCGCGAACGGTAAATCTATTAAGCCATCTAAAAATACACGGCCTGGAAACCGGTAGCGGCTGAGAATCCAGGCCATTAACATGCCAAAGATCGCATTAAACATGGACGCTACTCCGGCACAAATGAGCGTAATTTTATACGCCGCTATTAGCTCCGGCTCAGTGATGAGACTCCAGTACTGCAACCAGCTCATCTGCGCCAGTTGCATGACCAGCGCACTTAACGGTAGCAGTAAAATTAGGCAGACGAAAAACACGCTACACCCTAGGCTCAGGCCGAAGCCGGGCAGAACTCTCTTGTTAGTCAAGCCTAACATTAGCGGCGACCTGCTGATAGCAACTGGTCTAATTCACCGCCGCGATCGAAATGCTCGACCATGGCCGAAGGCCAACTGCCGAACCGATCCTCTACTCTAAATAGGCGAGTCAGAGGAAATTGGTTTTTCTTTTCATGCATCAGCTGCGCGTCATTCACCCGATAATAAAAACCGGCGATAATTTGCTGTGCGTCATGACTATATAGGTAGTTGAGATAAGCTTTGGCCACCTGGGTAGTGCCGTTCTTCTCTACATTCTTATCTACCCAGGCTACTGGGAACTCCGCCAAAATATTCGTGCTCGGCACGATAACCTCAAAGTTACCAGAACCGGCATGGTCACGTAGAGTATTAACCTCTGATTCAAAACTGATTAACACATCACCTTGCCCACGCTCAACAAAGGTCGTTGTCGCGCCACGGCCGCCGGTATCGAATACCTCGACGTTGGCAAGAAATTTCTGCATCCAAGCACGGGTTTCATCGCGATTTCCGTAAAACGCTTCCTCCATCGCCCCCCAGGCGGCTAAATAGGTATAGCGGCCATTCCCCGAAGTTTTTGGGTTAGGAAACACTAACCGCACGCCCTCCCGGGCTAAATCTCGCCATTCGTAGATGCCTTTTGGGTTTCCCTTACGTACTAAAAACGCCATAGTCGAATAATAAGGCGAGCTTTGGTTAGGCAGCCGAGCACGCCAATCGGCGGCAATGAGTTGACCGCGATCATGAAAGATTTGTACATCCGTGACTTGATTATATGTGACCACATCCGCTGGAAACCCCTGCAAAATAGCTAGTGCTTGCCGGGACGATCCTGCATGAGACTGACGAATGGTTAGCGTATCTCCAGGATGCGCCTGTTTCCATTGAGCGATAAAGCCAGGGTTCAAGGCAGCGAACAACTCACGGGCGACGTCATAGGAGCTGTTCAGCAATGCCGTGGCGTGCACTGGTCCACAGACCAGCATCGCCACTGTGACGCACCCACGCATTGCCCGGCTGAAAAAAAGCGTAAAGGTCATGATGTATCCTATTGGTGAAGGACAAAAACCGCCCAGATATCTTTACAGTCTATTTATAACGCGTAGATAACTAGTAACGCTTTTATATATCGATTGGTGATTTACAAGTCTCAAAAAGCATAAGTCAAAAGCATCCGTCAAGAGCAGAGACTGGACCACATCGCCTCCCATAGGCCCTGACAGAGGCGGTTAGCCGCCTCGCACGTTAGGGATCCAGTCATCAGATGTCGCCGTAGCAAATCTACGAACTTAGAAAAAGTGGCTATGCGCAGGGTTTTTCTTCAGCTACCAACAGCATAATGCTTAGCTCAAACGTCGAGCGGTGACCCCCCCCTTCAGTGAACGTACTCCAATGCACTTAAAATACGTACACAAGTAAGACTGCATAGACCGTGTGGTGTGAAGCTAAAAAATCAAAGAACTCGCCGTCCTGATTGCGATCCTTACGACAAATCACCATAGGTGATCGTATACACAGTCCTAAACGATGAATCGCTATTGACACTGCGGGCACGTTCAATCGAAACGTCGTATCTTTTTTGAATGTATTAGAGTTTATGAGAAGATAGCAGAGATTTTAAAGCTATATTTGATGTTATGAGAACGCTATTCTCTTATACAAGTAGTTTATGTCGTTAAGTGTTGCGACTATTATCATCATCCTTGTTTAGCCTCGCATCATCAACCAGATGTAACGTGACTATTTAGTAGTGTGTTGTGAATTGAAAATATAGCTTTTCAGCAAAAACATGGGGCCTGTGAGCAGCACCCGCTCTCTGAAAATGTTAGGGCATTATGCACGACTGGTGCAGGTGCCTGTGCTGATTTTTAACTTAGTAGTTAGCCATATCATTATGGGTCCAGCTAATATTTTTCTCCTAGTTATTTCGGCAAAACGGTTATCTATTCCCTCAATAGGACTTTGTTCAACAAAAAGATTTCTTGCCACCCTTCCATCAAGTGAGTGCCATTTGCAATGTAAAATCATAAAGCAAAACTTTATGAGGACAGAGCGCTCCGAGATAACAAGAATTGTCTATTACACTTTCATGGTAAAATAGCATACTTCCTAATCATTCCTACCATTCCATGAATGGGCTATCATGATATTAACCTCAATCCTAAGCGCCCGCGCTGTCCTTCTACATATTGCCCGGGACTTGAACTGG
Source organism: secondary endosymbiont of Ctenarytaina eucalypti (assembly GCF_000287335.1). GTDB lineage: Bacteria > Pseudomonadota > Gammaproteobacteria > Enterobacterales > Enterobacteriaceae. The sequence continues at coordinate 550,409 of NC_018419.1, forward strand.
TCAGATCAAATAAAGCCAGCTCATGACTGGTCTTGCTGTGCAATAAAGCAACGAAGATACTTTTCGCGATAGATTAGACCTGAGGTCATACTTTGCATGTATCAAAATTTTGCTGCTGACTGTATTTATGCTTCCTTAGAAAGGCTCTTCATCTTCCTAAGATCAACGACTCAATCAAGACTTTCACTGAGTTTTGACATTTTGATGCTGATATGCACTTTTTTATTTTTTCTAAAAACGCACAGTCCAGACATCTTAGCAGTAGCTCGAAATGCTTAACAATCGCGTAAACGCAGCCTTATGCAGGACATAGCGAAAGGCAAAACACTTGCTGCATCATTGGAACAGTAGTCATTGCACGATCCTCGAGTAAAAAAGTAGGCAGTCACGCTACCCAGTAGATGTTTTTCTGTCCATGCAGCAATAGCTAATAGTTTACTCATTCATGCATAAAGCAGTGGCGGTCCGGCGGAGAATATTTGTCTCCCGTGTCATCGCTTTTAGCTGATGAATACCTACTGTTCGTCGCCATGTCTTGATGCTATGCGTTCAATCCAAACTAGTTCAATGCGATATCCAACCATTTTGCGAATAGTAAAACGCCACTCGTCCATTATCAGTACATCACCCTCCGCGGGCATCTGATCACACTGAGACAGCAACAACCCTGACAAGGAGGCAACGTTCTCACACCCAAGACCTGACGCCTGCATATCTAGCATCTGCTTTAATGCACGCGGATCAGTGAGGCCTTTAGCTAACCAGCCGTCCTCGTAGGCCTTTATTACCGGCGTCTCATCTTCGTCGGGAAACTCGCCAGCGATCGCCTTTAACACGTCTAGCGGCGTCACAAGCCCCTGTAAAACGCCGAATTCGTTAGACACCATCACCATACTGCCTTTCGCCCGACGTAGCTCCTCTAGCAGCTTCAATACATCTAGGGTTTCTAGGACGACAATCGCCGGATTAGCAGCGGCATAGGATTTTACTTGTTCTCCGCTATCCACCGCAGCCATTACATCCCTTGCTCGAACTATACCAATCAGCTGATCCAGCTCACCGTTACAAACCGGAAACATGTTGTACGGTGTCTTCATCAGTGTCGCACGTAGCTCTTCTGTCGGCCGCTGGCAATCTAGCCAGGCTATCTTATTACGCGGCGTCATCACACTGCGTAGAGTGCGCGAGGATAGCGACAAAACACAGGTGATCATATGGCGATCTTCGTCGGCAAAATGCACTTGCCTCAACGCTTTTGGCGCATCATCGGAGCCAATTTCGCGCTGTGGAGCGCCCCTCATCAAACGCATAATCGCTTCTGCGGTACGCTCGCGCATCGGCTTGATAGACTGATTTCTGATAAAATTGCGTCGTGCAATCTGATTAAACGTCTCAATCAGCATTGAGAAGCCAATGGCGGCATACAAATAACCTTTCGGAATATGAACACCAAACCCTTCAGCAATCAAACTAAGACCTATCATCAGCAAGAAGCTGAGACACAGCACAACGACGGTTTGATGTCGGTTAACGAAACGCGTGAGCGCACGAGATGCTAGTAGCATAATTGCCATAGCAATCACCACCGCGATCATCATGACGGGAAGATTGTTGACTATCCCTACTGCCGTAATGACCGCATCTAAAGAAAATACCGCGTCAAGAATTACAATTTGCACTACTACCGCGAAAAAGCTAGCATACCCTCGCCCAGCACTACTGTCGTGTTCTTTATGGTCTAAACGTTCATGCAACTCCGTCGTTGCCTTGCATAAAAGAAAAATTCCACCTAAAAGCAGGATGAGCTCTCGGCCAGAAAAAGAAAAGTCGCTAAAAGCACATAGCGGCCGCGTCAGCGTAACAATCCACGAAATCAGCGACAACAACCCAAGGCGCATCATTAGTGCTAACGAAAGACCGACCACTTGTGCGCGATCGCGCTTTTTCGGCGGTAGCTTATCTGACAGTATCGCAATGAAGACTACGTTATCGATGCCAAGAACAATCTCCAATACTATTAGGGTCAATAATCCTACCCAAATTGAGGAATCCATTAAGAGTTCCATCACGGGCTCCGTAAAGCATTTAGACTGTAATGCTTAAAAGTTTGCACCGCATCTTGGCCGGCTAAGATGCGCGCTTTCTTAAGGGGGGTCAGTCAAATATCACGTAAGGCAGGATCCAGCGCGAAGCGCCAGTGAGGGGGAAGCGATAACCGAACGAGCGGACACAGCATAATGCAATAGCTTCGGAAACAGTCCATCTGAGAGGTGTTTTCTCTTTATCTATGAGTTTAAACTTCAATTGTATCAGATCATCATAGCTCGGAACAAAATATTTTAATTTAGACTCATTAGTTATTATCCCTGACACTTTTATGTATGTTTATACTGATCACAGTAGGAAAATAACTGCGCGTCGTCACAATTTTTATTTTTTTACACACTAAAATAAACGTTGAATCAAGAGCTGTTTGTTTGCTTAGATCAGTAAAAGTATTTAGATATCGAAAAAATAAAATTCAGGTTAAAGATCACTCCTGACGTTTTAGTCATGCCAACAAAGAGTGATAGTTAAAGCCCTCAACAGGGCTTTTGCACAATTCGCATAACCCATTTTTTTAATATTAGGAGGTATCTAGTGAGCATTGCTATTATTATTGGCACTCACGGGTTAGCGGCCGAGCAATTACTAAAAACAACCGAAATGATTTTAGGCACGCAGGAAAACGTGGCCTGGATCGATTTCGTCCCCGGCGAAAACGCTGAAACATTAATTAAAAAATATGCGGCTCGTCTAGCATCTCTTGAAACGACAGAAGGAGTGTTATTTCTAGTCGATACCTGGGGGGGGAGTCCGTTTAATGCAGCTAGCCGGATTGTACTCGATAAAGAGAATCATGAAGTCGTGACGGGTGTTAATATCCCTATGCTGGCGGAAACATTTATGGCTCGCGACGATACCCCTACCTTTCAGGAACTTGTTGGTATCGCAGTAGAAACCGGTCGTGTTGGCGTAAGAGCTCTGAAAACCGTGCAACTGACGCCGGCACCGATACGCGCAACCTCATCATCGATGTCCGCCCGATCAGAGGGTCACATGAGCATTGGTTTAGCTCGCATTGACGACCGTCTTATTCACGGCCAAGTAGCCACTTGCTGGACGAAGGAAACCAACGTTAAACGCATTATCGTAGTCAGCGACGAAGTAGCCGCAGATAAAGTGCGAAAAACTCTACTCACCCAGGTAGCGCCTCCTGGAGTCACAGCCCATGTAGTTGACGTAGCCAAAGCTATCCGCGTTTACAATAACCCGAAATATGCGAATGACCGCGTCATGCTGTTATTTACCAACCCAGTCGACGTCCTACGTCTCATTGAAGGGGGTGTCGCGATTACGTCTGTTAATATTGGTGGTATGGCCTTCCGGCAGGGAAAAACCCAAGTGAACCATGCTGTATCGGTAGAAGAAAAGGACATTGAGGCGTTCAATAAACTCAATGAGCGCGGTATTGAACTAGAAGTGCGTAAAGTTTCCAGCGATTCCGCGCTGAACATGATGGATTTAATTAAAAAACTCAGCCGATAAGCCCGACGCCGAACTATTACCATTTATAATAGCGTCCCTTTACCTGACAACAGAGTCATCGCTCTACTGACTTAAGAGAGAGGATAGGTGCAATGGAGATTAGCACACTGCAAATTTTACTGATATTCATCGTCGCTTGTATTGCAGGAATGGGTTCGATTCTCGATGAATTTCAGTTCCATCGTCCGCTGGTGGCCTGTACCTTGATTGGTCTAGTCCTTGGCGACATGAAAACTGGTATCATCATCGGTGGAACATTAGAAATGATCGCGCTTGGCTGGATGAACATAGGAGCCGCAATCGCACCGGATGCTGCCCTGGCCTCTATTATCTCTACCATACTAGTGATAGTAGGTCATCAAAGCGTTGGTGCCGGTATCGCGCTCGCCATACCACTCGCGGCCGCAGGACAAGTGCTAACTATCATTGTACGTACCATTACTGTTGCTTTTCAGCACGCCGCCGATAGCGCCGCCGAACGCGGCAATCTGACTGCTCTGAGCTGGATACACGTTTCGGCACTGGTGCTGCAGGCAATGCGTATTGCTATTCCTGCGGTAATCGTTGGTGTATCGGTTGGTACCGAAGCCGTACACAATATGCTAAGATCGATTCCAGATGTCGTCACCAGCGGACTCAATATCGCTGGCGGTATCATTGTAGTTGTTGGTTATGCGATGGTAATCAACATGATGCGTGCTGGCTATTTGATGCCTTTCTTATATCTCGGTTTCGTCACTGCAGCATTTACTAGCTTTAACTTGGTGGCGCTAGGGGTGATCGGCGTGGTCATGGCCATGATCTATATCCAGCTCAACCCACGCTACAATCAGATTGCAGGAAAGGCCGCACAGGATCAGACTGCTAAAGAGCTCGATAATGAACTGGATTAATAGGTGAAAGCAATGGTCGACACTACAACAGCTAAAGGTCAAAAGAAACTAACGCGAGGCGATATACGCGGCGTCTTTATGCGCTCTAATCTGTTCCAGGGCTCCTGGAACTTTGAACGCATGCAGGCACTCGGTTTTTGTTTTTCGATGGTGCCAGTAATTCGTCGCCTATATCCGGAAAATAATGACGACCGCAAGCAGGCAATCAAACGACATCTGGAGTTCTTTAACACGCACCCCTATGTAGCAGCACCGGTATTGGGCGTCACCATGGCCATGGAAGAACAGCGCGCCAACGGTGCCCCGATTGATGATGCTGCCATCAACGGCATCAAAGTCGGCTTAATGGGCCCGCTGGCAGGGGTCGGTGACCCTATCTTCTGGGGCACAGTTCGACCGGTATTTGCTGCCCTAGGCGCTGGCATCGCCATGAGCGGCAGTCTGCTCGGGCCTATGCTGTTTTTTATTTTGTTTAACCTGATCCGCATAACAACCCATTATTACGGGGTGGCATATGGCTACCGTAAAGGGCTCAATATTGTTAATGATATTAGCGGTGGCTTCCTTCAAAAATTAACGGAAGGGGCCTCGATCCTCGGACTGTTTGTTATGGGGGCATTGGTCAATAAATGGACCCATGTCAATATCCCTTGTGTAGTATCCCGCATCACTAACATCGAGGGGCAAACTACCGTCACCACAGTCCAGACGATTCTAGATCAACTGATGCCAGGACTGGTTCCGCTATTACTTACCTTCGGCTGTATGTGGCTTCTGCGCCGAAAAGTGAATGCACTATGGATTATTATGGGATTTTTCATCATTGGTATATTTGGCTACTGGACTGGATTGTTGGGCTTGTAAGGACCATTCTTATCTAACCCGAGTTGTCTTCTCAATTTTTTCTTTTTTAGAAACGCGCTCGCTTATTATTGCACTGCTTTTCCCCGTTGTCTTTCATGTGTTCATCGTACATTACAGGGGCCACGCGACATGAGTCTTCTATGCGTTTCTCGGCCCCGAGGGGTTTTGTTCTTGAATGGCCTAACATCTATTATCTTACTGTGTGATAAGAAGAATAATAATGCGAAACAATATTACGATGAGAATATGATTCTTTTCTTTATATCAGTCGATAGCAACAAATATCATTTATTTCAAATCTTTAGCTTTTTGCCTTAAAAACACTCAGGTTCACTGCAGCAATAGCATAAAATCTATTTACTTCAAAAAAATTATGAGCTCTTCAGATCAATGAAAGACATTGCAACCCTCTTCAGTAACAACCGAGATTGGTCTAAGCTTCTTCACGAAGAAGACCCTGATTTTTTTGAGAGACTCTCTCTGGCACAAAAACCGCGTTTTTTATGGATTGGCTGTTCCGATAGCCGTGTACCGGCAGAAACATTAACCGGGATGGAACCAGGTGAACTCTTTGTGCATCGCAATGTCACGAACCTAGTTATTCATACAGATCTCAATTGCCTATCAGTCGTGCAATATGCAGTAGACGTGCTAGAGGTGAAGCATATTATTATCTGTGGTCATTACGGCTGCGGCGGCATACAAGCGGCCATCAATAATTCCGAAATAGGGCTAATCGATAACTGGCTTTTACATATCCGTGATTTGTGGTACAAACATAGCTCACTACTTGGCGCAAAAAACCCCGAGAAGCGCGTAAACATCCTCAGCGAAATTAATGTGATAGAGCAGGTATATAATCTAGGACATTCGACTATTATGCGCTCTGCGTGGAGACGGGGACAAAACGTGGTTATTCACGGATGGGTGTACGCCCTGCACGACGGACTGCTGCACGATCTACAGATGACCGCCACCAGTCGCGAAATACTGGAACAACGTTATCGTCAGGGAATATCTACTCTACTATATCGCTGAAGCAGCAACACTTCCCAGCGATCTCCTTCACGCTTAACTTCTAATCTTGACACACCTGATGAGCACATTACAGTATAAACAGGTGGATACTGCGTGATATTAAGCTGAATAGAATCCCCTCCTTAACTGTACTCTTCCCGTCTCATATGGGAGAAAATTACACGGTAACACACCCTCGCATACTTGAACACCTGGCCGGAATGAGACACTTATACAGTGCCATCTGCTGCGCTCCAGCTATATTAAAAAATTAAGTTCACACCGAAAGGCTTGATAGTTTATTTACCTAACCACAAGATATTTTAAAATGCATGCTGATCTGGGATTTTCTGGCTTGTTACGAGGGCGCGCTGCATCATATTCAATTCTAGGGACTTCTCATTTTATAGTGCCAATGGCATGAAATATTTTCATTCGCAAAAGAGCTCGGGAGATCAACACAAGTTCATGATTCTTTATTTAAATCAGTGACACGTTTACGGCGCCAAATTAAGAACAGCGAACTCAGCAGTCCAATCGTTAATAATGCCAATGGCAGCAGCATCAAGCATAGCATCACACGCTCCTCATAACGCTGAAAAATACGTGTCTTCCCGAGAATAAACCCAAGTAGAGTTAAAACAGATACCCATAGAAAAGCACTGAACCAGTTGAAAAAATGAAACCTCGCACTTCCTAGCCCAGATAAACCGGCGATCGTTGGCAGTAAAGTACGCACAAACGCGATAAATCTGCCAATAAGCAAAGCCGAAAGCCCATGGCGATGAAACATCCGGTATGCCTGTTGATGATAATGGGCTGGAAAATGTGCCATCCAGGTCTTAACTACCCGGTTATTTTCCAGCCACTTTCCCTGCATGTAGCTGATCCAGCTGCCTAAACTAGCAGCGACGGTCAGAAGCATAAGCACTAGAGGGAAATTCAGCGTTTCTTTTGCAATCAGGACACCTATCAATATCAATAAACTGTCTCCGGGTAAAAAAGCTGCAGGTAGCAATCCATTCTCTAAAAAAAGAATGATAAAGACCAAAAAATAAATTGTCCAAACTAGGTTAGAGTCAGCAAGTGTTTCAAAATCCTGTTGCCAGAAAAAGCACAATAGTTCTTTACAGATATCCATGGTGTATCTCCTCAAATCATTGAGGGCACCTCACATACTCCCCCCCTCTGACGCCTCGGGACCGATTGAGCGCGCTTATAGGGTTATCGCTTCGGTACGGAGCCAAGTAACAATCTTATCAGCAGCGTAGCCTTGAGAAAGATGCTTCTCTATCTACACCAAAAACCCTTCACTTTTACTATAGTGAGAAAGGATGCCTGAAAAAGCGCAGGGGGGGGAGCGAAAGCGCACTAGGGACAGCAGGTAGAATATAAACCTTGCATTCACTATAACAAAACCAACTCTACTGAGATAGAGCAGTAGAGCTAAAAATAGATTTTACTCAAACGTGATCATAGTGATAGCATAGTCATACATCATTCGACCAATGCATCATCCATGGTTTATAATTTTAAAATCTGTAGTAAATGAAATATCCAGATACTGTTCATGCATAAATGTTTATAGACAATACGTTTGATCTCTGTTCTACCGATGCTGATAAGACCTACCTTCATGCTATTACATTTTATCGGTCAGTCGATTAATTCATCCGATAGCATAAAACATGTTTATTCAAACATTCTGCCCAGCAAGCGTTGCTTTCAACAACGTGTTGTCATCTTTATTAAGTACATCAGATCAAGAGAGAGGCACTATGCAGCAGTTTAGAATTAGTAACTAGTCTCTTTATAAACAGATCCTTAAGTAGAACGAAAGCTCTAAAAGTATTAGCGGATAATGCTGTTAGTGCTACCCCTTTGGCAGAGAAAGAAATGTAATCATCTGTTCAGATTTATCCCACACCTTTGGATAGTCATATCATGCGTGCCCAAAGGCTGACGATTTGATAAAGCAAAGCTAGCGGGAAATCTAATAGGCGGCGCCTAACGGCTCTATCGACACACATGACGGAGAGAATGCGTTGCTTAGAAATTAAATATGATTGATGATCTCGCCTTAATAAGTTAGCTTTTGAGGTCCGAAGCGAGCGCAATACTTAGAAAAAGACACCGGGATATTATCAATGTTTATTAGCTATAAAATAGGCATGTTTTCATTCAAAACGTTTTTTAGTCGGGGCGCTATCTGGAGTCTAGATGAGTCTCTAATGTATCACAAGGCATGGTAATCACTAACGATTACATTAGTTTAGAAACCCTCCTAACATTATCTGTATCACATAATAATGCCACTGACAGGAAATTCGTCATATAGTCTAATCCCCCCGCAAAGTTCTAGGTCACTAAGGTTGTTATGTTAACTATTAGCGTTGTTATAGAAACCACGTATGGACATAAATGCAATAAGCTGCATTAAAGATTGCAGAAAATATCGAGTTTATGAATCCAGCTATAACCTATCCTAACTGTAAGGCATCAGATTAGTTTCAAATACCCCTATTCGCGCTATCTTCACTCGGCTCACGACTTCTATGCTTCTCTCCTTGGCAGAAAGCGTTATTTCCCCTTTCTCATCGCGAGTAAGCACGATAGCGAACAAAAAGCATCCTTAACAATTGAACGCTTAGGATATAGGTACTGATATACTAACTGCTTAAATTATCATTAGGATTACAAACATCAGGGCTCATTTTATTTTAAAAAGACTTTTGTAGTTTTAATGCTACTAAGAGGCTACGAGTGGCTAGGGTCAACAAAAACCGTAGAAGCATCCGGAACCCTAAGGTCCCCCGCAGAGCTAAGGGGAAGACAAAAAATTATTTCAGCAGTAGACGTGCTATTCTCAGCACGTTTTCGACGGTAAAGCCGAAAAACTTGAACAATTCTTCTGCCGGCGCTGATGCTCCAAAGGTGGTCATGCCAATAATTTTCCCCTTCAGACCAACGTATTTGTACCAGTAATCTGTAATACCAGCCTCAATGGCGATACGAGCCGTCACTTCTTTCGGCAATACCGACTCTCGATATGCCCCGTCCTGTGCATCAAAAACATCGGTGGAGGGCAGTGATACCACTCGCACCTTGCGATCTTCATTCCTTAACTGTTGATATGCTTCCACTGCCAACTCCACTTCCGAACCAGTGGCAATAAGGATCAATTCTGGTTGCCCGGCGCAATCTTTAAGTACATAGCCGCCGCGGGCAATATCCGCCAGTTGCTGCGCTGTACGATCTTGCTGCGCTAAATTTTGGCGCGATAGAATTAGCGCTGTCGGACCGTTTCGGTTCTCAATAGCTTTCTTCCAGGCTACCGCAGTTTCTACTTGGTCGCAAGAACGCCAGTTGCTCATATTAGGCGTCATTCGCAAACTAGCTAACTGCTCTACCGGCTGATGGGTTGGGCCGTCTTCACCCACACCAATAGAGTCATGCGTATATACCATAATGTGGCGGGACTTCATTAACGCTGCCATGCGAACAGCATTTCTGGCATATTCGACAAACATCAAGAAGGTAGACGTATAGGGGAGAAAGCCACCGTGCTGGGCAATACCGTTACCAATAGCCGTCATGCCAAATTCGCGTACGCCATAATGAATATAATTACCTGCGTAATCATCGGCGATAGAAGTAGCTTGTGACCACATTGTCAAAGTACTTCGCGCCAGATCCGCCGACCCTCCAACTAATTCTGGGAGCAGAGGACAAAAAACTTCCAGCACATTCCGCGAAGCTTGACGGCTAGCTATCTTCGACGGATGAGCCTGAAGTTGCTCGATGACTTTCTGTGCCTCCACTTGCCAATGTGCTGGCAGTTCGCCATTCATGCGACGTTTGAACTCAGATCCTAACTTGGGGAAGGCTTTTTCATAGGTGAGGAATTTTTTATTCCAGGTTGATTCTTTCTTATTACCCGCCTCTTTTGCGTCCCAAGCCTGGTAGATTTCCGAAGGGATGACGAATGGAGGCTCATGCCAGCCGAGCGCTTTACGAGTAGCGGCAATTTCTTTATCTCCCAAAGGGGCACCATGAGCGCCGTGCGTGCCAGCTTTAGTCGGTGCTCCGCATGCGATAACTGTTTTACATATCAATAAAGACGGCCGATCAGTAACGGCACGGGCCTTATCGATGGCTACCTTGACGTCATTACTGTCATGGCCATCGACATTTCGTACGACGTGCCAGCCATAGGCTTCAAAACGAGAGGCGGTGTCATCATTAAACCAACCTTGAACATCGCCGTCGATAGAGATACCGTTATCATCGTAAAACGCGATTAGTTTTCCCAGTTTCATAATAGTGCCGGCTAACGAGCAGACTTCATGGGAAATGCCTTCCATCATGCAGCCGTCACCGAGGAACACATAGGTATAGTGATTGACAATGTCATAGCCAGGGCGGTTAAACTGCGCTGCTAGCATGCGCTCGGCTATCGCCAGACCAACAGCGTTAGCAATGCCTTGGCCTAGTGGTCCGGTTGTGGTTTCTACGCCACTGGTGTGGCCATATTCCGGATGTCCTGGCGTTCTAGAATACAACTGACGAAAGTTTTTTAATTCTTCTATCGGCAGGTCGTAACCGGTTAGGTGTAAAAGACTGTAAAGCAGCATCGAACCATGACCGTTAGAAAGGATAAAACGGTCACGATCGGCCCAGTTTGGGTTTAACGGATTATGGCTCATGTAATCGCGCCACAGGACTTCGGCGATATCCGCCATCCCCATTGGTGCACCAGGATGCCCGGAATTAGCTTTTTGTACAGCATCCATATTTAACACACGAATAGCGTTAGCAAGGGATTTTCTTGATGTCATTAGATGCTCCAAAGGTTAGAATTTTGCTGCCAAAAGATCGTTAAGGCGTTCTTGGTCAAACGCAAACTGCCGAATACCTTCGGCTAGTTTCTCCACGGCCATCGCATCTTCGTTATGTTGCCATCTGAATTCCTCTTCAGATAGCCCTACCGGATCATCACTACGTTCGGCAGAAGGTGATAGTTTACGCTGAACAGAACCCTGCTGTGTATGCAGCTCTTTCAGGAGAGCGGGGGAGATGGTTAGGAGATCACATCCAGCTAGCGCTAGAATCTGTTCAACTTTGCGAAAACTAGCACCCATGATAACGGTCTTATAGGAGTGGTGTTTATAGTAAGTGTAGATTCTTCGCACCGACAATACGCCCGGATCCTTGTCGACTACGTACGGATCTAGCGGTGCACGCTGGTGATGCCAGTCATAAATTCGACCGACAAACGGCGAAATAAGATATACGCCTGCTTCGGCACAGGCGCGTGCTTGTGCGAAGGAGAAAAGTAGCGTTAGATTACAATGAATGCCTTCTTTTTCAAGCTCTTCTGCAGCCTTAATCCCTTCCCAAGTGGCAGCAAGCTTAATGAGAATACGAGATTTATTAATACCCTGTTCTTGATAAAGGGAAACTAGTTTACGGGCCTGTACGATACACATCCTACGATCAAAAGAAAAGCGCGCATCTACTTCAGTAGAGACACGCCCCGGCACACTTTTTAGAATTTCCACACCAATATTAACTGCTAATTTGTCGATGGCGTTAAGAATCTGAGTTGCTTGGGTACCCCCTTCTTTTCGAGCATAAACCAGAGCATCTTCCAAGAGCGCTTGATAAATCTTGAGTCTGGCCGCTTTCAGGATTAAAGACGGGTTCGTGGTGGCATCTTGTGGTTTATAATGACGGATTGACTCTATGTCTCCGCTGTCGGCCACGACAGTACTAAATTTTTTCAGACCCTCTAACTGGTTCATATCTCTACTCCATTCATTCAATACTACCAAGCGCATAAGTCGCGGTTAGTGTGAAGATAACGGTGAATCAATTAAAACGTAGAATGAATATGCTGACTCTGATTGTGCTCATGTCTATAATCGGTGGCCGCAAAGAAGACGGCGCCTAAATTGCTAATGCTGTCAGGTAAGGTTAATAATCTATTGTATTCTAAAAAATATTTATTAATTTTATTACAATAATTTATCTAATTGATTCGCAAATTTCTGGCGTTCGCGATGCCCAAGCTTCGGAGGACCGCCTGTCTGGATACCGCTGCCGCGCAAGGTATCCATAAAATCCCGTAAGATCAGCTTTCCTCGAATCGTAGACCGCTGATAAAGCTCGCCGTATGGATTAAGCGCTAACGCGCCCTTTGCCAGTACTGCGGCCGCTAGCGGAATGTCAGCCGTAATAACCAGATCACCTGCGGCAACACGCTGAACTATTTCATCGTCCGCTACATCGAAACCAGCAGCCACTAGCAATGTTCGTATAAAACGTGACGGAGGTACCTGAAGTAATTTATTTGCTACTAGAGTGACCTTGATTGCATGTCGACCCGCGACACGAAATAAAATCTCTTTAATTACCAAGGGACAGGCATCTGCATCTACCCAGATTTCCATAGCAGTCACTCCTGAAACCAGTCGCAAGCCGATAAAAAGACGCCATATGACGCAGCCGCGGGACTTTTTTCGCCCGCTCGTAATGATGCTCCCATCACACTAAGGTCGGCATTGAAAGCCAGATCAAATCGGCGAAGTGGCCTGATTGCAGACAAAATAACATTCCTTTTCCCCAGATTAAATCACACTCGACATATCGTCCGCGACGATCAAACGGGAACTGTCGTTCACGTTCGCCCCAGACATGAGACTTCCGTAGTTCGATGATCGGAAAATAAGAGGCTAGATAGCCTAGGTCAAAGTCGAACGTATTCAGATCATCAAAAATAGCCCACTAATACCACGTGTCTCATTGCGGTATCTAAGAAAGAATAGTCATATCGCTTCAGCGTTCATAGAGGAGGTAGATGTCGCTTTCAAATGACTGAAAAATCGATTGCGCTGTTCAATGCCAGCGAGCGGCTTCTTTTTGAAGGCCGTAAAATAGCGTTCAGTCAAAACTCCTGCTAAGCCACCACATAGGTTTGACGTTCCCGGTTTTGCGGTGATAAAAGCGCACATTAGCGTGGCTGGCGGGTAGACAGGGATTCTCTGGGGATTTATACCAAGCGAAACGCCGGTGCCTTGATACGATCGGTTAAGCCAGTTCCGGTCGAAAAAACGTTACGGATAACGGCAATATTTGGCTATGTACTCGAGAGCAATTCACACCTGCCTGTTCGAAAACTCGCCATTGGCGCAGCACGCGCTTCCTTCTAACGCCATATCCTCGGTGTGGCGTTATAGCTCCTTGCGGAAAACGTTGTGCAAATCGTTTCTTGCAGCTCTTTGATATAATTAATTATATGTTCAATGCTCGATTCTCTTATCGCTACATTCCTCTACAGTAAACCATGAACATGAGTGTCTTGAATGATGAGGAACGATACTGCTCTGTGATGCATTTCTAGTAAAGTCTAATTATCATCTTAAGCATTCTGTTTTCTCATGAGACTTAACGTCATCCAGGTGCGCCTCAATGTGCATTGATTTATTAAATTGATAGAATAAAACGTTTTCGATTGTTTCTAGGGTAATCTTATTCCTTTCGCGTAATGGTAATTTGTCACAATACTAACGAGATGCTCAAAATATTAAGAAGGCATTATCGATACAAATGCCCCTTACGTCAAGAGGCGCTTTACTTGAGGTAAAGGTTACTTTTCATGAAAGTGAGCAAAAATGTCGAGAAAAAAGCAAAAGCATTAGACATTTCTTAATATTCTTCAATTCACCTCAGCCTGGTTGTATCACATAACATGTTTAGGGCGTTCGCTCCTCTTATAGATATTATTAGCCTTAGCCTATGTGGACTATCTGCGATCTTTGCTAGTTAGGTCATCTTGCCCAGCGCTGTGACCATCGCTATTACCCCACCTACCTGTGGATTATAGTCATACGGACTCAGATCAGCCGCTATTACTTTTTCAATCACAGAATATGACCATTTAAGCCCATGAGCGCTAGTGATAATCAGTCGTCTTTTTTAGCTCTCATTGCTATCCTAGATGAGACGCTAAGTGTTAACTTTGTGGTTATTCTCATCGTATCTGAATGGCGAATATTGCGCACTCTACCACCGCTGGATAAGCCATGTTAATTTATTACTAGATAGAGTATCATACCACTAACGTCTATTTTCAGCATGTCACGATATCCTGTTACCAAAGGTGTCCAACCTTGCCCAAAACCGTAAGATTAGTGCTGTCAATAACGAAAGTAGCAATGACAACGGGTATTGATGTTTTTTATAACAATACTAATAATCACCGCTAGTTTTTTTTGATCAAAAAATCCTGCTGTCAACTTAAAAAAATTTACAGAAGCTTAACAAGCGAGCCCGCAACTTTCTCTTACGTTCTCAACTGAACACGAAGTACGCGCTTTATCTTCAGGGTCATGCTGATGGCCCCGATCTACGTAAAACAGTAGTCATCTATGCCGTCCAAGACCAGCCTTTTCTTTGCGTACAGGTAAAAGATGACTCATTGTGATCTATCACTGTCAGCGCCACTCCCCGATTGAGAGCCTGATGGTAAATAAATCAGTGAATGTTTTTAAACTTTTTTTCTATGGAAGGAAAAATTTTAAAATAACTGTAAGATTCTTAGCTACTGCTTACCTGAAATTTATATATTTAAAAAAGTGATGCGTCATCAGACAACATGATGAGCTAGCTCTCGTGTGATCTTATTTGTGCATAAGCGAAACAGCCATACAGAGTGTCTTGTTGCTTTAAATCAAAGCGTGTGGGTGTACCGCTACAAAAATCACGACTACAAGGTATCAGCGAGCTATGCTATACGTCGCCTTCTTTCAAATACATTTGAAATAGATTAGCCCAGCATAAAGAAGGTTAATACACAATACTTATGCCGCCTCCCTAAATATCTCAAGGTATTCATCGCACTACTGACAATAGTGTGGCGCATATCTGATGAGGCGAGTCTATAGAAAAATAGAGCTAAAACTTTTTCATCAAAAGCTTACGCATATAGCATTAAACGTTGTATGTTCAATCAACATAAGATCGAACGCTATGTTTTTTGCTAAAACAAAAAAACAATAACATCAATCTTTGCTATAGTATATTCTTGATATGGTTGTTCATCACTTATCAAGACAGCTCGTTTTCGGCCTAACTTATCGTGCAGCAGTATCACTGATACACGGCCTCTGCCGAATTTGCTAAAGCAGATAAAAGACTTGGCACTTAGGGATAATGCAACTGCAAGACTTTACTCTTTATGAGACTCTGTTTCGTTAGAAACGAAAACCGCCACTCTGGAAGAATGTGCAATATCATTTAAATCATACTATAAGCGTCATGATAAAGCTGAAAATCAGAATGTAAGCAATTTTTTGGCACACAGCTCAAGATAAATGATAAACATGTGCTACCAATATTTATAGAAACACAGTATCATTTCCTTTTATGCAACACCGTGCATCTGAAAAAACGTATGCTGTCGCCCTTGCACAAGCAAGGCAGACACTGCCTGTCTGCACTAGCCTGTACGGACTATCTACTAGGTTAAAATCCTAGGATATAAAAATCTAATCCCATGTAACTTTAATCCAAAAGTAAGTAAGACGATAGTAATAGTCACAGCATTACGCTAGAGAACACTTTTACGATAATGACAGTGTTCAAGATACGGAACAGTATCCAGATTGCGTAATCGCTAGATCTATCTGCCTCGTACAGGGCCTCTACTCGTGCATACGCTGCCACGAATTACCGTAGCCTTCAGGTGATCTAGGGTCAATGGAGGGAGGCACCCTATCGATATTCTATAAGCTTTCCTGTTTAGGTCTACAGCAGGCGCGCTGTATCCCCCTCACTGTAGAGCCTAGGATCGCTGATCGAACGATAGCTAAGAAGCACTATCCGCTTATCGCAAAAGGTTTTTATGATAAATACCCATTAAGTTCTTTTATCATCTCCTGAGGTTTGGTATGTCTACCCGAATTTTAGCTATTGATACTGCAACCGAAGCCTGTTCTGCCGCGCTCATGCTTGACGATGCAGTATTTCTGGAGCGTTTCGCTGTTACACCCCGCACACACACGCAGAGTATTTTACCTATGATAGACAGTCTGTTAGCTGAGGCCGGTATTACGCTTGATAGTCTTAATGCGCTGGCGTTCAGCCGCGGCCCCGGTAGCTTTACTGGCATGAGAATTGGCATAGGGATTGCGCAAGGCTTAGCAATGGGGGTCGATCTACCGATTATTAGCGTCTCCACGTTGGCAGCGTTGGCCGAAGGCGCCTTGCGTCAAACCGGAGCTTCAAAGGTGCTGACCGCGATAGATGCGCGCATGGGGGAAGTATACTGGGCCGCCTATCAGCTTAAAGAAGGGGTCTGGCTAGGAGAAGATTGTGAAGTAGTGTCAGCGCCCGCAGCACTCACTGCGCTTCATGCGGATCTGACTGGTTCCTGGGCCACCGCCGGAACTGGGTGGGAGGCATATCCCTCGCTACTAGATCATGAAGGTCTAGAACTCATTTCAGGGGAAACCCTGATGCCCAGTGCGCGGGATATGTTGCCAATAGCGCTGCATCAATATCGCCACGGCAACACACAACGGGTTGAGATGGCCAAACTTACCTACTTGCGCAATAAAGTATTATAGCATAGATTAGCCAGTAGGTAGCGGGTCAAATGCATACGTTTATTCGTGCGACAAGCAATAGGATCAACTATTAGGCTACACTCTAATTGTAACGACGAATGTTAACAGTCCTACTATTCCCTATAATATATCTTGTTGAAAATATCCAACTGCACATCATTTCTCGATTTACTCACTACATTCATTGCCACAATTTTTCTCTACTATCACCAAAAAAGTTGCGTGACTACCCAGTAGTTCACTAATAAGAAAACTATAAGCGATATTATGCTCTGCAACAATCGATGCACAATCGCACCATGACGGGATGGTGCGATAAAAAGAGACGCTTTTTTTTAAAAATCATACCGAATGACCTGCCGACTCATATGAGTCCCATAACCATAGCTCCAGTTAACTATATGCGTCTTTTCCCTTGCGATCAAGGAATCGCAGATCTTCGTGGGACCGAGTGTTAAAATGACGGCTCTATTGCTAAGAAACTCAAGCTATTTTTCTTCTCGAGACTCTAATAAAGACAGTAGATTTCGGAATCAAAATATCAACACCATATGATACTGTCAATGTTACTTTTTTTATAAAACTGACCTAAAAGAGTTAGGTAAATTTGTATAAAATTTTAGTAGAATGGTATTTGTAGCTCTAACGTAAAACGTCTACCGCATCTACCAATAGCTAGAGACATACATCACAGCATTGTGTGTAACGATTGCTCGTATAACACAGTTCTACTGATTTATCGCGTCGATCGGATCAAACAACTCTAACTTACCATAACATTCGCGAAGCATCTGACGCAGATGATTGCGATACGTATGAGTGTTATGATCCTCTGTTACAATAGGCGCTAAAGTCTCTTATTCGACGGTATCGGGCTAGCGGAATTAACTAAGCCAGCACGATGAGTATCTACGTAACCGGATTGAAACTCAAGATCACGGCTGACATGATATAGTGACGCCATGAAGAGATAGCAACTTACTGCGGGCGCCTCACACACTAAAACAGCCACGTGACAGCTTTAACTTACTGCTAGTAGAGCATTTTTTAGTCACAAGCGCTCATTTTTTAAATACAGACGTTGAGAAGCTTTTTAAGAAATAGATTGTATCCGATGGGTACAGAAAGCTCCGCAATCCCTAGAAGAGCAAAGAATGTAGCGATAACTCTTGATAACTTTCTTTCTAAGATGAAAGCATTTTTCTATTAAAAATCATCGACTACGTCATTTCCAAGTGTTTAACTAGTCGCACTACACATCGCGATTAATTAGAACCTTCAGTTGACTTATGCTAGAGTTGTCAAGACTACAGGCCGCCGCGGCACACTAGGCTAGCTCAGAACAGCTTCTCAGGATGCATGAGTGCATCACAGTATACATATGATACATACGACTATCTACGCATCAGAAAAAAGCAACAACTATGATGCCCATGATAGAATAAATAATCTAATCTTAGCATTTAACTACGGTGTATGCCGTTTTTTTTAGAAACTTCTATCAAAAACTTTTACTTATTGTCCTAGCGCTTCAGGAGATCCCACCGGCGCAAGAATGTAATAGCCTTTTCGCAGCACACCCAATGCCAAAACAAGCCATGCTGAGTCCCTAATACGGTTTGAGAACGGCCTTAGACTTCATCAATCGTTATCCTAAAATCGGCTGAGAGAAGCAAGTGCCTAGCAAGGGCTCGGTGTTAAATAAAAAGAGTTTCGTAACAGCGTTATATGGGAAAGTGGATACTGAAAAAAATACCACGATCCTGATTATGACAACATGCTCCTCCGAGATAGAGAGAAAAAGAACCCCTCTTTCGGTAGAAAACACTCTAGAGTAAATGCTTTACGCACCGATTTCACATACTAACGATGACAACTTATTCATTTCCTATTTTCCAAAATCCTTACAGTAACTTATCGTTTTTGGGACAGTGCCTAGCTGAGGCCTAAAGTGCTACAAGCCTAGAAAATAACGCCACCAGGCAAGAAACAAGTTCACGACAACAGTATTGAATGGATTCGACTGGCAGGAGAGCAAAATAAAAAGCTTGATGGTGTTGTTACCAATATCTTTAGTATATTATTAATTCTACGAACCACGGATTGCTCTTCAGTACTATTCTACCGCCGAGAGATGATAGAAGGGTATCGGTTAAGTACATGTGGGGTTCTCTAGGTCTTATAGCAGGGATGCTAGGGAAGCTCAGAGCTACACTCAAGGCTTGCAGGTACCGCCCCGCGTCCTTCTACATTGCAAGAATAGGGTTTTTGCCGAGCTTATGGTGCCGCGCCCGCGTTATCTAGACTGGGCAGAGCTATTACGTAACTCAATCGCTAGTGGAGATAAGTTTAGCGGGGTTGATACGCTCGCTCCATGAATTATTTTGACCCTGATCTAGGACAAGGTATGCGCTACGGAAATTTTCACTGCAATAGCACGCAGAAATCGTGAGCTTATAATCGTCTGAGTATCGTTAGACGAAATTAGCATAGTAGGAGTATTATTCCTCAGGACTACATTCTGAGTGACGCAGAAAACCAAGGTTGATGTTTTTTTGCAACTCAAGATGCAGAGTCAGTGCTGAAATATCGTGTCGCGATAAAAGAAAAGCAGAAAATTATATATTTAGCTACAGAATCTAGTTAAATATCAAATACTTAAGTAATGCTAAAGATATCAAAAAATTTTACTTTCCCCCGTATACTTTTGCTAATGCAGCTATAAAATGTAGACATATCGTTAAAGCTCCGTGCGAGCGCAAAGCCCGCAGGGGGCGCTTAGATGCTATAGGTCAGTCAAAGTACTCACTGTTGCCGTAATAACCTGGCTTATAGGGCAGTCACATTGACTGCTGAAGGCCCTTTTTGGCCATCTTGGATTTCAAATTCGACGCTCTGGCCTTCGGTTAGAGTTTTAAAGCCGTTACCCTGAATAGCGGAAAAGTGAACAAATACATCTTTGCTGCCATCGGCCGGAGTGATAAAACCAAAACCTTTAGATTCGTTGAACCACTTCACTTGACCTTTGATCTTTGCCATCTTGCATATTTCCTTTGGAGTGTTTAAATCGTTTTTTTGGCGATACAGAGACAAACGCGAGTCGTTACTGCTTAAAGCAATCAGAGAAAAATAGGGCTAGAGAAGCGATATACAGCTACATCATCTACATGAAAAACTTCTTTACTAAAAATCCTACTCATAAACAAAACTGCACCTCATTTACTAATATTGGGTTATCACATACCACGTAAATAATGGCAAGCCATTTTTAATCAGGGCCGGGCGTATCCTGAAAAATTAAGACACTGCGTGACTCCCCGCGCATCAATTGATGCGCGATCACCACCCTGTTAAACTAAATGATAACTCTGTTCTTTTAATTTTATCGCACAAATTTTGTTTTTTTACAAGCATCTTGCAACCTGTTACATCTGACTATAAAGAAAAACCATTTTTTACTTCAAAATATTCAGGGGCTTCATCACTCACCGCTCTGCTCAAGCAGACCCTGCATAGTAGGCAGAATTTTTTCATCAGATGTATGACCAGTTCAGCAGAAGCATCTTAACTAAGATAACTCCATCAAAGCCTCAAGTAGTGCATCATGCAGAAAGTCGTTAAGGTAACGGCGTGCCATGGTTGAGTAAATACGTTCCATGTGTGAAAAATATTCACGCCATCTAACTATTGACATACAACAGATATAGAACTCATCTAATTGGGATACATTATTATTAAATCCTTACCTATTAATTTTTTAGGATTAATTTCTGCCCCTCATTGAACGGAGTGTATATGTTAATAAACTGGCCTGTTTATTAAACATCAATATTTTATGCTGATAAGCACAACAAAAAGTTACTTAAAGAGAGGTATTATCTCAAAAACAGCTCATGTAGCCAAGGTCAAAAAAAACTAGTCGGGGGATTGATAATCAAGAAGTGATCATCTTCACTTAGGGAAAATACAGCAATCTTGAGGCGGGGATCTATAGGTGTGAAAATGCGCAAAAGAGAAGACGTGGCAATTAAATAAGAAACACTAGATTCTATCCTCTCTTGTGACCTCCCGAAAAAGTAATATTCTGCAATGCTCAGCACTTTCACGCATATCTATTGACTATTTCTCTTTTTTTGTATACTCTAATGAAATTAGATTTAATAAAGTACACTTTTGCATCCCATGCCGATATAGCTCAGTTGGTAGAGCAGCGCATTCGTAATGCGAAGGTCTTAGGTTCGACTCCTATTATCGGCACCATTTAAACAGCAGCGGGTTCCGCATGTCTGTTTTTTCTTTTGATTATCTAGAAAAAGTTGAGAAAGCGCCACTAATGATCGCATCAATTTTGCTCTATGTAGTTAAATCACACATTACAAAATGTATACGTAATCTCAACATGTTAATGCTAAATATACCCCCTATATTATTCTTTCCGAAAAGAATACAGGCCAAAAAAATAAAAATCTTTAATACGTTTTAAATAACCCCTACTAATTATCGGTATCGCAAATAAAGCTCTGTTGAATACAGCGCGTTTTTACCGTCAATTCAGTAAATACATGGACCTCTTTAGGATACTATCCTAAACGTTAGACGTAATGAGCAACATTACACCCGAGAAGTGTAAAATACACTATTAAAACCTCATATCAAAATAGTCTTATTTTTTATTATTCAACAAAAAATTCTTTATGCGTGTTGAGGTGTGTGGGCAACAAAATTAACGCCACTACATTTTTATTCTGATCTGACATAGACCACACACATAGCATTAATAACTATGCCTTGTAAATATGATATTAGACACTAGACACGCTAAAGCCCAGATACTAGTAAACTTTTTTGGCATCGTGCCGTGATGGCACGTGAATGCATAAGTTACATACATGACGTGCTCAACAACATATGCAAAGCAGCATCAAAAAAACACCGACGGACGCTTTTATTTTGAGAGTAAAGATAATTAGTAGGGAGAGCGTCTTGATTTTGACTCTATTGCTATATAAGTTCTGTCTTTCTTATTCTCCTCTTCATTATTTTTAGCTTTTTCTCAAATAATCATGCTCTCAATCACCGATGCATCAGTTCTCACCTCGATCTCCTTGAGCCAAGGATAGTAAGGGCCTGAAATTCTTTAGCAAAAAAATATAGAAAGTCAAAGAGAGAAGAATGTTTAACAATGAAAAGTAGGGTGTACGCACCATCTAGTGATAGTAGATAGCAAGAAACGGGGTGATGTCTCTTTGTGCTAACTTATAAAATAGTACTGCCATTGAGACAGGAGCTTGCCCGGATTTAATAAAGTCAGGGGGGCGAAAAATTCGACAAAGGCGCCTAACGCTACAAGTAGCGTTAGTGAATGCATGCGACCATTTGATGAATGATTATAAGAGCTCGCGTTAAGCGACGCGAAGGCATTTAGAGTAGTTGACGACGTCATCCGCTAACGCTCTTTCGTTCTTGTTATTGCCTCAGCTACCCGCGCAGCCATAGTCAATCAGACTCAGATTGATCACCCAGCAGTACCCTAAATCAAAATAATACTTACTTTTTCATCGAGTCAGTTCCTATGAAGAGCCTGCGCTTTTCCACCGTCATCATTACTACTAATCTGATCCTGATTATTAATCGTAGCATAACTCTTATAGTTATAGTAGTAACTAGCAATATTTCGCACAGCGTGAAAATTCACCTTGCTGTCTTCAAGAAAACATGATTCTAGTTAAATACAATTTAACACCGCTAACTGACGCTGCCTAAATTTTTTTCACGGGATTGCTTTATCAAATTCGCCAAAGCTGCTATATCAATAGCAGTACTTTTAATACATTAAACATAGATCATGTTATGTTTCTCGCTTTCCACTACAAGATTTCGGATTACGTCCCACCCTTCACATACCGACATCATAAAGCCAGATTGACCCATGCTTTCTTGCTAAACGCCTGATAGTCTAGGCGCATCTTAGGGGGCTACTTCATCAACTCAAACGTTGAGTTAACGCACTCTCTTCGCATCCTGAGCATAAAGTCAAACAACCCCCCCCTTATCATCAGCAGTATATTAAAGCTACTCTTTGATTACACATGATCGCTCTACTATTTAAGAAAAGTTTTCTCTCTCCATACGCAATAGCTGCCTGATCTATTGACCCCATCAAAAAGCTGGCCTCTTGATGGGTATGCTATAAAAAATACTAATGCGTAATTGAAGATTTTGCTTTACCATAAAGACCGTGTGTGAAAATGCATACTATGGAGCTTAGGGAATGATTGCCCCATATTTTGATTTTTCAACACAAGCGATATGTGTGACTATGACAATCTTCTTTCAGTTCGCAAATCAAGACCCGCATCTTATCAGATTAGGGTGCATTATCGTAGTTTACTTTAGCATGATATGGCGATCAGAAAGCGCTAAAAAAGCTAAGGCACTTAATTAAATTACACGGTGAGAATGAGAAAAACCGAACATCGTTCGTAGTGCATAACACTAACGCTGCTAGTAACTGACTACTTATCAACTCTCGTGTATGCACCAAAGCTTATATAGACTATGATGTATTTAAAATGATTCCGCTACCTCTAATATAAGATAGAAAATTATTTTGTTCTGCTAACGACACGTAAAAAGTATAGTGCGGTTAGCTCAGAAAATCACTGTCCTATTGACGCTGCCTAGATATCGCTTGTACCATTTGTTCTACTAAACGGGAAGAACGTTGCGACGCAGCGGTAAGAAAAGTTTTAAAGCTTAAATGAGATAGGTGATCGGCGAAATCAGAAATGACGCGCACTGCGATGAATGGCACGGAAAAATGGTGACACACGTGGGCGATAGCGGTCGCTTCCATTTCTACCGCAATCGCCTGAGGAAACGCCTGACAGATGCGGGATAAACCTACAGCACCGTTGATAAAAGCATCACCAGTAACCATTAAACCGTATACGGCATGCATACCAAGGCGACCAATTATCTCCTCCGTTAGCTTCACTAGTGATGGAGGAACGTTAAATGACACTGGACACTGCGCCATCTGACCTAGCTCATAGCCGAAAGCTGTAAGATCTACATCGTGATAACGCAGTTCATGAGGTATCACAATATCACCAACTGTTAGCAACGGAGCTAGACTACCGGCGGCGCCTGTGTTAATGACCAGCTCTGGCTCGAAACGATTCAGCAATAGCGTCGTCCCTAACGCGGCGGCAACCTTACCGATCCCAGATTTGACTAGAGCTATCTCAATACCGTGTAACTGGCCGATATAAATTTTATACCCCGCCTGCTGCTCAATCTTAGGTTTCTTTAAGCAATTTTTCAACTGCGTGATTTCCTCTTCCATGGCACCGATAATGCAAATTTTCATAAAATGCGTTCCTGTTATAACTATTCACCAATCCTAGATCGCTGAAGTACAATGACAGCACGTTCTTTCATCAACTGACATGTGTAACGGGTTTATTTCCTGAAAGATTTTTATACGATGAGGAAAGTATACGGCATGTTTAACGCGGCAATACGGTGCAACACTGTAAGTATTACACTCGCCACACTAATATCTATTGTATTTAGGCAGCATGAAATGAATCGCAATAGTGTTTTAATTGAAAATATAGCCGTTTCAGCAAGAAAAATGCCAGTGATAAACTACTATCTTTTCCAGTTAGTCTTTTTCCGATCAAAAGACCGATAGTCAACTACGAGGTTACATGCATAGTGATGCTATTATTTTAGATTAAAAAATATTGCATACCCTTGCTATAGAAGAATAAAAAAGCTATATATGCTACCCCACTCAAGAATCAGGGCACTACCTTGTCTCGTCAACACCGACGAGACAAGGTAGTGCCCTGATTCTTGAGTGGTTTTATCCTGTATTCCAGGTGCGTCAATTCTAGTACTCTCCCATACATCAGGCACAGATCATTAATTTTATGTATTGCTGCCTCCCGTACAAGAACGGAACTAACCCCCTTCAACCTGCGTGTATTCATACTCTGTTAACACACTTACTATGATTCTTCACTAAAAAAATTTTAGACTACCTCTATCATAGAATCAAGGAGCACTTCCGCCAAAAACTGACATTTTTGTGCTGATATGAACTGTCTGTGATGATTTAATGTAAAAATAACATTTAAGATATCTACAAGACCGCTGTATAAGTTTCTATATCGCATACATGCAGCACCGTGATGCTGAAGAAAAGAGCTAAGCATCTGTTTCATTATCAAAAGTATGCTGATGTCAGCATCTAAGTAAAAATAATCGGCACTGCCGCTGAAAGGAGGTGCTCTCTCCATGCAGCACTAATAAATAAAAGATAACTGATCTATCGATACTGTTAGTAAACTTCACCGCTAAAAAGATTAGTTATTCGATAGGCCGGTGAATAATTGTAACCTTTCACTTGACTATAGAGAGCATGTGTTAAAATACACGCAGCATTTTTGCACTGATAATCAGCTAACATGTCAGTGTATTCAAAAAAATTATCGGCATTCAATAAAAAGACCTTATGAAAACAGGCATCTATACGTCAAGGCGTTGATGGACATTACTTTTTGCTTCTTTAAGACCACTTCATCAGAAAAGATGATGAAGTCTAGCGTTACCATCTGAAAATCGGGCATTATAAATAGCTTTTTCCAAGGAGCGCCCAGTCATTTCCAAACCGAATCAAAGGTAAAAATTAATGGCTAAAAATTTATTTACATCCGAATCTGTTTCAGAGGGGCATCCTGATAAAATTGCTGACCAGATTTCCGACGCCGTTCTCGATGCTATTCTGGCCCAAGATCCTAAAGCACGTGTCGCCTGTGAAACCTATGTTAAAACGGGAATGGTCCTTGTAGGTGGCGAGATCACCACCAGCGCCTGGGTAGATATTGAAGAATTAACGCGTAGTACTATCCGTGAAATCGGTTACATTCATTCGGATATGGGGTTTGACGCTAACTCTTGCGCAGTTCTGAACGCTATTGGTAAACAGTCTTCTGATATTAAGCAGGGTGTGGATCGCAGCGATCCGCTGGAACAGGGCGCGGGTGACCAAGGGCTAATGTTTGGTTACGCGACTAATGAAACTGATGTGCTGATGCCGGCGCCAATCACCTATGCGCACCGTTTAGTAGCGCGCCAAGCTGAGGTTCGCAAAAGTAGAGCCTTAAGCTGGCTACGGCCAGACGCTAAAAGTCAGGTTACTTTTGCCTACGAACAGGGTAAAGTGGTAGGCATTAAGGCTGTAGTGTTGTCTACGCAGCACGCAGAAGAGATATCCCCTCTGCAGCTGGAGGAGGCTGTGATGGAAGAGATTATTAAGCCGGTTTTACCTACGGCATGGCTCTTCCCTCAGACAAAATATTTTATCAATCCAACCGGGCGTTTCGTAATCGGCGGCCCTATGGGTGACTGCGGACTAACTGGACGTAAAATTATTGTCGATACCTACGGGGGAATGGCTCGTCATGGTGGGGGGGCTTTTTCCGGCAAGGATCCGTCTAAGGTCGACCGTTCAGCAGCATATGCCGCCCGCTATGTGGCAAAAAACATCGTCAGCGCAGGTCTGGCGGAACGCTGTGAACTGCAGCTCTCGTATGCTATCGGGGTGGCGGATCCGACATCTATTGCACTAGAAACCTTCGGAACCGAAAAGATCCCCGTGAAGCACTTGACGGCCATAGTACGCGAAGTCTTCGATCTCCGACCGTATAGCCTCATCAGCATGTTAGATCTTTTGCGGCCAATCTACCTCAGAACGGCTTCCTACGGCCATTTTGGGCGAGAAGATTTTCCATGGGAAAAGATCGATAAAGCCGCATTACTTCGTGACGCTTCAGGCCTAAAATAATACACTACAGGCATAAAACCGTATACCGAAATGGTATTTGCTTTGTTTCTTCTGGAAGTGACTCACCAGTATGCCGACTGCTAATCGCATATGCATTCAACAGAGGTGCGTTACTGCATAGTCTCTGACTGATTATAAAATGACATTCGCAATACTACACTAGTATCTATGGTGTTCATTTTAAAGACTGATTGCTTATTTCCGCTTAGAGAGAAAAGATGTAACCTGAAATTCTTTAAAATCTTATGTGATAGTTCTATTAAAACCACTCTCACAGGATTACCTCAGATTGTCATCTAGTTTTACAGAAAAAACCGTATCTTAACTTCCATTGTGTGACAGCGCATTATCGTAATAGTCTATGGCGGTATTACCAATCTCAATCAGAAGTACGCTATCCCACGGGTGCTTTAAAAATATTTTTTTTGAATCAGTGAAAATATTATTATGTGAGACCGCTAGCATGGCCTTATCATTGTTCATTCAAGCGGTCTTTGGGACACCTCAATGTCATGCAGTTAAGCTGCTGTAGTCATTAATATCGCTTCTTCATATTGTGCATCATAGTCAAGCTGACTCAGATAATTACCCCAGACGTCTTTAACTAAAACTTCTGTGTGTATTTCAGCCCATCACTTTTATTGTGAGCACTGACAGGATTGCAAGTCTCATCATCGTTGATCAGATCATAATTTTCAAGTTTAGAGTTTTTCTTATCAGTAGAATAGGGTCGGGGACATTATCCCGTTCCGTGAGATCGTTCGATATCATTTTTTCTATAACTTTTAGATAAGCGTGGTATTAGCCACATATATTCATATTAACGCATACTCTCTATGAAAAACGTTCATAGCACTTCTTCCCCCCCAATGAAAAAACCTCAAGTATAGTCCTTGTCTGACATTCTAGATCAAGGCTTCAGCAATGAATGCATAGACAAGGGAAGTGAATCTTAGATGACGGATACGATGAGTCTTCTACACAAAAGTGTTATCAGAATAATATTGCTGATGGAACAGTTTTTGAACGAAGAGTGAAAGCTTACAAGGTCGTCATCGACGTGATTTTTAAACTGCTTGCACTACACTCAAGACGCCTGAATAATACTGTTCTTAGCAACTAAGAACAAAGAGTGCATATCAAGATCAAAGTGTCAACATGGGTTGAGATTACCCCAAATTGAGTCATGCACAAGCGTTATCCTTAAGGCTATTTGCTGTAGGGGAAGAGACAGTCCGAAAGGAAGGTGTCGAAAAAAGAGTAGACGTTCGGTCTATCTGGGATGTAGATGCACCAAAAAATAAAATTATCGGAGTACGCTGTATCTAGACGGCCTTAAAACTCATTCATTGCCTCTTTTGGGTTTCACCAAACAAATTTCCCTCAGCAAACAATCTAGAAAGCGCTGGCTAGCTTCGCCTTAATATCGCTTATGATACATATACGTGTAATGGAACTCGAGTAAGGAAGAAAATAACACCACTGCATCCTGATCTTTAGGATGCAGTGGTGGCGCGTGCCCATACCATAAGCGTAATCCTACATTTAAAAATAAGCATCTGCATGGCAGTCATTGCACCTTCGAAGAGATCATAGGTTATCGCTCATTGCAAAAACTATTGTCAGGTTTAAACAACTTCTGGACGCTCATCTAAGGCCGCGTCACGAGAATCAACAGTTAGGAGAAATATGATGGAAATGATCAAGATGCTTCAATGAATGAAGCCTGTCAGGAAGACGTCTATCATTCGCTTTGAGTTACAATAACCTAAGAGGTTAATGCGCTACACTTTTTTTCAACATAATTAACGGTCACTTACTTGATACGCCTTCCCGTTTGAAATAACCAATAAACGTTTTATTTAACGTAAAATATACTATAATCATACCATCACTTACACGACTCTAACTTACATTTTAAAGAGCTGATTCAGCTCAATATGGAGAAAGTATTATGGGATTTATGCTACCTTCCCTGCCTTATAACTATGATGCTCTGGAGCCATATTTTGACAAAGAAACTATGAAAATCCATCATACTAGACACCATCAGGCTTATGTCAATAACGCTGCCTGTGCCCTAGAAAGCCTACTAGACTTTGCTCATTTTCCGGTTGACGTCCTGATTCAAAAACTAGACCAACTCCCGGAAGACAAACGGACTGTACTACGTAACAATGCCGGTGGTCATGCCAACCACAGTTTATTCTGGAAAGGGTTGAAGCAAGGCACTACTTTGGAGGGCGAATTAAAGAGTGCTATTGCGTATGATTTTGGCAGCGTTGAAGCATTTAAAGAGACATTTGAGAAAGCTGCTGCATCTCGGTTTGGATCCGGTTGGGCCTGGCTTGTGAAGAAAGACGAACATTTAGCCGTTGTAACCACAGCTAACCAGGATAACCCGCTTATGGGGGAAGTGATTACCGGCGCCTCAGGTTATCCTATTTTTGGCCTAGACATTTGGGAGCATGCTTATTACTTGAAATATCAGAATCGCCGCCTGGACTATATCAAGTCATTCTGGAACATAGTGAACTGGGATGAAGCCTCTTCGCGTTTTTGTAACTCTTGATGCCTTTCCTCTGCGCGGCTGAGGCTCAGAATGAGGCCATATTACATCTTCGGTCCTCATAAGCGAAGGGCCTGCGCGCGGGGGACTCCAAGGGTCTTCCCTAGGATCTCTTCTTGAAGCATTTAGTGCTTGATATATTCCCATCAAAGATCAGACATGACAACCAGGGAGGATGTCCCTGGTTAAATTAGGAGACCTGCTATTATGATATAATAACTTGAATCATTTAATTAATTGATTGATTAAACACTTCTTGACTGAGGTAACTATGTTTATTTTAAACCGCACGGCATTTTGAATACACTATCATACATTATCAGTTGTATTCCTTGAGCATGATTGTGTCGATTTGCAATCAATATCTCGCATGGCTAGTAGAGTAGGCAACACCGATAAAAGCATTTTAAGAATGAATCCTGTATTTTCGGCACTGTTAGCGAAAAATTCTAGCAGCTTACTTTTAATGTGCAATTACTCAGTATAGATAAGGACGCTGAACCAGTTGAAAGATTGAGCAAACGGAGTTTTGTAACGATCTTCATGAAATACTATATCCTTAAATCTACAAGATTGAAAAGCTAATACAAAAATAATGCTTATGATGGTTTATCATGAATTATCTTACAGTAAAATCAAAAATTATGTCTCAGCCTTTGAGGGGATAACGGTATCCCGAAAAATATCATTTTCTTATCAAACATCGCTAAATGTCAATGACAATATCCTTGATCAAGCGGGGGCCATGAAAAATCAATCCTGAATAAATTTGAATCAGCGCAGCGCCGGCTGCTATTTTTTCCCTAGCCGCGATTAGCGAATCGATCCCTCCGACCGCAATAATCAGTACTTTACCTTTTAACTCAGCTGACAATTTCCGGACAATTTCCGTACTACGTAGTTGCAGCGGTCGACCGCTCAACCCACCAGTCTTTGTGCTGTGATCCAAACCATGGACCAGCGCTCGACTTGTAGTTGCGTTAGTCGCGATGACCCCGTCGATATTATGACGCACTAAACTATCCGAAACCTGAATCAGTTCGGACTCGCTCATGTCAGGAGCGATTTTGACCACCACTGGTACATATTTCTGATAAGTCGCTTGCAGCGCTGCCTGCTGATTTTTTATACCCAGCAATAGATCATCTAGTATATCACCAAATTGAAGGGTGCGAAGTCCTGGTGTATTAGGGGATGAAATATTCACAGCGATATATCCAGCGTAGGGATAGACCTTCTCCATGCAGAGAAGGTAGTCATCTTTGCTCTTTTCCATAGGAGTATCTTTATTTTTACCAATATTGATACCTAGAACCCCACCGAAATGTGATTTCTTGATGTTTTCAATTAAGTTGTCTACTCCGTGGTTATTAAACCCCATGCTATTTATCAGACCTTGCGCTTGCGCCAGATGAAACAAACGAGGCTTTGCATTACCCTCTTGCGCACGAGGCGTGACCGTGCCAACTTCAATAAAACCAAAACCCATTGCACCAAGTGCATCAATGCAATCACCGTTTTTATCTAATCCCGCAGCTAACCCAAGGGGGTTTTTAAAAGCAATCCCCATGCAGTTGACGGTTTTTGTCGGCACTGATTGGCGCACTAACCATTCCATAGGGGTGCCGGTAATACGCTTTAGCTGCCGAATAGTGAATTCATGGGCTCGTTCCGGATCAAGCCGGAATAGTGCCTGCTTGATAAGCGGGTATATCATGCGGTCTCCTGATTCTCGATTAGAATTGCAACACTATTATTAATCATTCATAGCAAAAAGGGAATGTATTATATCTCTAACAAGAGGTAATACGTGATTTGCTTTAATTATCATTATAAATGAAATGACGGCTGAAAAATCTATCTATCTCTCTTGCTCTGGTGCACTAACAACACCGTCTTGTGTGTGATCGTAACCCAGATGTCATGGCAGTAACAGATAGTCATATACAGTTTTTTTTGAGTAATGTGAGATGCTGCTATGCAGTTTTATTAGAAAATATTTGTTATCTAGATGTGCTGTGTTTTTTTGATACAATACTTTTTACTGATTTATTGTAAATAAAGTTTTTATAATCTTTTCGCGCAGCCGAGAGCGGTTATTCAAAATAGTTGCTCATAATGAATTAATGATTTGCTATTCTAAAAATAGACTATAGTAAAGCTTAATGTGATATAACATTTTTGTTAGTAACACATAAGGCCTGCGATCTCGAATTTCTTAAGCATCTAATTTCAAATGTGATTTTTTACTTTGTTTTTAAAAAATCATACCTCTAGTTGCGTTATGAATATGACGAGCCAGTTGTTTAGTGCGTGATCATTGATATGGCACTTAATGGCCTGAGGTGCTAGCATTCTCTCTAATGCATGTAGGTTTTTCGGAGGTCTTTGCTAGAATTCATTGATGGTACTCTTGGGCTTATTAAGATTACACTATAAATCTCCCGATTTTGTTCTTTTCTCAGACGACGAAAAGGAGGGGTTGAAAACATAATAAGCATCCGCGCGTAGTGAAATTACTCATTAAATCATGAGATCACTCATAGCATCGGATTTAAATTTATTAATAATCGGGCATAAAATTTTGGTAACCGGATATTGAAAAGTACAGAGTAGAACGTAAACGCTATCTAGCAGTAGATGGTCTGGTACATTAAACGCTCCCTGTATCGGCTCAGAAAAAAGCAGCACCATTGCATACACACACTCTGCCGGAGTTAACAATATGAATCCGCAGCCCCCTGAAACATCAGGGATGCCATTGACTAATAGTATTGACAATACATTTTACTGTCATAAAGATTAGCTGAAAAGACAATAGAATTAATTATCACTCAGCTGCCGGGTGCGCAATATTCACCACATACATAACGATATGTGCATCCATTTTCTTGAAAATCAAGATTGGATCAGCAGTCATGATGTTTGGGATAAGAGATTAGATTATCGCCGGAACTTATTAGCTGAAACAACTAATGCCCAGTTGATAATATGCTCACAGCATCATCTGAATCTGAGTCACTATTATACCTTAGGGGGAGGTGCTGATCACACTAGTCAAAGTGCTTAACCGCATTTACTGATGAGAGAAAATGCCGAAAACCATGCGATGCGGACGGAAAAATATTGCCCTACAATCAGACTATGCGTCACATCGTTTGGTTTATACAAGAAACTAACGACATGACTTAAAATGGTCACCGTTTATCTACGACTAGAAAAACATACTGATGCCTATAAATCAATATCGCTACTACCACGAAGCTTGCGCTGCATATCATGTTTTAGGATCTTCTCACCAAAAGGTTCTATTCATATGCCTTGCTCTATAGATGTGTAGCATCATAGGTATGCTGTGAATCTTTGGTAGCAGCAAATAGAGCGTTTTCTAGTGTCAACTAGCCGCATGCCGGGCCGTCAATCCTGGCTTTACTGCTGACTCACAGGCTATTAGTGAGTAAACTTTGGTTTTTATCAAACGCACTTTCTAGTTTTTAACTATCATTTCTCATGCATCAAAGCTGTTTGACGTGCCAGCCATCTATCCATTGCTTACCTGATACCCATTGTGTTTTGCCGTCAATGGTGTTTCATAACGAGTACGCATGCCCGGTTGCTATTACATTTTTGCAACGAGATAATTATTATCTACCGCACGCCTGCTAGGATGCCTGCGACACGTCACTCCCTAATAACGTACGGTAACGGCTGCACGGCTAAGACACTACCGATGTCTTCACGCACACGTAATAAGCTGTCGAGCGCTAAATCTTTCTTCAGTACCGCCTGCACCCAGATACTTCTTTCGCCCAACTGACAGGCCGCCAGTACCGTACCAGTCCGCCGCCAATGATCCCTCATTTTGATCTCTAAATCCTCCCCTGCGGAGGGAAGGTGACTAGCTCTACCTGCTAGCCAGTAGAGAGCACGTTTATTGGCGCCGCGATATTTGGCGCGGGCCACTATTTCTTGCCCCGAATAGCAGCCTTTGCTAAAGCTGATACCATCTAACGCCTGCGCATTAACTGCTTGCGGAATAAACTGCGTGCTATTGGCGATGTCTATAACTGGATAGCCCGCTTCAATATCTAACGCTAGCCATTGCCGGCCGTCATCAAACTGGGCTTGACCTGCTAACTTGTGTTGCAGTGTGGCATGCATCTTAGGAGTGGTGACAAGTAAAAAGCGCGGGGCGGGTAAACTAAAAAAGAGCACCGTAGCATTTTGGTTGTGAGCTACGGGATGCGATGCGTCGGGAACTGTCGTGAAAAGTCTTCTAAGCACAATGGAGGCCTGAAAGCCCGCTAGGCCCAGCAAGACCTCCTCGTCATCGGTTGATATGGTGGTTTTGGAGAAAACCGCATACTTTTTCAATGCCGCAAGCTGGTGCTCGCACACGCTACGCCGTTCAATAAACGCCATGCCTGTCCAGTGATGAAAAATACACACATAGCTAAACATTTTACCCTTGGCATCGCAATGGGCCGCAAAGCTAAAGCGATCAGCGCCTAACGATGCCACATCACAAGTTAGCTGGCCCTGCAAGTATTTTATAGCATCTAAACCATTAATTTTGATCAACACCCAATCACGTAGTGACATTAGTGTCAGCGGTAAATTCCTGGACGGCACTGGAAAATGCCGAGGGCATTGGACTTGAGATGACATGAAATACTCTCATTAATGATTTGAAAACAGGCTATTGGCAGAAAATCTAAGGGGCCTTGCAAGCAGCTCTTACTTCCGGTTTTTTTGGCGTATCGGTTATTAACGCAGCTAAAATCATACGGTAAGTCTTGCGCTCTATCGTTGAATTAAAATGCTCACTTTAGCTAGTGAGCGATAGTGATAAGGCGCTGTATTAATCTAGATGTGACTCATCCCGCTCTTGTTCTAGTGTGCATCCAAGAGGTTACGATAATAATATACTAAGTAATATCAAATACTTAAACTCATAAGGATCAAAAACTTTTTCTTATTTTTCACTAGAGAAACCTTTTAGTAAGGTGTAAAGTGAGCGTCATCAACCAACAGCCTTCCAGATTTTTTGATACATTCACCGTATCGATTCCGGGAGAGTTCGTGCATACAGACTAGCTGCGAAAAAAAGTAACTAGGAGTATAATGTTGGTATTATAATAAGTTTAAAAATTGAGTCAACCACACTACTTATTAGTGGGCTTAGCTAATAAAATAAATACCCCGCGTCATCATTAGTACCGTGGTGATCTCCTGAGATGAGTAAATAACCAGTCACCAACACTGTCTAAAATCAGACTTTCTATCTATGAAGCAATGACTGCTGCTTTATTTATTTATGTTGTTACAACACTGGGCTTTTTAAGATCCTAGTTATACTCAGGATAGTTAGTAACTATAAACTTTTTACTTTGCTATCAGCCTACCTATAAAATTTATTTAGAGGAGGTAACCCTCTGATTTACTAAATTTTTTATTTTTTTGAAAAGCAAATTCTTCATAAGCCCTGACCACATCATTTTCTGTCTCAGCGATCAAAAATTCAGAAAAGTAAAAGCATAAAAACTTTTTATTCAAGAATGTTAGGATATGCTTAAATAGGTTGCGTAGTAGTCAAG
Organism: secondary endosymbiont of Ctenarytaina eucalypti; assembly: GCF_000287335.1. Classification (GTDB taxonomy): domain Bacteria; phylum Pseudomonadota; class Gammaproteobacteria; order Enterobacterales; family Enterobacteriaceae. The sequence goes on from NC_018419.1 coordinate 585,421, forward strand.
GCCCCTAGACACCTTACGGGATATACATAACTGACAGATTTCTTGAGAAAATAACATTTCTTAGAGCATCGATCTGATTTTTCTATATTCACTACACGCATGATCTCTATCGTAAAGTAAAAATTTACAGTCACTAACTGCTTTATTTACAACGAGGCGCTAAAGTAGTTGGGTTTTATTATACACCTATAAATTACTTAGTAAGTCACTTCTGAAGCAACAGAGAAAACATTTCTTAGACAAAGCCCCCTTGGGTTATAACGCTACTTAGATAAGGCCATCCTTACTTGCTAACCCCCCCCCGATGATGAACAAGTGTTTTCCCTTTTCAGGAGGCTTGCTAGGGCATCATCGGCACGATTTTTTAAAAATCTGGAGCTACCGATAAGATACACGGAGAATTCTTTGCTGATTCTTCGAGCACTGAAACAGTTAATAACGGCATAAAATGTCAAAAGATGCTATTGTAGTGATGTGGTATTAAGGGATCAATCACGCTTGTCGCTTATATGCCGAAGCAGTAGGGTTAGGAGTTTTAGCAAGTGCATGATGCTATAAACATAACCATACGCTTGATAACGTAACAGATGCATCCGCATGATACGACAATACCACCTCAAAAGACAGCGGGATGTGGCTAAGATTGCCAAGCCTGGACACAAAAAATCATTTCCAGCACAAGTGCTTAACGGGGCTTCGCTGTCAGAAAGCTAGAACACCGCTCGCCTAAACGTAACATTAGGTCTGCTAGTGACTAGCTAGTAGCAATTCTGGTTTTTAAAAAATAGTTTGATTCTCAACTGACCTCTTACAAGATAAGAGGTAAACCGGAGGCCGTAATCACCCCCTCCCCCAATGAAATATCATAGATAAATAGCATCATTCATCATTTAGATTTGCTAATATCGGCATATGAAGCATATGCATAAGTGCGTCAATGAATGATTGTCAACTATAGTTTTACCATATAGGTTATAGTTTGACATGCATGCAGTGATAATCAGCAGATGCATTAATCAAATTGCTATTTTTTAAAAAACCCTATCAGGTTATGCCGGATGTTTCATGATCTCATTCCTGAGCAACACCTAAATGCCATCTAATATCCTTTTACTGGATGTACAAGATTGCATATAAAGCAGGCCCCTCTGCACGCCAGCGCGGTATGTTTAGACAGTAAGAGATTAAAGGTTCTTCCGTATATAAAGAGCGTCTCAAGACTTTTTTACGTCGATGCACAAAATAGTACTGCAGCTTGTTGCACTGCGGTGCACATGAAAGCTGAAAATCAAGACTGATTGGCGCTCACTATTATCGTGTCGTTTTTCACAGTTCAAGCATAGATTGCAACCTGATCCGGAACCTATCTCATGTCCTATTACTTTCTGAATGGATGTTGAGCAACCCTTTCCGACACGACGAGGCTCCGCACTTACTTAAAAACCTTAGCTTACGTCTTATTCAAGCTAGATATGTCGCGTGCCGCGTTTGGCACTCGCCGTTTCCCAATATTTTTTTCGCGTGAACGTGCTTTATTTTTATCTTTTTCCCGGGGAGTCTGTTTTCCCTTTGCTTTACGCTTCTCCAGAACTTTTTTCGATGGCTTTCCTGTTATTTTTTCTGATAGTTCACGGGTAGTTGGTCGCAATACAGCAATCGTACGCGCTCTTAACAATTTATTAAGAAAACAACTAATTTCACAGGTAATAGCAGATAATCATGCGCTTCCACGAGAGAAATAGCGCAGCCTTTCCTTCCAGCGCGGGCCGTTCTGCCCATCCGATGCAGATGAGCCTCTGGCGTCGAGGGAAGATCAAAATGAATTACATGACTAATATCGTCGATATCTAGTTTACGATCTGCGATATCTGTCGGGCTACCATCACGTTGTATCGGCCACTGGCTATGCCCCCCGTTTGATAGCCTCATTAAGCTCTTAAGCTGAGCAAGTTTCCCTTCCAGATAGCCGTAGGAAATACCAGCATCGCGTAGCCAGGTTACCAACTCATGCAGCCGTTCACGCTTGCGAACGAAAACGATACTTTTATTGATTTCAGGTTTCTTGAGAAGGTAGAAAACTAGCGCGGTTTTATGCGATGGGTTGTCAGCCCGACAGAGTACCATTGTTTAATGCTCATCCGTTCGCAGTGTAACGGAGTGACATCGATTTCCACTGGACCATCTAGAAGACGTTCGGAAAAATTCTTAACCGTATTACCTATTAAGGCGGCAGAAAATAATAGCGCTTTTTTGCAACATCGAGAGGCTGTAATGATCTTCTCGACGTCTTGAGCGAAACCTGTACTCAACATAAGATCTGCTTCGTCCAGAATGAGCGTTTCTGCTTATCGACAGTCAAAATTTTTCCGTGATGTCTTGAATCAACCAGCCGGGGTTGTAGCCACCACTACATCCTGATTTTTACTGAAAACGTTCATATGATTCATATAGGCGACGCCGCCGGTGATAGTATCAATAATCTAGGTTAGTGCGAATGGCCAACTTCTTAGCCTGCTCTTCAACCTGTATTGCCAATTCTCGGGTTGGAGTAACGATCATCACGCGCGGAGGACCAAATATTTTTTTTGTCAATCAATAAGATGCTGCAATATCGGCAGTAGATAAGCTGCAGCTTTTCCGGTGCCAGTTAGAGCGCTGGACCCAATACCTTTGGACCTTTTATAATAGCCGGAATAGCTATAATAGCTTGTATAGCGGTAGGGCAATTGAAGCCTTTCTCTCTCAAGGCGGTCAGTAGGTTTTCGTGTAGATCGAGCTCAGAAAATTGCATTATAGTCATGAGGTATCTCTGGTAAGACGCGAATTATAGAGGGATCCAGCGCAACCGTAAACTATTTACCCGCCTATGTCATTTCGAATAGAACTTTCTATCACATATTGCAAATATATGAGCACATTGCCAAATCGATCACTGCATTCCACTTACTTCAGCTTATTTCGGTTCCTATCTTTCTGGGTATGGATCTTTTTTATCTGTAGGGAGTCGTTGAATAAAAACATTATATATCATCAACTCACAACTCAATAAATATTTTTTATTATGTTAAGATACATGCATGCAGTTAGACCTAATGAGACAATCGTGCACCCAAGATCAAGAATCTTATCTAATAAAATTATAATAGCAGAACAGCATGCCTCTTGATCTTGCAACAAAACCTAATATTTAGTTTGAATAGCCCTTCCTTGATCAAGTAGACAGCACATTTTAAAAAATCAAGATCTCCCATAACAATGATTTAACATTTCTCTTTAGAAGTTTACTAAGAACAGGGGGGCGTTAATCCCGCATTAGACATCAATCCCGCGTAACCTTCGTAGCGAAAAAAGTTTATTTTAATCAACTTATGAAACAGTACTGCGCCTGATGCTCAACTTTGAGTGACGCACCGCGCCTAAGGTAGCAAGATGATGAGCTTTAGTTATAAGTCCTGTAAGCGCATCCCTAACAAATAGAAAAAAATACTGTGCAAGTGAAATATTTTAGTGGGGATGTTTATCTTCTCTGACTGTTCTGTATTTTTATGCAGTCTCATTTCATGCTGACATATTGCAGAGCTATATCCGTTATCTTCATGCAAAGCATAAAAGCTAACTTTTATCGTCGAACTTTTTGCATGGCACTCTATTGCAACATCGATAGAGCGGATATTGCTGGTGCTCGATGCGTTACATCTGGCATCCTGCGTAATTATCCTTCGTATCCAAAAACCCTAAAAATTAATGAGATTTTGGCCTAATCAGCGCCACTGGCAACTCTTACGAGTATTTTAACGAGTCTATAAAATTATGACCCTTTAGTCTGTTAGAGAACATCAGTCTCAAATTAGATAAAAAATCATGCAATGCAACAAAGATTGAGTCTACGTATTAGTTTTTTTCATGAGGATCCCGCCTAAAAACTGGATACCTCGGAGGCTGACGTAAAGACTTTAGAGATTATGGTACCGCCAAACAGCACTGCGTAAATCAAAAAAACTGATCTTTCCCTCTGAAGACCCTCTAACGTGCAATCATCAAGCTATCATTAACAAATAAAACGTTTATTTTCACGATCATGACACCGATCTTGAAAGCATGGGGCGCACTATGGTGCGAGTGCGATGAATGTTCATAGACTGCTGCTTTCCTGAGAAGAACAAGGCATCGAAAGGATAAAGAAGTTCTGAAAAGCGACGGTCCGTAGCTTTGAGTATTAGCGAAAATTGAAAAGTGCGATAGCGACATATTTCGCTAGACTATCCGATAGAAAAACATAAAAGGAAGACTAAAGCTTCCCTTTTATGTTTCTTGATTAACGACGGCATTGACTTTGTGATATATTTTTATGCTATAATTTTAGCAACAACACCTGCGCCAACAGTACGTCCGCCTTCGCGAATTGCAAAACGCAAACCTTCATCCATGGCGATCGGAGCGATCAGATTGACAACCATCTTAATATTGTCACCAGGCATCACCATTTCAACATCTTTCGGCAGTTCGATAGTACCAGTTACGTCGGTGGTACGAAAGTAGAACTGCGGACGGTAGCCTTTAAAGAACGGCGTATGGCGACCTCCTTCATCTTTGCTCAAAATATATACTTCTGCTTCAAATTGAGTGTGTGGTTTAATCGATGCTGGTTTAGCCAGGACCTGGCCTCGTTCCACGTCGTCACGCTTAGTTCCGCGCAACAGTACACCTACGTTTTCACCGGCTCGACCTTCATCCAGCAATTTACGGAACATTTCAACGCCGGTGCATGTAGTTTTGATGGTCTCTTTTATGCCAACGATTTCTACTTCTTCACCGACCTTAACAATACCTCGCTCTACACGCCCCGTCACCACCGTACCCCGACCAGAAATAGAGAATACGTCTTCGATGGGTAATAGAAAAGGCTTATCAATGGCACGTGCCGGTTCCGGAATGTAGCTGTCTAGTGCTGCTGCAAGTTCAATAATTTTCTGCGTCCACGCTTCGTCACCCTCTAAAGCTTTCAGCGCTGAACCGCGGATGACTGGTGTTTCATCAGCCGGAAAATCGTACTGCGCCAGTAGTTCTCGCACTTCCATTTCCACTAGTTCTAAGAGCTCTTCGTCATCAACCATGTCGCATTTGTTCATAAATACGATAATGTAAGGCACGCCGACCTGACGACCCAACAGTATATGCTCTCGGGTCTGTGGCATCGGACCATCAGTAGCGGCAACCACCAGAATCGCGCCATCCATCTGGGCTGCACCAGTAATCATGTTTTTCACGTAGTCAGCGTGCCCTGGGCAGTCTACGTGCGCGTAATGTCGGTTTAGAGTATCATATTCTACATGCGAAGTATTAATGGTAATACCACGGGCCTTTTCTTCAGGAGCATTATCAATCTGATCAAAGGCGCGCGCGCTTCCGCCGTAAATCTTGGCAAGAACGGTGGTAATAGCGGCAGTCAGGGTCGTTTTACCATGGTCAACATGACCAATAGTACCAACGTTAACATGAGGTTTAGTGCGTTGAAACTTTTCTTTAGACACGGCTATATTCCTTACTCTTATACTCTCAAAAAGGGGTGAGAGTACACGATATTAATTGTAACCCGTTTAAAACGTTCTTATTTAGCTCTTCGGGTTTCGATAATGGCCTGAGCAACGTTATTCGGTGCTTCATTATACTTCAGGAACTCCATAGAGTACGAAGCACGCCCTTGAGTCTGTGAACGCAGATCAGTCGCGTAACCGAACATTTGAGACAAAGGGACCTGCGCACGCACGGTTTTACCGGTCGTGGTGCCTTCCATGCCGTCAATCATACCGCGACGACGGTTTAAGTCGCCAATCACATCACCCATGTATTCTTCGGGCGTTTCAACTTCTACTTTCATGATAGGCTCCAGTAGCACTGGTTGTGCCTTTAGAAAACCTTCCTTAAACGCTATGGAGCCGGCGATCTTAAAAGCCATCTCCGAAGAGTCGACTTCATGGTAAGAACCATCGAAGACAGCTACCCGCACGTCTACAATCGGGTAGCCGGCTAAGACACCACTTTTTAGCTGTTCCTGAACGCCTTTATCCACTGCCGGAAGGTATTCTTTAGGAACTGCACCTCCGACGATTTCGTTTAAGAACTCGTAAGATTTACCACCAGGCTCCATCGGTTCAAGACGGAGCCATACGTGACCAAACTGACCGCGACCACCTGACTGGCGAATAAATTTACCTTCTTGTTCTACAGTAGAGCGAATCGTTTCGCGGTAGGCCACCTGCGGCTTACCGACATTGGCTGCCACTTTGAACTCGCGCCGCATACGATCGACTAGGATTTCAAGGTGCAACTCGCCCATACCGGCGATAATAGTCTGACCAGAGTCTTCATCAGTCCAAACACGAAAAGAAGGGTCTTCCTGTGCCAAACGCCCTAGAGCCAGACTCATTTTTTCCTGGTCGGCTTTAGTTTTTGGTTCCAGTGCGACCGAAATAACTGGTTCCGGAAATTTTATACGTTCAAGAATGATGGGAGCAGACGGATTACATAGAGTATCCCCCGTGGTTACATCTTTTAAACCGATAGCTGCAGCAATATCGCCAGCGCGCACTTCCTTGATTTCTTCACGTTTATTTGCATGCATCTGTACGATGCGACCGAAACGTTCTCTCTTGTCCTTGACCGAGTTCAGCACCGTGTCACCGGAGTTAACTACACCAGAATAGACGCGGAAGAAGATCAGATTTCCGACAAATGGGTCTGTGGCGATTTTGAATGCTAGCGCTGAGAACGGCTCATCATCCCTAGCATGGCGTTCAGCGTAATTTTCGTTGTTATCAAGTACAACCTTGATAGAAGCAACATCAGATGGCGATGGTAGGTACTCGATGACAGCATCTAGCATCGCCTGAACCCCTTTGTTCTTAAACGCAGAACCACAGGTAACTAGAATAATTTCGTTATTCAAAACGCGCCGGCGTAGACCATTTTTGATATCACCTTCAGTCAGCTCTTCACCACTCAAGTATTTATTCATCAGCTCTTCAGACGCTTCAGCTGCAGCTTCAACCATATGCTGGTGCCACTTATCAGCCAGCTCGATCAAATTAGTAGGGATCTCTTCATAAGTAAAACTGACGCCCTGATCTGCTTCGCTCCAGTTGATCGCTTTTTTCTTCACCAGATCAACGATCCCTGTAAATTTTTCTTCGGAGCCGATAGCCAGTTGGATTGGAACTGGATTACCAGCCAGACGGCTTTTCAGTTGCTCAACCACGCGCAGGTAGTTAGCGCCCATACGGTCCATTTTATTAACGAATGCGATACGTGGCACTTTGTATTTATTTGCTTGGCGCCATACGGTTTCAGACTGCGGCTGCACGCCACCTACCGCACAGTAAACCATTACAGCACCATCAAGTACACGCATAGAGCGCTCTACTTCGATCGTGAAATCAACATGTCCTGGGGTGTCAATAATGTTAATCCGGTGCGAATCAAACTGTTTAGCCATCCCGGACCAGAAACAGGTGGTCGCGGCAGACGTAATGGTGATGCCACGTTCCTGTTCCTGTGCCATCCAGTCCATAGTAGCTGCGCCATGATGGACTTCACCAATCTTGTGGTTGACGCCAGTATAAAATAGAATACGTTCAGTGGTGGTTGTTTTACCCGCATCGATGTGTGCACTGATACCAATGTTACGGTAGCATGCGATGGGTGTTATACGAGCCATTTCAATCCTCGATTACTGGGGTGTTCATTTAGAACCAACCTGGCGCTCACAGCTAATGAGTGTCTGCCGCATTAGCATGACTACTTAGGCAAGATTACCAGCGGTAGTGGGCGAATGCTTTGTTGGCATCTGCCATACGATGAACCTCTTCACGTTTCTTCACGGCAGAACCTTTGTTGTCTGCAGCATCGAAAAATTCATTTGCTAAGCGCACAGCCATAGATTTATCACTTCGTTTACGAGCGGCCTCAACTATCCACCTCATTGCCAGCGCATTGCGGCGAACCGGCCTAACTTCTACTGGCACCTGATAAGTAGAACCACCAACACGGCGCCCTTTAACCTCTACAATCGGGCGAACATTGTCCAGGGCAATTTCAAAAGCTTCTAAATGGCTCTTTCCTGAACGCTGAGCTAGGGTCTCAAGAGCAGTATAGGCGATTGCTTCTGCGGTAGATTTCTTACCGTCTACCATTAGTATGTTAACAAATTTAGCTAGAAGTTCGGATCCGAACTTCGGATCCGGCAGGATTTTACGTTGACTAATAACGCGACGACGCGGCATGGAAAGACTCCGTTTCTAATTCAGAATAATTCAAAAACTCTATGAGTTCTTTGACGATATTAATAAAGTTTCTTTCCTTACTAAACGGAACAACATTAATCTTTTGGCTTCTTTACGCCGTACTTAGAGCGAGCCTGCTTTCGCTCTTTTACACCAGAGCAATCAAGGGCGCCGCGAACGGTGTGGTAGCGTACGCCTGGCAAGTCTTTTACACGACCGCCGCGAATTAGGATCACTGAGTGCTCCTGCAGATTATGACCTTCACCACCGATATAGGAAGTGACTTCAAACCCGTTGGTCAAACGAACGCGGCACAATTTACGCAATGCGGAGTTCGGTTTTTTTGGAGTAGTAGTATATACGCGCGTACATACGCCACGTTTCTGCGGGCAGGAGTTCAGCGCCGGAACGTTGCTCTTAGCAACCTTCATAGAGCGCGGTTTGCGTACCAGCTGATTAATCGTTGCCATTTAATAATGCTCCTGAATTTTACTGCGTAACCATGTAACGCATGCCCCTCGTGATGCCAATGGTAAAAGTACGAGGAACGAGAATTTTATGACTGACCGGCTGCAAGTGTCAACAAATATACAAATTACTTTAACTTACCAGGCCATCTGCTGCGACTGCTTTTCAGTCAGACTCACAAAATCGTTATAACTGATAATACCGATATTCGGCGAAAAATGCATTGTCAACCCTCTGGCAACAATATCGTTTTCAAGTGCATGTAGCGCCAGAGGCGATGAAATCAGGGCGCCTTCGGCTGGTGAACCACGCAGTCCGGCGATCACGCCATCGGACAGCAGGAGCAGATCATCTCCGGGCCACGCTATACGTAGCAGCGATAGCAGATCACATGCATAGGGAGAATGGCTCAGGGTATACAGCACGGACATCTCTCTCTAGAGTTAAAACGTCAATAGAGTATCGTAGGGTGCCAGATGCTGTCGCCACTGAGCTGCCGATACCGGCTCGGCAGCGAGCACCCAACTAGATCCGACATCTAAGCCGCGCTCTTCCACCGAATCAGCGCAGAGATAGACTCTATCGATATCATAGATGGACAGAAGACTAAAGGTAGCGATGAAGTCACGCGCTAGAATTTGCTCTGGCTGCTGCTGCGGCAATAGTAGAAAGACTCCATCGGAGATAAAAAATACGCCGATATTTTCAGCAAGAGCCGAGGTTGCTAAGAGTGCGTCAAGTCCTTCCCGTCCAGCAGCATCGCCGTGTGGCCCATGCGTGAAAATGAAAGCAATGTGATTCATAGGACCTTAAAACTGAATAAAGCGATCACAACCGAGCACCGCCTGCGCTAACGTTCCCAGGCCGCTGAGCTCAAAACCTGGTTGAAGATTGTCACTCCCACATTTCAAAAGCGACGCCTGTAAAGCATCAGTAACGCCGCGCCGCAAAGCTGCAGCCGCACAAACATGCAGGCCCACCCGATACCGATGCGCTAAATCGCACCATGCACGCACTAGATCCATCTCATCGCTGGCGGGGGCGGTAAGACGATTGGCGTTAGTAACGCCTTCTTGATAAAAAAACACAGTATTGAGGCAGTGACCGCAGGCTAGCAGCGCTAGGGCGAACTGTAGTGCACTACTAGCGCGCTGATTTCCAAAAGGCGGGCCGGTGACCATGAGGCAGTAATCTAGACTCACTAATCTTATCCTAATCAAAGAAAAAATATAAACAAATTGTAGATACACGGTGTATTTAGAAACATTCAGCCTATCAGCAACCGGATTAATAGATCCTGGATCTCAAAACACTCTTGCTCATAAATAGCAAGCACGATCTGCTGATGTTTGATGTTGTTAGAGACGCTACCATCAACGTTGAGCTTTTTAAAAACATACTTCGGCTCTCTAAGCCACCAGGGCGTTCGCGGATGATAAAAACAACACACACTCGTCATATCCGGCGCTGCTAGAGGGAAAGTGCTTGCTTAATCTAAGAAAACAGCGAATAAAGATTGGGATCCATCTACAGGAACCCGTCAGTCTCTTCTTGCGTCTAGCGATAGACATGGTGAGCTATTGTATCAAGATCTTAATTACAGCATGAGTCAAATAAGTGCAATAACTCTACATGTCATCACTCCCCATATCATCCATCAGGCATTGCCTAAAATTTAGAATCAGTTCCCGCACTGACGTCCGGTGTCTTCGTCATTAGAGACACGAAAGGCAGAATATCTTCGTTGCTCTTTAAGGAAAGAATCATAAGCTCGTTATATCTTTCAATGAGCAGCCTAAAGGCATCTAAAATAACCTTATGAGAAACTGTTGCACTTCATGATCTACTTCGCTGAAAAAATACGCGTTTAGTAAATACAGCTTAACAGTCTTAGAATGTAGAAGAGATATAGGCATCTAGAAATACCTGCCAACGACTATTAATCTACAGCTATCGTATCAAAAGCTTTGATTTATAGTGCTTTTATTTAGTCTAGCAACTTCAGTAAACGCTGTCCTTGTATTTAAGAGCTGTGATTATTAGTCAAGGATGCTATCCGTCTTCACCATCGCCATAGGTAAAAGAAGCTGTGGTGGGCCAGGTAAAAAGACTATACTGTGAGGTGATCTGAGCGCCCCATGATTTACGAGAGGCCTATTTAAGATAATGAAAGAACGATTTTGGCTGAAAGACAGAAGATGGGTTGATCTTTAGTGTCTCAACGGCTTTCTTGAAAAGTGCATATTAGGCAATTGCTGCTTCAGGCTTACTACATATATTATAATTAATAATGTTTATGACATCGCTAATGATGTGGATTAATGCATGGAAAATGAAAACCCGCTCTCAGGCAGGGGATTACTCTAACGGAGTAAATAGACGCATCAGCTATATTCTACTGCTCACTGGATAAAAGAAACCGCTTTTCAAAAGAGCTAAAGATGGTTTTTACTCAGAATCGCTGTTATCCATCAAAGTGGTCATATAAGCGTTATAAGCTCTTTAGTGAGAATGAAAAGAGGATATAATTTTTCGCGCTTGGGACTGGATAGGATCGCATTGACTGCATATGTAAAATAATTGAAGGTGGAGCTAAAATTTGCGTACTATGATTTGAGAAGTCAAACCTACGATGACAGTTTGCTGAATAAGAATGTGAAAACATGCAATGCAATTCCGGAGTAATACCTGATGACACTTAGCTGTATACGTTACAGTTCCAGAAGACAGGACACCCCGGTAGCATGGGCTCAACAAATTCATTATTCAGGTGTAAGATGCATATGACAGTAGATAGGCAGACATATGCAATCATTTATATAGATTTATCGCACATATGAACTGCTAAACAATGCATGTGCTTTTCTGAGTTTAATAAAACAACTCCTCACCGGTAGATCCGGAAGGCGTCAGCTAATGATGCTTGCAATACACATATATGTTATGATGCTTCCTTCAGGGAGAAATAAAGCGGCGCGCCCCATCACGGCAGTGCATAGCATATCTTCCATCTTTTTACTATGAGCACACCTACACGATAAAATAGTAGCAGCTGAGAACAGCATGCATGATGCTTAGATAAAAGCCGTTAATTATTGCACCAGCCCTCATGCTTTGCAGAAAACCCTGTTCGGAGTCAATACACGTTCGAATGATCATCTGATTTTAGGTGATTTAGATGTGCCCGGAGGCGAGGCGTTGGTAATAACCAAAAAACGCGCCTGGATTACAGCATAAAGTATGCTGCACGCTGTTCCCGGCGTATATAGAAATATTTTGCTAACTTGCAAAAAAACGGGCGCATCTGCAACTCCTTCCTAAGGGCTCAATAACATACTTGTACGTTTAAGCAATACACTAGCGCACTGCATTAAAAACAGACAATGTCTTCCTTAAAAAACAACATCTAATAGCACATAATATTGCGATTCAGACTCGCCTTGCACTCAAGATGAATCCTCTTAATGCCTGCACAGTATTGCACGGTCATAAACGTTCTTTAGATCACTCATGGAGACTACTAAATCCCATGCATCAACAGCAATGCATGACAGACCACGGGGCACTCATTCGGCTCATTCAGCAACTAGAAATAGTCTATAAGCGCTTTTCTTGCAACATTGGTTCTTGTCTCTATGACTTTCTGATTTACCTAAAAATATCGTAAGACTCATCTCTAGCACTAACGATTTCCCAAGCAACCTGCTGGCAAAAGAGTGCAGGCAATATCTTTCAAAAAATAGAGACGTGATTATGCAAAATTATGATTTTTATGTATCCTTAAAAACTTTGCTGCATACCACTAACGCAGGGAATGTTTTCTCTGCCGTCAATAAGAAAAGATTTTACCAAAAGAGAGAATCAGTTAAACTTCACACTTCTAGCCACGATCATAGAGTCTATGATGACAAAAATACTCACCTGGAGTCATACTCTCGAGAAAGAAAAAAACCTGCCTTACTTTCAGGAAACGCTGGCTTTTGTCGCCAGGGAACGCGCAAAGGGCATTATTGTCTATCCACCGAAAAAGGATGTATTTAATGCTTTACGTTTCACGGAGTTGAATGCGGTAAAAGTAGTAATCCTCGGCCAAGATCCGTATCACGGCCCCAATCAGGCCCATGGCCTCGCTTTTTCCGTAAAACCACACGTCCCCGTACCGCCTTCATTGCTCAATATCTATAAAGAACTTGCTAGGAGCATCCCCGGCTTTTCCATGCCTAAACATGGCTGTCTACAGAGCTGGACGGAACAAGGCGTCATGTTGCTCAATACCGTGCTGACCGTGGAAGCAGGAAAGGCCCATTCCCATGCCCATCTAGGTTGGGAAACTTTTACGGATCAGGTCATTCAAATACTGAATACATACCGTGAGGGAATCGTGTTTTTACTGTGGGGTTCTCGTGCTCAGGCAAAAAAAAAGATCATTGACCCTAAACGGCACTATGTGCTTAAAGCAGCGCATCCTTCTCCTCTTTCTGCACCGCGCGGCTTCTTTGGCTGTGATCATTTTTCCCGAACTAATCTCCTGCTACAACACCAAGACCAAAAGCCTATCGATTGGATGCCAGCGCTAATAGTCATTTAACGGTGGCTGAATCCTTCTCTGCGCATCTAATTAGTAAAAAAAGATAGTGTTCTTGTGGTCCTCAGGGCCCAAAGAAACACATAACCGGGTCGCGTCAACGACAAGATAAAAAAGTAAGGTAGGTAACACATTATGGGCGTCTTTACAAGACATAGCGCGAGAATGTGATAATATAACGTATGATTATGAATCTCCTGATCGTTAAGTTACACTATTTCATCTGGCTTTTCTCTCTCATATCTCTTTGAAAGCAGCACTATCAGCTTTTTGCTTTTGATACCACAACCATCGCGGGTCGGATCAGGCGGCCATGAAGCGTATAGCCTTTTTGCATCACCCTCATCACTTGATTGGGCTCGTATTCGTCAGACTCCATCAGGGTCATTGCTTGATGTATGTCGGGACTAAACGGGACGCGCGTATCGCCCACCACATCAAGACCGAACTTACTTAAGGTATCCAGAAATGCTTTCAGTGTCAGTTCAATTCCTTCAATAGTTGCCGCTAACTCGCTATTGTTTTTGTCCAACATAACTAGCGCGCGCTCCAAGTTATCGATCACCGGTAATAGTTCCACAGAAAAACGTTCGAGCGCAAACTTATGGGCTTTCTCAACATCCTGCTCACTTCGGCGGCGCACGTTTTCTATTTCCGCTTTAGCGCGTAGCACGTTATCGCGCTCGCGCTGTTGCGTTTGGGAAAGAGCGGCTTCTAGTTCCAAAATACGCTCGTCTCTCGGGTCTAAGATAGAAGGCGTTTCTAGTATCGCTTCCGCTTTCTGCTCTTGCTCTAGATCAGTCTCTTGTGAGACTTGTTCGTCAAGGGTGTTCTCTTCTTTACTACTCATAATGAGCGTTCTCCGCGGTTCAGTATTATTCTCCCTAGTCCGATTATTATGGGGATGAATAGTAGGGATTCAATAGATGACGCATAATGAAGCTTGTAAAAATACGTCAGGGCGAAACAATCAAATGACTACCCCCTTTCACACTATCGGCATCATCGGACATCCGCGTCACTTGAATGGACTCGCCATTCATGAAATTCTTTACCACTGGCTGAAAGAGAAACTATATCAAGTAATTATAGAAAATCAGATCGCCCACGATCTGATGTTGAATCAGGCTATAAAAGGTAGTGTGGCCGATATTGGCCAGAAAGCCGATCTAGCGATCGTGGTAGGTGGTGATGGTAACATGCTGAGCGCAGCGCGCATATTAGCGGATTATGATATCAAAGTTATTGGCATCAACCGGGGAGCTCTTGGTTTTTTAACCGACCTAGATCCCGACTCAGCGCTTATGCAATTATCCGACGTACTAGCGGGGCACTTTCGTACGGAAAAACGCTTCTTGCTCGAAGTGCAGGCCTACCGAGACAATGTCTGCGGGCGGCTAAGCCGCGCCATTAACGAGGTGGTCTTGCATCCTGACAAAGTGGCGCATATGATTAAGTTCGAAGTGTATATTGATGACGCTTTTGCGTTTTCTCAACGTTCTGATGGCCTGATCATCGCCACACCAACCGGATCTACGGCGTATTCCCTCTCTGCGGGTGGACCAATACTAACGCCGCCAGTGGATGCGATCGCGCTAGTACCAATGTTCCCGCATAGCCTCTCCTCACGTCCGTTAGTTATTCACGGCAGTAGTACTATACGCTTAAAGTTTTCTCAACGAACCCCGGCTCTCAAAATTAGCTGTGATAGTCAGATAGCTTTGCCTATACAGGAGGGTGAAGAGATTTTTATCCGCCGAAGTGAGCACTATCTCGATTTAATTCATCCAAAAGATTATAATTATTTCAATACTTTAAGCAGAAAGCTTGGCTGGTCGAAAAATTATTTGAAATTTTAACTAGAAAGCTTCACGTGATTTTTTGAAGCAAGTAGAGCTCATTGTCTATGGTCGCTAGTCAGGCTATTATTAGTGCTGCGGACACTGTGTCCCCTTTTCTACCCGAGTACTACGGCTCAGTGCCGTGACTGTTGCCGTCGCCTCGACTTCCTGTGAATTATATGGTGACTCAATAGTACCTCAGACTCAGAGGAGCGACCCAAAAATATTTGGAACGGAAACCGAATTTTCTACGCTAGTAAAGAGGCATGTGATCGCCTACTATCTTTTCCTAAAGATCATGAGCGCGGCTCAGATACCGCACTGCAGTCATGTGATGGTGCTCGGATAGCAGGGAATGGCACTAAATATTGCATACCCCACCACGGCACACTCGGTAGCGATATTCCTTCCTAAATAAGAGATCATAACAATAACGTGTTTCATGAACATAGTCAGTCGACGACTCTCTTATTTTCGGATTTCTTGGTTTTATAAAAACCGATCGAATGCGGATAAAATAAATGACAAGCCCACTGCAGCAATAGCACTATGATGCCAGAAATCTGCAAAGAAAATTTTATGCATAGCGCACGCAACCGCTAGATATCAGCTTAGGTTATGTCCCGTTTTTTAGACACCCTTTAGCGGAATTATTGTGCTCCTACACAAAACATTATCAGCCCGTTATTAGTAATGAATAAATCAGTTATTTCAGAATATGTTATTATGTGCATACTAAGCGATATTGTCTTTTTTTTGATTCCTAATCCTAGCATAATCTGGGCGTCTTAGTGGTCACTTAATTAAGTGTAAAAATCGAGTCAACAGAGGTATTTCTACAAACTCGTACGAAAGGTCGAAAACTTTTCGTATCATTAATAATATGTTGATGCAATAGCTGAGATGTATAGTAGTTGGGCACGTTATCTCCCAAAAGTATCCTCTTTCGATGCAGGGATGCTTAACTCATGCATCTAGTTTGTCAAAGTCGAGCGCAGCTCTAGGGTCTGGTTCTACGTAGACCCGCCAGTAACGTTAAATGTTTTCTTTCTCATCAGCGATAAATTTACAGCGATATCTCTAAGCAGCCCATCCGCTGCTGATCTAAAGTCTTTGTTTATTCAACACCGTATCTATATATGAGGTGATTTGCAAGCCCTATAGATCTAAAACTCCCCTTGTTCGGTTTCAAACACTTCTGAGTGTTATCTCTAAGTCTATGTGACGATAGTGCGCGCCGGTAGGCTAGTTGATAGTCCTGCGCATACCGCTTGAAAGCACTTCTACTAAAGAATGCCGCGCATGATCCGCTTTACGAAACAACACCTACGGCTGGCTCTGCAGACCTTGCGCGCTCTATTTTATTCAATCAATCCTTCTGGCAGAAGGTAAGTGCTTTCTGCTGAGCAAGCCACATATAGTCACTTATATAGTATCGATGACTTTACATCTGTCGCACCTGGGTGCGCGTATCAACACTTTCTTTTCGTTTATGTACACTTAACAACATAAGAAGCAAGCGCTAGAATATAGTCATTACTTTTTTAGTAACGATCGTATCTACGTTAGTAGTTATCTTTTCTGGGTGCTCCTGCGTTGCTTCCCGTCGGGGAAGGGCATCTCCTTATTGGAGCTGGGTTGCACAAAGCTCTGCTCTAATGATCGGCAATCTGCATGCATGTAGATCATCGGCCTTTTGTTTAACCTATCCGTCGGGATCGAAGGAATCACGTACATCTGTTATCTTTAGATATATCATTAATAAATTTAGAGCAATACACGCATCAATGCATCGTTGTCTGCTGCATTCGCCACTACTATGTCTGTCCATCCCAATTGATGAGCAAGTATGGCTAAACGTTTGCTCACTACTATCAGACGGCATTGCGTCAGCCAGGCTCGACAATAATATGTCGGCATTAAAGTATAAAATTGTTGTAACATTTCACCACTGGTTATCACCAGTGTATCTATGCCCAGCATTCGAATACGCCGCCCCTGCTCTTCGCCATCATAATGTATTGGACTTCGACGATAGCATTCGCAATAGGTAGTCTGCACGCCGCGCTGACGCAAAGTCTGTTCGAGTACCTCCCGACCACCATTACCACGTAGGATTAGCGCGCGCTTACCATTGATGCGCTCTAGCGCGGGCAGTCGAAGCAAATCCTCGCTGGTTTCTCCCTTATCGGGGTAGCTAACCCGCAATCCAATGAGTGTATACAGCCGTAAGCTAGTACTGCGCCCTACGGCATAATACTGCAATTCGTCGGGCCAACTGACGCCCTTCTGTGTTAGCCAGGGGTGGGCGTAGTTGATTGCATGCTGTGAGACGATAAAGAGTAAATCGCCGGAAGATAAATCAGCGAGCCGTTGCGGAAGATGCGGTAAATCATACCCTGGGGTAAAGTTGATAAGCGGCAGGTGCCACGCGGTTTTTCCTCGAGCGTGAAGCTTCCGCACCAGCTGTTCACCTGCAGGTGCTGGTCGGGTGACTAAAATGCTCATTGCGGCTCTTGAGCATGATACACTTGAGCCAAAATGGTCCGGGCGCCGCGATCCAGCAGCTCCTCGGCCAGGCGTAGGCCAAGCTGCTCTGCCTGCTCTATCGGCACGCGCCCTTCAGTACGGATGACGATACTACCGTCCGGCGACCCCACTAGAGCACGAAGCCATACTTCATCGCCATCTAGCACAGCATAACTGCCTAGAGGCACCTGGCACCCGCCCTGTAAACGGCCGTTCATTGCGCGTTCAGCGCCCACGCACAAGGCAGTGTCCCTATGATGAAGCGGAGCCAGTAGTGCTAACGTGTTGATGTTATCCAGCCGACATTCGATGCCAAGCGCCCCTTGGCCGATCGCCGGCAGGAAATCGGCCGGATCGATAGCCTGACGAATGCGATCCCCCAGACCTAGGCGCTCTAAGCCAGCGACCGCTAAAATAACCGCATCAAAATCGCCTCGATCGAGTTTCGCTAACCGAGTGCCAATATTGCCTCGCAGATCGCGTAGCTGAAGATCAGGACGGCGAGCGCGAAGCTGACACTGCCTGCGCAAACTTGAAGTACCGATAATCGCGCCAGACGGCAGCGCATCAAGACTAGGATAGCGTGGGCTAACAAAGGCGTCGCGGGGATTACCGCGCTCGCACAGTACACAAACTCCAAGGCCATCAGGAAAAGATATGGTGAGATCCTTCATCGAATGCACGGCAATATCAGCGCGCTGTTCCATCAGCGCCCATTCCAATTCCTTCATAAATAATCCCTTGCCGCCGATCGTTGCCAGCGGGGTGTCTAGGATCGTGTCGCCGCGGGTGACTAGAGGCACCAAGGGAACTTGCAAATGAGGGTGATGTCGCAGCAATGCATCTCGCACGTACGCCGCCTGACAAAGAGCTAGGGGGCTCTGACGGGTGGCAATTCTGATGAGATTGTCTTGCATAGTCAGTACCAATGTGGCTATTCACAAATAATCATAACACCAATAGTACAAACTATCATTTTTCAAGGCGATTGAGCAAACTTGAAAGGAAAAAAGGAATAACAATCTACTCTTAAGGAAAGTATTATGCTCTATGAGATGTTTCTTAACTTTCCTTTACGGTCCATCAATGAGATGTTAAATTTAGCACATTTTCAGCATGCGCCGGTCTATAAAGCCGCCACTTCAGTACGCCGTCTCGGGTAAGAAATAAGTTTCTCTAACAGACCGGGGTAATCAAAACAGACGTCTTGCGCTTCTACATCCAGACCTTGCAACAGAGACTAGATGCGATTAACCAACTGCGGGTGGATCGCGCGTTGGCGGCCATGGGGCCGGACTTTCAAAAAGTGTACAGTCTACTGTCAATTTTACTACATTTTCATCACTCAATGCTTCCGGGCTACCTGGACGGTAATGTGCCCCACGGAATCTGTTTTTATTCTCCCGCAGCAACTCATAGCGCCTTGCTTGACAATATCAGTCGCCAGGCTGGAACAGTGATAGCACCCCCGGATAGTAGCGAACGGCCGATCACGGGCGTTTATTCTATGGGCAGCACCTCTTCTATAGGACAGAATGCAAATTCTGATCTTGACATCTGGGTATGCCACCAGTCCTGGTTGGATAAAGCAGAACGTGCTCAATTGCAGCGCAAGTGTGATTTACTAGAGCAGTGGGCAATACGCCAGGGCGTAGACGTCAACTTATTCTTGATAGATGAAAACCGTTTTCGCCATAAAAAAAGCGGGAGTGGGGGCGATGAGGACTGTAGCGCTACCCAGCACATCCTTCTTCTGGATGAATTCTATCGAACTGCCGTTCGGATGGGCGGTAAGCGTATTTTATGGAACATGGTGCCGGGCGCCGAAGAGACTCATTACGACGAATATGTTTTATCGCTGTACTCCCGCGGCGCACTAACACCAAACGAGTGGCTCGATTTGGGCGGACTCGGCCCCTTATCAGTGGAAGAGTATTTCGGTGCCAGCCTTTGGCAATTATATAAAAGCATTGACTCACCTTACAAGGCAGTAATGAAAACACTGCTTCTAGAGGCCTACTCCTGGGAGTCTCCCCATACTGAACTGCTGGCGATGAAGAGTAAACAGCGTCTACATGACGGAGAAATTGTTTCTTTCGGACTCGATCCCTACTGCATGATGTTAGAACGGCTAACATATTACCTAACCCAAATAAACGACATGCGGCGTCTAGATATGGTGCGACGCTGCTTTTATCTGAAAGTGTGCGAAAAATTATCGAAGGATCCAACAGGCGCTCCCTGGCGCCGTGAAATCTTGACACAGTTAGTTACTAGTTGGGGTTGGGGTGAGGCACGACTGAAAATGCTAGATGATCGTGTGAATTGGAAGATAGGCCAAGTGCGTGAGGTGCATAATGAGCTGCTAGACGCTATGATGCAGAGTTACCGAAATCTGATCTAATGCACACCCACACAACCACTTCAGCATGAGCGCAAGCCCGGAAGGATATAGGTGTGCTAACCTGCAAGCTATGCGAAAGCCTGTGAAGCGACGACAGGCAAAGTGAAGTTACTTCACAATCCATAGAGCTGATTAAATCTGTCGGAACCGTACTTGACGTAAACACACCCCTATCAGGGGGTCGATTCAATTCCTCTAGACGCTATTGATCTAACCTATCCCCGTCGATGGACAGGATCAATCACCATGAGCCGCTAAAACATAATCGCTATCGCAATCAATTATTAGCCTTGGCCTGGCGTAACGAGTTGTTAACCTGATCGCCAGATGTATCTTCAGAAAAGCAATGCCTACGATAACACCATACTGAATGCAATGATCTCTTATGTTACCCACTACTTTCTATGACGCATGTCGATACCGACACCAGATAAACTCTATAGCCCCTCCGCAATCTGTCATGTAGCGATTATTATCAATCCAGCGCGCGCTCTAATAGTAGCATTTTATAACTAAGTTATGCATATCGATTGTCGTAATCTGGACGTTTTCGCTTCAATCAGCATCGGTATCATTTGGAGAGTATCGATCTATTCTATCGCAACACTTGGCATAAAGTGCACATTTCGCATTTCCCCGGTAAGCAGGTAGCGTTGTCGGAAGGGGATGAATAGACATGCGCAGTAAAACACATCAGGACGCCCCTCGAAATCAGGCAGAGATCTTCTGTTATAGTGAGCATTTACGCCGGCCTATTCCCAGCCCGGATTCAGATATTGGTTTGCAGATATATCGAGCCACCTCCCTTTTAATCAAAAGGATAATTTATAATGCAATCGCGTAATGTAACGGGACAGAACCGCTGACTTTTTATCTCCTGAGTGTTGGTGTACAGCAAATAAAAAGCTTCGTAGCGTTATGCAGGATGATCGCTAACAATACGCTGCATAGACACTCGTCATGCGGATCGTGGTCAAGAAAATCACTTCTTCACCTTTCTTTGAAAGAATCGCATTTTTAGAAAGCATGTTCTAAATGCTACTCTCTGGATACTAATTTGTTGTATAAAGTATGAGGAGCATGACTTCTTTCATATAGGTGTTAGAAAAAACAATGATCGTTGTTGGTGCCCGGCGTTCTTATAGGGGATAACGTCATAATTCTACATTATAGAGAACACACGCATCACAAGACCGACGGTATATTATTGGCTGCTTTAACACACTCTCACTCTCGCCAAAAAGTTGGCGTAAACAAGAGCAATAAAGTAAATACCTCGAGACGCCCGAACAGCATTGTCAGAATAAGAATCCACTTGGCCATTGTATTCATGGGGGTAAAATTATCAGCTACGACCCCTAAACCGAGACCAAGGTTGTTAAGCGTTGCCGCTACCGCTGAAAACGCAGAAAAATTATCGACGCTGGTGGCAATTACTGCGAGCATACTAAGAAAAAACACCAGCACATAAGCAGAAAAAAACCCCCACACCGCATCCAGCATCCGCTCTGGCAGCGCCTGGTGCCCTAATTTAATAATGTAAACGGCGTTAGGATGTACTAAACGCTTAAGTTCTCGCGAGCCTTGTAAGTATAGTAGTAGGATGCGCACCACTTTTAATCCGCCGCCGGCAGAACCAGCGCAGCCACCTATAAATGCTGAAAAAAGAAGTAATATCGGCAAAAACAGGGGCCAATGGGCAATACTGTCGGTAGTAAATCCAGCTGTAGTCGCTATCGATACTACCTGAAAGAACGCCTGGTTCAGCGTTTGCATGCTCGAATCGTATACATTGTAGCGCCATAGAATCAAAATGCAGACCGCCACCAGCGTTAAATGTACCGCAATAAACATGCGAAATTCAGTATCTCTCCAGTAGACTTGTAACGTGTGGCTGCTCAGAGCGGCGAAATGTAAACCGTAGTTGCAACCCGATATCAGTAAAAAGACAGCGACAATTGTATTGATAAGCGGGCTACAATAATAACCGATGCTCGCATCATGGGTGGAAAAGCCGCCAATCGCAATCGTAGAAAAGCTGTGGCCTATCGCGTCGAAGGCTGGCATACCAGCCACCCACAGCGCTAACGCGCAAGCAATCGTCAACGCAAGATAGAGAAGCCATAGGGTCTTAGCAGTTTCTGCAATACGCGGACGTATTCTATTCTCTTTTAGAGGGCTTGGCATTTCCGCACGATAGAGCTGCATGCCGCCAACGCCAAGCATTGGTAAAATTGCCACGGCCAAAACAATAATCCCCATGCCCCCAAACCACTGCAGCATTTGCCGGTAAAATAAAATTGCGTGGGGTAAGGTGTCTAGCTCAACCAGTACGGTAGCGCCTGTAGTAGTTAGCCCTGAAAATGATTCAAAAAAAGCATTAGTCACCGATACATTGGGATGTGCGGAAAACAAAAACGGTAAAGCGCCTACGCTACCTAAGACGGTCCAAAATAAGACCACAATGAAAAATCCTTCTCTAGATTTTAATTTGCTTTTCTGGCAACGGTTAGGTAGCCACAATACGAGCCCAATAGTCTGCGCGAAAAAAAATGTCTTTGCGAATGCGCTGCCAGCACCGTCCCGATAGATTAAGGCTACCAAACCAGGAATAATCATGGTCACGGAAAATAAAATGACAAGAAGACCCACTATGCGGGTTATGGTGCGAAAATGCATATCTGCACTATCCTTAATGCCTTGTTGAATAAAGTAGAGTATTTGACTCGTTATCCTCTAGCAAGACGATTGTTAGGCGCTATGAGAAGTATTCAGCAGCGTCTAATAGACTAATACTCCGATTAAGCGCTGTGGCCATTACGGTCATATTACCTACCTGGGAGCAGATCATAGATGCATAGATACAGATGAGACTACCCGCTAGTTTTCCTCAACAGCACCGGTTTTTTCACCTAGTGAACACCATTAATTAATTACTGTATTTTTTCAGATATGATGACTATCTCTGAGATCCTCTTTTGCAATCCTGGGGATAACCTAAGGGACTTAGGCTAATCAATATCTCATATAGCATCGCAACAGGATAAGCAGCATTATTTTTCCTGGCAGGGATTTTTGAATAAAAACAACGCAGTGCATTGCACAACACATGTGCCAAGTAATGCGGTATTCTGAAAATATGATGCTATGCGTTAACTATTCCTTCATCAAAAAAACCTTCCTTTGAACAACGCAGCCTATTACGTTTCGCTTCGAATACTGTGCATATCGCCAAGGCGCTGATTTTGAAACTAGGTCTTGCTATTCACTGAGAGATTTATAGTACTTAGTTGACGCGATTTTTAAACTTAAGGAGGCGCAGCTAAAATTTCAGAAGTATACTTTCGCTCACTAAGGGAGAAAGGACTGTTGATATGAGAATAAACATCTCAATACTAGGGAACGTTACTCATTGAGTGATATATAGGAATCAGACTGACAGTTTTTAATGAAGGTACATAGAAGGTCCGGCGGCGTGGTAATAGACAAAAAAGAGCAGGATGTACTGCACATCTGGGAATGCACATCGCAATACAAGCAATTATTTGTTCCGCATTGATCACAAAGCTAGCAGCACTAATGTACAGGCTTGTTCAGGTTTCATGCAGTACAACCCCGTATCATTCGGGAATCATAATTTGACAGCACTGGCGATAGATATTACTGTCATCCTTATGTATTTTAAAATAAAACACTCCCGCGTATTTCATCTCGGTAGGTTGGGAGTATTGACTAGGTCATGCTATCCGCATTATCATGCGATTAATAATCAGCCTCTGAGCGACAAGTCATGATGCCTAGAACAGCTAGTAGCTTATTACAGAGACGCACTAGATAAAACTACTGCACTCCCACCAAATCACAAAAAATCTGCGCCTTCATCATGAACCTAGATAACTATGATGAGCACGTAAATAAGGCATTAGCATTAATCAAAATGATAAAAAAATACGATATTAGGCTTTCCTAGACACGGCCTGAAGCGCATACTCAACTCTCTTTTGATGAGTCACTCATCAAAAATATTCTTCTTGTTTCAAAAAACACATTACTGAATACGGCACCGTTTGTTGCAAGATTAATCATGATTGAGTAAAAATCTGATTGAGTTTCTTTCTAGAAAAATATAGCGCTGCTGTTGTTTCAAGTATGGCTTAGAAATATAGCCTGGAATTCCTGATATCATGAGAGCCATCACGCCCAATTCTCCCTCGCTTCATTGCTAACGAGTAAAAAATCTTTACACTTATTACAGTATCTTATTAGAAATCCTAGTGCATCATCACTCAATCGTCAGAGATGACGCCGTGATTCATAATCGACGCTCGTAGAGCAAGAAGCGGGCCATACACTAACTTTTTATATTAAAGACAAGATGTCAATCCCAGTACATTGTTTTAATAAACTCCAGTCTTAAGTCCTCGATCTTCTATGGGAAAACATAGCCCTCGACGTCAGTTAGAATAGCAATGCTCATTAGCAAGAACCTGATGTGAGCTTAGATTCTTATCTAATGACTATTTCCCCTGCAATGCAATAGATGCCCTTGATTATCACCTCAGGCAGCAGTGTGGTATTAGGCATCAGCGCGTACTATAGCCAAGAAGGATGCTTGTCTCGCGCCCTTGACACATAAAACAGTTTAGTCGTTACCGCTAAACGCAGCTAACGACATACCTGGAAAAAAGATTAGCATGCTGTAATCATCTTAACATTGCGATTATCTACTGTAAATGTACCATTTGATCAAGACTAGGGTAGCACGTTATTGCGCGACAAGAGGGTAACAGGCTAGTATACAAAACCTATTAATTAGACACCCTCTCTGGTTATATAAAAACTAGGGATAGGCTCATATCGCAGCTGATTAAGAGAGTAGCAATCAGAAGATTGCAGGAGCTGATGA
Organism: secondary endosymbiont of Ctenarytaina eucalypti; assembly: GCF_000287335.1. Classification (GTDB taxonomy): domain Bacteria; phylum Pseudomonadota; class Gammaproteobacteria; order Enterobacterales; family Enterobacteriaceae. The sequence goes on from NC_018419.1 coordinate 610,433, forward strand.
TTCCTACACCGCATAAAAAAGAATAGGCGCTGGTGAGAATGTCTTTTTTTCCGGTGTAAGACTTTTCGATATGGCCGGGTAGCGCCGGTTGCTGCAACTGGCGAGACTCATAAACACTCTGCGCTTTTTCATCAATTTTGATTTTACACTAAGGCATCTCATTGCTATAAAAACACATACATGTCGCTTTGACGCCCTCACTAACATTTTAGTCTAGGGCTCCCTAGAATAAAAAGCGTACTGTATTGTGCTATGAGTTAGTCATTATATCCCACCATCCAATCGGGTGAGATTTATGTCAAAATCTGTCAGTGCCATCTGAGTGCGATAGCGTTTGAGTCACTTTTATTTACAGAATCGAAAGGCTCTTTATGCCTGCCTAGGCCCAGTCCGATGACTAAATAGAGATGCTATTCCATAAAAAAGCACCCCCTCAAGAAAGCGCTATCAATACATAGCACTCTACTGAAAAGGGCATATCCTTCACCAAGGAACCACCATCAGCAGATCGTCGGTGGCAAGAGAAATCTGACATGAAAACCATACGCCTTGCGATAGTACGGCAAAAATACCGTCCTGACGGTGGCGCGGAGCGCTTTATCTCCCGCGCGCTGGAAGCGCTTGATCCAAAAGTACTGGCGCTGCACATCATCACGCGCCAGTGGCCAGGCACATCATGGCCTGCCTGTCATCTGCATATATGCAACCCGCGAGGTAACAGCCGTATCGCCCGTGAACGGGGGTTTTCCGATGCTGCCAGGCGGTACTGGCAGCAGCATCATTTTGATCTAGTACAAAGCCATGAGCGCATCTCCGGATGTGATGTGTTTCGTGCTGGAGATGGGGCCCACCGGGCATGGCTAGAACATCGCGAGCGGATCGTCCCCATCCATAAGCGCTGGTTGACTCACATTAGCCCCTATCACCGATCTGTCCTGTCTGCGGAGCGCGAAATGTTTTATTCTTCGCAACTCAAGAAAATTATTTGTAACTCGACTATGGTACGAGACGACATCATGTGCTATTACGGCGTAAAGGAGCATAAATGCGCCTTGATTTACAATGCCATCGATCCAACGCAGTTCGCTCCCGGAAACGGTGCACAGCGTCAGGTGGCTCGTGAAGCCTTATCGATTCCCGAAAAGGCACGGGCCCTAATTTTCGTCGGATCAGGTTTTGCTCGCAAAGGATTACGTCAGGCTCTCTGCGCAATTGTTAAGACCGATCTCTACCTGATTGTCGTCGGACAAGACAAACACCAGTGGCGCTATCAAGCTCTGGCGAAAAGCTTGGGTTGCCTATCGCACGTGCGTTTCATTGGCGTCTGTCAGGACGTAATACCCTATTACCACGCCGCTGATGCGCTAATCTTGCCAACGCTGTACGACCCGTTTCCCAATGCGATTCTTGAAGCCATGTCCTGCGGCCTACCGGTTATTACCAGCCACCACTGCGGCGGTGCAGAATTTATCAAGCAAGGCCGGGAGGGCTTCATATGCGATGCGCTAGATATCCATAGTCTCAGGACGTTTGTTGCAGAAATTCCGCGCTGGGAACAGGATCTTGCTATGAGCGTAGCCGCGCGCCAACGCGTCAGCAGATGCACGCCGGAGAATCTTTCACGTCAGCTGATGGGCCTGTATCGGCAACTGCTATCATAGACTTACCGTAGGTATATGGTGACTCCCGCACCACGATCAACGTTATCGCTCATCAAATAAACCCTCCCTTGCTAATAGCGGCGGGATGCTGACTGCTCTGCTAGCATGCTCCTAATGTTAAAAAATAAATATTTTTTGGTGAAACACTCACTCAGCACATGGGTCGCTGTGCCTTACAATAGTTAATTATAATGTTCTACAACATCATCATATATTTAATCCAGCCACTCGTATGGATACTGTTATTATGGCGCAGTAGAAAAGCGCCGGCCTACCGCCGCCGCTGGTCAGAACGTTACGGATTTTGCCAGGGAAAAGTGCAACCCGGAGGGATCATGTTGCATTCGGTCTCGGTGGGAGAGACGCTGGCAGCCATACCACTTGTGCGTGCCTTACGGCACCGCTATCCGCCCTTGCCTATTACCGTCACAACGATGACACCTACTGGCTCCGAACGAGTACGGTGGGCATTTGGCAATGACGTCCATCACGTCTACCTGCCCTATGATCTACCTGGAGCGATGAGCCGTTTCCTGGATCGGGTTAACCCTAAGCTAGTTATTATTATGGAAACTGAGCTCTGGCCAAACTTGATCAAGGCACTACACCGCCGCGGAATTCCGCTAGTAGTTGCTAACGCTAGACTCTCGGCCCACTCCGCCGCCAGCTATAAAAGGTTTAGTGGCTTTGTGTCCGATATCATGCGCCGTATTACCCTTATCGCAGCACAAAACGAGGAGGATGATGCGCGCTTTCTTGAGCTCGGGCTGACAAAGAATCAACTTGAGATCACTGGCAGCTTAAAATTCGATATTTCAGTAACTCCTGAGTTGGCGATGCAAGCCTGCGCCCTTCGCCGCCAGTGGGCAGAATGTCGACCAGTCTGGATCGCATCCAGCACACATGAAGGAGAGGAGACGCTGTTATTGCAAGCTCATCGCCAACTACTAACACGCTTTCCTGATCTGTTGCTTATCTTAGTTCCGCGCCACCCGGAGCGTTTTCGAGTCGCACGGGAGATGACAATGAAGGCAAGGTTCAATTATATCATGCGCAGTAGCGGCGAAGTGCCATCCAGAAGTACTCAGGTAGTGGTGGGTGATACCATGGGCGAGCTGATGCTACTCTATGGCATCGCCGACCTGGCATTTGTCGGCGGAAGCCTGGTGGCGCGGGGAGGCCATAATCCCCTGGAAGCTGCGGCGCACGCTATCCCGGTGCTGATGGGGCCGCATACTTTAAATTTCCGTAATATTTGTAGCAAACTGCATGAGGCCGGCGGGTTGATTACCGTGACTGACGTTCCATCGCTGGTCCGATCCGTCTCCGCTCTATTGAGCAATGAGCATTATCGGCTATATTATGGTCGTCATGCTGTTCATGTTCTCTACCAGAATCAGGGCGCACTAGAGCGCCTACTGAATCTACTTGAACCCTATCTACCGAAACGGAGTCTGTGAATGTCGCAAAGAAAGCGTCTGTCTGTGGTGATCATTACCCGTAACGAAGCCGAAGTGTTGACGGATTGTCTCGAATCGGTGAGCTGGGCCGATGAAATCGTGGTGCTTGATGCGGGAAGTACTGATGCAACACGCTACATCGCCGCTCAGGCAGGCGGGCGCGTCTTCCAGACTACAACGACGGCTGCAGACTGGCCCAACTTCGGGATACAGCGACGTCTAGCGCAGTCATATGCCAGCAGTGAGTATATCCTTATGCTTGACGCGGATGAGCGTGTTACACTGCCGCTGCGCCTGGCAATCCAGGCGGTGCTCCTGCATCCTGACCCTGAGGTGGTCTACAATTGTGCACGGTGTAATCTTTTTCTCGGACGCTTTATGCACCACGGCGGGTGGTATCCAGACCGGGTTGTCCGGCTGTATCCGCGCAAGCGCTATCAGTACAATGCTTTACCTGTTCATGAATCGCTCGAGACAAACAGCGCTAGTATCGTCACGCTAGCCGGTGATTTACAACATCTGACATGCCGAGATTTACCAGATTTTCAGCGAAAACAGTTACTCTATGCCGAAACGTGGGCAAGAGAGCGTTATCGACAGGGACGTAAATGTAGCATCTTAGCAATTATTACCCATACCTACGGTGCTTTCCTCAAAACATGGCTCCTAAAAACCGGTTTTTTAGACGGAAAACATGGCTGGTTACTTGCAATGGTAAACGCACAATATACTTTCAATAAATACACCACTCTGTGGGCCTTAAACAAGGCCATGAGGGGACCGGACCTATGACCACCAAAGCCATCTATCCCGGGACGTTTGATCCACTCACTAATGGCCATTTAGATTTAGTAACCCGCGCTGCAAAGATGTTTGATTGGGTGTTGCTAGCAATAGCTGCAAGTCCCAGTAAACAGCCACTGTTTGATTTGGATGAACGTATAGGACTGGCAACCCAAGTGACTTCTCACTTGCCCAATGTAACTGTAATGGGCTTTAGCAATCTAACAGCTAATTTTGCTCACCAGCAGAAGGTGAGCATCCTGATCCGTGGCGTGCGTGCGGTAACGGATGTCGAACATGAGATTCAGCTAGCCAAAATGAATTGCCATTTAACGCCGACACTGGAAACCGTATTGATGATCCCCTCCTCAGCCTGGTCTTGTATTTCTTCTACTCTCGTCAAGGAGGTGGGTTTATACGGTGGCGATGTAGATCACTTTCTGCCCGAAATTATTGCGAAAGCAGTCAGAGCAAGGATCCAGGCCCTGAAAATCGGCTAAGAAGTGCTTCCCAAAAGAAAGACAGTGATTGACGATCATAAGTCTTGTTAATGTAAAAAAACAGCCTATTATCAATCGGTTATGGATTGAGAGCTATCTTGCTTTTTACCACGCAGTTATAATATTCAGTGAACTAGAACCGATTGGAGGTATAATCTTTTTGGCTATTCAGGGCTGCAATGTATCGAATACTAGCGTGCAGTGTCACTAATTGCCGGCCTCTGATACTTTTTGTTCACTCGCAAGCTTCTGGCATCAGCAGTATCCGCCAAAAGACTTATACAAAGACTGCCTAGAACTTCTCTGCTGTAGAGTCGCCAAAATTATTTGATTTTAGCTTCTTTGTATATCACGTGCTTCCGTAAGCACGGATCAAATTTTTTTAATTCCATCTTATCAGGTTGAGTCCGCTTGTTCTTAGTGGTCGTATAAAAATGACCAGTACCAGCAGAAGACACTAGCTTAATTTTTTCGCGAACACTCTTAGCCATGATTTATCTCCTTCGTCTTTAATACCTCCCCCCAAAAACACGAGGATCAGTTAAAACCGCTTCAATACCTTTCTTATCGATTACTCTCATTCCTTTAGCAGATACGCGCAGCGTGACAAAACGCTTTTCGTTCTCAACCCAAAAACGGTGAGAATGTAAATTCGGCAAAAAACGGCGCTTTGTCGCATTCATTGCGTGGGAGCGGTTGTTGCCACTTATTGGTCGCTTGCCAGTAACTTGACATACTCGGGACATATTACTTCTCCAAAATTTACATTGGCTTTCACTGATCAAAGGATCAGTAAACAATTTTTTTGGATTTATACCCTACCTCAGGATATCCTTACAGGATAGAATCCTAGCATAAGAGAAATCTTTTAAGATCGAGGCTCAAAACGAAACCATAAAATCTCAAAGTAAACATTATACACTTTGATGAGCTAATACTCAAGTACCTAACAGTTAGGGATCACAGAGAATCACGTAGACAAATCTTATAAATAACCTTTTATGGTTAACGAAACCGTGTTTCTGGTGCAATACACCTGCGTAATATCTTCTGATCTTAATCAAGAACCCTCTTAATGATCAATAAAATACCTTACCTCACCTTCTTTACTTGACTTAAAATACTTTTTATTAGCATCAAGCTTTAAGTCGTACATCAATTGTGTTGATCTAATCTGCTCTACTATAATTAAGCATCGATTATATCAACACTGAGGGTTATCAATCCTGGTTGTAGTGCAGCCAAGCAAGTTAGAGACACTAAGCATTCGCTATTAAAGGCTCAACTCTAGATCTGTAAACTATCATTAAAGATGCTTCAGCTCTATGTGCACTGTCACTAGCCTTAACCACATATACACACACTACTGCAGATATAGCAATGCATGGTGCGTCATACAAGGGACCTGCACATAACTATTTGGTATTATCTTTAAGATAATTCTGATGTATTGCAAAATTAAGATAAGGCCATTCGAAGATAGCTTCGCTCTTCACTCTAAAATCGTTATCTATTTTTCAGCAGCTGAAATATAGTCTTATATTCAGCATAAAAATAATCCTCGATAACGGTTGTTCACGTATCATGACATCAGAAACTAAGCTTTAGTTCATATTTTTATACAAGGGAGGGGTCTATGTTTACGAAAATAATTTATATCATTAAGCAAGTGCATTATAGCTTTCCATATTGCTCATGCATAGCCTGCTTATGAGATTTTTTTAGATCCCATTATACATTCATAAACATAAGAATTACTGATACTTATTCCTTTCGCAACAACTCTTCTGTGATGGGCATGAGGCGGCCTCCACCCGAAGAAAACAAAAAATTCTGAAACACCTTTATTGAGCATATCCTTAGATCATTTACTTGACTCGGATACAACTTCTACTATTGTAATCTCGCAATAATTGCAGACTCAGCAGTTGTTATAACACCACAGCATACCAGTCACCTCAATTCCTAGCGCAGTAATAAAAAACATACACCTCAAATAACGGCATTAATCTCTGTACCTAGTCAAGAGTACACCGGTGCACGCGTCAGATCTTTAATCCAAAATCTTCTATCCACTCCGAAAGCTATGATTGCATCGGTTATTGAGCAGTAGGGGATCGACTAGCATATTTCAAGGCATCGTTACTGTTATGCAGAGCATGATGTTGAACCTCGTCGGCTGAAGGGGCAGTGTCTCATAGTCTAGACAAGCTCATGTTGTCGCGCCTCTTTCTGGTATAATCCCGTTCTCTACCTCAATAGAGAACTATATTTATATTGTGTGGTGAGAACTATCAACCGATAATGCGAAATTTTTCGATGTTGTCTGCATGTAGTCGCATCCAGGCACTCTGCATTAAAGGTACTAGTGCGCAAGCAAGCAGTACAGATCATCGTATCTATCGTGCTATCAATTGCTGTCTCGCTACAGCATAGTATGCATTTTTAGATCACCTACTAACGGCTTTTTTTGCTTCTTCGTTAAACAAAACCGTCAGGTCGCTGCGATGCAGCACAACGTGGGTAATTTCCACCTCATTTTAATCTTTTGATGCTGATACACACTCTTTTCTCGCCTTCTGCGAAAAGTATAGTCGGTTTCATCTTAGCACCAGCTTCATAAGTTTACCAATCAAGTCAATGCGTTTCTTTCAGAAGTTGAGTGATAGGAGATCACTACCCTCTGTACTATCAGAGACGTAGTAGTGGTCTATCTGATTTAAAAAGTGCTCCACTAATCTGTCAAAGACATCTTTTCTGTTTCTAGGCAGCTATAAATGCCTCAATCATTTATAGCACTAGATCACCGCGGTACTTGGGGGTCTGTCTGTAAATGGCATAGCTAGTAACTTAAAACTTTTTGCCATAGAAGCATTAGTTGCAACACATGTAGTGAAATGAATAAATCGTTACTTATAATGTTTGCTTCTTCAAAAAATCTTCTCGATCGTCTCAAGCTTGCCTGCTATTTATCGCTATCCAGGATACCTACCCGATAAGGGGCTTATTAAAGACATAAGTCTTTACTGTTAGTTCCATAAGGGAATTTAACTTCATCGCGTACATTTATGAAATGAAATCTTATAAGAAGATAAACATTCCTGCGATGATCGACACTGTTTACTAAAACTATATAAAAGAGTTGCATGATACTTTAAAATTTAAAAAAACTTCTTAACGGCTGAACACGGCTAAAGCTTGTTTCCTAACCGTTCTTATCCAAGATTGTCGCAATATTTACGCCATTATGGTCAAGTTTGATTTATACTAATGCCAGAACGAGATTGAATACGGGCAGAGCTAGACCATGAAGCAAGATGAATTAAAAAAAGCAGTGGGCTGGGCGGCGCTGCAATATGTCCAGCCTGGCACGATTGTCGGGGTAGGAACCGGCTCTACCACGGCACATTTCATCGAAGCGCTGGGATCAGTTAGGCATAAAATCCAGGGGGCGGTTTCCAGCTCTGAGGCGTCTTCTGCTAAACTGAAACGCCTAGGCATTCGGATATTCGACCTTAATGATGTCCACTCCCTTGCTATTTATGTGGATGGCGCTGATGAGATTAATCATAGCATACAGATGATAAAAGGCGGGTCCGCAGCCCTGACCCGCGAAAAAATTATCGCCGCCGTCGCGCATCAGTTCATCTGTATCGCTGACGGCAGTAAGCTCGTGGATATACTTGGTACCTTTCCGGTGCCAATCGAGGTAATCCCCATGGCACGCGCCTGGGTCGCGTGCCAATTGACGCTCCTAGGTGGACAGGCCCGGTACCGCCAGGGCGTGGTAACGGACAATGGTAATATTATTTTGGATGTGCACAATCTTTCAATCCTGGATCCGGTAGCGCTGGAAGAGAAAATCAATAACATCGCAGGGGTTGTTACCGTAGGGTTATTTGCGCGCCGAGGCGCTGACCTAGCGATTATTAGCAGCGAACGAGGCCTTACAGTCCTTCGGGGAGCCGAGTCTCGACATAGGGCACCTAGCTAGCCGCTGTAGCTAATATTTTTTGAATATACGCATTGTACTCTGTCGGTTTAGAGTACTTATTATTCTCTGCCACGTTACATTATATACTGAAACGTTATGAAAAAAAGAAAAAATCCTAAAACAGAAATAGTTATTTTATACATGGATGATTAGACAGCATCATTTCTCATCAGTCAATATCGCTTATGCAAAAAAAATGCAAATTGTATTCCAATATGAAGCGAGGGGAATCTTGGCGAGTTTCACACATCATGGACCTATGTCCCCTCCTCCTAGAGTACACATTAGCACCTAAGTAGAACCTAGAGAGGTGCCTAGGAAAGCAGGTTGGTTGTTACTAGAGGTGTAATTACCGGCTATGTTCCGGTACAAGAGACTTTTAAGGGTTTATCTGAGCCCTGGGTGCCTATGTGCCATAGGCACATATCAAGTCATAGAAATGCTTCAAGTACCTACTAGAGTTGATACTAAAAAATATATCGTGCAACGTACTCATTATGCAAAAATATATACGGACAAAAAATAATTATAGATAACGGTGTTCTGCTCATGACTCTATCAAGCAATAATCTCAACCTCTTAATTATTAATCAAAAGATTGTTATGGTCTACAAAAAAACTTCTCAGTCTTCTTAGAGATATTCAATATAGTCTTCTGGATGATTACTACTGAATGATTAATAGCGATCCGTTAAAATTATAATACATGCTTTCATAACAGCCAGATAGCAAATGAGTTTACCACCCTAAACTTAGCTGAAATGATTAAATAACAAGCAGGCTGTTAAGGTAGCTCGGTTACAGCCTGCGTACTCGCAAGTAAGACTCAAGACAGATACTACAGAATAAGCATGACAACATCAGAGTAGTATTTGCTCAACTTACTCTTTCTAATACATTAAGCTATGTCCGTACATTGATTACATTCTCTGATAGGTGCAACTAGCATGTAGAGGAGAGATCGAGGTTTTAATTTTATCGGTGGATGATAACCTCACTCGTGACGTTATCTAAATACACTCGTCTTTTTTATTGACCACTACTACCCGGTCGCTTTAGTCGGTGCCATGGTGTTAAAAACTTCACGCTTCTATGCTATAGCTTGCTTCCGCATAACTGGCATTCTTTGATTAGTACAGTGCCGTGCTGATATTACATTGTAATACCAGCATCTTGCGTTCCTTGTTTCTTTTATATTCTATAATAAAGAGTTTGTCGTGGAGACATGACTCGCGCATACTTGCTCGTTGCAAAATCGTAGAGCCACTCTAGCCTCTTCTTGTATTGCTTGGTGGCGCTGTAGTCGTTATGGATTTTTATCCTCTAACTTAGAGGCGAAGAGGCACCGTCCCTCACGCTTAAGTGATGTATTATGTATTAGGTGCGCAAGGAACGAGCCTTGCCTGTCTTCCTTAAAATTTAGCAGCAACATACAGTGATTTTCTACAGGCAAGATTAAGGGCAGGAAAAGGAAGATGCTGTAGTATGGGTATTCACACATACCTACACCCGATAGACAGTCTAATTATTAAGGGATATAAATGGCTATTAAAGATGTCTATTGCATCGAGATGCTCATGTTGATAGAGTTTTGATTCTCTCATTGCGATGAGACCATGACTCTATAAAATGCATGGAAATATTTGGTCAGGATCCGCTGTACTCAGTAAAATTCTTTCAACACGCGGCCACTATGGCAAAGAAAAAATTTACAATCAGCAAAAATAAATAATCTACTTAAAACACACCCCTGAAGCAGCGCGGTGCTTTTGCAGCATCAATGGTTTACTCACCCATCTTGCAGCATGGACAGAGCGCGCTTTTCTTAGATAACGTGTCCGGCCGTTTTTTCTGCTGAAATATACCGATTCCTACGATTACTATCGTAGCAATAATAAACATAAGTGTATAGTATCTCGAAAAGAGCTTTACAGAGTTGCATGGTTTCAATGTTTACAACGATGTACCTAATACTACAATACCAAGAGTATATTTTGGCTTACTATACTGCAAAAAGAGCATGAATATTATTTATTAATAACTTTAATACGCCGTGCACCCACTCATGACGTTATGGATAACACTGCACTAAAAAATGTTGGCAAAGAAAAAGAACATCACAGCAGTATGCTGTGAACACATGAAGAGCAGGGCTGAGTCTCTATCTGGCACTAAATAGCAAGACACATGAATGAACGCGGCATTGATTTATCGCATAGTAAACCCGCTGGACAATCAGGAAAGTAATTAATACGGGCGCCTATTCTCAGCGTAACTGTAGATAATGAGAGTCTGAAGAAGACAATCGCGTTTTTTATCCTCTACTCTACTTAGAGTATATAGTATTGTCGGTTTATATTCTAATCGTCACTAAGTAGTAGATTTTTAATCCGGCCCCTTTTAATTTTTAAAAGCATCCAGAAGGTTTGCAAGAACCTCTTAATGAATATTTTCATATCAATCAGTTCAGATAACATCTGACTGATTTTTCGTCTGGAGACATAGAGAAACGGCAAGTAGCTCTCTACTCCTTTCAAAAATGAAAGACCACCGTCTGATGTGAAAGTTTTTTGTAGCAAGAATCGGCACGCCTTAGCAGAAATTACACTTATGCCGAGACATGCCACATTAGAAGATAGTGGCATCTTTAAACAGACCGACCTTCAAATCACTGGCAATATAAATGATCCTTCCATCGCATAGGACTTCTCCATCAGCCATGCCCATTAACAGTTTTCGATTAATGATGCGACGAAAATGGATTCGATAGGTGACTTGTTTCGCACTTGGTAAAATCTGCCCGGTAAATTTTACCTCACCTACCCCAAGCGCGCGACCTCTTCCTTCACCGGACAGCCATCCTAAATAGAAACCCACCAACTGCCACATAGCATCCAGACCCAAACAGCCGGGCATTACCGGATCTCCGATAAAATGGCAGCCGAAGAACCACATATCCGGGTGAATATCTAGCTCTGCTTCCACGAAACCTTTATGGTACTTACCCCCATCTTCGTTCATTTTAACTACCCGATCCATCATCAGCATATTCGGTGCCGGCAATTTTGGCCCCTCTTTTCCGAACAGTTCGCCGCGGCTAGACGCCAAAAGATCTTCTTTAGTATAGAATGAGCGTTTATTTACCATATTTCTCTAAACCTTAAATATTGATTCCCAATCATTACCCGACATATAGGGCACTAACAATACTCTTAGCGATCCTTGAGCCAGTTTAAACAGCGGAGACCCCAAGGAAAACGTTGCCCTTCATGCAGATTAATATTGGCTATACGCTTGCGTATCGCCGCGAGCAGGCTAGGATGCTTTTCGTGGTTAAATGGCATGGAAATCAAGATTTCTAATGCCTCATCAATAGTTCGAACTGCCCAAAGAGAAAAGTCTCCTGTACGCACTGCCTCGATGACATCGTCATTGAGGCAAAGATGGCGCACATTGGCACTAGGAAGAATCACTCCTTGTTTCCCGGTCAGCTCGCGTGCCTGGCAAAGGGAAAAGAAGCCTTCTATTTTCTCGTTGATGCCGCCGATGGCCTGTACGTGGCCAAATTGATCCACGGATCCAGTAACAGCCATTTGCTGATTAATAGGTTGATCCGCTAAGGCACTAATCAGTGCTACCCCTGCCGCTAGCGCGGCGCTATCACCGTCTACTTCGCCATAAGACTGCTCAAAAACCAGCGAAGCTGAAAAAGGGAACTGTTGCTTAAGATCCAGCGCTGAAATTAAAAATGCCTGCATGATTAGCATGCTTTTAGCATGAAGATTTCCGCCTAATTCTACTTTGCGCTCAATGTCGTTAATTTCTCCATCACCCCCATGCACAACACAGCTAATACGCAAAGGCGCGCCGAATGCTAGAGGGTGACCCGGACAATCGAGCACAGACAGCGCATTGACTTGGCCGACGACCTGTCCCTCCGTTGCCACTACGATCTGCCCTTCGGTAATCTCATATTGCATACGCTCGATGAGATAACTCTCGCGCCACATCCGGTTACGCTTACTCTCGGTAAAAGCCGAGCCGGTTAACTCCTGCTGCGAGCTATGCAACGCAGCTTCTTTTAGCCGGCGAATGATCCACTGCGGACACAGCGGTAGCTGGCACTTATCTCCACTGAAGCGAACTGACTGTCGAACTAGCGCTGGCCATGCATCAGCGCTTAGTAGCGGTAAGCCCTGGCGCTGCGCAAGCGTGTTTACCCAAGTGCACCATTGGGTCATCTTTTGCGCGTCTGAAGTACGTAATTCGGACTCAAATTCCCCATACAACGCCAAACACATCAGCTCGGGCTCCACATTGTTTAAGGCAGCTAACCCTTCACGATCACCGACTACGATAAGCCGTAAGTTCAGCGGCATCGATGGTACGGATACCGGCAATGGACGGCGTTCATCCGCAGGATGCCAATCAAAGCGCTGCTGTAAGATCATCCGTTTGAGCCGCAGCCAGAGAAATGGTTGGCTGATTATCGTGCGTGCACCGACGATAAGAACACCGCCGTTGACGCGATGTACTAGACCTGGATGAAGATTGATGGTGTCGTGATAATAGCTAAGCGTGCCAAACAGCCGCTCATACTCAACCCAGGCCTCCCAGACGCAGGTGGAGCGAGCAGCAAAATTATCGTCTACATTAATTGCAGGCTGTTCACTGACATTCATACCGCTTACGATATAGCGGCTACCGACTGGCTGATCTGACTCTGGCAAAATCTGCTTAACCGTCTCAGAAATGAGCTGAAGATATTCTTCTTCCTCTTGTGCCATCAGCACCATAAAACGGTTCGGCGAGTGTGCATAGCAAAACCGTGTCAACCCGTCCGTGAGACGGGCTTGAATCGTCTCTAACGGAGAAGTCAGAGGCGAGAAGGGTTTTTCAAATACCTCCTTGAAACTGGCCAGATCGGGCAGTAAATGTTTCCATGCTAATTTTTTGTTAGTCACAATGATAAATAACGTCGCTGTTCAGGGAACCGCTGATTATACAAGAATAGATATTGCTTCGCCTCGACCTACATAACTACCTTGCAGGGGAAATTTGTACTATAGTTGAACTAAACACTTCTTTAGTGATTGCATTAACATTACGATAACTAGATGAGTAATAACCGCATATTTTCTTGATCATTTCACGCATGACTCAGAGTGAATGAGAAGGGGTTAACAACCATGCATCATTTTTGTTGAAAAATGCATTATATACTTTTGGCTCAAAGAGCCGAAAGATCTTTTCAATATATAATAAAATATGATGTCTTATCATGGCATCACACTATACTGCGATGCATGTTTCATGGCGATGCCACTTATCTCGAGTAAGCTATTTTTATAAGGTCTTAGTGCATAACATGAAAGTAGAGAGCGCCATTTTTTACTAAACAAATAGTATAAAATATTCTGATTCAATAAAGAAAAGACTCGCATCATTCAGTCTTGTTAGAAAACAACAGACCCGAGATGAGCGTAACTGCCATTAAAGATGCGTAGTAAAATAACAGTCTAATGCTTGGTTATTTAACAAACCCTACCTATATCACACAGTTATCTTATTCTTCTACTGATAACACCTCAGAAGCCTACGAGAAAAACCTTATGGTGTTTGATTTTTAAAAAATCAATGATTTTACGAGATAAATACAATTCATGTCATGACCTGTATTAGAATTCTATCTCTCCATCTGATGAGTGTATTCTTTCGGACGATACGTGATGCACTTGACAGTGAATAATTCAGGATCCGTCAGTAATCACGCAAACTACATCATAAGGCTCGGCTAGTATCAGGAACATATTAAGAAAGCAGTCATCTCTTGTCTCTTACAACATCGTCTCTAGCGAGCCATAAGAATATTTACGCACCCATGCATTCATTATCTTTCACAATCATTATATTCGACTCATGTTGGAAATGTAACGTAGGAGAGAGCAGTAGTTCCTATGTATTAGCTATCTCTACGTCTTCACCAGAGCTGGGAGGTGATAACTCGCACCCTCAAGACAGCTCTGCGCTGTCTGACCGACTCGGTTCAATTGCTGATAGAACGATGAAAATATTTTTTTGAACAAAGCGAAATTTAAGTGATTATTAATGCAGCTAATTACATGTGTATTAAAAATTTCAAAAAATAGCATCTATGGAAAAGTTAAGTTTTCTAATGTTCATTAGAACGACTGATAGCAAAGCACGTAAGAAGCGCAGTTCCCTGACAGAATATTAGAGATGCATCAACTATTTCTGCATAGATAGAAAAAAGTGCTCTAGGGCATAGCGATAAGATCCGGGACGATATCAGATAGATCAACGTTCACTATGCTAATGATGCAATAGGTGCTCAGCCTTTCGTGAATGCATAAGAAGAATTTTTTGACGCATATGTAAACATACGGTACTATTTTGAAGATAAGACGAGTTTTCTTTTCTGAACAAGAGAGTAAAGAAAAGTTATACACGCAGACACATGTCGACATGTAGTGCAGTGACCTATCTAGTCACTGTGATAACTCCGGCCTTACATTTTTTGGTGAATACACATAAAGAAACTAATCAAAAAACATAGAGATAGGAAAGTCATAGACATCAGATACATCTGGAAATAGACATCGGTACTAGATAAAATTTTATTTATGCTATTTGCTCCCATAGCAGTTCTATAAAAATACCAAATTGATCTGATGTCATGAAACAACCCCTATAACGTGCGAAAATCCTCGCCTAATAATGCTAACCAGACACATGACTTTTTATGTGATGTACTGTTGAGGAAAAATCAAGTTGGTTATGTGCCCACTAGCTGGATATGGCATAGTCGCCAGCTCCATCCGATTGGCCTAGCTAATTAGTTGCAATCAGCATCTGAGTGGCAGTTATGATACTCGGGGGGGAAACTCGTGCGCTTTCACCGCAACTCACTATCTAACAAGATTGTCTGCTGTCTTATAATAATTCCTGGCAGTTCACTGAATCTATGTGACTATGATGCACCGAGCAGCTCAGAGAGGGTAAGGATCACGATACGTAATTGGGTTGCGATGTTAGGCATACCGAACACCTTCGCATCTTGTACAGCATCTCTTCTAGCAGTATGCTTTCACCTAATCTAGTGGATTTCATCAATTCATGCTTACATCACATATCTTTCTTATAACATCTTTTCCAAAATAAACGATGATATATGACAAGATGATTCAATCGAATATTATAAGCTACCACTAGCGTCAAATCTTAATCACCATCACGGTTACTATATGGTTAGCTGGCGAAAGATAGAACAAATGAGGAAACAATGCTAACACGCATGCCTAACTTGGCTAACTGAGTTGACATGACAAAACAAAAAACTACCGATAAATTCAAAGTTAACGTAAGGTTAGCACTGACTAATTTGACGCGCGGCCCTCGATATAGAGGGCCGCGGCCATAGCCTGACAGCGTTCATGTACATTAGATAACCATAAAGCACAGGACTAATATGCTCGATCCTAATCTACTGCGTAACGAGCTCAACGCAGTCGCCGAAAAATTAGCTCGCAGGAACTTTAGACTAGATGTAACGACCTTACACCAGCAGGAAAGGTGCCGAAAAGCACTCCAGGTAAAAACCGAAAATCTACAGGCTGAACGCAAGAGTCGCTCCAAGGCAATTGGCATCGTGAAATCGTACGGGCAAAATATTGACTTGCTTCGCAAGCAGGGCAATCAGCTAAGTGAACGTTTAAGCGCCACCAAGACTGAACTAAACATCCTTCAGGGAACAATCCGCAACTACATGCTATTGCTGCCCAATATTCCCGCCGACGAGGTTCCCGACGGCTTAAATGAAAATGACAATCGAGAAGTCTCTCGCTGGGGCGAGCCCCGCCAATACAGCTTTCCCATTCTCGACCACATAGAGTTAGGAAACATAGCTAACGGTCTTGATTTTTCTGCAGCGATGAAGCTAACCGGTGCGCGCTTTGTCGTAATGCGTGGCCAAATTGCTCGCCTTCACCGCGCGCTAACTCAGTTTATGTTAGATCTACATACTGAAAAGCACGGCTATCTGGAGCATAATCTGCCCTGTCTGGTGAATCGGGCCTCACTATATAACACTGGTCAATTACCAAAATTTACCGAGGATCTTTTTTATACGTATCCTCTTAGAAAAGATGTAAACACTCGAGGCTATGTGCTGATCCCAAGTGCGGAAGTACCACTGATAAACTTGATACGCGACGAGATCTTGGAGGAAGACGCACTGCCGCTTAAAATAACCGCTCATACGCCGTGTTTTCGCTCTGAAGCTGGCTCGTACGGGCGTGATACTCGCGGTCTCATTCGCTTGCACCAGTTCGAAAAAGTAGAGCTGGTGCAGGTGGTCATCCCTGGGGAGTCGATGCAAGCACTAGAGGAGATGACAGGTCATGCCGAAAAGGTGCTACGGTTGCTGCAACTGCCGTACCGAAAAGTGCTTCTATGTACTGGTGAGATGGGATTCTCATCCTGTAAAACCTACGACTTAGAAGTCTGGCTGCCCGCGCAGAATACTTACCGTGAAATTTCTTCTTGCTCGAACGTCGGAGACTTCCAGGCGCGACGCATGAGGGCACGTTACCGTAGCCAACAGGATAAAAAACTACAGCTGGTGCATACACTAAACGGCTCTGGTCTAGCAGTTGGTCGTACGTTGGTAGCGGTACTAGAAAATTATCAGTTGGCTGATGGTCGTATTAAAATACCCACAGCACTACAGCCGTATATGAACGGTCTGACCCATATCGACCACAATTATGACAAGCGCAAGGCGCCAATGAAGAGGTCTTGTTTTACGCAGAAGTATGCATGCTAAGTGTGTTTCGCAAAAAAATACAGCGGCTTATATTCGTTAATGCAATCCAAGCATACTACGAACCACATAGTGGTCTACTGTATAATTAAAGAAGAATATAATTCTATTCAAGGCAAGAGGCTATTAGCAGGAGACGGAAGCACCTATTTTTTATTCAAAAGATATTATCTCTTTCATAATATCATAAAAGGTTTTTCTCGTAGGCTTCTGAGGTATTATCAGTGCTCGAGCAAACCCTGTTCCAGGTACTGCATCATCTTTCACCATATTTTTACCATAGTTTTGGCAATCAACAAGGGCAGGCCTTGTGCGACAAACTTTTCAACCATCTTTCGACGTTTTTCTACAGTGATGCCCTATACTCTTACTAATCATCGGCAGGCTTACAGTGCAAGAATCATTAAAAAAATGGCTACAAACTATGTCTGAAGATAAAAAATCACGCCCTTAGGATGCTATTCGCAATCAGCAATGACCTAAACATAACTTATTGAGAATTATTGTAGTTCATGAACCACGGAGTAACCAGCCCCTAACCCCGATTAGGGTACCCCAGCTCCGTTCGGTCTCTAACTTTTCTTGCGTACATGCATAATATTAGGAAGCAACCTATATATAGGCTGGTATCAGCTTCGGCGCGTGTTGAGTGATGATAAGACTGATTAAATAAATGAATGTTACGCATTAGGATCAGTGTACTAATGAGTCTCTTCAGCGTAATATTATGAACTTACACCTCAAAAAAATCACGACATATATAAAATGACAAGCGTTGTCTATTACACATACATAGCAGAACCGAACAATTCTGCATTATTCAATAAAGTCAATTCTACGTTTCACCGCACAATCCATTTTTTGAATCGATAGCGTGAATGCTTTTATTAAAACATCACGTTGAAACATCACGCACTATTTCGCGCTTTTTAGTCATGCAAAAAAGACAAGTAAAGAATAATAGGCAGGAGTGATCAAAAGCAACTTTAGCGAGCATGAAGTCGAACGTGTTGAGATATACAACATCATTAGCAAACTTTCTACAATTGACATTCTTTCATTGGGCTCTTATAGTCACACCAATAAAACATGGAAAGAAATATCTATCAGTCTTTATGCTACAAATAGAAAACATTGAATAGCTCAAAAAGGTAACATATCAATTCGTCTAAAGGTTCGTTAGATTTCGTCTAACTCACACACCCTGCACCAAGTACATAATCGGCTCAGCGCCACTAAGAGCGCGCTGTTGTATGAAACTGTTTTCACGTCTTTACAAGACAAATACTCAAGAAGAATCATAATTTGCGTAAAGAAAAAAGACCACCTGCTAATAGCAGGCAAGAGATAACGGACGAGATCAGGATGAACCTAAACACTTGCATATTTTAATATGTCAAAAGAATATAAACAGAAAAAGTATGTGATAATGCACAGGTTATAATTTAGCTTCATTCTTGATTCGTTACGATGTTGTTGTCCTGTCTCAGACATGAAAATAAGGATGCATAGTTATATATTAACTAATCATTGTATTATTTTTCCCTTTTTTTAAAAAAATATACATAGTTTGATGTGAGCCTGAAAGTGCAGGGTATGTGAGCTACAATGTACGGTAGCCGTCAAAGATTATTTTCTATTAATAGCTGTTTTCGAAAAAAACAAATAAGCCTGCTATGCCATAAAGCAAGCTTAGTAAGCCATGCTCTACTTTTTGGCAATATAGCCTTTTCTTATCCTGGATAACGTTATGATTTAGCGTTGGAGAGCGCTCGCATCAATAAATCGATAACATCAGCATTCTTTAATGAATCTTAATACCCGATTCAGAATAAGCAATGATTACAAGTATATTCAACCCTGACGAATCAAGTCGCCGCTCAGTGCATCGCGAATTTCAGAAGGATTATCACGCCCTTCTACGACTTCGTTGAAGACTGGGAAAGCGACTCCTAATTGGTCATGCACTTCGGCAGTGGTGCGCGCTGGAGGCATGCCGGTCAGATTGGCGCTGGTAGACACCAATGGCTTACCGAATGCCAGGCAAAGACGGCGGACAGGTTCAAATGCACTATTACGTACCGCTAGTGATGCGTATTGACCCGTCAACCAGTACGGGGCTGTAGGATGTGCTGGCATCACCCAAGTGACAGGGCCGGGCCAACGCGAAAAGATGCGCTCCCGTACAGTATTATCTAATGCGCTTTCGTCAATATAATCCGTGAGCTGGGCATAATGACCCGCAACTAAAATCAACCCTTTTTGCCAAGATCTCCGTTTTAGCTTGAGCAGCGCCTGAACCGCAATTTCGCTGTCCGGATCGCAACCCAGCCCGAATACGGCTTCTGTCGGATAAGCGATAACCCGCTGCTTGCGCAGCACGGTCAATAAACTTTTTATATCAAGTAAGGTAGATGTATGCTGCATGATATTGTTTCTATACCTACCTGTGCTGGCTTTTAGCAAAACAAAACTGCTTTAACGCTACGGGCGGTATTTCTTCATCAAGAGATGGACATGGGCGTATGATGAGGTCCCTCACGCGAACTGATTATTGTGGCGTGACTGCAGTCCCGATATTGTGTATTTTTTTCAGTTTTAAGAATCTCTTCTTGCACAGCTTGATATTATTTTCCTTTTTTAATAATGAAGTTAATAAAATTTGATATAAAAATTATTAGATAATAGGTGATAAATACTAGATCTGTACGCTGTACTAAAAAACGCTTTAGCCCCATATCCGCCATTAAAACATTTAACAAGATAGACTGGGATACTGTTCTGTCAACGGTACTACATTGTTCTAAATAATGAGAAAGATGCTGTACAGAGATCTAGGCATTACCTGCATATCTTTTTGATACATGCCAAAACTGCAACCCACGTATATCAAAGATAGACTCATGCCAATTCCTACAGTGATGCTTTTCTCCGACGCAGACGGGGTGTTGATTAAAATAATGCATGGAGAGCAGGAATACTTAACATGACTATAAACGTTATGAAAGACTACGAGAGATGCCTGAACATTTCATTATGCGGTTAAGTACTTTGGCACAACAAAATCAACGTCGCTATCGCTGCTTGCCTTTGAAGCTACACATTATACTCATATAAACGCAGATGATTATACGAAAGCGTTTTCAAGGGGAGTGACTTCCCGTTTCGAGCAAGTCAGCCGCCAGCCATACCCTACTGTCTTGCCCCAGGGATCAAGACTACCGCTCAAAATTTAATGTTGAGTCCTGTCTTTATTCTTATGGTAATAAGCTATAGAAGGTTGCGGACCTCTTCCAAGAGCGGATCAGTGGCCTCATCATCTCCATCAATACAGGAAGATCATAAAGTAACGTGTATCATACATGCTATCAGTTAACACTGCCCTACTTCTTGAGAAGAAGACCGAACTATTTTAGCCCAGCAAAAAAGCAAAGTATAGCGTAAGTGACATCTTACATTAAAAATACCGTAGATAATACCATCTATTTCCATTTATCTGGCGCCAGTAAGACTGATGTACTGGCGTCTGCCAGATGTGTCAAACAAACTCCACGACCCGGTCAGTAAAATGCCTCTTGATCCCGCGGCTTACGATGCACATTACTGTTATCATGCTCTATTAAGGAAGGAAATTAAGCTACTTATTCTGTTGCATTAAAACGTCTAAGTACGAATTATCCTTATTCTGTAGTGTAACTACACACAAGATTATAGGAATAATCAGATTCAAAACTGGTAGCGTGCAGTGTATAGCGTGATTGCTGTAGCGTACAATCATGAGGTTAGACTAGATGAGAAAACCGCATCCGCGAAACATATAGCGTGTTTCTAGAAAAAATTTAACATAGAACAGAATAATTCTCTTTTATTTCATAAAGTCTCACGTGGCTGAAAACAAAGATCTCATTAGGCGTAATAATCCATGGAACAGCCAGGATACGTTCACCGCACCACGCTGGCTGAAAACGGCTATGTTCTGGTTCAACACACTGCTGAGTGGCCATTGCTAGCTCTACGTGAGTATGAGATACAAGCAGCCATGGCGATAGTAATAGTTAAAAATACACTTAACCGAACAATGCTTTTAGAAATGCCGTACATTGTAGGCTTTAGGTTATACCAGCTTTGCTGGCTACTAAATCCTCCTATACTCTATTAAGTTCAATAAAGCCTGAATATTGCAAAATTGGTTTCTAAAAAAATATTATCGCACTAAGTTAAGGTAAGCGAACAAGCTGGTTCTGCTCATAAATGAGATTATTTTTGGTGAAAGCAAGCTAAAGAATGCGTTTCCCCTACTTCACATAACCACTAGACTTGCCGCCAAAGAACGAATCGCGTAAAACTATCTACTGCAACTTAACACACTCTCATCCACTTTTTTGGGCATTATGTTTCAAAACAATCCGCTGCTTGCACAGCTAAAAAAGCAACTACATTCTCAGAAACCACGAGTTGAAGGAGTGGTAAAAGGCACAGAAAAAGGATTTGGCTTCCTAGAAGTCGATCCGCAGACAAGTTATTTTATTCCACCCTCTTTTATGAAAAAAGTGATGCACGGTGATAAAATCACCGCTGTAATACGAACTCAGAAAGACCGGGAGATTGCGGAGCCAGAAGAACTTATCGAACCATTTTTGACACGGTTTGTGGGGCGTCTTTATATTAAAGACGATTATATGACCGTCTCACCAGATCACCCGCTGATTGAAGTAATTTTAACGCGGCCGCAGCACGGCATTGGCCACACTTTCAAAACCGGCGATTGGGCAGTTGCAGAACTACGTCACCACCCACTGAAAGGCGATTACCAGTTTTACGCGGAAATCACCGCACTAGTCGCTACTGCAGAGGACCATTTTGCACCCTGGTGGGTTACGCTCGCCCGTTATAATCTTGCGCGCGCTGCACCGGAAATGCCTGAAGGGCTTGCCATAGAGAAAAGTGGTCTCGCCCGAGACGACCTGACTATGCTAGATTTTATCACCATCGATAGCGCCGCTAGCGAAGACATGGACGACGCCATTTATCTAACCAGAACCTCTAACGGTAACTGGGTCATGACAGTTGCCATCGCTGATCCCACCGCGTGGGTGCCGGCCGGCAGTCTGCTGGATCGTATCGCCCGCGAACGCGCTTTCACTACTTACCTTCCAGGGCTCAATATCCCCATGCTGCCTCGTGAGCTATCCGACGATCTTTGCTCTCTGCGTGCCCATGAACGGCGGGCGGCGTTGGTGTGCCGTGTTACAGTACAGCAGGATGGAAGCCTATGCGATGATGCGTATTTTTTTACTGCTTGGGTAGAATCTAAAGCCAAACTGGCCTATGACCATGTCTCGGACTGGCTAGAAAATACCGGCACATGGCATCCGAACCGTGAGGCTATAAGGGATCAGCTACGCTTGCTATACGAAGTTTGCCAGGCCCGCAGTGCCTGGCGTCAGCATCACGCCCTAGTGTTCAGGGATCGTCCAGATTATCGCTTTTTAATTGACGAAAAAGGGAATGTAGACGATATCGTCATCGAGCCACGCCGCATCGCTAACCGCATGATAGAAGAGGCAATGATCACCGCAAACATCTGTGCCGCGCGCATATTACGTGACAGATTAGGCTACGGCCTCTACAATGTTCATCATGGTTTTAATCCACTACTAGTAGATCGGGCAGTGGCACTTCTTCGCGCTCATCACATTCATGTCGAAGCAAGTGAACTTTTGACGCTGGAGGGGTTTTGTGCACTGCGTCGTCGGCTGGATGCCCTACCTACTACTTACCTGAATAGCCGTATTCGCCGTTTTCAAACCTTTGCTGGAATCAGCACGGCACCTGGAACGCACTTTGGGCTAGGACTAGATGCCTATGCAACCTGGACGTCACCTATTCGTAAATACGGCGATATGCTTAATCACCGCCTTCTAAAATCATTAATTGGTGTCGGAGAAGCTGAGCGGCCAGGCGAAGACGATACGCTTCTACTCGCCGAACGCCGCCGAAAAAATCGCATGGCGGAGCGAGATGTAGGAGATTGGCTCTACGCCCGCTTCCTGCAGCCGAAAGCAGGAAGCGGGCGCCGATTTTCGGCGGAGATAGTCGATATCCTGCGGGGCGGCATGCGAGTACGTCTGTTAGATAACGGCGCGGGGGCTTTTATTCCCTCACACTTTATTCATAACGTACGTGATGAACTTGTCTTCCGCCAAGACACTGGCACTATACAGGTAAAAGGGCGAGAACGCTACCGTCAGGGCGACACCCTTGACGTCACCCTCACCGAGGTAAAAATGGAAAATCGCTCGGTCATTGCCCGCCCGGCATAAACTGAATCATTATTCTTTACGCGTAAGGATCCATGTTGTGGATGCTCCTCTGGTTTCTCTTATGCGCGTTATTGAAAAATACAGTAGCACTTCCTTCGAAGTTTCATGCAATACCAGCATCCAGAATCATTTGTTGCAATATCAGCGATAGTTGATTTATCTCTCTTTGAACCCCTGAATAATGACAATAGAACTGGATTTTTTTTAAACACCGCTTACAGCTGTAGCATTGGTCAACGAATATCAAGTCATTTTTACATTGCAATTCCTTGAAATTACATCAAGGACGGCAAATAACTGCAATCGCTTCTAGAGCCTATTCTTAAAATCATAGAGCATAATCAACGAATTGGAAGCAGGGTCAAAAACCTCTCTGCTATCCTGAGTCAAAGACGGATATACCGAGTACAATGTAGGCATGCTGTTATTGATTTTATCCAGGATGCTTGGTGTGCTCTAGTAAGCCAGCATAAGCTAGATGATACCCAGAATCACGCTTTCTTTCTCGAAGTAGAAAGGTTGTATTATTATCTGCTGTAGAATATCGGCGTCCCACCCCGCTCAAACTTGCATGATTCGCTATTACATCATAAGCGCTGTATGTTATTATGCAGGTAATATAATCATCTAATGCTTCAGTAAAATAGTATATGTTATCCGGTTCTTTGGATGACACTCTGAAAGAACGGCGTAGTAGTAACGCCCCGAGCGAACTCAAATACTGACTTCTGTCGCCGTCATGAAGAACAGTAGAGATTATAATATTGCTTTAATATAAGCCTCAAAATCAGTGTAGCCGCCAATATGGATCTGATCTACAACAATTTGAGGCACTGTTTTCACTGGCTTGCCTATCATTTTCGAAAGATCAGCCTTGGAGAGGCCTTCAGCGTAGATATCAACATAACTATAAGTGAAATTATCTAGCTCTGCAGTTAGTTTTTCAGCTAACTTTTTAGCGCTTACGCAATAAGAACAGCCCGGACGACCGAAAATTACTGCAAGCATAACTACTCCTAATGATATACATGAATATTGCAACAGCAACCACGGTAGGTGCTACTTTTTTAGCAATTAATTATCCTGCTACCAAAAAAGGCAGGCAGGGGAAGTGAGCGGATCATTACATCGCCATAGTGAATCTTTAGTATCGAATGTACGGGGGGAACTCCTTCAGTCTATTTATTTTCACCCCCCAGAGAGGCTGGCCTCATTTTTTCTCACCTACACGGGACAATGTGGGTGGGGTAATGTCTCGCCAAAATCGACGCTTGTCTGATCACAGTCTAATAGCAACCTTTTGAGGAACTTTGTTACACAAAGCTAACGGTTTATAACGAATGAACATATTCGCATAATTAGTGTGGCAAGATACGGTCCGCGCGCTTCATTCTTAACAGGTTCATTTAATGTAAGGCGTTCGGTGATGATTTCCATCACCGAATCTATCGGCACATCATAGTTGAAAAAACTCAAATCATAGCCTCTCAGTATAGTAACACAGTCTCGAGCTATTTTAGTTAGTCCTTTATAAGCATTGAGTTGCTTGTTTATGTATCTGGTCTATTGCAGTCAATGCAGTTATTTGTGACTACAGGGTTACTTGCATAGTCAGGAATAGCGCATATTATGAACCTATGAAGAGTCGAGATCAGCGGTGTACTATTCTTCTTCAAATTGAATCTTGACGAAAGTCTATAATATGTCACCTCAGTGGGTTAAGTCTGTTACTGCTGTTTTCGTAGAATTTCTGTATACAATCCAGCAGGCCCGATACATTATTAATATTTCTTTTCTATTAATATCTTTTAATAATATCACATGTCTTTTTTATTTACTAGCATATTTTTGTGTGATATAGTTAACTATTTTATAAATACTGCGCATAAACTCCCTATTTTGCCTTCGAAAAAATTTCAAGTCTGTGCTATATCATCATATAAAATAGCTACTTCCACGGTTGTCTAACTTTCTTATGCTAATATTCAGTATTTTTTGTCGTCCTTTTGCTAAGAAAAACTGATTTGAAACTTTTATTAGTAGAGCCACACACCTTAGACATTGCGCTCATGACTGTCTATAACGCTCCGGGCAACCAGTGAAGCGCTGTGTGATAATCAGCCACCTGCTAATATTTTTATTTTGAGTAAAACGGTGATTAGCCAAACCGTTCTATGCAGAAATAGCAGCATTCTTTAATCTAAAACTGTAAGATAGTTTCAATGCTTGAGGACTATTTTTTAGGTTGTTAACTTTAATATTTTTAACCGATAAATGCGATTTTTTTTGAAAATGCAGATAGTGGGCTAGCTAAAAAATTTTCTTAAATTTTATTGTGTTGAATCACATTATTCGGAAAAATTGACTTTGATCAGATATGTCAATATTGTTGAATATATAATTTCTTAGCTCTTCACTACTATACACGCTTCAATGAAAGTTATATTTTCCAGCGTCTGGGGGTTGTAATAAACCCTCAGAGACAAAACACCATCAGTTCCAGTAATATATTTTGGCCAGTAATAAATGATTTTTCGAAAAACCTTAGTAAATTGCAATGCCACTAATGCCTCACTCACTGATTTGTGATATTAAAGCGTCACTATATCAAGGTTTATATTTCATCTAGCGTTATTAAATAATAATAATGTTATAGTTTAAGATTGTTCAATCAACTTATTCGTACAACGCTTGCTCAACTGTCGTGAACACATTAAGTCAGATATTGCTGAACAAAAAAAGAAACTTTTCTCAGAAAACGGTGGCGATATCAGTTTTGATTAAAGAAAACGAACCGTGTTTTTGATGATATAAAAGGTATGCATTTTTTCGCTAAGAGCCTCATAGCGATTCGTTAGCTTACGTATTCGACTTGACAAATCTGCCGCTAAGATACCGGAACTCTGCTTTACGTAGCAAGCGACGACCAAAAAAAGTACATATCAGCATGCAGCTTCCAAAGACAATGAAAGCATTCGTTGAGTCCTTGATAGAAGCGACCTAAAATTTTTGGTACAGGAGTACAAAGAGCATAATATCAGCATCTCGAAAATCGCAGCATATGATATAAACGATATCCAGTAATCAAACCGCGCACCTATGACATGATCTAGTGCTTGCTAATTATCTTATGGGTAGTACCGCTACTACATAAGCCGCATTGGCTTTAATAAAGCATGTTCAAGAACACATTTATGACGTATCGGCTGAGCAAGCTTAAAAACACATTAATTACTACGTTCATGGTTCATAGGGGAACAAGAGAAAGTTTCCAACCCCTACCCCGTTTCAGAGTGCTTAAGATCATCCAAACACCTTTGCTGTAAAGGTGAAAATGCTATTGACAATCAAGCCCTAATCGCTATTGCATGATACTTGAAAATAAGAAATAGGCCATCATGAGCCCTAACATAACTGAAAGAGAGCTTTTTCGGTTCAAAACACTTCTCTGTAATCATAGCAGTCAGCATTACTATGAGGCACTGCCTAGGGGCGGTCATCTTAAAAGTTACAACCCTTAACCGCATTATAGGCTATGAGATATATGATACCTACTACCCGAACCACCTCACAATAGCTTTTTGGACGCGAAACCTTGTATAAAAACTTCGGCATGTGCACTAAAGCTGGTGTTAAATTTAAAGAGCTACATTAGCTCCCTAAGCTAACGGCATACAATCTATTTCTTCAACCGCTGTGGTGATATCATGATCCAGATGCAATTATTCAGTCTTATCTATGAGCTAGGCTTAAAGAAAAACATGTACGCTACAATAGAAGGGCATATCGTTGATGGGACCTGTAGTCTTTTGCGCTTTGATGCATCATAAGAAAGTTATATCAAACACCAACAGCCCCCGATCAGCCGGTCACATTCGTATCATCGGCGGGTGCTGGCGAGGTCGTAAATTGCCAGTACCCAATAGAAGTGGCCTCAGACCGACGAGTGATCGCATACGGGAAACGTTGTTCAACTGGCTAGAGCCCGTCATCCAGAAAGCGCATTGTCTGGATTGTTTTGCTGGAAGCGGGGCGTTGGGTCTGGAAGCTCTATCACGTGGTGCTGCTAGCCTCACCCTGCTTGAGCAGGATCGATCGGTCAGCTCGCTGCTCGTCAGGAATCTACGGGTATTAAAAGCGCAGCAAGCTCGGGTCGTCACTACCAATAGTCTACGCTGGCTTGCGCAGACGGGAAATACGTTTAATCTGGTCTTTATCGATCCGCCATTTAGGCAATGCCTGATAAACAAGACGGTAGATGTACTAGAACAATACCGGAGATTGTCTAACGGTGCCTGGATTTACATTGAAACCGAAATAGAAGCACTGACCCTTCAGATGCCCGCCCACTGGGCGTTACATCGGGGAAAAGTTACCGGTCAAGTAGCATATCGGCTCTACATTCGCCATCCTACAAAGATTTTTTGAATTATATAGTATCATGCTGTTTTATTCTGTCATTTGAATAAAATTTGCTTTTATATCAGGTGTGCTATTTTTGCATATAGTCTACTTGCATGATTTTACGTTTCAGAGAACAATAGATTTCTTGAACCGAAAGAACAATGCTTATTAATTCAACCTCATCATTATGGTCCTATTGATTCTCGTCTATAAACAGGGCGCTGAAACAAGAATTATTGATAGCGATATAGCTATAATATATCGTTTCCATAAGAGGAAGCGGTATAATTCATCTAGCGCCGATTTCAGCAAGCAGATTCTCGACGAGAATCTCCACCAATATCGTTAAATGGCAAAACATAAAAATAACCCCCCTGATGTAGGTACTATCATCTTTTTTCATAGACATGATCAAAGCTTGTGGGTGTTCAAAAAAAATTGCGCAACACCATTTTCTTCTAGTCGTTCCGGGTAAGTATGATTTCGGCACGCTATTTACATGGCTCCTTCCTCCTTGCTACAGTAAGGTTCTTGTATCGTCTGGCGCCGCACTGAGCCGGATGTGACTAATCGACCGTCGCGCATTTTTCTTAAGCCGTGCAGGCAACCCTAACGTTCAGTCTATTGTCTATAGAGGGGCGATAACGTTTATTCCCCATCCCTAGGCGCAGAGATAGGCTCGGACACCGTCTAAGAACATCTGCGTCGCGATCATGACCAATAATAAGCCCATGATCCGCTCAAGCGCGCTCACTCCTTTGCTCCCAAGCAACCGCAAAAAAATGTTTGACATTATTAAGATCACAAAAGAAAGTAGCCATGCAATTAGTAAAGACAAAACTAAATAGTTGATTTTCTCTGGATACTGATGCGATAGCAACATTATCGCCGCGAGGATTGAAGGTCCGGCAACTAACGGAATTGCGAGAGGCACCAAAAACGGTTCTTCCCCCATCGGCTGGCCGGTACAGTTGCCTTCTTGGGCAGGAAAAATCATTTTGATAGCGATTAGAAAGAGAATAATTCCGCCGGAAATAGATACCATTTCAGTGCGTAGGCTGAGAAAAGATAAAATGTGTTCTCCTGCAAAAAGAAAAACCAGCATGAAAAGCAGCGCTATAAGCATTTCCCTGATGATAATAATACGCTGTCGCTTCGGTTCGAGATGTTTGAGCACCGACATGAATATAGGCAAGTTGCCTAAGGGATCCATAATTAAAAATAACAAAACAGTGACCGATATCATTTCACTCATTATTCCCTCATTACCTCGACGTCATCAGCGTCAAAGACTTAGTAACGGCAAGCGCCCAATATCAGCGCTGCTGCTGAAAAAACTTCATATAGAATAATATCACTTGCGGCATTGCTGCTACATTTTATATGGTGGTTAGTAGCGTATTCTACTGACGTGACAATATTCAGTATAAGAGTACGGAAAATGGTTTGTCACCCCCCCTACGGCAGGACAGCTAACGATGAAAAAAGTTGGTTTTATTGGATGGCGCGGTATGGTTGGTTCAGTGCTGATACAGCGCATGACCGAAGAGTGCGATTTTGACGGCATCCGCGCGATATTTTTTTCTACCTCTCAACATGGTCATCCGGCGCCAGCCATAACCAGCCAGAAAAGTGTACTGCAAGATGCCTGGGATCTTGACGCGCTCAGCGTGCTGGATATTATTGTCACTTGTCAGGGAAGTAAGTACACCAACAAAATTTATCCGCGCCTTCGTGAAATAGGCTGGAAGGGATATTGGATTGATGCGGCATCATCGCTACGTATGAGAGATGATACAATTATTATCCTCGATCCCGTCAACCAGGCAGTGATTCAGCGAGGCCTGGACCGTGGTATTAAGACGTTTGTCGGCGGCAACTGCACCGTTAGCCTCATGCTAATGTCTCTGGGAGGGTTATTCGCTCGGGATGTAGTTGAATGGGCTTTGGTTGCCACTTATCAGGCGGCATCTGGTGGCGGCGCACATCACATGCGTGAACTCCTATTACAAATGGGAGACCTGTACAATGCAGTAGCCGAACCGATAAAAAACCCGGCTTCAACCATGCTAGAGATCGAACGGCAGGTTACCGATCTAAGTCGTAGCGGCAATCTGCCGACAGATCATTTAGGTGTGCCACTAGCTGGTAGCCTGATACCTTGGATAGATCAGCAGCTTGAAAATGGCCAGAGCCGAGAGGAATGGAAAGGGCAGGCGGAAACCAATAAAATTCTTAACACCCGTCAGACAATACCGATAGACGGTTTGTGTGTACGCATCGGCGCCCTACGCTGCCATAGCCAGGCCTTTACGCTAAAGCTAAAGAAAGACTTTCCGATAGCGGAAATTGAACACTTACTCGAAACACATAATGATTGGGTGACCGTCGTCCCTAATGATCGTGAACTATCGATGAAGGAATTGACGCCGTCAGCAGTAACCGGGACGCTGAAAACTCCAGTCGGTCGGTTACGAAAATTGAATATAGGGCCAGAATATCTTTCGGCATTTACAGTAGGCGACCAGCTATTGTGGGGCGCTGCTGAACCCTTGCGCCGCATGCTGCGACAGATATCTCATGAGTCTTTCGAGCAACATTGATATTTGTTTCAATTTCTAAATTTTTTGAGTTAGGGCGAATCTTTTTTCACAATTTATTTTTTATATAGAAGAGCATACTTTATCAATCTCAGTCACGACTGTTAATTAAAAAACTCAACATAAAAAGCAGATACTTCCTGCCAATTTGTATATGCTGCGCTTCTTTGGTGCGATCGGTTGCACCACCAACCAATCTCATAATTGATTGAATCATAACCCGACGATCAAACCAGCAATAGCATTTCTAGCATCATACACCTGAGAACACAGCGAAAAATCTAACCTACAAAGGGTTTTCGCCAAAACTTTCCAGGTGGGAGTATTCGTTATAGGCCTATTTTATCAAGTTTTCGCGCCATTAAATTAATAGAATAAAATGCGCTAAGGATATTGTGTGGCCACTCAAGCTACTGCGTTATAAAATGATCCGGCTTTTTGGCAAAACAACCATAGCGGCTAGCCTTTCCAACCCCTACGCGCCGATCACTCTTCAGCTCAAGAGCACATGTCTGGCGATAATCTACTAAATCGCACTTATAGTACCCAGTAAGATGAGTTGCGATAGCGCGCGTAATTTTTTACGTTTGACCGTCACATGGCTTGAGTAGAGCATTAACGTTTTAATAGTAACCCTTCTGCGGGTCATTAGAGTTATGAATAAATTAGAGTGTATGACGAGTTATTAGAAGCTAGCAGAGCTATTTTGAAACGATACGCATAGTCTGCATCATTCCTAACAACGTTATTTGATTAAGACTTGTGAGAATTTCTATGGCCTATGTCTACTGTCTTATCGTAGGTAGGAAAAATCCGATAAGCACCGAGATATGTTTCAACTAAAATATAGCTGCTTCAGAAAATATGCCGCGCTACTAAACCGACTACTTTTTCTCTAGGCAGCAGGACCTCTCGCCAGAGGCGGACTTCTAAAAGTGTTGTTACGCTTATAATCTAGAGGTTAACAAATATTAAAGACTCTGGTGAGAGAAGGCTGAAGAAGCGTCTTGCATTTTCTTTCTCAATAAAGGTGGTGATGCTAATGTGTATCGTCAGTAATATCAACCAAGGTTTATCTACGTTTCTGGTGGGCTTGCTGTATTAAACTAGGTAAAATCTCAAAATGAGCAACACTGCTATGCAATCAATCAGTTATAGATACTTTCATCTTTCATTCGCGTTATTGAATGCAGTGATTGCATACTGATTGTTTAGTGCACTACCTCCTCCCTACAATATAACATCATGGAGGCGGCTGTATGAGAAAAGATACATCTAAAACGAAAATAATGTTTTACTAAACATTAACAATAGAACGGCATGACTTGATGTGATTCAAGAAAAATTCTTAGTAGCACTACCCACTGCTGCATGTAGATTAGCTCTGCGCTGCTTTTCCCAACACGATGCGCCGGGCTATTCTAAAACCCCTTTGCTAAAAAAATTACAGCCAAATGCTAGCTATGACATACATAGAGAATGTTAGAGGGATCGCTTTTATGCTAATAGTTAATTATTAACCATATTTTTCGCATAAAGTAAAAATTTTAGTATAAGAATGTTAGTCGAAACACTATACATAGATGTAAAAAATCGAGTTAACAAGGGCGTTACTTCTCTCATCGAGTGAACAATGAAACTATTTTATTTTTACTCTCGTGGTAACAACCCTCTATAACATAGACAGATCATTACCTGCGCCTTCTAAGAGACGTTCCGCTGTCTATGAAACTCTCCCTGATGTACCTATTCATGCTTTAAGAGCACTTGAATATTTTCCTGCCTTTTTAGCGGTACCTGGTGAATCACCACTGTAAACTTTTTCTGCACCTATAGAGACTTTATGTTGAAAGAAATTGTGGTATGTAGAACCAATAATACCCTAAAGTTTCTTCTATTCCACGCAGCGTATAAAATCGTTAATACACGGTATATATTATCTATTAACTCATTTCTAGTGCATCTTTTTAGGTTTTTATGAACGAGAATCGCAAGTGCGACGGGATACAATTCACTTCGCTAATTCGCAGCATCGCAGGACTGTTGATGAAAAAGCTTTTCAGAATTTAATATGCTAAACCTACCGGGAAATCCGGGAAAAGAAGGCTATTGGCGCTGATCATAAACGTCACCGCGACGAGGTACTATTAAGACAGTAAATCAGGCCGATAACATCTTCCGCGCCGGGATATAGCAAATATTTTAACTAGCCTCTATACTATAAGCTTCAAGTGCTCTTTTATAAATCAGCATCTAAGTCGCCCTAAGCAGACCCGAAAAAAGCTAATTAGCTATTAGCAACACTTTCTATATGAAACAACTATATTCTGGTGCACTATACTTGTAGGTAATCATAGTAGCTTTCCTGATAATCATGCGTAAGTAGGCGCAGCGATAGAAACTAGTTCACAACTTTACCAACATGAATATATTAGGTATACTAAATATTCTTTACATAGCCTCACAATAGCATGACTATCTGCCACCTACTCAGAAAGTTTCATGTATTTAAAAAACCTAAGGCAACTTAATTCTGGTAATATGAACTGCTATTCGTAGTGGCTAGACTGCTCGATACCTATTAAGGGCTGCATGATCTTGCAAGGCGCAATAACCGAAACCGAGCATGAAAAAATAGGCGAAAGAATACAGATATCTTGAATATCTGGTGGAAGGTGGCCATACACGGTCATGTAAACAGTCTTCTTGCGCCAAAAAATACAGGATCAAAATAAGATAAAATGATCACTTAAAGCGATCTAGAGATCTTGCCTACCTTGCGTAACCTGCATCACTATTACTTCTAGAGCACCATAAAAGAGAAAAAACAGTGATTTCCAGCATTGTTTAAAATGGAGGCAGCTTATGGAACATGTCGCCAAGGTTATGAAGAAAGAGTAACCATAGGTCAACGACTGCATAGCACCGTAGCTTGTTATTCAAAAGTATCTTTCTTGAATAACAGAGGATCATATCCGCCCGTAACGCAGTTGTAGTAGGCTCTTCTTCCCCCCCTTCACCTGTCTTGTTTGCTCATAGCATCTCACCGTATCATTTGATATGATAAAGAAATATCAGTTTACTAACGCAACATCATGACATCGACTAATGTAATATATTTGTTTGAAAAAGTTATTCTTAAATATCTTTTTACTTCTTTATCAATTAGTTAAGAATCTCTCTGCACCGCAAAATAGGCAAGTCCCTCTAGCGCATCTCGATAGGGGGAAGGCGAAAGGCAGGATAAACAGGCGATAGCCTTTTCCACTTCCTGTTTTGCGCACAAGCGCGTGTATTCAAGAGAATCGCAGTGGTACATCGCTTCCAACACCATCTGCATATGGCGGCGCCCATTCCCTTGCTCGATCGCCTGGCGGATCAGCGCCGCCTGTTCCGGCGTACCGTTATGCATAGCGTGCAGTAATGGTAGCGTTGGCTTACCTTCATTTAGATCATCACCAGTATTCTTGCCCAATTTTGTTTTATCTGCGCAGTAATCTAGTAGATCATCGGTAAGTTGAAAGGCGGTGCCTAGATAACGCCCGTAATCACGCAGTGAAGCTTCCTGGAGGGCGCGTGCTCCGGCAAGAATAGCAGAGGATTGCGAAGCAACCTCGAACAATCGTGCGGTTTTGCTATAGATAACCCGCATATAACTATCGATAGTAATATCCGGATCATTGCAGTTCATTAATTGCAGGACTTCACCTTCAGCGATCATGTTAACCGCCTCTGACATCAGCGTCAGTACCCGAAGAGATTTTAGCTTAGTCATCATTTGAAAAGCACGAGTATATAGGAAATCACCAACCAACACACTTGCAGCGTTGCCAAATGCCGCATTCGCTGTCGCTTTTCCGCGACGCATGTACGATGCGTCTACGACGTCGTCATGCAATAAAGTTGCGGTATGAATAGATTCAATCAGCGCGGCAACGGTGACATGCCTCTTTCCCTGATAGTGCAGCGCACGTGCCGCCAGCAAGGCGATCATAGGACGGATGCGCTTGCCACCCCCGCTGATAATGTAGCGGCCGAGCTGATTAATCAGGGCGACCTCTGAGTTTAGCTGCTTGTGAATTGCCGTATTGACTTCCGCCATATCTTGCGCGGTTAGTTCAGTAATTTGTTTAATATTCATTATATTCTATCAGTTTGTCCGCATACCGTCATTATAATGCCGCACACAAAAAACTGGATGGCGGAAAGAGTCTGTTCATTTTAATTAAAAAAATAAAATAGAAGCAAAGATGACAACACTGAGCCTTTATGGAGTTTATAATATAAAAATATTTTATATCATGGCGTCAGTACACCAATCGCTCCCTGTTACATTAAAGTATGAGTTCAAGCCTCATGAAAATAGTTCAGTCGAAATGAAAAGTATTTTCTAATAAAATAAAATAGCAGAACAGGATGATGCTCTATCATGAAAAAAAAGATTTTTCCACTTCTTTTATATGTTCCATAGTTGTTTTTAATTATATTTTTGCGTATAATAAAATTAATTATTTTTTTATTTAGATCATGCCCAAGAAAGTTTAATGTTGAAGACGTAGATAGTGGAGTGTTTATGTACGCGGTTTTCCAAAGTGGCGGTAAACAACACCGGGTCAGCGAAGGTCAAACCATCCGCCTTGAAAAGCTAGGCGTCACGACAGGTGAAACGGTTGAATTTAAAAAAGTTTTAATGATTGCTAATGGTGAAAATGTTCAAATTGGAACTCCTTTTGTCAATGGCAGTAAGATCACAGCAGAAATTCTAGCCCATGGTCGAGGTGATAAAATAATGATTGTGAAATTTCGGCGCCGAAAACACTTCCGAAAACATCAAGGTCACCGTCAGTGGTTCACTGACGCTAAAATTACCAGTATAGGCGCTTAACACGAGAGCTTACTCATGGCACATAAAAAAGCGGCCGGCTCTACACGTAACGGTCGCGACTCAGAAAGTAAACGCCTAGGCGTTAAACGCTTCGGGGGGGAAGCTGTCCATGCCGGCGTTATCATCGTCCGACAGCGTGGAACTAAGTTCCATCCCGGGAAAAATGTAGGATGCGGTAAAGATCACACGCTATTCGCTTTAAAAGCGGGCAAAATTCAGTTTGCAGTGAAAGGCCAGAAAAAGCGTAAAGTGATTAGTATTGTTGCTGAATAAAGTGTTGCGCTCTGACGCCCGAGCGCACCCTAGATTCTCATTCAGGAATGATTAACTTTTGGTTGCTTTATGCGCGGTTTTATCATAAACAACATTCAGCAGACGAGCATCGGCGTTGCGCTAGCCTTGAGTACCGCCATCTTCTGCCTTTCGCGGGTATCTCCCGTTGCAATACAGCATATTCTCTTGACCACGAGGAGTGTTTTAAACACCCGGGGTCGGGTGCTCATTTTTAATAATCAGTTAGTAGTTTTCTACATCTTTTCTGCTGCCCTCACTGCCCGAGGACTACTCGCGGTAATACCCGTTTGAATGAACGTTGTATGTTTCATCATACCTCCTCTATACAACATTTGAATCCAAAAGCATAGCAGAAGAGCTGCTAAATAGCACCGATGGCATAATTCTTCTGAAGACGCTCATCACGAAAAGCGCATGCAAATTATTCAGCTACTTACGCAATCACGTTAAAATATGATCCGTTACTGTATACAACATGTAAAGTGCACAAAATTATTACCCACCTTCTCGCTGCAAGCCTATTCCAAATTTTGGACTGCAACATGGCAATGAAATAAATAAAGTATGGGGAGGGAAAACGTTATCTTTCGGCGCAATGCATAACATCAGCTCAGGGGTTTAACAAAACCTTTAGAGCATTTTACCTTCCTAATGTATCCGTGTCCTATTTTCAAGGGAATAGAGTCCTCTAGCGAAAGGCATGCCCCGCTAGCAACTAGTGCACATGAGCTTTATAATTCCTCTAAGGCACTTCTTTTTCCCTGATGATTCTAAATTCTTCGCGCGGGCGCTCTCGCCTCCAGCAAAAGCATCCGCACCAGCCGACTTGATAGGCTATAGCAGCTGTACTAGTGTAAGCGTAATATTTACCGTCAGTCGCTGCTCGTAACGAAAGCTATACAGAAGAGCTCCTGGGCTTGATACTTCAACATCCCTGAAAACAAGTAATGGAGAGTTATCATGAAGTTTGTTGATGAAGCCGATATTGTAGTAGCGGCAGGCGACGGAGGTGACGGCTGCGTCAGTTTTCGAAGAGAAAAATACATCCCCCGAGGCGGGCCAGATGGCGGAGATGGCGGCGACGGCGGTGACGTATGGCTTCTAGCGGATGAAAATCTCAATACCCTCATCGATTACCGTTTTGAGAAAAAATTTCACGCCGAGAGCGGGAAAAACGGCCAGCCCCGGGTTTGTACTGGTAAGCGTGGAAAAGACATCGTTATTAAAGTACCCTTAGGAACTCGCATACTGGATCGATGCACCAACCAAATCATGGGCGATATGACCCACTATAAGCAGCAGATAATGGTGGCTAAGGGAGGTTTTCACGGTCTAGGCAATACACGGTTCAAATCCTCAGTTAACCGAACACCCCTCCAGAAAACTGACGGCACCAAAGGCGAAATCCGAGAGATCCGCCTCGAACTGATGCTGTTAGCAGACGTCGGTATGCTCGGACTGCCTAATGCTGGCAAATCGACATTTGTTCGTGTAGTATCTGCGGCTAAGCCAAAGGTCGCGAATTATCCCTTTACGACTCTAGTGCCCAGCCTCGGCGTAGTGCGAATAGATCATGCACATAGCTTTGTGGTAGCGGATCTTCCTGGACTAATCCAGGGCGCGTCTGAGGGCGCTGGATTAGGTATCCGTTTTCTTAAGCATCTAGAGCGCTGCCGAGTCTTGCTGCATCTTATTGATCTATGTCCAATAGATAAGTCAGATCCGGTTAAAAACGCTCGTATTATCGAGATCGAGCTAAAACGCTACAGCGAAAAGCTAGCTAACAAACCACTCTGGCTTGTATTCAACAAAATAGATCTACTTGAGGCCAAAGAAGCGGAAAAACGAGCTCGGGATATCGCAGCAGCTCTAGATTGGGTAACGCCATCTTATTTGATTTCCTCTGTTAATCGCGACGGCGTGAAGGCGCTGTGCTGGGACCTGATGGTCTTTATCAATGCATGTCCTAGAAAGTTAGCGGAACTTGAAACTCAACTGGGAAAAGAAGAATTTATATGGGATCACAACCAGAAAGAAATCAGCCGCAACAAGTAGCGCTCGAAGAGGGTGAAGAGGGTGAAGAGGGTGAAGATAACGCAGATAAAGATAGCATAAAAACAATCAATTAGCACT
Organism: secondary endosymbiont of Ctenarytaina eucalypti; assembly: GCF_000287335.1. Lineage (GTDB taxonomy): Bacteria > Pseudomonadota > Gammaproteobacteria > Enterobacterales > Enterobacteriaceae. Next base: position 648,312 of record NC_018419.1, read on the forward strand.
AAGCATGATTTGCTCTTTTACTATCGCCCCGCCGAAAGCCACAAAACTATCCAAACGGGAACAGGCTCTTAGGAAGCGCTCATCGAATATGATGAGCCTTCGCCTTCTTCGTTGTGGCTAGCTAATCGCATATTGCATACTTATAATATATCTTTTTAGATCGTCAAAGACATTCTATTTTAGAACTCATGCGCTTCTATTATTGCAGCAGCTAGCAAAAATCAGTCGTTCTAAATGCAATGCTCTTTCCTATTTTTGACTCAGATTTGCTAATATTGATTTCAGGATTTGAAGGCGATTTTTATTTATGATTGTCTGAAATTTTCACAATAAATTATAGAAAACATGAGCGATTCACTTTGTTGATTGTAGTGTAGATAATACAGCTCGATCTCACGATGATTTTCATCACACTAAGCGGGGCTTAAGAGCCCTATTACCAGGTGTATTTCCCTTCATAACACATCATCATGATAACATACGCATCATAATCGCTACCAACCGATACTTACATGAGTGTTTAATCGGCTTATGTTATTAAATACCTCTAAACCTTTTCAGCAGTTATACTGCTTTGTGAGCAATAGGTACAATAAACAGTAATTTTATAGTATATTTATTCGATACAGGTAATTAACGCAAAACTATAAAATCCTTAGCGACACGATAAAGGCCTATTTAATCATTATCTCGGTATTGAGAATGCTATTTAAGCAAAAAAATAATCACATCAGATCCTCTAAAAGATCTTTCCTTCGTTCATATAGGAATTACTCACGCCTTCATCCTTGTTAGAAAACGGATTAAGCGTAAGCATGCTAATCATGTGTGTCATAGGCTATGGTTTATTAAACCAATATTTAATAAACTAACGTAAATAATTAGAAAAGATTTTTATTAAAACATCATGTGAGCAACGAACATAAACACTCCTTATGGCAGCCGTAGCGGGATACGCAATATTAGCGTGGCCCCGCGATATAGCCGCTTGTTTAGGCATCGAGGAGGCCTCTGAAAAGCAATAATAATATCTAGGAAACAGGATAGTATAGGTTGCCTTGTATACTTGCTCTGCAGCTGCAACTCGGGGGTTCAGTTCAACATGCTTCTGCTGATTATTTGAGTCGAAGTGACTATAATACACAGATAGGTGAGGTGATCGACATTCTTGAAGTTCTACAACCACCGGATCATGCTGTAATGAACGTCTAACAGGCCATTTTCATCTCCTAAACAATTGTTTTTCTATTTGTCACCTTGTTATACACTCTAATTTTTTTAATAAATTTATCCGATCATTTCGTAAATACTCACGGTAAATCTTGCTTAATGTTCACGCGTTTTATGGAACTGAATGTCTGGATAGCGTTCACGGGTCCGCTTCAAATTAACTACGCTAGGTGCGATATATGAGAGATGCTTACCTCCGTCGAGCGCTAAATTGAGTTCATTTTTTCGCTTGAACGCTGCTAGCTTTTTAGCATCTACGCATGTCACCCAGCAGGCGGCGAAAACGTTTGCTGGCTCATACAAAGCGTCAACGTTATATTCACTTTTCAATCGAGCCACAACCACTTCAAACTGCAGCACGCCAACAGCTCCAACGATAAGATCGTTATTGGCCAACGGTCGAAAGACCTGCACTGCCCCTTCTTCTGAGAGTTGCACTAGCCCTTTAAGCAATGACTTTTGCTTCAGCGGATCACGCAGACGGATACGACGGAATAATTCTGGAGCAAAATTAGGAATACCGGTAAATTTCAGCTCTTCACCTTGGGTAAAAGTATCACCAATCTGAATTGTACCGTGGTTATGTAAGCCAATAATATCACCGGCGTATGCTTCTTCAATACGGGAGCGGTCGCCTGCCATAAAAGTTAGCGCATCAGCGATAAAAGCTTTACCGGTACGCGCCTGGTATAATTTCATGCTTTTCTCATAACGGCCGGATACAATGCGTAAAAACGCCACTCGGTCCCGGTGCCGTGGATCCATATTTGCCTGGATCTTGAACACAAATCCGGTAAAGTTTTCCTCTCCAGCGTGCACTAGCCGAACGTCAGTCTGACGAGGCATGGGGGGTGGACCCCAAGCCACTAAACCATCTAACATATGATCAACGCCAAAGTTACCTAGCGCAGTACCAAAAAATACTGGCGTCAACTTGCCCGCTAAAAAAGCTTGCATGTCAAATGGATGCGAGACTCCCTGAATGAGTTTTAGTTCTTCACGTAACTGAAAGGCTAGATCATCGCTCAGCGCTCGATTCAGCTCGTGGTTATTTAGATCTTTTATAACCCGTATTTTCTGGATAGAATGACCTTGACCGCTCTGATACAAGTAGGTCTCATTTTTGAGAAGATGATAAAGGCCCTTGAATAGTTTTCCACAACCGATAGGCCACGTAATCGGTGCGCAAGCAATACGCAGCTCAGCTTCCACTTGATCAATCAGTTCCATTGGATCGCGTATATCTCGATCCAATTTATTCATAAAGGTCAAGATGGGTGTATCTCTCTGACGGGTGACTGCCATTAGGTTACGGGTCCGCTCTTCAACTCCTTTGGCCGCATCAATCACCATCAAACAACAGTCCACCGCAGTTAGAGTGCGATAGGTATCTTCAGAGAAATCTTCATGACCCGGCGTATCCAGTAGATTGACTAGCGCTTGACGGTAAGGGAATTGCATGACGGATGTGGTAATAGAAATACCACGCTGCTTTTCTATTGCCATCCAGTCAGACGTGGCGTGCTGTTTAGAACCTCGTCCCTTAATAGTACCAGCGTTTTTAAGCACATTTCCGAAAAGAAGCACTTTTTCAGTGATTGTTGTTTTACCGGCATCAGGGTGTGAGATCATCGCAAAAGTAAGTCGTGTTGCAATTTTGTCAATGTAGAGATCGTTCTTCATGGTCGCTTGCTCGATAAGCGCGCGGCCCGCGCGCTACAGGATGCTATCTCAGTGAGCTTTTCGGGTTGTACATTCTACATACTGAGAGTGGGTGATGGAGCGTCACCCATCCAGCCGAACGTCACCCCAGCGGTAACGCTATAATCAAAGCGTTCATGCGGCCCTCTGTTAATGGGTAGTAATGGTGGCGGATCGAGACTTCATTAAACCCCCGACTGTGATACAGGGCGAGAGCAGTTGCATTAGACTCACGTACTTCCAGCCATAGTGTCAAGACTTTCCGCTGTGTCAGTTCGGTGATCAAATGATCGAGCAGCGCGCTTCCATGTCCCAATCGCTGGTAATGAGGATGAACTGCAATATTAAAAAGAGACGCCTCATCTAGTACAGTCTGTGTGATCGCGAACGCTACGATGCGATCTCCTACGCACCGTTTAAAATTTAAATAGTTTCTTCCCTGATTTTCGGAAAAGGTCTTTTCACTCCAGGGAAGTTCGTGGCTAAGCTGTTCAATATTCCAAGCTTCGCTCATGTCATCAGGTAATAGCGGTACGATGGTATTCATAATTGCTGATCCGACTCCATAGCTCGCGCTTTGCGACAGCATCTGCTGAAAGCACCGATAGGGGTGGTGTATGGAAAGAGATTCCATCGAAATCAAGCTCGGCCTCAAGACCTAGCCACCAGAAATAATAACGGACACTGTCCGACAAATACCTCGCCTGCAGGGGCGTGAGCCAATAGAGCTGTTCTGGAATCAGAGCCATGCTGCGTGCCACATCGATCACCAGGGGATGATCAAGAGGCGGTGGTGTTTCAGCTATTATCAATAAACGGACATGACCGGGTAAGGTCAGAGCAACACCCCTTTGCAGTAACTCTGGACGCCGGAGCGTCCATTGCGTAATTCCTAGTTGCTGTAAAAGCCAATCTCGCCTGATCATCATTGCTTATCCTATCGACATGATCTAGATTTTACGATTTTATACTAACAAACTCATTGCCCTAAAAGGAATCAATAACTGCCCTCTCTGAGAAAATGACTTTTGACGCTGACTGCGTTGAAACGATCAACATTTAGGTAATTATTGCGACTTTATAGCGCGGGAAAGTGTCAACTCACTCACTAGACTACTTATAAGACCGCCATCAATAAGCATGTCACCTGGACAGTAGAAGTATCAACGAGAAAGTTAGCGATGCCCTCTGCTATAGAGAGATGAAGTATCTCTTAGCATGCCTGGGTATCCCCGGATTCTCTTCTCATGTCAAGTCATTAAAATAGTGCTGATAATGCAACAGATGTTTATTTTTTTAGAGGGGGTCTACAGAGCTTCTTTGATGACGGTTTCCAACTGATACATCTCCCCCTAAAGAGATCAGATGAGCTGTTGCTCAGTCAGTGCTCAAAGAGCGTATATATTAAAAAACTTCAATACGCCGTGACAGAACTGATGTGAATATTGATCTCACCCTCTTTACAGTCTTTGTTAGAAGAACGTCAAGAGTCTGACAGCGTGCTGTCAAGAAATATAGACTATTATGTAAGAACTGTTTTTGAAAAAAAGAGTTTGTGACGATGTCAGTAGTATATATAATTTCTCTGCGATATAAATAGTGTTTGCTGTCCCTATAGCGTTATAGGGCTTAGCACTTTAATTATTGACGGTGCCTGAGGAAGGATGTCTGCTGCATCATGCTGAAGCAGACTCAGATGACCACTTAGTATTATGTTGAACTAAAAAATAATCATTTTACAGCCCGGGAAGTTACTGTATCGTGCTTAATAGTATTACGACCGCGTAAACATGCTGTTGCCAACCGTTTAATTATTCTTATGATGTTAAATCAGACAATCACCATGAGAGCGAGATAAGCAGATGTATCTGATGGCTTAACAGAGCGCGATGATAGTAATCTTTATTTTACGCCCTGCTAGCGGTGTATGCTTCAGCTAACTCTACTACACTCCGCGGTTTTAGTTATTCTTTTTCTTCTCTGTTAGAAGGCCGTAAATACTGCACAAATCATAGCTGATTTCGATAACGCTACGGCTGAATCTGTGAATCCAACCAGAGGTTAAAACACATAATGTTTTTTATGATTAATAAACGATATGCAGCGCATGAGTTGCTCGATGCTCATAAGACAAGCCACTATACACACTCTTCATTTAACATTTTTAAAAAAAGTAAATTACTCAACTATTCTGATTGGCATCATAGGGCCCTCATTTCGTCTATGCCAGATTTTCATGCAGGCTAATTCTGCACATCATCATTACTTTTTTCGTAATAAATAGAGATGCGGTAGCTTGTCTATCGTCTGCCCTAACAATACATGTTTCATAAAGCGACAAAAGCTAGGAATATCACGGCTAGTAGCTGGATCATCGACGATAATCAACAAAGTACGCCCGTTTTCCATATGGCGAACAGCTTTACGTAGCATCATAAGCGGTTCAGGGCACCGAAGTCCTCGAACGTCCAGAATTTGATCCGAAAAAGAAAAAGTATCAGGCATACGTAAATCCCATATAAATATTTAAATCCTTGGTCTTCGAGTATCTCGAAACGTTACACACAATGTGCCTAAATAAAATCCATAAACTGATTAAAATCGAAAAAATTTAATCGAGTACAATACTTTTATTTAGAAAATTAAAACGCTGTAGATCTTTTTTCTTTCTGATCCTTTTACACATATAGCAACCGTATTAAAAAAAACACGTTATGATATCGGCTCCGGAAAAGGATTGAGATCTGGGTCCTCAACTCATAAGACTAAAGATCGAAAAAACGCACACCCGAGACAAGCAGCAGGCTCTACGAGCACTTATAAGCCCATAAGCCTCTCTCTCTTCGCCCTCAAACTAATCAGTTCATCATATTGCGCGCCTTAACCTTTATCTAGAAAATACTATTCTATCTTCTGTTAAATTTTTAGGGTGTGACTGCGGCGTTGATGATCGTAATTGGCAATTGTGTCTCATATCATGATCTAATCATGAATGATTGCTGATTTTTTAAAAATAAATCGCTGTATGGCTAAGTCCTCTTATATAAGCGCTATGTTATTGAATGCAGTATATGTATGATGTATTTTTCAATAGAAAAGCGTTGTGATGCGCCGCGAACGTATGTCAAGATTCCTAATAGACTGCATCTATTGAAGTCTATTAATCATCTTCTTAACTACTTCCAGACCGCTGTCGCATCGACTCCGAGAGCTCCGAAGAAGTTTTTTAACCGGAACATAGATGTTATCGGCCCGTGAGCGTTAATGATCACGTCATGTCTTATGGTAGGTATTTATTATAGCATGGTAGACACACTTTATTGTTAAAGTCACGTATAGCATCAGCGGGCTGTCCGATGGGACTTATTTATTAAATCCCAGTAGAATAGAGCGCATGTATTAGCACCACTGCTATACGGTACATCTTCATAGTTAATGTAATATGACACCCTGAAATCTACTGCTAAATTTTAGATTTAACGATACTCTACATCCGTATACAAAATTACTGCATGACGTTTTGTTCTGCTTCATTAAATAAAAACCCGAGGCTGCTTTTATCAAGCAAAAAAGAGGTCATGCTCCTGCATATTAATATTTTATCTTTATCTTCAATGTGTTAGAGCTCTTTCTGAAAAAATTACCCGGGCTTCTGAGAAGAAGCTTCATAAGTTACAGTTCGCGTCAACAGAGTCATGTCACATTCACCGTAACAGAACAAATACCTATTTGATCATCAGCACTATAGTGATGGGGCTTGTCTGCGTAGATCGGCAGTAGTCGGCGAGAGCGTCTAAGAGAAATTGTTTCTATTCATATAGCAATAACGGAAGCATCTAGTTATGCCTCTAGAGCACCCTGATGCTCGAAAACTATGTTGTTAATAATTATGGTGTAATTGGAAAATTTAATTCTCCATAAGGATTAGTTGTAGAAAAGTAGATCTTCAACTGAAGAAATAGTTAACCAAATTTTTAATGTTTTATTTAATACCGCACTCTAGCATGAGAACGTCTTGGTTGTGTAGGCTGATAATGCTTATTATATACGTTATTTTTAATCATTTTTATTAAGGGAGAAAATTAATCTAATTATTTCTTTACTAGGGCATGTTAGCCAACCCTTGTGATTCGGTTAATAATTAGCATGTTTTCGGCAGTCATCATACCAAAAAAAATTAACTTCACCGAGTGACGGTATTATAAATACCGCATATCGTCTACATCACGTCAAAATAGCAGCACTAGCATGTAACTCGTTAAAATTTTTAGTATTTTCAAAAATAGTCATTTTATGACACATGCATCCATTACCGTACTGCAATATTAAAAATAAATATTTATTTTCAAAAAAACTTTCTGCTGTGTTTACAGTAATGATATCAACAAGGACATGCATACTCAACCTAGGCTGCAATCGGAGAAATTTATACTATGCAGCTGTCTTTCATAGCGCATAGAAAATTGTTTATGATATGCTAAATAAGCCGTCAAATAGCACAATACATTGCTGCATTGTGATGACGCACTAAAAAAAATTTATATCTTTCGCCTCAGCATCCGGTCACTAGACACATAGACTATTTACAACGGCACTTACAATGCGTGTATTAATGATAATAGATGGGTTACCCGGCGGCGGTGCAGAGAAATCGGTAGTAACACTAGCAGAAGGGTTAGTTGCCCAGGGGCATCGGGTGTCAATTTTTTCGCTACAAACCGCATGCGACTACACGCTACCAGAAGTCATTGAATACCAGATTATCGCTGATTTCGCCTGCAGTCCCTGGCGAAAATTGACAGAGCTATCGCGTCGAGCTCGAGCTTTGGATCAGGCAGTGCTTGCGTCGCAACAGCGCGATGGCGAGTTTGATCTTGTTGTTTCCCATCTACATAAAACCGACCGTATCGTGGTACGTAGCCGCGCTTTGCAGCCGGAGCGCATCTGGCTTTGCCTCCATACGATATTTTCTTTAGGTTATTTAAGCCAACGAAAAGGTTTTTTTTACTGGCTAAAACGGCATAAAATTGCTGCTCTTTACCAAAAGCGTAATATTATCGCCGTTTCACATGGCGTTTTAAACGATATGCGTCGGAACTTCAAAGTGAAGCCAAGCCAAGCCAAGGTGATTTACAATCCCTTCGATGTAGCGGCTATCCGGCAACTGGCAGAAGCTACTTGTGACTTAGCTGGTCAGAATTACCTTATTCACGTTGGTCGCTTTGAGCCCAATAAACGCCAGGATCGATTGCTGGAAGCCTACGCAATAAGCGGTCTTCAGGCACCTTTAGTAATTCTTGGGAAAGGCAGCAAGTTTATGCTGCACACACTTAAAGCCTTAGCTAAAGCACTAGACATTACTGATCGAGTGCTTTTCAAGACATTTACTACCAACCCTTATCCCTACATCCGTCACGCCCGTATGCTAATCTTGAGTTCCGATAGCGAAGGTTTTGGTAATGTGCTAGTAGAGGCACTGATCTGTAACACACCGGTGGTCAGCACCCGCTGTCCCTTCGGTCCAGAGGAAATTCTGGTTGGCGAACTTTCGTCGGGATTAGCGGATTTGTGTGCTACTTCTCTGGCAAACACTATGCGGAAAATTTATAGAAAGCCGCCCGTGATTTCATATTTTCATCTACAACCCTATGAGATCGCCACGATTTCCCGGAAATATATCGCCTTAGTGAAAAAATAAGCCCTGACCCTAGGTGAAGGGGCCTAGCTATTTTTGAATTCTCTCGATTTTTATTAGATATTACTTACAGTAATACTATAAGCTGAATCCTATGATGCTAATTTCACATCCTAATAGTTTATTTCGGATATGGCGTGAGGGAAAACCTTCAGCCTCTGGAGCGACCTGCTCTTTTGTAGACTACGACCTAGTGCATTTTGATCAACAAAACCTCTTTAATGCACGTGCCCTGCCGGCCTTGAGGGAAGATACTTAAAAAAATACAACAAAGATATATAGGCAGATGGTATGTTCAACAGAAAGTGTGGTATCAAAATGTTTTGTTGCAAAAATAATGCATACGCTGATCCTGCTGCAGCGAGGTTTCTAATGTCAGCATACTTCCGTATAATGAGCATAAGAATAGCTCTTCGTAGAAATCAACGCGTCAGAAACGCTGATTTTTCTAAATAACCGCTATCGAAAAAAAGAAACCATGAAAATTACTACCGCCCTTGCTTCATCTAGTCCCTAGGCTGATTCATGAGCGATATAAGCTATCAGATCTAGCACTTTATTAGAATATCCCGTTTCGTTATCATACCAGGCAACTAACTTGATAAATGTATCATTTAGCACGATACTCGCTTTGGCATCGAATACGGAGATGAGCGTCTCGCCGTTAAAATCGGTCGAAACAACATCCTCATCAGTATAACCCATTATGCCTTTCATCTCGCCTTCAGCTGCTTCTTTAAATGTAGCGCAGATCGTTGCATACGAAGCAGGTTTTTTCAGCCGTGCAGTCAAGTCAACAACCGAGACGTTAGGAGTAGGGACGCGAAAAGACATACCAGTTAATTTACCACTTAGCGCGGGAATTACCTTACCCACCGCTTTTGCTGCGCCCGTAGAGGACGGTATGATATTCTGCGATGCGCCACGCCCACCGCGCCAGTCTTTATTAGATAAAGCATCGACAGTTTTCTGTGTTGAGGTCATGGAGTGTACGGTAGTCATGAGGGCTTCGACAATACCGAAGTTGTCATTAATAACCTTGGCTAACGGCGCTAAGCAGTTCGTTGTACAAGAGGCGTTAGAAACGATCTTCTGTCCATCGTAAAGTTTGTGATTAACACCCATAACAAACATTGGCGTGTTATCTTTGGAAGGTCCGGTTAGGACTACTTTTTTAGCACCCGCTATGATGTGCTTGCGCGCAGCTTCACTGTTCAGAAAGATACCCGTGGCCTCGGCAACAACGTCTACTCCTATAGAGCCCCACTTAAGATTAACCGGGTCTTGCTCAGAGGTACAGCGGATAGTGTGACCGTTGACTACTATATGACCGTCTTTCACATCGACGGTGCCTTTGAAGCGGCCATGTGTTGAGTCGTACTTCAACATGTAGGCTATATAATTGGCATCTAGTAGGTCATTGATTGCAACGATTTGAATGTCGTTACGTTCCTCCCCAGCACGAAAAATAATACGGCCGATACGGCCAAAACCGTTGATACCTATCTTAATAGTCATATATTTCACCAGCTTTTTTTAATAAAAGATTGCCTGTAAATTTACAACAACCCTGTGCACCGTCAAGAGAAATTGTATCACTGGTTGCCAAAAAATCAACATCAGCTGATTAATGTCTCTTATAGCAGCACAATTGATGTAGGCACAAAATTTTTGATAGGAGATGGAAATTGTAATCTAAATCAGGTTATTGTACATTATATGATGAAAATTCAATTTTCACGACTAGAAAGTTTTTTTAAATGAAAGTGTAGACGAAAATTTCGTGCCATGTTTTTACAACAACACACTCATAACTTTTTAAAAAATAGATTTTTTTGACTATCTGATTGCTAGTTGGGACGAGTGTTGCACGATGCATATCGTATCCAGTCTTCTTAACGGCGGCATTCGATTCAGAACTGTAACGATCGCGCGTACCTCACCTACTTCTCTTCTACGCATCTTCACTAAGAACACCCTGATGCATACCTAGAGGTCTTGTACGATAAAAATGACTGCGCTCTCCTTAATGTCATGACTGCGTCGTAAATGCTAATGCTTAACTTTATTCCATCGCTGATTATTCAATCGGCTCATGTTGTACATTTTACCGTAGTAAGTAAGTTGCTACTCTGCCTTAGTAGAATATTATAAAAGTGACATCTCTAGTCAGCATGATCGATTAATGCGTTCTAAATTTTTTAGTAACTATGGTGTATTATATCTGGTAGAATCGGCACATCTAAGGCACTGCTGTTCGATAGCACCGTAAAAATAATTGCACATGTCATGCAATCCACTGGAAGATACCGCTAGGCTATACTCTTTTTTCTAGAAGCCAGGCTGCAGGACTTGCTATGCGCATTCATCAAAATCTTTAAGCTTGACCTATCAATGTGTTGAAGCATGATCTCATCGCGCATGGATGTTTTTTATGAGAAGATTCAATATTATGTTTAGCGTTCCGACCAAGGAAGATTCTGTTCATTTTGGTAAAATAGTGTCATCAATCTAACAAGAAACTCAATGAGTCCCTATCACACGCACACCCTAAGCGAAAGGCTAGATAGCCTGGCATTATTAGCGTCCTGATCACTGCATCTCATACGATCACAAATCGGCCAGATTGCCAAAGAAATGTTTTCTGTACTATGGCTATTATATATTGTGGTGCGGGCCTCAAGAAGAGTTAAGGATTCCCTAAACGTTCCAGGTTCCAACAACGCTAAAAGACGAAAGAAAGAAACAAGGATCGATTACTAATCGATCACATAGCACTTACTGCTGATGCAACGCCTCTGTTACATCTGATATAGAAAATTATTAGACAATCAAGCTCGTAGCAGAGGTATGTTGAGCAGTTACGTTATTGTCGTCATTCTTATTTGAAGAATAAAATAAAACCGAGTATCGAGAATCGGAGTAGGATACCCAATATGAGCCAGCACTACTATGATTAGAGGTACACGGTTCAACTGCTGCATTGCGGCGGTAGTCATGATCTCTGAAAAAAGACTAGACATATGTGATGAATATCAACCCTCAATCTCTTCTACCTTGTAGTTGCAATATGAATCGAATAGAATGATTACGATAGTAATGAATGAAGAGGTGAAGAACTACAGATAGCTGCTCAGATCGGCGATCTTGTTTTGATCGGATACATGTGATAATTTATTACTATCATCGAATAGAATGCCTATTATCTTATGAAATATTATTTCATCTATTTTGTATGTATAAGACGATGTTGTGAAACAGCATCACGGGGATAAAAAGTATTATATGGACGCTAAAAAAAAGATACATACTCTAGCGCAATATATTTTAGATAAACATGAATCTACTGAAGTGCGCCTGACGAAAATGACTTTACGCGCTCGCCCCGGAGTACCTGATTTCCAGTTTGCAATTGAGCGCGCTGAGAGCAGGATATTTCTTAAGGGAACTGAGTTAATTTTGCAGTTATCTTTTAATGGTTATCGTGTTGTTCTGCTCGATACGTATCATTATGGATGCGCTGTCTATATAGCTACCTTTTCGGTCACAGAGTTAGAAATTAAAAAAATTCAGAACGCTCTTGGGGGAAAGATTGAAGAATGCATAGAAGACCCTGGCGATCTGATCGATGGCATCATGATGCCAGAACGACGACGATTATTGGGCGCTAATGGTTGAATATGGTTTTGTTTAAAAAGATTTGATGCATGCGTTCAGTCAGCTAGTAAACCAAGATCTATATGTTTAAAAAAATAAAACTATATTGATTATATAATATGGCCTGAATTAAATGTTGCATTTAATTTTTAATTGCCTTGTCTCAGCACAGATTCTATCTTCTATGCGTCCCTTCCGGGAGTACTGTACCGAGATATAAACGGGGCTCTTTCGCCTCCTAACAACATCATCTGATGCAGTGAGCCCCCCTCTGCGCTTCGTACGGAGACACCCTAAGAATGATACCCTCAAAAAGCTTTTAACTAGAACATAACCGTTTTTATAGATTAGCTTCTCATAATTCAATCTCTTTCCCCCAGGTGTCATAACTACCGCACCGATGTTAATATTCATCCTTGCGGTGAGACTCCCATAGAAGGGGTGTGCTAATCTTGGCTAGTCCCCTGCAGCGGCATCAGAGGCTTGCATCTCTTCAATACTTCCACATCAGCGCCATTTCCTCATGCTTCTCTGATTATCTAATGGGTCGTCTTCTGTATTAAGGACAGTACGGTATCTGTATCAGTTAGTGCTTTGCTGAAATCAATTCGCATATATAATGTTATATGTTATGATAAAAGCGATTAGACGCCGATGACCCCCTCGCTAGGGTTGTTGATACTCGCATACCAGACTTGCTATGCATCTTTACCAAATACTGTCATTATGATTCTATCCAGACATCAAGGATGTTCTTGCGCCGCAAGTTAACATTCTTATTCTGATAAGAACTTCTTTTCTACTTGTATGAACAAGTCATAGTTGAGCCAACGTAAGGGCAGTTTCATTAAGTTTAAGATGAATCGAAGTATCTCTATACATACCCTCATCAAGTGACTAAATCCTAATTTTTTCATCAGTAGGCTAGTGATCGCAGTTTTAGAACGATATTGTTGGCTATACAATAGCATTTTACAAAGAGCTCTACACTATCACTAGTATCACGCGCTTCTGAAGCGCTTTTTTAGTAAACCAGACAGTAATTATATGAAACTAATATTCATTCAACATTTCAGGCTTTTTCTGAAGAAAAGTAGCGGTTTTATCACGCTTGTGCAATATATTCTTGTTGAGAATTGCTCTATGAGCTGCATATTTACGAAAAGAGACGGCAGAGAGGAGAGCTTAATATTCATGATACACACCACCCCCGGATGTATTGAATTTAAGATGACCTCTACCGGGCCTAGCAAGCTCATTTACCTCAAATTATTAACATGAAGATTATCATAAAAGAGATAGTTATGGAGATAAGTCGGGGTTATCCAGATGGCATCATTTAGTCATACATTAAATAAAAAATTCAGCACATCGCCGTCTTTGATCACATACTCTTTTCCTTCGAAGCGAATTTTACCTGCCTCTTTAGCTCCTGCCGCTCCCTTATAAGTCATAAAATCGGCAAAGGCAATGGTCTGAGCACGAATAAAGCCTTTTTCAAAATCAGTGTGAATTTTACCGGCGGCCTGCGCTGCGGTAGTGCCTGCTGGAATGGTCCAAGCCCGCACTTCTTTCGCCCCCGCAGTAAAAAAAGTTTGCAAATTCAACAATTCATATCCAGCGCGAATGACTCCGTTTAAGCCTTGGTCTGCAAAACCTAGCTCCCCCATGAAGATCGTGCGCTCTTCTTCGTCAAGCTCGGCGATATCGGACTCAAGTGAGGCGCAGACCACGATCACAACCGAGCCCGTCTTCGACGCAATAGCGCGTACCGCATCTAGATAAGGGTTATTGTCAAAGCCATTTTCATGCACATTTGCTATATACATAGTCGGTTTGAGTGTTAGAAAACTCAGATTGCAGATAGCATTTTTCTCATTAATCGACAAATCTAGCGTTCGTAACATGCCGGCATTGCTTAGATGGGTAAGGCACTTTTCCAGCACTGATAGTGCCAGAGCAGAACCCTTTTTCCCGCCCGTGACACGTTTTTTTATTCGGTGTATGGCACGTTCGCACGTGTCTAAATCTGATAAAACTAGCTCGGTGTTAATGATGTCGATGTCTTCCGCGGGATCAACTATTCCTGATACATGCATAATATTTTCGTTTTCAAAGCAGCGAACAACATGGCTGATGGCCTGGGTTTCACGGATGTTGGTCAAAAACTGGTTGCCTAATCCCGCCCCTTTTGAGGAGCCTTTCAACAGACCGGCGATATCAACAAATTCTATGCTTGTCGGCACGATACGCTCTGGCTTAACGATTTCTGCCAGCTGTTTGATGCGTGGCTCAAACATCGGAACTACACCTACATTGGGCTCAATAGTGCAAAATGGAAAGTTCCCCACCTCGCTACCCGCTTTCGTCAGCGCATTAAACAGGGTAGATTTTCCTACGTTAGGTAACCCAACAATGCCGCATTTAAACCCCATATTTATTTCGCCTTAAATTACTATATTTTTATTTAGTTACGTGCTATTCTTAGCATAAGATTATTATAAGATGTTAGCTTCTACAGCACTGCATTATTACTCAATTCTTAAAGTTTAACAGGGCTTGTAGGCATGCAGGCGGTTCATAACCTTTGCGGTGTCATGGGTAATCAGAGCTTCTGTACAGCGTACCGCCTCATCGAGAGCGCTATCAATCAACTCCACTTCCCCCTCTGGGGGCGTTCCAAGCACAAAGCTTACAACTTTTTTTTTGTCTCCGGGGTGGCCAATGCCGATCCGGAGACGCTGGAATGCCTGATTATTACCCAGACGGGTCACGATGTCTTTCAGGCCATTGTGTCCACCATGACCGCCCCCGAGCTTCAGCCAAACATTTCCGGGCAACAAATTCAGGTCATCATGAGCCACCAGCATTTCTTCAGGCATAATCTGATAAAAGGCGGCTATCGCCACTACCGCTTTTCCTGTAAGATTCATAAAAGTCGTCGGAATCAGCAGGCGAACATCGTTACCGTTTATGGCTAGGCGGCTAGTGTAGCCGTAGAATTTTCTTTCTTCTTTTAAGGTTTTCTGATAGCGCTCTACCAGCAACTCAACATACCAAGCGCCGGCATTATGGCGGGTATTGGCATATTCAGTGCCAGGATTGCCTAGGCCTACAATTAATTTTATCGTCACGTCTTTCCCTCGTCTGGCTGTGTGTATGTTCATGTAATCTGCCAAGATCGGGTATGTCAAATCAATGATAGACCGGCAGAGGTGCGGCTCTTACCAATACATTATATTTTTAAATAACATCTGCTCATCAATATCACATTGAAAAATCGGAATATCCTCTGACAGCCAAAAGAATAGGAGGGTTTTAGGCGATTCAGATACTATTCATCATCCAAAGCATCTGTCATACGGAAAATGCTTTGACAGTTCGTTAGCATCTCACTTACCTCTACATCCTCTTCATGTAGAAGCCGATAAAAAAGATGTTGTTAAGTGATGTGAATAGTATTGAGACTTTTCCTAACAGGAAGTAGTGTTCGCCTGATATAAAATCCAGAATATTCGACACACAGTTACGCGCAGCCCCGCTTGATTACATAAAAGATGATCAGAAATTCTTTCTAATATCATTGAAGTAGTGCAAAACATCGTGAGATAAAGTAATGACCCCAAGAGCAAAACTGTCTTTACAGAAAATGCAGAAGATCTCACATACGACTGAAAGCGGTGATGCTCGTTGCCGATAAATATCTCGAACAGAGAGATCATGCTGATAGTTCTTAGTATCAGGATATCAATATTTAATGATCTTCCCTAAATCCATACAACAGATCATCACGCGCATCAGCTGCGTTCTGGAAATCTTTTATTTATAGCGTTATTATCAGCTTAATTGCAACGATAAGCATTGAGGACGAAAGCTGAGACAGGTGATCGTGATACTCCAGCTTTCATAGTACCCGCCGAAAACACAAGAACTCACAGCTACTATAACTCTATTTTATAAAAAGAGAGCCGCAGGCTAACGCTAACGGGCACCACGACGCTTGCCGTCGTTCTCACCTTACCTGAACGGACGATTTGGCTGTCTTTTATACGCCGACTAGCGGTGAGTTGACCGACCACCCCCAGGCAACTTGATCCGGATAGGTCAAGGTCGGGCGAATCTAACCGCCAGGGAGCTAAAATCCGTCTGTACGTTATCAACACACACTGTACGTGGCTTTTATTAAGCCCCGAACTACAAACTTGACGCCTCCACACGGAATCACATCGCGCCGCGATCACTCAATGCTCGAACATCTCCGAGATAGATTCTTCGTTACTAATACGACGTATCGCTTCAGCCAGCATTCCAGAGAGCGTTAGGGGTCGTACATTAGGCAACGCCTTGATGGCTGGATCCAGCGGAATAGTATCACAGACAATCACTTCATCAATTACAGATCGCTTGATATTTTCAAAAGCGTTACCAGAGAAGATCGCATGCGTAGCATAGGCAAAGACCCTGTTAGCGCAATGCTCTTTCAATGCTTCTGCAGCTTTGCACAGAGTGCTCCCGGTGTCGATCATATCATCCACCAGCACGCAGTCTCGACCAGCAACGTCACCAATGATATGCATGACCTGAGCAACATTAGCGCGCGGGCGCCTCTTGTCGATAATTGCCATATCAGTGTCGTTGAGAAGCTTCGCGATCGCGCGCGCACGTACCACGCCGCCGATATCGGGCGAAACAACTATTGGACTGTCTAAATTCTGCTGCAGCATATCCTCAAGCAGAATCGGGCTGCCGAACACGTTATCCACGGGTACGTCGAAAAACCCCTGAATCTGCTCCGCGTGTAGGTCAACTGTCAGTACTCTATCAACACCAACGCTTGAGAGAAAATCGGCGACCACCTTGGCGGTGATTGGTACACGTGCGGAACGGACCCGACGATCTTGACGCGCATAACCAAAGTATGGGATCACAGCGGTAATGCGGGCGGCGGATGCCCGTCGTAATGCGTCAACCATGACAACCAGTTCCATGAAATTATCATTAGTAGGCGCGCAGGTAGACTGGATAATAAAAATATCGCCACCGCGAACGTTTTCATTGATTTGCACACTAACTTCACCGTCGCTGAAACGGCTAACAGCAGCATTACCAAGACTAGTATATAAACGATCAGCAACACGCTGCGCCAGTTCAGGGGTAGCGTTCCCAGAAAAAATCTTCATATCGGGCACGAGAAGAACCTCAAGCTTTTGCGTCCAAAGGGGTATTGATCCAGCCTGACACTGAAAAAACTTTTAGCGACAAGCAGAACAATGCATCAGAGCGCCGGCAGGCGGCTCATTTTGCCATTAACAATGCATGGTGGAGAGGAGAAATGTTAACACCTCGAGCTACGAAACCACACATCCATTCCGGCGCCAGCGATAAAACCTGGCGGGCGGCACTCTCGGTATCGAATTCGGCAAATACACAAGAGCCTGTTCCGGTCAATCGCGACGGCGCGTATTTTAACAGCCATGCAAGGTGCCGTTCAACCAAAGAAAAAGATTTCCTTACAATCGGTTCACAATCATTCTGAAAGGGAAGCGCTATAAGCTCGGCAAGCGAGCGTTTTTCCGCGTCTCTTCGTAGCTCAGGATCACCGAAAATACGCGGGGTGGCAATACTAATCGGTGGCACGCAAACAAGATACCATTTTTCCGCCGGAAAAGCAGGCGTGAGCTGATCGCCGACGCCTTCGGCGAACGCCGCCTGGCCGTGTACGAATACGGGCACATCGCTACTAAGAGTCATACCCAGGCGCGCCAGGGTAGGCGTAGTCAAAGCGCAGCCCCACTGAAAATTGAGAGCCACTAGAACTGTGGCAGCGTCGGAAGATCCCCCGCCGAGCCCTCCGCCCATCGGGAGAACTTTATCTAGGAAAATATCTGCTCCAGGCGACGATGAATCATCAACTGCCCAGCAGTAGCGCTGCAACAGCTGGGCAGCGCGCACGATAAGATTGTCCTCTTCCGCGACGCCTTCGAGCTGATTCAATAGGCGAATGCGGCCGCCGACGGTCGGAGTGATGCTCAGTGTGTCGCCATAATCGAGAAATTGCACAAGTGTTTGTAGCATGTGGTAGCCATCGGCACGGCATCCGGTAATATACAAAAACAGGTTCAGCTTAGCCGGGGCTGGCCAGGAGTATTGCATTACAAGCTCCAGCTATCTATTTTGAATTGGATGCGATTTTCGCCCTGGCATAATTCTAAATGCGATGGAAGGACCAGCGGGGTATTACTGTGATAGCCTTGGTAAGTCACGACCCAATGCTGATTGTTGTGCCTATAATTCACCTGATGTAGATGGCCTAGGGAATCGAGCATAAAATCAAGTGCATCACCAGGCAGGCCGAGCATCCAATGACGTAGATTGTCAAAAGGGATAGATATACCAGTTAGTTTTTGGAACATGATTTCTAGGTCACCGCTACTAACGTAGCGTGTCCCGTGATTATTGACGAGCTGCGCCATGCCCTTCTTAACACTCAATTCCATTTCCGTATTGCCGAGCGGATTAATCAGAAGTACTTGGTAGCTATCATCGCTGATCTGGTACCAGTAAAAACGTGCACAAACTTTTTCCCCCTTGGAAAAATAAGCAAAAACACCGCGTATCTGGTAATTGGTGAGTCTGGAGACTGCCTTCTGATGGCTTCGCCAATCGGGTAATGCATGGCTTTTATACGAGCCTGAAAAAATATGCACGCTACAGGAAGCCAACAGAAGACTGGCTAGCGGCAGAAAACGGAAGACGGCGTAATGACGCTCTAGCATGACTGAAGAACCCCTGTGGTATGAGATGGTGATTTTTGGGCATAGACTATGCTGCCATCGCTACTACATCTACTTGACGAGCGTCATAGTTCATTATTAGCTATAGTAGGATTGTCTCTAACTAAGCGCATGAGCAGCTTGCTATTTTTTTACAATTAGACTCGGACTGTAAAAGGAAATACCGAGTTTTCCCGGTTTTTTAGCTGCAGTGATAGCATTTATCTTCGTTTTGTAGACCCCACAGAGAACCTGAAAGCTTGCTGATTGAAATATATCGTATTCTGTCGCAATCCATACAATCATTAATTCCTACAATATCAGAGGACACAATTAAACCGCCTAAGCCAATGGCTACACGAGATAATACTCATGTCCCAATAAGCCCTTATAGCAGTATGGCAAGATTTTGCATGGTTTAAAAAAATCTGGGTCAATCACTCATGTCAGTAAGTGTTAATATTTTTCTAATTATTTTAATCTCTCTGTTCACGTGCTGATTAAATCAATAGATCATCGCCAGCCTTAAGATATTCTTTATGAAGAAGCATAAGACATTGGTAGCGTAGCACGAAAAATGCAAGGCGTTAGCGCTCTATAACGCTAGACAGCGTTACGCATGTACTTATCTTTTCTGATTACATGGATCGCACAAGAATACTACTGACGCAAATATTTTCCCGGACTTGATAGAGCCAACCTACTAACACAGACCGGCATCAATAGCTGATGGCGCTTATCATACAGATTGCTATCATAATATTCTATTGAGGAATAACGTGAAACCACGTATCTAGGCCATTCGGAGAGACTCAATATTAACCTGCTCTGACGATAAGCGTTACGGCATAAAGCATACTTAGCATCTCAAAAGAGCCTGTGCGTCCTGAAAAGAAAATGGGCTATACTAGCACATAGTAATTAACCGGTTATGTTGCGGTTTAAAATATCTCTGGGTAGTTAGCATTCATTTGCGTGACCATGGTGTAAAGTGAGGAGAACTATGGAAATAGTCAAATCGCTTCTTGGGCCTTATGATGCAACGAATAACGAAAACATCTGCATGATATAATAATAGCTTAGATAAGGAATTCTTCTTAATAAGATTCGTTTTTCATACACGCCTCGCCAACGAAATGAAACCGGATCCCCATTACATAAAGGACGCTTCATGCAAAAAAAATCATCTTCACATATTTATCCGCATAATATCAATTCTTGATATAGTCCGCTCTTAAAATCGCAGAACATAATCCCTTAACATAACTCACCGCATCATTCAGACTGTTATTAGCCTTAATAACCTTAATTAATTTTGGGTATATTTAAAAATTTTCATCCGTTGCTGATAAATAGTTTTCCGCTCTTTTTATATTTATTGAAAAATAAATCATAATGCTTTTCTGGTATACACACTCAGAGCTGTTTTTTAAAAAAACTGCAAATCATGAGGAAATAGCAAATGCATTTTTTGACATTCCGTTATAATTTCGGCACTCATAATGGCAGTACCGTTACTAGGGAAAAGTGCTTTTATTTTATGCGTCTACGTTACGGCATGCTAACCTCATTTTCAACAGCAACGCTCTACGCCTCATCACAGGCGCTATTCATATTTCTTGATGCTTGCAGTGATTCACTCTGAAGGAAGAGAAAGATTTTGATGCTACAATTATCTATAAAAATCACACATTGGTAACTTAGAAGAGTCAAGATGTGATATTGTTTTCCTTTTTAATAAACATATGTTATTGCTCATAACTTAACATCATTAAGCATTTTTTTAAAAAAACAGCAACAATACATGACAACATTTTTGGATGGTATATGACCATTCACAACTATCATTTAATCTGAGTCTCGAACGCGCGACAGCGACTATCGGCAGAAAGTCGGTTCTAATTGCATAAGAGAAGTGATATGTACATTAACCTCCATGGGCGCTCATGCCCAGCCTTGGTACCGCGCGCAATATCGCTGTTGATGTTATTTGCCTGGAGCGTTTCTACTAGCATTCGCGCCACAGCTATACTCTCAGCCGTAAGCGTCGTCTCTTTGGCACAAGCGTCCATCGCAGCAACCGAGAACGATACCCCCGCCGACACTTCCGAGGAAGATGTAATCACTGTGACCGCCCCCAGTGAATCCCCTCTGACCTCTGGAATGACGCCTAGAATGCAGCGCCAGCCCCTTCCCGCCAGCGACAGCGCTGATTATCTCAAATACACTCCCGGCTTTACCCTGGTTCGTAATGGCGGCACTAATGGCGATCCAGTATTCCGTGGTATGTTTGGTTCCCGACTTCGTATGTTAGTAGAAGGCGGCGAAGTGCTTGGGGCTTGCTCGTCACGTATGGATCCGCCCAGCGCCTATATTTCACCGGAAAATTTTGACATCGTTTCGTTAACTAAAGGACCCCAAACCGTACTATGGGGACCGGGTGCCTCTGCCGGCACCTTACGTTTCGAAAGGGTGCCTCCACACTTTGATCATCCGGGAATAATGGCGCACGCCGCCGTTCTAGCTGGCTCAAATAATCGGCTAGATCAGAATATTGATGGGGCTTTAGGGAATACATTAGGCTATCTCCACTTAATGGGCAATATTGCTCATGCAGATGATTACAAAGATGGTGCAGGGCGGCGGCTATCTTCCGGGTGGAATAAATGGAACAGCGATGTAGCGGCCGGTTTTAGACTGACACCCGACACCTTGATCGAGCTGACGGCAGGGAAAGGTGACGGCAATGCCCGTTATGCTGCACGAGGAATGGACGGGACTCGCTTCGCCCGGGAAAGTATTGGCTTACGCTTTGCGCAACATGCATTAAGCCAACTGTGGAACAGCGTCGAAATACGGGGCTGGTATCATTACACCGATCACGTCATGGATAATTATGCCCGACGGAACCTGCAGAACCTGCTGTATCAGGGCGGGAGCGAGTCGCCCACATCTTCTTGGGCGCCCATACGTAACCACGTCGACCGTTTGATGCTCGGCGGCCGAGGTATTAGCATCTGGCAATGGCAGGATGTGCAATTGCAGGGTGGAGTGGACTTACAGGTTAACCGCCATAGGTTGCAGATTAGCAGCCAATGGCAAGAGGATGCGCAATTTCAGGATAGCGGGCTTTTTACCGAAGTGAGCTGGCATTTCAGGCCAACACACGCCTTGATAAGCGGCATGCGTCTTGAACATACAGGAGTCCAGTGTCATGGCGCACAAGGGTCGGAGTGGCGCCGTGAAATCTATCCCTCCACCTTTTTTCGATTAGAACAACAAGTCGAGACGCTACCGTTAATGGCCTATGCCGGCGTAGGGTTAACTGAAAGATTCCCTGACTACTGGGAACTAATCACGCCTAAGGCCGGCCGGGGCACCGGCCATGATTCATTTTGTCGCCTAAAACGCGAGAAAACCATGCAGCTTGATTTCGGCGCACATTTACAGCTAGCACCGCTAGACGCCTGGGGCTCCGCCTATATCGGCCAAGTGCGAGATTTTATCTTGTTCCGATACGGCACTTTACATCCGAACACAACCCGAGCGGATAATATCACCGCTCTCATTCATGGCGGAGAGGCGGGTATTGCTTATCATTTTCAAGATCAATGGCAGCTTGATAGCAGCCTCGTTTGGGCCTTCGGGGAAAATCAAGCTACGCACCAGCCACTACCGCAGATCCCGCCGTTTGAAGGACGGCTATCGCTAACCTGCGCAGTGGGGGAATGGAGCGGCACTGCCATGTGGCGACTGGTAGCGGCGCAACACCGCATTGCGCTTAACGAAGGCAATGTAGTGGGGAGAGATTTTCTCCGTAGTGCCGGCTTTGGCATTCTATCGGCCCACATGGCTTGGAAAACAGCCCCTAATATTACAATTAGCGCCGGGGTAGACAATCTTTTTAACAAACGCTATAGCGAACACCTGAATTTAGCGGGAAACCACAGTTTTGGCTATGCTTCTGATGCGCCCCTAATGGAGCCTGGTCGCACAATCTGGGCGAGAGCTAGCGTAACGTTCTAAATCTAGAAGAGGAATGTCTCTGCTGTGAATGTAGGCGGATAAAACGCTTTTGTATAGTCTACCTTTACCTCCTAATTTAAGAAGGGAGAACTGATTCTTTGTTCTTGAAACATATATACTAATCGCGCTGTAGACTCATATACCCTCTAAGAATATTATCATTGCTGCTTTTAAAAAAAAACTTTACTACTTGCATGTTCAGTTCTAGCACGTCCATGCAAGTTATAGCACTCTAATGCGATGGGGAACATTTACTGACTATATAGTGGCATTGTATTGAACAAGACTGCCTCAGCAGGCATACGTTAGTGACGTAATAATTATGTTGACCATACTCCACAATACCAACAATGTTCAAAGGGGCTTTATATCCAAGACTTTTCTGTTGCATCAATGCAGGGTTTTTTATATGCTCGTGATGATTAATAGGGCCTGTTTTTCATGAAAAACCCTTATTTCGTTACTACGAACACCCTTCTGACTGAAGAACAAAAAATAAACACTCAGAAAACTTTATCCGACCAGCCGTAAACATTACGTCCGAAATCGGATACAGTGTATTCTTTTATAAACCGCAGGATCCATGTTAAAAAAATGATTACTCGTGCTCCGCTTCTGAACGAAGCGACGATATGTTGTTACCCCATGACTCGTGAAATTATAATACACCTATGCCTAAGATCACGACTCTAAAGCATGATGTTACTAAGGTAAAGCCGCTTCAAGCATCATATGTTTGACGAATAATGTTTTTGCTCCACCCTGCCCTGATTAAGCAGGTTGCTAAATCGCATATTCCGATACAGAGTTCTTAGGATTACTCAGTACTTATACCGTAACGATTGCAGTTACAGAAAAGCAATAGGTTTCCTACATATCATCCGGTCAAGAAACAGAGCGGATATTTTTGGAAAACGAGACCAAACTAAACATAGTTAGTTAATATAACATTATCCTTTTCATCTAGACATATGCATATTACATAGAAGACAGTAAACGTCTTTCCGATGCTCTTCTAAGCAACAATCAAACAGCGGCAACTGCAAGAGCTGTATTCATTAGATGCTTATGGGAGGTATAAACCTGATCGAGATGAAAAGAATCATTTACTAAAACGCAATAGCAGAAAATGCTATTCTGCTATTGCTTAATAGGCAACATTAAAACTCAACACGCAGCGTTATCACCCTTTCATACATTAATCATCCTTGATCTGAAAGCTTCTAGTGAAATCGGTATAGAAGGCATTATCAAGATCATGTCGATAAATGCAAAGCGTGAGGGTGTAAGCTCCATCTGCAAGCGGAGAGCACAAAAAATGAACATTTATACTGATCTGTATCAAAAAAATAATTTTATCATATTATTATTCTTTAATTTTAATAAATTATTTTTTTAAAAAAATCCGGGTAGTGTTATAGCTCATGACGCTTACGCGATCCCCAAAAGGAATTCGTAATCATAAGCATCCTCGTGGCTAACTCATCCGCGCTAGCCTTTTGACTAAAACCTCATACCCCTCCAAATTATATTAGAGATGCTTTACCAAAAGGTAATTACCAAAAAAACCAATGAATTAAGGATCGGTTTTATATATATTTAAAAATCGCAAAAAGTATAGCTAAAAAATTTAGCAAGCATCGTGCAATCGTTGTCGCTATAATTCAGGAAGACTTTTCTGCTCCGGATCGCGTATGTTTATGAATGAAAACGCTAATTCAGCGTTGACTTAGTTTGACAATTAACGTTATTACTATTTATATTAAGGGTCCTGTGCCATGAAACGAGCACGTCCTGTCCGCCGCGCGCTGCTCAGTGTCTCCGACAAATCAGGTATTCTTGAATTCGCTCAGTCCTTAGTGCAGCGGGGTGTCGAGCTCCTTGCTACCAGCGGTACCGCCAGCCTGCTTAACACGGCGAGACTTCCGGTGACCGAAGTGTCCGATTATACTGGCTTTCCCGAAATAATGGGCGGCCGTGTCAAAACTCTGCATCCTAAAGTGCATGGAGGCATCATGGGACGACGTGAGATGGATGATGTCGTGATGCGCGAGCATCATATTGCACCGATTGACATGGTAGTTGTTAACTTTTATCCCTTTTCAGCCACAGTGCAGCGGAGAGAGTGTAGCCGAGAAGAGGCGGTAAATAATATTGATATCGGTGGAATTGCTATGGTGCGTGCTGCGGCCAAGAACTTTGATGTTGTCACTGTGATCGATAGTGCTGACTATCCTATAGTTCTTGCAGAAATGGATCTCTACTGCGGCTCGCTCAGCCTGGAAACCCGTTTCAACCTCGCTATCAAAGCCTTTGAGCACACTGCCGCCTATGACAGTGAGATCGCTAACTATTTCGGGAGCCAGGTACCAACCTATCATGGCGATGCTCATCAGCCTGCTGGTTTATTCCCCCGGACCCTGAATCTTAACTTCATTAAGAAACAAGACATGCGCTACGGCGAAAATAGCCACCAACTTGCAGCGTTTTATACTGACTCAGAAACGCGTGAAGCATCAGTAGCGACTGCACGGCAGTTGCAGGGGAAAGCACTTTCCTATAATAATATTGCCGATACTGATGCAGCTCTTGAATGTGTTAAGACCTTCACCGAAGCCACATGTGTCATTGTTAAGCACGCCAATCCCTGTGGTGTGGCTACCCACGATAGCCAAATGGTAGCATATGATCACGCTTACCAGACTGATCCTGCCTCATCTTTCGGTGGTATTATTGCGTTCAACCGAGTTCTTGACGCCGATACTGCTAATGCAATCGTGAGACGCCAATTTGTGGAGGTTGTTATTGCTCCGGATATTAACAATGACGCCCTGGCGTTGCTCGCCGGAAAACAAAACGTTCGGGTGCTCGTTTATGGCAGCTGGCAACAGCAGGTGCCGGGATTAGATTTCAAGCGGGTTAACGGCGGACTTTTAGTGCAAGAACGTGATGTAGCTATAGTAGCCCTAAAAAATTTAGAAGTAGTTACGCAACGCCAACCAACCAAGTCAGAAATGCGCGATGCAATTTTCTGCTGGAAGGTAGTAAAATTTGTCAAATCCAATGGGATTGTTTATTCCCGAGAGCAGCGCACCATCGGTATCGGCGCCGGGCAAATGAGTCGCATTGACTCGGCAAACATCGCTGGAATGAAGGCGGCGAATGCAGGTCTAGATGTCAAGGGAGCGGCCATGGCCTCTGATGCCTTCTTCCCGTTTCGTGATTCTGTTGATGCCGCGGGCATGCTAGGCGTGCGCTGTGTAATACAGCCCGGCGGATCGATACGCGACCACGAAGTCATTTCTGCCGCAAATGAACATGATATCGCCATGATTTTCACCCATATTCGTCATTTTCGCCACTAAGTATAGGAGTGATATCGCCATCAACATTTTGATTATCGGCAACGGCGGACGCGAACACGCCCTGGCCTGGAAAGCCGCACAATCGAAGTTTGCTGACAACGTATACGTGGCGCCCGGGAATGCCGGTACCGCGCTCGAGCCGGCTCTGAAAAATGTAGATATCGTTTCAACTGATATTCTATCATTACTGGCCTTTGCTCAAGCACAACAGGTAGGACTGACGATCGTTGGACCAGAAGCACCAATGGTGGCGGGAGTCGTAGATGCTTTTCGCACCGCAGGCCTACGAATTTTCGGCGCAACGCGGGCGGCAGCACAATTAGAAAGTTCTAAAGCTTTTAGCAAAGAGTTTTTCGCTCGCAACAATATTCCCACCGCACGCTATGCCAGCTTTACCCAGATAGCCCCGGCACTGGACCATGTGCGGCGGTGGGGCGCGCCAATTGTTATTAAAGCCGACGGGCTGGCCTCGGGGAAAGGCGTGATTGTAGCAATGACAATTAATGAAGCGGAATCTGCCGTGCATGATATGTTGTCCGGCAACGCTTTTTTTGATGCGGCGAACCGCATTATCATTGAAGAACACCTGCAGGGTGAAGAAGCCAGTTTTATTGTTATGGTAGACGGTGAGCATGCACTCCCCATGGCCACTAGTCAGGACCATAAATGCGTTGGCGAAGGGGATACCGGACCCAATACAGGTGGCATGGGAGCCTATTCACCAGCGCCGATTGTAAGTGATGTGGTGCATCGCAGGGTTATGGAAAAGATTATTTTTCCAACGGTAAAGGGAATGGCAGCAGAGGGCAACGTATATACAGGGTTCCTGTATGCCGGATTAATGATCGGCCCTGAAGGTCACCCGAAAGTACTTGAGTTTAACTGCCGCTGCGGGGATCCGGAAAGCCAACCGATCATGTTGCGTATGCGTTCTGACCTGGTCGCCCACTGCTTGGCTGCTATCGAAGGCCGTTTACATGAGGAAACTTTAGAGTGGGATGAAAGGGCGGCATTGGGGGTGGTCTTAGCGGCAGAAGGTTATCCCGGTAACTACCGTATGGGAGATGAAATTAGCGGTCTTCCGAAAGATGAGGTAGAAGGAGAAAAAATATTTCACTCTGGCACACGCCTGCACCGGGATAAGGTATTAACCTGGGGAGGACGCGTACTCTGTGTCACGGCACTGGGATCGACAGTGATCGACGCGCAGGCGCGAGCCTACCGCACAGCCAAGCTTCTTTATTGGCATAATTGTTTTTTCCGCCGAGATATCGGCTATCGCGCTATTCGCTTGCGCACCTTAAACCCTTAGCAGGCAGGATCGGTCCTGCTTTCCCTCCCTGCCTGTAATAGCGCCAAGGAATAAAGCGATACGGGAATAGCAAAATCGCGCTTACCATCAGATATTCTGATTGTACTAGCTTGCTATCTATCATTCCTGATGTTTAAATCAGTCTAAGGGCGCATCTCATATTAAAACACTCTCTGACGCTACTTACATAGAATAATAGTTTTTATGACTTTAGTCATACTGATGCAACCCAGCCACCGCAGCAACCTTCTTTTTCATAAAATCTTACCACCTATAGAGCGTTTACTCCCGCTTCCGGATGATTTTCGGAACTGATGCGTGAGTGCATCGCTGAAATTTGATACAATTTATTAATGCTAGCTGCCATAGTATAATGATAAGCATCTTTCGACGGTTCTGAGTCAGCACAGGTATGCGATATCTTATAAAGGATTTTCATATGCTCAAAAAATATATTTTGATCCTCAATATGCATTGTAAATCTCCTCCTGATGGGAGCCCTCGAACTCAAGCAAATCCAGGATCAGAACAGATACTCCCTCCATCGACGCTACGATCTCACACTAGTTCTGCTGTATAGCACCTGTACATACATTGATAATAAAATCCCTAGAAACTAAGTTCTACACATCGTAATCATGTAGGTAAAATCAGCTACCTAACGCTGATTAGGTTGAACTACTATGACCTCCTAGCTCAACTAGGACTCTCTCACAACCAAAGCCTTATCATTATACACAGCGCTTATACTTTCAGCCAGGCTAATACCGACGAGTGCCCTCTCGATTATTAGACCCTCTAGTTTTTATTACTCTACTTTAGGACCTAAATGCTGCGGATGCAGTCAGACTGCTTGTACGCTAACAAGGCCTTTTTTTGAAAAAAGATTTCATACTGTCAGTTAAGTGACATGATTACTCTCTTCAACGTACGCATATAGCCTGCGACGTTATGACAACAGATTCCACGTATAATCATCACATGCATTTTCTACTAACACTGTATAGCAGGATACTATCCTCCTCCATGATTTAATAAAACGTGTTGCTGGGGAAATATGTCATTCCTAAAATACCTAGGATCGATCCCATATTTTTGCATCAGCGCTACCGTTAACGACACGATTACTTACAATCATCATAACTCTCCGCCTGAAAGCAATATTCTGACACCTATATGCTAGCATTTCGTTATTATAACGCAATGCCTGGTTATCAGACGCTAGATCCTGGCGGTGCTAACGTTTGTTGGTATTAAGGATGCCTGAGACTATCCGAAGCGAGTCATGTTGCTTAATATATAGGCGCAATATCTCGAGAATGCAGGCAATATTTATGCTAAAAGTAGACGAAATTACCTTTTACTTTAGCGCATACTCACTCTCAGTCCCCAGTACGCCACGCAGTGCCCAGTCTTGCTTTACTAAAGCGTATCATGTTATTGTTTTCATGATGGATCTGCAATATTGGAGTAAATTATCTAATTTAGAAAAGCCCTATTGAGCGGGATGCTTGGTAATAAACATGGCATCTCCATAGCTGAAAAAGCGGTACGCTTTCTCGACTGCTACACGATATCCCTGCAAGGTATGCTTATAGCCAGCAAAAGCTGCTACGAGCATGATAAGGGTAGACTCAGGCAGATGGAAATTAGTAATAATCGCATCAATAACGAGAAAATAATAACCAGGATAAATAAAAATGCGCGTATCGCCAAAAAATGGCTCTAGTCTTCCCCCTCCCCCGACGGCTGCGCTCTCAAGTGAACGTACGGAGGTGGTGCCGACCGCCACGACTCGATTACCTCGCGACTTGCATGCCAACACTGCATCGACTACCTCCTGCGGTACTTCAGCATACTCCGCGTGCATCTGATGCTGTTCGATTTGATCCACCCGTACCGGCTGGTAGGTGCCAGACCCGATATGCAGGGTGATACATGTCATTTCAACCCCCTTTAGGCGTAAAGCTGATAACAGCGGCTCATCGAAATGTAGGCCTGCAGTAGGAGCTGCTACCGCACCTGGCGTTTCAGCGTACACAGTCTGATAAAGCTCACGATCGACGTTATTATCCGGCCTGTCGATATAGGGCGGCAAAGGAATATGACCATGATCATTCAGTAAAGTCAGAAAATTATCGGGAGAATTACAACGCAGTTCAAAAAATGACTCGTGACGCGCTACTATAGTAACGGGAATTCGGTCATCATCACCTAATAGCAGCACGGTGCCGGTTTTTGATGCCCTAGACGCGCGTATGTGGGCAAGTACCCGCTGATTATCAAGCACGCGCTCTACCAGAACTTCAATTTTTCCACCGCTAACTTTATTGCCGAATAAACGGGCCGGGATCACACGGGTATTATTAAATACTAGTAAATCACCACACGCTAATTTATCCAGAAGATCGGTAAAGACCCCATGCACCAGCGTACCTGTCTTGGCATCCAAAGACAGCAGCCGGCAAGCGCTGCGTTGCGCCCGCGGATAGCGGGCGATCAGATTTTTGGGTAGTGTAAAAGAGAAATCGGCAGTGCGCATGAAAAATCACTTCAGGATAAAAATTTAGATTATTCTATGGCTATGCGTTCCGTTCTGCAAGAATTAGACAATGTGGCATAGCGTGTTCGATAAATATCAACCGGCATGTTTATATAGGTCAGCTTTGTGTGTATAGATTAACATTTTTAAGAGGTTAGCAGCTAACAGAGCTACTGTTTTAACAATGTGAACACGGTGGCAACCTTACTAACAGCGCACTTCAGTCTATCCGCTAGCTTAATGTAGTAGAGTCGCATACCCTGATCTACGCATCAGGGTCACCTATATGCGGATTCATCGCCAAGCAGTGTTTTAAACCAGAGCATGGCGGTTTTAGCTAGTCAGCGCTGGCCATCATCGATTGCCATTTTCACGGCAACATAGATCTTTCTCAGATGCGGGCGCTCAACTATGTTGTTCCGATTATATGTATAGAAAATATTACATACGCGTGTGAGAGCCCAATTGATGTTCTTCGACATAAAATGTAGGGTGAGTATTATTCATGAGGAGATGGGTAAGGTAACTACGCGTCAATATACGTATGATATTATATAATGCGGGGGGCCTTTAATCGCTTACTGGACGCAGGATAGTTTATCTATCTGAGCACCTAGCTCTCTATTAGTTTAACCATTAGGTCGACGCAGTCCTGTCCAGAAGGATATGCTCGCGTAAGGCAACCACGTTGTATAGACGATACATAGACTAGATGTATCTAGACCGAGTCGGAATCAAAAGAGGCATATGATTACGCATTTAGCGCTGGAAAAATATCTAGACTTATTAGAAAGACGAGCGCTTTCCGGGGCAACGCGATTGAAGAACTACATCAAAGGCTACTTAACCTACCAGCGCGACATTAATCGGCTGAAGTCACACTTATGGTTGCTCACCGAGCAGTTGGCAGCACAACGCTCTTCCCTTATAGCTTCCTTTCCTTATCGCCGCCCTGAGAGAACCCCTCATTTCTGAGGGACCAGGAACCTTTAAGGCTCACGTTTAGCAGCAACTGAAACCGTTCATTCTTCTTCCCATGAAGATGTCTATTCTCATTACTAAAGACATAACCAGAAGCATGTCTATAAATATGTCTTTCGCAATCGCTTGACTAATGGATATTATGTCCAAAGATAGAAGCTAAGGTACTCTCCGGGAATTATATACTGTTGTTATAGTCAGCCATGACCTGATCTCGCGCCAGCGCTTGATGTTATGATTACAGTTGCTAGGTTTTGATCAGTGTTCCTACGGAAAATAAATGCCGGCCTCATGGTACTCTACCCCTTATCAGAATATCCTTAAAAAAGCTAAATTAGATTTTCTATATCGGGACTGCAAATATCGTTGGCTGCAACACTCAGATGAGAGCTATCACCTTGACCGTAATTCTTACATACTTAGTTCAACCTAAAATCATCTATCTTTCAATATATTAAGAAGATTATTTCTACATCACGAGTGATGCATTACATAACACACCTTCTTTCTCGAATGTATTCAATAAGTTCTTTGGAGCATGGTTATGATCTCTCACGGCCTAGCACTTATTAGAGCTGCTCTCTTTGAACGTCGCTTTGAGCACTTTAACATCAGCTATGAGTAATGATAATGCATACCGCTAACATCACGCATTTTTGGGTCCAAAGGGTGTCAGATAAATTACGCTAAAATAGCATTTTTGATAACCTTCATGAACCTCTTTACAGTTTCTACACTCCTCACTATCACTGATTTCCACAGAAAGATAAGTTTCATCCCAGCTCTTAAGAAACTTTAGGTAGAGCGGAAAAGTTTTACTCCATGTTATGACCAGTGATAAGCTGAAGTTATTGGCCGATATAATTAAAGAGCTAATAAAAGTACGCCCTTCATCAATGTAAGATGAATAATGCCTGATATATCACAGTCTATATTATAAGCGTAATAGGTCTAGTGTGACTATCATCTAACGCAACCCTCGGAAAGATTATGCACAAACAGTTTATTTGGCGCTAGAAGTGCCGCATGAAAATACTGTTGAGTAAAGCAGGCTCTGGTTTAGTGTACTAAAAAAGCAGGTTACGTATTTAAAAACGATGCCTCTGTGGTGAAAGACCCATAAACAGTAGTTTCTAGGCGCTATTGAATACATGGTAGTAGTTTGTGATGAGTTAACAGTAAACTAGCTTTATTATAACGTCATGAAAACGATTTCAGAGATTACTGATAGCGCCCCTCCAATGCAGCTCTTTGAATATGACTATCTCACCTCTCCTGCTTGCGTATCATAGTCAAGCAAGATACGGTATGCTACACAGTGTTTGTTAAAGAAAATTACCTTATGTTTTTTATTATGACGGTTTTAGCATAAAACGCTCATCACCTTACATTCTCCGATTTCTCACACAGTCTTAATCAGATAATTGCATATTGAAAAATAAAGCGATTAAATACAGAGTAATAATAAATTTTATTGATAAATGGTCTCTGCACAACAGTCATGATATTCAAGAAAAGCAAGCAAGTGACTAGAGGAGTTCGCTCGCTGAAGTGTTAATACTATGGTTAAAATTGCTAGATGCTTATCTGAGTCTATTTTATTATTATCGTTTTTCTGGAATCAACAGATACTGTTCTGTTGGTTTAGCGATCCGCGTCCACCATGTAAGATCAAATGATACGGTAAGATTTTAAGAAAAAGTACCTATAACGTATATAGACTTTTCTACCAGACGCTAATAATAGCACAGCATGATTCGCTATCTTTCAACACACCTCCTTAAATGTGCTAGTGGCAACACGATAGCAATAGTTCAAGCGCTAAACTTGCGTACTTTGCGAGGAAAAACGAAAACCCGCCCGAACCACATCACAATAGCTGTTCTAGCAGTTAAACCCTGACAACTTTTCATTAATTTACTAAAATAAACAGCAAAAAAGCTACTGAATTAGCTTGGTAAGCCTAAGCGCTATAACGCTCCGAACACACCATGCTCCTGTACAGTGAGCATCAGAGGATACAGTATGATACGCATCAAAATGATAATATCATCTAATAAAGTTATGTATTTTAAGCCGCTCTGTACATAACACGTTATTTAACCCGGGAGACATATACGCCGGAGCGCGTGTTGACTTTGATGACTTCACCGTTTTGCACGAAGAGCGGCACTTTGACCACAGCGCCGGTGGTTAGTGTAGCGGGCTTTCCACCGGCGCCCGCCGTATCCCCTTTGAGGCCGGGATCTGTTTTAATGATTTCTAATTCCACAAAATTAGGTGGTGTCACGGCGATCGGCTGGCCATTCCACAAAGTTAGTACGCACTCTGCCTGCTCTACTAGCCATTTAGCGTTTTCGCCAATCGTTTTGGCATCAGCAGCCAGCTGTTCAAAGTTTTCATGATTCATGAAATGCCAAAACTCACCATCGTTATATAGGGCGGTCAGGTTCACATCCATAACATCGGCGGATTCTACCGCATCACCGGCTTTAAAGGTTTTTTCCAAAACTTTACCAGAAATCAATTTTCGAAGACGGACTCGGTTGAACGCCTGACCTTTCCCAGGTTTCACGAATGCATTATCAATGATCACGCAAGGCTCCCTATCAAGCATGATTTTGAGACCGGCACGGAATTCATTGATACTATAAAATACCATGATAGTCCTCTTAAAGATAAACGGGGGTCATGCAGCCAAAAATGGAACATACTATAATTAGCAATGTACCTGATAGAGCCGAATGGTTAGATCAACTTGCCTATGTCATAACCGATCCCGTGCAACTCTTAGAGCTGCTTGGACTTGGGCAACACCGCACTCTACGTGAAGGCGCCAAAGCCCGGCGCCTATTCCCCCTGCGCGTACCACGAGCTTTTGCGGCGCGCATGGTACCGGGCGACCCGGACGATCCACTATTGCGACAGGTCATTACAACACGTGACGAATTCTATTCAGTACCAGGATTCAGCACCGATCCGCTAGACGAGCAGCACAGCGCGGTGCCTGGACTACTGCATAAGTACCACAACCGTGCGTTAATGCTGGTAAAAACCGGCTGCGCGGTCAATTGCCGCTACTGTTTTCGTCGCCACTTTCCCTATAAAGAAAATCATGGTAATAAAACGAATTGGCTGAGCGCCGTGGCCTATATCCGGCAGCATCCTGAGCTACATGAGATCATTCTTTCCGGGGGAGATCCGTTAATGGCTCAAGATCATGAACTGGAGAAGCTGATTTGTTTGCTAGAAGACATTCCCCACCTGACTACTCTACGTATTCACAGTAGGCTTCTAATCGTCATCCCAGCACGTATTACCGCAAAACTCTGCAAGCGGCTAGCTGACTGCCACCTAAAAGTTATTATAGTGACTCACATAAACCACCCCAATGAAATCGATGTCACCGTGTGCGATAGTATGGCACGATTACACGATGCACGGGTTACATTACTCAACCAAAGCGTACTGCTGCGCGGCGTAAACGATAATGCTGATACACTAGCCCTTCTCAGTGAAACTCTTTTTTCCGCTGGCATTTTACCTTACTACCTGCATGTACTGGATAGAGTAGATCAGGCTGCACATTTTATTGTCGAGGATACGCAAGCACGGGAAATTATGCGGCGGCTGCTAGTCAAAGTACCCGGCTATCTCGTACCGCGGCTCGTACGAGAAATTGGAGGCGAGAAAAGTAAAATACCGCTGGATCTTGGACTTCGGCAACGTTAATAGCATGAAGTCCCTATAAGGAACCCGCTAGTGCTTAAGCTCTTACCGGATAGAAAGACTCCACCTCGGGGGCCCGGTAGAGCAAAGCGCCCGCATCTTACAGCTTGCCGAAGATGGCGCGCGCTCCCCCCCGTAGCTGTCTAGCTCGTGCGCAAGGACGAGCATATTAGCAGGAGGTAATAACGGTATAAGGTTGCGACTCAGATATATTCATAATACACTTTGAGTGTGATGCAGTATCATACAAAATATTGAATTTTTGTTTCCTCGTTTTAGTCAGGTCACTTAGGAGGTCGCTGCAATAATCATGCGCTATCTGCCAATCAACATGACATTCTTAATACTACACTAGCTAATCCTCCCTCTCTGTTATCGCTATTGCAGCGCTTCGTTAGATATAGGTGCTGTTGAATACGCTAGTATACATCATGAGTTAGTCGCCAGAAAATGACCTTGTTAACACTACGAAGACGGTGTTAACCAAACCCTAACAGGGCGCACGCTAGTTACATGAGTTGGACATTGCCATCAAACCTCATCGACGCACGTATCCCGGTGATACAGATATCGAGGACCACTCAGAAATATTTTATAATTAAAACAGTTTAATATAGCAACGGAACGCAAGGTTCAGTCATCGGTCCCGTGTCCTGTTAGACTGCTCTATTACACCACCTGTTTTGCTTCATAAGTGATTTTACTGTACGGTTAACCGATACTGAAGAGGCAATTTTTCGCACTATTTTACTAAAAAGATTTTATCTACCCCAGGTAGGGGTTGTCGGAACTATGCTGCAGACCTTTGCATTACGCCTTCAGAAAAGACTATAATTTTACTACTATACCACATAAATAACTTAACTGAGTATTGACATTTTTTATGATGATAAAAATTTTCTTCTTGGGCGTTCTGCGCGATAGAGCCCATTTATGCATCTTATCCAGCCAGCAGCTTTATAAGTTTATAAATTGCAGCAGCGTAAGCCCCGTAAGGCTCTGAGAGAAAATTAAATATGCGCTGCATTATTAGAACCATGGCTGATCAGCACATCTAAATGAGATAAAAGCTATCAATGCTATTGAAGCGTAGATCTCTCTTTTTTATACGAGCAATATGATGAGCGCACCCATTTTCAGACTGCTTAAGAACTCCGCGCATTGCGGAATGTCTTATAATTAGCCCGATTAGTGATGCTCCCCCTTTGATTGGGCGATGGAAAACATGTGGTGCTCCCATGACCACTAAAAATGCCTTACAGTATCCGCGTCATCTCAAAAAAGCCTATCGTAGATACATCATCAGTTATACAATTTAAGGTATGCAAAAAATAAATCTCCTACGGAGAGCACCAGTCTCTCGCACAACCTTTGTACAGACCCTAGATGCTTCCTTGTATGGATAAACCAACATGTATAATGATTGTCTACGAAAAAACCTAAGAACCGCGATGAACATCAGCATTTTCAGAATTAGATTTACGAGCAAGGGAAAATTCGCCACTAAAACGATATGCTGTAACAAAAAGAAATGGTATATTTTACCCAGACCAGGCGGGCCCTCCGCTACAAAGCGGAGCCCTGTTGATGATCTTAAGGATAAAAAATCACAGGGCTCATCCGGTATGTTAGGAACTGCATCATGTTCCAAAAAAACTTCTTAGTGTTACCAACACCGAGCAGTAAAGCCTAGGCTGATATAGTGCTCAGCCGGGTTTATTCTTAAAATCTGTACACATGAAGTCAGATGCATGTAAAGTTAAAGTAAGAATCTTGATCATACTCAAAACCCGGCCTCAACCTCATGGCAAGGACATCAAACAGCACGATGCGGGATAATACGGCTAAGCCTAATCAAGTCGTATAGCTGCATAAAAAGCCATAATACACCAGACTTGCGCGCTCAGTAAAATAAAACAAACTATTACGTTGAAAAGAAACATAAGAGAATGAGTGCTTGCATTAGTAAAATCACTTTATAATAAAAAAATAAGAGCTCTTAACCCTGTAGCACAGTCTGTAATTAAGAGGATGAGACGAGGGTTCGTCTAGATGCTCCCATCAAATGATTAATGATGCCTCAATGTATTAAGTATAGTATTTTTGCATAAAAAAGGACTTTATTGCTCTACTGCAAATTAGGTGTAACGTCATTATTCTGCTTTTCAGAAAACCGGCATTTACTCACTTAAGATCATGCATGATATTTTTGCAGAAAAAGCGCGTGGTAAAAACATTAAATAGGCCATGTTTTAGACGCCGAGGGCACTTAACGTGCTGCTATTAAATTCTGATCAACTTCACAATCGAGTGATCACGTTTCGCCCGAGAAAATGTGGGTTCTTCCCACTACGTACTGCATGTCGCCACCACCACTCATCTACGGCAGAAAAGGAATCAGTTATATGTTGTTAGCTAAAGATTTACTGCGAGCATTCTCATATAAACCCATTTAGAGCTGATCGCATAGTAAGCGGACATGAAAAAGCGTATTATCTTCCTTCCGAATGAAACGGCAACCATCGCCTTCGGCGCAGCATTAGCTACGGCCTGCAGGAAGGCATGTGTTATTTATCTTTATGGCGACCTCGGTGCCGGGAAAACTACAGTTTGCCGCGGATTTTTGCGTTCTCTGGGGTATGAAGGCAATGTAAAAAGTCCCACTTATTCTTTAGTAGAAGCCTACATATTACCATGCTGGGTAGTTTATCATTTTGACCTTTACCGTTTGGTAGATCCGGAGGAGCTTGAATTTATGGGAGTGCGGGACTATTTCGATAGTATCGCCATATGTTTAGTTGAATGGCCGCAGAAGGGGGGGGGGTTCTTGCCAATAGCGGATATTACCCTTAGGCTCGAATATCAAGGGGAAGGACGGCAGGCGCTAGTGCAAGCCTTCAGCCCAGCTGGGGGGAGTGTTCTAGCACATCTCTGATGCCACTGAAGGAATCGCAGTCATGATGCTGAAGTGCAATGTCATATTAGTGCTGGTAACAGCAGTCTGCACACTTGTAAGTGTGACAACAGTCACGACACTCCGCAATGTTCCCATTACGAATAACACCAATTAATCGACAGTCATTCTCTGTTTTAATCAATAC
Source organism: secondary endosymbiont of Ctenarytaina eucalypti (assembly GCF_000287335.1). Lineage (GTDB taxonomy): Bacteria > Pseudomonadota > Gammaproteobacteria > Enterobacterales > Enterobacteriaceae. The sequence continues at coordinate 686,424 of NC_018419.1, forward strand.
CTACTTTACGCTTCTCTCTAGTATCATCCGGAACGGGTCATGATAGACATTTTCTAAAGTGCTAAAGTGGCAAGGTTCAAAAACTATCGCTTACTTCAGAAACAATACTGTGATGAAACGTATATTCTAACCAGAAACTTGATCGCTCAACAGAGGTTACGCCTAGCATTCGAGCTAAGCCCTGAATCCCAGGCGCAGGCCATAAAATAGCAGGCACTAAGGCCATCAAGATTGAGGAAAACCCCTTATCAACCGGGGCTGACAATAGTCGAGAGCTATGGAGCGGTTACAGCGCTGATATAGACGCCATGCAACTGGGGTTAGTGAAGGACGGCATGCTGGTATTCACGATAGGTATGGACGACGGCATGCAGATCCCAGGGAGCAAAAAACTCAATAGTCTGTATGAGCGACATGTAACCATCTCTATTGTATGCAAGCTGCAAATACCAACTCAATTGGGAAAGATGCTCAAAACAGTCTTGACCCCGCGAAGGCGATTCTTGCGTGTCTCTGATGAGCCGTTTTGACGTAGCCTAGAAAGAAATCGACAGCGTGTTGCTGTCCCCGTTCACGATTATACCCAACCACAGCGTTATCGGTTCTGGAGCTAGAGTTAGGTCATGCGTAGCTGATAGGGTGCGGTTATTATACGATAATGCGATGCTGAGATAACTTCAGCAGGTGGCTTTCTGCATAAATACAGGCCCAAAATGCTAGTCTCAGGACAATGCGCTCGCCGAACAATCTATCGCTATTCGTAAACACAGGCTGTATTAGTCATAGGTGGGAAGCGTAACATCTGAACAATCACACAGACCAGCATCAGATCACCCATGCCCTCTATCTGGACGCGCGCACCTGCTTTCTGGTACAGGCAGTAAAAATTTGCTAAAATCTTAGAAGATTGGCCGTAGGCTGTTAGACATCAGGTTAACACCGAGACCAACAGATTCGACCTAGATTTTTGTTGCTTAACCCAGCACTATTTCGCCTCCTCTTTACCAGCAGGCCTCTAGAGGAGGCCTCTGTCTGGCAACAGAGGTGCGCAATATTTATTTACTCTATACCCTATACCATAAGCATACCTAGGTCATTGAAAATCAGCATTTCAATAACAAGGGCTTCTTAGAAAATGCAAGCAAGTTATCATCAGCGCTCAGGGTGCTAAAGTAGACATCTCAAGATTAAAAATTGCTAGTTGGTTATCTAACCCAGCGTAGCTGTACTATGAAGTGAAATGAGGTCATCTCAATCATGTATATGCTTGACTGGATAGCACTCTAAGGAATGCCGCGTTCCATCAGAATAATATCATTATGCCTCTGCTAACGCAGCCATTACTCATACACTTTCTTGAAGTGCAACAATCTCTTTTCCATACACATTATTTGTTGAAATCGATGTCGTGAACGCCAGTAATGGTTATTGAAAACCGCTATTTATTCAATCATCTCGTTTAATAACATGATTCTGAAACATATATTGATCATCATCACCCAACTTGATTCATAGGCCCCTATTATTATTCTGATTCAATTACTTCCACCTGCTCTTATTAATAAAATTTCTGCAGGTTTAGTCGCCTCACGACCTTTCCCAGTGTTAAAAGAACTTCTTAAAAATAGTCTTGAGAACGGCGCAACCCGTATTGAGATTGATATCGATCGCGGCGGCACTAAACATATCCATATCCATATCCGCGATAACAGCGGTGGTATCGCTAAAGAGGAACGCGCGCTGGCGCTGACCCTCCATGCAACCAGTAAAATCGCAGATTGAACCATCTCGAAAGTATTACCATCATGGGCTTTCTCAGCGAGACATTGGCCAGAATAATCTCCGTGTCGCGTTTGACTTTAACCTCAAGCACAGCCTAACAGATCGAAGCATGGCAGGTATGACCCGAGGGGCGCGACATGACAGTGACACTACAACGCACTGCCCATCCGGTCGGAACGACGGCGGACGTTCTGGATCTACTTTATAATACACCCCTCCCGACGTAAGTTTATGCGCACCAAAAAAATGAAGTCACTCATATCGATGCAGTACTTCGTTTTATCGCGCTCACACGATACAACGTGAGCTTCATTTTAAAGCACAACAGGAAAATGCTGCGTCAGTAGCGCAGCATGAACCAGAAAATTATCCCCCATGTAAGCGCTGACTAAACTTTTCGGTACCACATTTTTCGAGCTAGCCAGCCCTTTGGGCATCTTGGCAACAGGGGCCTGGAGAAACATCTCTAGGCAGCGGATCCGGCTCGGAGGAAATGAGCTGAGATACAGTACAGCCATGTTACTCAACGGACGGTTCGCAATGAAATAATTCATCATGCCATCCGACAGGCATACTAAGAACAGCTAGCAGAGAGACAACAGCCGGACTGCGTGTTGTTTCTTGAAGTAGACCCGATTCAATTAGACGTTAATGTGCATCTCGCTACACGAGGTGCGATTTCGCCAGGCACGACTAGTAGGCGATTTTATTTATCAGGCAGTGGTGAGCATCCTCCAGGTACGTATAAAGACCAGCCTGTTGATCACTAAAGAGTATGCGAGACTGAGCCAGTCCGAATACCATGAGATGTCCGGTCAGGTGTCGATGGATCGTGCGAGTACTGCATCGCATCAGCATCCCCGTGGTGCCACTCACGGCGGAGCAGAACGAATGCGCAGTGACCACTTTCAGGACAAAGAAGGCTCGATTTACCAGCATGTGATGCAAACCATGTCGCTACCGAAAGAAGAGAAAACTTTACAAACTAATAATTGTGCACAGCAACATCCTATTGGTGTCTCTCCTTTCGATGGCGAAAACGATACAAAGCATGCCGACACCACTCCCTACAGTTTCGGTATAGTATTAATCCCTTGCAGCATCCTGCGATGCGCTAGTAGAATCAGAGAATAGCCTGTAGCTATTATCACTTCAAGTTACAGAACGTAACCTAACCGAATAGTAACTGACGACCAGCAATGAACATCTTCCTTCTCATCCGCTCCTAACTCCACTTCGCACGCCGTTTCCAGATGACGAGACCATAGCCCTGCAACGCCATCAGTCACTGCTGAAGGAGGTAGCATCGTACACAAGGCAAATCTTTATCAAGGAATAATACATGCGGTGCCTGTACTATTAAACAAAAAAATTTACAGACATTGATTCCAGACTTGTTACGCTATTTTCACCACAAAACGTCGGTTACGCATCATCAAATTGCAGTCTATCTTGCCCTCTGACTAGAGAAAGCATCGGCTGTCTAGAGCCATACTTGGGCTATACAATTGCTTACAGAGGTTGAGCGGATATACCCTAATTGGCTGCGATCCCCAGCTGCCGGAGTTCTGGTAAGATTGAATTTTTGAAGCTGCTATTAAAGCCCTGCAGGATGACAAGAATGACACGCCTACGCGAGCATCAGGCTATCTTTTTGATGGGGCCTACCGCCTCTGGTAAGACCGCCCTCGCAATAGCTTTATGCCAACACTTACCCGTAGAGATTATCAGCGTCGATTCCGCAATGATTTATCGCGGCATGAATATCGGCACGGCTACGCCAAGCGAAGAAGAACTAACTCGAGCACCCCATCGACTGATCAATATCCGTGATCCGGCTGAGGCTTATTCAGTGGCCGAATTCCGACGCGATGTGCTGAAGGAAATGGCAGAGATCACGAAGGCTGGTCGTATACCATTGCTCGTAGGTGGGACCATGCTCTACTTCAAGGCGCTGCTGGAAGGATTGCCTCCCTTGCCCGCGGCAGATCCCAAAGTGCGAGAAGACATTGCACGCACGGCGGAGAGGCTGGGATGGCAGGCGTTGTATCTACAATTGCGAGAGATTGATCCGATGGCCGCAAATCGTATTCACCCTCATGATGCACTGAGACTATCGCGCGCATTGGAGGTGTTTTTCATTTCGGGTCACACTCTAACAGAACTAACTAAAATTTCCGGTAAAAAGCTTGCTTATCGGGTGCATAAATTTGCTATTGCACCACTTGAGCGTGTATTGCTGCATCAACGTATTGCAAAACGGTTTTATCAGATGTTGGCTGCGGGATTTGAGCAAGAGGTTAGTATGCTTCTTGCCCGAGGGGATCTTCACCGAGACATGCCATCCATGCGTTGCGTCGGCTACCGACAGATGTGGTCATATCTAGCTGGTGAAACCGATTACGATCACATGGTATTTCACGGGATTTGTGCAACACGACAGCTTGCTAAGCGTCAAATTACCTGGATGAAGGGATGGAGTGATCTTCATTGGCCGGATAGAGATGAAACTGCTGCCATCGGCAGGATAATACAGGTTGTTAGTGCATAGGTTGGATGATTGTGTACAATTGATGAGACTACACGCGCTTTTTACAACAATTATTTTATTTAGAGCCACATGGTTCTTGTTATACACAACAAGCACATAAGGAAAAAACAGAATGGCTAAGGGGCAATCTTTGCAAGATCCGTTCTTGAATGCGTTGCGTCGGGAACGTGTTCCGGTTTCTATTTATCTAGTAAATGGCATTAAACTACAGGGGCAGATTGAATCTTTCGATCAATTTGTCATATTGCTAAAAAACACGGTAAGTCAAATGGTTTACAAGCATGCTATCTCCACCGTCGTACCTTCGCGCCCTATATCGCATCACAATAACAATCTGAGCGGTATCTCCAGTAGCTATCGCCATGGCAGCATCTCTGATGCACAACCGTCGCAGCCGGAAAAAAAACATGACGAATAACGTCCAGCCCGGTTAATCTTAACACAGCACTTTAGCATGCTGTTGGCACGGATTACCTGAGATTATAGCTTCAGTATATACAGAGATGTACAGACGTCTGCTTGTTTAACCTTTATTATGCAGGGAGCAGATACCACCGGCCTATATATTTTTTCAACAGACAAGAATTATGAAAGATATACAGCAGCGTTAATTCCCGCTCTTGTCCCTATGAGTAGAGGTGGTTGAGATGGTTAGAAACTACTGCAAAGCACTACGGCTTCATTAATATTCTAGACAAGGGTAGAAAGAGAGAAGTTCACAGAGATGACTAAAATCCGTAGCGCGCGTCTGTATGTTGCTTGTATTGTGTCTTCATTTTCTGCCTATTCGGGTCATCTGCAACGCCTGTGCAACTAGCGGGTTATCCGCACAGAGATTATGTGACATACATGCTCTACATTGCATGCTGAGACTACGCAACCGCTCACGAGGGTCATAAGAAGAAGCAAGAAAGATCCGCTAATAAGAGCCGGCCATGCTCAGCTTCTCATTGAGAGATTATACCAACAGCGAAAAGGCTTGCTGTGTAATCTGAATACCGGGGCTAGATATGATGCTCAGCTGTTTGAAATGCTTAACCGGCTGCTCCAGCGTATCGCCCTCAGCAACATGAGGGAGATCGTTCTGGTAGACGGACTAAAATTGCTCTACCCTCTTTCCCAGAAGCTGGCGAGGGTGTTTAAATCAATACCATATGAAATGCGGTTAGCTAGCATTCTGCTATATAGCTTTGAAGTCGCTTATACGCATACTACTGAAAACACTAATGTGGTGAACGTCTAGAGCTGCGTAAGATCGCATTCAACAGTATTCTAACTTCAGTGGTCATTAATAAAAAAATCTGACTGATAATGTAGGGCCTCGCATCTTACTTGCGATCCAGAAAGCCGATTGGTGCAGGTGTCATGTTCAGGGACTATATCAGAGAAAACGATAACGTTCCTGATGCCTGCACACTGTACTGAGGTGTTTTGCCCTCTGATGGCGATCTCCCATTAGCTGTCCCTATAGTTTCGCCCGCAGGCCTGGCTAATATCGCATCTATTTTTACAAACTGAAAAATATAAAAAACCTGCATCCAGTAATCTAGAAACTTGGGAACAGTATATTGCATCATTTAGAATCATGTTGTTCTACTATGACATTTTATTAGAAATGCTTGTCCTATCGCAGCTGGGGTTTTCGCATGGAGTCTGACTGGATACTGTTAGTGTTCAAAGAGTACTCGGTTGACTGAAGCACAGACCTACAACTTAATTACTTTCACAAAACCCTGCAGGGATTGTGTTGTGACGACCCATCATCGACTGGCATCACATACTATAAGCAGGTATGGCCTGAATATACTTATCTGCTCTGACGGTCCTTTGGGAGTGCAATCCTGAAGATTACTAATGTAAAGTAACAATGGAGCTAAAACATGGCTTGGAACCAGCCCAGTAATAGTGGACATGACCGTGATCCGTGGGGAGGCGGTACTAATAATAGCGGCAACTCTGGCGGGGAAAAAAATAACCCCGGGCATGTGCCAGGGGCGCTTAATCTAGATGATCTCTTCCGCACGCTCAGCCGGAAGCTAAGCGTGTTCGGCAAAAAAAGCGGCGGCGCTGGCGGAGCACGTAGAAACGGGTGCTATTTCGGCCTAGCGATTGCAGCCGTGGCGCTTCTCTGGGCGGGCGGCGGCTTCTACACCATTAAAGAAGCAGAGCGCGGTGTAGTGCTGCGTTTCGGTAAGTTTTCTCATATCGTGCAGCCTGGCTTAAACTGGAGGCCGACTTTTATTGATACAGTGCGCGCGGTTAACGTAGAATCAGTGCGGGAACTGGCGGCTTCAGGAATAATGCTGACCTCCGATGAGAACGTGGTGCGGGTTGAAATGAATGTACAATATCGCGTGACAGATCCCAAGCATTATTTGTTTAGCGTCACCCATGCCGACGACAGTTTGCGCCAGGCCACTGACAGTGCTCTACGAGGCGTTATAGGTAAATATACGATGGATCGCATCTTGACAGAAGGTCGAACCGTTGTGCGTAGCGATACCCAAAAAGTACTAGAAGAAACCATTCAGCCTTATAACATGGGCATCAACCTGCTGGACGTTAACTTTCAAGTCGCTCGCCCTCCGGAAGAAGTGAAAGCAGCTTTTGACGACGCCATCGCCGCACGGGAAAACGAACAGCAATACATCCGCGAAGCGGAAGCCTATGCCAATGAAGTCCAGCCACGGGCTAACGGTCAGGCCCAGCGTATTCTAGAAGAGGGCCGTGCCTATAAAGCTCGCACTGTACTCGAAGCGCAAGGGGAGGTGCAGCGTTTTGTCAAGGTCCTTCCGGAGTATAAAGCGGCACCCGGCATCACCCGTGAGCGTCTTTATATCGATGCGATGGAGCGCGTACTATGCAAGACCCGAAAAATTCTGGTCACTGACAAGGAGGGGAAGAATGTATTCGTACTGCCGCTAGATAAAATGTTGTCTAGCCAGCCGGATGGCAATCGAAAAACACCATCAGGCAACGAACCACTGAATCTGTTGCGGCTGTCTTCTGGAACCGACGAGGGGGACAGTGAAACTGTTATGGATCAGCGCCGCGCCAATGCACAGCGTTACGATATAAAGCGTAACAGGAGGGAATAATCGATGCATAAACCTTTTATGATTCTATTAATTATAGTGCTACTCGCGTTGTATGAGTCACTATTTGTGGTACAGGAAGGACAGCGAGGCATCGTCCTACGCTTTGGTAAGGTATTGCGCGAGGAAGACAATAAACCCTTGATTTACAATCCAGGGCTACACATGAAGATACCCTTTATCGAAAAGGTTAAAAATCTCGACGCACGCATTCAAACCATGGAAAACCAGGCTGATCGATTTGTAACCATGGAAAAAAAAGACCTGATCGTTGATTCGTATATCAAATGGTGTATCAGTGACTTCAGCCGCTATTACCTGGCGACCGGAGGAGGCGATGTATCGCAGGCGGAAGTATTACTGAAACGGAAGTTTTCCGACCGCCTGCGTTCTGAACTTGGGAAGCTAGATGTTAAAGGCATCGTCACCGACTCTCGCAACCGCCTGATGACTGATGTGCGAGATGCGCTCAATAATGGGACTTCCGGCAACGATGAAGAGATAAGCGCTACCTCGGCCGATAACGCTATCGCCTCCGTCGCCGAGCAGGTGGAGCATGAAGCTAATAGCTCCCAAGCAGCTGTAAACTCAAATAGTATGGCGGTGCTGGGCATTAAAGTGATGGACGTACGCATTAAGCAGATCAGCCTTCCGACGGAAGTATCTGATGCTATTTATCAACGCATGCGCGCGGAACGTGAGGCCGTCGCACGCCGGCACCGATCGCAGGGACAGGAAGAGGCGGAGAAGTTGCGTGCAGCCGCGGATTACGAAGTGACCCGAACCTTGGCGGAAGCTGAACGGCAGGCGCTGATTACCCGAGGTGAAGCGGATGCAGCCACCGCAAAGCTGTATGCCGATGCGTTCAGCCGGGCTCCGGCATTTTATGCATTTATCCGAAGCCTTCGTGCATATGAAAACAGCTTTAACAGTTATAATGATGTGATGATTTTAACCCCAGACAGCCATTTCTTTCGCTTCATGCAGTCCCCGGAAGATGCCCGAGGGAAAAACCATCCCTAATGGTTGTCTTGTAAAGTGCATTAGGCTCGATGACTCCTCAGCTTTTTTTAACGTGATGTCATCAGTGTAGCTATTGACATAGTGCTTGGTTAAGTCTTACTGCGAAAAAAGATCGGGGTATCAATACGCTTCCCTGTTATTTATTGCCAGATGATAGATTATGCTGACAACAGCGACCCGGGAGAGGGTCCGTCGTTTTTTCGGCAATAATTTAGTTGTCGTCTACTGCGTAGTATTCCGTATTTTTAATAAAAAATAGACACTTAATATCAGAAACAACCATCGTGAAAAAGTGCTGAAAGTCATGGATGCAGATGATAGAATCCATTTTTAAGCAATCGGGTAAAGTTAAGATATGGGTAAGAATATCGTCGTACTTGGCACTCAATGGGGTGACGAAGGTAAAGGCAAGGTTGTCGACCTACTAACCGAACGGGCAAAATATGTTGTTCGCTATCAGGGCGGACACAACGCCGGCCATACTTTAGTTATCAACGGTGTAAAAACAATCCTTCATTTGATCCCCTCAGGCATTCTACGTGAAAACGCCCTTAGTATTATCGCCAACGGCGTCGTACTTTCCCCGGAAGCCCTTATAAAAGAAATTTGGACGCTAGAGGCGAAGGGCATTCCAGTACGCAAGCGCATGCTAATTTCTGAGGCCTGCCCCCTCATTCTTACCTATCACGTAGCCATGGATGTCGCGCGCGAAAAAGCTCTCGGCGCCACATCTATCGGTACTACCGGGCGCGGCATAGGTCCGGCCTATGAAGATAAAGCGGCACGACGCGCGCTGCGTGTCGGTGATCTGTTCAATAAAAAGACTTTCGCTGCTAAGCTTAAAGAGGTTGTAAATTACTATAATTTTCAGCTGGTACAGTATTATGAAGCCGAAGCGGTAGATTATCAAAGAGTGCTAGATGATGTTCTAGGAGTAGCCGAGGTTCTGACCGAGATGGTAGTGGATGTCTCTGAAATGTTGGACGCTGCCCGAAAACGTGGTGATATAATAATGTTTGAAGGCGCCCAGGGAGCACTGCTAGATATCGATCATGGGACCTATCCTTACGTTACCTCATCCAATACTACCGCCGGTGGGGTCGCTACCGGCTCCGGGCTTGGCCCTCGCTATATAGATTACGTTCTTGGCATCGTAAAGGCATATTCTACCCGCGTCGGGGCTGGTCCATTTCCTACCGAACTATTTGACGACACAGGCAAGTTCTTGTGCAAAAAGGGCAATGAATTTGGGGCCACTACTGGCCGTCGACGCCGTACTGGATGGCTAGATGCTGTAGCGGTACGCCGTGCGGTGCAGCTTAACTCTCTTTCTGGCTTTTGCCTCACCAAACTTGACGTCCTTGACAGTCTACCAGAGGTAAAAATCTGCACCGCCTATCGCCTTTCTGATGGCAGCATTGTGGAACATACTCCTTTGGCAGCAGAAAAATGGGACGAAATTGAACCGATTTATGAGATACAGCCGGGATGGGAGGAAAGCACCGTAGGCGTCAAGCACTTCGATAAGCTGCCTTATGCGGCACGTCGCTACATCAAACGCATAGAAGAAATGACCGGTGTACCAGTTGACATTATTTCGACCGGGCCTGATCGTACTGAAACCATGATTCTACGCGATCCCTTTGACGCTTAGCGGGGGTCAGGCGTAGATTAGCAATAATGAGAGACAACCGGGATTGACCCGGTTTGTTTTTATATTCCAATTGATTATCCCACTATAATCACAAACTTTCTCATTACCAATTAACAGGCATTAAGGTCCCTTGCTGCTTAACGTTTACTCTTTTTGGTGCAAGTTTCCCTTTTTTACCACTGTGCATGCTCTAACGGAGATTACAGGGCCTTCCATTGACACGTGTTCTGAGGCTGAAAAGGTCCTGCCCGAAGGTAGTTTTATAGTATTCATAGCATCATGCCATACCTTGCGTGGCCGGCATGATTGCGCTAAACGCCACCCTATAAAAAACCGCGCTTTCTCCCACTAGCGGAAGAGCGTAGCCTATTTTGACATTATGGAGATAGCAGAATGTCACAAAATCCCTTTATGGAACGAGAGGTGAGGAAATATGCGTTCCAGATACCTAGCCGAGACTTCATTCTCTCCCATTTAGCCAAGCGTGAAACGCCGGCTAATCGAGAAGAATTAGCACAAGAACTAGATATCAGTGGCGAAGATCAATTAGAAGGCTTGCGCCGCCGCCTGCGCGCGATGGAGCGTGACGGACAACTGATTTTTACCCGCCGAAAGTGCTATGCGCTTCCAGAACGACTCGATTTGTTGCGCGGAAAAGTTATCGGCCATCGTGACGGTTTCGGTTTCCTCCGGGTCGAAGGCAGTAAAGATGATTATTATTTATCCGCCGAACAAATGAAAATGGCGATTCACGGCGATGTTGTCATGGCTCAACCGCAAGGCTCGGACCGAAAAGGCCGCCGTGAGGCACGTATTGTACGAGTGCTGGTTCCGAAAACCAGCCAAATCGTAGGGCGCTTTTTCATTGATGCCGGCAGTGCTTTTGTCGTGCCGGACGATAGCCGTCTCAGTTTTGATATCCTGATCCCGCCGGACGTAACTCATGGAGCCCTCATAGGGTTCGTGGTGGTGGTGGAATTGACTCAGCGTCCTACACGGCGCACCAAAGCCATAGGTAAAGTAGTCGAGGTGCTGGGTAATAATATGGGTACCAGTATGGCAGTAGATATTGCGCTTCGCACGCACGATATTCCCTACCTCTGGTGGCCAGAAGTCGGACAGCTGCTCGAGAATTTGCAAGAAGCAGTACCAGAAGAAGCTAAGCGCAACCGTATCGATTTACGTACATTATCTTTTTTGACCATCGACGGAGAGGATGCGCACGATTTCGATGACGCAGTGTACTGCGAGACAAAACGTAGTGGAGGCTGGCGTCTTTGGGTAGCGATTGCTGACGTAAGCTACTATGTCCAACCACATACACTTTTGGACCAGGAAGCAAACCGGCGAGCGACTTCTGTCTATTTTCCCTCTCAGGTCATACCAATGCTCCCCGAGGTGCTGTCTAACGGCTTATGCTCCCTAAACCCTAAGGTAGACAGATTGTGCATGGTATGCGAGATGACTATCTCCGCCCAGGGTCGTCTCTCTTCTTACAAGTTTTATGAAGCTGTGATACATTCTCACGCTCGCCTCACCTATAACCAGGCTTGGCAGATCTTAAAGGGACAGGAGGGTTTAGACATCCATGATGCATCACTAACTAAACCGCTAACACAGTTGCATAAAATGTATCAGACGCTAGAAGAAGCCAGATTGCGGCGTGGGGGCATCTCTTTTGAGACCGAAGAAGCTAAGTTCATATTCAACGCGGAACGTCGCATAGCGCGTATCGAGCCAGTGCAGCGCAATGATGCCCATAAACTAATCGAAGAATGCATGATTCTAACGAACATTTCTGCAGCACGATTTGTCGAGAAACATAAAGAACCGGCGCTTTATCGCGTACATGACAGGCCAAGTGATGAGCATATCAACTCATTACGTGCGATATTAGGTGAACTTGGACTGACCTTAGGGGGTGGCGACAAGCCTGAGCCTAAAGATTATGCGCATATTATGCAGCTAATCGCCAGCCGCCAAGACCACGAAATGCTGCAAACTATGTTGCTCAGATCGATGAAACAAGCAATTTACGATCCCGAAAACCGCGGCCACTTCGGGCTAGCCCTGCAAGCGTATGCTCATTTCACCTCACCTATTCGCCGCTATCCAGATCTTGTACTTCACCGGACAATTAAATATCTTCTTGGGAGAGAGAATGGCGACGTCAATGGGAGGTCTACATCAACCGGTGGCTGGCATTCTGAACAGGAGGAAATGTTACAGCTTGGGCAGCAATGCTCTCTGAGTGAACGACGAGCCGATGAAGCTACCCGAGACGTAGCAGACTGGCTAAAGTGTGATTTTATGAAGGATCAGGTATGGCATGTTTTTAGGGGCGTCATTACCAGCGTCACTAGTTTCGGTTTCTTTGTGCGTCTGGATGAACTGTTTATCGATGGCTTGGTGCATGTCTCTTCTCTGGATAATGACTATTACCGGCATGATAACCTTGGTCAGAGGCTGATAGGTGAGTCCAGCGGAACAATATACCGTCTGGGGGATGCGGTAACAATCCGCGTCGAAGCTGTACATATGGACGAACGAAAAATCGATTTTTCATTAATTTCTAGCGAACGTAAACTGCGCACTACAGGAAAAACCAAGCCTCAGCGTCAGAAGAAAGCGGGCCACAGTCATATAGCCGGAGCCCTAAAGCGTCGACGCAGAAGTCAAAAACCCGTCAATTTTTCACCTGATCGCGCATTTCGAGCTAGAGGGAAAGCAAGCGACAAGCCTGAAGATGAACGTGGCATTATTATAGAAACAGATCAGAGTGACCACGTAACTCAGCCTACGGTCCGGCATGAACGCAACCGGACAGGCAGTCCCACATGCTTAGTACGAGAAAAATCCTCTCCTGAGTGGGATGCGAAGAATAAAGTTGCCAGAGGAAAACTACGTCGTCACAGGAAGCCCACTTCTTCTTCTGGTCGCTCAGAATACTGAGCGCAGGGACGTGACGTTCATTACCTAAACACGAAACGGGCTTGTCGTCCCGTGTACGATGAAAGACGATCATGAGCGAAATCATTTATGGTATTCATGCCGTGCAGGCCGTCTTAGAACGCGAACCTCAGCGTTTTTTAGAAATCTATTTGTTAAAAGGACGCTCTGACCACCGCTTACGGCCTCTAGTTCAGCAACTAGAGCAGGCCGGCATCATTATCCACATAGCCGGTCGCCAGTGGCTAAACAAACAAGTATCCGGGGCAGTACACCAGGGAGTGATCGCACGCGTGCAGGCGGGGCGGCGGTTCCGCGAGGACGATCTGCCCTCGCTATTGTCGCAGAAAGGTGAACCGCTCCTACTAATTTTAGATGGTGTTACTGATCCACATAATCTTGGCGCCTGTCTACGATGTGCCGATGCCGCAGGTGTGCATGCAGTAATTGCACCTCACGATCGCGCTGCGCCTCTGAACGCTATCGCTAAAAAAGTCGCCAGCGCTGCTGCAGAATCAGTGCCTTTGATCCGTGTAACTAACCTAGCGCGCACGCTACGCCTACTAAAAAAGTATAATGTGTGGATCGTTGGAACCACCGATAAAGCGGTGCGTCATATATATCAAAGTAAACTGACAGGACCTTTAGCTTTAATAATGGGCGCTGAAGGGGCAGGCATACGTCGCCTGACCCGTGAACATTGCGATACACTGACCAGCATTCCCATGGCCGGCACAGTTTCGTCTCTTAATGTATCAGTGGCCACCGGGATATGCTTATTTGAGGCCGTTCGTCAGCGACATTATGCCTTATATCCCAGAATGCTGAATGAGACGACGATCCTGTGAGATCTAACCCATGGACGCAATGGGCCTGTTTCTTGGGAGAGGCAGCTCAATTTCTATCTCGCTCTATATAGATGCTTATTTTTAATAACCCAGCATCTCCGAACATGAAACAATATGCATTGCGTACATTGCTTATTTTTATTGCAAATATCCTCTCTCATGTATTGACTGATATCTAAATACTAGTGTATTATTTCTGGATTTTTATTGCATAAATACGCATTCACTATACTATTTTATTAAATACATCATTATGTTTTATATATTAACGGCCAGTAGGTTACTCTGATGTGTTCTGAATTTTATTCAGAATCTCTGATAGCATTATCCTCGACACTTTGTCTATAGCCATTACCAATCTAGTTTCAGATTATAGTTACGCAATATCAGGGGGAGATCAAAGGGTTGTTAACTGAACGCTATAACCTACTGTGTTTTCAAAGAGCTTGTTATTGCTAATTACATTTTCAGTTTCAAAAGGGGCCATACTGCTCGAATGAGCTTTTCTGATATTGTGCACATAGCAGTAGTGGGACGAACAGATTGCTTCTCTTCTCTAAGAGAGAATATGATGCCAGGAACGCATGTTATTAGTAATTTTAGCTTCTTACTCCCTCATCTTTTAGTAGATTAGCTTTATCAGATTCACCATGGAAGCAAAATAAGTCGCACTTATGTGCAATCATCATATATTAGCACAGGGAATCTTGCATCTCTCACGCTCTATACGCTTACGTGATGCTTACACCATGCGCTTTGTTTTTAATACCATGCTCAAAGACTGTGGATGATTTTATACTACAACACTTTAAGACCTGTGCTATTTATCAACACCCCAATAGGTCATTGAATAACGCATGGCTGGTTTTATGCTGATAGTCATCATTCTTATCTCTTTGGTTGCGAAAAGCATAGTCTGAGCGCCATTATCAAATGATCTATTAGTTTAAAAAGCAAGCTGTCTCTGTAAAAGGTAATAACTAACTCATCTATTTATACTGTCAGAGCACTGCGCTGCTTGAGGGTTTGTTGTAAAAAAATGACTTACTCATTTGAAACCTTAGATTTCCTATGGAAACCATATGTTACAATGACTTATGTCAACAAAGATAAGGATCACTTTAGGTTGCTATGAATCCAAAAAAGAAAATAATATGCAGTAAAGCTTTCCGCCTCACTAATCCCGCTACAGGTCCGCAATATTGTATATCAATTTTCCTCCGCTCTAGGCAGAAAGCTTGCTGAATATATACACCGAGCTCATAACAGCTGTCGCGACACAACACTGGATCCCTAGGTGCTCAGATGCTTCAGAAAGAAGGCACGCAATCCTTGCGAGTGAAGCGGCCGAACCTAATGAGATGATAAAGTCTTTCATCAAATTCTTTCCAAGACTAGCAGCAGGCTTGGCACTCGCTACAAATAAGTAGATAGCGGATCATAAGACGATCAATAGTTAAAGTTTTTCCTAGACCAAGACCAGAAGGGTAATACGCCGTTTCATGCCGCTAACGATCCTAAGTCTATCTGCTAATAATGATTAAAAATCAAGAGCCGGGATAGGACCATGTACGCCATTAGCCCCAGGTTCGCACTGTAGAGAAGATATCTACTATAGTGGTCAACCTGCACTGCAAGTAAAAACATAAAGTGCAGTCTTATTTAAAAATCGTAAAAACTTATATTTTTATTAGCATCAAAGTAATGCACCGCACCACTAGAGTTCAAAGAGAGCTATAGTAAACGATGATCCAAAATCTTTTCTGTATTAGAAAATTCCTATTCAAAGAAGACACTAATGCTTCATTCAGCAGCGAACCCAAAGCATTCGTATTGCTTTTTTCTTACTAAACGCGTGTGCTATGCTAACCGTAAGGGGATACTGAATTCTTGACCCTGCAGGAAGGCAGTTGTTTAAAAAAACTCTTGCATGTGCTGGACTTGTTAAGCAACGTGGAGTTGCGCCCTGGGGCTATGTTGCGCTAAAAGTTAGGTAACAACTAGAAAATGATGTTATGCATAGCGAAAGTTATTTAGAAATACTTACTGTTTAAGTAACTCGATTTGCCTAGTGTTTAAAACAATCAAAAATTTTTTGTAATTATTTGCTACATCTGCTTCGTAAATGTCAAAAAATAACATATATCGCAAAGCAAAAATTTAACATCACTCGCCAATGACTGACACAAAGCCCTCAAGGAACGTGCTTCTCTAACAGAATAGGCAGCACTTAGCTATTGCTTCATGAAAAAAGACAGCTGCGCTTGTAGAAAATGAATGAGCACTGCTTATTTTACACCCGATATAAAATTACTACAGTCCAAAGTATGCAATAGACATTGCGTTTTTCAATAAAGACTATTCAGGGGCGTATTGACTCTATGTGTAAACTTACAAATCTGTTGCTAAGATGCTCTAGGTTCTTTTATCAGAAACTGAAAAAGAAACTGAATGTTAGCATTCAAGCATGAACATACATTGACATGATTACTTAAATTAATCACATCAAGGACCTGAAAGTGTTTAGTAAAGACTACAAAATCAAACAAAGAACAGAATAGAATAAAAAAACACAAAGCCTCCCATCCGCCGCATATATTAGTGGACAGATAGAAACATGAAAGTATTGCTAATGCTTATCGTCAAGCGCTACCAGTAAAACCCAGATCTGCCGGGTTTTTAAGACAGGCCCGCCGGGAAATAGAGCAGCAATAGCGCTAAAAGCGCTCACGATAGACGGTACTGTCATAATTTTCTCTCTATTTTGTCAAAGACAATCAAGCTTCTTCTTGCACCGCAGCGGGGTGATAACCATCATCCCAGCTTATAAGTATGTTAGTAACTACGCGGTGACAAATCAGCATCTGTATAATCGTAAATGATCACCGGAACTCACTGAATAGAAAGTGCTATTTTTTGTTTCAAATTCTGATAGGCAGCCTGATCCTACCTGATGATGATGCGCAGGTATGTATGGCGACGCGATTTCAAGGCCATGACGCGTTTACCAACATCATGGCATTAAGAATGCTGCATATTGCCTACACCCCGTATCACACAATGTGATAATGTCTAACTTCCCGAAAACTCTCGTTGTATTTAACACAGCCAAAAAGAGGTACAATGATGCACCAAATTCCCATGACACTGCGCGGCGCTGAAAAACTAAGAAAAGAGCTCGAATATCTTAAAAACGTTCAGCGCCCTGACATCATCCGATCTATCGTCGAGGCCCGCGAGCATGGCGATTTAAAAGAAAACGCCGAGTATCATGCAGCTAGAGAAAAACAAGGTTTTTGCGAAGGGCGAATTCAAGAAATAGAAGCAACACTGTCTAATGCACAAATCATTGATGTGACTAAGTTCTTACCAAGCAGCCGAGTCATTTTTGGTTCTACAGTTAGTGTAAAAAACCTTCATAGCGCAGAAAAGAAGACATACCTCATCGTGGGAGATGATGAGGCCGATTTTAAAAAAAACCTAATTTCCATCAATTCTCCCATCGCCCGAGGGATGGTGAGCAAGCAAGCAGGCGATATTGTTGTCATCAACACTCCTCGCGGAGAGGTAGAGTACGAGATTCTGCAAGTAGCGTATCTCTAATCAGACGGCCTCTCATCCGAACTCAGTCACTTCTCTGACCTGTAATACGCTGTTAGATTTTTTAAAAAAAGAAAAAGATCGCGCATATCCTGTCCTTCTAGGTTGAATATTGTAATATTGCTTACTTTTTAATAGACATAAGTTAAAATCATATTTTTTCTTATAAAATTGAGCCGTATACTGTTTCCCTATGCGGTTGTTACCAGAAAATGCTCGTCATCTCGAGAATATTTGTTGCTGATAGCACCTCTTTTAATACATGTATGTTGAAGAAAACACTCAACTGAAATAAATCGATAAAATAAAACCTGTATATTCCAAATATACAGAACGCTCATAAGTAAAGTTATTCCGACCTTTCTTGATAGTCCTGTGGATCTAATTAATAATAGGTCGCAGAGGATTGTACAGCAGTGACACAGCTGCTGTACGGTACACGCTCATTTGCTTTATACATAAAACCTTTCGTTATAATTGGCCGATATTTTGATCTAAAATTCAACACGTATTCTATTAATGATACAGTTAAGCTCACGATCATCATCTGCCTAACTTACAATACGGCTGGCTGTTAATTAGAGCCTCTCTCTAAGAGGCTAGAGATAGCTTCACTAACTTTTGATGCCTATCAAAATCTACCCTCTCTTTGTCAATAAGTAGGTTTTTCTTCTGCTTAGTGTAGGCGATGACCTACAATTTTCGTAATGCAAAAAATCTGTGACCGCTCGCTAAGAACGCGCCGAGGATTCTTTCAATCGTTTTTTAAATTATACAGCTGATTCTAAGATTCCTAGAGTCTTTTTTCTCATAAAATATGCAAAAACAGTGACTTTAAGCGTCAAAAAATCAAAATATAGTGACATGACCTATGAAGTCTATCGATCATTCTCCTAAAAGTTTTTCGTGAACTAGAATACATAATCCGACTGAAGGGGGTCACAAACCGAAGATATGTATAGCCATAAGCTGCGGCTAGAAGCAAACAGCACAACAAAATAACATTTTCGGCGCGCCTTAATAAAACAGCAGTAAAATTGCCACACAAGCTATACGGAACTGCACAAAAGAAAAGTCTATCTTAAAATCAGGCCAGCATTAGATTTAGACACTGACGATACACGTCAGCATCACGACCCCCTGTTTTGACATAATATGCATCTACTAAATAGGCAGAAATTAAAGTCTTCAAGATTAAGCTAACCTGTACTATTAACGTCACCACTTAATTGACAACCAAGATCTGATTAGAAAGAATAATCTATGGAACAGTAAAATTGGTTATCACGCTCACTTGCTGTAACGCATATGCTCGGGTTCAAAATACTTCCTCGCATGTTTGATGGTCTCTCTAACTGTCATGCATTATGGATGAGAGAAGAACTGAAGATGTGCTGCAAGCACTTAGATGAATTACGCTATGAGGGATGATGGAGAAATAATATCTTGTCAACATTGCATAATTATGGCCTCACAATAGTCTTTTTATCAGCCATCCTGGTGAAATGATATCATGTATTCAATTAAGAATTTTGTCGGTTCCTGTAACCTGATTAAGCTCTGAAACGTAAAATCATGACGCAAGAAATCATGAATATAAAGTGCACTAGAGATGACAGGCATGCACTGATCACAATACACAACAGAACAACATAATTCTTTATTATTCAACGCGTTTGCTGTTTATCGTAAAAGATTCCGTTAGGGTAACAGCGGCATGACTCCTCTTCTATCGGATGTTATAACGCCAAAATCTTTTAACTAACCTCTCCCTTTCTAATGCTACTTTTATAGATGATGGAAGTGGCTAGTAATATTTTCGTCTTTTACTCTATACGCAAAGAGTTACATATTATTTGGCGGATATTGTTCTAATACCTGTTGAATTTTCGCATGCAATTCTTACGAAAATCCCTTATTGCTTAGCATAACTACAGAGTGCAATGAATCGCATGTTCATTTTACATACTATTTTTACTGAGAATTAAGATTAAGTAATGTTTTTTAGTTAGATGGGCATTGAAAATAGCATATTTTACCGCCATCTCATACATATTATCAAATCGACGGCCGTCGATATAGGCCCCTCATCGGCAAAATCTTTTCACCGTTGTACTCGATGACTACGATAGTTGGAAATCAGATGGCGACTAAAAAGCGTTCTGCAAGCTCCATCCGCTGGCTACAAGAACACTTCAGCGATAAATATGTTCAGCAGGCAAAAAAAAAAGACTCCGTTCCCGTGCTTGGTTTAAGCTTGATGAAATACAGCAGCGAGACAACCTGCTGCACCGGGGAATGACCGTAGTGGATCTTGGTGCAGCGCCCGGCAGTTGGTCGCAATACGTCGCTACGAAAATTGGTATCAAGGGATCTATAATTGCCTGCGATATCCTACCGATTGCTCCTATCCCAGGAGTAGAAGTTGTATCCGGGGATTTTCGCAGCCCCCTTGTGCTGCAGGCTCTAATTGAGCGCGTAGGCGAGAGGAAGGTAGAGGTAGTGCTGTCCGACATGTCGCCCAACATGAGCGGTAAGCCGTTGGTCGACATTCCCGCATCTATGTATCTCGTAGAGCTGGCGCTCGATATGTGCCGAGATGTGCTGGCTCCGGGTGGGAGTTTTCTGGTCAAGGTCTTTCAGGGGGAGGGTTTTGATTCCTATTTGCAAGAAATACGCTCCCTTTTTGCGAAAGTAAAAATCCGTAAGCCAGACGCATCTCGGGGGCGGGCTCGCGAAGTGTACATTGTAGCGACAGGGCGCAAAATATAGTATCCTTCGCTAATTGTTAAGACCGTTGTAATATGAGGTTAATTCCTTGAGTGATATGGTGAAGAACCTGATTCTCTGGCTAGTTATCGCAGTTGTTTTGATGTCGGTATTCCAGAGCTTCGGGCCCAACGAGTCTAATAGACGTAAAGTAGATTACTCTACCTTTATGTCTGAATTAAATCAGGATCAGGTTAAAGAAGCTCGCATTAACGGTCGTGAAATCACTGTTTCTAAAAAAGACAATAATCGCTACACGACCTATATTCCGGTCAACGACCCAAAACTGCTTGATATCCTTTTAACTAAAAACGTTAAAGTCGTGGGCGAGCCACCAGAAGAACCCAGTCTACTAACGTCTATCTTTATCTCCTGGTTTCCAATGCTATTGCTGATCGGAGTCTGGATTTTCTTTATGCGTCAAATGCAAGGCGGCGGCGGTAAAGGCGTAATGTCGTTTGGTAAGAGCAAAGCCAGAATGCTGACCGAAGACCAAATCAAAACCACCTTCGCCGATGTTGCAGGATGTGATGAAGCGAAAGAAGAAGTCAGCGAGTTAGTAGATTATCTTCGCGAGCCGAGCCGGTTTCAAAAGCTAGGCGGAAAGATTCCTAAAGGTGTGCTGATGGTAGGGCCACCTGGGACTGGTAAAACGCTCTTAGCGAAAGCTATTGCGGGGGAAGCCAAAGTCCCCTTCTTTACCATTTCTGGTTCTGACTTTGTAGAAATGTTCGTGGGTGTAGGCGCCTCTCGCGTGCGCGATATGTTTGAGCAGGCGAAAAAATCGGCGCCGTGCATCATTTTTATTGATGAAATCGACGCCGTCGGACGTCAGCGTGGCGCTGGCCTAGGTGGGGGTCACGACGAGCGTGAGCAGACCCTGAACCAAATGCTGGTGGAAATGGACGGCTTTGAAGGAAATGAAGGCATTATCGTTATAGCCGCAACCAATCGCCCCGATGTGTTAGACCCAGCCCTGCTGAGGCCCGGCCGTTTCGACCGCCAGGTAGTAGTAGGCCTCCCCGATGTGCGAGGACGTGAACAGATTCTAAAAGTTCACATGCGACGCGTCCCTCTGGCCCCTGACATGGATGCATCGATCATTGCACGTGGTACGCCCGGATTTTCTGGAGCCGATTTGGCCAATCTGGTGAATGAGGCTGCATTGTTCGCTGCGCGCGGCATCAAGCGTGTAGTATCTATGGTCGAATTCGAGAAAGCCAAGGACAAGATCATGATGGGCGCCGAACGCCGCTCGATGGTGATGACCGAAGCGCAGAAAGAGTCCACCGCTTACCACGAAGCCGGTCATGCAATCGTCGGCCGCTTAATGCCGGAGCATGATCCTGTACACAAGGTGACAATTATACCACGAGGAAGAGCCTTAGGAGTAACTTTTTTCCTTCCGGAAGAAGATGCTATCAGCGCCAGTCGCCAAAAGCTTGAAAGCCAAATCTCCACCCTTTACGGTGGCCGGATAGCGGAGGAGATTGTTTACGGGCCGGAAAAAGTATCTACCGGAGCCTCAAATGATATTAAAGTAGCGACCTCTATTGCCCGAAACATGGTAACCCTATGGGGCTTCTCAGAAAAACTAGGCCCTCTGCTATATGCAGAAGAAGAGAGCGAAGTATTTCTCGGTCGCGCGATGGCTAAGGCAAAGCATATGTCTGATGAAACGGCGCGTATTATCGATCAGGAAGTGAAGTTACTCATTGAAAAAAATCATATCCGCGCTCGCAATCTGCTAATTGACAATATGGATATTCTTCATGCCATGAAGGATGCGCTGATGAAATATGAAACAATCGATGCGCCGCAGATAGATGATCTGATGGGACGAAAGCCTTCCGTTCGACCGCCAGCAGGGTGGGACGATACCATCGCTAGTAATGGCAGCGATGATAGCACGCCGCGCTCTCCAACACCGATGGATGAACCGCCTCACACGCCTAACCCCAGCAATACGATACCAGAACAATATGGCAATAGCTCATGACCCCTTTACGTATCGGCAGGAAAGCTTGTAAATCACAAGGACTCGTCGTTAAGCAACTAATAGCTCGAGAACGCACTCTTTGCCTTTCAGTACCACGCGTTATGGGGATCCTTAACGTAACGCCAGACTCATTCTCCGACGGTGGGCGCTACCAATCTTTAGGGGCTGCTATCGACTACGCCGCGGCGATGCTAAATGCCGGCGCAGCTATTATCGATATAGGTGGTGAATCCTCCCGCCCAGGGGCGGAGACAGTGGGCGAACAAGAAGAGGCCGCCCGCGTAGTGCCAGTAGTGGAAGCGATAGCGGAGCGCCTCGACACCTTTATTTCAGTAAATACTTCTAAGGCCTTGGTTATACGCGAAAGCACAATAGCTGGTGCACATTTGATTAATGATGTCCGTTCGCTTAGCGAACCTGGCGCTTTAGTCGAAGCTGCCGCCAGCCAGTTACCCGTCTGTCTGATGCACATGCAGGGCAATCCACGCACCATGCAGCAAGCGCCTTACTATAAGGATGTCCTAGGGGAGGTAGAGACGTACTTTCTCGAACAAATACATCGCTGTGAGGCAGCCGGCATTATCAAAAATCGTCTGTTACTCGACCCCGGATTCGGCTTCGGAAAAACGTTAGAACATAATTATCAATTACTAGCTAGGCTAGGGCATTTCCAGCATCTTGGCCAACCCCTGCTAGTCGGGATGTCGAGAAAATCAATGATCGGTCAGCTGTCAGATCTGCCGCCAGACCATCGGGTTGCGGGAAGCGTTGCTTGTGCAGTAATCGCTGCGCTGCAGGGGGCGAAAATTATCCGGGTGCATGACGTTAAGCAAACCGTTGAAGCAATCTGCATAGTGGAAGCTACGCTTGCAGCTAAGGAAAGATTTTTTCAATGAGTAAGCGTAAATACTTTGGCACCGATGGCATCCGCGGCAAAGTCGGCAATGCCCCTATCACTCCAGATTTTGTCCTTAAGCTAGGATGGGCCGCAGGTAAAGTTCTCGCCCGCCACGGATCGCGTCAAATTATCATCGGAAAAGATACTCGCATCTCTGGCTATATGCTAGCGTCAGCACTGGAGGCGGGGCTAGCGGCGGCTGGTTCATCATCTGCTTTTACCGGTCCGATGCCAACACCAGCTATCGCCTATTTGACCCGCGCCTTTCGCGCTGAGGCTGGTATTGTCATTTCCGCATCCCATAATCCTTTCGATGAAAATGGTATTAAATTTTTTTCAATCGACGGTACGAAACTGCACGATGAGGTAGAAAAGGAAATCGAGGCGGCATTAGCCAAACCATTAACCTGCGTCGCATCGTCGAAGTTAGGGAAAGCCAGTCGACTCATCGATGCAGCCGGGCGCTATATAGAGTTTTGCAAAGGTACTTTCCCGAGCGATCTGAGTTTACAGGGATTAAAGATAGTCATTGATTGTGCCAACGGCGCAACCTACCATATCGCGCCTACCGTGCTGCGCGAACTAGGCGCGCTGGTGGTACCACTCGGATGCCAACCGAACGGTATAAATATCAACCAGCAATGCGGTTCTACCGATGTGCGGCTGCTACAACGCCGGGTACTGGCAGAAAAAGCTGATCTAGGTATCGCTTATGACGGCGACGGCGATCGGATAATCATGGTGGATCATTTGGGACGAAAAGTGGATGGCGATCAAATCTTGTATGTCATTGCACGAGAAAAATTACGCCAGGGAAAGTTATCTGGCGGCGTAGTTGGTACGCTAATGAGCAATATGGGCTTAGAGCTTGCGCTTAAGCAACTGGGGGTGCCTTTCGAACGTGCTCGCGTTGGAGATCGTTATGTGATTGAAAAAATGAAGGAAAAAAATTGGCGTGTTGGCGCAGAAAATTCTGGTCATGTCATCTTACTAGATAAGACTACTACTGGCGATGGTATTATTGCCGGTCTTCAGGTTTTGTCGGCCATGGTCGGTAATAAGATGCATTTACATCACCTGTGCAGCGACATGCACCTATTGCCACAGGTTTTAGTCAATGTACGCCTTGCCGGACTTCAGGATCCACTAAAATCGGCGGCGGTAAAAAAAGCCAGCGCCGAGGCGGAGCATCACCTAGCTGGGCACGGGAGGTTGCTGTTGCGTAAGTCGGGTACCGAGCCTTTGATTCGCGTCATGGTGGAAGGAGATGATGCCAGGAAAATTAGCCGGCTAGCGCAGAATATCGCAGATGCCGTGAAAGCCGAGAGCTAGTATCAGCAGCTTTTCGGCTTTATATCAATAAAAACCGCTTCTTATTCCTTAAAAAGCACCTAATCGTCCCCATTTCCTTGCATAAAAAAGACGCTTTAGTTAGTATTGAGCAATACTACAGTCTCAGACGTCAATCGCTGGCTCGAGGGCATAATAGCTTAACGTATATTAAAAAATAAAAGGATACTGAAAGTTATGTACTACGCTCTGTTAGTCATATTCCTGTTAGTAGCGATCAGCTTAGTAGCGCTGATTATTCTGCAAAAAGGTAAAGGCGCTGATATGGTCGCGTCTTTCGGTGCAGCTGCCTCTAGCACGCTTTTCAGTTCAAGTAGAATCGGTAACTTCATGACTCGCATGACAGCCGTGCTGGCGACGTTTTTCTTCTTTCTTAGCCTGTTACTGGGGAACCTGAACAACAATAATCCTAAAAAAAATAATTCTTGGGACACCTTGACGAAAACGCAACAGGCGGATGGATGCAGCGTCAAAAAAAACGTGATCGACACCCGATAAGGATACTCCCCAGAAAGTTTTAAAAAATTTTACTAGTCAAAAAATAAAAAAATAGACTATAACGATAGCATGAGCCGAGGTGGTGGAACTGGTAGACACGCTACCTTGAGGTGGTAGTGCCTAATTAGGCTTGCGGGTTCAAGTCCCGCCCTCGGTACCAGTCCAAAAAAATTCTTGTTTTTTTGGGTTATCAATCTAGCGTTTTAAGCGTTTTCAGCAGCGAGGCATATCAACATAATATCTGCACGACCTTACCCTCCAACGCTCGTCGTCGCAAAGACATATCCCATAAAAGCATAGATTTAGAAATATTTTTCAAATATACTACATGTAAGCATTCAGTGTATGATCACGAGTTTTTAAAGAAAGTCTTCCGGAAGATTTTAAGAGCCGCGTGCCGTTTACAGGGTCTAGGTCACAACAAGCCCCGAAATTTCGGGGCTTGTTGTTCTTTCACTGCAGTAATACTGGGCTAATAAGCCCTTTTTTTATGTCTTTGGGGTGGTAATGTATCTATATTAAAAAATTGACAGAAATGATCATGAAACTTTTGGAATACCCAAGCTTTCAGCGCTGCGTATTAATATCGATAGTGACAAGATCATAAACCATGGATGGATGATCTTGTTGTCAAACACCGGCTCAGCGGGGCACTCAACATCGACTATACTTTCCCCAAAATGACCTATAGCCTTGCGGTTTTATCACCGAGCCTGTGAATTTTGCCCTCTGTATACTACCGCGCATTTAAAAAGCCAATGTGCTACAGAATAGCGACATCAGAGTGTTCCTTCGTATCGCAGTGCAACACCACCAGAAATGGCGGTAGTCTTAACCAAGTTGATGCAATGGGATGCTTACCCTGCAGGTGAAAGCGAGGATGCACGATTTCACTTAAACAATATCCACAAAATGAACCCGGTACCTGACTTTTAACGTTTTACTAAGGCAACGAGGATGAATAAAGAAATTCTGGCTGTTGTTGAAGCAGTGTCCAACGAGAAAGCCGTCCCTCGGGAAAAAATTTTTGAGGCGCTAGAGACAGCACTGTCTACGGCAACGAAAAAAAAATACGCACAAGACATCGAAGTACGCGTCAGCATCGACCGTAAGTCGGGGGATTTTGATACTTTCCGCCGTTGGCTCATCGTGGGCAGCGTCACCCAGCCTACCCGGGAAATTACCTTAGAAGCAGCGAAGTTTGACGCCCCTGAGTCGAAGCTGGGAGGGTACATAGAGGATGAAATTAAATCGGTAGTATTTGATCGTATTACCACCCAAACCGCAAAGCAAGTAATCGTTCAGAAAGTACGTGAAGCCGAGCGCGCCATGGTGGTCGAGCAGTTCCGCAGTCATGAGGGTGAAATCGTAACAGGCATAGTAAAAAAAGTTAACCGGGAAAGCATTAGTCTAGATTTAGGAAGTAATGCCGAAGCATTGATCGGTCGAGAGGAGATGCTCCCACGAGAAAATTTTCGACCTGGAGATCGTATTCGCGGCGTCTTATATTCTGTGCGGCCGGAAGCACGTGGTGCGCAATTGTTTGTCAGCCGATCTCGACCAGAAATGCTTGCAGAGTTATTCCGTATTGAAGTACCGGAAATCGGCGAGGATGTCATTGAAATCAAGGCCGCCGCTCGTGATCCTGGGTCTCGGGCGAAACTTGCCGTAAAAACTAACGACAAGCGCATTGATCCGGTCGGCGCCTGCGTTGGCATGCGCGGTGCGCGGGTCCAAGCGGTCTCTAGTGAATTGGGTGGTGAGCGTATAGATATCGTTCTCTGGGATGACAACCCAGCTCAGTTCGTTATTAACGCCATGGCTCCTGCTGATGTCGCCTCTATCGTGGTAGATGAGGACACGCACACGATGGATATTGCTGTAGAATCGGGAAATCTTGCCCAGGCTATCGGCCGAAACGGGCAAAATGTCCGGCTCGCTTCTCAACTGAGCGGTTGGGAGCTAAACGTAATGACAGTGGAGGCTCTTCAGGAAAAACATCAAGCTGAAGCCCATGCAGCCATCAATATATTTACCCGAAATATGGTTATCGATGAAGCATTGGCTACGGTATTAGTAGAAGCAGGCTTTTCAACCCTGGAAGAACTCGCTTACGTACCTATAAACGAACTACTAGCAATTGAAGTGCTCGATAAAAAAACGGTGATAGGACTGCGCGAACAGGCAAAGCATGCATTAACCACGATTGCCTTATCAGAGAACGAACATCGCGGTACGGGTGTGCCAGATAAAGACCTGCTGAGTTTACCTGCACTTGAGCTCGACATGGCATTCAAACTAGCGGCGAATGGTATTTGTACGCTGGAAGATCTTGCCGAACAGGGTGTCGACGACCTGTCAAATATTGAAGGGCTCAGTAGTAAAAAAGCTGGCGTGCTGATTATGGCTGCGCGTAATATTTGCTGGTTTGGCGACAACACGTAATAAGTAGCAGGAAAGGAACAGCATGACAGATGTAACCGTAAAATCGCTCGCCGAAGAAATCCAAACTCCAGTTGAACGCCTGGTACAGCAATTTTCTGATGCCGGCATCCATAAAACCGCAGTGAGTGTCGTAACTCAGAAAGAAAAAGAAACTTTACTGGAGCACCTAAATCAGGAACGCGGCCCCGCGCCTAATAAACTAACTTTACAGCGTAAAACGCGCAGTACCTTAAACATTCCGAGCTCTGGCGGTAAAAGTAAGTCAGTAAAAATCGAAATCCGAAAGAAGCGCACCTATGTACGACGCGATCTGCATACGCAACAAGAACAGCCTAAATCGGAGGCGTTCGCTCAGCAACAGGGTCAGCATGTAGCCGATGAGATAGAAAAACGTAAGGCCACAGAAAAAGAAAAATATACAGTTACAGAGAAGGCGAAACGTGCTTCCGCTACCTCAGAGAAACATCTTTCAGCAACAAATCATCAATTTATTAACCCTCAAACACATACCGTGACTAAAGCATCTCCGGCAGCTGAAAAAGCTCGTCGTGAGGCTGAAGTGACGGAGCTAAGACGCAAAGCAGAAGAAAGCATGCGGCGCAAGGTTGAAGAAAAAGCTCGTCTGATCGCAGAAGACGTGCGCCGCATGGCCGAAGAACACGGCGGTACTTGGGATAATGTGCCTGAGCTAGCTGAAGAAGACGCCACCGATTACCACGTGACAACTTCTCATCACGCGCGAGAAGCTGAAGATGAAAACGATCGCAAAGTAGAAGGCGATCGTCGTAGCCATCCACGTAGCGGCAAGGCTATCAAACAGAAGAAGACCAGCCGCTTGTCCGAATCAAAGGCTGATCGCGAAGAAGCGCGTGCAGTGGGTCGTAGCAGCAAGGGAAAGCGTAAACTCAGCACCTTGATGCAAGGCTTTAACAAACCAGCTCAGGCGGTGAATCGTGCTGTAATCATCGGCGAAACCATTACCGTGGCAGACTTGGCCAATAAAATGGCCGTGAAAGGATCGCACGTTATCAAAGTAATGATGAAGCTAGGCGCTATGGCGACCATTAATCAAGTGATCGATCAGGAAACTGCACAGCTCTTAGCCGAAGACATGGGTCATAAAGTCATTTTACGCCGTGAAAATGAGCTAGAAGAATCTATTATGTCCGACCGTAACACCGGCATCCGGGCTTCTGCGGAATCGCGTGCGCCAGTCGTAACAATCATGGGCCATGTCGATCACGGCAAGACTTCGCTCTTGGACTATATCCGCTCCACCAAAGTAAGCTCAGGAGAGGCTGGAGGTATTACACAACATATCGGAGCCTATCATGTCGCAGCCGGCAACAGCATGATCACCTTCCTTGACACACCTGGACATGCGGCTTTTACCGCAATGCGCGCCCGAGGTGCCCAAGCAACAGATATCGTTATACTGGTAGTGGCTTCCGATGATGGAGTAATGCCGCAAACTATTGAAGCCATCCAGCATGCAAAAGCGGCCAAAGTACCAATAGTAGTTGCGGTTAACAAAATCGATAAATCAGAAGCAGAGCCAGAGCGAGTTAAGAAAGAACTAACCCAACATGGAGTCATTCCCGAAGAATGGGGTGGTGAAAGCCAGTTTGTGCATATTTCTGCAAAATCCGGCGAGGGCATTGATGATCTGCTAACTGCCATCTTGCTTCAAGCGGAAGTACTAGAGCTCAAGGCAATTCGCAATGGTATGGCCAGTGGTGTGGTCATCGAATCCTCGCTGGATAAAGGCCGTGGCCCGGTCGCAACCGTGCTCGTGCGTGAAGGCACTCTTCATAGGGGGGATGTTGTACTATGCGGTTTTGAGTACGGTCGCGTGCGAGGTATGCAAGATCAAGTATGTCGTGATGTTGCGTTCGCTGGGCCATCGATTCCAGTCGAGATCCTCGGTCTTTCCGGGGTTCCCGAAGCTGGTGATACAGTGACGGTAGTGCGTGACGAGAAGAAAGCGCGTGAAGTAGCGCTATATCGCCAAGGTAAATTCCGCGATGTCAAGCTGGCGCGCCAACAGAAGTCCAAGCTAGAAAACATGTTTACCAGCATGAACGAAGATGCAGTGTCCGAGCTGAACATTGTTCTGAAGTCTGACGTGCAGGGCTCCGCCGAAGCCATTAGTGACGCACTAGAGAATTTGTCTACTAACGAGGTGAAGGTAAGGATTGTCGGCTCCGGCGTAGGAGGTATTACCGAAACAGATGCGACACTCGCTGCGGCTTCTAACGCCATAGTGATAGGCTTTAACGTTAGAGCCGAGTCATCGGCTCGACGCCTCATAGAGGCGGAAAATCTAGATCTTCGCTATTACTCAGTTATCTATCACTTGCTTGATGAAGTCAAACAAGCGATGAGTGGCATGCTGTCGCCAGAATACAAGCAAGAAATTATTGGTCTGGCAGAAGTACGTAATGTGTTTCGTTCACCTAAATTCGGAGATATCGCCGGCTGCATGGTCACGGAAGGCATAGTAAAGCGTCACAACAAAATCCGCATACTGCGTGAAAACATCGTAATCTACGAAGGTGAACTCGAGTCGCTACGACGCTTCAAAGAAGACGTCAACGACGTGCGTAACGGGATAGAATGCGGAATCGGCATAAAAAACTATAACGATATTCGCTCAGGCGACATGATTGAAGTCTTTGAAACCATAGAAATTCAACGTGTAATTAGCTGACATCGGGTTATCAGAAATTTCAGATCATAAAGTTAACACCTTCTGTTGTTTATCTAGAGAATGTGCAATGGCAAAAGAATATACTCGTACGCAACGTATCTCTCAGGAGATGCAAAAAGAAATCGCTATTATTCTTCAGCGAAAAATAACAGACCCTCGCCTGGCGATGGTGACAATATCTGGAGTAAAGGTCTCGCGTGATCTGGCGTATGCCAAAGTATTTGTCACTTTTTTGGATGAGAGCAAACCTGATCAGATGAAAAACGGCGTCCAGACTCTGCAGAATGCAGCAAGATTTATTCGTAGCCTGTTAGGTAAAGTTGCAAATAGGCGTGTGGTGCCGGAGCTAACGTTCGCTTATGATAATTCGCTAGCAACAGGCATGAGCATTTCTAAATTGGTCAGTCAGACGGTACAAAATGACCGACTGCGCTACAGCAGGAACACATCAGTAGAAAAAATTTGAGGATAAGAAAGACTAATGAGCCGTCTAATTCGCCGTGGTCGTAATATCGACGGCATCATTCTGTTGGATAAATCCATTGGAATTTCCTCTAACGATCTGCTGCAAAGGGTAAAACATCTATTTCGTGCTAATAAGGCCGGCCATACTGGCTCGCTGGATCCTCTGGCAACAGGCATGCTGCCTGTATGTCTTGGTGAAGCAACTAAGTTTTCCCAACATTTACTCTCGGCCGATAAACGATATCGGGTGACTGCTCGTCTTGGCATACGTACTAATACGTATGATGCCGAAGGCAAGACAGTTAGCATCCGGCCTGTATTGCTAGAAGAAAAACTGCTGGAGGCCGCCCTTGAGCACTTCCGCGGCGAAGGGCGCCAAATACCTTCGATGTTTTCAGCGCTTAAGCACCAAGGAAGGCCTCTGTATGAATATGCTAGAAAAGGCATCAACGTCGTGCGCAAGGAGAGACCGATTTATGTTTATGATTTACGTCTACTCCACTGGAATCTTACGGAGGTGAAGCTGGAAATTCATTGTTCTAAAGGAACCTATATTCGTACCATGGTCGACGACTTAGGTGAACGTCTTGGCTGCGGCGCACACGTCATAGCGCTACGCCGTCTAGGAGTCGCTTGCTTTCCCAGAAAGCGTATGATAACCCTTGCGACACTAGAGGGTATCGCTTCCGAGGCACCGGGACATCCTGAAACTTTAGCGCAGCTAGATTCATTGCTGTTGCCAATAGATAGCGCGTTGACTGAAATGCCTGAGGTGAATCTAGGGATTGAAACTGCCGAACGAATACGGCTCGGACAAAAAGTAGCGATCACGGTACCGAAGAAGGTGGGTCTCGTACGACTCACCGAGGGAGGTGCCCGACGCTTTTTCGGTATTGGAGAGCTTGAAGCCTCAGGCCTTCTGACCCCCCGACGCCTGATAAACAAATAGCACTCTTGCTGCATACAGCAAACCGCTGTACACTATTTTAGTAAGAATTCTCAACCAGGAGAACTCTCTCCTGATATCTGATCTTAGTGTAGTCACTTGCTTTCAATGAAAATATTGTAGTCGGTAGGTTGAATGACCCGCCGACTGCTTGCAACACAACATCATCCACTTCATTCTCA
The DNA here is from genome assembly GCF_000287335.1 of secondary endosymbiont of Ctenarytaina eucalypti. Taxonomy (GTDB): domain Bacteria; phylum Pseudomonadota; class Gammaproteobacteria; order Enterobacterales; family Enterobacteriaceae. Next base: position 718,188 of record NC_018419.1, read on the forward strand.
TCAGAACAGGGTGTAGCCAGATGTGATGAATTACTGACTCAAGCGGAACTAGGAAATAGCGTGATTCTTATTCATCAACACATATTATAGCCTTGCACATAACTTATACATAGCTTGTTATATGGTCTTTTAAACTCTGTCAACCATATAGTCAGTAAAACGTATACCCTGAGGATAGGCAATAACTTAAAATATTAAAATCATTCAATCCCTTATTTAGATATCCGACTAAAATTATCACGTCTACTTTATACCGCGCCTATAGCGAGCTGAACACAGTGCAAGGTAGTAGAAGCGGACTATACTAAATGGAGGAGTACACTAATAACAACAAATCCGTTCTCCTCACCAGATTCGTGGTACACAGGAATTACCGAGTACCGTAAACAACAATCGTTTTTCCGTGGGCAGATATGAGATTCTGATCCTCAAGCATTTTCAAAATACGGCCGACCGTTTCCCTTGAACAGCCAACAATTTGGCCGATTTCTTGCCTAGTGATTCTTATTTGCATACCATCTGGATGAGTCATCGCATCTGGCTGCTTAGCTAAATGTAGTAACGTTTGAGCAATACGACCGGTCACATCTAAAAAAGCCAGGTTGCCGACTTTTTCAGAAGTTACCTGAAGACGACGAGCCATTTGTGAAGACAGGCGCATAAGAATATCAGGGTTCACCTGAATCAATTGACGAAATTTTTTATAGGATATCTCGGCCACTTCACAGGCTGTTTTAGCTCTTACCCATGCACTTCGCTCCCGCCCTTCTTCAAAAAGCCCTATTTCACCGATAAAATCACCCTGATTAAGATAAGAGAGTATCATCTCCTTACCGTCTTCATCCTTGATAAGTACCGCGACAGAACCTTTGACTATATAGTCCAGTGTCTCTGCCTTTTCACCCTGATGAATTAACGTACTCTTTGATGGATACTTATGAACATGGCAGTGAGATAAGAACCACTCGAGAGTTGGATCTTTTTGTAGAGCAGCAAGAGCCATTAGCTGTTATCCTCATTTTTTTCATAGCTCGTTTTTTTAGATATAGGTCTTCCGTGTAAGGTAAGCTGTGATTATTATGCGATGCCGTATCCTAAACAGGACTTTATCAGGAAATGAATCGAGGTCTAATTAATTTTATTGAATCGCTAGATTATTTGATGACGAGATTAGCAAACTAATTGAGCTCTAAAGCGTCAAATGATGAGGTGAACAATCATTAAAAATAGCATATCTGAGATAAAAATATGCCACTAAAATGCATAGCAATATAAAATATTCCTCTATCATACAACAAAAGCGATTTTTTATTGAAAAAGTGATTGATTTTATCTTTTTTTAGCATAGCGTTAAGCGACTATCTTTTGTGATCTTAAGACACCATCATTACATCTAAAATTACATTGGCTGATTGTCCTGGACATCAGAATTTTTTCAAAAAAAATCTAGAAGTAACGACAAGTCTGCGCCAATACCTAATGCAGAGTTAGTTTGGATCGTGGTTAGCTTTCTCGAAAAAAATAAAACATTCAGATCATCATAGCTTTGTTAAAAAAAGAAAATGTAATGAGCTCTCTACTAGCATGTCAATGGTTGCGCGATGGAGATAGAGTGCAGTATATCCAACAAGGTGTCATTTATTTAAGCATTTGAATCATCTCCATGACTACGTTTACCTGTGCATCATAGTTATACAGAATCAAATAAGTTTTCTTAACCACTTAACAAGCCAGAAGATACCCGTTTTAGGTCGTAAACACCCATAATGCTCTATTTATCTTGCCCGTTCATCATTACAACTCTTAGCTGCTGATATTTATTCATGTAGTCACCGAAATAGCGTATAATCCTAAAATTTATATGCACCGCGACGGTGGGATGGGCCACTTTAATGCTTTGTCAGCGACGTCATGCGAATCTTTCTAAATTACCGGTGTACTTTTTCTTTATTACACCCAGAAAACCCTGAATATCAATGGCTTTTTGATACCATAGAGCGGTATAGAGAATTGAATATGTGACACGGTCATGAGTAGATAATGCTAATGGCCTACTATACTTCTTCAACATCATGCAGTAACTTTATTGCATCTTAATATTTTTATTCTAAAAGAAACTTTTTTTTCGCTTTTCTAGATATTAATCCAGTCTAGAGATCTTGTTTGGCCTCTATATACTTTCAAAATCGAGGCAAAGGCTTCCTGGCAAGCCGTCATCAAAAAAACGCAACACCTATTTTATTATCACAGCGCCATAGTGATAGATGCATCTAAAAAGATACCTGGTCATTCACGCTTATCAGGAAGGTCTGTTTTCTGATAGCGTGACCAAAGCGCTCGTTCGCCCATTTATACTGTTAGATAATTCTGCTTCTTAAAGACCTCATTATAAGGCGATTCCTGTATAATTTTAAACTTTTTCTTTACCATCAAGACTGTGTTTTGGAATAAACATAGCGCGTTAAGATAATGATTGCTAAAAGTTGAAGGTTAATACTTCCAAAGCCTTGATCTCCGCACTACTATACAGTCAATAGCACTAGAAGATGAAAAAGAATCACCTTTTCTTGTCAAGCTATCAGATAAAGTAGCAAAAAAGTGTTCATCGGATACGAAATTCTTTTGCGCTCAACAAAGGCCTTACTAAGTCAATAGGTAGAAGCAAGGAAGAGTCTATCAAGGTACCGTTCGGCATCTAAAGCCGCCATACAGCCGGTCCCCGCGGAGGTAATCGCCTGGCGATAGTGAGAGTCCGTGACGTCACCTGCCGCAAAGACGCCTGGGATTGATGTCGCAGTTGCATTACCGTTAATTCCGGACTGCACGCGTAGATAGCCTTTTTTCAAAGCCAGCTGAGAGCCGAAAATAGACGTATTGGGGCTGTGGCCGATAGCGATAAACACCCCCTTAACGGCTAAATCTGCATGAAAATTGCTGGACACTTCTTTAATCCGTACGCCGGTGACCTCTATCTTATTACCCAACACCTCTTCAAGGGTGCAATTAGTATGCAGAATAATATTACCGTGATCAACTTGATCCATCATCCGGTCGATAAGAATCTTTTCCGAACGGAAGGTAAGACGGCGGTGAATTACATGCACTTCTTCAGCGATCTTAGCTAGATATAAAGCCTCCTCCACGGCGGTATTGCCTCCGCCTACCACCGCTACTTTCTGATTGCGATAAAAAAAGCCATCGCAAGTAGCGCAGGCGGAAACCCCTTTTCCCTTATAAGCCTCCTCAGAGGGTAGACCCAAATACCGAGCAGAGGCGCCGGTGGCAATAATCAGCGCCTCGCAAGCGTATTCGCTGCTGTCTCCGATTAGGTGAAATGGCCGATTCTGTAGATCAACCTGAGTAATATGATCGGAAATAATTTCCGTATTGAATGCTTTAGCATGGGTGTGCATGCGATCCATCAGCAATGGCCCACTCACTCCATTGTGCTCACCAGGCCAGTTTTCTACCTCAGTAGTACTCGTTAGCTGTCCACCTTGCTCCAGGCCAGTGATTAAAACGGGGTTTAGATTAGCGCGCGCCGCATATACTGCTGCAGTATAACCCGCAGGTCCTGAACCTAATATAAGCAATGTACTGTATTTCACTGTAGACATATTGCCCTCGTTGTCATAGACGCAATAACTAAGGATTTATAAGAATATTAAGAGAGTTAAAAACAGATACAAAAAGTAGTTAACAACGTTTCCAAAAAAACGCGCGGGCATCAATACCACCGATAAGGCATAATCGGAAGAGAGGGCCTCGTTAAATACGCCTTAAGCTAAATATTATTATTAAAAACTAGTCTTTTATCCTAATTTTTAACGTTGTACTTTGATTATTATGCATCATGTTAATATGATACTATTGGTAATTAATCAACACGTCATATAGCTACCGACCGCACTCTAAACAGAGTGGGTAGACGTTGCTTCTATTGTAATTTTCTGTCACGACACCTATTATTTTTTAGCTTTTAGTATGTTGATGAAATCATTTCAAATGACTGCTAAAATATTCTTAAAAATGACAATAAGCATTTACTTAACTCTAAACAATAAAGTTAGTAAAGGCATTATCAGAATAAAAAAGAAATTAGGAAATCTGCCTACGATAATAAACAAGAACGGTGCAAGGAAAAAGATCTTGGTCGCAAGAATCACAGTAATCCTGCAAAAAATACAACTGCTATATTGTACTATTTAGATTGATCGCTACTACTCGTGTTTTTAACATCGCGTCAATATTGAAAAAATATGTCTTCGAGCACTTCATGGTGTCCGTGAAGACGCCACAAGACATTCCGACGTGCTATGTGGTTGCAGCGGATTTTAACTGTTATTAGAAAATGCAGGAAGGAATATATTTGTTTATTGCACACTGCTGGGTAAGATACTAATACAGCTTTCTAGAGTGAATAAACACCCTCGCCTATGTTTGTTCATAGCAGAAGCAAAAAAGCAGCTGCGCGTTATTAACACACGTTACATATAATTTCAGGCGTATATAAAATCTATTTTAGCAAAATTTTCTTTGAATTCGTATCAGTTGGGCACCGAAAAAAATCTTGAAGATACTATTGCATTAGTTAATAAGAACACATTAATGACCCTTTCTTGAACTAAAACATATAAAACATAAATACAACAGACCGCTAAACACTTAAGATCTAGACCAATGTTTTTACTAAACTCTATCGTGAGTATCTTGGAGAGTGTGCTTTTTATGTAATAGACGTGATGATAAGTTTGAGCCTGTCCGATTCTAGTTGTTCACAAACCCACTGAACATAGCCCTGTAAAAATCTAGGTGGCGTGTAGAGTCATAGTTTTCTGACACCACCTGCTGCATTATACCTTATTGGTACTGGCTGATTTTCTACCATGCATCCTTTCATTGCTTTGGTAGAGCCTACGTGCCCGGTAAAAAAACCTATTCTATATGCCTAAATTAATTTTTTCGGCGGATGAGTCGATCCATAGTCATTATACTCTTCTCTTACGGGTAAGGAAGCGCTGACTATAGAAAACCTCTGCTATTTTACTTCCTTCGGTGTTATCCGTACCCTTATAAGTACATCGCCTCTACCATCGCGCCACAATATTAACCGCTAAATCCGCTCCCACTTGCTTGGATTATCGGGAGCGCCGTGTCCCTTCTGCTAACCGGCCGTTTGTATGGTTTAGGCATAGAAATACGCCAGCAAAATCCCGGTTACGCGACGTTCTAGATCAGGACTATGCCCAATTACCGGCAGGGGCATCATTCTGATTCTATCTCTTGGCCGCTCACAGAACAACGATGACCTGTTGCCTACGCATAAAAAAGCAGGTAACAAATCTACCAAGGGGCGGCCTTAGTCTCAGAGGCAGATGGTCTTTCTCTGGGCTTCCCGAAGTAGCTAAATTATTCTGCTCAATACCCCCGGATGAACATTTAAAATCGTCATCCCTGTTGATCCGGAGCCGGTTCTCGCCACCAAGAATTATTTATCATGCATGTTCTATGATCTATAGGTACTTTTTTGGTCAAGATTAGAAAGTCTCCAGACGGCCATAATGGACCAAAAGAATAACCAGCGCCAGCGAATAAGTCCAATGACAGTAGGGCATAGATAGTGAAAAATCTAGCTAAGTTTGTTATGTGACTAGGTACTAACGTGTCCTTAGCGGCAATTACCTTGTCTGAATCGCCAGAGATTTTCAGCACTATTTCAGCACTGACTATACATCTTTTGATGCGCTCATCGTCAAGCCAATAGATGGCAAAGCATTACCGCGTTACGGCTCGATCACCCCCATCACCTTGCAGAGCATGAACATCTGAAGGAGGCTTAACCCTCACCCTTCAGGGAAGATGTCGAGGACAGTATACAAAATCAAATATTTCAGAGGAATACCTATCTATACCTTCCTACGTCCTCTAAGATAACGTTCACGCTCGCTTTCGGCGCCTCGAAGGAGCACCCCGAGTTGGCGCCTTCAAGGAACCCTCATAATGGGAAAAAAGTTGATCACGGCCTGTCTATTGTCTGCCATACTGTCGGCCCCTGCTTTTTCCGACGATGCCGATGTTTTAAAAAGCCGATTAGATCAAATTAATAGTTTCTATGCTAGTTTCACACAGCGTGTGACTAGCGCTAAAGGCGCTATGGTCCAGGATAGTGCTGGTAAACTTTGGGTGAAGCGACCTAATCTTTTTCACTTTCATATAACGTTTCCAGATGAAATCGTACTAGTTTCCGATGGAAAAACGCTGTGGTTTTATAATCCTTTTATTGCACAAGCGACCGCAACCTGGCTGAAAAATACTACCGGCAATACACCTATTATTCTAATAACCCGCAATAACCCGATCGACTGGAACCAATATCATGTAACGCAGAAAGGCAATAGATTCTCGCTAGAGCCAAAGTCCTATAACAGTAATTTGAATCAGCTGACGATTACAGTCACTGCCAATGGCACCATTGAGGGCTTCACTACTGTGGGCCAAGATAGACAGAGAAGTGTTTATGAGTTAAGCATTAAAAAGACTCCCCTGGAGGAGGATAAAAAATTCTATTTTACACTTCCGGAAGGAGTCACACTAGACGACCAGCGCTAGTACAGAAAATATCAGTATAACCTGTTTCTATCGCGTCTCACATCTCCCTTCAGCATCCTCTCATGGAACGTGAACTACTGCAGTACGGGGATTAGATCAGGGTTAGCTTTATTCAAAAATATTGTCGAACCACGCCTCGAAAACGACTCTGACGGAATGCATTATCTGCCTTCCTAAGGGGTCTGTTGCACCTCTTACCTCCTGTATACAGAATATTCGCTTTACTATTAAAGAGCATGCAAAATCAGTAAGATACTGGAAATATCACATCAGGCGCACTATAACTATATCGATGCGATCGCCTCAGGCTCCCTCCGTCCTTTGAGGTGCATGTTGCCCTCCTGTCTTAGCGTGGAGGGGCCCAAGGTTGATCTGCTGCACGATCTAGAAACCAGGAAGAAAGATATCAACCTCGTATGTCTCGTGGAGACCATACGGAACAGTCAGCGCTCTACTTAACGTCACCTGCCGTGTGCCGACCATCCCATCTCAGAAAGTGAGGAAAACAACTCATATTCTTGTCACATAAGACTTTCTTATAAAGTCTTCGGGTCAAAGATCTGGACGAGTGCTGAACCCAGGAAAGTGTGTCGCACCCTGCTCTATCAAGCGATCATCTAGTCCATGCATCTCCATCTTAAAGCAATAAGACATATCTTGATTAAATCAACTATATGATCGGTAATGATGCATTTAGATCATGATGTTTATTTTAATCAATGGTCTCTCATGGCAAAGAAAACTCTTTCAAATGCCTCACCGACGTGCTTGCCTCGTCAAGCAGCGCAGCTCTTTAATAGCACAGAGAGGTATTAAGGTAGATTATTGCTGCAAAAGAGAGCACAGATCTCTTTACGACCCTAGATGCGAAAACTGTTCTAGTCAGAGAAGTGGTATGAGCACCATGCTCATGGTGCAACAAATATCTAGATTTTATCTAAGAGAGTTACAGGAATGGGTTACTGGTATTTTACAACTCATAGAGCGATTGTAAAGATACAGGGACCGGTATTTCCTCTTCACTTAAGTGAAGATAGGACATATTAGCATAGAGTGGGATTTTTAACTCTATAGATTAATACTGTCGGTTCAGTGAATAGCTGAATCCCTACCAGCATTCATCATTATTAAGTTAGACCCACATGAGACAAGAACATTTTCAAAAAGAGCAAAATTTGCTAATCATGACGTATAGTAGAGCGAAATAATGTTTTATTTTCGAAAAGTTATATAAACAGGTCAGCACGTGGTTAACAATTAACCTCTAACCGGTTCTCGTGCTCCCTGAGAAGAGTACATCAATTACTACACGAGCACTCGATTCCTCAAACGGTAATATTTTGGTTTAAAAGACTGGGCCAGCACCATCTCATCCTGCCTAAAGTATTATACTTAATTAGGCAAAAAAGATGTAATAATGAGAAGATTTGCAACAGAATGAGGGTATTAGCAATACCGCACACTGCCTTCATCGTATTACAATAGCCTTGTTCGCCTACAACTCGATACAGGTTTTAACTTTTTTCAATAAAGCCATTTCTATCATGAGATCAATCTTTTTTCGCGCGTACTACGAACATCATAGTTTTCGAGTCTTAGCGAAAAATCTATAAATGTAAAAATAGAGATAACGAATCTCTGTAATGCTGGTAGTAAAAGGCTCAACACTCGGTAAAACTGTGCACCGCCCTCATCAGTTTTCTATTTTCATATGGCAATATCTAAAGCATACATCTACACTTATTAGATACATGAGCTGATTGAGCGCCTTCTGATGAAAACATTCCTTCATAAGATTACATTGCTTATAATAAATAATTTTTTGGAGGACATGTAGTGAGCTGACTCCAGGGTTTACCAGAGCACTTTATTTATTCAATAAATCTAATTCTTAGGTACCACGTCTGGAGTATATAGGTAAATTTTGGGTCGGTGAGCCACATGATGTGCTACTCGGTATCCTTTTCATGCTCAGCATCTATCACTCATTACCTAATTACTCACTAACTGTCGAAGTGTAATGTGCCCTCATTCTCATTAGAGACTTCTACTTAAACAGTAGTGTCTCTAATGAGAATGAGGATAACGTATTATTAAGGTTCACTTAATATAGATAAGGCTAGAGAAGAACGGCCAATTATGCGGCAATATGACGGCCACACCGCATGCAATCTAAGCTTACTAATCTATTAGTAATATTATTGATTATCGATCTAACCTTAGATATCGTTAAGAGATAAGACGTATAGAAATACGCTATGAAATCGCAACTAGATAAAATCCCAATTTTTTATTTTTTGACAAACGGGCAATGTCTAGGTATATAAAAAGCAGACTATAATATGCAGTCAAAATACTTTACAACAACCTTTCCTGAGTCAGGCCTTTTGATCTATTTCTAACATTTTTCATTTGATCATATCTGTCAAGTTGGGTAGTCACGGTGCTGACGATAACTTCACTATTCTCTAAGCGACTTGCACATCTCATCGGTAACTGCTATTGCTACTTCGCCGCTCTTCAAACACCCTACAATATAGATGGCCGTAATAATGATATGACCACGCTCGACTACCTGCACATCAGGGGCAATAAATACAGGCCGGTTTCTTTCTTGATGATGCAGATCATGGCTACCTCTGGTGATTGATGCAACATGAAGTCATAACTCATCATCGCTTGAGTATGCTTTCCGTTTTTAAGAAAAATACTATCGCACAGATTGAGCCACTACGAGTACTCGTAGTGGTAATGCTAATAGAGTACGATATCACAGTCCTTTGATATCAAAGGCGACACACTACAGCTGTAAGCTGTACCTGAACATCCTTAAACACTTCTTTCACTATCAAAGCGCGCCATTAAACATGCCACAAACTAAAGCATCATTAATGTGATGATGCATGGTTTTGGATGCGGAAAGATGGTAAGAATATCAGGCATTAACGTAAAGACTATGCTTATCAATTTCAAATATTATATCACAACAGAGCAGGTCAAAAATGATGTTCTCAGCTAAGGCGTTGGTCTTTTTCTGTTATGCGATAAACGAACTATGAGCTTTTTTGCAGAAAAAATCGCATGCGCTATAGCTGTTTACGGGTTATATTTGGATAAGTATGTTAGCGTGAGATCATTTTTTCTTCGTACTGCAAAATATCTAAAAAGTATGAGTACTATTAAACAAAGTTATATAAGCTGTTATGAGTGATGTATTGTCTTTCTATGCGGTATATTCGGACTTCGTTAATCATGTAGCAAGTAAAAATATATCTTTCGGATCCAGAAGCATAACTTAAACGCACCTGTTTACATCACAGGTCTCTCGCTCAACACTGTTTTTTTATAAATTACATTATACACATAGAAAAACTAGATGTTATATGATGCCTTACCACCACACGTTAATCTAAAGAACAATCGAATAAATACCTAGATGCAGCAAACTGATAGCCTAAGACGTGGATCTGCCTCTACGAGGAGATCAGGAGTTTTGAATCACTGCTTGATGTTCAAATTCTTTCTCGCAATATTTGCACTGTAAGTGCACCTGCTGAGCGAAAAACTTTACGTGAAATCCTGACGCTACGGGCTCGCTACGGCTAATGCAGTTACTATTGGGACAGGTGAGAACGCCATCTATACGCTCCGGCAATTGCAGCATCTGTTTACGCACTACCTCGTAACGATCAATACGATTTACCGTGGCATATGGCGCATAAATAGCTAGCTGATTAGCCTGTTCTTCAGTGAAAAATACATTTTCTAGCTTGATCAGATCCTTTTTTCCCTGCTGGTTAGATGGCAAATTAAGGCCAATCGTAATCCGTTCATCAGTTTCGGTTAACTTAAACAAACTCAGCAATTTTATGCCTACCTGTGCAGGGATATGGTCGATAACCGTACCGCGGCATATCGCTTCTACTTGTAATTTATTATCTTGCGTCATGAACGGTACCCTCATTTTCCTATTTCTGATTAATCGGTTACTTCGTAAAGCAGCATCTCTGTCTATTATCCTAAGGCGCGTTAGCACACGGCGTTCGGAATCATGATTCGCATCATGCTGGAATGATCCTGAAGGGCACTGGTGAAGAATCTCAGAATGCCACTCGTAAACCTTACACTAGCGACAGTTCATTAGGTAGAGCATTAATTAGCCTCTTCAGCACCCTGCCACCCCCTGCACAGCACCAATGACAGCTACTTTTACAACTACTAGCAAGTTTGTATTCTAATCTCTAATTCAGCATGATCTTCTACAGGAGGAGAATGCTAGTAGCGCATAATACGACTTTTGCCTCCTGTATGAGAAGGCAATAGAGCACTGATTTTCCGGAAGAAAACGAAAATCTCACGACTTCAGAGGGGAATTAGTGCGAGTGATGACCGAGTACAGCGGACAACAACGCCTGGCGGGCGAAAATTCCGTTACCAGCCTGCTGAAAATAATACGCATACGGCGTATGGTCGACATCAATAGCTATTTCATCAACTCGCGGTAGTGGATGTAAGATCTTCAGATTAGTACGTGCCTGAAGCAAATCTGCGGCATTGAGGACGAAGTGTGCTTTCACGTTGGCGTATTCTGATGGATCTAGTCGCTCTTTTTGCACTCGAGTCATATAAAGAACATCTAGGGCCGGTACCACTTCTTCAATGCTCATGCGAAGACTGTAAGCAATGCCACTATCTTCTAGCATGTTCAGAATATGACGTGGCATTCCCAACACCTGCGGAGCGATAAAATAAAAATGGTTCCCGTCGAATTTAGCTAGTGCTTGGGTTAGTGAATGTACGGTACGGCCGTATTTCAGATCACCGACCATCGCGATGCTGAGATGATCCAGGCGACCCTGAGTTTCTTGAATGGTGAATAGATCTAAGAGGGTCTGGGTGGGGTGCTGATTGGCACCATCGCCTGCATTTAGAATTGGTACCTGTCCGGAAAATTCGCTAGCGAGTCGAGCTCCTCCCTCCTTCGGATAACGCATGACGATTGCATCAACATACGTGCTAATGACTGAAATGGTGTCCGCTAATGTCTCACCTTTTTTGCTCAATGAAGTATTGTCGGCATCGGGGAAGCCGACGACCGAAGCACCGAGCCGATGAATCGCCGTTTCAAAAGATAAGCGGGTTCGTGTTGAAGCCTCAAAAAAACAGCTAGCGATCACTTTATTTCTTAATAATGCTGGCTGTGGTTGCGCCTTTAGGGCGCCTGCGGTAGATAAGAGCATTTCTAACTCCCCACGGCTCAGGTCGTTAATGGAAATTATATGCTTTTGATAAAGGGGATTTACCATCTTTCTTTCCTCCTTAAGTGCAGGTCTTGCCATTAGATGCAACACAACGCGCCGGGTCTCACCCAAAAAAAAGCCCCTCATTGAGGAGCTATAATAAAAATAGTACAGAACGCAAGCAGGACTTGACTGCTTGGCTTCCCGAGTAAAATGTAGCTGCTGTATATTATCAGCTAATGTTCTAATGCTGCGCATATTGCCTCTCCCGAAAAATGCGAAAGAATTATACGCAGGCAGTTGTCTACTGCAAACCTACATAATACTTATTGAATAAAATAAATTTGCAACGACTGCAAACTGGCACGCTCTATTGCTCTACAATCCCAATGCTGTTACGTCTCCTAGGACGGCATCATTTTGCACAGTGCTGTGATCATCGCCATGATCTCATTTCTCTGCACATCATAGTTGAGCAAAATCCGATAACTATTTAGTAATTCTTTAAACCCGAAAAATGGCCCTAGAAAGGCATGATCACTGATCATAGGATAGTTTTTTTATCATCTAGCATTACCTTCTGTGCAGTGTATGACTGTCAACTACATACATGACATGCATGTCATGTATGATCTGAGGTTGATGAATACCGCGGACCTTGCCGCGGCATAATAATTTAGTTTATTAGTTTGCTCAATAGCATTGATTGCATGAAAAAATATAGGAATCAAGAGACCTAAAATAGAAAAAGATATCTCATATTTTTCTCTATTGCTATGATATTTATCATAGAACAATATCGGCTTAAAATCAAGACGCTCTTCTGGGTTGCGGATCGTCCGTGAGGTGGGGTTTTTACTGTTTTTCTGGTTATGCGTAGGAGGCAAGAGCCTTCTAGTAGAAAACTGCCAGGTTCCTCAGGACTTCCTGATGAGACCGAAGTATTGGGTCTCCGTTCATGAACGTGGCCTCACATTGCGCCTGCGAAATGTTTTTCGATAAAAGTTCTGAGCAACCTAATCACCGATCTACTGGTTTGGCTGTCTAATTAACCAGAAGTTTTATTGTAGGTAGTCCATCAGGGCTGATAATCTTTTTTTAATGAGCAGTACCGTAGATCGTGGAATGAGAGTCTTTATGCAAAACTTACTCGCTTCTACTTCCAGGAAAGCGCATAAGCACCTGCGTTACCTCCTTTCAGTAATAAGTTACTTATGGAGGATTTCCGTCTGCAGCAGTCTCTAGCCGAGCCATCCTCATCGAATGGAAACACCGATAATAACGAACTCTCCTTGCAACTGACAGTTAACGATCGCCTCCTCCTACTCTTCACCAGCAACATCGGTAGCCCCAGAGAAATAGAGCCTGTCAGTTCTTTAGGGTCTAAGACGTTAAACACGAGAAAAGCTAGTTAAGGCATGCGCTGATGAGGAAGTTACATATATTTTAGTGGCACCGTTTTTCTGGGCACTGCACTACAAAGGAGTCTGTTCCTCTTGCTAAGCGCGACCTCTTCCCTCCTTTCCATGGGCCTTTCGGGAGCCTTCCGGAGAAAACTGGTCGTTCTAGAGGACCTCATAGCGAGATCTCATCATTCATGAGCAAAACAGAATGATACATGACGAGCGAAACGCACGTTTTCATCTCCTATTATTGAAAATACCGCCCTGTCCCGATCACAGTTCACAATGATGGGATGGTTGGTGATTTGGCGTCACCGCGCTAAAGTAGGTAGAATAAACATCTTAGTCCCGGTCATGGTATACTGCATGCTAAACGATAAAGATCTTTCCACCTGGCAGACCTTCCGTCGTCTTTGGCCGATGATCTCACCCTTCAAGACAGGTCTAATCGTCGCCGCCATTGCCCTGATACTCAATGCTGCCAGTGATACCTTAATGCTCTCGCTACTCAAACCGCTTCTGGATGATGGATTTGGCAAGGCTAAAAGCAATATTCTAGTCTGGATGCCCTTAATGGTGATTAGCCTGATGGTACTACGTGGTGTGACCGGCTTTATCTCTAGCTATTGCGTATTCTGGGTTTCCGGAAAAGTTGTGATGCAGATGCGCCGTCGGTTATTTAATCACATGATGGATATGCCAGTGTCTTTTTTCGACCGGCAATCTACGGGTACCTTGCTTTCCCGAATTACCTACGACTCCGAACAGGTGGCTTCATCGTCTTCCGGCGCTCTGATTACCGTCATTCGTGAAGGCGCGTCAATCATCGGCCTATTCGCGATGATGTTCTATTACAGCTGGCAACTATCTCTAATCCTAGTAGTGATTGCGCCAGTGGTATCGTTTGCCATTCGACAGGTATCAAAGCGCTTCCGTCAGATTAGCAAAAGAATGCAAAACACCATGGGGCAGGTCACTACCAGCGCCGAGCAGATGCTAAAAGGACATAAGGAAGTGCTAATTTTTGGCGGACAGAAGGTAGAAAAAGAACGTTTCAATAACGTCAGCAACCAAATGCGCCAACAGGGCATGAAGATGGTAGCTGCATCCTCGGTCTCAGATCCAGTGATTCAATTTATCGCATCCCTGGCGATGGCCTTTGTGCTGTATGCCGCAAGTTTACCGGCAGTTATGAACACCTTGACGGCCGGTACCATGACCGTCGTATTTTCGTCAATGATCGCTCTGATGCGGCCTCTAAAATCTTTGACTAACGTCAACGCTCAGTTTCAGCGCGGTATGGCAGCTTGCCAAACGCTATTTTCTATTCTTGACATGGCTATTGCAAAGGATGAGGGCACTATGGAAGTTGAGTGCAGTAAAGGTGATATCACCTTTCAGCACGTAACTTTTACCTACCCGGGCAAAGAGACACCCGCCCTATATGACATTAATCTCACAATCTCTTCAGGACATACGGTAGCGCTAGTAGGGCGCTCCGGCTCCGGAAAATCAACTATTGCCAATTTACTAACACGTTTTTACGATATTCAACAAGGAGAGATTCTTCTTAATGGCAATGATTTGCGCGCTTATAAACTCGCTTCGCTTCGTCAGCAGGTAGCATTGGTTTCTCAAAATGTGCATTTGTTTAACGATACTATCGCCAATAATATCGCTTATGCCTGTAAGGCAGGTTACTCCCTAGAGCAGATAAAGAACGCCGCTCGCATGGCCTATGCTATGGAGTTTATCGAAAAAATGGATAGGGGACTGGACACGGTAATCGGCGAAAATGGAGTCTTGCTATCAGGCGGACAACGGCAGCGTATTGCAATCGCCCGCGCGCTTCTACGCAATTTCTCCATACTGATCTTAGACGAAGCCACCTCGGCGCTGGATTCTGAATCGGAAAGAGCCATCCAACAAGCTCTCGATGCGCTACAAAAAAATCGAACCTCCTTGGTTATCGCCCATCGTCTATCCACTATTGAAAAGGCTGATGAGATTTTAGTAGTTGAAGAGGGCAGGATTGTCGAACGAGGCAATCATAAAACACTAATGTTCCTCCAGGGGGTTTACGCCCAACTACACAGATTACAGTGCGGTCAATGATTGCCCGTATCTGGTCCGGCACCTCGCGGCTGTATCTTCTTCTGTTACCGTTTTCCTGGCTATATGGGTTGATAACCGCACTTATCCGTTGCAGCTACCGACGAGGTTGGCGTAAAGTTCATCGCTTTCCGCTGCCGGTTGTCGTGGTAGGCAACCTGACAGCGGGAGGAAGCGGTAAAACACCAGTGGTTCTATGGTTAGTGACACGATTACAATCGCTCGGCTGGAGGGTTGGATTGGTCTCCCGCGGCTA
The DNA here is from genome assembly GCF_000287335.1 of secondary endosymbiont of Ctenarytaina eucalypti. Classification (GTDB taxonomy): domain Bacteria; phylum Pseudomonadota; class Gammaproteobacteria; order Enterobacterales; family Enterobacteriaceae. Next base: position 733,808 of record NC_018419.1, read on the forward strand.
TGGGGGGTGGACTAAAAAATACCCGCTATTACTCGATGCCACTACGACCAGTACTCAATGCGGTGATGAGCCACTCTTAATCTGGCAGCGCACAGGGGCGCCGGTTGCAGTAGCGCCCCGACGCGCAGAAGCGGTAGCAGCGCTTCTGCGGGCACATCCCCTAGACGTGGTGATTGCCGATGACGGTTTGCAGCATTATGCACTAGGCAGGGATATTGAGTGGGTCGTCATAGATGGTGAGCGTCGGTTTGGCAATGGCTGGTTGCTCCCGGCAGGCCCTATGCGCGAATTAGCAAGCCGTCTAGAGACGGTGCAGGCGGTTATCGTCAACGGCGGTAACGCCCGTTGTGGCGAAGTGCCGATGTGGCTTGATGCTAGTGCAGCCGTCAATTTAATAACAGGTCAACGTCGCTTCCTGACTGATTTGACGCCGATTGTGGCTATGGCCGGTATTGGTTATCCACCGCGATTCTTTCAAACAGTACGAGCGGGAGGCGCGATTCCGATACGAGAGGTGGCGTTTGCTGATCATCAAGCCTACCGAAAAGAAATGCTCTACCCTCTCATTGCGCCAGATGAACAGTTGCTCATGACCGAGAAAGACGCTGTTAAGTGCCGATCCTTCGCCCGTGAGAATTGGTGGTATCTGCCAGTCTACGCACGCCTGCCTGAGGATGCTGAGCATAATTTACTGACGCCGATTATTCAGGCTATCCAGAGCTATAATCAAGTACTCACGGCGTCGAAAAAATATGATATTCAGAGTAGGAAATAAAAAATATGCAGACCGGATACATGGGGCTAACTGCTCAATTGAATCTATAGTATCTTTTCTATTGAGAAAAATTAACTCGCAAATCTTTATTACATCTTTAAGATATTATTTAGTACGCACATATCCTCCGTCCGCTATTCCTAAGATTATAATACATGCTATAATCAGCAAAAATATTGTCTGTCAGTGGTTCCCGTACCTGTAACACTTATGCTATTCTATCCGCTATCTTTCCTTCCCCCAAATATCTAATACTTAGAGAGATCATGATTCATCGCCTATTGGCAATCGTTGCTTGCCCATGCTGTCATGGTAAGCTTGATTACAACCTAGAACGACAAGAACTTTTGTGTAAGTCTGATGCGCTGGCCTACCCCGTGCGCGACGGCGTTCCCGTACTTCTAAAGAGTAAAGCGCGTGCCATGACGGTTAGCAAGACCCATTCATGAGTTTTATCGCAATTATTCCTGCCCGTTTTGCTTCCAGACGGCTGCCTGGTAAGCCATTGGCTGACATTAATGGTAAACCTATGGTGGTGCGTGTCATGGAACGCGCGAAAGCCTCTGGTGCAGATCGGGTCATTGTAGCTGCCGATCATGCCGACGTGGTCAAGGCAGTTGAGCGGGCCGGCGGAGAAGTCTGCCTAACACGGGGAAATTATCAGTTTGGCACTCAGCGTCTACAAGAGGTCGTTGACAGATATGACGTTCCTGACGATCAGGTCATCGTCAATGTTCAGGGGGATGAACCACTCATTCCACCTACGCTTATCAGTCAGGTGGTCGAGAATCTGGCGAGCACCGATGCGAGCATGACCACCTTGGCAGTGCCTATCACCACGTCGGAAGAGGCATTTAACCAAAACGCGGTTAAAGTAGTCGTCAGTTCGCAAGGTTATGCTCTGTATTTTTCACGCGCCACAATTCCTTGGAATCATTCTGGATTCGCCTGTGGTCGTGACCACCTGTCCCATTTTCTACTGCGTCATATTGGTCTTTATGCTTATCGCGCTGACTTTATTCGTCGCTATGTTAGATGGTCGGCCAGTCCTCTGGAGAAGATAGAAAGCCTTGAACAGCTCCGTGTCTTATGGCATGGAGAGAAAATACATGTTGCGATGGCAAGCGTTGAGTCTTTCATAGGCGTGGATACGATGGAAGCGTTGACACAGGTTCGTTTGCTACAGAAGCAACTGGGATAGGTTGTCTGTCAGGCGCGGGAATTTCTTGAGATTTCCCTTAGCGAAAATACAACCTTAGCTTCAGGGGACAGCATGTCATCATTGCGCTTAATATCACAGCATCGCCTGACTTCCTCTCGATGAGAGCTGAAAAACATCTTTGATTTAGTATCATCTTGTCTCAGAGTCAGCGCTATCTCATCAAAAAAATCGCTAGATGACGCGCAGGAGATATGGATCAATAATAAAGTGACGGGGCAGGCTTCATGTAATATTAGGCTGGTAAAACCACATTCAACACCCTCCCTGAACTCAAAATAAATCTCACTTCAACATCAATAGGATGTGTATACACTCTTGTTTGCGTTCTGAGGCTCGTCGGGACATCTGCCCTCAACATTATAGTAGTAATGCTCATCCCGCATGATAATCACCAGACTCAAACGGCTCATCATAAGTAGTTTAAACCAGAAAATAACACTTTCAAATAATCCGTAGGCAGATAAAAAATCAGCTATTGTTTTTTCTAGACGTTATGAACGTTGCTAGTTACATGCTGATTATCAATTGCATTGTAACGCTTATACTTGGAAACTGGTCAATATTAAACTAGAGGGTGATAAGCAGCTGTATTTTCTTCTTCAAACAATAACTCAGAAAAGCAGAGCCTATCGGCATCGCCCTCAGCCGACATTGCTCGAATTTTCTAGTTAATCGACTTTATCACAAAGCAGGTGAATTCTGTGCATGAGTGATGCTTCTGTACGATACATTATCATAGACACTTTTATACTATGCCTCTTTCTACTTGCAACTGGCGCCTCAACCATAATACTCTGCATTTTCAACATTATCCAGAACTGCATGAATAATGTTACTGTGTAATAACGTTTATATCGGATATGTATTATACTCTCTTTAGGTTTTTTCAACAAAACACGCTCCGACCATTTGAGCACGGCGGTGTGTGAGGGCTAATCTGTAAGAAAAAAGTTAGTCGTCTTAAGCTTTGACCTGCACCATAAGACCTATGAATTGATATGCATGCAGCAAACTGCAAAATAATATCTTTACCTGAGGTTTTTATATCTCAACATGCCGGGTAGAATGCTGAATTTATCATATATCGATTAGTCTCCCCCTAGTTCGTGCTCAACGATATATTCATATTGAATATTTCACTAGATATTTTTCTTCATTGTTTCTGCTTCGTCCGCCTCAATGATTATCCTAAATGACGTATCATTTCTGCCTCATCCATCATCGGAATACTCAATTGCTGTGCCTTAAATAACTTAGAGCCAGCTAGCTCCCCTACGATCAGGAGATCAGTTGTAGCAGAAATTCTGTTACTGACCCGAGCACCGAGCGACACTAGCCTATCTTTGGCTGCATCTCGCGAAAGGCTTCTGAGTACTCCTGTAAGTACAACGGTCTTACCAGAAAAAAAACAGCTCTCTTCTTCGGTAGAAGGGACCACAGACACCGGCCAATGAATACCTATCGGTGGACTTAACAACTCTCTAACAACCTTAAGATTATGCCTTATCTCAAAAAACTTTTGCACGTGGGTTGCCGCAATATTGCCGATATTTTTCACCTCAGTTAGTGAATGAATATCGGCGGCTATCAGCGAGTCTAGGGTGCCATAAGCGGCAGCTAGATTTTCGGCCGTCGTCTCTCCCACCTCGCGGATCCCGAGCGCGTAGAGAAAACGCGCGAAAGTACTCTTCTTAGCCTTCTCGAGTGCATCCAGCAAATTTTGCGCCGCCTTTGGCCCCACATGATCAAGTTGTCTCAAGATATCTTTTGTTAGCCGGAATAAATCAGCCGGCGTTTTCACTAGCGCTCGCTGCACGAGCTGATCGATCGTCTTATCCCCTATCCCGGTGATGTTCATCGCTCGACGCGACACAAAATGCTTCAGCGCCTCCTGTAGTTGCGCAGAACAAACGAGACCTGCGGGGCAACGTAACACTACCGCACCCCCTACGTGCTCCAGCTCCGTGCTACAGGACGGGCACTGAGATGGGAAGGCGACTAGCCGCGCATTCTTTGGCCGCTTAGAGGAGATTACACCGACGATTTGTGGGATTACATCCCCCGCACGGCGAACAATCGCCGCATCGCCAATTCTTACCCCTAGCCGATTGATCTCATCTGCGTTGTGTAGGCTAGCTTTTGTAACCATTGTACCAGATACCAAGACCGGCTCTAGTTTCGCAACCGGCGTAATCACCCCGGTACGCCCTACCTGAAACGCCACATCACGCACTCGTGTTATTTCTTCCTGCGCTGGAAACTTGTAGGCAATGGCCCAGCGTGGCGCTCGTGCAACAACACCTAAACGCTGCTGTAACAATAGCGCATCTACTTTAATAACCACTCCATCGATATCAAACCCGAGCGTTGAACGCGCTTTATACACTTTTTGATAGAACTTCTGTACCGCATCGGTGCCGGTACAGAGTCGCATTTGATCGCTAACTGATACACCCCAGGATTTCAACTGCTGTAGCCTCTGCCAATGACTATCAGGCAACATGCCATGTTCCAGCAACCCAACGCCATAGCAAGAAAACATCAGCGGCCTCTGAGCGGTAATGGCAGGATCCAGCTGACGCAAGGAGCCGGAAGCGGCATTGCGTGGATTGGCGAAGACTTTTCCCCCATTTCTTTTTGCAGCGTGATTAAGCTTCTGGAATCCAGCTTCTGGCATAAACACCTCCCCACGGATCTCAAGCAAGCGCGGCAGAGAGCTGGTCTCCCCCCTCAAGCGCAATGGAACAGTGCGAATAACACGGATATTGGCGGTGATATCTTCTCCGGTAGTTCCATCGCCCCGACTGGCTCCCCGTACTAGCTCTCCTCGTTCATATAGCAAGCTTACCGCCAGACCATCTAGTTTGAGTTCACAACAATAGGTCAGGTCCTCATAGCACTTAAGCCTCTCCCGCAACCGCTGATCGAACGCCAGGAAATCAGACTCTTCAAAAACATTATCTAACGAGAGCATGGGCACATGATGACGCACCTGGCCAAAGCTATGCTGAGCATGCCCTCCGACACGCTGGCTAGGAGAGTTGACGGTCAGTAAGTCCTGTCGTTTAGTCTCTAGTACGCGCAGCTCGGCCATCATCCGATCATATTCACTATCTGGCACTTCAGGGGAAGACGCGACGTAATAAAGATCTTCCCAATGTTGTAGCTTCGCACGTAACCGCAAAATATGTTTTTCTATCCGTTTCATCATGCACCATCAGAAAAAACCCCGTAAGCGGAAGTAGGGCAGTTATAACTATTGCAAGAGTCATAAACCTAATAAGCATAGTTTTAAGCAGTAGAAAAAGATGACTCAATAGCAACTTCGGATGGAGTTGTTCGCAAACATATCTTTGCAATACAGAACTCAGTTGCTAGAAGCATAAACGTTTAGTGCCCGAAGAATTCGCTTTTTATACTCGTCAAGTGTCTTCGAGGTTATCATGCGACGGTGATCGTCAAGCACGAACCCTCCGAAATCATCAGCGATACACTGCGAGGCTTCCACCATTAACTTGAAGTTCTGATGAGCATCGCTATACCCTGGCACCTTCATGAATATGGAAATACCAGGAGTCATAAAAGAAGCCATATCTTCAAGATAAAAAAAACCGGGTTTTACCATGTTTGCCAGACTGAACAGTACTGGCCCGCCGCCTATGGTATTAGAGTAGCGGTGAAAAATATTCATCTCCCCGAACTGAAAACCGGCTTGGCCCACGCTTTTCAGCAATTGCTCCCCGCCTAACACCTTGCCGTTTTGGGCGGTGACATGCAGCACCAGGACTATTTCTTTTTCCGGCACCTTCAACGCTGCACTCTCTTTTGCTTCGATGGATTCAAATTCAGGCGAAGGGAGCACAGACCCATAATAGTTCTTTGACCCAGAATGGCAGCGTGGCGCCACCTGTGAGTGAGCCGGCGTATAACAATCAGGTTTGTGGATTGTCAGCATCAGGGTATGAGGTCTATCTGCACTGCATGCCGATTTTCTGAAATCGGCATTGAGAGGAGGATCGATCTCTTCATCCGGCGTTGTTGCCTCATAGGACGGGGAAGAGCAAGCAGTGAGACCTGAAAAGCGCGAGGCATCGATACGTTCATCATTCACATCGTCGAGATAACAGACTCGCGAAAGTCGGGCTCTACTTAACTGCTCATTGCGTTCAGACTTTATCGACTCGCTCTGATGCTGAGGTTCTATTTTTAGTCGTTTGGCCAAGGGCTCGCGAAAAACCGTTAGCTTCTCTTTACGGTTTATCCAAAGAGCGTATAACAGTAGCGCTGCAATCGTCACTGCAACCGCCACGATTAAAATCAGACGCAAATTATGCATCGTTTTCATCTCAGCTATTCTAATTAATGTTGATTGCACATTGCTATAGTCAAAACTATGTAGTATCTCAAATATATTGTCACTAGTACGGAAGTGCAAGTCTATCAATGCTCTTTTTAAAAAAAAGCATTGTGCGATTCATTTTTTCTAGTTTTCCAGATTTAGCGGGGAGGTTTTAGATAAAACCGATCTGCTAGAAATTGCGCATAAAATTCTTACATCATCAAGCAATAGATACTGTTATTTATTTATATTGACTCGATATAAAATAGTTGCATAAATTAAAGTATGTAATTTATTGATCTATGCTAACGTTACTATTATGCTATGCGGACGGTCTTTAGCATATCTAACGTTATATTTCTTAATAAATTAAATTCCTTTCATAGGCTCACTCATCTTAGTCTTGACTATCATGCATTATGCGATGCTCATACAAAATATTGTGAACTAAACGAAAGCGTATTTAAACGGCAAGCGTCTATGGGTGCCGACTGATTATTTTAGATATCATGAATGTTAATTAGAGCCTATTTTCAAGCACGTATTAAGTTTTATCATTATGCAATGGTTTCATCTTTTGTTACTAGTAACTGCGGGATAAGAATCTTCATGATGTACGATTGAATAATCAAGAATTATGCTGCTATTGTTTGGGAAGACCGTATATTCATCAGTGCTAACTGCATGATTATCATTGATAGATGAATATCTATTCACTGTACTATAACAGTGCATGCAGTCTACTGACTTCTCTGCTCGTTATCAGAGAAGGTTATTTTTTAATATACAACCAAGCATCTGCTTGATAATGCAGCCCAAGTAAGGGTGGTGGTAACAATAATAAAAACGCTGACTGAGTCAGATGCTGATAACAGAACTGCCATAGAACGTTGCATTCCGCAATAGTCAACCTGATAAAGGATAACACTTTTATCCCTACCGTATTCGAGCATAGCGTGTTATTGTGCGTCCTCTCTTCATTACTGGATCGTAACCCAGGTTTTCTGATACCACATCACTCGTCATATCATCATACACTAATTTTTTCATACATATTTTTAATATGAACAATGAAGGGTGGACGAGCAACCGTTTTGCTTTGAGCACCTACATTGCATGTCTTTTTTGCCATTTCGGTATATTAAATACCATACATGCCTGACTGAGTCTAACTGGCACTAATAAAGTGAGAATGACGTGAATTAATCTTCGCTATACTATTCTGCTGTAATTTTACTAGAAATAGCACTAAAATTATCACGGATAACATGAACCTTTACAATGATTTATTTTTATTTCTTAGCAATCCAGCACCACTCTCATACATATGTTTCATAATCAAACATTACCCGCTCATACAAGCGAGTATATTTACTTTCATAGTGCTAGAAGCATTAAGCATTAAATGTCTCTCCCTATTTTCGGGATACCATTAGGGTGGCATGCGTAGATAACGATGAGATTAATTTCTTAGACGAGGCGCCTGCAGTTGTAGACGGATAGATTCAGCCAACTCATCGAGCGTTGGCTGTTCAGGATGAACGGGAAAAGATTCATAGCCCAGCTGCGCTTCTGCAAGATAGGTATGAACTGGTTTTCCCTCCTCATTTTCCATTACGACATGATACCAAGGAGCTGCACGAAGACTATCGTCAGCTGCTATGTCATCCAGCGAAGGCTTCTCTAGGGAGTATTCCGGGTCTATATCTATAATGACCCCCAGGTAACCCAGCAGCTTATGCCGGACCTGCTGTCCTATGCCAAATTTGCTGGCAATCATGAGACCTCCAGTAAAAAGTATGCCAAAGACCTAATATGTGGGGAGGCGCCCTGGAATACAAGCATAAAGAACATATATTTAGCTGATTCGGCACGTAAACTCATACAACCAACAGAATCAAGGGGTGTGCATACATCAGAAATTGATCACGATTGCATGCCCGGTAAGGCTAATTTTTGGCCTATGCAGAAACTGTTAGGAATGGTAAATAAAGCCCTATCGCCTAACAAGAGTACTACTAGTAGTGAATGCGTCAAAAAATATACTTTTAAAAAAAGCTACGATGCATATGTTCATCGTAAAAGATCTATGTGATTTGAGAGATACACAACCTTTCCCCTAATTTAAGACGATACAGGAGGCAAGATGAAGGTTCATATGTTATCAATCCTGCTGTGTGCCGTTGTAAGTCTGCAAGGCTGCGTCAGCGCGGTAGTGATTGGAACTACGGTTGTGGCTACCAAAACCTCGGTTGATCGTCGCACTATCGGCACCCAGGTCGATGACAGCACGCTTGAAGCTCGCATCGCTAATGCGCTGGCGAAAGATCAGTTTATAAATAAAAACAATCGCGTCATCAATACCGTATATCAGGGTAAAGTCCTTCTTACTGGCCAGGCACCGACCCCCGTGATTGCCGCTCGCGCCAGGAAAATTGCGATAGGCGTCGATGGCACCAATGAGGTCTATAACGCAATCCGTCGGGGGAAGCCGGTATCGCTTGGCCGTGCGTCACTAGATGCTTGGATAACCACCAAGGTCTTTTCAAAGCTACTGGTCAGCGACGCAGTCAAGTCTTGCAATGTAAAGGTGATCACAGAAAATAGTGAAGTGTTCTTACTAGGGCTCGTAACGCATGCTGAAGGAAAAACTGCTGCTAACATCGCCAGTAAGGTGACTGGGGTGAAACATGTCTATACTGCCTTCACCTATTTGAAATAACAGTAATTTAAAAAGACCGATATTCAGCTAAGGCTGAGGATCGCGGTTCATTCAAGGCTTATCACCTCTAATTCAGAAGCACATCTTTCGTACAATTTGGCTTTACCATTAAGAGGGGTCAGGGATATAGAGTCTTAAGAACTACTCTAAGAAAAGACTAGAAGGGGTATGTAAAACCCCTCCTCTATGGCAAATATGCCGATCTCTGAATCCATAAATATCGAGGTATGTGGTCACACATGCATGTGTTGAATGACTAAAAAATATAGCAATCATCACGGCGATAAGACTGCGTAAAAATGTTCAGCAGCACTCACACGATTACATTATATAGCAAACAATCCCTCTATGGCACGGATGTTAAAAATTCTAATGTCTTACATAACATTCCCACAGTATGTGTGTTCTCTATAGCTAGCGGTATAACCCCTGTTCATGAATATACAGGCATACTGAAGAGGGAAGCAGACCATCACAGGCTCTTCCTTGCCGGTAACGCGCCCGAATGTCGCTGGCGGAAATCGAAAATATTGGCGTCGAAGGGCAATAAATCATTCCTGAAGGCTGTTGATATAGTGCCTGCGGATTCCGGGTTAAGCGGCTAGTAAGCCAATAATTATCGCCCTCACCGCTATTCATCAGGTCGTTATGGTGAGGACGGAGACACACTAGAATATGACAAAGGTCTAACAGTGCTAAACCACGGTGCCATTGAGGCAGGGTCTGCAGCGAGTCTTCCCCGATAATAAAGCCCAGCGTTGCGTTAGGACCATATTCTCCCCTCAGATCTTCAAACGTATCTACTGTCCAGGACGGTATTGGGCGACGTATTTCACGATCATCAAGACTAAAGAGCGTGCCAGGAAGCTCGGCAATTGCTAGGCGCGCCATTGACAACCGCTGATATGCCGACGCTACCGGCTGTGGCCGGTGCGGTGGTACATGGTTCGGCAGGAGGATAACTTTCTGTAGGTTGACAAGCCGTGCTAGTGCAATCACGGGCAAAAGATGGCCGTAGTGAATGGGATCGAAGGTGCCGCCGTAAAAAGCGCGCAGAGTGCCGTTAGTCATCAAGCGCCCCCGTAGGTAGGGTATTACCACACAAGAGCAGGGCTAATGCATTCAGATTAGACCAGATGGAATAATCGTAATCCTGCTTTAGCGCCAGTTCAATATGAACCATCAAAGCCACCGCCTTTCGCAATTGCGAGAAAGTTAGCCGCTCCAATGCCAGGGTAAGCAAAGGCCTGCGATTCTGCCATACCTTATGCCGATCAAATAATCTGCCTATTGGCACAGCATGCAGGTTCCTTTTAAAGGTCAGCAGCTGTAAGACTTCGTGCTGCATGCTACGTAGCAGAAGGGCTGGCTGCGCACTTTCAATCTGCAGATGCCATAGAATTCGCATCGCGCGTTTATTTCTGCCCGCTATTGCAGCATCTACCCAATGAAATGGCGTAAAATGCGCGGAGTCATTTAATGTGCCTTTAACCCGCGGCAACGTTAGATAACCATCAGGATAAATGAGAGAAAGCCGTTCTAGGACTTGGGCTAGCGCTAGCAGATTATTTTCATAGTAATAGCATAGAGTCTGGCAGACGACGTCATCTAGCGTTAGATGCATACTTTTGGCACGATTTGCCACCCAGTGCGACAATTCTTCCTGTTCTGGAGTGATACAGCGCACTAGGACCGCCTGAGCGCTCAGCGCTTTAAACCATCTGCTATTTTCCAAGGAACGGGTTAACTTATTGCCACGCACGATCAGTAGTAAATCTTCATGCAACAGTGATATTAGCTCAAGCAGTTTATCCCCCATAGGGGCTTGCAAACCGTTCTCCGGTAGGATTAACAATAGCGTCTGTCGCCTAGCGAACAGGCTACGTTCTCGGCATAAGCTAAAGATCGCATACCAGTCTGTAGTAGCGTCTAGCGTGATGCTAACATGTTCTTCGAACTGCTGATTCTGTGCGCAGGAGCGAATACAACTCTGACTTTCTTGCAGTAGAAGGGGTTCATTTCCGAACAGAAAATAGCAGCGCCCTAATGACTCCTGTAGCTTCGCATCTAACTGCTCGGCATATAACCGGATCATGAGGCTTTCTTTCGTGATATGGAGGAGTCTGTATGCCTCATCAGGCTGAGGCCGCAAGATGCCATGATTTTTGCTTTTTCAATTTTTCCTCTAGCACTTTATCCACCTGCTCAGGGGTAGAAACCGTCAGCAGTTTACGCACTAGCTGCTGCGCCGCCTGCTGTCGCAATTCTTGAAGGAAGAGATCTTTTTCGGAATCTTTTTCGAGCGCCGTCCTTGGGGTATCAAAGAACGAACGATACACTTTTACGTTGATAGGGTAGGAATTTTTTCCAGGAATCAACACCTGTGCATTTACGCTCAGTATCATCTGGTATTCAGCAGCTTTCCCGTCCTGGAGTACCGATGCGATTAACAGACTTTCTGACGCATTAAGAATTTGAAGCGATGGAAGCGTATTATGCTGTTCCTTGGTAGCATCCAACAGCGTCACAGCGTTCAGAGTTAACTCAGTTCGTATGGCGCGGGTCAGTTTACTATAAGGATCATAACTATTTAATGTAATGGTTTTCATTAAAGGCGGCACTTGTGCGGTTTTGCCGTACAAGTGATAACCACAACTTGTGGTGTTTATCACCGCCAACGCCAGTATTAGTGGTAATGGGTAATATCGCAAAAGATTCTCCTCTGTTAACCCACAACCAAGTTCAGCAGTTTATCCGGCACATAAATCACCTTGCGTACTGTAGTCCCTTTTAGATGTTTTGCTATCACACGCTCCTGAAATGCATGCTCACGCACTAAGGTTTCATCGGCGTCTGCAGGTACGGTAATTCTACCCCGCAACTTGCCGTTGATCTGAATAACAACCAGCTTAGTATCTTCTACCAGCGCGATATCATCAGCAATTGGCCACAGGGCCTGATCGATCCCCCCTTCTCCCCTGAGCGCTTTCCAAAGTGTGAAACAGGCGTGTGGCGTAAAGGGATACAACATCCGCACAACCGCCAAAAGAGCCTCTTGCAGCAAAGCACGATCCTGCCTAGTTTGCTGACGTGCACGTGCCAGATGGTTTATCAGTTCCATAATTGCAGCGATAGCGGTATTAAACGTCTGGCGGCGGCCGATATCGTCGGTAACCTTTATGATAGTTTTATGCACTGCACGCCGCAGCGCTTTTTGCTCGTTGTTCAAAGCTGAGAGATTCAGCCTACCTACTTCGCCCTGCTGTATATGACCATACACAAGCTTCCACACGCGTTTCAAAAACCGATTAGCTCCTTCCACCCCAGCTTCCTGCCATTCAAGCTGCATCTCTGCAGGCGCGGCAAACATTATAAACAAGCGCACTGTATCAGCGCCATATTTCTCTATCATCTCCTTCGGATCAATGCCGTTATTTTTCGATTTTGACATCTTGCTCATGCCGGCGTATACGAGTAAGCGACCAGTATCATCAGTCGCTTTGACGACACAGCCTTTCTTATCTCGCTCTACGTTAACCTTCGCCGGAGATACCCAGACTCGATCTCCGCCAGGGCTAATGTAGTAGAAGGCATCAGACAGCACCATACCCTGACAGAGAAGACGCCTTACAGGCTCGTCGAAGGGCACCAGTCCCGCATCGCGAAGCAGCTTGTGATAAAAACGGAAATACATTAGGTGCATGATGGCATGTTCGATACCCCCAATATACTGATCCACCGGCAGCCAATAGTAGGTAGCATCGGGATTCAGCATGCCACGGTCATAATCTGGGCAGGTATAGCGTGCGTAGTACCAGGAGGATTCCATGAAGGTATCGAAAATGTCGGTTTCACGCATCGCAGGTTGATCGAGGTAAGTGGTTTTAGCCCACTCGGGATCGGTCTTTAGCGGACTTGTAATACCGTTCAGAATCACGTCTTCTGGCAGAACAACTGGCAGTTGGTCTTCAGGCGTCGGAATCACGCTACCATTTTCAAGCGTGATCATCGGAATCGGAGCACCCCAATAGCGCTGCCGGGACACTCCCCAGTCTCTCAGATTATAATTGACCTTTCGCTCGCCTACACCGCGCTCTACAAGCGCCTCGGTAATGGCATTGTAGGCAGCCTGGGAATCTAGGCCGTCAAATTCACCAGAATTGAACAGCACACTTTTGTTGATTATTGGCTGGATGCTAAGATCTGGCTCGTTACCGGCATCGTGACGGATAACTGACTTGACTGGCAAATTATATTTTCGGGCAAAATCAAAATCGCCCTGGTTATGGCCCGGAACCGCGATCACCGCACCAGTCCCATAATCTGTTAACGCGCAGTTGACGACCCAAATCGGTAACTTCTCACCGGTCAACGGATGTAGTACGTGCAGGCCTGTGTCCATGCCTTTTTTTTCTATCATAGCCATGTCTGCTTGCGTTATTTTGGTTATGCTGCATTCCTCGATAAAAGTGGCCAGTGCCGGCTTCGACACCGCCGCCTGAAGGGAAAGTTGGTGACCCGCTGCGATCATGCAATAAGTGGCGCCCATCAAGGTATCCGGGCGGGTGGTGTAAACCGTGAGGGTTTCTTCGCTATCGACAACCTTGTAAGTGACATCCACTCCTTCTGAACGGCCGATCCAGTTACGCTGCATGGTTTTTACCTTTTCAGGCCAGCTCTCTAGCTTATCTAGACCGTACAGCAGCTCATCAGCGTAAGCAGTAATTTTTAAAAACCACTGCGGGATTTCCTTCCGCGCAACCTTGCTATCGCAGCGCCAGCAGCAACCGTCGATTACTTGCTCGTTAGCCAAGACCGTCTGGTCCTGTGGGCACCAGTTGACCGCCGAGGTCGTTTTGTACACTAAGCCTTGTTTATACAGGCGGGTGAAAAACCATTGCTCCCAACGGTAATATTCTGGTCGGCACGTGGTGATTTCACGATTCCAGTCGTAACTAAAGCCCAACAGTTTTAGCTGGCGCTTCATATAAGCGATATTAGTGTAGGTCCATGCCGAAGGCGCGGTATTATGTTGCACCGCAGCTCCTTCGGCTGGCAGACCAAAGGCATCCCATCCTATGGGCTGAAGGACATTTTTTCCTAGCATGCGCTGATAGCGTGCGATCACATCCCCGATGGTATAGTTACGTACATGCCCCATATGCAGACGGCCAGAGGGATAGGGCAGCATGGAGAGACAGTAGTATTTTTCCTTTCCAGAATCTTCAGTGACCCTGAACGTATTATGTGCATCCCAGTATTGCTGGGCGGTGAATTCGATCTCTTTAGGACGATAAAGTTCTTGCATGGTAGACAGGGATCCTTAAGTGAAACACTGTGACGCTCGCGCAGAAGACGTCTTGACAAGACATGATCTTATTATTAGCTCGTTGCTCCTGACGTGACAATAAAGAAAATAGAAAAAACGTGACTCTATGCAGGTATAGAAAAATCTTATTAACCAAACGACGTTAGCCTTTGAATAGCAATGCAGTACCGAGAAGCCATAGAATAAGTTGTTGAAAAAATTGATTTGTCGGGTCAATGAGCTGATTACTTGCTGCAACGTAGAAGCATGTTGTGAGATTTCATGAAACACCCGTCAACGCCAGATAATAAACAGGTTCTTATAAAGCTGAAAAATAAATCAATATGATCTTTGATCTTGTGATAAAGGTGATATGAAATAAAAAATGAAATAACGCAAAGTTTATTGCTTTGTGTTTGAATTCTAGTTTTGTTGATAAAAATTTTTGCCTGTCAACACTATTCTTACAAAACTCTCGACCGCTAGGCAGCTGTGATGTGCATATAAAGTTATCAATATGTTATTTTGGCTATCCCAGGTGCGGGGCCGCTCTAGAAGATAATCTAGAGACAAGTGCTTAACAGTGTTAGCATAAATAATTAATAGTCTGACCTCATTCATGCGTTGATTAGTTAATGACTAGGGTGCCTCTAGCCGGAAGATAGGGAAGTGACCCGCCTGGTTTTCCAAATTCCTAACAGCGTAATTTGGTTCAATACATTCACTCTGCCCGCTGTCTCAACTGCCGCCTGGAATCGTCATGAAACATCAGACATCATTAGGCTAGAGAATATTTTGAAACAGAACATCGCTGTTTTAATTAGCACACTGAGTGATCCGTGAATATCTTTTTCCAGTTATCGCTAGTGCTGTTTCACGGGCTAATTTTCAACCGCATAGTTATACTCATAATACAGACTGGCTAATCTTGCGCATCTTAAGGTGGTGGGGTAAACGGCTTTATTATTTCCTCAACAAAGCGTTATATTAGTCATGTCTCTCATAAAAGCGATCGGCTTTGATGGTTCTTTTCTGTTACGATAAATGCACTTCATAACATTCAGAAGCGGCCACGTCATCACCGGGACCCCTATGCGATGACGAAATGATACAGGCGGTCATTTTCGGGAGAACTTGTTGAATATATTTATATTCTGCTAATTATTCACTTCACCCGCTCCCATTATTTAAAAATAATTTCTATAGAAAACGATTCTTTCAACCACCTCAGCTACTTGCAAAAAAGTTCTAAAGAAGCTCGGCTCTCTGACAGCATTGCTGGATCACTGGTCTATGACCAAATAGCAAGAAACAGTCTTTCTTGGACGTTGTAGCGGAATATTTTCTACTCGGATGCGGCTTTCACTTCCCGTGAGAATGATAAAAAAGTTTTTAATTGCTAACTTAGAGTCTTACAGAAATTAATTAACTAAAATGTTACGCTATCTGAGGCCGTCGCTCGGGGTGCAGCTCATTCTTAACTGAAAACACGGGAATAGGCAGTGACTAGTAACATGAAACGTCAAGGTGTAAATAAGATAATTTCTCGTATGATGAATCGCATCAGCCTAAAATGTTTACTTAGCGGGCACAGAACATACAGTAAGAGAGTGTTGAACAACGCAGCAGGGGATTAATCTGATCTAATATTGGGAGTGCTATAAATAAACTTTATCTTTGCAGGTCGATCATAGATCAGTACCTACACATACAGCGGCTCTTCCGGATTTAATGCAGCCAAGGCTAAAGACAATCAGAGCAGTGGTGGCTAATTTTATTTAAGATGCATGTTACTGCCATGCGCTTTTATTAAAGCAAAAACGCGCGCTCCTTATTCCAGTCACGCAGGAGCGCATCATGTCGGCTGAGTTGTACTCTTAGGGTAACTATATGTTTAAAAATCCGAATCTGAGTAGCTCCGTATGAGACCTCGTAAATTCACTATGTCATCATTGCAGCTCACTACCTAAAACAGGTACGCTCCGGTTCATATCACTCTTCAGTGATCACCAAAATAAGCGAGACGACAGCAATCGTCAACGTACTTAACTATTTTTGATTCTAGGTATATGTCTTACAGTGTCACAATCACTTTACAATCAACTTCTCCTTGGCGAAATCGTTATGCATGCCGTTTGGTTCAACAGCGCTAGATTTCGAAAATCAGCCGCATTAATCGCAGGCGTCAAGAACCTGTGAAAAATTTTTGTTCAAATAGCTATGAAAAAATTTTGTTAACAGATAGATATTTGGGAGAGAGATCAGCAGTGTGATCCTCTAGATCGCACTGTTTAAAAGATGATGCAGCGGAATATATAGCAGACTCTTTCTGGTTTTTATCCCATAACTCCTATTCTAGGAGAAGAGTTATGTCATGCCTAACAGCAAACAAGACACTTGATTCGAATAAAAAACATAACATCATATGCTTAATTACAATAAGACTTTAATCCTATTGGTTTATTGCGGTCATGAGCTGTTCTAACATAAAGTCCTCAAGCTCAACCTCATATAAGTCATGACACCGCCTAAAAAGATACTTTACTAAAAAATAACATCATCAGTATGTTTTCTGTCTGTTAAGAAATGTTCTGGATAGTTGTTTGCATCCTCGTAGCTATCGATACGCGGATAGATGCGACGAACCAAGGTTCGCTCTTTTTAAGACTGCACACCGAATCGATTGCTGAAATAGCGTCCTATACTAGTCAACGCGTCGAAATGCTTATTTATTCGATCAGAAGTTAATGATTTTTAACTGCTTTATAAAAGATAAAAGATGGACCTGAGTGATTAGGTTATACTACTAACGCTTATTTAGCGTCTTTTTATTTTTAATGCTATAAACTTGTAACAACTATAGTTTCATGTATAATTAGTTATACATTTCAATAGAAAAAATAGAAAAACCCACTTATAAACATAAGGCATATCGTTTATATCAAGACATGTTGAGCCTGTGACCCTGAATGAATATCGCATTAGGACTGACTCTACTATCTACAATGATTGTAGATAGATTCTTGCTTTCTTTATACTGCATATAATAAAAGTAATGATCTTTATCATGAAAATTTTTTCTTTCTTTGATCTTCGTACATTGCTAACAACTCTGAGTCGCGACTTTCTTTCGCGATTTGAAAATTTAAATTACGCATCACTCGGTGCCAATCTGGATCATACAACACCAGTAGGAATCCTAGGCGGCTGATGGACATCTGTTGACCTAATCCAGAATGCACCATGATGCTATCGCATATGATTTTGGCGAAAAGCGGGCCATGTTGCAAACATAGCCCGCTAATAAAATAGGCATTGCTCGACAATGACTCGTACGAAAGTAGTATCGTCACAGACTCTTTATTTATTCAACAACTATTTAAATAAATCAGCCCGTTCTCTTGAAAATTATTCAAGACAACATAAAGTTTTTTTAATCACTTTATGAAATGCTATTCCTATATTAATAGGATAAAAATATAAATATTAAAACTAATAGCATCATTTTCTATAAAAAAACAAGTACAATGTTCCATTAAAAAAATGAATCGATACTATCAATATAACTCGTTTTATTTTTCTTTTTCATTGATGAATATTTTAAATCATGCTCATAAGCTCGTCTTTTCGCATAAATGATGTAACCACGTTATTTCAAAAAGGGAATGATTATGAATAAAACAGAAAAAAAAGCTAGATTATTAAACGTACCTCCTGTTGCTTATTTAGCATCTGCTATGCAAACAATCCATGCTTTAAAAACAGCACTTACAGATCATGTTTTTATTCAAAATAAACGGTTAAGCGTAAATAATATTTTTACTTCTAAAGTAATTTTAGTTAAAAACAAAAAAATAAAAACAGCACCACTAAGCAAAGAAAAAATAATAGATAAACTACTTCAAAAGAATAGACATTCTCTATTAAAAAAAGATTTAAAAAGTGCATTTCATCTCTGCAATAATACGCACACGGCAATCATCAGCGAAAGAAAAAGAGTGTTAAGTAAAATAAAATTTTTACCTGAAACCGTCTTTTCGTACGCTATTATCAGCACTCTGACCGCATTGCCTTATACGGCAATCGCAGATGAAATTACACACTCTGGTACTGGTAAAAATGCTTATGTGATGGGTGAAGACACAGAAGCAAGTGCATCGGAGACCACTGCAATTGGACATGGAGCCAAAGCGTACCAAGAGCATTCAACAGCATTAGGTAGTCATGCATCCACAACAAGAAAATACGTTTCGTTTCTCAATGAGAAAATTGCAAATGAAATGCCAAATAGGGGGCTTTATTATAATTCGGACGCTTCAGCGCAGATTGATAATCGATTTGCTGAAGTCTCTGTTGGTGGCACATATGAGGATGATACTAACGATGAACTATTCTATAGAAAATACGCTCAAATTACTCATGTTGCCTCCGGCACCGAAGAAACTGATGCCGTGAATCTTTATCAATTAAATACCCTAAAAGAGAGTATAGATAAAAGAATCGGTACGGTAAATAGCACGGTAAATAGTTTAGACAGAAAATTTACTCTAGCCGAACAAGAAAAAAAAGAACGGGCGCAGCGTTCCGCTAGCGATGCTAATGCATACAAAAATACCGACACTGCATCTAAAAAAGACATCAAAACAGTAGCCGCTCAAGAAGATGAAGATTCGCATACGAATCTATATTACACCGCTGCTAACAAAGCAGCATTAGCGGCTGTTGCGCAGGAAGATGCTCATCCAACAAGCATGCTTTCTAAGGCTTCGCGCAAAAATCTGAAGATCTCTAAAAACACAAGCCATACAATGCATATGGGTGCAGGTCTCGAAGAAAAGTACCATGCGGTTGCGGGCACTTCTGGAGAAATAGCCAGTACCAGTGTAGCGAATACTACTGAAGATAATCATCCTCCTGTTAATCATGTTCAATTGAATCGCATTAGAAGAACTGCTAGGTCCGCCTATACTATGGGGCAAAATAATACTCCACGTATTAATAGGCTTGAACAGCAAGTATCTAAAACCAACACGAAAATTGACCGAGGGCTAGCCGCTTCCGCTGCGTTAGCGGGTCTTTTCCAACCTTATTGTGTCGGCAAAGCGAATGTCACTGCGGGTCTAGGCGGTTACCGCTCTTCACAAGCGTTGGCTGTCGGTAGCGGGTATCGTATGAATGAAAATGCAGCGGTTAAAATCGGCCTTGCTTATTCTGGAGGAAATGACATTATGTATAATGCTTCTTTTAATCTAGAATGGTAAAACTGTAGGGAGTCGTCACCCCCTGCATATGCTGGGGGTGACGTTGCTTGTGAGGCAAGCAAAGCCAGATTTTTTATGCCTCCATATGACACATCAGACATTGTGTAAAAAAATTAGGTTGCGCTGTGTGCGTTAGGTTAATGAAACAACCTGTTGCATCAGTAATTAAATAATCACTGACCGTACAAAAGCTATGTATTTAAGACCTCCCTCCTTAGAGCTATCTTATTAAGAAGATAGCTCAGGCAAGGTCTTATAAAATCATCATACCCCCGAAACTCTCAGTGCCTATTTCATCATCCGGAATATTCTGATTGATTTTATCTATATCGTCAGAGACGGTGCTATATGAGAACCTTCTTATCAAGCAAGTTAGTGAAAAACACTTTTAGCTAGCTTTATTTCTTATAATAACCATGATGGGATTTGTTAAATGATAGACCATCATGCTGTTTTTTATCAAGTGTTTGTACTCAATCCTTGTAGGATCAAAAATGGCGTTTCACTAAGTCTAGTGTGATCATCTTTCTGTGTTATTATCTTGCTGTGTAGTAAACTATCGATTCACTAAGCTAATAATCTATTTTTATTTCTTCAACAATGAAGCATTGTTGAGACTTTTCAAATGCATCAAAATAGTCTACAGGCTACTACAATATCCGCATAACATCCCTGCATACGGCACTGATCATTCGTATATCAATGATAGTTTTTTATATCTAACTAGGATGCTTTATAATGAACATCGCACTAAAACGTTTGCCGCTATAGTATACAAAATTTAGCATTAAAAAATTGATATCAAATGATAATGATATTGCACTTAATCAACTACGCCACCATAAAGAAAGATAAATTTATTTAAGTTTTAACTCTTAATCTTACAGAGAATGATCATAAGTCTACATCACTCACAATATGCTAATAACAGTCTCCGGCCTCACCTGAAAGCATGCGGAACAACCCTCTAGACCAAGAGAAACAATTCTCTCACTAGAGCTCCCTGAAGATTCAAAGAATCTAGCAGATCTCATTTTCGGACATTAAAAATTTTGCAATTAAAATGCACTAAATACTTGACGTTATGCTGCATCAAGATTATTAGCGTGTTAACATTTAATAATGGCACAAGAGCAATTAAAAGTGTCACTCTTTCTAGACCACCTTTGAAAAATACTTATCTTTCAGCTAAAAGATGTCAGCAGTCATCTGCAGAAAGGGGATAAAATATTTGTGCAAAAAAAGACTGTATTTGCTAAAAAATACATTTAATTTTTACCTTTCCTTGCGTAATAATGTGATCGGCTTGTGCTAATCAAGCTCTAAGCGTATAATATAGGGTCTTATAAAATCATTATCTAAATTAGCAATCGGCCTGAATCTGTTGCTGCAAGCATTTTATAGTGATATTTGGAGCGTTACTATGTCTTTAAGTGTTGAAGCGAAAGCGAAATGTGTTTCTGATTTCGGTCGTGATATCAAAGATTGCGGTTCCACTGAAGTACAGGTTGCTCTTTTAACCGCTCAAATTAGCGACCTACAAGGCCATTTTTTGGAACACAAAAAAGATCACCACAGCCGCCGTGGCTTACTGCGTATGGTTGCGCAGCGTCGTAAACTACTAGACTACCTGAAGCATAAAGATGTGGGACGTTACGTCAGCATTATTGACGGCCTGGGTCTACGGCGCTAAACCAAGCTATTTCAGAGAAAGGGGCCTTATCTGGCCCCTTTCTTCTAGGGGGTGAGTAACCCAGTCGTGGGGTTGTCTGTATATGTGATCATAAACATATATAAGCGAGCTGTATTCATTCCACAATTATGAAAGATTGTGATTAATAGCGAGTATGTAATAAGCAGTTTTTAGTCAATGGCGCGCGGTTAATGTAACCGTATCGTGTACTTTACAAAGGAAATGATTTTGCTAAATCCGATTGTTCGCAAGTTTCAATATGGCCATCACACCGTAACACTGGAAACTGGAATGATGGCACGTCAGGCGACTGCCGCAGTCATGGTCAGCATGGACGATACGGCAGTATTTGTGACAGTCGTTGGCGAAAAACAAGCAAAACTGGGGCAGTGCTTCTTTCCGCTGACTGTGAACTATCAAGAGCGAATTTATGCCGCAGGGCGTTTCCCGGGCGGATTTTTTCGCCGGGAAGGCCGCCCAAGCGAAAGCGAAACGCTGATTTCGCGCCTGATTGATCGTCCCATCCGTCCGCTTTTCCCAGTAGGCTTCCTGAATGAAATGCAGATTATCGCTACTGTTGTATCCGTTAATCCTCAGGTGAACCCTGATATCGTAGCGATAATTGGTGCGTCTGCTGCGCTCAGCCTCTCCGGTATTCCGTTCAACGGCCCTATCGGCGCTGCACGTGTTGGCTACATTAATAATCGATATGTTCTAAACCCGACACAGACGGCACTCGCTGAAAGCCACCTAGACTTAGTGGTAGCTGGTACTCAAACGGGAGTGCTGATGGTAGAATCCGAAGCGAGGATTTTAAGCGAGGACCAAATGCTAAGCGCCATAGTATACGGCCACGAACAGCAGCAGGTAGTAATCGAAAATATTAATACATTCGTGACTGAAGCCGGTAAACCAAAGTGGCAATGGAAAGCTAAGGATGTTAACCTCGATCTTAAGACACAAATCACAAAACTAGCGAAATCCCGTTTTAGAGAAGCCTATCGTATCACCGAAAAACAAGAGCGCTATACCGCGATAGAGTCAATTAAAGCCGATATCGTAGCATCGCTAACGCACGAAGACGAAAACGTAAACATATTTGAAATCAAAGATATTTTAATTTCTCTCGAGAAAACCGTTGTGCGAGGCCGCATATTGTGCGGTGAACCACGCATCGACGGCCGTGAAAACGATATGATTCGTCGACTAGATATGCGTACCGGCATCCTGCTACGTACCCATGGATCTGCGCTCTTTACACGCGGGGACACCCAAGCCTTGGTCGCCACGACCCTTGGCACCGAACGAGATGCACAAAATATTGATGAATTGATGGGTGAAAGAACAGACCGTTTCCTACTACACTATAATTTCCCTCCATATTGCGTTGGCGAAATTGGTATCGTAGGATCACCAAAGCGTCGAGAAATAGGCCATGGCCGTTTGGCAAAGCGTGCTATTCTAGCGGTGATGCCAAGCGCCAGCGAATTCCCGTACACAGTGCGCGTGGTATCGGAAATTACAGAATCCAATGGCTCATCCTCTATGGCCTCCGTGTGTGGCGCATCGCTCGCTCTAATGGACGCCGGGGTGCCCATCAAGGCAGCCGTTGCCGGTATCGCCATGGGTCTAGTAAAAGAAGGCGAGCGCTTCGTTGTGTTATCTGATATTCTAGGAGACGAAGATCGTATGGGCGATATGGACTTCAAGGTTGCTGGTAGCCGTGAAGGTATTACCGCGCTGCAAATGGATATAAAAATTTCAGGCATCACACGTGATATCATCCGAGTAGCCCTAAATCAAGCCAAAGGTGCGCGCATGCACATCCTCAGCCTAATGGATAAGACACTCAGCTCGCCACGGGCCGATATTTCTGCATTGGCGCCTCGTATCTATACCATTAAAATTAATCCCGATAAAATTAAAGACATCATTGGTAAAGGTGGGACGGTTATCCGTGCTCTGACCGAAGAGACCGGTACAACTATCGAAATTGAAGATAATGGCACCGTGAAAGTAGCGGCTGCTGACAGCGATAAAGCGCGCTACGCAATTCGCCGCATTGAAGAGATCGCTGAAGAAATAGAAGTCGGTCGTATTTATAATGGTAAAGTAACCCGCATAGTAGACTTTGGTGCTTTTGTTGGGATCCGAGGCGGAAAAGAAGGATTAGTACATATCTCCCAAATCACCGATCAGCATGTAGAGAAAGTAACCGATTACCTAGCACTAGGCCAGATAGTTCAGGTAAAGGTTCTGGAAGTTGACCGTCAAGGTCGCGTGCGACTCAGCATCAAGGAAGCTAGCATCCGCCGACAGAACCGCTGTAGTGCCTAAAGCAAAAATGCGTTTTACTTAACATAGCTGATTGTTGTCAAAGTGCTAATCCTGGTAGGATAACAAGAAAGTTCTTGTCGTGGTTACACCAGCGCGCGCTATGAAAAGGCTCATCGTAAATTATATAAACAAAAACACTGACGCACCAGAGCCTGATTTAGTAAAAATCCTTAGAGCTATGCTATGAGGGAAAAGTGCTGTATCATAGCATTAAACTCAATATGCCAAGAAAATATTAATTTTTCGGCATATGCTGAACAACATATACTAAGCACAAAAAAGTTCGAGGTCTCCCCCGAACACCTTATAATTGCGTACTATAGATAGCCCTCTACAACACCTTGGTATAAAAACGAATTAAAAGAAAGAGAGATTTAATCTGAGGTCCATGAGATAATCAATACTGATAGTCTGCCTTGAGGCGGATGTAACGACTCAGACAGTGACTGCTATTTCAGCAAAATCATCTGAGTCTAGGAAATAATAAGGCGTCTTCACCACTGTTAACACTGACAGTTACTAACAACATGTATAATTTTATTAACTACTACTATGCATTGTTTCAATTGAAGCTTAGCACATGTACAAAACCATCTATCAGAATCGGACCAGAAATAGCTGACAAAAAATTTATATAGCCCGCGTTACTCTTTTTTTTGCACCTGCGCGTTTGAGGGTTTATTTTTTGTTTTAAATCTCATTTGAGCCGGTTCACACTTTTGATGAAAATGAATAAAAGTTTTCAGTACGAGGTATGTAGACTGGCGGCCATTAAAAAATAAGGCTCGTATACATGTCTGAAGTAGAAACCTCTTTTACCAATCTGGGGCTCAATGCTCCTATCCTGAGTGCGCTCACTGATCTCGGTTATGACAAGCCGTCATCTATTCAGGTCGCCTGTATCCCGCATTTATTAGCCGGACGTGACGTGCTGGGTATTGCGCAGACGGGTAGCGGTAAAACCGCTGCGTTTTCTCTTCCGCTATTGCACAATATCAATCCTGCGCTATCCGTGCCTCAGTTGCTAGTACTGGCACCGACCCGCGAACTTGCAGTGCAGGTTGCAGAAGCCTGCTCTGATTTTGCGAAGCATATGAAAAGTATCAACATAGTCGCCCTATACGGAGGGCAGCGTTACGAAGTGCAATTACGCGCTCTGCGTCAGGGACCACAGGTTGTGGTCGGTACTCCTGGCCGCCTCCTAGACCATTTGAAACGAGGCACACTCAATCTGTCTAATTTACGCGGGATAGTACTGGACGAAGCCGATGAGATGCTACGTATGGGCTTTATCGAAGATGTGGAAAACATTTTAACTCAGGTGCCCGCACAGCATCAGACGGCTCTATTTTCCGCCACCATGCCAGACGCAATTCGCCGCATTACCCGCCGCTTCATGAATGAGCCACAGGAAGTGCGAATTCAATCCAATTTAACTACCCGCCCTGATATCAGCCAGAGCTATTGGACAGTACACGGAATGCGTAAAGATGAAGCACTTGTACGTTTCCTAGAAGCCGAAGATTTCGACGCAACTATTATCTTCGTACGCACTAAAAGTGCTACACTAGAAGTAACCGCAGCACTGGAAAACAGTGGTTACAATGGCGCTGCACTAAACGGAGACATGAACCAGGCACTACGCGAGCTGACACTTGATCGTTTAAAGGATGGGCGACTAGATATTCTAATTGCAACTGACGTCGCTGCACGCGGTCTAGATGTTGATCGCATCAGCCTGGTCGTGAACTATGATATTCCCATGGATGCCGAATCCTACGTACACCGTATCGGCCGTACAGGTCGTGCTGGACGTGCGGGGCGTGCACTGCTCTTTGTAGAAAACCGCGAACGACGTCTATTGCGCAATATTGAACGCATCATGAAATTGACTATCCCGGAAGTAGCACTACCGAGCGCTGAAGTACTAGAAGCCCGCCGCCTGGAAAAGTTTTCCCGTAAGGTAAAAACCCACCTGGAAAGCAGCGATCTACACATGTACCGCACACTTCTAGCTAAACTGTTGCCAGCGGAAGCGCTAGATATGGAAACGCTCGCAGCGGCGCTGTTGAAAATAGCCCAAGGCCAACGCCCTCTCCTTCTTCCGAAGGATACAGTGCTAGAGCGCCTCCTCCCCCCCCGTGAACGGGACGAGCGCAGGGATGCCGCTGGTGAACGTTCATCGCGGCGTTTACGCCGTGACCTAGGAGAAATGAATCTTTACCGCATCGAAGTCGGTCGTGATGATGGCGTCGAGGTTCGTAATATAGTCGGCGCGATCGCCAACGAAGGCGATATCAGTAGCCGCTATATTGGTAATATTAAATTATTTTCTTCTTATGCAATAATTGAGCTACCGAAAAACATGCCGCGAGAAATTCTATCTCACTTTACACGTACGCGTATTCTAAACAAGCCAATGAATATGAAGTTCATAGGTGAGTCACCGACTCGTAACAGCGAACGCCGCGGCATACCGAGCGCTAACCGTGGCAACTATGGTGGTGACCGCCGTGACAGCGGACGGCGCCGTCGTTTTAGTAACGATACATAATGTGGTACGTGTAGTTATTTCACTGCGTATAACAACAGGCTGCCTTGCCTTTTAGGTAAGGCAATTATGCAATGTTAGAGAAAACTTTTTGCCTAACATAAAATTAAACACTTGATATTCAGCTATCTCTACGTAACTATGATAAAAAAAATAAGGTGCGGAGATAGAAATAGTCAAGGCACTAAACAAGATTACGCTGCTAGGAATGACGAACAATTTCAACATCGTATCAGAAGCGGTCATGCTGGCGTTTAGCTCATTACACACTCTATCATTTTCTCGATCGTGCACTGCACATCTATAGTGCATTGCACGATCGAGAAAACTCATATCCAGGGCCGAAGTGATGTTATGATCCACCCAGAGCGACCCTAACTACAGTGCAGTCTTGTCCGTTCTTATAGTGAGAAATCAAAAATTGATGAAAACATATCAGTATAAATTTATCGAGTATGCCTTAAAAAGGCAGGCATTAAAATTCGGCAAATTTATACTTAAATCCGGTCGTGTTAGCCCCTATTTCTTTAATATTGGTTTATTTAATACAGGGCGTGATCTAGAATTTTTGGGGCAAGTTTATGCGGAGAGATTAGTCGACTCAGACCTAAGATTTGATCTGTTATTCGGGCCTGCCTACAAGGGGATCCCTATTGTTACTACAACTGCTGTGGCGCTGGCTCAGCAGCATCAGTGGAATGTTTCTTATTGTTTTAACCGTAAGGAAGTCAAGCAACGCGGTGAAGGCGGGATCCTGATTGGTAGTCCTCTCCAGGGGAGAGTCATGCTTCTCGACGACGTCATTACCATGGGTACCGCCATCCGAGAGTCAATGATTATCATCAATGATCATCAAGCAACGCTTTCTGGGGCGCTGATTGCACTAGATCGGCGAGAAAAAGGGCGTGGCAATTCCTCTGCTATTCAGGAAATAGAGGGAGAGTATTGCTGCAAGGTACTTGCTATCATCACGCTGTTCGATCTTCTCACGTATCTAAAACAAAAAGACGAAATGGCCGACCACCTTGAGGCGGTCCTAGACTATCAGAAAAAATACTGTATCTGACACAAAACAGCTCATTGACCTTCTCCAAAAGCAGCAGGTTCCAGTGCTGCAATGCGCACCACTCTTCACGGGCTGATGTTTCAATTCAGTACGTAACAATCGCGATAGCATCCCTTCGAAAGAAGCTAATATCACTATGGAGAGAAACGACTACTCTAGCTGAAATGCCGCCTCTTAATGTAAGTTTTGTTAAGGCAAGACCCAAAAACGGAGCGAAAACTGCCCTAAATACTCTCATGCAGCTCATCGATGCGACCTTAACATCGATCTTGTTCAAACGTTATAGAGCATATAGCTGATAATAATGCACATGAGTCCTGCATTACCTTCAGAGAAACCCAGATGAGACACTCGTATAACATATGCATCATCCCGATTCAAGCTCTCTGTAATTTTTGTTTTACTGAAATAGTGACGGTGAAGCGTCGTTCCGAAACACCAATATGGACTGATAGTGTTTCATTCTTTATGCAGAAATACCTTCTCGCGTTAGTTGCATGTCCTATGCTCTCGCCCTCTCATTCATGCAAAATCACTTTCTTTATCATAACTGTCAATCGTGTCGCTAAACACCAGACATATTTTTAACGGGCGAGGTCCTATAGCGTCAAAAAATATTTGTTCGATACCGTATCATGGACCGAGTCTTCAGAATCTATTGTCGACCAGAGTGCCCAAATCCCTTATCTCGACGCTCGCTGGCGTCATCGAAGGATACTACTACATTCAACTCCGCCTGCACGACCGGAACAAATATCATCTGCGCCATACGCTCTCCTGGTTTTAAAGTAAATGCATACTCTCCTCGGTTCCAGACCGAGACCATCAGCGCCCCTTGGTAGTCTGAATCAATTAGCCCCACTAAATTACCTAATACTATACCGCACTGATGACCTAGACCGGACCTCGGTAATATAATAGCCGCTAGATTAGCATCAGCAATGTGAATCGCTAACCCGGTCGAGATTAACCTTGTTTTCCCCGGATCTAGCACAAGAGGCTCATGGATACAGGCCCGCAAATCGAGACCGGCAGAGCCTATAGTAGCATAAGCCGGTAGCGGAAAACGATCACCAAAACGGTGGTCCAATAGCTTAACGTCGATTTTTTTCATCATAACGGCTACAAATCTCGTCAATCAATTGCTGAGCAAGCTGTGATTTGTCGCTTAGAGGTAACAGGTTTTCTCCATCCTGCCAGAAAAGATGCAATGCATTGTTATCACTATTAAATCCTTGTCCTTTCTGAGAAACATCATTGGCGCAAATTAAATCCATCTGCTTATTAATGCGCTTTTTACGGGCATACTCTTCCATATTGTGAGTTTCAGCAGAAAATCCGACGACGTAAGGACGTTGTGTTTTTAATGCGCCTACAGTTGCTACTATATCAGGATTCTTAATCAGGGTAATGATTAAATCATCGCTATGTTTTTTGATTTTTTCTGGAGAAAAGTGGCGGACGCGATAATCCTCCACCGCTGCACAGCTAATAAAAATTTGCTGTTTGTGGATATTGCCCATCACCGCATCCTGCATTTCTAGCGCACTGGTTACGTCGATACGCTGCACATCCGCTGGCGTTGGTAGGCAGACAGGTCCCGAGATCAACGTCACTCGTGCGCCTTTGGCCGCAGCAGCTCTAGCAATGGCGAAACCCATCTTGCCAGAGCTATGATTACTAAGAAAACGTATAGGATCCAGAGCTTCTCGGGTCGGCCCAGCTGTTATCATGATATTCAGGTGGTGTAGGGTAGGAGAAGGTGTAAAATACTGTTCTACTTGATCTACCAACACAAGAGGATTAGACATCCTGCCTGGGCCGATATCGCCGCATAACTGACAACCGCTATCTGGCCCCCACAGTAGTACGCCTCGGCCGCTTAACGTATTTAAGTTCGCCTGTGTAGCAGCTGCTCTGTACATTTTCTGATTCATACTTGGCGCTGCAGCGATAGGCGCTTCTGTCGCAAGGCAGAGCGTAGTTAGTAGATCATTAGCTATTCCAGCTGCTAGACGCGCCAATAAATCAGCGCTTGCTGGTGCAAGAAGCACCAGATCCGCCCATTTTGCCAGCTCAATATGACTCATCGGCCCTGCTTCATAGGAATCCAAAACATCTTCTGCTACAGGGTAACCTGATACCGACTTCAGGCTTAAGGGGGTAATAAATGCTTTAGCCGACGCCGTCATAACTACACGCACCTCAGCGCCACGCTCGCGCAAAAGACGAACGAGCTCTGGAGTCTTATAGGCAGCGATGCCGCCGCTGACACCCAGTATAATATGTTTAACGGCTAGTTCCGTCATCTTGCATCTCCGGGTAACATAATGGCTATGTTCATTTTATTATAACCCTCTTTTCCGGAGTGATTTGTTTGTTTGTAGCTATTCTAGCATCATCATACGATTTTTACCGTACCATCGTATTTTTTGAATCAATCTACATTAAGTCAATATCAATTCTTTATTAAATACATGAGCCTTTGTAGTACCTGCATAACCCAGAAAGAGCCCGTTATTAGGCTATTATTATACTTATAGGTATACCTATAAGTATAAATCTAGTTCAGCGATTTGACCATTGCCGATCATTTCAACGATCGGTAACTTATAGTCAGAAACAATTAGCATACCATCTGGAAGTATTGTTAACCCGCATCTCACTCTTTCAATGATCACATGTCGATAATAAGTTTACCGGCCTGTTCCCGAGATCGTTACTAGCAGTAAGACGCTGATGCATAACGGCGCAGTTACGATCATGGTACTAGCAACACTATTGAGTAAATATATTTACTCCTGTCTTCTCAGTGAGCTTACATCGAGATGCCTTAAGGCAAGATCATGCGGTTCGCGCTCATGAGAGGATCCTGTCCTGGCAATGCCAGAAATATTCTTCTACAACATCATCACAGAAAAAATGATAGTCACTCATTCAGGAAACCTTTACCCCAAAAGAGCGAACGCATCATTAGTACCGTGATCTGCCGAAAAAATCCTTGCATCTGTTACGCTATCTAATGCTTGCTGTAACTGACGTCGTGCTGGTCGTTTGTCAATACTAGGCTTCAGGACGTTTTATGCTCCCTTACCAAAAACTGTAAAGTCATTTCCATTAACGACTAAATGGGTAATTACAGAGTTTTGTGACGTTTTTATGTTGCTAAGCACTTCTTACCTTTCCTTTCGGAAAAATTAGTCATCTAGGCAATTACAAGCAGTTTCTTTTTACATTCGGCAACATCTGACGCATGCATCTGTTCTGTCAGAACACCCCTCTGCTACAGATCTTATTGTTATTCAGCAGCTAGTGCTTTTAAATTTTTTTTGCTATATATCACATATGTTGAAATCACTGTAATGACATGAGTCAATTCTTACTAAAAATATCTATTTCAATAGCAATACTGTAGGGAAAAACATTCTTCTTATCATTCCGTCATGGAATGCACAATACTCACTACTTCAGTGAAGTTAACGTCACTATAGAGTAAACACTCTACAGCTGATAGAAAGCGCATGATACTTAGATAAAGTTGCAAAGTAAGTGATTAATATCCGAGATAAAGAGGTTTCGGTTTCGGTAAATGCCTGAGTTATCATACAAGGCCCCCTGAATATTTTGCTCCGCAAAAGCTCGTCGATAATAATGGTTGAGGTGCTGCTCTGGATTACGCGCTGTGAGGCATTACAAAAAAGGCTCGCATCAGCATAGCGCTATTAGCAGCTCACTCTTCATAAACTCTTATGCTTTCTTTAACAAGCGAGGCATAGAAAAGCCTGGACGCATAGCGTGAGCAACTTTAAAGTACAACGTAAGCTACCTCGGGTAGTAAATAGTGAAAAATATTTGATATATTTTTGCCAATAGATCGCATAGTAGCGCTGATGATCGAGAAGGGCTTCTGGGATTCCTAAAGAAGACTACTAAACAATTCAGGCAGCATTCGATAACGGTAAGTAGTGATATACATTTCGCCCCATTATGGTCTATTGAGAAATAAAATAAAATCGCTTTCCCTACAGGGAGGTAAAGTAATGATAATCTTATCCACCTGAACTAAAGCGTAAGCACGAGGTTGATAATCAGAATCTAAACAGCAGCTATGCTATCTTGAAAATAAACAAACCTATAATCACAGTAGATCACTAGTTTAACGCCCATCATTGAGTTAAAAACACTTGTCCTAGGCATCGAAGCCTAACTCACTATGATTCGCAGCTCAGAAAAGTTTTAACAATGGTTAAGATGCTTAACTAAGCGATACTCTTAAGCAAGCCGAGCATAAACTGAATCTCGTAACAATAGCTCTGCTAAGAGCTCAATCGTTAGGCGCCCCCATTTTTTTAAAAAACTGATTTTACATTAAAGAGGTAATAAAGCTTCTTGCGCCCACCACATACAGTGAGTTTATTAAAAAAATGACTCATTTGGTATTAAGGATTGAAGGATATACCCGAGACGAAAATTATTTACTAAGAAACAATCATGACAGATAGGCATAATTTTTAATTATGCAACATCCCAAGTGCATACTCTTTTCTCGGGGTGCACTCGTTAGATGCAAAAGGAATAAATATGCAATCAATAAAATTAAATGTCTCCGCTATACAACAACTGGATGCATCTCCTCTAACAAAAAATCAAAAATCTCTCATATGCATGGTTACTATAGGAAACATTCTTGAATTTTTTGATTTATTCCTGATAGGTTTTACTGTTACCTTGCTTATGCAAGATCAGCGATGGTCATTAAACACAGTACAGTCTAGCCTAATTCTTTCAGGGGCTGGAGTTGGAACTGTCATCGGTGCAATTTTTTGGGGGAGGTTTGCTGACAAATATGGCCGAAAAAAACCATTTTTCTTATGTGTGTTATTACTTGTAATATTCACCGGACTGTCTGCACTAACACCTGAAAATAGTTGGGTCTTTTTGTCAATCATGCGCATCTTCGTCGGCATAGCCGTTGGTGGACTTAATGTAACTTCCATACCTTATGTTCAAGAATTTTTACCATCTAAAAATAGGGGTTTTTTTACTGGCTTAACATCAGCATTTGTGCCATTAGGCCTGTTGCTTGGTTCAGTTTTAACGCGGTATCTTGCTGAACCACTTGGTTGGAGAGGCATGTTAATTCTTGGATGTCTGTCTGTTATTGTATTAGCATGGAAAAATTTTATTCCAGAATCACCGCGATATTTATTATCTAGAGGACATGTTCAGGAAGCGCGTGCAGCTTACGCTTGGGCGATGAACAGACCGATCAATAAAATTGGACATTTATCTGAAGATGTATACTTTACTAAAAAATCCTTTTTTAACATAATACAAGATTATCCTAAACAACTAAGTATTGTTTCTATTGGTTCATTTTGTTTCATGCTCGGAAGTTTTTTTATTCAGTCATGGGGACAGACATTATTAGGTAACATTTTTCATTTTAGCATTCACGCTGTAGCAAATTTATTCATGATACTCTCCTTAGGGGACTTAATTGGGCGATTAGTGTCAGCATGGCTCTCTGATTGTTTCGGAAGGCGTCGAACACTCTTTCTCTTCGGTTGCATGGGCGCGTTAGGTTGTATTATTGCTGCACTTTCTACACAAATTAGCGTAATCATACCTTCCTATAATTTAAACCTCGCTTCTTCAGGCTGGGTCTTCTTTTTCGGCATTCTGATGGTCATGATATTTGGCGATGGTGCATTTGGTGTTATCAATGTCTTTGGTGGAGAAATGTTTTCTAATCAAATACGCTCGACATGTCTTGGGCTAGGGTATGGTATTGGTGCTATAGCGAAAATTATTGGTCCTTTTTTTTTGGGGGGGTTAATTAAAAGCGAGCCCTTGTCTGAAGATTCAGTCTCTTTTCCCTTTATTATATTCGCTTTTATTTTTTTTCTCGGCTCTATAGTATATCTATTTGCACGTGAAACTCGGGATGTTAAACTTGAAACTATGTAATTCCTAGAAAGAAATTAGTCCGATTGAGTATTCTGCATTCCCCCATTATTTAATCCTTTGGGGTCATGCTGTTCTAATGTGAAGGTTTAGAAAAATACATGTTACCTCGAATATGTCCGTTTCTTGAATTGATTACATAATTAAAATTGTTAATCATTTTTTCTGCAGCTGACAACATTGATTCCAATATACTTTCTCTACTCTAAAGAAAAAATACAGTCACCACCGCCTCATCATGCAGTTTTCAAGCGACATGATGAGGGGGGCATAACTTGATCACACAACCGTTCATGCATGAAAAGAGCAACCCGATACTAGATGGCTCGCTTATGATTATGCGACTTTATAGTTTTTTGCTGATAGCTATATAGCGCTTCCTTGGTTTTATTATCACAACTCTTAAAGAGCAGATAAGATTTTACGCGCTTCTTTTTTTAAAGAAATAGAGTAAGAACAATCTAGGAATTACATAGTTTCAAGTCATATCAACATACAACGTCAACATGTGATGAAACCATCTGGTGATATAATTAATCACCATAAGTTCTTGGGTTGTTTATGCAGGAGTATATAGAGTTAATTAGGAGGATCGCGAACATAAAACCTTTCTAACCCGACAAATCTATCAGTAATTCGCGAGAATTACAAAATGTTCATGCTAATTAATTTGATATCAGTACAGATGATCAATCACCTCTTCCGGATTAGATCAAGAAAACTAAAAGAATATGCAAGAGAGGTTTATTGATTATGCATAGAGGCTTTCTTAACAATACCTTGTTAAAGAAAAAACCCAGTCGGTTATTTGCTATAAGTGGGACTAAGCAATATTCATCAGCGCTATGCGCCTGCACCTATAAGCTTTATGATGCCGTTAAGCTTCGGTCTTTAAGCGAAAGTTATGATGCCTGAAAACAGATAGTAAATTATCAGGTAATATGCACTAGATAACACCGCCATATTCTTCTACAACATAACTCTGGGTTATCCTCTAAGTTTGAATGCCTATGATGCACCGATAGACAAGACGATAAAGTCGTATAAGAGCCTTAATTAGATCATACTGATATAATATAATATTTCACACCGCTTACACCATATTACAATACTTTTTCTGACTGAAAATCATTCGAAACCATATGGTTATACAAGATGCAATTACAACCTCGGAAAGAAATTATCTTCTGATCGATGCAGAAATGACGCCGGATAGCTATCCAGCCTGCAGCTGATAGAACTATAATAACTGACGCTTATGAATATACATTGCGTCTCATTATTATATTACTTTCTTCCGAAAGATGACATAGAAAGCCTATCTACGAATAGCACGATCACAGATCGTGGCGTTGGTGGTTATTTTCTATGTCTATTTAACCTGCGGCGGCTCTTTCAAATACTGGCAGTCGTGCTCTAATCCGATAGAAAAAACTTTCTAGTCTAGAATTTTTCGGCTCGAGGTCAAAAAATCTACTTTCCATTCCGGGGTGCTATCCTTGAAAAGAAAATACCACCAGCAGTGTAAACAAAATATCTTAATCAGCTAGCGCGTCAATAAAGCGGCGCTATTTAACAGGGGCTTGTAACTAAGTGCGCAATTCAATGCCGAAGACGTCATAACCGTATAATTTTTGAACAGCAGATGATTATGAGCATATGAATTCATCACTGGGATATGAGCCTGCTTTCTATCCCCATAGGGCGTTGATCATTACATGCATATTGAGCTCACCATCGAACGAAAAAAATCCGGAGAAAGTACGGAGTAGATATGGATATATGCATGGCGCATCATAAACCCCAGGACACTTCATATGAAATTTTTTATTCTTAAATTGATAACGCACGACGCCGACAGAAAGTAGGCGCGCAGATCGACTACCGCATCAGTGTTTTGCTGTTGATAAGGAGACAAGGACGCGGTGATGATTTATGTAAATCTCCGTAAAACTGCTACATCCTCTAATCCTGAAATACTTGAGTCAACGAGATGACGCGTAGGGACCTGAAAGTTTCCTTGATCAATAGATCATGGGGCTCTATGCAAATAATAGCAGCATACTTCTAGAATAGAATATTCTCTTAAGTCATCTAACTGCTAGCAATATTCTGAAAAGAGATTTTTTAAAATGCAATTATTTACAGCATCGAGTCCATGACAAAGCAGCAGTTATTAAAACTAGTTACTCACTATTGTTATAGTACGAATCTTCTTAATCAATACCTTTCAATTATTTTCTGCAGCAAACGGATGCGCTCTTCAATGCGGGATACATTTTTAAGGTTTTTCAATCTTTCCTATGCTAATTTATAATAAACATGTAGTCCGACAATAAAAAACGGTTATTCTTTATTAGTAACCCTTAGTACACACCTGCAGATCTTCCAACTGCTGATGCTGCTTGTCAGCAACCTGTCTCAACGCTAGCCGTTGTTTCGGCAGGCAATTGACTCATAATGCACGACCAAAAAATTGCACATCTGATAATTCTGCGGACATGATACAGTCTTGTTTTTTATCGAGCCAATCCTCATCAATAACTCGTCCTTCCGGCGAGGAGAGAATCACAATACTAAATATAATTTATATGAATATAGAAGTGATAGGTGCTTTATGCTGTAGCTCGCTACATTAATGCAATCATAAATTTCAGCATATTTTTCCGTTCATAAGAGGACAGATCTAGACCAATACCATGCCCTCTTATAACAACTTTAACTAGATCTGGAAGAACTGATGCTAGCATTAGCCACTAAAAAAATAGATACGATATTAAGTGAGGAGGTGTTTGACATTCACAAGAATAGTTGCACTAATTATTGCCTCATGTATTGACTAATAATGAGCACATCTCACGCCCCACGCTTAGAAAGCATGAGGCGTGAGATGTGCTACTAGGTCATCTCGCCAGAGCGCTAGCGTGTCGGTCATCTCAATAATATGTCGGCAGATATTATTTTCACTAGATAACGCCATAGTATGCGCTATCCGCAGATGTCAATAGATAGGTAGATAAAGTTTTCCCGGAAAGAAAACCATTTCTTACTCAGTCTGAAGTGCTGAAAACGAAGTGAGATTTAGATTAAGTAAAATGCGAGTTGCATGAGACGATCCGCGGTGTTTGTCACATAGCACAGTTAGGTTATCTAAAGATCTAATATTTCAAGGAGTACACTTAATAACTGTCGGGTATTATTGAGAATGTCCGCATGACTATCATCTTTTACGGTAATATTATACTTGATGCGAATCAGAGTGTAGCTTTCACGCTGAATAGTTTAACTATACAGTCACATTAACTCTGCTATTCCTTCAGAGTGTTGACTCTAGCAGAGAGGATCGATGTTTTAAAAATCTTAAAGGGAATAATGAAACTACAAGAATATCTTTTCCGTCGTCAAACGTTGCTGGCAAAAATGAAGCCAGATAGCGCAGCACTAATCTTTGCCGCTCCCGCAACGAAGCGCAGTGCCGATAGTGAGTATCCCTATCGTCAACATAGTGATTTCTGGTATTTTACAGGCTTTAACGAACCACAGGCACTCTTAATTTTACTCAAGAGCGGGCATCTCAATCACCATAGCATATTATTCCACCGGTCACGAAATAACGCCGATGAAATCTGGACCGGAAAACGCTTAGGTCAAGAGGCCTTACTAGAGCACCTAGGAGTTGCCCGAGCGCTACCGTGGCATGACATTAGCAGGAGATTGTATTTACTTCTTAATGGCCTGCAAGTGGTTTATCATGCGCAGGGCGAATACCACTTTGCGGATACATTGCTATTTAGCGCGCTTGATAAGTTGCGCTCTGGCAGGCGTAAGAAATTACAGGCACCGGCCACGCTAGTTGATTGGCGGCCTTGGGTACATGACATGAGGTTAAGAAAATCTGAAGAAGAGCTGGCCATAATACGACAGACTTGCAACATCACCTCCTTGGCGCATCTCCGTGCCATGAAGCAATGTCGCCCGGGTATGTACGAGTACCAGCTGGAAGGTGAAATCCTGCATGAATTTAACCGTCATGGCGCCCGATACCCGTCGTACAATACTATCGTCGGCAGCGGCGAAAACGGCTGCATTTTGCACTACACCGAAAATGCATCTAAGATAAAAAGCGGTGATCTAGTGCTGATCGATGCCGGCTGTGAATACCAGGGCTACAATGCGGACATCACTCGCACCTTTCCAGTCAATGGACGGTTCTCGCCGGAACAGCATGCGCTATATAACCTCGTCCTGGCGATGCTAAACCGTGCCCTAGAGCTCTACGGCCCAGGGCAAAATATTCAAAGCGTAAGTCAGGAGGCTGTTCGCATTATGGTCTCTGGACTGGTAAAGCTTGGCGTCATGCAGGGGGATATGGAACAGCTCATCAAAGAAAATGCGTACCGTCAATTCTTTATGCACAGCCTGAGTCACTGGCTGGGTCTTGATGTGCACGACGTTGGGGACTATAGTACATCTCAGTGTGATCGACCACTAGAGCCAGGAATGGTGCTGACTGTCGAGCCGGGTATCTATATTTCTAACGATGCCAATGTTCCGCACGCCTACCGCGGTATCGGCATCCGTATTGAGGACAATATTGTAATTACCGCCTCGGGTAATGAAAACCTGACTGCCTCAGTCGTCAAAAATGCTACGGAGATTGAGGCCATTATGGCACTGGCGACCTCAGGATGAGCATTACTATTATAGGCGGCGGCATGGCGGGCACCACGCTAGCGCTAGCAATTTCACATATGAGTCGTGGCGCTTTGAGCATCGACCTGGTAGAAGCGCTCAACCCAGAATCTCGCGATCATCCCGGATTCGACACCCGCGCCGTTGCGCTGACAGACGGAACCCGCCGCGAATTGACCGCGATCGGCCTCTGGTCAGCGCTGGCGCCTTACACCACCCCGATTACCCAAGTCGAGGTGAGCGAAAAAGGACACCTTGGTAAAGTGTGCCTGAGGGCCAGAGATTATCATGTGCCTGCCCTAGGTTATGTCTTGGAGCTCCATGCCGCTGGCAAACAGCTCTTTGACCTACTGTACCAAGCCCCCGGCGTGAAATTGCATTGCCCTGCGAGCTTTCAAAATATCAGACGCGAGAAAGATGGCAGCTTCATTTTCCTGAATAATGGCGTAGCACTTAACGCGAAACTAGTAGTAGTGGCTGATGGCTCTCAGTCGCCACTCGCGGCACAATGCGGCATCCGCTGGCGCCAGTGGGACTATCAACAGATTGCAATTATCGCTAATATCAGGACCACCGTCCCTCACGGTGGCACGGCGTTTGAAAGATTTACCCCACAGGGCCCACTAGCGTTGCTTCCTATTTCGCGCGCGCGCAGCGCGTTAGTCTGGTGCTTACCCGCTGCGCATGCACAGGAGATTACTGCCTGGCACGAAGAACAGTTTTGCCAAAAACTGCAACAAGCATTTGGCTGGTCTCTTGGTCGTATTACTACTGCTAGCGAGCGCCGGTATTACCCGCTAAGGCTGCGTACTGCAGAGCAGCACATTTCTCACCGGATAGCGCTAGTAGGTAATGTCGCGCAAACGCTACACCCAATTGCTGGCCAAGGTTTCAACCTAGGGCTACGCGATGTGATGACGCTAGCAGAAACTCTTGTTCAGGCAGAGGAAAAAAAGATGGATCTCGGGGCGTATGCTGTGCTATTAGCATATCAGAAACGCCGGCAACCGGATCAGTCTGTTATCATTACCATTACCGACGGACTTATCCATCTATTCTGCAACCGTTACCTGCCTTTAGTAGCTGTCCGTAATATAGGGATGTTGGCGATGGCTTATATCCCATCTCTGCGCACAGGTCTGGCGCGTAAAACCCTGGGATGGGTGGCGCGATGAGCTCTATCTTGTAGCAAGAGGATCGATGAAGGAATGTAAAGCATTTGATGTCGTAATTAATGGCGGCAGCATGGTGGGCCTGGCGTTGGCCTGTGGGTTACAAGGAACTGGGCTACGTGTAGCAGTCATTGAGCGCCAGAGACCATTGTCACTGCAGATAGAAGAACAATCGAAACGCAAAGTGTCTGTCATTAATACTGCTAGCCGCCGTTTATTACAGCACGTACAAGTCTGGCAAGAAATCGCCGCAGAGTACGCCAATCCTTATCGTAGCCTAGAAGTTTGGGAGGGAGATAGTTTCGGTCGTATTTCCTTTGATGTTACTGGAATGGGATATTCCGAGCTAGGGCATATCATTACAAATTGCATCATTCAGCAAGCGTTATGGCGCCGCGCTGAGCAACTGGCCGAGGTGATACTGATAGCACCTACCACGCTTCGACAAGTAGTCTGGGGAGAAAATGCGGCATTTATCACCCTTGACAACGACCATATGCTCACTGCACGACTAGTTGTAGCAGCAGACGGTGCGCGCTCTTGGTTAAGGAGTCATGTTGATATCCCCCTGACTTTTTGGGACTGCCAGAATCATGCACTGGTAGCGACCGTGTGTACTGCCCAACCGCATAGCAACATCGCCCGACAGACGTTTAAAGGTGATAGTGTTCTAGCCTTTTTCCCCTTAAGCAATCCTCACTTAAGCTCTATAGTATGGTCACTGCCACCATCAGTTGCGAAAGAGTACCTGAAAACGTCCACCTCGGCATTTAACGCCTCAGTGGCCATACACTCCAACCTAACACTAGGGCTATGTGAGCTCCAGGGGCATCGTAACACTTTTCCACTCACGAGCCGTTATGCACTCAATTTCGCCGCCCATCGCCTCGTGCTGCTAGGAGATGCCGCGCATACCGTTCATTCATTAGCGGGACACGACGTCAACTTAGGATTCATGGACGTCGCAGAACTATTGGGAGAGGTTAGGCGCCTGCAAAAAGCAGGAAAAGATATAGGCCATTACCCTTACCTGCGGCGATACGAGCGCCGGCGAAAACTCAGCGCGGCGCTCATGCTGTTAAGAATGAGGGGATTGGATGAGCTTGTCGCTACCCATCAACCGTTCCAGAGGTGGATCCGCTCTACCGGTTTTCGGCTAATCGATACGCTCCCCAGCGCTAAACAGCACTTACTTAAGCAGATGATGGGATTAAACGATGCACCTGCGTGGCTATCGGCTGAAGAATGCGATTAAATTATGCTAATATTATGATTATTTTAGGTTGTATTTTACATTTGGATAAAAATTGGTTATATCAAAAAAATATTTTGATATCATATTTTATATAATAAATGTTTTTAAATAAAGCAGCGTCTATAGCGCGTTAATCGGTATCAGAGCTCTTTTTGATTGATGAAAACTTTATTAGCATTCTTAACAATACACTCCACTGAAACGCTTTCGCTATTATTATTCCATTGTTAGATAAAAGAGCATAATGCTTGTTTAGTGCGGGTTTTAGTAGACATGCATTGTTCTTATAAAATCTAACTACATAATTTTTATTATCTTCAAATAATTATTTGATTCAAAAAATATTATTGCCGTAGGTGTGGCCTACCTTTGCATTATAGTCAGGAAGACTGATCTGAATAAGTAACAGTGTTGTTAGTCGGAAGACTGGCTATTGTAACCAGCGAGCAACGAAGATCGCCTGCTTTATTTTAAAAGAAATCGTAACTTATGCGAAAGATGCTGAGTTTTAATCCCTCGATTAAGCACGCGTTTAAGGAATAAATTAACTTTATTTTTCTTAATAGAGCATCATCGCAGTTATATCTACCGTAAGCGCCGTTAGGTGCTGATCTCTCGGAGTATTTGATGAAGGAAACGAATGTAACATATCAATCCGAAATTCTTTTTCAGTGATGACACTGATTTTCGTGCCCCAATCAATACAGAGCACTTTATGAGTCACGCCGCATGCCTCCCCAGATGGCGATTAGGCTGTGCTATTCTTTTTTCAATACTATAACTATTTTTTTACCTATTCTGTTGATCAAACGCTTTAAGCTAAGTAACCCCCAGAACTCAAATAGATCATTGCATTGTGTATTAACTTTTGATTCTGACCATTCCCTGTCCTTGCGTGCTTTTCTGCAAAAAGAAGATGCTGAATATGTTTAAAAGCTAGCCAACTAACCCCTCAATGCATTTAGAAAAAGCTAAACACCTTTTTCAACAGAGCAATACCCATGCTTTCTTAATAGACAGCTAATCAGCGATCTGTCAAAAAGGCCCTCTCTCTTTCCATACAGCAATAAATGACTCATCACTCTAGACTATTAAAACGCTCTTCTTCGTAAGCTACTTTTGGCTAATAAGTTAATTGGTAGTTTTAAGCTTTTTATTTATAGACCGTTTTTAAAAAGCATCTAGTGGCTCAGATAAGAATTAGCTAAAATTGTAATCTATTGAATCAAAACCGGTGGAGTAAAAATAAATAGCTCATAAAATAACGCAATGGTACGTCTAAAATAACTGCCGTTATTCTACTAAATAATTCATGGTAGAATAATATTTTTCTTTATGATGCAATATAATACTTTTCAGGTAAAATGAAATGTTTTCATGCATGTATGCACATAAAACATTATCCTGATGTCATTGTTTTTTCAAACACGCCCTAGATAAATGATAACATGATCAGGCATTGCAATCCTTATCATCATCAAACAAGCGTCAGGAGCTCAGTCCTTTTAATGATTTATATTTATAAATTCTTGTAGATATTTAAATAAGTAAGAACGATGGCTGCATGCTTCGAGGGCCCGTAAAAATTAAATACATATATAACATTGTTATTATAAATAATATAGGTTTCTACAAAAGCACTCCTTAGTTAAGAACGTTATAGCACGTAAAATAAACTTACTAGCAGTGATGTCATGTATCTACTTACTCCCAGAGTACCTTGTGCGACACGATACAAGGTGGCTGTGATTCACACTAGTAACTTTAACTGACGATAGTAAAGTCAGGCAAAGAATCTAGTATCTTTTACATCCATCAATGCCCCTCATCGGAGGATAGCATTATTAATCAGTTATAGCTGCTTTAACTAATAGTTAACCAGCGGAAAGATCCATATCTGGTCACATTTATGAAAAACAGGAGTGAACGTAACCTAACAAGTCTCCTAAAACTTGATCGCGCTAGTGGTTAAAGAAAAATCAGGCTTTACCGAAAAAGGCTCAGCCCTATTCTAATCTAGGATCGACCTAGCCTATTGAGACTTTTAAAAATATCCAAGAGGATCTGGATGCAACAGATGGTAAAAATCAAAAAAACATTTTATTACATCATTTAGCGCATCAAGATACCAGAAAGTACGATTATGCATGCCCGATAAAATGCATGAAAATAGTACCACGTAACTGTAGCGGTTACCTCTACGGGTAATCATTTAGTGACGGTAGCGTCGACCCTGTTTATCAAGGTTTACATAGCTGCCATACGCCGTTTTGTCCAGCAACATCAGTGCTGTTCTTCTGTTACACTATAGGGAAAACCTATGTACATGCTCTACGTCTTAAAAATGACCCCCGAAGAACAGCCACTACCTTAAAAGCAGGATATCAGACAATGGCTAACTCTTTATCAAAGCCCACGTTTTTAGTGCACGATTATGAAACATTTGGCACACACCCCGCCCTTGACAGACCGGCGCAATTCGCAAGTATTCGTACCGATAGCCAGTTTAAAACTCTTGACAAGCCAAAAATCTTGTTTTGCCGTCCAGCAAATGATTACTTACCAGAACCTGAGGCAGTACTCATGACCGGGATAACGCCCCAAAAGGCATTACAAGATGGCGTTACCGAGGCTGAATTCGCTCGCTGTATCTACCTACTATTCAACGTGGCGGGTACATGTATTCTAGGGTACAATAATGTATGCTTCGATGATGAAATAACTCGAAACCTATTTTTCCGTAACTTTTACGATCCTTACGGCTGGAGCTGGAAGCATGGTAATTCCCGCTGGGACATACTAAATGTCGTGCGTGCCTGTTATGCACTTCGCCCCGAAGGCGTTGCATGGCCGTTGAATACAGAGGGCTTACCCAGCTTTCGCCTAAAACATTTGACCCGCGCTAACAATATTGAACATACTAATGCCCATGATGCCATGACCGATGTATACGCGACACTGGAAGTGGCAAAATTAATACGACTAGCGCAACCAAAGCTATTTAACTATCTTTACCGCCATCGAGGTAAGCATCAGTTAAAAAAACTCATAAATATTAGACAGATGACCCCACTAGTTCATGTTTCAGGTCTCTTCGGCGCCGCCCGGGGAAATACGGCCTGGATCGCCCCATTAGCCTGGCATCCCAACAATCCTAATGCACTCATCGTCTGTGATCTTAGCGGCGATACACGAGCTCTTGCGGACTGTAATAGTGAGATGCTCCGGACTCGGCTATATACCCGGCGTGCAGAATTGGGGAGCAATCCGGCTGTACCACTACAACTAGTACATCTTAATAAATGTCCGGTGCTGGCTCCCGCTAATACCCTGCGGCGGATTGATGCAGAACGACTAGGTATTCATCGCGAGCACTGTCTGGAAACCCTCCAATGGCTAAAGAGCCGGCCGGAAGTCAAAAAAAAAGTGATATCGATATTTTCTGAAAACACCTCCTTCATATCTTCCTCCAACGTAGATACTACTTTGTA
This sequence comes from secondary endosymbiont of Ctenarytaina eucalypti, assembly GCF_000287335.1. Lineage (GTDB taxonomy): Bacteria > Pseudomonadota > Gammaproteobacteria > Enterobacterales > Enterobacteriaceae. Next base: position 777,659 of record NC_018419.1, read on the forward strand.
TGACGGTTTTTTTAGCGATGCTGACTATGCAATGATGAGCATTCTTCAAACTACCTCCCCGGAACATCTACACTCGCTGGATCTTAGTTGTGTAGATCCTCGCCTGACGCCATTGCTATTTCGCTACCGTGCGCGCAATTTTCCGCATACGTTAAATCACGATGAGCAATTACGCTGGCTGGAGCATCGTAAGACTCTCTTAACCGAGCAGAGACGGAAAGACTATGTAAAAGAACTAGTAAGGCTATATCAGATCCATAGTAGGAATGTAAAAAAAGCTCAGCTTCTTCGTGCGCTATTTGATTATTTAGAAATTTTATGACAGCAAAAGCAGACAAAGCCTTAACCTCTCAGAAACCCCAAAGAACCTGTACAAGACGCAGCGAGCCCTAAGAAACTGAAAGCCGAAGTACATTACCCGTTAGTGTACCAACTAGAAGCAGAAAAATAGATATTGCAGTACTCCGACCAAAGAGTCGGTAATCATACCGATATAGTATTAATATTCTGTGATACATAGACATTGTTTTTCTCAGAAAGATACTGTCATTCTCCGATGATCACCCGCACATCACCAGCTGAGGGCATGCCCCTCAGACCTTCTGTCTCCTGAAGAATCACAATGCAGTAGTAGTTACTGTCTGTGCGCTACGCCCTGTATATTTCATCAGTGACACAGCGTTCTCTTCGTGATCTAACCCACAAGACAAGGATCTTGCTCGCCTCCAGACAACATAAGGCTTGAATTTAGATTTTTTAAATAATGTTTTAATGTCAGAATACAAAATAACTCATCAGTAAAACCCAGGCGGGTATAAACATGATCTGAATCAAGCGGGTCTCTCTAAGAGTCAGTTACAAAAAAGCGACGCGTTAAGGGTTGACGGGTAAGTCAACCTTATCGGAAGTGAAATTATAATAACTCCAAAAAAAACCATTAGTAACAATGCTAGATAAACTGTAATCACATGAATAATTAGTCAGGCAAAAAAGAATACCACAAGTATTCGCACACCGTCATCAGCTACAGCTGAGCCTAGCTATATAGCATGCTGCCCTGAAACAGGGTAAATATTTTTCTCAATCTTGGGTATGTACTAGCAAAGCCTTTTCCCCTTCCATACTTTTCTGTAGCATGTTGCTTTTACCCCTTTAATTAACCGAGAGAGTATCATATGGCGTGACATGCATCTTTCACCCTGATTTGTTAAAAATAAAATATTTAGGTCATTACTAAATCAGCTAACGACTGATATTAAAAAATGCTCTCTATAACAAAACGCATGGTTACAAAAACACGCTCTCTTGTTAATCACAATGCCCTTACTCATCACGGGTTTCTAACAGCATCGACGGAAAAATGAGTTATTACTTAATCAACACAGAAACCTATTTTTAATTTAAATGTTTGATTCCATTTTTCTTAAATCAACCCATTAGCTTGCTTCTGAGGCCGAAACAAATATTTAGCTTTGTACTGAGGGTGTTATAAGTATACGTTAAGGCGCTTTTAAACTTACTTAGCTATCGCTAAAATGTGTACTCTCTTCTTTGACTAGGAAGAGAGTCGAAAACATAATAGAGTATCGCATCAGCACTATCTAGCAGTGCCCTGCTGAAATCCCTCTTTTATGTTTTATAATAAGAAATGCCGACACATTGAGTGAGTATCATCTAATAGTCTTAATGATATATGTGGCGTTATTGAAAAAAAACTGTATACTATTTCAGTATAAATCTTAAGAAGAAAACACGTATCGCCTCGGATCCAGTGCTTTTTCCTAACGCCTCACTGCATGCTTTTACTTTGTAACCATCAATTGATTCACGCAATGGATAATATAAAATCTATATTTTAATGCTATCTTGGTATCATGCAGTTGGATATCATCAAAACATTTAAAACGTAATGATAAATGTTTTTATTTAACTCTCATAACATAGAGAAATGCTTTTTTTATCAATTAAAACCATTGATCTCATCGGAAGTAATAGTCAAGATCAAAAGATCTTAAGCTATGATCCATAGCCTAATCTTTAAAAAAGAGATCTACTGTTTAAAATAACAGCCGATGGTCATCTGAGTATACCTGCTAGTTAAATACATAGGCAGCACTAACAATGTTATATAGCAATGAAAATAGTCATAATAAACCTGTAAAAAATAATAATGCGGCCAAGAATGCAGAACAGCCTCAGTATCGCATGGAAGAGCCTTACTAAAAGGTAACTTGTTCACACTGCAAGTTATCACGTATTTCACGATTGTATGGTTATTTTTAATAAAACTATGCCAATAAGCAAGATCACCATCTATCATTATTAGCTTTGAAATACACCACTGACACCAAGCTTTGTAAGAGCTAGCATGTGGTGTATTAAATAAAAGTGATGTATATTTTTTTAGGCCTATCAATGCAGGCTATCTATTATCAATAATCAACGTTTTCACCCACGAAACAACCCCCCTCACATATTTAACATGCCATAGCGGCTTGCAATGAGTGTTGCTTTTTTTCAAAGCAACACTCATTGCGCCATTTTGGTCGCAATTGACGCACTAGTACACAAGCTACTTAAAGAGGAACACATGAGTGAGGATCGTTATTAGTGCAGCAGATAGCTCGCGCCTTCATTCTGGCCTTTAATGATCGGCCAAGAGCCCAACGTATAATACTGGGTTCACTCACCATAGTGACTTTAGTAGTTGCCATTTGGCGACCGGCTCTCTACGCACTATTGGTGCCACAGTTTACTAATTGCCTCTTCCTTCTAAAAGATCAGAGACCGCATACACTCGTGCCAGAGGCCAACAGGATAGTCGACCAGATCCCTCCTGAAAGAGATGCAGATATACCAGAGGATGCAGATGAGATCAGTATCGAAGGAGAGAAAAAAGTGCATAGATATATCATCTCCACTGGGGATGATATAAGTAGGGTTCTCTCTCAGTACAGAATTACTCTCACTGACGCTACTATGTTGTCTCAGAAAAACCTGGTACTGTATAGTTTAAAGATAAATCAGCCTTTCTTCTGGAGGATGACCTCTCAGGGATATTTTCGGCGATTAACCTGGCATGTCTCCCGTAGAAAAACTCGCACACATGAGCACATTAACGGCAATTTTAAAAAAAGTATTACTTATATAACCGACGAGTCGCGTGCTGCCCTCTTGACCGGACAGCTCAATGGAGGCTTTGTCACTAGCGCTCGCCTAACAGGTCTGACAGCCGGCGATATCAACTCTATGATTAAAGCACTGCAATGGCAGATAGATTTTCGCAAGTTGAGTAAAGGGGACCAGTTCTCGGTGCTTTCCTCGAGGGAACCGCTGAAAGGAACAGCCTCCTCCGGTCAATTATACGGCATGCGATTACATACAAAGGGAAAAGATTATTACGCTTTTCTCGCAGACAACGGTCAATTCTATAATAATGAAGCCACCGGTCTGACGCGTGGTTTTATACGACTTCCTACCCTAAAAACATTTCGCGTCTCCTCTCATTTCAATCCCCGAAGGCTACATCCGATCACAGGACGTATATCAGCACATCACGGTGTTGATTTTGCTATGCCAGTCGGCACCTCGGTACTAGCGGTAAGTGATGGCGAGGTTATTGTTAGTAAAAGGAACAGTGCTTCTGGTAACTACGTCGAGATCCGGCATGGCAGACAATGCATGACCCGCTATATGCATCTACATACATTGTTTGTAAAGCAGGGACAAAAAGTAAACCGCGGTGAGTGCATTGCCTTATCGGGTAATACCGGACGCTCTACCGGCCCGCATTTACATTATGAATTTTGGCTCTATCAGCGGGCTGTAGACCCCCTAACCGCAAAATTGCCCCGCACCGAATGGTTGACCGGCAGAGACCATGATAAATATCGCACTCAAGTTAAACAGTTATTTCCAAAATTACAGTTAAACTGAGATAACACAATCAATAGAGCGCTCTAGATCAGTGATCTTTTTCTTTTTACTAGAGTTAGCCGCAGTCAGGTTTTGATCAAAAACATGAAAAATCTATAAATATAACATCAATAACAGAAACAGACAACATATATCCCTGATTTCAAAAACTCATTCCAGAATTCACGTTCTTAGGGACCTTGCCGATAGAGCCAACCTCTCATCTCTGGTAATTTGCCTGCCACGGCTACGTGAGATAGTGCTAAAACAGGCACCAGGTGGCTGACTGACCAAAACATGCGCTATCCTCATACATGTCAATGTGCACTATTCTTCTCCAGTAATCTCGGAGCGTAATGCAGAAGCAGGAAACTATTATTGAAGGCGTATTCTCTTATGTAATACGGGGCACGATTTGTCCTCATACCGACCCCAATCTCACACGATCAAGAACAAATACTAGTGCATAAATAATAGAATCTAGCATTCTGGACCATGTGTTAATGATCGTCAAAACATGACCCTGTCAAGAACAGTAAATATGTAACTGTCTTGACTACGTGCCAGATCATGCCGCAGTTTATCAGTAAGCACCCTGATAAAAATTATCGAAACACCGCAGTGTCCTCACTGAGTCTAAGGTTGAACTTAACATCATCAGCGTACGCCTGTCTAATTAAAGAATGCTGTATAGCTTCCTTAAATTTAAGCTACATTATCGCTGAACTAAGCAATACTCCTCAAAAAAGAAGAATAGACTTATGAGGATGTATGCATTTCTGCTATGAGGTGTTGGTAGAAACCAAGACTCATTTTTTGGCGTGACGTTTTCAGCAGTTGTTATGTTATGCTCTCTATTTTTAAAGTTTAAATTATTTTCCCCGCCCTGATGTTTATGATTCTTCGCTAATACTTTAAATCTGCTGATATTTATGATTTAATGGTAAGGTATGTAGAATCTTAACATCTTTGTTCTAATATAGACCATCTGCATTACGCTAGGTGCGTAAAGCATGTTCTCACTATCTTACCAAGAGCTTCATAAGTTTAAAAATCGAGTCAACCACTTTTTAATGATTCCCTTGGTTAATTCCGGTATTTGAGCAGAAAAACTGTCTAAGCTCAGCTTTCTGTTTTATGCAGACATAAGTCACTCATTAATTGAGCATTTTTTATCTTCCCAGATCATCATTTTACACTTTTGTGCTGCTATAAAATGATATATTGAAATGAATATAAGCAGTGAAGCTGATGATTGCCAGAGATTTTATTTATTCAGCTATGACATAAAGAACTGTATTGTACAGGAAGAAGCTGATAGAATAGCTTTTTGAATTTTACTGAAAATTGCTTCATAGAAAAAGTTAGGGAGAGTAAAAACTTGGCTAATATCAAATCAGCTCAGAAACGTTCTGTACAGTCTGAGAAACGTCGTCAACATAATACAAGTCGGCGCTCCATGATGCGCACTTTTTTGAAAAAAGTTTACGCTTCTATTGCTGCAGGCGATAAAAAAGCCGCATGGGATGCCTTTTTTGTGATGCAGCCAATTGTTGACCGACAAGCTAGCAAAGGTTTAATCCATAAAAATAAAGCAGCGCGTCATAAATCAAATCTCACCTCGAAAATTAATGCGATGCAGTAATTGTGATAATAGTATTTATGGAATTCATGTATTACATACTATTGGTTCAATGAGTCGATGAAGCCCTGAAAGCTAGCGTGATAAAATGAGCAATGCAAGATCAACAAAACCCTTAAGATAAAAGTGTTTTTACTAAAAAATAATGTAATAGAAAACACTTATTCCTTCACTGCTCTTTTGCTATCTTGAGAACACAATCCCACTTAATTCCTGGTGTGTTTATACACACTCTCTTTTATAGAGTATGTGTTGCTTTTTAGACCCACATGACGTAACCTGAATCCCTTGAGTGCCCCTAACACGCGTATAATATACCCACACTCGTCAATAAAGCCGGCCATCCTCATTAAATAATGCCGCTTCTTCACGGACCTCAGCAGAAAAGTACACAGCAGAAAATAAATAAATTGACTGTTATGTATAATGACGATGGTACAAAGCCGCCCCCTATCATCGGCTTAATAGCCCCACGACAATCCCGAACGGCAAAAGCAGGACTTAAAAAAATATACCTGGGAATCTTGTAGGTCAGTATAAGACCAGCGTTGTTGGAATCAAACTTATTCGCCCCCGTTGCGCGAAGACTAAAAAGTGGGGGCGAAGCCTGGGGTCAGGGTAATCCGCGCCTTATTTAGAGACTTGAGGTTGTTCATCGGGTCAAGTCATCAAAAAATTTTTTTACGCCATCGAAAAAACTTTTTGATCTGGGGCTATTTTGAACGCCACTTTGTCCACTAAAACTCTCCTCTAAGTCTCTCAGTAGCTGTTTCTGACGCTCGTTGAGTTTTACGGGCGTCTCTACCGCAACCCGACACAACAAGTCTCCCTTTGATCCACCGCGAACAGATTTTACACCTTTACCAAGAATACGAAATAATTTACCTGTCTGCGTTTCTGGAGGCACTTTAAGCTTAACTCGACCATCGAGCGTTGGGACTTCAATCTCGCCTCCAAGCGCTGCCATTGCAAAGCTGATCGGCACTTCACAGTAAAGATTGTTTTCTTCACGTTCAAAAATAAGATGTTTTCGTACTTGGACTTGTACGTAAAGATCCCCAGCGGTCGTCTCATGCTCACCCGCTTCACCCTCACCCGTTAATCGGATACGGTCTCCAGTATCTACGCCTGCCGGGATCTTTACCAAGAGAGCCTTAGATTTCTCTACACGCCCGTGACCGTGACATTTAGTGCAGGGATCTTTAATGATTTTACCTTGCCCCTGACAAGTAGGGCAGGTCTGCTGGACAGCGAAAAAACCCTGACGTATCTGCACCTGACCCTGTCCATGGCAGGTAGGGCAGGCCATAGGTGACGTGCCCGTCCTAGCACCGGTTCCTTGACAGAAAATACACTCTTCAAGCGTTGGAATTCGAATTTCATGAGTTACCCCACGAACAGCTTCCTCAAGGGATAGTTCCATATTATAGCGTAAATCAGCCCCTCGGCTGGATCGCTGACGCCGGCCGCCGCTAAAGATGTCGCCAAAAACATCCCCAAAAATATCGCTAAAATCCTTGCCGCTTCCGCTGCCCATGCTGCCTCGTTCAAAAGCGGCATGACCATATTGGTCGTAGGCGGCACGCTTTTGCGTATCGGTTAAGACTTCATAGGCTTCTTTTATCTCTTTAAATTTTGCTTCAGCTTCAGCATTGCCTGGGTTGCGATCCGGGTGAAATTTCATCGCTAGGCGTTTATAGGCCTTTTTGATTTTACGCTCTTCCGCATCCCGGGAAACGCCTAAAATCTCATAATAGTCTGATTTCGCCATCGTCGTCTCTTATAACTTGCCCCGAACATGATTACAGGGGCGAAGAAGTGCCTGCACCACCCGTTTTTATTACTGCATGGGGCTCAGGATTGCCACCCCTCACCTCTTTAGGACAATTATTTTTTGTCTTTAATTTCTTCAAACTCAGCATCAACCACATCTTCTTCTGGCTTGATGCAGTGGTCTGTGCCACCTGCGCTCCCTGCCTGAGCATGCTGCTGAGCTGCTGAGAGCAGCTTCCCTGACAGCTGAATCAACCCCTGCATTTTTGCTTCGATATCAGCCTTATCCGTACCTTTCAGCGAGCTTTCTAGATCGTGAAGTGCTTCCTCAATCGCAGCCTTATCGTTTGATGGCAGCGTTCCGCACATATCTTCTAGCTGCTTACGGGTGCTATGCAGTAGATGATCCGCTTGGTTACGGGTTTGTACTAGCTCTTCAAACTTGCGATCAGATTCAGCGTTCGCTTCCGCTTCCTGTACCATCTTTTGAATTTCCTCTTCGTTCAAACCAGAGGAAGCCTTGATAGTAATCTTTTGTTCACGGCCGCTGTTTTTGTCCTTAGCTGAGACATGAAGGATACCATCAGCATCGATATCGAACGTCACTTCAATTTGAGGCTTGCCACGCATCGCGGCAGCAATCCCGTCTAAGTTGAACTGACCTAAGGATTTATTATCACTAGCACGCTTGCGTTCACCCTGAAGAACATGAATGGTGACAGCGGACTGATTGTCTTCCGCAGTCGAAAATACTTGACTATGCTTGGTAGGAATGGTGGTGTTCTTAGAAATCAATGGCGTCATCACACCGCCCATGGTTTCAATACCTAACGACAACGGGGTGACATCCAGCAACAGCACGTCCTTTACGTCTCCTGACAATACGCCGCCCTGCACTGCGGCGCCGATACCTACAGCCTCATCTGGGTTGACGTCTTTACGAGGCTCTTTTCCGAAGAAGTCAGTAACTTTCTTTTGCACTAGAGGCATCCGGGTCTGCCCTCCAACGAGGATAACATCTTTAATGTCCGAAACTGACAATCCCGCATCTTTCAGTGCCACTTCCAGCGGCGCAAGCGTACGATTGACGAGTTCTTCTACTAGAGAAGCGAGCTTCGCTCGGGTGACTTTTAGGTTCATATGCTTCGGGCCGGCGCCATCTGCAGTGATGTACGGTAGATTGACGTCAGTTTGCTGCGCGGAAGACAATTCGATCTTGGCTTTTTCCGCGGCCTCTTTCAGGCGCTGCATCGCTAGAGGATCGTTCCGTAGATCTATGCCTTGCTCTTTCTTGAATGCATCTACTAGATAATTTATCAATCGACTGTCAAAGTCTTCACCACCTAAATGAGTGTCGCCGTTAGTTGAAAGGACCTCAAAAGTTTTTTCTCCATCTACATCGTCGATTTCGATAATGGAGATATCAAACGTCCCGCCCCCGAGATCATACACCGCAATAGTGCGGTTGCCTGTTTCTTTGTCAAGACCATAGGCCAGTGCAGCTGCGGTGGGTTCATTAATGATACGCTTAACATCTAGACCAGCGATCCGACCAGCATCTTTAGTAGCTTGGCGCTGAGTATCGTTAAAATACGCGGGAACAGTAATAACCGCTTCAGTCACCGGCTCTCCTAAATAATCTTCTGCGGTCTTTTTCATCTTCTTAAGAATTTCAGCTGCAATCTGGGGGGGCGCCATTTTCTGTCCTTTGACTTCCAACCATGCGTCACCGTTGTCTGCTTCAATAATCTTGTAAGGCATGATACTGACATCACGCTGTACTTCTTCATCCTTAAAACGACGGCCAATCAGACGCTTAATGGCGAACAATGTATTCTGTGGGTTAGTAACGGACTGACGTTTAGCTGGCTGGCCAACCAGAATTTCATGATCCTGCGTATAGGCAATAATAGAAGGAGTCGTACGATCACCTTCGCTGTTTTCAAGAACGTGAGGTTTTTTCCCTTCGATAATTGCAATGCAGGAGTTGGTCGTGCCTAAGTCGATACCAATGATTTTACCCATCTAAACATCTCCACTAAAAGTTCAATTTAGTTATGGTCGTAAAACTGATATGTGGCCGAAAATAAACTTTTCAAGTTTTGGCTCTTGATTATTTACTGGGTTCAAGAACGTTGGATGCTACAGAGGTTCGGGTCCTTCAATCTTGCATTTAAGGAGGAGCATGGCAGCACATCCTAAGATCTGCCTTCGCAAGTCGGCTATTTTTCCTATCAATTAATGATAGAATTTCTAATATAGAAAAATTTTAGTAAATCTATTGAATAGGTTTGATGAATGCATGATGATGAAATGAAAAATATTAGTAGTGTTTTACATAATCAGTTACTGCCCAGTATACCTGACACATCCCTTGTCAGTGTGAGTCTCTAAGAAATCCTCATAAAATCATCGCTCAAAAAAGTGTTGCTAGCCGCTTGCAGCGCCTCCACATTATCGCTCTCAAGCAACTATCTTGCTCGAAATTGTAAACATGCAATATGCTACTAAACCTAACCGATACTGTAAAGGTGTAGACACTCTCTGACAACGGTATCATAACCTTCACAAAAGTCTTCAGCAGCGCTAAAGGCCGGAAAAAGCTGCAGGATATTTTCCATCCTATTGATCATAAATTTTTCTTTCAATGCAAGAAAGGGAGGGCTAAAAAAGGTTTTTCGCACCCCAAATGAAATCACGACTGATGCATCAAAGACTATAGTCTAAAAAGGGGAATTCTCACGATAACAAAAAAATTACTGCTCCTGCGGTCCTTCAGAAAGCAGTATAAGGGGTATTCAAAACACTTTACAAGGTAAACCTGGAGAACACAGATTTATGGTTTTAGAAACATGTGCAGTAGTTTTCTTTGCAATATACCCTTAACATCAATGCACGTTAGCTCCTTAAAAATCTAGATCGCGAGAAATGTAAAATGTTTTCCTATCATTGATATTCTTCGATGAAGATAATTATCTGTTAGTCTTCTAAACATCAAAGGTTATTGAATGCTATGTGCTAATTGATATCTGTAATTTAACATTATCAGTATAAAACTTCACACAGAAATTCTACACTAGAAACATTATGTTCTTATACTAAAATATCGTAATAGAAAAACTAATTCTTTTAGCTTACTGAGCTGGTATTAAACATTTTTCTGTAAAATGTTTTCATAGATCTACAAAAATCACAGTAAACGTGGTTAAAAATAGTTCATAGTATGATAATATATTTATTATCCTACTTTAAATAAGATAAGCATGGTTTTTTTACGGAAAGCAGATAACTCGCAATAACTTTATTGACTCCGAAAAAGTAGGTGTCTGCTTTAAGCAGATGCAGTTACAGTCTTTTAAATGACTTATATATGAGTTTTTATAAGATCTTATTGCATCGACTTTATTCATCTAGTTAAAGAATAAACATATCCGATCAATACAGCCGCATCACTTGAATGTACGTACCCATATCAACGGTCTTGATTTCAAACTATTTTTAAACACAAAAATGATGAGATGACAAAATAATTGAATAATATATGATGGCTCACGATTATCATCATGTCTGATTTACGACTGAGTAAGTGTCCAGATCACCGATACTTATTACTCGTGTCATGCTGTAGCCGGTTCTAGCCGCGCGCAAGATGTCTCTATATTCGACACTAAATATAGCATTGTGATCGATGCTTCAGAGGAGCACTTTCTCCCTCATGAACAAGCACGACTATATGCTGATCTAATGTCTGTTACGGTGCAGCCCTCCTCAATTAGACTATTGAATAAATTCGTACTTTACTATTCGTCTGTGAATTTTGCTAGTCGCTAAAAGTAGCCATCTCGAATTAATGTTTACTAATAAAGGCTGGCTCCATGATTAACTGCTGCAAAGATCAATCCATTTAGCACATTGACAGGATGCAATCTATTTCAATCTAGAAGAAATTGTCGAAAATAACAGCTTGATGTAATATCTCCCCTCCCAGAGGGGGACATTGTCCCTAAGATTTAAGAAGAACAAACATCTCCTCGGCTCACTGAAATATTTTTATATTTGCCACGCATTATCTAGATTCGCATCCGATTCTAACAACCAGATAATTTAAAACATCACTTAGGGGAAAAGCTATGCTCGATTCTACCTGACCAGTAGGCATAAAACAGTATTCACCTCAGCAAGAAAACACTAAAAAATTTAACAGTCATGAAATAATAACACAGGTAAAGCCCCTAGAGCTTTATTAGTAGTCTAATAACGGGCAGCTACGGTGGGCTTTTAATCGACTGATTCGCAGTTTCTCAAGCCTTCGCAATAAACAATCTTTTAATATCAAAACATTTAGCAATCAATATTTTTCTACCTTTACATGCCGTCCATTGCCAGAAAGGCAATAACAGAAACCTGAAAAGTTAAAATAACAATAGATACAACATATCTTTATCTTTCTACGCGCCAACGCGCTGTAATATTTTTCTCTGGAATAAGGAGTATCGTGTTTTTTTACCAAATAAAATCTCGGACTGCTGTCGTGCATTTCCATGCTAGGTCAATTTAAAGTGGCCCTACAGAAAACGGGGCAAAAACGTATAAAGTAAAGATATAAAACTGTGAACAGATACCATAATTTCTAAAGATCGCTTTTTAATCCGTCAGCAATATGCAGGCAATGTACGCATTTAAAAAACAATTATAGGCATTCTAATGTTTAAATAAAAACCTGCTCTTTACTCGTCACGGATTTTTAGGCCCGAAAGAAAGTAGACTCATGCGTCAGAACATCTCCGATCTAGTTACAACGGTCCTCCGCCAATCACCACGATTATACTCCTTCAGCCCCATGGAGGCAGGGTTAAGGGCACTTTTCCCAACAAAGACCTCTTCTTCCCCACTAGTAGTGATAGCATGAGAGCCCTCGTTTTCTAAAAAAAACTTTCAGTAGGTTGTTAGGCGTAAACAGGATGACGGGCACAGATCTCAAGCACTTTATGTTTAGTTTTTTCAATCACTGTATCGTTATTAATATCTTCGAGTATGTCACAGATCCAGCCCGCTAATTCGCGAACATCAGCCCCGTTAAAACCGCGGCGGGTGACGGCTGGCGTACCGATACGTACTCCGGAGGTAACAAACGCGCTTTGCGGATCGTTCGGGACGCTGTTCTTGTTAACAGTAATATTGGCACGGCCTAGGGCTGAATCTGCCTCTACACCAGTCAAATTTTTATCCACTAAATTTAGCAGAAACAGGTGATTCTCGGTAGAACCAGAAACGACTGTAAAGCCTCGAGATAAAAAGACCTCTACCATAATCTTAGCGTTATTGACCACCTGTTGCTGGTAGGTTTTAAAGGCAGGCTCCATCGCTTCTTTTAACGCAACCGCCTTAGCAGCGATCACATGCATTAATGGGCCGCCCTGCGCTCCGGGGAATACGGCGGAGTTCAGCTTTTTATATAGCGCTTCACTTCCCCCCTTTGCCAAGATCAACCCGCCCCGGGGGCCGGCCAGAGTCTTGTGAGTCGTAGTGCTCACTACGTGAGCGTAGGGCACTGGGCTCGGGTACACATCGGCGGCGATAAGACCGGCCACGTGAGCCATATCTACAAAGAGATACGCGCCAATGCTGTTGGCGATTTTCCGCATTTTTGGCCAATCTACTACGCAAGCATAAGCAGAGAAACCGCCGATAATCATTTTTGGCTGATGCGTAGTCGCCAGTTCTTCTAGCTGCTTATAATCGATATGCCCATGCCTATTAATACCGTAAGGCACAATATTATATAATTTTCCAGAGAAGTTGACCGGAGAACCGTGGGTCAAATGACCACCGTGTGATAAATTCATGCCCAGCACAGTATCGCCCGGCTGAAGCAAGGCAGTATAAACGGCAAAATTGGCTTGTGATCCTGAATGAGGCTGAACATTTGCATAATCGGCACCAAAAAGCAGCTTTGCGCGCTCGATAGCAAGACGCTCTACTACATCGACATATTTACATCCGCCGTAGTAACGTTTTCCAGGATAACCTTCAGCATATTTATTAGTTAACTGTGAGCCCTGTGCCCGCATAACGTGTTGGCTAGCATAATTTTCAGAAGCAATGAGTTCAATGTGCTCTTCCTGGCGCACTACTTCCTGATTGATTGCCTGCCATAATTCGGTGTCATCCATAATATTTATATCACGCGTTAACATCTCTTACTCCTAACTCTTAGCGAACCTACTTAAAAAAATTGAAATTAAGGCAGAATAAGCGGGTGCCGGTGTAATCTTTCTTCCCTCATTGCTCTAATAATAGCATCTGTCGCTGATTTTTATGAACCTAATACCCGCCCCGTATATAGCTTTTGTCCCCGCTTAATAGGCTACATTTAGCAATCTTAGCATCCCGATAGTGGGAAATGTATGCGCAGGTTCGGAAGACCTAAACTGAAAAATACTGCAGGCCGCAGGCAGCTCGCCTTAAATAAATGAACTCTTCTTGATTCGTGCAGATAATCACCTATACAGGTGCAAACTTACAGAAAAACGCCCCATCACCAATCTTTCTGGGTTACGTGATCTGTCTTCATGCTATTGACCGCTGATATCATTCAGCTTCATTAGTGTACTATAGCTTAAATCAATAAATTGAACATTTGATAATGACTGCTCATCTCAGTAGGGTGCCTACAAGGCCTAACCTCTATCACAAAAGATAACCTTTAAAAGTAACAACTAAAGACAATTAAAAATAAGCGATGCAAGCAACAGGGTGCACTTATAGAATATATAGTGCACTCCCCCATGGGGCGTATGTGGCTCCATGGAGAAGATATTCTAAAGCATCTCATTAGCGGAAATGACAAGCGTAACTCTAGGGATGCTGTGTCTTTACGATACAAACAGCGGAAGGATGCCTCACCAGCGCATGCCAGTAAGCGTTTAAATTATTATTCACCGGCTTTCCTGCTTACGTATTATAGTCGCACCTGCTTAAAACTACCGACTAGTATTATTCACCATACAACAACTATTCCGGGCGGTCTGCACAATTCAAACCTGCTATTGCTCCTAAGGCATCATTACCGCTAATTAAAAATTGATTTTTAATTGAATTATTGCATTCATACTAGACGATGTGCGATATTATCGCCCTTTGGGCAAGAAGAAGCGGCGTTATGATAATACTCAGTAGAGCGTTATGACATGCCGGTGTTTTGTCAGCGCTCTTAATTCAACGTGGATCCACTTTTCCAGTGCGTAAACTTGGTCTTCTCCTTCAGAACTTATTAATTAGTAAACTACTCTGTAATGCATTAGCAAAAAGCAGTCCCTGTGCCATGCCTTCCAACGCCTGATGGCATTTACAACACCACGAACTACATTGCTCGACATCATGCTTCTAAAGGAGATATTTTGTTTCAAAAAAAAACTTCAAGGTCGCGTCAGTTAATTACACAATGGGTAATTTCACCGTATTTTAACGTCTTAATAATGCTATGATATATTTTTTGTTTTAAAAACAAAGAATTAGCCTATCCTATTACTGATAGTGCTATAAGTTTTAACATTGATACAATACGTATCTTTAACGGCCGTAGTGAAGCGCAAAGAAGCGCAACATCATCTACCTTGCGCTGAACACTCCATCTAATTAAAAAATAAATTTCTTACGTTATCTAAGAGGAATGTTTTCTGTACGATTCAGCAATAGCATAATTATTTCTTCATGCTGCTAGAGAACAACTTGCTCTTATAACATTATTATCAGTCAATCAGTGGGTAACTTAAAACTTTTGAGTGACCGTGAGAGAACGTTATGAAATAAGATAATGATGAACAGAGTTAATTCGCACCAAAATTTTTATTTTTGCAACAACCTCTGCTTGCACTTGAGGTTTAACATCATAAGTTTACATGAAGGACGGCAATCGTTTCACTGAAACTGCAGCATCACCTGTCTGTATTCTAAAACACTTTATAAATAGACAATACTTCGCTTGCGCACGAGAGACAGGTTATTTTCTCAGGCAGGAGGCCCCACTACACAGCTATATTAAAACAGGTATTTAGAGTTTTACTGCAGTCTCTGTAAAGCTTTGTTGCGTTGATGTGTAAACGCACAACTCTTCTGCTATGATTTCCAGGTATTTTTTTGCGCAGTAATCGACAAAAGACAATTAATACCAGCCAATATCTCTTTCACAGAAGAGACTTGAGCCCTCGTGAGTTCAGTCAAATAATTGATCTTCGCAACGTAAGATTGACTCTTAGATGAGAGAGTTAAAAACCTGAACCCGCCAAGGTTTGGTGTGCAATATTACACTAGATCCTGCTATGGAGAGCAACTACGCGCTCCTAAATCTACTTCTACGTGGGGGTAAAATCATCTCTAGAAAAAGAAACACCGGACGCATTCTTTTTTCTCACTTCCTGCACCGATTTTATTCCTTATTCCTATTTAAAATACTTTCTGAATAATTAGCGTAGGATGCGGGATAGAAATAATGATGAACGGGTAGGTAGGACGATAAAAAATAAAATGCCTCATCTTATTATTGTTCTGTTAGGGGTCTTGCAGACCCCGAAGGACATAGCTATAACCAGCCTTAATAGTCTTCCCGCGTTAGACATTCTCCTTAATGCAATCAAAACGTTTTTTGGTCATTATCAGCCAAAAGAATGGTTTTTCTGAAAAATTCAAATTGCAGGTTACCCTTAGCCATAGCAAAAGGTATAATGCGTTGATTTCCACTGTTTTAGGTGTCTTAAGCTGCTATGGAGCTGATTTGCGGCATGCATAATTTACAGCCACGTCACTATGGGTGCGTCTTGTCCATCGGAAATTTTGACGGATTTCACCGTGGACACCAGGCTCTTATAGCAGCCTTGCAAACTGAGGGACGACGGCGCAGTCTTCCGGTAATGGTCATGATATTTGAGCCTCAGCCGCAAGAATATTTCGCGGGTGATACAGCACCAGCACGCTTGACCCGGTTGAGAGATAAAATAAAATATCTATCAGCTGCAGGCGTAGAAGTAGTGATATGCGTCACTTTTGACAAAAGGTTTTCAGCACTCAGCGCCAGCGCATTTGTCACGGATGTGCTGGTAAAAAAAATGGGCGTAAGCTTTATAGGCGTCGGTGACGACTTTCGTTTTGGCGCTCGGCAGCAGGGCGACTACGCCATGCTTCAGCGGCTGGGAAAAGCTACTGGATTTGAAGTAATGAGCACTATAACCTACACTGAAGGTGGACGTCGCATTAGCAGCACTGCTGTACGGGAGGCGCTCGCACAGGATCGTCTTGTAGAAGCGGAAATGCTTCTGGGGCATCCCTATCGACTTTCCGGCCGTGTAGTGCATGGAGACGCTCTGGGTCGAACTATCGGATTCCCGACCGCTAACGTATCACTAAAAGGGCGCCAGGCGCCAATAAATGGCTTGTATGCGGTACGGGTCTACGGTATCAGCGCTAAGCCGCTGCCTGGCATTGCTAATATCGGCACCTGCCCTACGGTAGCTGGTTTACGCCAACGCCTAGAAGTACATTTGTTGGATGTGGCCATGAATCTATACGGTAGGCATATAGAGGTTATAATCCACGAAAAAGTACGCAATGAAAAGCGCTTTGCTTCTTTAGACGACTTGAAGCGACAAATTATTAATGATGTCGTGAGCGCGCGCGATTATTTCAGGCTGGTAAGCCTTCAATAATTCTCAAACCGAAAACGGAACCGAGAATCGAATGACTGATTACAAAAATACACTGAATTTGCCTAAAACAGACTTTCCCATGCGTGGGGATTTATCCAAGCGTGAGCCTATCATGCTGCAACGCTGGTATGAACAAGATCTATACGGGATTATGCGTCAGGCTAAGAAAGGCAAGAAAATGTTTATTCTCCATGACGGACCTCCTTATGCTAATGGCAGCATTCATATCGGACACTCAGTTAATAAAATCCTTAAAGATATTATCTTAAAATCCAAAGGAATGATGGGGTATGATACGCCTTATATTCCTGGCTGGGATTGTCACGGCCTGCCGATTGAAATTCAAGTAGAACAACTAATCGGAAAGCCGGGCGAAAAAGTTAGCTCCTCGGAATTCCGGATCGCCTGCCGTCATTATGCAGCCGCGCAGGTAACAAGACAAAAAAAAGATTTCATGCGGCTTGGCGTGCTTTTTGATTCGGCACATCCTTACCTCACCATGCACTTTAGTACAGAGGCGAACATTATTCGTACTCTTGGGCAGATCATCGCCAAAGGCCATCTGTATAAAGGCGCTAAGCCTGTTCATTGGTGCATCGATTGCCGCTCTGCCTTGGCAGAGGCTGAGGTTGAGTATTATGACCGAACTTCGCCATCTATTGATGTGGCTTTCTCGGCGAAAGACGCCAGCGCGGTGGCCATTAAGTTCGGCGTTTCTAATTTTACGGCCCAAGTTTCACTGGTGATCTGGACTACCACCCCCTGGACACTTCCGGCTAATCGTGCTATCGCCGTCCACCCCAATTTTGACTATCAATTAGTCAAATGTAACGGGCAAGGTTATATTATGGCCACGGCTCTGGTAGAAAGCGTTATGTCGCGCATAGGCATTACGGACTGGACGCTGTTAGGTAGTGCCAAAGGCCGATCGCTTGAGCTACTACGATTCCGCCATCCGTTCACGGGCTGCGATTTGCCGATCACTCTAGGCCATCACGTAACACTGGGCCAGGGCACCGGAGCAGTACACATCGCCCCTGTCCATGGCCCCGATGACTATGTCGTCGGGCAACAATACAGCCTGGAGTGCTCCAATCCCGTAGGCCCTGACGGCTGTTATCTTCCTGGAACTCTTCCGCTGCTGGATGGTTTGCCAGTGTTAAAAGCTAATGACGTGGTGATAGGCCTACTCCGCGACAGCGGCACTCTGCTTCACGTGGATCAACGGCGGCACAGCTATCCACACTGCTGGCGCCACAAAACGCCAATTATCTTTCGTGCCACCCCGCAGTGGTTCCTCAGTATGGATCAACGCGACCTTCGTCAACAATCGCTTGAAAACATCAAGGATGTCGAATGGATTCCCCAATGGAACGAAGCGCACATTAAAACCATGGTTGAACACCGTCAAGACTGGTGTATTTCACGGCAGCGCGCCTGGGGTGTGCCAATGGCTTTATTCATACATAACAAGACTGAAGCGCTTCATCCTCGCACAGTAGAGCTGATGGAAACAGTGGCGAAGCGGGTTGAGAAAGACGGTATTGAGGCCTGGTGGAATTTAGATCCATCCGAGATTTTAGGCGAGGATGCCGCTCATTATCACAAAGTACAAGATACCCTTGACGTTTGGTTTGACTCTGGATCCACCCATGCCTCTGTGGTAGCGGTCCGGCCGGAATTTAGAAGCCATGTGCCCGACATGTACCTAGAAGGGTCTGATCAGCATCGCGGCTGGTTCATGTCATCGCTGATAATATCTACCGCCATCTACGACACAGCACCTTATCGTCAGGTGCTCACCCATGGTTTTACCGTCGACGAACATGGCCGGAAAATGTCTAAATCGGCGGGTAATGTGGTCAGTCCGCAGCAAATTACAGATCAGCTAGGCGCAGACATCCTTCGTCTCTGGGTCGCCTCTACCGACTACACCGGCGAGATAGCGGTGTCCGATAAGATTCTCGCGCGGTCTAGCGACGCCTATCGCCGGATCCGCAATACTGCACGTTTTCTTCTGGCTAATCTCAACGGCTTTAATCCGGTGCGCGATACGGTTAGCCCTGAGAAGATGGTAGCTCTAGATCTGTGGGCGGTAAGCCGAGCGCTAGCAGCGCAATCTTCGATTATCTCAGCTTACGAACGCTATGATTTTCATAATGCCCTACAACGCACGATGCAGTTTTGCTCGATCGAAATGGGTTCTTTTTACCTGGAAATAATCAAAGACCGGCAGTACACAACTAAAGCAGACAGTATCGCCCGCCGAAGCTGCCAGACAGCTCTGTATCATATTATTGAAGCCTTAGTGCGCTGGATCGCGCCCATTATTTCCTTTACCGCTGATGAAATCTGGGGCTTCATTCCTGGAGAACGTTCGCAATATGTCTTTACGGAAGAGTGGTATGACGGCCTGTTCGGACTCACCGCTCCACAGTTAATGGATGATGCTTATTGGCAAACTTTGCTTCAGGTGCGTAGCGAAACCAATAAGGTGATCGAGCAGGCACGCGTAGACAAGCGTATTGGAGGTTCACTAGAGGCCTCCGTCACGCTCTATGCAGTACCGGTTCTTGCCGCTTCACTACGCGAATTAGGGGATGAGCTTCACTTCGCGCTACTAACCTCAAGAGCCGTTGTTGCGAATTATGGTGATGCAAGCGATGACGCGGTGCAGTCTTCGGGGATAAAGGGGTTAAGAATTGCGTTGGCAAAAGCCGATGGGGAGAAATGCCCCCGCTGCTGGCATTATGAAATGAATATCAGCCAGCATGCCAATCATCCTGAGATTTGCAGTCGCTGCCTCACGAATGTAGTCGGCTTAGGAGAAGGACGTAAGTTTGTCTAATGCATAAAAAAATAATGTCTACGGGCCTATGCTGGCTTTGGCTAGCGCTAACGGTAATAGCATTGGATCGCGCTAGCAAACAGTGGATCGTACAGAATTTCTGGCTTGGTAAGTCGGTACCAGTTCTACCATTTCTTAATTTTACCTATACTCAGAATCCGGGCGCCGCCTTTAGTTTTCTGGCAGACAAGGGCGGATGGTCCCGCTTCGCGTTCTCCGGCATCGCAATAATCATAACAATGATACTGCTGATCATAATGTATCATTTGGATACGCGCGACCGGCTTTCGAAAGCAGCCTACGCGATGATGATTGGTGGAGCCCTGGGTAACGTATATGACCGAATAGTACATGGTGTGGTGATCGACTTTATTGATGTCTATTTAGGTCATTGGCACTGGCCGACTTTCAACTTAGCGGATATAGGAATTTTTATTGGCGCTGTACTCATTGTACGAGAAGACTGTTTCTGCACCACCGCAAGACAATTACTAAATAGAAAGATGAAGTAATGCCTCATGACCCATCAACTAAACAGTAACGTATGGGTGAATTTTAATCTTTGGCAGGCTAAGCTAAGCCCTGTCAGCCTCATGCGACTCAGCACAGAACAAGCGGTTATTTTCTAGTTAGGAGAAACGCTAAACTATACGCTACATTGAAGAAAAATCTACGCGGCTAGGGTCAGGAGACACGCCGGTCATTTCCCTAAAACTAAAGGTAGTATTCAGTTTAATTAATCCTCAAGCTCATTGAGCTTTATTCGCGATGCAATTTTGCTGCGACCGGAAAGCAGTCGTAGGGGGTAACAGCGCCTTATTTAGCAGAATCAACAACGTTAGAGGAATTCTAGGGAAACGTGATGACGTTTATCAAACCTCTACGACGGCTGATTACAACAAGGCAATCTCCGGTCGAGTAGTCTAGTGTGATATTGAGGTGCTGGAGATTATAAACTGCAACTGGAGGCGAAAGATGCGTATACTGTTGGCTAATCCGCGCGGATTTTGCGCGGGTGTTGACCGAGCAATTAGCATAGTTGAGCGCGCGCTAGAAATATACGGTGCGCCAATTTATGTTCGCCATGAAGTGGTACATAATCGTTATGTAGTCGATACGTTACGTCAACAAGGGGCAATTTTCATTGAGGACATCGCTACAGTACCCCATAACTCGATTCTGATTTTCTCTGCCCACGGTGTTTCCCAAGCCGTACGAGCAGAGGCGCGCCAACGCACCTTGACGCTGTTCGACGCCACCTGCCCGCTCGTAACCAAAGTACATATGGAAGTTGCCCGAGCCAGCCGTAAAGGGATTGAAGCCATTCTAATTGGGCATGCCGGTCATCCTGAGGTAGAGGGGACTATGGGTCAATACAACAACCCCGATAGCGGCATGTATCTGGTAGAATCACCGGACGATGTGTGGCAGTTGCAAGTTAAAAACATCGATAATCTGTGTTTTATGACCCAAACGACGCTCTCGGTAGAGAGTACTTCCGACATCATTCAAGCACTGCGTGAACGGTTTCCGTCTATTATTGGGCCGCGTAAAGAAGACATTTGCTACGCTACCACCAACCGCCAGAGAGCCGTACGCTCTCTGGCGGTTGGTGCAGATGTAGTGCTAGTAGTAGGATCAAAAAACTCCTCTAACTCTAATCGCCTGGCAGAACTGGCGCAGAGGGTTGGCACGCCAGCCTATCTCATTGACAGGGCCAGCAACATTCAGGAAAACTGGCTGCGCGGAAAGCGGGTTATTGGCGTTACCGCTGGCGCCTCGGCACCGAATATACTAGTAGAGCAAGTCATCAAACATCTGCGCTCGCTGGGCGCTGAAGACGAAAGAGAGCTCGTGGGCTGTGAAGAGAACATTCTTTTTGAAGTGCCCAAGGCTCTTCGTTCTGAGGTCAAGATACTAAAATAGTTGAGTTCATCAATCATGCTTTTTCTTAGACTTGAATTTCTAATTACAGCAGGAAGACCGAGCTACATGACAAGTCGAGGCAGGTATTGCTACACGTGTCATCAGCACTGTACCTCTCTTCCCTTGCTAGACATCCCCGTCACACCTCACGGCCTTTATGAGCCAGAGGCACGTGGAGTGCCACCTTGCTGGCTGGCTTAGTACATTAATAGATTAGATTTCTTATGGTCAGCGGGATGACTGCACATCTCTCTCGGAACTTAATTGAATAAATTAAAGTTTGTGAGCAATAAATTGTTACGAAAACCATGCTTACTCCAGCCGAAGAGGGATAACTAACAGGCATCATCGGATTCAGCAACTTTAATCATTAGCATACTTTCATCTACCCGTGCATCAGCGTCACATAAAACTAATTTTTATACACTGAAGTGAGTCAGTATCAACCCGTGAATGCCGATAATGACCGACTTTTTGCTCTAAATGTTGTTACGTTACTGCCGCCGCTCAGTTTCTAAACCTCAAACGTGTGTTACGCCTTTTTAGCGTCGTCTCACAAATACTACGCCCGCCTTGATGACTCTAAATAGGTTATCATCTACAGATGCCAACCAGTAGTGTCCTGGTCATGTTCAATGAACACATCCGCGTAGCCGAAGTCTTCTTGTACACTCTTGTTTTCCCCGAAAGCTCGTCCTATAAAAGCTGTATACGCACAGCTAATGAGAGTCCACTCGTTGGCTGCGTCAACTGATCACTAGCTGATCGCATCAGAGAGCAGTGAAGCAAGATGCAGCTCCTTTTAATCAGGCCAGCGTCGGCGATGAATGTGTAATCTCAGGGTATCGTGTAAAGACTATGAACCTATAACCTAACCGCCCTGGCAATAATGCATCCTCATCAGGCGCTCACTAATATATTGCTATTTCGAAGGGTGTTGCTAAACCGTATTTTCTCTCTTTCAACATCGAAAACTGCATTCTGATCTCCGAGCACTTGACTGTTATTCAGCGCTCGTTACTCGTTCTTAAACGACCTGCGCTCAGTACATTAATTCTGTAAAATCTGTGTGGCTTAGCGGAAGTTTTTTTCCTTCTTCAAGAAATTATAGGCCCGCTGGATTGCTTGGGCTTTTTGTGTCGCCATTTCCATCATTGCCGGCGGCAGGCCTTTCGCGACCAGCTTATCGGGATGATACTCGCTCATTAGCTTGCGATAGGCGCGCTTAATTGTAGGCCCATCGTTTTGAACACTAACACCAAGGACTTTACAGGCAGCTGACAGGGTTAGCATCGGCGCCTGTCCCGGTTGACGGTAGCTGCTATGATTAGTCTGATTCTGCGAGCTGAACTTCGCCGTGCCCTCCATCATGCTCAGGCATAGATCAAGATGGTTACGGCTTATACCTAGCTCTTCAGCGATCACGTACAGAACCTGCCGTTCCTTAGGGTGAAGCCAACCATCTGCGAAGGCCGCCTGAATTTGGATTTCTAGAAACATGCGCACAAGATCGCAGCATCCATAACAGACCTGTCGAAACTCGGTCAAGCAGCTCCGTAACGGGAAAGCTCTATCTTTCCCTTCTCGAAAAGCCTTATGCGCGTTGCTTTTCAGCGCATCACTCAGTTGCATCCTGGTCATGAGCCTATTGGCGTTCACGATGTCAACTTCGGTAACCCGCCCTTTAGACTTCGTTAAATGACCCATTACCTGGAAAGTAGTTCGAAAAAAAATCTTTTGCCGAGTTTGTTGATCAGAAAAAGAGCCAGCACCTATCACACGCGATTTTCGCGCTTTCCCCACATCTACTATATGGCCAAGCAATAAACCTAGTAAGATTGTCCAGACGCCACCACCTGACAAGATGGCTATAATCACTCCTAATAACTTACCCCAATAAAGCATATACTCCTCAATTTATAATCTCGTCATTACATACTTTGCTGTATCATACCGATCATTAAACACGAAGCCTAACTTCACTAGGCAAAACAGCGATAGAACAGGATTCATCGCTGACGTAACGCTTATAAGTGATATAGTCGCTAGCTGTTTACTGGGGTAAGCTAGGCTAGAGATGACGGCACATTTTAATAACCCTTATAAAAAATATTTACCTACAGTGCTAGCAAGCCTTATGTGGCTGGCTTTTAATAGCCAGAAAGCACTAGCCAATCTAGGCGATGAATGTTTTTCAGGCGTAACAGCTTATGCTAAAACTTTTATTAATGATAATCCCGAGATACTACCAGTGCATATACAGGCTGATAAAGCTGCATCGCATGATCCAGCACATGCTTTATTTAGCGGAAACGTAAACATTGAGCAGGGTAATAACACACTAACGGCCGATAAAGTAGAGCTTATACAGCGACAGGAAAGCAATCAGACGCCGGTATGTATCTTGACCGCCACTGGTAATGTTCATTACGCGAACAATGAGATCAAGCTGCAGGGAGACAAGGCGTGGTCAAATCTCAACACTAAGGATACTAACGTCTATCACGGTAATTACCAATTAGTAGGAAGGCAGGGCCGTGGCGCGGCTGACACGATAAAACAACGGGGCAATAACCGCTACACAGTCTTAAAAAATGGCAATTTTACCTCTTGTATGCTGGGGGATGACAGCTGGATCGTGAGTGGATCGGAGGTGATTCATGACCGTGAAGAGCAAGTCGCTGAGATTTGGAATGCACGCTTTACTATCGGCAAGGTGCCGGTATTCTACAGCCCGTATTTACAAATGCCGGTTAGTGGACAGCGCTGTTCCGGGTTGCTGATCCCCAATGCTAAATATGGCAGCAATAATGGCTTTGCGTTTTACACACCTTACTATTTAGCGCTAGCACCGAATTACGATACTACCATCACTCCGAACTACATGAGTAGAGGACGCACCCAGATCCAGACTGAGTGCCGTTATATAACTACCCGAGGCGAGGGTCTAGTAGAGCTTGACTGGCTACCCAAGGATCAGGCGTACAGCTCCGCGCATACTAACACCAAGGAAAGTGACCGCTGTATGGTCTATTGGTATCATGACAGCGTCATGAATCAGGTCTGGCGTTTCAATGTTGACTACACAAAAGTCAGTGACTCGAACTATTTCGACGATCTGGATGCTAAGTATGGCCCCATCGCCGGCTACGCCCCACAAAAATTCAGCATAAGCTACACTAATAAACACTGGGACTCTATTTTATCACACAAGCAGTTCCAAGTTTTTGATAAAAATATCAGCGCCGGTTATCGTACCGAGCCTCAGTTCGCATTGATCTACTATAAAAACAACATAGGTCCATTGAACCTCAAGGTCATTAGCCAGGCAGGCACCTTTGTTAAGGTTAGAAATGACCATCCCGCAACCACGAGATTGCATATTGAGCCTACCCTAAATCTCCCGCTGACTAATATCTGGGGGCATCTCAATACCGAAGCAAAACTAATGGCCACCTATTATCAACAGGATAATAGCTATTATTACAAAAATAATACCATTCCTAATCATCACCGAAAAAGGTCAGTCAAGCGGTTTGTACCGCAGTTTAAAACCGGCGGAAAAATGGTGTTCGAACGTGATATAACTTCCGCGCCAAATTACACACAGACGCTAGCAACGCGGCTACAATACCTGTATGTGCCTTATCGAAACCAGGAAAATATTAATGTCTTCGACTCCATGATGCTACAAACCTCTGACTACTCTAGCCTGTTCCGCGAACGTATCTATAGTGGTCTTGACCGTATTGCATCTGTTAACCAATTAGTTGGCGGCTTGACTACGCAAATTTATAAAGATCAATGCATAGAACGATTTAACGCCTCGCTAGGTCAAATCTACTACTTCTCACGGCCCCGCACCGAGGATATCAACAACACCTTCAATAATTATGCTAATATAGGAAAAGTAGTTTGGGCCGGAGATGCTTACTGGCAGCTCAGCAATCAGTTGCGGGTACGTGGCGGTCTACAGTATAACTCCCGAATCAATAGCATTTCGCACGGAGATGCAGTGCTGCAGTACCGATTTGACGAGAATAATATTCTACAGCTAAACTACCGTTACACAAGTCCGAAATATACGGATCAAATACTTACCAACATTAGCCACCCCAAGTATCGCAAGGGCTTATCACAGATGAGAGTCACTGGAAGTTGGCCGCTGATTCACCGCTGGTCGCTTGTCGGTGTTTATTGTTACGATACTAAGTCTAACCAAACGGCGGATCAATGTATCAGTTTAAGATACAACACCTGCTGCTGGGCGATTAATCTAGGCTATGAACGGAAGATTACCGGCTTGAATAATACTGAAAGTTCTAGCCAGTACGAAAACAAAGTATCATTTAATATTGAACTACGCGGATTGAATAGTAATTCAAGCCGGGATACATACAGCATGCTTACATCGAGCACCTAACCATATTACGCGGGTTTGTGATGCGGCATGCTCGAAGAGACGCATTAAACATAATCAGCATATACCACTGATATATATGGGACGATCATGAAAAAATGGAGCGCCTTTATCATTTTCCTCGGTCTGTTCACGATTCCTTCCTTTGCGTCCCCAGAGGTCGTGGATAAAGTGGCTGCCGTACTGGAAAACGGCGTCGTCCTAGAAAGTGATGTGAACAGCATATTAACCGCTTTGAAGAGCAGTATTCAAGAAACCAAACAAAAATTGCCAGATGACACGTCGATGCGTCGACAGATCCTTAATCAGCTTATTATAGACAATATCCTTCTACAGTTGGCTCAGCGCGCTAATCTCTCCATCAGCGAACAGCAGCTGGATCAAGCTATCGGTAATATCCTCTCCCAAAACCACATGACTCTCAATCAGCTGCATAATCGTCTAGAACATAGCGGCATAAACTACAAGACATATCGGGAGAACATCCGAAAGGAGATGTTGATTTCCGAAGTACGTAATAGCGAAGTCCGATCCCGAGTTACCATTTCTCCTCAAGAAATTGATGAACTAGCTCATCAGCTCGCCGCGCAAGCGGCGAACCGAACGGAATTTAATCTCAGCCATATTCTGGTTCCGCTACCAGAAAAAACAACCCGAGATCAGTTGCATCAAGCAGCGGCAATAGCCAATGCTTTAGTTGAAAAAAGCAAATACGTTGATGACTTAGTCAAGTATGCAATCACAGACCCTGAGAATCAGCGACTAATGAAAGGAAGTAAAATAGAGTGGGCAAAACTCGAAGAGCTGCCATCGCTATTCGTGACGCCCTTACAGGACGCTCAGAAAGGAGACATTATCGGCCCGATTCGTTCCGGTGTTGGTTTTCATATTCTAAAAGTCACCGACATCCGCGGCGGTGATAACAAGGTAGCAGTCACCGAAGTACATGCGCGTCATATTCTTTTACGCACCTCGGTACTGATCAGCGATCAAGAGGCCCGAGGTAAGCTTGAGGATATCGCGGCGAACATCAAGAACGGTCGGATCAAGTTCAGCGTTGCTGCTAAACAGCTATCAGAGGACCCGGGCTCATCGAATCAGGGTGGGGATCTAGGCTGGATCTCCGCGTCGGCATTCGATCCACTCTTCCGTAATGCACTAATGCAGCTAAAGAAAGGAGAAATTAGCATGCCGGTGCATTCTTCCTTCGGATGGCATCTAATTCAGCTTATAGACATTCGTCAAGTAGACTGCACCGATGCCGCAAGGAAAGACCGTGCCTATCAACTACTATTAAACCGCAAGTTTTCCGATGAGGTGCAGCCTTGGCTGCAGGAACGGCGTGTTTCAGCCTATGTGAAAATTATCAATAACTAATGAGAAATAATAACGAACGCATTATCATCACACCGGGAGAACCCGCTGGAATAGGTCCTGATCTCATCGTTATCCTAGCTCAGCAGGCGTGGCCAGTCGAGCTGGTAATATGTGCTGAGCCTACAATATTGATGTCCCGGGCAAAGCAACTTCACCTCCCTTTACGTCTTGTTCTTTATCGACCTGAACAACCAGCCATACCTTCTAGAGCCGGCGAACTAACTGTGCTACCCGTCTCAGCGCAGGTACCGGTCATTGCCGGCACTCTTAATGTAGATAATAGCCATTATGTAATAGCAACTCTGGCCCGCGCCTGTGACGGCTGCCTCAACGGCGAATTCGCAGCACTGCTAACAGGTCCGGTGCATAAAGGCATTATTAACGAGGGAGGCATTCCGTTCATCGGCCATACCGAATATTTCGCTGAGCGGAGTGGGTGTGATCTCGTAGTCATGATGTTAGCGACACAGTCGCTGCGTGTCGCTCTTGCAACCACTCACGTGCCGCTGCTGGCAGTTCCAGGCGCCATCACTCGTCAGTCCCTTCAGAAAGTGATTACGATTTTAGTCCAGTCCCTGAAAAAACAATTCAGCGTCCCGCAGCCGTGCATCTATGTTTGTGGGCTGAACCCCCACGCCGGCGAAAGCGGCTATATGGGGCTGGAAGAAATTGAGATAATCACCCCTGTTCTGGATAAACTGCGCGATACAGGGTACCATTTGATCGGACCGTTGCCCGCTGATACTTTATTCCAAATAAAATATTTGCAACAGGCAGATGCGGTACTAGCTATGTACCACGATCAAGGGCTACCGGTGATAAAATATCAGGGATTCGGCCGTACGGTTAATATCACGCTGGGGCTTCCTTTTATTCGTACGTCCGTTGACCATGGCACAGCTCTAGAGCTATCGGGTTCAGGATATGCAAAGGCTGGCAGTATTAAAACTGCTCTGAATCTTACCATAAGAATGATTAGAAATCGTAATGAATAACCGCGTTTATCGGGGGCATGTAGCTCAAAAGCATTTCGGCCAGCACTTTTTGCACGATAAAAAAATGATCGACACTATTGTTTCTGCTATTCATCCCGAGGCAGGCGATGCAATGGTTGAAATAGGGCCTGGATTAGGTGCCCTGACTGCGCTCGTGGCAGCGCGCGTTAACGCCATGACTGTAATTGAAGTTGACCGTGATTTAATTAACCGCCTAGCTACTCATTTTTTTTTACGGGGCCGGCTGAACATCAAAAACCAGGACGCGCTGACAGTAAATTTTTCCGAGCTTTCCAACGAGTTGGGACGGCCTCTTCGGGTATTTGGTAACCTGCCTTACAATATTTCCACACCGCTGATTTTTCATCTCTTCCAATATACTCATGTTGTTCGTGACATGCACTTTATGCTGCAAAAAGAAGTAGTCAACCGGCTCATAGCGCGTCCGAACAGTAAATCCTACGGCCGATTAAGCGTCATGGCCCAATACTACTGCGATATTATCCCGATACTGGAGGTGCAGCCGGCTTCATTTCGGCCGGTTCCAAAAGTGGATTCAGCGGTCGTGCGTCTAGTGCCCTATTTGACGCTACCGTTTCCAGTCTACGATTTAAACACACTGACTACCTTAACTAAAGTGGTCTTCAACCAGCGCCGCAAGACGCTGCGTAATAGCCTTGCTAATCTTTTTAGTGTACAACAACTAGAAGAACAGAATATAGACGCGACGCTACGCGCAGAAAATGTGAGCGTTGAGCATTACTGCCGATTAGCTAACGTTCTTACGGAACGTTCTATTGCAAAAAACTAATATCAGTATTATGGTGATTCACCGCTCATCTAATCTCTAATAACGGATTTAAAAAACTTTTTGCAAGAAAACGGCTGTATCCTCCGCCTGTAGAAAGTTTCTCGATGCAACATGCTAAGCCATCTCGGAAGTGCTGTTTTCTCGTAATCTTCAAATGCATGATCTGAGTCTGTCTGTTTAAAAATAGAATTTTATGCTTTTATGCTAGTCTATTTTAGTGGGGAAATATTCTTCCTCGGCTATAATGTTTTTTCATGAGCCCTTACTTTCACTGCATTATATAACATTATACGGATGCATCTGATGACGCGTTAGGTATTCATAACATCAATTGACTCAATAAATATGTTCAGACATGTATATTAGCGAAATGATATTTTCTAGAATAAACAGCCTTAGCGTTTCCCCTATACGCTAAGATCGAGTAATATTAGAAACTGGTTTATGAAGATGCCTCATCTTTACTGCGATATCAAAAAAAGCATTAACAGCCAAGAAAGTCAGGTGAAGGTAGAGAGTGTAATGGGCAAACAGCCCACACTCTTTCGCGGTAAAGAGCGTCAAGATATTCTTAGTACGGTATTAGTTAATCAGAATCGTAAAATAAAGACTTATCAAGATATTTTTTAAATCAGCGCAGCCAGGGCTAAGTTACCATTCCCTTGCTTTCTCGTGGCAAAACTTTCTCTGATACACTACTCACTATGTCCACTTATTTAATTGGTGATATTCACGGCTGCTTTGACGAGCTAAAGCTCATATTATCCCATGTTCGCTTTAATCCAGAGCTAGATACCCTATGGCTCACTGGGGATCTTGTCGCGCGCGGTCCTGGGTCGCTGGAAGTGCTACGCTTAGTGCGTAGCTTTGGCTATAACCTGCGTATGGTTCTGGGAAATCATGATCTACATTTATTAGCCGTCTATGCCGGTATCGGCCGAAATAAGCCTGACGATCGCATTACAGCACTACTAGATGCGCCAGATGCAGATGAATTAATCTACTGGCTTCGCCATCAGCCAGTACTACAAGTAGATGAGAATAAAAAATTAATCATGGCTCATGCTGGTATTACTCCACAGTGGGATCTTGCGACAGCGCGTCAATGCGCCCGCGAGGTTGAGGAGGTGTTGAGGAGTGATAGGTATCCACTATTCCTTAATGCCATGTATAGCCATCATATGCCAAAAAATTGGAGTTCTGAACTCAGCGGGCTTGCACGTTTTCAGTTCAGCATCAGCGTTTTCACGCGAATGCGCTACTGCTTTTCGGATGGAGCATTGGAAATGAATTGCAAGGATGCTCCAGAAAAAGCACCTGCAGCTCTACACCCCTGGTTTGAACTACCGAGCCAGCTATCCACGTGTTACAGCATCGTCTTCGGTCACTGGGCTTCACTAATGGGACATAGAAAAAAAACGAATATATATGGGATCGACACCGGCTGCTGCTGGGGAGGAAAACTAACCTTACTGCACTGGGAGGAGAAAGCCTTTACTCGTGTTCTCTCAAATTTGCAGCATAAGACCAACATATAAAATTCTCAATTTTTTTGAGACCAAGAAATACGATGAAAGCTCTTGGGGTCTCTATTAATAAAACATTAGCTTAATGACGAAAAAATTACGTACATCAGTGCCTCTTGCCTAACCCCCACATCGGATCCGTCTTCCATCGGGATCGTTCTAAAACTTCAAAGCGATAGCGGATCCTGCATTTCTCCTCATCTATGTCATGAGATTCAGTAAAGGTACATTTCCATTCAGCCGTCTGATAGCAGGGAAACCAGGTGTCGCCATCTACCGTAGCGTCAATGTGAGTCAAGTAAAGCCTGCTGGCATGTGGTAAAAAAGTTTCGTACACCTTCCCTCCACCGATTACCATTACTTCTTTTACTGCGCCCGCCGCAGCTAGAGCTATCTGAGGCGTTGATGCCCAGGTCACATTTTCTGCATCGCCGGGATAAGTGCTTAGCACAATATTATGCCTTCTAGGTAGCGGTTTTCCTATGGACTCAAACGTTTGCCTTCCGATGATAACCGGCTTGTTCAGAGTATTTTTTTTAAACCAAGCTAAGTCGTCGGCAATACGCCACGGCATCATATTTTTCATCCCAATAACACGCTCTAGCGCCAAAGCAGCAATAAGGCTAATCATAAATAAGCACTCTTACAGAAAAATGTTTGCATTGTACGGAAAGAAATGCAGGATTTCGATAGCTGTCTCTGTAAGATGTCAAAATTTTTAAAGGAACTGAAAATCTTCTTGCTACCAGCACAGTGCAGTACTCAAAGTAGAGAAAAAAGCTATAAGAAGGGTGATTTCCTCTTTTTAAGCCAATCCAAGGTCTCTTAGCCGGTGATTTCCGCGTGCATTTCTTGAACTGAAATGACCTGAGCAGTCGCGTCGGCGTTAAGAGAGATTGCGGTAGCTAACCCACCGTTCAACGTTGTATCGTAATGTACTTTATACTGCAAAGCACTCCGCCGGATGAGTTTGTAATCCTCCATAGCTTGACGACCAGCGGTAGTATTAATGATATAGCTATATTCACCATTTTTGATCCGATCCTGAATATGAGGTCTTCCCTCATGGACTTTATTCACCAGACGTGGATTGATGCCGGCCTCGCCTAAAATCACGGCTGTTCCGTGGGTGGCATCTAAATCAAAACCAAATTTTATCAGCTGAGCTGCTAAGGCTACTACCCGATCTTTATCGCTTTCACGCACCGAGAGCAGCGCACGGCCGCTTTTCTTTATGCGCACATGACTGCCAAGCATGGCCTTTGCAAACGCTTCTGCAAAAGTTTTTCCCACACCCATAACCTCGCCTGTAGAACGCATTTCCGGCCCCAAGCTTGGGTCTACGCCAGGAAATTTATTAAACGGCAGGACAACCTCCTTAACTGAGTAGTAAGGAGGAATGACTTCATTTGTTAGACCCTGCTCCACCAAAGATTTTCCTACCATCACTAGAGCCGCAACCTTAGCCAACGGCACACCGGTCGCCTTCGAAACAAACGGCACCGTGCGCGCGGCTCGAGGATTAACCTCGATAAGGTAGACTTCTCGGTCCTTGACCGCAAACTGAACGTTCATTAACCCTTTAACCTTCAGCTCAAAAGCTAGTTTTTCTACTTGTTGACGCATGACGTCCTGAATTTCACGGCTCAGCGTATATGCTGGAAGAGAACAAGCCGAATCACCAGAGTGCACGCCCGCCTGCTCGATATGCTCCATTATGCCGCCGATCAGTACAGTTTTTCCGTCGCAAACGGCATCAACATCTACTTCTACCGCATCGTCCAAGAAACGATCAAGCAGAACGGGAGCATCATTGGATACGCTAACCGCACTCTGGAAGTAGCGTAGAAGATCCGTGTCGTCGTAAACAATCTCCATCGCTCTTCCACCAAGAACGTAGGATGGGCGCACTACAAGTGGATAACCAATCAAAGCAGCTTTTTCTAACGCCAGGTCAAGGGTAGTCACGGTAGCGTTGGCCGGCTGTTGCAAACCAATACGCTTGACCGCATTCTGAAACCGCTCCCGATCTTCTGCCCGATCGATAGAATCGGGACTTGTTCCAAGCACTGACACGCCTGCCGCTTCCAACGAGCGCGCTAGTTTTAGAGGTGTTTGCCCACCATATTGCACAATAACGCCCTTGGGATGTTCGATACGTACAATTTCAAGCACATCTTCCAAGGTTACTGGCTCAAAGTAAAGACGGTCCGAACTATCGTAATCGGTGGAAACTGTTTCAGGATTACAGTTGACCATGATGGTCTCGTAACCGTCTTCCCGTAATGCCAATGAGGCGTGTACGCAACAGTAATCAAACTCAATGCCCTGGCCTATCCGGTTTGGACCGCCACCTAGCACCATAATTTTCTGGGGATTCTGATTAGGCAAGGATTCGCATTCCTCATCATAGGTCGAGTACATATAAGCAGTATTGGTCGAAAACTCACCAGCGCAGGTATCAATCCGCTTATATACTGGATGCAGATTATAGCTTTCTCGTAATTTACGTATAGCCTCCTCTTTAACACCTACTAAGCGGGCCAGCCGTGCATCGGCAAATCCTTTGCGTTTTAACTGCCGCAGGTAATCATTGCTGAGAATAGCAATTCCCCCTATCGACACGTCGTTTTCCATCTCGACCAGCTCCTCGATTTGCATAAGAAACCAACGGTCGATATTCGTCAGGTTGAACACGCCATCTACTGACATACCAGCGCGAAACGCATCTGCCACATACCAGATGCGTTCGCTACCAGGCTCTTTCAGCTCGCGCCGCAAAATAGTCAAAGCTTGAGGATCGTCGAGATTAACCTTAGGATCAAATCCACTTACACCAACCTCCAATCCACGTAGTGCTTTTTGCAGCGACTCCTGCTGGGTACGCCCGATCGCCATGACTTCACCTACCGATTTCATCTGCGTAGTCAGGCGGTCATTTGTTCCCGCGAACTTCTCAAAATTAAAGCGCGGGATTTTGGTCACTACATAGTCGATAGAGGGCTCAAAAGAGGCAGGGGTGCGGCTCCCGGTAATGTCGTTCATGAGCTCATCGAGCGTATACCCTACTGCTAGCTTCGCAGCCACTTTGGCGATAGGGAAGCCCGTCGCCTTGGAGGCAAGAGCAGAGGAACGAGAAACACGCGGATTCATCTCGATAATAAGAAGCCGTCCATTTTTCGGATTGACCGCAAACTGAACGTTAGCCCCGCCAGTTTCGACGCCAATTTCGCGCAATACTGCCATCGAAGCGTTACGCATGATTTGGTATTCTTTATCAGTTAGAGTCTGCGCAGGCGCGACGGTTATTGAGTCGCCGGTGTGAATTCCCATCGGATCTACGTTCTCGATAGCACAAACAATGATACAGTTATCTTTTTTATCGCGTACTACCTCCATCTCATACTCTTTCCATCCAATGAGAGACTCATCAATGAGTAATTCGCTGGTGGGCGATAAATCTATGCCCCGTTCGCAAAGCTCTTCAAACTCTTCGCGATTATAAGCAATACCACCGCCAGTGCCGCCCATGGTGAACGAAGGGCGGATAATACAGGGGAAGCCAATCTCAGCATCGGCTACCACCGCCAGTGCCTCGTGTATGGTATGGGCAATGCCGGAACGGGCAGTATCTAAGCCGATATTTTTCATCGCCCGCACAAAACGCTGCCGGTCTTCTGCCTTATCAATCGCGTCGGCAGTGGCTCCGATCATCTCTACACTGAATGCTGTCATTACCCCCTCACGTTCGAGATCTAGGGCGCAATTTAGTGCTGTCTGGCCTCCCATGGTTGGCAAAAGTGCATCTGGCTGCTCTTTCTCGATAATTTTACGCACGACTTCCCAGTGAATAGGCTCGATATAGGTAGCGTCGGCTATATCAGGATCAGTCATAATTGTGGCTGGGTTAGAATTCACCAGCACCACGCGATACCCCTCCTCTCGTAGTGCCTTACACGCTTGCACACCGGCATAATCGAACTCGCATGCCTGGCCGATAACGATAGGACCGGCGCCCAGGATCAGGATACTTTTTATATCGGTACGTTTTGGCATCTCAGGCTCCGAGTACGTTAGGGTGTGAGCGATAAGCGTTAATGAGTTCGATGAAATGATCAAACAGCGGCGCAGCAGCATCGTGCGGGCCCGGGCTAGCCTCAGGATGCCCCTGAAAGCTGAACGCCGGTTTCTCGGTATGATGCAATCCCTGTAGCGTACCATCAAATAGTGACGTATGAGTTACACGGAGGCTAAGCGGCAGCCTGTTCTCGTCTACCGCGAAACTGTGATTCTGGGTGGTGATCATCACTCTATCGGCCAGCAAATCTTTTACTGGATGGTTCGCACCATGGTGGCCATGCTTCATCTTTACAGTCTTGGCGCCACTAGCTAAAGCTAGTAATTGATGACCCAGGCAAATTCCGAACAACGGAATCTTTTTGGTAAGCAATATTTGGATGGCTTCGACGGCGTAATCACAGGGCGACGGATCCCCAGGGCCGTTGGACAGGAAAATGCCGTCGGGATTCATAGCTAACACTATTTCAGCAGGAGTCTGTGCAGGTACGACCGTCACACTACAGCCTCGGTCTACGAGCATACGCATGATATTACGCTTGATTCCATAGTCATAGGCAACCACATGATACAATAGAGGCGTTATTGGGGGAGAGAGTAAGCCCCCTTCTAGAGCCCAACTACCCTGTGTCCAGATGTACTGTTCTGTAGTACTTACTGCTTTGACCAAATCTACGCCCTTTAGCCCTGGAAAGTCACGAGCCTTCTGCAGAGCCAAAGATGCATCTGGACTATCGCCAGCGATGACGCAGCCGTTTTTCGCTCCTTGCTCCCGCAGCAACCGCGTTAGCT
The DNA here is from genome assembly GCF_000287335.1 of secondary endosymbiont of Ctenarytaina eucalypti. Classification (GTDB taxonomy): domain Bacteria; phylum Pseudomonadota; class Gammaproteobacteria; order Enterobacterales; family Enterobacteriaceae. The sequence goes on from NC_018419.1 coordinate 813,462, forward strand.
TTCGGGTATCAATATCGGCAATGCCGACAATGTTATGCTGCCTCAAATAGTCAGATAGAGGTAGCGTATTGCGAAAGTTGCTAGCGATAGGTGCTAGGTCGCGGATTACTAACGCCTTTGGCTGAACACAAGGTGATTCCTCGTCTGACGCATTGGTGCCAGTATTACCGATATGGGGATAAGTAAGAGTAACGATTTGGGAGGCATAGGAAGGATCAGTGAGGATCTCTTGATAACCAGTTATTGATGTATTGAATACCACCTCCCCTACAGCAATGCCCTCCACCCCAATCGCCCGACCGTGGAATTGGGTGCCGTCTTCTAGAACTAATAGCGCTGACTTTATCAAGCTCAAAACATTCTCCAAAAAACTTTTTAGTCATAATAGTTTCATATTAATTCATTTAAAAGGAATAAATCAATGCATAAAAAACCCATAAAAAATTTATTGAATGGTCTGAAGTTTTTCAAACTTTAAGGAGATAGAAAGGTTGTTGCAACACGATGAGGACGCTATTTGGTATTACTGATAGTATCATCTCTCTTCAATAATTTAACTCATGCTATTTTTTTTTGAAAATAGACATTTACCACATATGCACTGAGGCTGGATCTTAATTTCTTTCAATTAAGATCGTCTTTGGTATTATTAAAGAGATCGGTCAGAGATTACTGCATCAGAAGAGCATGCCGTTTTTGCTCATCTTCGCCAGTACTGTTCTGTTAAAAATACGGTGAACGCTTATAAAGCTTCTGTAATGCAAGATAGGCATGTAGCATGTTTCTTAGGACATGACGGGAATGCATTAATCAATTTGCAACTTATCAAGATGCTGTTGCAAAGATGCGGGCACGAATCATTTTTCAGCATGATGGTTAAAACCATTTACTGCTAGAAAACGAACGTTTAGACGTGATAACAGTACTTTTGGAGAGTTTGTGATAACATCGCTTTGGAAGTTTTTTAAAAAAAGACACCGGCGCTTCCGGATGCAATCACGTCTATACCAGACTTATCTGGGCGATAGAAGCTGGTGGCGCTTATGATACAGGGTTGTTTTTTTACCATTATCTATTTAAGAGAGAGCATAAGGCCGTTTATGTTGAGTCGAGATCGAGCATATGACTTAGATACATAATATTAGCTCATTGAAGTATTTAAAATGAGGACGTGAAGCACGTGGTAGATGGATAGCAAGAGTCAAAACGCTCTACGCAATGAAGCGTCTTAAGCAAAAATTTAATAGCGTTACAATAGGCCCTCTTATTAGGGTACTCAGCATAAACGCTTAACAAATTTGACTGTATGCTGTCGAGATAAATCAGTGCACTACGCCGATACTATGCAATCTATTTTTTAATATAATACAGCCATCAGTAAGGATTATAATCTCATGTGTCATGAGATATCTAACTACAGGATGCCTTTACACCCCGCGCTGCCTTCTGCTGGGCCATGCACTACTACACCCTGCATTTCTCTACCCTGCATTTCTCTCTTTACTAAAAAATTAAACACCGTTCTTATCGCGCACTCCAATTAGTACTGTCAGCACATTTTAGCATTGCTATGCTAATAGCAAATGCCTGTACCCACTTTCTGTGGAAAGACCAGACCCACCATCTTTGAGTATGCAGCCTTAACAAGTTTCCAAATTCAGTCAATGAATGTCTGTACGATGCTCGGAAATAGGCTACACACCTAGTGCATCATGTACACCGCAGGCATTCATTCTATCTTTATCAGAATCACCCTCAATGTAGGATGAGTAGGAGCGGTATCCTCTGCCCATCCAGCATTCGCTAACTCAGCTCACTCATATTGTTGAAGACCCTACTTCTTCCGGGACCTGTTGTCGGTTATTAAGTGAGTAACGCACTCTAAACTATAGCTTTACTATACAAACTGTTTTGTGCAACGCAGGCAGCGCACTTCGCGCATGCTCCGCTAACTTCCTTTTATGTTCAAAGAAGTCTAAGATCGAGCAAGATGTCCGGATTGCGATATAACATCAAACGATATTAAAACTATCACTACTTTCATGCTCTGCACTAGAAACCAGTCGATGTCATGCAGATTTCGGGGTACGTGCTGTTTAAACGGGTACGGCTAGAAATGTGCATTTATCTGCTATCTGAGGTGCTTTCCAGACGATATTTGGCTATAACACTAATTTTATTTTCTGTGTTGCATGAACGACATCGATAAACATAATGCGTTCATTTTTACTATGTTTTTTATTACATTATAAATTTTCAGAAATGCCAACTACATTTCTAAAGGGCATGTTTTAGGGAACACACTCCCCGCAAGCCTTCTATAAAACAAAACCGTTAAGGTACAACCATCGCATCATACTTGGAATGAACTGCCGGATACCACAACATGCAGAAATTTTTTCAAAACTAATCAATATCGTCCAAGGAATTTTAATTTTAATAGCCCATTTATCTTTTGATTTTCTCTTAATGCGGATAACTATCAGAGTCGCGATTTTAAGTCGTAAGTGCCTTATTTATTCATTGAGTCATTGAGGTAATTGAATAACGTAGTTTCACATAATATATTGCGAGTGTGAAGTTATTTCTGATGTTTATTTATCTTCGTAAAAAAAGAAAAAACCGTATCATTATTCATATACATGAGAGTCGACATGTTCTACCAAGAAAAAATTTCTAAGATTTTTTCGATATTTTTGTTGGGTGAATGATCATTCCCATGATATGGATAGCTGTTATGAAAAACAGTATCATCAATCATTTTTATTAATACAGAAAAATGCTTAAATAAAAAATTGCCTACAATTTAGATCTTGTTTTGTGTTGCTTGTACTTATATTGACGTGTATAGAAAAAATCTACTTTTACTACAACGTCCAGTAACTTCTCAGAAAAATATTATAATTTATTAAGATTAAGTACATGCAGCATGTCGAAAAGACCTTTTTGATGCTTGACAAGCCAAACGGCTGCACGTACTGCCCCTCTAGCGAACGTGATCCTATGCGATGCTTTGTGGGTAATCTCTAGACGTTCACCACCCTCCGCAAATATTGCGGTATGCTCCCCTATAATGTTACCCCCTCTAATCGTAGAAAAGCCGATACTTTTCGCTTTGCGCTCGCCCGGATGACTTGCACGGTTATATACTGCGCAATGAGCAAAATCCCGCCCGAGTGCGCCGGCGATTGCTTTCCCCATAGTCAGCGCAGTGCCTGACGGGGCATCTACTTTATGGCGGTGATGCACATCGAGAATCTCAATGTCTGCCTCCTCTCCAATCACCAAGGCTACTTTTTCCAGCAACTTAAGCATTAGATTACCCCCGACACTAAAATTGGCAGCGAAAACAATGCTCGTTTCCTTTGATGCTGCGTTAATAGTCTCTTTCTGCTCATTGCTGAACCCCGTAGTGCCGATCACGATGCCTTTATGATGCCGGCGGCAAAAATCAAGGTATATTAGACTGGTAGCAGGACGGGTGAAATCGATAAAAATATCAAAATCTTTTTTTACTGCCGAGAGGTCAGAAGTGATAATGACGCCTAGAGCCCCGATTTTGGCCAACTCACCAGCGTCTAGGCCACATAATCCCGAACTGGGTCGGCTTAACACCGCGCCCAAGACCGTTTGCTTTGACTCCACCACAGCTTGGATTATCTGGCGTCCCATTCGACCACCCGCGCCGGCAACCGCGATACGCACTGGGGTGACCTGTCTTAAATCATAAAAACTCATATTATATATGATATCTCTTGTGAGTAGAAAAGATTTTATCTCACTTTCGCATTGCCTGCAAGGTTGACTTATAAGTTGTATCTGTATGGCCGTATATTTTAGCGGATAATGAGTTCGCTCAGTCGACAACACGAGATCTTGTTATTCAAAAAATCTTTAGTCTTTTGCATAGCTGCACGAACTGTTCCTTATTGACTATTCTTATATTCACCCTTTTCAAGACAACGCTAATAGTAAAACGCTTGGTGATATAGAGAGACGCATGTTAATTTGCAATCTATAGACTCTAGTAGTTATCGTGAACCCTGATGCAGAAGATCACTACCAGTTGCGGTATATGAATCCCAGAAGAGGAAGTGGGTGTGTTTCTCTATAAATACTTATGGTAACACGCAACAGCACTTGTTTGGCAGTCCTGTCATTAATTACATTCCAGATGCGTTCTGTCGGATTTATATGCTACCTATTATGTTGCTACCTATTGGGTGGCGAAAGTCATTTCGGGTCACTGTGCATCACATGCATCTATGTTATTTTCTAGAAATAGCTAGGTGGTATCATATAAAGTCAGGGATAATATACGCTCTCTGGCTTGTCTATTTTGCATTGAATCAAGCAGGATCTATGATGAGCCTAGCCGAAGCCAGTTATGTCGCCTAACTTTCTTCTTCGAAAGGAAATGAAATGAGTAACGTGTACTCTACACGACCTCAGCTGTTGATGCGACGTTTCAAATAGAGTGTTGTATTCTGCATCTAGCAGGCCTGTGCATCAGTGATACCGCTGTGCGATGCATCAGGCATAGATCATTCAATGCTGTGGCGCGGTCCACTGCAATTATGCTGCTGACGCCACCCCATTCGTGTTTCTACGGTACAGAGAAAACGTCTTGATTTTTTACTAGAAATTTGAAGCTAATGCTATTAATAACGCCATAATTAATATCCCTAAGTCTTAATGATTCTATTATGACAATCAATGTCTTGACTTTTTTCTGACAAGAAAAGCCCCGCGACTCTAATGCAGGATGTGTAAGTTTAAAACTAAGTCACGAAGTGCTTTATATAGCCTTTAGGACAAGGCTAAATTTGTGCTTTATTATCAGTGCCTTCGTGATGATTCTACCTATGAAGAGAAAAGGACGCAACACGTTCTCAACGAGAGGTTATCTGTCTTCAGACAGCAAATAATTTTCAGGATCAAGCATCCTGTCAGAAAAGTACGCTACGGATTTATCTTGCTATAAGCAGAATAATATAGTGCTATAAAATATTGCTTTACTAATAGGAACTGTTTATTTAAAATGTAGTAAAATTAGCTATTTATTACCCTATCTTCATTTAAGGAAGAAAAGACAATTACTGATCCCGCCGCACCAAAGCGCATCATATCATTTAGAGTGCTATTATTATCGCAAGTACATAACTGAAGGTCAATATCTAATCAGAAGTAATAATACTTTCTATAAAAAGCATCTGGTATCAGACTAAATTTCACTAACTACAATAGGCCCGTCCTTTATTCAAAGGACGTATAGATGATTATCTAAATCTTTATTACTACATATGTGCAGGTCGCTGAATTTTGTAGCAATGCTAGTAGCACTTAACCATACTTACGATTTGTTACAAAAAAATCTCGAACACCATATATATCGCTTCAGACTAGCGACACTAGCAATTAACGTGTTGCATGTGCTAGTGGCATGCAACACAGCTGCTTGAAACATACACAAGTCCTAAGAAAAGTATTCGCATTGCTAATTGCATGCTATATAGAATTTTAAATTATTATTGCATAGGTTATTTAGGAAATCTGCTCAGACTTAACCAGCTATAAGAGTTCATAACACCCTACCTAGCGAGAGGGGAAGTATACCTTCCATGCACCCCATAACATACAACGTCTTGATGATGAAAATATTATTATGTCAAAAACAGATATAATACATACACAAAGCATGTTATTCGAGCATCATTGCTCGTCAATATCAAAAAAATAAAATTTATGAAGAGATGAGTACATATATTAGAATATTATAGAATTTTCAAGACATATTAGACGATAGTCTGCTACTCCCTCCAGGCAAAACACTCTATGTTTGCCAGTGGCCCTGTACCCACTGCATAGCTTTAGACATCTAACACTATCTTGTAGTTTAAAAAATCTGTTTAATAAGTATCTTCATTGACCTAACGATGCTTATATCAGCTTTAGAACCAGCCAGTATAGACCTCCTGATAGCAGGGTAGCTACCGGTAACGTCAACACCCAGGCCAATAAAATGTTTTTCACGGTCTTGATCTGCACGCCACCGCCGTCTACTATCATGGTGCCAGTCACTGCAGACGACAGAACGTGAGTGGTAGACACTGGCATGCCAGTATAGCTGGCAACCCCAATGGACACTGCCGAAGTCATTTGCGCAGATAAACCCTGGGCATAAGTCATATCCTTTTTACCAATTTTTTCGCCGATAGTTATAGCGACCCGTCGCCAGCCAATCATCGTGCCAAAAGACAATGCCAATGCTACTGCGATAATAATCCACATCGGAGCATATTCCACGGTATAGAGAAGATCCCGGCGCAAATTTGATAAGCAGCGTTTATCTACGGGTGAGGTTTCCGGCAGCTTCGCTATTTGATCGGCCGTGTCAGCGATACACATCAATAAACATCGTAGGTGGAATCTCTGATCTGCACTGAGCGTTTCGTAGCTGTCTAGATTTTCCAAGAGCAGCAAAGCACGATTAGTCGCAAATAGTACCCGCGAAAGATCGCAATGAAAAACCTGGGTGTGCTCAGGGAGTCCCTGCTCCGAACCGTAGCTACCCGCCAGAGGTGCCTCAAGCCTCGGACTTTCCGAAAATAGAAAAGACCGCCCGTCCAAAGCGAGAGCATGAGTGAATGAGGGGAGGTGCTCAGTATAATAGTGCTGAAAATGATTTACCCCATCTCGAGTGCGGCTGATATCGTAACTACTAGCACTCATGTTAACAACAAACCCCGCCGGTGCAACGCCTATCAGCACCAACATGATCAGCCCAATGCCTTTCTGGCCATCATTTGCGCCATGGGAAAAACTGACTCCAGCGGCAGAGAAGATCAAAGCAATACGAGTCCAGAATGGTGGCTTACGCTTACTATCTTTTTTCTCCCTCTCCGCAGGCGTTAAATGAATTCGGCGACGTTTTTTAGTACTACCCCAGTAGCGACGCAGCATAAAAACCATCGAACCCGCCAACACCAGCCCTACCACTGGTGCGGCAATCAGGGAGAGGAGAACATCAATTAATTTAGGTATATTTAGCGCTAGCACTAACGAGCTACCGCTAACCAAAGCGTTTGTTAGGCTGATCCCAATAATAGCACCGATCAGGGTATGTGAGCTGGATGCCGGAAGACCAAAATACCAGGTGCCTAGATTCCACAAAATAGCTGCCATCAGCATGGAAAAGATCATTGCGATACCATGAGCAGAACCGACATTAAGCAAGAGCTCGGTTGGCAAGAGATGAACGATGGCATAGGCTACGCTTAAGCCGCCCAACAAAACGCCAAGAAAATTAAACACCCCAGACATTACGACCGCTAGCTGAGAACGTAGTGAACGGGTGTATATAACAGTAGCTACGGCATTAGCCGTGTCATGAAAGCCATTAATAGCCTCATAAACTAGAACAAAGCTTAACCCAAGTACCAGCATTAGACCGGTATAGAACTCTAGGCCAGTGAAGAGATGTAGCATAGCATTTTACGCCCTTGTTTTTACATAAATGGATCGCATGGTCTGCGATAAAATGCCAAAGGAAAAAGAAAAGGCGACTGTTTTAATACACATATCACTGCAAAGCCTGCACCACTGCCGATAAACATTTTCTATGCAAAAGGACATACCAGCTTTTTAAGCTAGCATATCCTTAACTATAGCCATATTCCTATTAACAGATAAGTATCAGAAAAGGACTTTATCGCCAGTGAATCAGACTCCCTAAGACATCAATAGTCTCAGCAGCATACAAGAATAGCAGAATAGCATGAGGCACTGGTCATCATTCCTGCTATATACTGCTTCATAAAAGCAAAAAACTAAGCTAAAAGGTCAACTTTTTTAAGTCAGTTAGGCCACCTTCTAAGGTCTTAACTACTGGCAATGTCATTAAGTCATCATGGAAACATTATTTGATATTCCTAACAGAGTCATCACAGTTAAGCACTGTGAGCATTATAATTTCCTCACACACTCATGTATTGATCGTTATCCGGACTTAGATGATTGTTTATAAATCTCTTGCACCGAACGATCAACATCGCGGCTTGTTCGTGTCAGTAATAATTTCATGCTATTCTGATAATTTTACTATTTATGCTATTCAAGGACTTATTATTAACCTTTTATGTTATGTTACATAGCATTCCCTCTGGCGTATGTACCCCCGATAAAAAGGGGTAGGTAACATTAATTGCCTAACTCAATATAGATTGGCAATAACAGTTACTTCCATCATCGATATGTTTCGCTAACGATTGCTTCATCGTACATTTAAAAATCAGTCTATTTATTAAATTCATTATCGCCATGGCAGCATTCGTACTGCCAGATACAGCTGTATTGCGCATTTTCCGCTGCTAGACAGCACTTACTCCATTCTCTCTTTTATCTAACATTATCTCGTCATCTGCTCGATTCGCCTTTATGAACACATGCAAGTCCAATGCTATTATCAATGACCACCTAGACGCATTGACCAGGTATTGAGACTTTTATGCTGACATACGCTATGTTTGCTAGCTTGATGAGAAATTAATAGTTCGTAGACCTGACCGTTAGCAACATCCTGTTAATCATCACGTCAGAAGATGACTCTAAAGTCCGAAGAGTAACACTACCGCTCATTAGGTAATGCAAGAGAATCCGTTCTCGAGAAAAAATATCCCCCATAGGGGCTGTAAGCGATACAATACAAACATGCGAGAATTTAATCAGATAAGTAAGAGTATTGTTATGAACAACATTAATCCAACTCATACCGTAGCCTGGAAAGCACTCACACAACATTTTGACTCGATGAAAGACGTACAAATCCGTGACTTGTTCGAGAAGCAGCCGGGGCGTTTTGCAGCTTTCTCGGCAATATTCGAGGACCAGATGCTGGTAGATTTCTCCAAAAATCGCATTACTGCTGACACCTTAACTTATTTATTAGCGCTGGCAGACGAATGTAAGGTAAAGGAGGCTATTATCTCCATGTTTAAAGGTAGTAAGATAAACCGTACTGAAAATCGTGCGGTACTACATGTGGCATTGAGGAACCGCAGCAATACACCGATTAATGTTGACGGCAGGAATGTGATGGCGGACGTCAATGTAGTGCTGGCGAAAATGAAACACTTCTGTACATGGGTGATCAGCGGTGAATGGAAAGGATATACCGGCTATACGATCACCGATATCGTTAATATCGGCATCGGTGGCTCTGATCTCGGCCCTTATATGGTAACTGAGGCGCTACGGCCTTATAAAAACCATATTCATATGCATTATGTTTCTAACATTGACGGCACTCATATCGCTGAAACAATTAAATACCTAAATCCGGCGACTACTTTATTCCTTGTGACATCCAAAACCTTTACCACCCAGGAAACCATGACTAATGCGTATAGCGCGCGAGATTGGTTCCTGAAAAGCGCCTGTAATGAGAAACACGTCGCCCGCCATTTCGTCGCCTTGTCCACCAATGTAAAAGCGGTGGAAGAATTTGGTATCAATACCAAAAACATGTTTGAGTTATGGGACTGGGTTGGCGGACGCTATTCTCTTTGGTCCGCTATCGGTTTATCCATTGCGCTATCACTCGGTTTTGAGAATTTTGAAAAATTACTTAGCGGTGCACACGCTATGGATTATCATTTCATCAAAACGCCGCTAAATAAGAATTTACCAGTAATTTTAGCACTCATCGGCATTTGGTATAATAATTTCTATGGCATGGAAACTGAGGCAATTCTACCTTACGATCAATATATGCACCGCTTTGCGGCCTATTTTCAACAAGCAAATATGGAGTCTAACGGAAAATCTGTCGATCGTGATGGGCGCCCTGTTACATATCAAACTGGGCCGATTATCTGGGGCGAGCCTGGAACCAACGGGCAGCATGCATTTTATCAGCTACTGCACCAGGGAACAAAAATCGTTCCTTGCGATTTCATTGCGCCAGCTATCAGCCATAATACACTGACTGATCATCACCCAAAACTACTATCCAATTTTTTCAGCCAGACCGAAGCATTAGCCTTCGGCAAGTCACTGCATTTAGTGGAGGAAGAATTCAGAGCGGCCGGTAAATCAAAAGATCAGGTCCAGCATATTGCACCATTTAAAGTCTTTGAGGGTAATCGTCCTAGCAACTCTATTTTGCTGCGGGAGATTACTCCTTATACGCTCGGAGCGTTGATTGCGATGTATGAGCATAAAATTTTTACTCAAGGGGCAATATTAAATATATATACATTTGACCAATGGGGCGTTGAATTAGGAAAGCAACTCGCTAACCGTATTTTACCTGAATTAGTACAGGATCATCCGATTGAAGTCCATGATAGCTCGACTAACGGCTTGATTAATTGCTATAAGTCCTGGCGTCACTAATCACATTGCATTATAGAGCGTGTTTCGCCTCTCAGCGATTAACCTCTCTACTTAATAGAGTCATTAAATTTACTAGAGTATGTGATGAGTTAGCAGGCGGCGGGGTTTTATAGGCTATTCTAGCCGAATGAGTGATTCCTCAGAACATAATCCGGTGCATCACTTTATAAAAATTCTTAATTGATTAATTTTCTGAGGTTTCAGGATAACTCAGACGCAGCTAGCGATCCATAGGTATTTATAATTAGCACGTGATCATTATTTTTCTTGAATAAATAAATTGTATTCCGTGGTTTAAGTGCTTTTCTTAATGCCTTATCCTGCACAAAAATGAACGTTAGGCATGATAAGCATGTTTTATTACGGTATTATATAGCAGATAGCATAACGCCGCTTTATGATGCTCAACCGCCGTACACATCTACCTATCCTATCCTAAATAGCATTACTATTGTGGAGCTGTTGATTTTGAACGACGCGGTTTAGCTAAAAGTGTGTCATAGTCAATATTTTTTGCATGCCGCATCTCCATACGATCAGCATCTTTCTGTTCTTACTTAAAAAAGTACCGTAATACTAAAGTATATCGCCAGTCTTGTCAGTCAGCGATTTCCTAAGTTTCAAGTGAGTTTACGTTATCAAATCCAGAAGAGCCGATGAATTAATTGAACCGTGATGTAGTGAATAGGCAGTGATAGCTCTCATATATTATGCTGTTCAGTGCATAATGGCTCTTATGCTATACTCTGCGCTTTTCAGCAGCCTGATACCCGCCTGATGTTTTTACCAAAAACTTGAAGGGCACTACTGCCAAGGCTCCAGCGCTCACTATCAGCTCGTGTTAATGTTTGCGTTATAATCTTTAGTATATTTATTCACTTTATGAAAAAATTGTCCATATTATAAAAAAGAGGATTTTAAATTTAAAAAATCAAAAAAAATTCATACGAAGACTACAAGGATGGGCAAAACCGATTTATTATTAGCGTTTTTTAACTAAATCTATCCGGGGGAAAGCAGTCAGCGTGCCGACTACGATCAGTTTGCTCTTGCTATAAAGTGATGCATAAGACGTGTATCTATGATATTTTTTGAAAAAAAGCATTATGCTCTTTTATTGTGTCATTTTAGTAGAAAATTCTTTTCTTAATCAAGTCTACTATAATTTTTCAATTTTTAAATTATGATTGAAGATATCACACTTCATACGCTTAATAAACCGAAAGCATGAGATAATATTCTTGAATATATTTCTTTGTTAGATAACTAATACATAGTCACGCCTATTTATTATATCTTGTTAAAAACAGCGAGGCATCAAGTGGTGCACATATGCCCGATGAACAGAACAGCATAAGTTAAAACTACCTACTAAAATAAAAAGTATTACTCATACAGCCATTGAGCGTTCTAAAGCAGACAGGAGATACATCCGAGGTTTATTAAATGACATATGGCTTTTTAGCCCTATAAGAAAATCTAAGTTACAAATAGAAAGGGAGGACAGGGCGCTATTGTTCATAAAGAACATTACTTTCTCTAGACTAGAGAAAGTACGTGTTTCCCCTAGCCGACAAAAAAAGATGTACTGATGCTCTTCTTAAATTTCTTTTATGATTATAGACTGTTCTTTTTTAATACTGCCTGTACTGCTCGCGCCCGCTTCTTGAGAATGTCAGGAAAAGATCCAGCACAACATATGCCTACGCCAGGTGACGTCTAGAATGGAATGCATGAAGGAGCATTAGATCACTCTTACCTCACCTACTCTTTAACTGGCTAAATTTTAAGGATATCCTTATGCGTACTATATATTGCGGACAGCTGAACCTAGCACATGCTGGCCAGGAAGTGACATTATGTGGGTGGGTCAACCGTCGTCGCAATCTTGGTGGTCTGATTTTCATTGACATGCGTGACCGGGAAGGTCTAGTTCAGGTGTGTTTTAATCCCCGCCATCAGAATCCATTCATTCGCGCCGATGAGGTACGAAATGAATTCTGCCTACAAGTGACTGGCATAGTGCAAGCTCGCCCGGATAGCCAAATTAATAGTGATATGGCTACGGGCACTATAGAAGTTTTAGCAACTCAACTGACCATCGTCAACCGCTCTGAGCCACTTCCGATTGACACTAATCAGCCTAACACCGAAGAGCAACGCCTGAAATTCCGCTATCTTGATTTACGTCGTCCCGCAATGTCGGAACGACTCAAAACACGGGCGCGTGTCTGTGGTATTGTGCGTCGCTTCATGGATACAGAAGGGTTTCTCGATATCGAAACACCGATGTTGACCAAAGCAATGCCGGAAGGTGCGCGCGACTATCTAGTACCCAGTCGGGTGCATAAAGGCAAATGTTATGCTTTGCCACAGTCACCCCAGCTATTTAAACAGTTGCTAATGATCTCGGGTTTCGATCGCTACTATCAGATCGTAAAATGTTTTCGAGATGAAGACTTACGTGCTGATCGTCAGCCGGAGTTCACTCAGATCGACGTGGAAACATCATTCATGACTGCGGAGAAGGTGCGCAAATTAATAGAGCGTCTAGTACGAAATCTTTGGCACGACATTACCGGTATCGACCTGGGGGTCTTTCCGCAAATGATCTATGCCGACACTATCCGCCGATTCGGTTCTGATAAGCCGGATTTGCGCAATCCAATGGAGTTGGTCGATGTAGCGGATTTGGTCAAGGATGTAAGGTTCAATGTATTCTCCGGTCCCGCCAACGACGGAAAAGGCCGTGTTGCCGCGTTGCGCATGCCTGGTGGATCGCAGTTAAGCCGTAAGCAGATTGAGCAGTACGCTAAATATATTGAACCCTATGGGTCCAAAGGGCTGGCCTGGCTGAAGGTCAACCAACGCGGCGCCGGTGCAGCGGGGGTCCAAAGCCCAATAGCGCAATTCTTGGGGCCTAAGGTGATTGAAGCAATCCTTGCACGAACTCATGCCGACGATCGCGATATCATTTTCTTCAGCGCCGATCGCGCAAGTGTCGTAAGCGATTCCCTTGGAGCGCTGCGTATCAAGCTCGGCCTAGATTTTCGGCTTACAGAAATAAACTCCTGGGCACCTCTATGGGTGATAGACTTCCCGATGTTTGAGGAGAACGAAGATGGTAGTCTGGCCATGATGCATCATCCCTTCACCGCACCGAAAGATATTGATGCCGAGACGCTATCATCCCGCCCGATAGCGGCGGTAGCTAATGCCTACGATATAGTAATCAACGGTTATGAAATCGGTGGCGGCTCAGTGCGCATCCACGACCGCAATATGCAAAAGACCGTATTCGATATTCTTGGTATCAATAAACGTGAGCAGCAGGAAGCATTTGGTTTCCTGCTTAATGCATTAAAATATGGTGCGCCGCCGCATGCCGGCCTAGCCTTGGGACTAGATCGTTTGGTGATGCTGCTTACCAACACAGAAAATATCCGAGATGTTATCGCGTTCCCAAAAACCACCTCGGCGGTCGATCTAATGACCGACGCCCCAGCCACGCCAATACCAACGCAATGGTCGATCTATCTCTGATGGTAATCGGGAGCGGAAAGGAAGCGATTGAAAACAAGCAATTCTGCTATCATAAATGACAGAAGATAAACATCTAAGTACGGTACTATTCCGCAGAAAGAGGGAAAAGTCACGGTGATGGAATGAGTTGGCATTGCAAACATCTATAGTACTAATAGAATTGGCTTTTTTAAATCAATCAATACTTGGTGATAATTGCAACCGCTCACTAGATAGACGTTCATGTATTATCGCTATAGCAAATCTCATGATTTAACAGTACAGGCTCCCTCTCATAATTATGTTTTTAATCTGTAAAGTGCTCTAACAGCATAGATAAATATGTTGGCTGTATTTATTGCTTTATCGAAACAAGAGTGCATCTCTCTTGAATGACCCGACCACCCAATATAGAGCACTCGGTAGTCTCTTTAAGTGCGTCGCTCATGATGTAACGAGTATCCGAGTTGTCGTTGAGCGCTATAGAAAAATACATTGGCTCGATGTGTAACCTTAATAGTGCTACCTCCCTAAAATGTTTTCACAATACCGTTCCCGGAACATACAAAAGACAGCGCGTTTGATCATATAACATAAAAACATACTGAAATTAACTATTGACTAATTGATAGGACCGGTCCTGAATTTTTTCACCCTGTCTTGCGTCTTTAGTGAAGAAACATAGAAATCCCGTCAACGGGGTGTCAAAAAAACGCAGAGCAAGAGTGTGTAACCTGTCGGCGCTAGTAGATAGAACGACACGTTCAACTAGCTCTCTGTTGTATTGTCGAAAAACACCAGCACTGAGTTATAGACTCAGGCGTATTTAATAAAACACAATCATCGATACACCCGGAAAACGTCGACTGATGACGTTTACGATATATGCAACCACCATGATATTATATTTAGGCAGAAAGTAAAACCGACGGTGTTGTAGAATAATAGAGACATATCCTTATGTTACATTATGAATAATTGATTAAGCATCACTGGTCATCACTGGCACATTTTCTTATGAAAGCTTACTCAATGATTACAGATTGTAAAACGAAATTCATTCACTAAAATAAAAGCCTACACTTTATTGATTCAATAAAAGCCAAAGTTGCTTTTTGCCAAAGCAAAATGCGAGACGTACCTAGAGTGTTACTGTCAATGTGGACCACCAAGTAGCTGAAAATCAGCAACTACTAATCGGTAGTCTAATGATAATTATGAAGATATAGACAATCATTACATTCCGCAATTAATGATAACAACGGTGTATCATTTTAGAAGTATCTCTAGTTAGTCATCTTGACCTACGTGAGCATGATGCGGGTCTTAGTCAGGGGCTAAAAAAGTTAAATCGCCGAAGCGGGTTACGTAGTGAATCATACATAAACATCAACTGCATCACGTAAACATAGCCCCCACTCGCGGCTCTCTCAACAAAAACATTCGTATATTTAATAATGAATAAAAGTATGCGCTAACCTTGCTTTAAATCAAAAGCCGCGATAGACAGAAGGTGAATACTTTGTTAATTTTATAAAATGTAAATATCATCGGTATTGTCAATTTACTCCGCCTCACCCTCTGAGACATTAAACAACGGCCTATAGCTAGAGCCGATCACCCCAGCAATCGGCTTTCATAGAACCAAAGTTGTAATGTTTATGCTCGAAGAGGCGCTGTACACCAGAGCAATATTTTCTCTAGCGCGTGTGCTCGTGAAAGCATTTGAGGTCTCACTCCCCCTCGCAGTTGAGGCCATCTAGCGAATAGCAACCACAGACTTGCCGCAGTGACAGCAGGGAAAAACGTTTTTGAAAATTTCAATTTTGGAAAAGCTTCAGCGATCCGCCGACCTTCAATATGAGCGGAATCTCTTAAGTCGCAATACGACCTGTTGGATACCCTTTATTGCCCCCGAAAGGTATTGCTACCCATTATTTCAAAGACGCGGGGGGAGATGGCAGGCTTTCTCGAGCATATTCAGTGCACTCCAATCAGGCACCGTCGGATACCGACGATCTTGACGAAAATATCGACGCTTGCAGGCATTGTTAAATCGCCGTTATCGACCCCGCGCAGAGACAATGCCCGTTTATTGCATCTGTTGCACTGGATGAAATCCCGATGCTGAGAAATAACATAATAACTCAGACTGTTGACTTGCTATATCTGCAGCCGGCCATCTTGTGGAGAGCTAGTAGGCAACGTACTGGCATTTTGTGGAAAAACCTCATGTAAGAGAAAAACAGGCCAGATATCACAGCGAAATCTGGCGTTTCTTGAAGAAATTTTTTCTAGACTTAGATCGGAGTAATCGCGGATGCATATGGTCGCTACGATATCTTCAATGCCAAAAAATGCGGCCGCTGGACATAGCAGTCTGACGCGCCGCAGCGCTATAACCTATTGGTTTTGCTCCCTTATGCTTTAACGTAAGGAGAATAAAAAAGATAGACTCCTAATTCAACCAAAAGGAATATCACCATGTCAGAACATTTTTACAATGACGTGGATCCGATCGAAACACGTGACTGGCTACAGGCGATCGAATCTGTTATCCGTGAGGAAGGTATTGAACGCGCCCAATTTTTGATTGATAAGGTGTTAGACAAAGCACGTAAACATGGGGTTAATACCAAATTAAAATCCGATGGGCGTCATTACATCAACACAATCCCGATCGAGCAAGAGCCTGAGTATCCGGGAAATTTAGAGTTGGAGAGCCGTATACGTTCGGCCATTCGATGGAATGCGATGATGATGGTGCTGCGTGCATCAAAGAAAAATTTAGAACTTGGCGGACATATCGCTTCATTCCAGTCCTCCGCTACGATTTATGAGGTGTGCTTTAACCACTTCTTCCGCGCACCCAATAACAAAGACAGCGGGGATCTGGTCTATTTTCAGGGGCATATTTCACCCGGCATCTATGCCCGCGCCTTCCTGGAAGGCCGCTTGAGCGAAGATCAGATGAATAACTTCCGACAAGAAGTTCACGGAAAAGGGCTATCATCCTATCCCCACCCCAAACTCATGCCTTCATTTTGGCAGTTTCCGACGGTGTCTATGGGTCTTGGCCCCATCAGTGCTATTTATCAGGCAAAATTCCTAAAACATCTGCACCATCGTGCGCTAAAAGACACAAGGCATCAAACCGTTTACGCCTTCCTGGGAGACGGTGAAATGGATGAACCTGAATCCAAAGGTGCCATCACTATTGCCACACGCGATAAGCTGGACAATCTGGTTTTCATCATTAACTGTAACTTGCAGCGTCTAGATGGTCCGGTCACTGGTAACGGTAAGATTATTAACGAACTAGAAGACGTATTCAACGGTGCCGGCTGGGAAGTGATCAAAGTAATCTGGGGCAGCCGCTGGGATGCACTGCTGCGAAAAGACACCTCCGGTAAGCTGATTCAATTGATGAACGAAACTGTTGACGGGGACTATCAGACTTTAAAATCAAAAAACGGCGCCTACGTGCGTGAAAAATTCTTCGGAAAATATCCAGAAACCGCCGCGCTGGTGAAGGACATGAACGACGATGAGATATGGGCGCTCGATCGCGGCGGTCATGATCCGAAGAAAATCTATGCGGCTCTTCAAAAGGCTAAAAAAACAAAAGGTAAGCCCGTGGTCATCCTAGCCCACACTATCAAAGGGTACGGGATGGGCACAACCGCCGAAGGCATGAATATTGCGCATCAGGTAAAGAAAATTAACATAGAAGGAGTACGCTACTTCCGCAATCGCTTCAATCTGCACACCATTACTGATGAGACTCTCGAAACGCTACCCTATATCAAATTTAATGCAGGCTCTGAAGAGCATAACTATTTACACGAGCGTCGTAGATCGCTGCATGGCTACTTGCCGAACCGCCTGAAGCACTTTACCAAGGCACTAGCACTCCCTACACTAGAAGAATTCCAGCCTCTTCTAGAAGCACAGAAGAAATCAATCTCCACGACTATTGCTTTTGTACGAGTTCTAAACGTGATGCTGAAGAACAAGGCGATCAAAGATCGCCTTGTTCCGATCATTGCTGACGAAGCCCGTACTTTTGGGATGGAAGGTCTATTCCGCCAGATCGGCATTTATAGCCCGCAGGGACAGCAGTACACACCGCAGGACAGCGAGCAAGTCGCTTATTACCGTGAAGATGCGAAAGGACAGATTTTCCAGGAAGGCATCAACGAGCTGGGAGCAGCAGCCTCCTGGCTGGCCGCTGCAACCTCATACAGCACCAATGATTTTCCAATGATTCCGTTCTACATCTACTATTCAATATTCGGTTTTCAGCGTATCGGCGATCTGTGTTGGGCTGCCGCCGATCAGCAAGCACGCGGCTTCCTGATAGGCGGCACCTCCGGGCGCACTACGCTGAACGGAGAAGGGTTACAGCACGCAGACGGCCATAGCCACATTCAATCGCTAATCATACCAAATTGCATCTCCTACGATCCGGCCTATGCCTATGAGGTTGCAGTTATTATGCAAGACGGTTTAGTCCGGATGTACGGCGATAAACCGGAAAACATATACTACTATCTGACAACGCTGAACGAAAACTACGCCATGCCCGCGATGCCGAAAGGCGCAGAAGAGGGCATTCGTAAGGGCATATACAAGTGTGATACTTTAAAAGGCAGCAAAGGTAAGGTACAGCTGATGGGCTCCGGTGCTATTTTTCGCCACGTGCGCAAAGCTTCACAGATCTTGTTGAAAGAATTTGGGGTAGGTTCAGATGTTTACAGCGTGACCTCTTTCACTGAACTGGCGCGAGATGGTCAAGATTGCGAACGCTGGAACATACTGCATCCGAATAAAACGCCACGTTTGCCGTATGTAGCTACCGTACTGCACGATGCGCCGGCTGTAGCGTGTACTGACTATATGAAACTATTCGCTGAGCAAATCCGACACTATATCCCTAGCAGTGAGTTCCGAGTTCTGGGAACCGACGGTTTTGGGCTTTCCGACAGCCGAGAGAACCTCCGTCATCACTTTGAAGTGAACGCCAGCTATGTAGTAGTAGCAGCGCTAGGTGCATTAGCCAAACGCGGCGATATCTGCGCTGATACAGTGGTGCAGGCCATCAAAAAATTCGACATTAATGCTGATAAAGTCAATCCGCGTCTGGTAGAGGTAGAGTAAAATATGGCTATTAAAATCAACGTACCGGATATCGGTCCCGATGAAGTCGAAGTAATTGAAGTCCTGGTTAAGGTAGGTGATCAGATCAGAGCTGAGCAGCCTCTGATTACCGTTGAAGGAGACAAGGCCTCGATGGAGGTGCCTTCGCCTCAGGCAGGAGTTGTAAAAGAGCTAAAGGTAGCTGTCGGGGATAAGGTCTCTAGCGGAAAAGTGATTATGATTTTTGAGGCTGAAGGCGATAAAAGCATCCCTATATCAGCCGCTGCAACACGACAACGTCAACCTCATCAGTCCAGCAGATGTCAAGACGTCAATCTGCCAGATATCGGAAACGACGAAATGGAAATCACCGACATTATGGTCAAGGTAGGCGATAAAATTAATGCTGAACAGTCTCTGCTAACAGTAGAAGGTGACAAGGCCTCGATGGAGGTGCCTGCTCCTTTTGGGGGGACCATTAAAGAGATCAGGATTAATGTTGGTGACAAAATCCGTACCGGATCTCTGATAATGGTTTGCGAAGCAGAAAGCGATCCTCTACCCGAAGGCAAGACCAAAACTGCAGAAAACAGTTCCTACGTGCACGCAACCCCCTTGATCCGTCGACTGGCGCGCGCATTCTGTCTTAACCTAGAAAATGTAAAAGGTACCGGGCGTAAAGGGCGTATTTTACACGAAGATCTTCAACCGTACATCAAAGACGCCGTCAAGCAAGTCGAGCCCAGCAGCAGTGCTGAAGACGTTGCGCTTCTGCCAGACAGGCTTCCATGCGCGGTAGTGGACTTCAGCAGGTTTGGCGCAATCGAAGAGGTAGAGTTGAGCCGAATCCAGAAGATCTCCGGTGCTAACCTGCATCGTAACTGGATGATGGTTCCCCATGTCACTCAGTTCGATGAGGCCGATATTACTGACGCAGCAGCCTTCCTTAAAAAACAGAATTCTGAATCGGAGAAGAAGCAGAATGTAAAAATCACTCTACTTGTTTTTATCATGAAAGCAATAGCCAAAGGGCTTGGGGAGTTTCCGCGTTTTAATAGCTCGCTATCAGCAGATGCAAAAAAACTAACTCTGAAGCAATACATAAATATAGGTGTGGCGGTAGATACCCCGAATGGTCTAGTAGTGCCAGTCATCCGCGATGTAAATAAGCAAGGTATCTTAGAGCTATCATGCCATCTATCTGCAATATCGAACAAGGCACGAGCCGGAAAGCTGACATTGTCGGATATGCGGGGAGGCTGTTTCACCATATCCAACCTCGGTGGAATCAGCGGTACAGCATTTACACCTATCGTTAATTCTCCGGAAGTAGCGATACTTGGCGTGTCTAAATCATCACTCAAGCCGGTTTGGGATGGTAAAGAGTTCATGCCCCGACTGATGCTACCGCTGTCTCTCTCTTATGACCACCGAGTGATAGACGGCGCTGCCGGGGCGCGTTTTATGAGTTTTATTACTTATCTGATGTCCGATATCCGTCGCTTAGTAATATAAAGGCTAGGCTGAGCTGATTTTTCTGAAAAACTGACGCCGTGGAACGGCGGTTGTCACGGATACCACTGCAGATTCGAACACGTTATATGCTTTTCAGCATCTTTACATTTATGTAAAGATGCTTAATACAGATATCCCTTTTTGATACAGCATGTCATATAAATACATACGATAGAATAAATGTCTAACCCGCCAGAGAATCAACTGAGAGGAAATCATGAATACAGCAATAAAAACGCAGGTCATGGTACTTGGGGCGGGCCCCGGAGGGTATGCTGCGGCATTCCGCTGTGCGGATTTAGGTCTAGAGACCGTCTTGGTAGAACGTCATGCAGCCCTTGGCGGGGTCTGTCTGAATGTCGGCTGTATCCCTTCAAAAGCCTTATTACACGTCGCTAAAATCATCAAAGAAACAACAGAGCTGAGAAAAAATGGAATAATCTTTGGCGAAACGAAAACCGATATTGACAAAGTACGTAGATGGAAAGAAAAAGTAGTTCATCAATTGACCAGCGGCCTAAGTGGTATGGCTCACGCACGTAACGTCAAGGTCATAACCGGTTACGGAAAATTCACCGGCGCCCACACACTTCAGGTGGCGTGCGAAAAAAGTATGAAAATTATAACGTTTGATAACGCCATCATTGCTGCCGGCTCACGGCCACTCCAACTGCCGTTTATCCCCCATCACGATCCCCGAGTATGGGATTCCACAGACGCCCTTGCGCTGACTTCCCTTCCGCAGAGACTTCTAGTGATAGGTGGAGGAATCATTGGTCTAGAAATAGCTACTATCTATCATGCACTAGGGTCCAAAATTGATATTGTAGAAGTATTTGATCAAGTGATCTCTTCGGCTGATCAAGACGTGATCAAGATCTTTAGCAAGAAGATCAGTGCTGATTTTAATCTAATGCTCGAAACTAAAGTCACCGAGGTGCATAGCAAAAAAGATGGCGTCTACGTCAATATGAAAGGGAAAAACGCGCCGTCGACAACCCAGCGCTATGACGCCCTACTGGTCGCTATCGGTCGCGCACCAAATGGTAAACTACTCGATGTCGACCAGGCCGGGGTAAAAGTGGACGATCAGGGCTTTATCATTGTAGACAAACAAATGCGCACGAATGTACCATATATCTATGCTGTCGGCGATATTGTTGGCCAGCCGATGCTAGCGCATAAAGGTAGTCACGAAGGGCATATTGCAGCAGAAGTGATCTCGGGAAAACAGCACTATTTCGATCCGACAATTATCCCTTCTATCGCCTATACCGTGCCAGAAGTTGCTTGGGTCGGTCTGACTGAAAAAAAAGCAAAAGAACACAATATCAGCTATGAAGTTGCCACTTTTCCATGGACGGCATCCGGCCGCGCAATCGCTTCGGACTGCCCATATGGTATGACTAAGCTACTTTTCGATAAATCAACCCGTCGCGTGATCGGAGGTGCGGTAGTTGGCGTCAACGGCGGGGAACTTTTGGGAGAAATCTGTCTAGCAATCGAAATGGGCTGCGATGCGGCAGACATTGCACTTACCATTCATGCGCATCCCACGCTGCATGAATCAGTAGGTCTAGCAGCGGAAGTTTACGAACACACTATTACCGACCTACCAAATGCCAATGTAAAGAAGAAAGATAATTTTTTCTCACTCTAACAAGAAATTTCTCGTACATCTTTTCAATACTCCGTGTAATTCGGAGTATTTATATATTGCACATATAAAGATAATCATTTATGTTGGCAAACAATAATAAATAGTCATATACTTTTAAATATTCTTATCATGAAATCTTGCTGTCTTTGACAAGAGTATTTTACAAAAAACACTGTTTTTTTGAGCATATTGCTTTAAATCATGCAACCCTATCAGCTGGTATAGCTTTACTTAACAAAACATGACTCCAGTCAGTCTAGCAAACCTTCATCAACTCATGACATTTATTATATACAGCTGCCAATCAATCACAAAGAGTATGGCCTTATAGCGCGGTATGCGGCCATGACAAGAAACCATATACAACACAGACCGCTAACGCGTGTTAGCATCAAGAATGCTACGCGAACTGATTGCTGTAAAAAATTTCAGCTCGCCTCATTAGAAACAACATGTCGGCATAAAAAATTAGGATGTGATTTTTTAGTCAACAAACATGTTATGTCATTTCGTAATCAGATATTACGATAGTAATCAACAGAGCATAAGAAAATAGCGCTAGTCTAATATTACTTATTAAACTAGCGCAGCTTCTCAGAGAGCACTCTCTTCCCCTGTATTAGCATAATACAGGCCAAATAAATCATCGCGATGATCTAGAGCATGAGCAGAAAACACTGCCTATAATAGCACCCGGCTGCTACCACTATTACTATACAGATGATAAAATTGATCTCTGATGCTACATTCAAGAAGCTAAACTTCTTCCCTCCCTAATAGCCTAAAGATAAGAAGAAAAATCAGTATACTACTCCTACCACACCAGCATCCCTGCAGCATCTGACAGCAGAGCCCAGCGATAAGGTCTTTTGCGGTGTAGAATGCTAGATAATATTAGTCTGAGGCTTAAAGAATAAAATAGGCAATGCAGGTTAGAAGAAAGATCTGGGAGATAGGAGCGTCATCCTCCCGCTTCAATAAAGTAAAAAGCGCGGCATCAGTCTTTATAGCACTATGCAATGCTTTTCGTCATACCCGAATATCTTTAGTTTAATTTTAAACCGAAAATAAAATGTATGAAATGCATTAGAATTTCTGCACTGTGACTTTAAGACGTTTAAATGTTAAGCGATAAGGATACTCTATACGTCATTAATAGTCTCTAGACATAAATAAGCCCTCACTCCCTACCGGTTAGGTGGAAGTTATTTTAAATAACACTACACTTTTTTGCTGCAGTTAATGATAAAGCATAACATTTTATTTCTTTTTTTAGCCTCCATAGAAGACATGCAACCGTAGACTATCTACAATAACTTTCTGTTACCTTAGGCTCAAACTGAGCTGAGCGTTACTAACTTTACATCATCTGTATTATCCAGATGCAGTCGCTTTGAATATCCTAATAATACATCTTGTCAACCTCAACCCACACATGATAGCGCTCTCATTAGAACGAGCAATGTGCGCCGCAGCATCGGCGTACATATTAATTATCTCACATCACATACAGGAAGCCTCTGCCGTGATAATGTAGAGATCAAGCCGTGACCCATAAAAGCGTACTTTTTTCTGCTATATGCTTATACTTATCGGTCAAGGACTCTAACCTTACTAAACTTCTATCGCTGCGCGATTTTATTAAATTAATAGATTTCAGACTGCAAATTTAGCGAATCATCTTGATCTATTTAACAGTATTTATTTTCAGCAAACTGCATTGAATATCATGTAGGAAGAATAATGTCTCATCTGATTATGATCAAGCTTGAAAATGCATCAAATGTCCCTATATAAATATTGTCAATCTTGAGTCAATAAAAATCATATTAAAGGAGAATGTTATGGCTTATCGTTCTTTTTCTCTCATACCAACGCTCAGTAATCATCTACTATCTGACCGTTTTACACAGATCGATAATCTGTTTAGTCGATTGACGGGTGCAAGTCCTGTGACTGACACGCCCGCCTATAATCTATTGAAGAAAAATAAAGAGCATTATGAAATCACGGTGAGTGTACCCGGCTATACACAAGATGAGTTGAATATTTCATTGCTAAATAAGCAGTTAACTATTAGCGGTAAACCGAAAGTTGAGGAAACCGCCGTATCCAAGGAACAAGATGGCATTAAATGGGTGCATCAAGGTATAAGAAAACATGACTTTTCCTTGGGTTTCAACCTCGAGCATCGTATCAGTATCCATAAGGCTAGTATAGATAAGGGATTATTAACTGTACAATTTACTTATGATATTCCTGAGCAGGAAAAACCGAAGAAGATCGCAATTGGTGCCGAGCCTGAATTAGCCCGAGTGATTGAACATCATGCCAAGTAATAGTAAATGCCCCTCATCGGGGCGTTTACTACTTCTGGCCCGTGATGAATACCGTATTTTGCGTTTTTCGACACCATGCATTTGTTTTTATACCTCTTCGCCAAAAAACTTTAAGATTAATGTTTTTAATAAGTGACTAATGATTGTTCATGTAATGTCTGTCTATACTCTCTTACTGAGAACCACATAGTCCGAGTATCTTAATGGCAGCGCTGTAATATTAAAAAGCAAGTCTATGCACTCATCTGAGGTTTTGCATATAAGGAAAAACACCGATGCACTATCGGCTCGGTGCTGATGACCTTATTTAAATAACAGATGATCAGCCACATTATCTAAGAAACGATTTTACTATCTATACAGCCATCCCTTATTCAGTTATTAACGCTCTCAAGGAGGTAAGCTTCTTGAGAAGGGCGTGATTGCTCTGCCAGCTTTTTTCTATATTGCTTGTGCTTCATGACGCTTGCTCTACACCCCGGCATTCAGGCTCAACATTTCAAGACCCCGAGCCCTGGATGGTTTTGATTAAAAAACAAAAAATTTCGTATAGATAACCCGCACTATGTTATTTTGATAAAATGGCGAACTATATCTGCAATCTACACTGCATCGGTAAGGTATTATGATGCCTACGTACCATCGTTGATCCAGAAATTAATACGTATAGTCCGCATCCATTGACCTCTCATCAAGGAGAGAATATCGGGGGTCGTAGCCAGTGCACGCTAGCGAAATAAAGCTGAGGGATATTATGTCTGTTCTGCTAAAACGATGAAAATCGTTCCGCTTTTTAGGAAAATTCTCTTGTACAACTCCATTTGATAAAATCAAAAAATTGATATTGCTAGTTTTTTATACCCGTTCTTATTGCTACTATAAAGACTTATGTTATTGCTTTCAACTTCTTTAGTGCCGCTATGCTACGCTTCTATTGCATAGAACTCTCGGGAAAGAAATCATGCTTTTGGGTTTTATCTGTAAACGCTCCATTACTACTGAAAAACTTACGTACCTTTGTTGAATAAATTTCTTTCTAAGAGAATATGATGCATTGTCAATTCGAGCTAAAAAATATTTTCCACTAAATCCTAAAGGATCGAGGCATGATGCCCTTCAGATTGAAAAGCTGCTTCACGCTTTAATAGAACATCGTATTAGCTTACGATAGAATTATTTTTTAATTTTGCAAGATAATTCAGATCTTTTGATATTTTTTAGGGTCAAAAAACAGCTAGGCGCTTATCTTTTACCTATTCATCACATCTACTACAATAGAATTGATAGTTATGCATCATGTAATGATTTACTTTTATGGTCAAAAAATATTTTGAATAACTTAAAAACCTATAGTGAGTAAGCGACTAAAACACTCTTCATACGTCACGCTTACGGTGTCCAGGCTTCTTAAGAAGGTACAATTAATTATATCTATGCTTTGACCATCATGAATACCTTCCCTATTGCTAGGATAATAACGAAGCCTGAAAACCCATCTAAAGATGAGAATAAAACTATCATTTCTTGAGATAGTTAGGGACGTTCATAAGTCTACTTTCTTAGGCTAGTTATCATGACTAAAGATCAGATATTGCTTTAAAATTGAGTGGTAGCATTGATAGTGATGCCCTTGCTGAATATGACGCTCTCGCTGCCCGCCGCGAGAGCAACTTCTCCCTTTTTATTTTAAGAAAATGGTGTTGTTGTGTTCTGCACTATGATCTTCTTTTAGAGACAACATGCTAGATAATTATGCACCTTTTAAGAAATTACTGACTGATCTTGCCAAGTGTACGGGGTTGTGCAAGCGAATTTGTCTAAAAAACTGAAAAATTTTAATAGTTGTAGTAGAATAGACATAATCTCTTTTTTGTCCTTAATAGAGCATTATAATAACAGCACGTGTCGTAAAGAAAGTTAGCAAACCCGTGCATTATTTTTTGGAAAGTGTACTTTATCACAGGTGATAAAACTTGTAGATCGCGGGGACTGCGATGCGTAAAATCAAAAAAGATAATTTATGATGCCTTACACTCTACATGACTTAAGCAGGGTGACGGCATACAAGATGTTCTGCAACACAGTTTTGCCATACTGGGCACTCTCTCTCCCGGCAAATAACTTGAGAGAGCTAACATCAATACATCAATACAGGCTATCGCAGCATGCTGGAGATTTTATCTTAATAGCAACTGTACTTTTCTCGCTAAACTTTTCAAGAAAAGTCGAGGCATCTTAACGGTTACTGTAGTAATTTGGTATCGAAGTTTCTAGAGCATCGCCGCTCATGTGCGTAGATAAAGACCACACGCCATTTGCTATCATGCAAATTGATAGCAATTAACATCCAGACATATCTGAATAAATATTCAGTCTGATATCCCATCTAAGCGCAATCCTTGATGTGTCATTCAGGAATACTCTTTTTGACTCTCATTCTTTTATTCTATCAACAGCACAGCACTACTGCTGAAGCTCTGTCGCAGTAGATCGGTGAGTAACTTGACATTTTTTGCCATAAAGATTATGATTAAAAATTAATGTAGCATGCTGAATCGATCATCACGCACCTAATAGATATATTAAATAATATACGATGTCTTCGCACAGTACTCTCTTAAGTCACTTCCATGCTATTTACTTATATTGCTTTATTTTTTACCATGCTCCCGAATGGTCTATCAGATATGGCCATAATGATTATACGCATCTTTAATAACAGGACATGCTTACACGAGCATCTGGATATTGCTTAACGTAGCTTCAAGCGAATTGAATGGATTGAATGCTCTCATAGCTAGAATTGTATGTGACGAAATAATGCTATTCTGCACTACTGGAATTAAGCGATGATGCTTATGGCTATGATGAGCTATGCTAGCTTAGCATAGAAATATAACAGTACCTTAAACTATGCTCTTTCTTGAGAAGCATACGCTTTTTCTATCATGCAGCTCTAATGCCCTAAAAAATATTATTTAGTTGCATGTTACCCCCCCCCTCTTTGATTTTGGCGATCGTCTCAGGATCTGAAAGATATTTCCCCGTTCAGATATTATTGCATAGTCACTATCTGGCACGTGTGCGATGATTTTTATTTTTATAAATAGCTGCCTGAAAATCAGGCAAGCATCTAATGCTTTCACGCTATTTTTATCAAAACATTTAATAACTTAGTTATTTTTTAATATAACTACCAATTTTTTACTCTTCCCGTTTGAATAAAAATATTTACTACATTAAACAACACCGCTAGATTGCGTATTTTTAATTACAGGATGCATGTCTATCTCTTCTGATATCCTTTTATTGTTAAAAGGAAATAGCTCATTCCGCTATAGCAGATCATAAATCATTTGACTAATATGCAAAATTTCTTATGTATTTTACGTCATATTATTTTTTTATAAATTTATTTTATTATTTTTAGTTAGTAAATATATAACGCTCTGCAGCGTAGCATTATAAGTCTAGACCTAAAGTTAAATATTAAAAATATTTATTAGTACTGAGATCTTTTTACATATCGTATATTTTTTATTTCTTGATAGCTCTCATCAAAG
Organism: secondary endosymbiont of Ctenarytaina eucalypti; assembly: GCF_000287335.1. Taxonomy (GTDB): domain Bacteria; phylum Pseudomonadota; class Gammaproteobacteria; order Enterobacterales; family Enterobacteriaceae. The sequence continues at coordinate 841,595 of NC_018419.1, forward strand.
ATCTGTGCATAATATTTTATTCCTCATTACTGCTAGTAACTCATTTTCAAATTTTTTACTGGAGAAAAACACATGCCTAAAGTTAGTATCTCTACTTACGTCGTGTGCTAATGTTTAGATTGTATATCTTTCGATTCAGTCCATAATCTATTGAATTCTCGTGTGTACTTATCGGCAATGTCTGGTCGATGACGTAGATACAGTACATTTTCTGCGTTACAGCATGCAGCACTTTTCGTGTAATTAAACGATCCGGTTTCAACTGCATGATTATCAATAATCATGAACTTGTTATGCATAATCGCATACTTATGATTGAGCTTGATTGGTACGCAGTGATTTACTAAATACGTAACAGTTATATTCTTTCCTTTTTTCGATTTTTTATCAGTAATCATACGAATATTAACACCTCTCGCTTTTGCATCAACAAGCGCTAATGCAATAGGTAAGCTCGTAAATGAATACGCGGCAATATCAATCGATATTTTTGCTTCTTGAATTGCTTTCAGGATAATCCACTGCGCCATCTTTCCCGGTGAAAATCCAACCTCTATGTCATGCATACTCCTACTAGCCGACAACGAAGATGTAAAGATGAGAAGGATCGAAAAAATAAAATTGATCAACTGTACTTTTTTACTCATTATTCTCGTCACCTTGATAGGGGCATGTTGTATTCTCCTATCTCTAAATAACCTTCTGGAAAGAATTTAGTAACCAATCATCATATAATGAAATATTGGGGTTATATTCGTTTCCGAATCAACCATCAAAAAATCGACCAGAAGGTATAGAACTATTTTTTAACGCTGGCGGTTATTATTACTATCATAACACATAATGGTGTATTCACCTGTAATAATCAAAAAAATAAACATACTGAAAATAAAAAATAACACCGTGGAACATATTGCATGTATTAACAAAGATCATATGACAAGACTCAACGCATGTCATGCCTATGATAAAAATTGTTGCTATTTTGACTCGTTTTTTATCATACACCACCAGAGAGGTGTATTACTTAGCATATCCCTCTTATTGACATGTTGACATACTCAGGCAGTTAGCATTACGTACATTATTTTTGACGCTACTGACATGGTGTGTTCTAAAAAACCCCTAATTGAGTGCAAAGTATTTTTTAGATAAACATCTAAATGTTATATATCCTTTCATTCTACTCAGGGCTTTAGACAACTAGAATTTTTTTGATCCGTGTATTAATCTCCTCACTGTTGTTGCATGATAAAGGTGCTTTTTGACATAACGAAAAGCATTTCTCTCTTATAGAGCTCCTGCAATTTTATCGTCTGGTTTACCTACGCATCTTGGTCATGCAGAGTAAGATGCGTATTTTAAGAGTATCGTGTGAACTAGAATCTACTGATTCAGCGCGAGCCCTGAGAGAAAATTCTTGTCCTTAAACAACATGCTAAATCCAGATCAAATGTGCATTTTCAACTGCTAAATTACACGCATAGTATAATAGGTTGCAATCTAAGATTGCACGCCAAAGCATAATAGCATCAGCGGCTACTCTTTTTCTCTCAATAGAACATCATATAAAGAATCTTTACCCCTACACGCCGTTATCATCATGCTTCTAACTTTTCCGCTAGTTAGCTTGTATCAAAGCCGGCATCTCAGGAACACCATCAATACTGAGGTGCAATAAATTAGTACACTTCATTTTATATAGCCTTCTGTCTGTTGACGGATACTACTTACACCATGCTCTGCTTTTTTTGATACAGCCCGTCGGGATGCAGATGGTGAAAAAATAAACACCTAGCAATCTATGCTATCATCATCACGTAATTTATACGCGCACTTCATACTAAAATTTTTATGATGATATGCACTTTTTATGCGAGCTGCTGAAAAAGACTTCAAGAATCTTAGCAGGAACTAAATAAGTTGAAAAAGTCAGTCGAGGAATCAATGACATGCCTGTTTTAAAAAAAACATTCATGTCATTATCAGTGCTCTAGAGATAGTGTGATCTTAGTAAAAAATCATCGGCACAGGCCTTAAAAAAGCACGCGCTCTTTCCATCCAGGAATCGCTAGAGAATTTATTGATGTTGTTAAAAAAATCGTGATGCATTAAGATGATTTATGAGCACGAAGGTAATGATTTCACCTTTTACTTTATCATAAAAAGACTTTCTTAAGATACAACTTCTGAGCTGTAGTGATCATTTTCTAAACTTTAGCTTTTCTAAAGAAACTGATGCTATATTAAAAATAATATCTTCTTTAACTGCACTGCAGGAAGATAATTTTTCTATTCGATAAAATTACGTCAATGCGAGATCGTAACTCATCATTCACATATCTCATACATTAATGCATCGCTCAATCACATCAAATCCGATTAATCTAAAGTGAGCATTTCTCAAAACTGATATATTTCATAAAGCATTTTAAAAAAAAGATCATTATATGATGATTTTAATTTAAATTATTATCATTTATAGTAACAACATATTTTTTAAAGTAAAAAATATCTAATGTTTTATTTAAAATAAAAATAAATGTAATATATTTAATAATGTTACTGCCGTATATTAGGACTGATTAGAAATTAAAATGATGAATCATAAAGGTCAGAGCTATAACATAGACATCATGGCCACTACTCATTATCTCTAACAGTGCAGATAGAAAATTTAATAATGCCCGAGCCTAAATTAATCCTCTCTAGACGTATCAGCTCGGTCTGCCTATGCAGGCTAACCCGAACGAGAAAGTATTAAATAATCGAACTCCTGCTGTGTTGATATTAATTTTTTTGAACCATCTCTTTCTCTAAGAGAGGCTCCGTTGTTTATTATTCTAACATTATAGTGTGATAAAATTTTTAACAAATTAGATATTAGGTTATTATCGGCATCAATTAGTTCCTGCCTTTCAACAAAACGCCCTCTACTAGCAAACTTAAAGTTTATCATTACCTGCTGACTAAATGATCAGCAGGTGCTCCAGAAATTTGGTTCTCTGAAAAAATCCGTGAATCACGGTCAGCTATTGCTGCATCGAAAAAACATTGTTATTAGCCGACATGCCCGACCCCTAATAGCCTGAGATCAGGCGCACACCCCGGAGTAATAAAGTAAACGGCATTTCATCTTTTGATGAAAGCAGCATAGGTGTACTGGAGTCAATTTTTAAACTTATAGAACTGGCCTTAAGATGCGAGCGCTATCCGCTTCTTGCTAAGAAAGCAACAAAAATGTATATAAGCATCACAGCGTTAACACATGGTGCAATTCTGCATATAAGTGAAAAGTCAGGGACTGGTTGCTAGTTTCTTTAGCACAGTCGCATGGATAATCCTAGCAGTAGAGTAGGTTATCAAAAAACGCAAAGTATGGCGTACACTACATCTGGAAAAAACAGCGCGATGCAATATCATTACCAGTACTAATTTCTCACAAAGCCGCACTACTGGGCTACTAAATCTCCTCGCGAGCATAACAAGTTAAATAGCTAAAGAGCAGGCAAGCATCTTCTGATGAAGTTCCCCATTCAGGGCCATGATCATTGCGTGGTATGGTGAAAAAACAACACTACCTATCCCCTAACAGCAGCGTATAAAAAATTTTCCTGCTTTATAGCATGAGAGCAATCACGAAACTGAACTGAAATCCAGATGCCTCGAGAAAATACGCCATCAACCGAAGACCTTCGCTGAAGGAGGCGTCTTTTCATTCAACAACTGCTAGGTGAGTATCTAACTTTGCATAACTATGATTCTTGGGCAGAAACGGCAATATGAACATAGTCACAGCGCTGGATAAAATGACACCATGAAAACATGACAAGCATTTTTCGGATCCTATCACAATACCCCAACTAGAAAGATACTGATCACAAGAATTTCTACTTTGTTCAATACAGCCTTCAGTCTATCGAAAAAATAGGGGCCGTGCGGGAAAACCGTCATCAACCCAGGAAGGATGCGTATTCTAAGGTTTCAGAAAGTATTGTCGCCACCAAGCCATAGCTATAATAAGACGCTTTGTTGGGGGGGTATATAATACCTATTCCGTAGGCCGCCGCACATACATCACTTGAGACTCATTCGCCGCGCTTGACACGCACCTGGTTTGGTATCATCGATGTTACCTAGCCATCTCATCTGACAAGAGGCATTTTTAGGCATGTCAAATAACTCTTCTATCCCCCTTCGGGTAGCAAAATTCGGCGGCACTAGCGTGGCAGATTTCGACGCGATGAACCGAAGCGCTGATATCGTATTAGCCAGTCCCGCAGTCCGTGTAGTCGTGCTTTCTGCCTCGGCTGGTGTCACTAATATGTTAATCACCTTGTCAGAAGGGAACGCAGCAGAACAGAGAACACACTATCTTTACGAAATTCGCCGAATACAATATAGCATTATTGATCGCTTGAGCGAGAAAACGTTAATCCGTACAGAAATAGATCAAATGATCGATAGTATCGCCATGCTTTCTGAAGAAGCGGGCCTTGCGACATCACTTGCGCTTACCGATGAGCTGGTCAGCTACGGAGAACTTATGTCAACCCGGCTGTTTTTTGCGCTCCTACAGCAGCGGCATGTCGCGGTAGCGTGGTTTGATGTGCGTCAAGTAATGCGCACGAATGCTCAATTCGGTAGGGCCGAGCCGGATAACCATATACTCAAGGTAAAGACTCGCCGACTGCTTCTACCTCGCCTCGCAAGTGAGCTCGTTATTACTCAAGGCTTTATCGGCAGCGAGCGGCGAGGACGGACCACCACCCTCGGCCGAGGAGGTAGTGACTATACCGCAGCATTGCTAGGAGAAGCACTCAATGCCGGGAGGATCGATATATGGACCGATGTTCCCGGAATCTATACCACCGATCCACGAGTCGTACCTCAAGCAAAACGGATTACCGAAATTAGCTTTGAAGAAGCGGCAGAAATGGCCACTTTTGGTGCTAAAATTCTGCATCCAGCTACATTACTTCCAGCGGTACGCAGCGAAATTCCGGTCTTTGTGGGCTCTAGTAAAGAACCCAGTGCAGGTGGTACTCTGGTGTATCATGATGCCGGACATCCGCCGATTTTTCGTGCTCTAGCTTTACGCCGTCGCCAAACCCTACTGACGCTACACAGTCTGAATATGATATATGCCCGCGGTTTTCTAGCAGAGGTATTTAATATAATGGCGCGACATGCTATTTCAGTGGATCTGATCAGCACATCCGAAGTCAGTATCGCATTAACCATAGACACTACCGGCTCTACCACGACTGGCGCGAGCCTCATAACTCACACACTCTTAGCCGAACTCACTACTCTGTGTCGAGTAGAAGTGGAAGAAGGCCTCGCTCTAGTAGCAGTAATTGGTAATCAATTATCGCAGGGCGGCAGGGTGGGGAAAGAAGTGTTCAGCGTCTTAGAGCCGTTTAATATTCGCCTTATTTGCTACGGCGCTAGCAGCCATAATCTCTGCCTACTTGTACCAGGTAGCGACGCTGAAAAGGTGGTCAGAGCCCTGCATAGCTCGCTCTTCGGCTAAAATAAACTCGACAGTACGATTAGATCGACACCGAAACGCACATGCACCAGCATGTTATATGCTAGAATTTCTAAAAATTAATATTTTCATTGCCTGAGATTTTCGAAAATATAGTGTCTCGGTTTTTTTGAACGTTTTAACATATATTATGAGTTAGTTGCTAGAGAGGGTATTTTTGTGTAATGCGGATGCCGCTCCGCATGCCTAACAGATTTATTCAAAGCTATCAGACCGCGACTCTCACTTTATCTATCTGGGTCTTCCCTTCACAAAACACAGAGAAAACACAACAATGTTTTGAGGCTGCATGTGTTTTTTAAGTAAATCAAAATTTTTGGTAATCATACCCTTCTCTCACTATATTCATTTCAACAACTGGTCAACCATGGCACGACCCATATGCCTAATGACCCGCTGACCTGCTTACAACAAAATCCTAAATCAGGGCAATTTTCTAATACTAGCAATGCTAGAGTCTGTACTTGTATGAACAGTCAATGTTTTTCTTGAATAGCATAACCGGTTACTGCACTACTCAGAGATCCTGATTACCAAAGTGCTGATGATGTAACAGCGTCTTGATCTTTCTCGGAAAGTTTTACAAGAATTCGTTCATGCCATTTTTAAAATTATAAAACAGCCTCTAAGATACACAATCGGTTATTTTCTTAGCAAACGAGCAACGATAATGAAGAGCAACATAAAATGCCAACACTAGGTAACATTCCCTATTAAATAATTAATAGACCGGGCTGAAATATTTTGATAAAAAGCAGATAAATAATCTGGCGTAAAAAATCTCTACACACGTAACGCATGGTATACTCACTAGGTAGAAAAAAGAGCATACAATACATAAAAAAATCCATGGGCCCTTTTCAAAAATCCCTAATACTCATGAACGTACTATGATAGATATGATAATAAAATAAACCTATACAATTCTTAAAAAGGCATTGGCTAACGACGCTTACGCTACAAGTAAACGTCATGGTTCATAGTTAAATATAGAACAGAAAACTGCTGTACTTCTCTTCGACACGCAGTGTATGGTCTTGATCAAGAATATGTTATGCGCCTGACCTTTTGATTTATAATTAGCATCTGACTGCTAGTCATTATGACTAGACAAAACTGTAGATTATCACTAGTACTTACTAGATAAATTGGCCATCGTCTAAATCAAAACACTGCCAGGTGATCATCTCATAGTCTCCGCGTCTCTCACGCTAAGAGAGACGGGGCAATAAAAAATCAAAACAGTTACATTGCCGTATGCCTGGGATCTGTCATCCCAGGCATACGGCGCACCCCGTACGCAGAGCGTAGAAATTCAACAACAGTGCTACTAGCGCTTGATCTTGTCCATCAAAGATACTAATATAGTAACCACAACTATCATGCTATCTTATAATCTCTTCGAGAGATGCCATAAAATTATAATAATATATAAGAGAATATAGCAATTAGTTGTATTATATAAAATAATTCTATTATCTTCTGAAATGGCAGAAAAGTATAATGATCATGTCTAGTGTATTGCGTCCTAACAATATATACCTTGATGCTTTTAGATCTTTATTGAACAACTTAGGCTAAAAAACCAAAATGTATTTATTCTAACGAGAAGGAACCCCAACCCTTGGGCGTATGAGGCGTGCATCGACCTTAAAGATGAGACTCAGATCAATCAGAACTGATTTATCGTTTTTTAATTACAATGCTATGGTCGTGTTCGCATTTGTTAGGATCTTCACAGGCCTGCACTTCAGCGCATTTCGGACAGAGCCCATGCGCCTCTACTACGTTATGTGAAATTATAAAGTTAGCAACAGAAGCCATGCACTGCAATATATCTTCAATGCTCTGTGTAGTTTGTTCAGTGACTAGGCTACAACCGTCACAAATAAAAAAAGCTGAGGTATGCGACGGTTCGGAAAAGTAGTCGCATAGCACAAAGCTGTTGGTTGATTCAACGCGATGTACAAAGCCTTGCTCAAGAAGAAAATCTAACGCGCGATACACAGTTGGTGGTTTTGCCTGTGGTTCAGACTGACGCAATAAATCGAGCAAATGATACGCACTGATTGCGCCATTCTGTCTCTGCATTAGGCGCAATAACTCTTGACGTTGCGGCGTGAAGCGAACATTACGCTCCTCACACAATTGTTCAGCCTGGCGGAGAAGTAGGTTTTCAATGGTGCCTTTCATAATAGTCTCCGATTCACGATTTCTAACGCTATATTACCACGAAGGCACAAAAACCACGACTCTAAGCATCTTAACCTCTCTATAAGAGAGTCGGCTTTTGAATAATTCTAAAATTGTATTTATTTATTTGAATAGCACACATTAAATAATGGTGTTATCGGTATTCAGCATTCCTAACAGCGAAGATTCATTGACGACTTTGACTACTGCTAGGTCTGTTCCTCTTACGCATCATAGTGATGCATGCTTAGATAACTGCATTATTCTAAATGTAAAAACAGTATACGGTGCTGTTGTATGGGTTTACTAAACAATCATTGTTATGTCGAGCGCACTGTTGTATCGTACATTCTTATGTAATCTGTTAGATTACAGGAATAAATCAGTTTGCTTTATTGTATCAATCACAAAAGTCTATTTATTTAAATAAGCTAATTAGTTGCTAATATTCAACCGTGCACTTGCCTTTAGGTTATGGGCGGGACGAAGAAAATTACACCTCTGCTTTGGCAGGATTAACAGATATATTTTCTGCTGCAAAAGAGCAGCATAAGAATAACGTGTATCGTTAGCACAAATAGCTAAGATAATTTTGGTATTCTTTTCGGTTAGCATTTTCAAATCTAGAAAGCTTCTTGATTAGTGGTATTGCTGTAGAATAAATCTAAAAAAATAATTTAATACATTTTTCGATCTACTACGAGATGACGCTAGGCCGAATACTCGGCGTCTTGAGACCCTCCTGTATAAACTATCTATCGTTTTTCGCTAAATACTTCAAGGCTAGTGCCTGCTATCAAGCACTGCATCGCTCATTATTCCGTGTGTAAAGATAATATGCCGCAACCTTATTGAGCATAAGGTAAGACTTTGTCTTTTTTATTAGCTGCCTGTCTTACCAAGCATTTTCAATTTACTGTTTTTATCAACCTTACAAATACTTAGGGATTTTAACATAACTATCATACTATAACGTTACTTTTAGTTATTATGTTTCCAGTGCAAAAAAGCGTTTGAGCTAAAAAACTAGCAGCAACATCTATATTCGCATGTACATAGCATATGCCATGCCTGTAATATTCGTTATTGCAATGTACATTGCAATAAAAAAATAATTCATTTATTTGAGATAAAGTGCTAGTTTTAAATAAAAGTAACTATTTTTTACTTTCTTCGCTTGACGAAAAACTAACCGGTTTGTTTTACGAGGAATCGGCAAAGCATGAGAAGTGTATAGCACATGCTCATTAGAGCCTGCAGGCTTTCCATTGCCTTCCGAGTTTGCTAAAATTAAAATTTAACTAATTGTTAAGATTATATATCTTTACTCAACAACCTAGCAAGATCGCTTGCAACTATTTGATAATTTTACCCCTTCGCCTACATGTTCTATTGTCCATCAACATAACGCGGAGTCAGGTGAATGACCAGAAGTGTATTAAGGAAGGAAGCCTCTATCGAAGCTAATAGCCTGCTTTCGTTCTCATAAAGCATGCCTCCTAATCAGAAGCTGGTCTTCAATCTTTTAGTTAAAAACACAGTATAAAATGAACTAATATTGCCCATTTACATCCTGTAGAGGATGCATGACCGGCATGTTGACGAAAATTTTTTTATACAATGTCATTACAATTGATTGTTGAAAGAAATACTTTTGGACCAAAGTACAATTAATTAGCATTGTTGCTTTAATATTTTCATCACCTCCTACCAGATAACATTTACGCTATTTTCTATGTGACTCGATCACATCGAACCAGACTGCTGACCCCTCTACTAAAAAATTTTTTCTAGCGCAAGAAGTAACAACATAGGCCATTGCATCTCATATTTACGTTTGTATCCCGTTATTCGTTATCGTTTCTTTCTAAGAAAAGAACATTCTAGGGTTTTAAGCAAGAACTTCATATATTTAAGAATCCAGTCAATAAAAATCTTTAACTCTTATAGTGAAAAAGCAAGCTCGACTGAAAAACATCACCTTGGTTATAACTCTTCATTGCCGAGAGCAGTGCTCTGATCAAACGGCAACCGGCAACTAGCTCCATCTATACAGCAACACTTCACTCATCGATTCATACTGTCCAATGACCGTGTTGCATACACGCTTTTTTATAAATATATTCGCATCTGCTTACACAATTTAACTGTATAATAAAAACCATTTATTGCAATGAATCTAGTACACTAAGCCGTTGATTCCTTGAAGTTTTAAATTATTCAACGAATATGTTTTCCCCCGAAGACGACAAAGATAATTTGATAAAATTTTTTAGTAGTAAAGCATGAATCTTTAATAATACATGATCATAATTAATAATATTTTATTACCAAGAAATACTTTTTCAAAAAAATGTTTTTACTCTTCTGCTATAAAACTTTAGCAAATTATCCTTGTCGTCTTCTAATTAGTCTTTTCTCTTATTTATTGAATAAGTGTCAATATAAAGCATAAAGACAACTTTTTGGATATCCTGCTACCCTTAATATCCCTCCTGTTTTTGAACTAAGTGAGGCAAACAATGGTAACGGGAAACGTATCTTCAGTATTAGTGGCATTAAGAGCACTACTCACATATTTTTGCTTTATGTAAATCCACCCCCCTTAAAAAAACAACAGCGCACTCTTTCTGGGATAGATTCACGATAGTAAGTATCTATGTCTCCTATGCCTACCATTTTGCACCTTGCCGCACCTTCTAAATAAAGGACAAAATAGCGCCGAACGCTATGAGAAAAATCACTAAAAAACATAATAAACTATTCCCCTTGGCATGATCGGAGGTGAATAGATAAATTATTGTCTTGCACGTGCCCTTGCGAGCACACATAGAGTGCTAACCTGTAAATGAACAAGGTAGAATCAACATTTAGCCTATTTTTTTAATATTTATAAGGAGCCACTATGCCAATTATGGCACGCACCCTTTTTCGAGACATGCTGTATTTTTTCCGTAATCAGTCTTTTAGTATCATTATACTATCAATATTGACGGCAATAATCAGCGTTGTCTTGGGGCATGTATTGTCCCCAGGCAATGAGCAGCTGATGACGCTTATTGATGTTGCCCATGTAGCCGAAAACAACGAGCTTAACCAGAAGCAGCTTATAGAGCAGATGTCTAACGATCAGCGTCGTGTGTTGTTCAAAGCCTACGCTGCTAGCACAGTGTCCTCTCTAATCTGCAATGTCTTTCTATCAGGCGGAATGCTTGCCATAATTCGCTTGGTATCTAACCGAGAGCTCGTCAAATTTTTGCCTGTACTATCCCTATTGGCGCTGCTATTACCCCGCCTGCTGTTCCTCATGGTTCTTACGACGCTCCTGGTGCAACTCGGTCTGCTACTTATGATTGTCCCGGGTATTTTATTAGCTATCGCTTTTATACTAGCGCCGATTATTAGCACAAACGATAGCCTAGGACCTCTACAATCAATGTTTCTAAGTGCCAATCTAGCGTTTTCCAATCTCCGACTATTGTCGCCGGCGGTATTTTTCTGGCTACTAGCTAAAGCAGGAATACTGCTGTTAGCAACTAAGTTAACGCTCTTATCATCACTTGCAGTTACTGTTTTATTAAATAGCTTGAGCAATCTAATTTCCGCTCTTTTTCTGCTATATCTTTATCGTCTTTATATGTTTTTACGGGAGCCAAAATAACGGCGGATAACATATTTACCGATGACAGTTCATACAGAAATGTTCTTATTCCCCACTCTTAAAATATTTTTATTATGAGTATGCTGCAAAACATTTACTGTGCAGACGACGCACTCATTGGCTCATTAGTATTCACAGTGCGGTTATATACTGCTACGCTCTTTCACAGTAAAATATTTCACCCTTATTAGCGTCTTGCTGATCATGATCCGCGGCTCTCTGATGCGTAACTAGAAAAACGCAGACTATATCAAATATAAGGAAAATAGAATCTAGATTCTATTTTCCTCAGGGATACTGATGTAAGTTTGTTATTTCAGCTAGTTACTTATGCAAAAGCTATTCGACCAAGAGATTTACGTCTCTACGCAAGCTTGAAAAGATTTAAATCTTGCCTGTACGATGTGCTTCCGCTCCCATAGTGAGGGGAGATTGCTATAATACTCTCGAGATCAAAGATCGTTTAAGTATACTTTCAATTTTTCATCTACCATGAGGATAGTATTGACGCTGCTCAAAAGAACTTTTCTACCCTCATATAACCTTAAAAGGGAATAATCACTTTCTATTCATAATATGCCTTTAGAACGGCTAATGGTTTAACGCTAGCTAATGTCGAAAACATACTTGTAATCATGTGTTATGCCGAATTTTATGATACTTTTATGCGTCATTCGGTGTGCTTGATAGGATTATTGGGTTAATGTCTGCGAGCATGAATACTAAATCGCCTAAATTCGGCATAATCGTGACATAAGCTTATATAAGCCGATAGAGCTATGTTGAATCAGTAGACTCCTACTGCAGCCAGTAAGATATGGTGATGCCTTGTATTTTTCCAGGCACTGAGTCACGCATATGAAGTAAAATCATGCACTTTTTCTGTATGACATCAAAAGCAACCCTAAAATGCAGAACCATATCTACTGAACATTCACAACATGACGCATGTAGTCATTCTATGGATCAATAGAGCCATGCACATGTTTAGTTATGTAAAGGTTTGTTAAAAAAATTTTTATTATCAAAAGCTCAGCGCAGTGCATGCATTACAATGCCTAGACTCTACAGAAAACCAAAAATGATCAATCATCTACGAGCGTAGGTACAAGAGCTGCCTCAATTAGAGGGAGTTTTTAAAAACACGTATGAATCACTTATCTATGCTAACGAGACAGGAACGACATCTCTTAAAGGAGATTGACAAGATCTTATTGACTTGGATAGTCATCACTAAAGTTCTAAAAAATACAAGGGTTATTTAGTCTCATCAAAGTGGGGTTAAAAGCATTCCGTAACTCAAGTTGTAAACTTATGTATCTGTCACTCACCATAGTACCCAGATGATGCCTTACGCAATCAGCCGGTAAAGTAAAAAAGCATGCAGACAGTCCTGTAAAATATCGTTGAAAAACGCAGATTGTAGACTCACTATCCATCTGATAACTGCATACATAAAAGATGCAATAATACTCTTAACTGCTTTATAGCACTTTTCATGATGGGGGGTGGCTCTGCTAGATTTAATAAACGCTACCAAGAAAACAGAAAACCATCGCATGACGACCAAGTGCGCGCATTACTATCATGACCCCCTCCATTGAGAAACACATAACGCTACGGCAACGCTCATAGGCTCCGAAATATTGACTAGCCGATCATTCTCTCAGCATTACCACACGGTTAAACATTAATATCTTACTAGCGTCTGTGAACTCTCTAAAAAACAACGGGCTATCAACAGAAATCACTATCTAACATAGTCAAGATTTTTTGCCAAACCTTTGGGTGGTCAGCCGTATCTGTCTAGCAACAATATGCTAGTAGGTCGGGTGCCAATAACGATCAAAGCCCATACGCGCATTGTGCACGGTAACTTAGGATTAGCATTATCTGCAGCGCGACACAATAGCGTGACTTTCAGTCAACTATTTACCAATCCTATGTAAAAAAAATTCGCGCCCCTTAAGGCTAAAGATGACAACACTGAACTTATGAGCCATTCCCGTTTCCGGCCTCAGCTTATAACTGGTGGCGAGCCCTATAATATTTTTTAGCGACACAGAATGCATGTATCGAAAAAAAGAAATAATTCTAGACCTCATATACAACAATGGTTTATTGATACTAGGTAACTTGTCTAATGACAACATCCAGCATCTAGTGCGCCTGTTAGAAATAAAGCGAAGTTAACATGGTAATATATTAAAAATAGTTAGATAATGTGGTCGATTTCACTAGGTTTATTATCACATTACGAAACACAAAATACCGTGCCCCATTCAAGGGGGATTGAAAAACTGCATACATGTCACTAGATATCATCCATCACCTGCATGCTCAATCATGAGATTTGCTTCAACACATCCATGAGCCAGATGAGACGCAGGTGTACGCTATCAAGCGATGACCGTAACTTCGCTAAATCAAGGATTGCAAAAAAACAGACCTATTCTACTCTCCTATAAGGTGTTAGTAGAACATGTCCTTCTTCTCCCCTGGTGTCATTTTTTATGACCTCTTACTGTATTTTTTTACCTTGAAGACATGCATCGGCTATAATCTCTTAGACGCAACCAACCGCGAGAGGAAGCAGTGAGAGAAGTTGCTTAATGAATAATGAGGGTCCCTTAAAAAAGGGAAGCGTTAGCAGGCATCGAGGAACGAGGCATCATTTTATTCAACAGAAAACACTTAGCGCCCTTATTTGATAGGGAGGCCTCTCATCCATCCCTATAAAACCTATGAGATCGCTAACCAGAAACATAAAAAAGGGGCTACTCTATGCGCGCCCCAAAAGATTTAACAATCTAGAGTAACGAGGGACCACTAGGGAAACGTAGCCATGCTGTCTTCCGGAGATCAGAAGAGATGAGTAAGGTAATACTAGACATGCAGGTAGCGTGTCATAATACAAGTGATCTACCTAACGAGAAAGATTTTCTTCGCTGGCTTCAGGGCGTTTTTCCACTGTTTCGCAACTACACGGAAGTGACTGTTCGTCTAGTAGACGAAGCAGAAAGCCACGAACTCAACCTTACATACCGCGGTCAAAGCAAACCTACGAACGTGCTCGCCTTTCCCTTTGAATCACCTCCAGAAGTTAAACTGCAACTGCTAGGAGATTTGGTCATCTGCCGCCAAGTTATAGAACGTGAAGCGCAACAACAAGCAAAAGCGTTAAATGCACATTGGGCGCATATGGTTGTCCATGGTTCACTGCATTTACTAGGGTATGAGCATATCTTGTATCAAGAAGCATTAGAGATGGAATCAATGGAAGCAATAATAATGCAAAAACTTAGTTACCCAGACCCCTATCTTTTGGAACAAGAAACGTAAGCTCTTGTTCCCTTTAATTATGAAAGACTGAAAATAACTAAACGCTATGAACAATGATTACTCTCAGTCCAATGGCCGCATCAGTTCTAAAAAGAAATTTTTTCCTTGATGAAACATCAACTATTTCACGGTAAAGCAAAAAATCGTGACCAGCTTTTGAAGCTGATTCGGGATTACAAACATAATAAGCTAATCGACCCCGACACATGCAAAATACTAGAAGGAGTCATCGATATTGCTAATAAGCGGGCCCGGGGTATCATGATCCCCGCTCACAGATTATCATGCTGAAGCAACACCAATCCCTAAAAGGATATCTTAGCATAATCGTCTAATCAACCCATTCCCGACTTCCGGTCATGAACGAAGATAAAGATTATGTAGACGGAATCTTCTTGGCAAAAAATTTACTACCATTTATGCTGAGCTACAAAGACCTCTTTAGCATCTCGCGGATACTGATGCCGGTGCTAGTAGTTCCGGAAAGTAAGCGGGTCGATCTCATGCTTAAGGAGTTCCGATCCACATGTTATCTCATTATGACCATCATCATAGATGAATGTGGGGGCGTCTTTGGCCTAATTACTATTGCAGGCATCTTGTAGCTCATCGTCGGCAAGATTGAGGATGAATACGATGATAAGAAAGAGCGGAATATCCTCCAGCTGAACCTTCAAACCTGCACTCTCTGGGACCTGACTCCTATAAGGAATTCAAGACGCACTTTAGTGACGAAGCCGTGGGATAGCATAGGAGGTCTAGTGATGCAACTCTGTGGGAGTTTACCCGAACATGGTGAGGCTATCGATATCAAGGGCGATCATTTCACAGCCGCAATAACCGACAACCGTCGCATTATCCAGATGCATGTCAAAATACCAAAGCATACACTTTAACACACTATAAAAGCTGGCTATTCCACATGGACATCACTCCACGTTCTATGCCCCAGCAGCTCCGCATCCTGCTTGCGATGGTTACCGGTGCCAGCGGCACACTAGCATTTTCCCCCTATGATCTGTGGCCAGTAGCTATTCTTTCTCTCAGCGGCCTGTTGGCGGTAACGCTCAACCGCAGTAGCCGGCAGGCAGGCTGGCTTGGCTTTGTCTGGGGATTTTGCTTTTTTGGCACCGGCGTTAACTGGGTCGGCATAAGCATTGCACAATTCAGCGGTTTGCCTTGTCCAATACATGTAGGACTGGTAGCGTTGCTAGCTGGCTATTTAGCGCTATTCCCCATGCTATTTTCTGCCCTTCTAGCACTGCTATGGCAACGTACAAGTCTATTTCGGCTGGCTCTTGGTGCACCAGCACTATGGTCGATCACTGAATTTTTGCGCGGATGGATACTGACAGGTTTCCCCTGGCTGGAATTCGGTTACAGTCAAATTGATGGGCCGCTAAAAGGCATCGCGCCGCTTTTAGGTGTTCAGGCCATCACCTTTTTTTTAATGATGATAAGCGGCATAGCGGTCTTTGGAATAGCGAAGCAAAAACCTCTACCAACGTTCAGCGCCCTAGCACTCTTGCTCCTCCCCTGGCCGCTGCGCTCTTTGCAATGGTACGAATCTCAGCCGACGCGCGCAATTGACGTGGCGCTAATTCAGGGTAATATTGCACAGTCAATAAAATGGGACACTGCTCAGGTGGAGCCAACGTTAAATATTTATTTAAAGAGAACCTTGCCGGCTCTCGGTAAGGCGAAGATAATCATCTGGCCAGAATCGGCAATTCCCCTCGCTGAAATTACCCAGAATGGTTTTCTAAGTAGACTCGACAAAACATTACTACAATGTCAAACTCATTTAATCACTGGCATTATTGACGCACGGCCCACTCTATACGGGTATGATTATTACAACAGTATCGTAGTCTTAGGTGCAAAAATACCTTACCATTATCCCTCTCAAGATCGCTATAACAAGCATCACCTAGTGCCTTTCGGTGAAACAGTTCCGTTTCCAAGTCTTCTCCGCCCGCTCGCACCGCTCTTTAATCTGCCCATGTCCTGCCTCAGCAAAGGGCCATACCTACAGCCGCAGCTGAAGGTGGCGGATGTGAAGCTTACCGCGACCGTTTGCTACGAGATTATTTTGGGAAAGCAGGTTCGGGATAATTTCCGTCCGGATACTGACCTCCTTCTAACCGTGTCCAACGATGCTTGGTTTGGTCATTCTATAGGCCCATGGCAGCATTTCCAAATGGCACGAATGAGATCACTAGAGCTTGGGAGACCGCTGATACGTAGCACTAATAACGGCATCACCGCAGTTATCAACGCTGATGGGACATCGCAAGCTCAATTGCCTCAATTTACTTGTGATGTACTCAGCGTCCGCGTCACACCAACGCGCGGGGTTACCCCTTATGCCCGCGCCGGGGCCTGGCCGCTCTGGATTATGACACTAGTAACTGGCTTGATCGCTATGCTGCTTGAACGTCGTCCTGCCTCCTAAAGACTTATCATGTTGCTTCATGAGGGGTGATTCAGCGATGTGTTTAATTACACTCTACGATTTTAATAATTAATGATGGCAGAGATTTATAGGATCGATCGTGGTGATAGTAGAGCTTATGCAGTGAGATGTAATGGTCATTCCATGTGAGGGGCTGAAATCTATACCATTCCGCTGAACATCAAAATGCATCGGCTTTCTTTTCATTATGGTGGCACTATATTAAATATATAGCACACGACCAGTAATATAAAAAGTAATGAATCTAGCTAGAGTCATACTACACGAGTATCAGAACTTACCTTTTATAGAGGATATCGTACATACATAAACATTCCGCGCATTATGGCCATTAGCGCACTACATTCATTACAATCAACGATCTCTATAGCGAGATGGCATACACCTATTCAATTGTCTACTGACAAGAACACCCTCGAGCAACGCGATCTCCTGCCTCAGAAAATAGATGAGCTAGCTATTCCATATGTTAAATAGAGAGACTCTCTGTTAGACGATATGTCTCAGGCTGCTGTTGTTCTCATCAGGTCAAGACAAGAAACCGCGGTGTAATGATGGTGAAAGAGAGCTTTTGTTATTCTCTGAGGCTTTACGGGGTAAAATTGGAGAAAGTCGTATAGATAAGTCGCATTAGCTGCTAGCAAGGCGCTTAATCGCTATTTAATAAAACATTTAGGCCATAGACTTCGTGAGTCTATTACTGATCACAATATAAAAGTTATGAAGTAAGAGCCCTTGAGAGATATTATGCGCCAAACTTGCTTCATGCGCTTCGACTATAAGCAGCATTGCTAGTACGATCATGGGTTTACACACTTTGAGTCATTGCCTGATCTCCTTTCATGATCAACAAGCATCATGCTCACTCAATTAAAAAAAAGTGATAACCTACTTTCCAGGAACGGCATTACTACTCCGTCTATAGATGCTGATTTTAAGCTGCCTGCTGATCTTGATGCTGAACAAGCCCGAGGAAGGTCAAGATTACGTCTCTCGCCATTGAAGGCGACCAGGTTTTATGTACTTCATTAACCAGTGTTATTACAAACACGTTCATCATCATTGTGATCAGTCGTCCATACGATAACTTATCGGTTAATGCATGGTTAATTACATCCATTAGAGATTGCGCGTACACGATACGTTTATATGATCATTCCGCATAGATCATCTTATTTTCACGCCATAAACTGCTATATGGATTTGATGTTATGGTCTATTTTTTATAAATAGCATACTATCTTATTTTGCTTGTTCTTCGCCAAAAACTAGAAAATCATTCTAAAATAACTCAAGAGTTAATTTTACCGCATGTTACGTTTATATTCTGATCATACTGTTTTAGTTTTTCTGTGAAGAAAATACTCAGTGTCGATTCACTGAAGCGCGATAAATTTACACTTCCAGTCAATTTGGCTCCCTAACCTTATTAGAAAAAACTAAAGCCTTATGTCATCTACCACAGTGGCGCTGGCTTTATTTTAGTAGTAAAAATTATTTAGCTATACCGTATAGGGAAGGTTTTCTCTATCTCTTTAGAATATATCACCCATTACTCTTGATGTTTATTGATGCACATAAATTTTGAAACACGCAAAAGCAATAGTGTGATTATTACATTATCTGTAAAAAATAAAAATTTTTTGATGCAGGAGATAAGTATTTGATAATATTTCTCATTCAAAATCTTGAGTCGTCATTAAGTTGTATGTCAACGTTTATTTATAAATAGTCTCGATGAGCACAAGAATCTCTGCTTCCCCCCTTTTTTTGGGGGGAAGCAGAGATTCTGTACAACACATCTAAATGCTTATATTGCACAATTAAGATAATACAATCTAATGTTAAGGCAACGTGCTCATTAGTGCGAAGACGAGGCCCGCGATTTGTTAATGTTATCATGATCGCACATAACTATTTAATTTTGTGAAATTTTACTCATTCTATCGATATGCGCCATGCCAAACGCAGAGATAACGAAAGCTAAATGGATGATGACACACCACATAATTTTATTATCCGGTACTTTTTCTGCTTCCATAAATATTCTTAATAGATGTACAGAGGAAATGGCAACAATCGAAGAGGCAACTTTATTCTTTATTGAGTTAACATCCATTTTCCCCATCCAGCTTAGTTTTTGATGTTGATCATCTACGGTCATTTTAAGAATAAAATTCTCATAACCTGAGAACATAACCATAACTAAAAGCCCGCCCACTAAGGCAATGTCAACAAGAGATAAAACTATTAGTATTAATCCTGACTCAGGTATTGCAAAAAGCTCAGGGATAATATGGAATATTTGTTGAAAAAACTTCACAGTAAGTAACATGAATCCAAACGACAGGCCTATGTAGACAGGAAATAAAAGCCATCTAGATGCATAAGTGATCCTTTCAATATACTTTTTCATTATCACTCTTTAGTTATAAACAAGATCAAGATCATGGGAATCAAGATTAGTATAAAAGTATTTAGCAAACTAGTTCAATTAGAACATAGGCAATTTCCCCTAATGCTTTTCTGTATCAACTAGCGTTAGACTTGTCTATATGCCTATGCATAAATAATAACTATATTTTAACTATAAAAATGCGTTTGAATTATTGCCTTTAAAACATTATACATTATATAAAATCTTTTTTTTAAAACAAAAAGTCTTTAGGTAATTATGAGGAAAGCGCACTGAAGTTACTTCAATATATGGCTTTTATTGATGCCAGAGCATAAGATTACTGAGTTATAAAACGATAAAAAAACTTCAGGCCACGTGACTTTCTGATAGAAAAGGTGGGTAAGCTACCCATAACTCAATCTGACATCATTAATTGAATATATTATGATTTATATAAAAAAGCTAGAACAAGTCAGCGCTTGTTGCATATAGCATACTTATTTAATATGCTTATACGTATAATTAGCTCTGTCTTTTGACAGTCGAAATCATGCTTGCTTTGTTATACCTTTAGTATAATCATGACGAAGCTTCAGATGACTTTTGAGTGTATTAAATGACCAACAGCAGTCCTATGCTGCTATAGCAGTATTTAAAGCAGATCTTTATTATCGCAGGTGTATCATTTTCTGATACGACCTACCCTAATAATGTTTAGTTGTAGCAATATACTCTTACATTCTTCCCGATAGCAGAATGTGTTTTTATTTAAAACTACTCTGGCTACTGAACAATGTTTTGAGCTAACAAGATAGTTATTACAGTCAAAGACTACTTTACATTCCCTCGTAATAACGTAATCTTTTCCAAAGATATCATCTTTTTTATTTAAGAGGTCATTGTTATACGCTTCTTAGCCTTATAGTATGAATTTGACTGACATTATATGTTTCCTTGCTCAGGGATGAGTAATTTTTACTTAAAAAGTATGATAGAAATAACGTCTATTATACTCCTGTAACAAAAACATTAAGGCCGATGCTATAACATATCTTAACTTTTTATGATGAGATTAGCTGTCTGAGCCGAGCCATAACACGTCAAAAAACATTAACTTCTATATGTTAGTTAAAGGTTCTACTGTCTTCAATACACCGCTACGAGTATCACGTTAGGCTTCATCCGATAACTAACACACAGAAGAAATAAAAAGTATTCTCTGGTAACACCACATCACAGAATAGCATTCTACTTTATTGATTCATTGCAGTTGAGCTAAGAGGAAATATACTAGAATGCTATATAGCATTAATCTAAGAACGGAGTTGACCGTTAAGCCGGGTTCTGTCGTGGACAGTCATTCATCTAGGCCAGTGCTCACGCACTAGCTCAAGCGGCCTACCCAGGTTCAGTACGGGCCGTACCAGGCGAACCCCTTATTGGCCTTGCTCCAGGTGGAGTTTACCTTGCGACGCACTGTTACCAAGCGTACGGTACGCTCTTACCGCACCCTTTCACCCTTACCTGATCCTACTTTCGCAGGCCATCGGCGGTCTTCTCTCTGTTGCACTTGTCGTGGGCTTTCGCCCCCCAGGCGTTACCTGGCACCCTGCCCTATGGAGCCCGGACTTTCCTCCCCTTGTTCTTTTCTGTCCTCGCGAGGATTAAGACGAAGCGGCGACTGTCTAGTCAACTCCTAAGAGGAGTATAGGGCACTACTCTACGATTGTCACCTAAGATTACGCTCTAACGATCAAGTTGCAATAACGCGTACTGCCTTGCGACCTATGCCAAAAGCTGCGCAACAGCTATAGGTTAATTAACCTGATTGTGGTTTTATCTTTAATGCGTCTTTACTTCTCTAAAACTAGAGGAATCAAGACACGCCTCCTGCTTTATAGATGGGCAAGACAGACTCATGCCCGAGCAGAACTTCGAAACTCACAGTTTAGACATGGTCCTGTGTTTACAGACCGCCGAATGAGCAGAGCTCAACGCGAGCATGCGACTTCATAGCCGATCTTTTTTCCCAGCAATGCTATCCTGGATCGTTGATGAGTTAGGTGCTCACACTCTAGACCAGTCTTATACTCTTTTTGTCTTATACTATAGGTCAAACTCATGTTATGTCTGAGTTTTCTGTTGATTATAGAAAAATTTTTCAAAAATATATCATATATAACAAAATATTTTTAAAAAGTGACTAGTTTAATGGGTATTCTCAGCGTTGATAAGATCAACGTGCGGTAAGAGTCTCAAGCCTCCGAAGATATCGGACTTCCGGAAGGTTGTTGGTAATTGGTAATACATAGAGAATTGCTGTAACAATGTCTACTAGACAGTCTTTGGTTGTTAAAAAACTTAAGATTCACCATGTGATGTAAAAGAGTTTCAACATAAAAATTTTAGATATAGTAAAATTTCACCCTATGTATTTAGTTGCTAACGAAGACTCCTGATGCTAATATATATTTATTAACTCCAGCACTTTTAATTTTACCTTGATGCTGAATATCAGCTCGAAGGCTTTAAGTTTTGAGCAGGGACTGGTCACCGCCCTACTCTTTATTGACCGTCAATTACTTTTCTCGTGCTTTACAGAAAATCGATAGCTCGTATCTCGACACGTCACTAAAAATCTCTTTAATCATAGTAAAGCATGCTTTTGTGCTATTTAGCGTTTTCTATAATCGGTATGATCTCTACTATACTAATTGCTCATTAGATTAAGGTCATTGTTTTACATTTCATATATAAATATGCTTCTCTAAATAGAGAGCATAAGGAATATTTGTTCAGATCTTATCTAAGTCACAGCCGCTAGATGATAATTAATGCTGACGCGCATATGCCTGAAATTAGAGCTCTTACAAATTTATATTTTACAACCCATCAGTTGATGAGCTGATCGATTAAATTGTCCTTCTCACGAATGGAGAATTGAGAATAGTTAAGCGAACTAGATCGTCTTATGCAGCAAGTCGGAAAAGCGCTCCCTCACGTATAATCAGAGAACTTTTCTTTAAGACCCCCGCACTCTAAAGAAGTCAAGGGGGTCTTAAAGAAAAGTTTATCGAAAGTTCGATCACATTTTTATCGTTGCGCTTAAAAGAAATATAGCAAAACCATATTGATATGATTAGAGTGCTATTTTTTAAAACTTTATAGCTTAGTTATATAACGATCACATCGGTACGCCGGCCGTCAGCACTCTACAAAATCTTACGCTCAAATAAGAGGAATAAAGGCTCTCGTAGAACAACTCTCTACTATTTTATACTGTCTTCAGACAGATACCTAAGGCTCAAGAAGTGCCTATTAGCGTTATTGTATCACTAGGTTGGTTTTTATCATTTTTATTAAGTGTTTTACTATTCAACATACAATCACAGCATACGTCCTGATAAGGAAACGGTACACGCGAGACCATAAAAATCTTCTGCAATCTATCATAGAGCCTTGTAACTATTCTTTTTAGGCAAAAAAATGAAAATATTCAAGTTACGATAGAATTACCTATTTTAGTTATTGATCGTATCGACCGTAGATTTTTTAGTAAAAAACGAATGGGGGAAGTTTAAGAATATGCTGTAGAAAAGCTTTCAACATAAAGCAACACCATGTATTAGTAGATAAAGAATGACGCCTCATGCACTTATCGTGCTATGCTATTTTTTTAAAATGATTACTTTCAATCTGAATCTACAAACCTTAATGACTCAAGGTTACTAGAAAATCCGGTAATATTTTAGATAACCGTACGTGCGAGAGACATCTCTACCATAACGCTCTATTTAAAACTACTAATCAAAATTTCTGACTGGTAAAAAAATTAAAAATCTTCTACTCTGAGCATCAGAATGCAAGAACATATCATGTTCTAAATGGCAAACAAGATAGTCTGAGTCATTCATTAAATTACCGTCTCATCTTACAGACTGCAATGCACGTCTTAATACCAAAAATACTACTGAAGCATCATCTTAGTCTTTGGAAGTTTTTATTCTATGCATCGATTAAAGCCCTTCAACTAGAGGACAAAGTAAACATAATTAAATTAAAACAATCACTTGCAGTAAACTCAACGCTCAAGATAGATGAATTCTTAATTATATTACATAGCATATGATCATAAGATTTGAATATTTTTAAGAACACACACCTTTTATGTCATATAATACTAACTTCAGATAACAACAAAACCATGTTTCAAGTTCTTCTTGATTCAATCAAGATCGTGTTATGTTAAAGAAATTACGCACATTTACGACGCTAAATAAATGCAGTCTATTAATTCAAAAAAATTTTCATCGCGCATAACGATAACGGTCATAATCTTTTGTAAAAAAGACAAAACCACTCTTTGATGTGCCATGCAATAATCACACTTTCTCTATCTTTTGAAACTTGTTATCACATAAAAACTCAGATATCACTCATATTACTACCTGAGGTATGAAAAGACTCTATAAAAATTCTTTTTGTTTTTAAGTTTATGTAAGATATTTTTTAAATCTATAAACATAGCTTTTGGATGATAGATTATTACATCCGGCTAGTTACACTAAGCAATGCTCTACTGTATCAATAGCTCCAACTACATTATAGTTAAGTGTCTATATAAAATGTTTGTCGATTAAAACCATAGGATCAGATCTGTATATGACTATCCAGCACATTGTTTAATCTCAGCCGTGAGTTATTGTTGATGTCTTGAAACTCTTGAATTAGTCTAGGGAGGAAATGACCTAATTAGCGCGCTCTTTCGAGAGTTAAAGAACAGCCTTTCCCAACTGCACCAGCATGATGAGTGGCTTTGGGTACCACCCTAAAACCAGCACCAAGAAGGAGAATATCAACAACATCATACCCCCGATGCTCCTTGCCCAGTTGCCAGGAACAGCATGGCAACATTGTTCTTTCGGGGATAGGTATAGGCTAATCATGATAGGCAAGTAGTAACATAAACCGATTGCACTTCCGGCTACTACAGCGCTCGTTAGCCAAGCAAGATGACTATGAACACAGAGCGCAATAACATAGAACTTCCCGATAAAACCAAGAGTCATAGGAATGCCAGCTAATGATAACAGCATGACTGTTAGTACTGATGATAACACTGGACGATGCCAAAATAAACCACGGTAGGCATACAGTGAATCTACATCCTCGCCAGCATAAGGACTAGACAGTAGGCTCACGACGCCGAAAGCTCCCAAGCTTGCAAACAAATACCCGGTGAGATAAACGCCGATAGCTTCCAGGGCTAGAGTGCTGTGGGCTTTCACTGCGATCAAGCCCACCAGTAGGTAACCTAGGTGAGCAATAGACGAATAGCCTAGTATCCTCTTGATATTATTTTGGTTAAGCGCCATCATATTTCCGAACAACATGGAGGCAAAAGCAATAATAGTCAGCACTAACCGCAACGGTTCGCTGGCGGTCACCGGCGTACAAAAGAAAAAGCGCACCACCGCTGCGAAAATCGCAATTTTACTGGCCGTGGCCAGAAATCCAGACACCGATGCGGGCGCACCTTGATAGACATCCGGGGTCCAGAGATGGAACGGCACTAACGATAGCTTAAAGCCGAGTCCTACGATCATCATCCCAAAACCTATTATCATGGCAGGATGCATCAGCATCGCATCCTGAAGCGCTTGACCAACGCCGGTGAAAGACAGCTCTCCGGTACCAGCATATATCAGCGCTATACCAAAAATCAAAAATGATGACGCAGCAGCTGACAAAAGAGTGTATTTGATGCCGGCCTCTAGAGAGCAATTATTCTGAAAAGAATAACCGACCATCCCGAATAGCGGAAGCGAAATCAGCTCAACACCAAGAAATAGAGATATTAAATGATTGGAGCAGGCAAGCAGGATACCCCCCATTGCAGCAAGCAATAATAACAAATAAAACTCATCACGATTTCCCGGATATCCCTCCAGCCAGGCGTAGGATAGCGCGCTTGTAGCCAGACTAGCTATCAGAACCAGGCTAGTGTAGAATTTGGCAAAACCATCGATTCTAATTAGCGGCGTCACGTCTATTGAGTCAAACTTTGCCAAGAAACACAGCGACAGCAGTGATAAAGTTAGCCCAATGATTGTTATCATTGCGTTAAAAAAATGCTTTCGGCGCCATGCAATAGATAGCATCAGCAACACTACCGCTAATCCGATAAGCGAAAGTGGTAATAATGCGATCAGTTCTTGAGAAGTAATTGTCATGAAAAATTACGTCCTTGTCGTTGAAATAGTAAAACCGTCGGCGGCAGAGAACCGCTTCTGGATATTGCTCATGGCGCTGGACGATGTATCCATAATTGGCTGTGGAAAGAACCCGAGCAGTAGTAACATCACAACCAGAAAAACAATAATACAGCGTTCTCGTAAAGTCATGCCCGGTAGCGGATCAATGGATTTGGCCGGGCCGTAATACGCGCGCTGTATCATAGTAAGCGAGTAAATCGATGCGAATACCAAACCGAATGCAGCAATCACCGTAATTACAGGTGCAACCGGGAAACTACCGAATAAAATAGTAATCTCGCCCACAAAATTTCCTGTACCCGGCATGCCTAGCATTGCAACAGCAAAGAATAACGAAAACGCGGGCATCAGTCTCAGCCGACTCCATAGCCCCCCCATTTCCTGCATATCCCAAGTATATAACCGCTCATACAGTTGACCGCAAATAATAAACATGCCAGCAGACGCGAGGCCGTGAGCGATCATTTGCACCACCACCCCATGGTAGGCCATCTGACTGCCGCTATAGATGGCAATCAGCACGAGGCCCATATGGGAGATACTGGTATAGGCAAGAAGGCGCTTGATGTGGTTTTGCAAGAAGGCCATCCAGGCGCCGTAAAGGATGCTCCCCACCCCTATCCACATAGCGATCGGGGCAAACTGCTGCGAGGCATTCGGAAACAGCGGCAAGATAAATCGCAACATGCCGTAAGCAGCAGTTTTTAACAAAATCCCCGATAGGTCGACCGAACCGGCGGTTGGGGACTCGCTATGCGCGTCAGGAAGCCAGCCATGCAGGGGCACCACAGGCATTTTGACGGCGAAAGGAAAAAAGAACCCAAGCATCAAAAGATATTCTATTTTTAGCGACATTGGAGTGCGCATCAAGTCTTCATAATTAAAAGTCCAGATGCCGGTAGCGTTATAGTGCGCTAGCACTATCCCAAGAATCGCCACTAGCATTACCAGACCGCTTGCTTGAGTATAAATAAAAAATTTTATCGCGGCGCCCATGCGGGCTGTAACGTTAGAGGGCTTATGCCCCCAAAGCGCGATGAGAAAATACATCGGTACCAACATCATTTCCCAAAAGAAAAAAAAGAGAAACATGTCGATAGACAAGAACACGCCTATCACGCCGCTCAGAATCCATAGCAAGTGAAAGTGGAAGAGCCCCTGATGGCGCCGAATGTCTTCCCAGGAGCAAAGAATAGCCAGCGTCCCAAGCATCCCAGTAAGCACCACCATAAGAAGTGATAAACCGTCAAGGGCTAGATGGACGCTGATGCCAAATCGCGGAATCCAAGGGAAAAGATACTCTTCCTGCCATTGCAGAGCCCCGCGGGGAATAGCTACTATGTAGCAGCTCTGCCTCCATAACAGTAATGCAATTGCTAGTGTTAACCCCATAGCAATCATGGCGACCCAGCGAGGAACTCCGTTACCGAAACGCTCACATGTTACACATAACAGACCGCCGATAAAGGGGATAAGAATTAGCCAAGGTAATAGCATGGCGTTTTGCGTCCCTCATTCTAAAATCAATTAACTTTCATATTACAGGGGCAATATTTATCTGACCGTGTCACTCTAAATAGGAAATGAAGCTCAGAGTACTTAGATAAACGTTAACATTGCTAGCACAAAAATTGCCCCTATAACTAACGAGATCGCATACCAACGCACCTCTCCGTTCTCGCTCGCCGTCAGGATCCGCCCACCCCGGCGCACCAGGAAAGCAGGAAGAGTCATTAGTGCGTTAAGGGGGTCACTCGTCAGTAACTGCGCAATAAGTAAGTAAGGTTTGACAAAGAGCTTATCGTAAAGCCAGTCGAACCCCCATCCGTGCAACAACCAGATTGTGAAGAAACGTCCCGGCGCGCTGGCGGAGATAGCTGTCAGTAAACGAGACTGACCAAGCCAGAGCCCTGCTGCCAGGACAACTCCTATGATAGAGATTGCGCCCGAGATGATACCGAACGCCACTTTGCCTTCATGACTACACTCGCTAGCCGGAAAAACCTCTGATAACGGGGGGGTGATCCACGCCCCAATGCAGGTGGACAATATTATTAGTATGATTAGTGGTAGATGATGACTGATGCCTCCTCGACAGGCATGGGGATGTATTTTCGCCTGACCATGGAAAACGATAAAGATCATGCGGAATGTATAGAGCGAGGTCAAGAAAACCCCCATCAGGCTAGCCAATATTAGCACGTCATGCCCATTAACCATGGTCCGCCAGAGGATTTCATCTTTGGAATAAAAACCGGCGCTGACGAGCGGAAGTGACGACAGCGCCGCACCCCCGACCAGAAAACAAATATAGACTAATGGAAGAGATTTTCTCAAACCGCCCATCTTAAAAATATTATGCTCGTATTGGCACGCGACGATCACCGAACCGGAGGACAAGAATAGCAGGGCCTTGAAAAAGGCGTGAGTCATTAGGTGAAAAATGGCAGCGGTCCAGGCCTGAACGCCCAGGGCAAGAAACATGTAGCCGATCTGGCTCATGGTGGAATACGCCAGAACCCGCTTTATATCGGTTTGTACTAGGGCGGAAAACCCAGCCAGGAGCAGCGTGACTGTCCCGATAATCGCAACCACATGCAATACCACCGGAGCCATAAGGAATAGAGCGTGGGTACGAGCAATAAGATACACGCCGGCGGTCACCATGGTGGCAGCGTGTATCAACGCCGATACCGGGGTCGGACCGACCATTGCATCAGGCAGCCAAGTTTGTAGCGGCAGCTGAGCCGATTTTGCTATTGCGCCGCCCAATAGCATTAGGGTTGCCAAGGTGATCATCGGTGAGTCTTCCCCCAGCTTTTCAGTCGCGCATACCGTTATCTCGTGAAAATTAAGCGTCCCTAGCTGGTCATACAAAATAAACAACGCACATGCGAGTAAGATGTCCCCTATACGTGTAACAATAAACGCCTTCATAGCTGCTACACCGTTTTTCGACTCGCTGTAATAGAAGCCTATCAGTAAGTAACTACACAGCCCGACCACTTCCCAGCCGAGATACATTAGCAGCAAGTTATCTGCCAGTACTAGTAAGGTCATGCTAGCAATAAACAGATTGGTATAGGCGAAAAAGCGAGCATACCCCTCTTCCCCATGCATGTACCATGAAGCATAAAGATGAATAAAAAACCCAACACCAGTGATGATGGACAACATCGTCAGCGATAGGCCATCAAGACTGAGTGTAATAGGAATGAGAAAATCGCCAATCATCATCCAGTGCCATAGCGTCTGGGAAAAAACCGATGACTCTTCGCCTTGGTCAAGGATGAAATTTAGTCCCACCAAAACCGTGGTCATGGCCGATATTCCGATACTCCCAACACCCACTATTGCTGCCAAACTTTCAGACCGGCGTGCCGGGGGGCACACCATAAAAAGAAAACCCATCAGAGGGAACAATGGAATTAAATAGAGTATATTCATCCGCGCATCTCACTGACTCTGTCGATATTTAGGGTTTTGTAGCGATAGTGTAATTTCAGGAGCAGGGCCAGGCTGATGCTGGCCTCGGCAGCGGCTAGAGTCACGGCGAGGATATACATCACCTGCCCGTCCGCCTGGTTCCAATAGCTTCCGGCTACAACGCATGCCAGGGCTGAGGCGTTTATCATGATTTCCAACCCTAAAAGCATAAATAGGAGATTACGGCGAATCATCATACCCGTTAGGCCCAGAACAAACAGAATAGAAGCTAAAATGAGTCCGTGTGATAACGGGATCATGTATTCCCCTCCCTGTCGCTCTTGATCGTATCTACCTTATTCGCCTCCTTGTACAACGCCTGGAGATTGACGCGATCGTGTCGCCCCAAATGAAAAGCGCCTACAAGCCCGGCTAGTAAGAGCATTGAAGCGAGCTCCACGGCTAACACATAAGGACCAAAAAGAGCTATACCGACAGTTTTAGGTGTAATAATTTCCCCCGACATGCCTTGAGCGTTGATCCAAGATAGTGCATTCACCAGCACTGCTAGTAGGATTAGCGACAAGATAGCCGGTCCGATCCAGACCCGAGGCCGAAACCAGCGACTTTTCTGTTTTTCATGGCTAACGCTAGTATTGAGCATCATGATCACGAAAATGAACAATACCATGATAGCTCCAGCGTAAATGATAATTTCCAGAGCACCAGCAAAGTAGGCACCTAGCGAAAAAAATACGCAAGCGATGGCTAGTAGCGAAATAATAAAATACAACAATGCATGTATTGGCTGGTTATGGGTTATGACACGTAATGTTGCTAAAATTGCGACGAAGCCTGACAGATAAAACGCTAGTTCCATATTGCTCTCCTTAGGGCAGCAAGCTTTTTACGTCGACAGGTTTGGCTTCGTTTTCCGCCTCACCCTTCTCCTTGCCAGCAATAGCTATACCAGCCATGCGGTAGAAGTTATATTCCGGATATTTACCTGGACCCGAAATTAGCAATTCTTCTTTTTCATATACCAGATCCTGGCGCTTAAACTCGGCCATCTCGAAATCTGTGGTCAGTTGAATAGCAGTGGTAGGACAGGCTTCTTCGCATAGACCGCAGAAAATACAGCGCGAAAAATTGATACGAAAGAATTCCGGATACCAACGTCCGTCTTTTCTCTCTGCTTTTTGTAGTGCGATACAGCCCACTGGGCAAGCGACCGCGCACAGGTTACACGCCACGCATCGCTCCTCTCCATCAGGATCGCGCGTTAGTACAATACGGCCGCGAAAACGTGGCGGTGGATTGACTGGCACGTCCGGGTACATGCGGGTTTCACGCTTGTTAAATGCCTGCCTGCCTATCATCCAGATGCTGCGCAACGTGGTTCCGCAGCCAATCACTAACTCTTTTAACGTCATGATTAATTGATCTCTTAGTGCGCATTGTACAAAATGATTATTGCAGTCGCTAACAGGTTGAGCAGCGTAAGAGGCAGGAGAATTTTCCAGCCGAGCGCCATGACTTGATCATAGCGTGGACGCGGTAGCGCTGCTCGAATAAGAATAACAATCATCACAATAAAAGCGGTTTTTACTGTAAACCAAATACATGGCGGCAACCACGGTCCCTGCCAACCACCGAAGAATAGCGTCACCATCAGAGCTGATATGGTCACGAGGCCGATATATTGGCCGACAAAAAACAGACCGAACTTCATGCCTGAGTATTCGATATGGTACCCATCAGCCAGTTCCTGCTCGGCTTCTGGCTGATCGAAGGGGTGGCGGTGACATACCGCGATGCCCGCCATCGCAAAGGCGACAAAACCTAAGAATTGTGGCACCACGTTCCATAGGGAAGCCTGCGCCTCAACGATCGTGGTAAGATTGAATGAACCGGCCTGTGCCACCACCCCAAGCAACGATAGACCGAGGAACACTTCATAACTTAGCGTCTGCGCTGAGGCACGCATGGCTCCCAACAAAGCATATTTATTATTGCTCGACCAGCCGGCGAAAAGCACCGAATAAACCGCTAGACCGGCTGTCATCAAAAAAAACAATACTCCGATATTAAAATCAGCCACTAACCAAGTCGGACTCACTGGCACAATGGAAAAGGTAATCAGAAATGAGGTAAACGCGATAACCGGAGCCAAGGTAAAAATACATGTATCAGCAAACGGCGGGATCCAGTCTTCTTTAAACATCATTTTCACAACATCTGCTAGCAGCTGAAGGGATCCGCCCCAACCTACACGGTTAGGTCCATAGCGGTTTTGAAACAAACCGAGTAGGCGCCGTTCGACAAAGCTTAGGTAAGCGCTACAGGTGACCACCAGTAGCAGAATAACCACCGCCTTCAACACCTCCAAGAAGATTGCATTGCCTTCTGGTATCAACCACCTCATGGCGATACCTCCCGAAGATTCACCACCCTCTGTCCCGCTAACATAGTAGGAATGCCCGGGAAACCCAGCGGAAGCCCTACCTGTCCAGAAATGAGGCAATCGCTGAACTTCACAGGCAGACGCAGCTTTATATCCTCACAGGTGACATCGAGCAATGTCCCGCACTTAATGCCCATCCTAGAGGCGTCCGACCGGCTCATCATCACATAAGGTGCCGGCATCCGCTCCTGGATAACAGGAGCGTTCTGTGAGGTTTCATCACTCCCAAATAAGTGCCAGTAAGGAACGATGCGCCAGCTAGCGTCTTTCGCTAGCGTAAAAGCGGGTGGAATATCTTTAAAGTACTCCACCCGGTGCTCGCTCTCTTCTAGAAGCCGCACCCCAGGATCTCCGTACCACAAATGACCGCCAACTTCATCCTGGAATTTATTCCAGGCCTGGGGTGAATTCCAACCCGGTGCCCACGCGAATGCCACCTGCTGCCGCGGCGCCTGGGGCGCATTATTTCCTTCCATGGAGAAGGCGAACATACTGTCCTTATTTTGCGGCACACGCGGTTCATGCACATCAATCTGAGCGCGTATCGCAGTACGTCCACTGTATCGGTGTGGTTCACATGCTAGTTTCTGGCCATGAACACGAAATCCAGCGTCTGGTGCAGCATGCTTGATTCCTGAGAGCTGAGGCATCGCTTCCGCAGCAGCATCAATAATATGATCAAGTTGGGTCCAAGACGCCTGACGCTGTAAATGGGTGGAGTGTACTAAATGCAGCCAGCGCCAACTAGACAACATGACTACCTTGTTATTATAGTACGTCGGATCATAGACTTGGAAGAAGCGCTGCGCCCGACACTCCTGATTGACGAGTGTACCGTCACTTTCGGCAAAGCTTGCTGCTGACAGAATAAGATTAGCCTTGTTTTGTAAGGTAGTGCGCTGGTGGTCGAGCACAATAAGGTTTTTAACATTGGCTAACGCAGCATCGATACGCAAGGCAGGTGCATGCCGGTAAAGGTCGTTTTCTAGTACAATCACGCAATCCGCCGCGCGCTTCTCGAGAGCGGCCAGCGCATCATCTAAGCTGCCCCCCCCCATCATCGCTAGCCCCATACTATTCGCGCTAGAAGCAATAAAGCTAATCCCCACCTGGCTTCCGAGGCTTTTTAGGGCGTACGCGACGTTTGCGGCAGCCGAGATCACCGCGGCGCTGCAGGCGTTGCTGCCGGAAATGATCAGAGGCTTACAGGCATCGGCTAGTGCCTGTGCGATCACATCAACTTTACTTTGAAGAGAATCATCAAGGTTAGCGACTGCCGGTGCAGTTTTGTCTAGCTTATGAGCAATCGCAAAGCCAAGCCGAGCCTGATCATTTACTGGTGCACAGTAGCTCCAGGTAGCGACATCGTCCAGACGCGTGCGGTCAACGTTTGTGATAAATAGCGGATGTTTGGCATTCTGTCCGATGTTCATGATGGCAGCGATCTGCCAATCAGGCACCTTCTGAGCTGCGGCCATCACGCGCGCTTTTCCTTTTACAGCCTGACGCACTGCAAGCGCAACCCGCGCGCCAGTCTGGGTTAGATCCTCTCCAAGCACCAGCACAGCGTCATAACTTTCTATTTCTCGCAGCGATGGAGTTCGGATGCCACTATTACGCAAAATATGAAGCATCAGCGCTAGACAATCCTGTTCTCCCCCGCTAATCCCTGCGTAAAAATTCTCCTCCCCCACAAGTTCGCGTAGAGCGAAATTACTTTCAATGCTAGCTCTAGGCGAGCCAATGCCGATTGTAGCCCCTGCATAGCGCAGCGCAGCTACAGCACCCTGGATCGCCTGATCCACGCTTAGAGTGATCAAGGCGTCTCCGCAACGCTGCATAGGCTGACGCGGACGGTCTTGCAAATTGACGTAACCGTAGCCGAAACGCCCTCGATCACATAAAAAGTAATGATTGACGCTACCGTTGTAGCGGTTTTCAATGCGGCGTAGCTCACCATAGCGTTCCCCAGGACTTGTATTGCATCCAACGCTGCACTGATGACAGATGCTGGGAGCGAACTGCATGTCCCATTTACGATTATAACGCTTAGCATGGGTTTTATCAGTAAACACGCCAGTAGGGCAAATTTCAACCAAGTTTCCGGAAAACTCGCTCTCCAGCACTCCGTCTTTCAGGCGGCCAAAATAGATATTGTCGTGGGCACCATAGACACCGAGATCATCTCCGTCCGTGTAATCTTTGTAGTAACGGATGCAGCGGTAGCATGCGATGCAGCGGTTCATTTCATGGGAAATGAACGGCCCCAGATATTGATTGCGATGGGTGCGCTTGCTAAAACGGTAGCGTCGGAAATGCTGGCCGGTCATAACTGTCATATCCTGAAGGTGGCAGTGACCACCTTCTTCACAGACCGGGCAATCGTGCGGATGGTTAGTCAACAGCCACTCCACCACATTCTGGCGGAAAAGCTTTGCTTCATCATCAACAATGGAAATACAGGTACCATCAGCAGCTGGTGTCATACAAGACATCACTAACTGTGAGCGGCGGGCATCCTTAGTGTTTTGGTATTGCTTAACCGCACACTGGCGGCACGATCCTATGCTACCTAGCGCCGGATGCCAGCAAAAATAGGGGATCTCAAAGCCGAGGGACAAACACACCGCTAGAAGATTGTCTGATTTATTAACCTCGTACTCTTTTCCATCGACATGAATGGTAGCCAAAGTTAGCATGCTCAGGTTAGGTCCGCAAAGAGCGGATGTTAATCAACGTCCGTGTTAGGATGGAAAGCGCTTATCACCCGCCTGATCCGCACGGGCCAATTGAATCATGACTCGAGCGCTTTTAATAAGTTTGACTGCACGCCCACTATGGCGTGGGTATTGCTTAGAAACTCTGTGCTAATCCCCGCCTCGAACTCGGAGCGGAAGTGCTTAAGCGCACTTTGCAGCGGCTCCACCGCGCCAGGCGCATGCGCGCAAAAGGTTTTACCAGGTCCCAGGAAACGGCATAGCTGCTCGAGGGTTTCAATATCCCCCGGCTGGCCTTTGCCGTTTTCTAGTGCTCGTAGCAGTTGGACAGTCCAGGGCAGGCCATCTCGGCAGGGCGTACACCAGCCGCAGGATTCCCGGGCGAAAAACTCTTCTAGATTACGCGTTAACGACACCATGTTGATTTCGTGGTCCACTGCCATTGCCAATGCGGTACCTAGCCGACTGCCAGCTTTGCTGATATTCTCGAAATCCATCGGCAGATCTAGATGATCCGGGGTCAAGAAGTCGGTGCTGCCGCCACCGGGTTGCCAGGCTTTCAGGGTTAGGCCATCACGCATACCGCCCGCGTAATCTTCGAGGATCTCGCGCGCATTAATGCCGAAAGGCAGCTCCCAGACACCAGGATGCTTTACTCGGCCAGAAAAACCCATTAGCTTAGTGCCAGCATCCTTGCTCTTACCGGCGGTGATGCCTTGATACCAACCCACTCCATGCTCAAGGATAGCTGGCAAATTGCACAAAGTTTCAACATTATTGACGCAGGTAGGTTTCCCCCAAGCGCCGACGCTGGCGGGAAAAGGTGGCTTTGATCGCGGGATAGCACGTCGCCCTTCCAGGGCGTTGATGAGCGCCGTCTCCTCACCGCAGATATAACGGCCGGCTCCAGTGTGCAAGATAAGCTCGAAATCAAATCCGATCCCCAGAATATTTTTGCTCAACCATCCTGCTGTAGTAGCCTCCACAATTGCACGGTGTAAATTTTTTGCCGCTTTGATGTACTCGCCGCGTAGGAAAATATAGCCCCGGTAGGCTTGCAGCGCAAATGCAGCAATTAGCATACCCTCCAGCAGAAGATGGGGCAATTGCTCCATCAGCAGACGATCTTTATAAGTCCCCGGCTCCATTTCATCAGCATTACATATCAAATAACGAACATTCATAGCGGAATCTGTTGGCATCAGGCCCCACTTAAGGCCAGTGGGAAAGCCAGCACCCCCGCGGCCTTTTAGACCAGAGTCTTTCACCAGACGAACGATATCATCCTGTGCCATACAGCTTAATGCTTTCTGTGCACCAACATATCCGTTTTTACTTTGATACTCCGCAAGCCAAATTGGCTCGTGGTCATCACGCAGCCGCCAGGTCAAAGGATGCGTTTCAGGAGTGCGGATAAAGGGCTTGCTCATTGATATTTCTCCAGCAAAAGAACGATCGCATCAGGCGTCAGATCTAAGTAGGTGTCTTCATTCACCATCATGATTGGCCCCTTATCACAGTGACCCAGACAGCAGGTGGGTAACAGCGTGAACCTGTTATCAGGTGTTGTCTGGCCCAGTGTGATGTTCAGTGCCTGCTCAAGAGCACCCTGAATCCCTTGATAACCAGTAATATAGCAGACCACGCTATCACAATACCGAACAACGTGACGGCCCACCGGCTGACGAAAAATCTGACTGTAAAAGGTAGCTACCCCCTCAACATCGCTACCGGAAATACCTAGACACTGAGCGATGGCAGTAATCGCTCCATCCGGCACCCATCCTCGATGTTTCTGCACAATTTTTAGCGCTTCGATCGAGACTGCACGCGCATCCTCATAATGGAGCCTCTCATGCCCGATGGCTATGCCCTCCTCATGACTTAGCTCAAATATTTCGGTCTTGGTATCTACGCCCCCTCCTGCATGCTGGAGAGTTTCTGTCTGTTTCTGCATAATTATCGATCCACATCTGACATAACGAAATCAATACTGCCCAGATATACGATTAAATCTGATACCAGACTACCGCGAATAACGGATGGGATCTGTTGTAAATGAGGAAAACTAGGAGTACGGATACGCGTACGATAACTCATCGTGCCGCCATCGCTGGTTAAATAATAGCTATTGATACCTTTAGTGGCCTCGATCATCTGGAATGCTTCGTTAGCTGGCATCACCGGCCCCCAGGAAACCTGTAAAAAGTGCGTGATCAGGGTCTCGATATGCTGCAGGGTGCGCTCTTTCGGAGGTGGCGTGGTTAGAGGATGATCGGCCTTGAACGGCCCCTCCGGCATATTCTTCAGGCACTGCTCGAGGATGCGTAAACTTTGTCGCATCTCTTCTACTTTTATCATCACGCGGCTATAGCAGTCGCTCACACCATCACCCACAGGCACCTCGAAGTCAAAGTTTTGATATCCAGAATAGGGACGCCATTTCCGAACGTCAAAATCGATGCCAGTGGCACGTAGCGCTGCACCGGTTACGCCCCAGTCCAGGGCTTCTTTCGCACCGTAGGCGGCGACGCCCTCCGCGCGGGCGCGAAGTACGCTATTTCTCAGAGCCGCTTTTACATAGCTATCCAGACGTTTCGGTAGCCAGCTAAGGCATTCCTGCAGTAAGGAGTCCCACCCTCGCGGAAGATCGTGAGCTACACCTCCGATGCGGAACCAAGCGGGATGCATACGAAAACCTGTGATTGCCTCAACAACATCATAAATTTTTTGACGATCGGTGAACGCCAAAAAGACCGGAGTCATCCCGCCGATATCCTGAATATAAGTACTAATATACAACAGATGACTGTTGATTCGGAACAGTTCAGATAGCATAATCCGAATCACAGTGACGCGCTCAGGCACCACGATACCTGCTAGCTTTTCTACCGCTAGAACATAAGGCATTTCGTTAATGCAACCGCCAAGATATTCGATACGATCAGTATAGGGAATATAGCCGTGCCAGGATTGGCGCTCCCCCATCTTTTCGGCGCCGCGATGGTGATAACCGATATCTGGTACGCAATCGACAATCTCTTCGCCATCAAGCTGCAAGATGATCCGGAAGGCTCCATGAACAGAGGGGTGATTCGGACCTAGGTTGAGGAACATAAAGTCCTCGCTGTCAGTCCCTCGCTTCATGGCCCACTCTTCCGGCTTAAAGGTTAGTCCTGCCATTTCTAAATCTTCTTTTTGCTTGGTAAGAGCGAAAGGGTCAAATTCAGTAGCGCGTGCTGGATAATCTTTACGCAGCGGATGCCCTTCCCAGCTTTTTGGCATTATGATGCGGGTGAGGTGAGGGTGGCCCTCAAATATTATGCCAAACATTTCCCACGTTTCGCGTTCATACCAGTTAGCATTCAGGAAAATCCCGGTACAGGTCGGAAGGCGTAGGTCTTTTTCTAAAAGTGCCACCTTCATCATGATATCGCAATTTCGATCGATAGAAATCAAATGGTAAAAAACGGTAAAATCCGACTCTGGCAAACCTTGACGGTGAGTACGGAGGCGTTCATCCATCCCATGGAGGTCGTAGAGCATCACGTAAGGTTTCCGAAGATTTTTCAAAAATCTTAAAACGTCGAGAAGCTGCGCTCGTTTGACCCACACCACTGGTATGCCGTTACGGGTCGGCTGTAAAAAAAACGTGTCCGGGCTCAGGAAATAGCTACGTAACTCCCGAATCACCGGGTCATCAAGATGCTCGTGAGTTTTCCAGACCGGCGCGACAAGCTGTTGCGTCATTGACTCTGTCATAATTATCTTCACCACATTTTACTGTGCCGACGCATGCGGTAGCACTATTGAGCCGGAGCTGTATGCGTATCCACGCGTTTAACTTTCGTCTGGCGTTCGCAGATGCGTGACCGAAATGCGTTCACCATGCTTACGTTGACGTTCTGACTCCATGTTGGCGCGGTAGACTCCCTGATCTCCCACTACCCAGGAGAGAGGACGCCGTTCTTTTCCTATAGACTCCTTCAGTAGCAGAAGTGCCTGAATGTATGCCTCGGGTCGTGGAGGGCAGCCAGGAATGTAAACGTCTACTGGAAGAAATTTATCGACACCCTGCACAACAGAATAAATATCGTACATGCCGCCGGAATTTGCGCATGCTCCCATGGAGATAACCCATTTTGGCTCTAGCATCTGATCGTAAAGACGCCGAATGACAGGGGCCATTTTGATGAAAGGTGTACCGGCCACCACCATAAAATCCGCCTGGCGTGGTGATGCACGAATCACTTCAGACCCAAAACGTGCAATGTCGTGCACAGCAGTAAAAGCGGTAGTCATTTCAACGTAGCAGCAAGAGAGGCC
The DNA here is from genome assembly GCF_000287335.1 of secondary endosymbiont of Ctenarytaina eucalypti. Classification (GTDB taxonomy): domain Bacteria; phylum Pseudomonadota; class Gammaproteobacteria; order Enterobacterales; family Enterobacteriaceae. The sequence continues at coordinate 880,427 of NC_018419.1, forward strand.
AAAATTGTAGGGCCAAAGAGAATTGCCGCGGCCCCAATTCACAACATTGTGAAGCGCTAGCTCGAGCTTGTAGAAATAAAAACTGCGGTGGGCATGCTGATCGAGAGGATCCATAACGATATCTTGTTTTTGAAGAGGATACTGGTTATTTTCACCGCCTGAGTCCGCTCGGGTGAGCGTATAATTCATCTTTAAGCCTCGCTATTACTTTGAATTACAGGGCCTGTAACCAATGGGCCCGCTCGACGTAAACGCCTGGATTGTTCCGGCGTCCAGTCAAGCGCTCCAATACGCACCAGGTAAAGTAAGCCTACTAACAGAATAAGAATAAAAATCGCGGCTTCGATAAAGCCAACCCATCCTGTTTCACGGATAGCGGTAGCCCAAGCGTATAAAAAAAGGGATTCAGCGTCAAAAATGACGAAAAACATCGCCACTAGATAGAATTTAGCTGACAGTCGCAATTTTGCTGTACCGACCGAATTAATTCCGGATTCAAATGGCAGGTTTTTCGAGCGCGTCTGAGCGCGTCCGCCTAGAAGATACCCGCTGATTAGCATAAAAACGCACAGACCCAGAGCACCGAAGAGGAATACACCAAAGGCCCAATAATGAGCGGTCATTTCATTTTTTATCAACATTTTATATGCTACTCATCAAAAGCGGAGAGTTAAAAAGTGCTTGTTGACTATAATAGATTTACAAACTACCGCGATAGGCAATTGGCGATCTCGAGAGAAACATAAAGAACCGCGGTTTTTTGGTTAGATACAGTCTTATTTTTACTCTTTTTTATGACCTTGTGTCAACTAAGACGGCATGTGCGCTCATGGTAATAGCGCACAGAAATAAAATCGTTACTCAATCGGGCGTTGTTATAGTCAATTATTTTAAGAAAAATTATTGCAAAGATTCATGATAGCTGCGGTTAGCTTATAGTCACGGCATTGGCATGTGATGCCATGGTGCCGCCTTTATATACAACATGCACTTCTTGCGTTTATACCTAGCACTAAAACCTCTTTGCGTCTCTCTTTTAAATGAGATGCTGTTACTCAGCATACACCAACACTTTTGTGGGATAAATATATTTTACACTATCTACTGCTTCAGAAAGCGGATAGCACCAGCGTGCTTGATCTAAGATAATCTTCTAGAAGGGAAAAGCAGTTCCTGAAAAAAGAACGCTGTCTTTCACGAGCCAAAACCGTTTTCGTGCAGCTTAAAGCACTTCCAGACAGACGTGCCATATTAGTTGATATGAGTAAGATACATAGGTAGGGATGAGACGATAAAAGTTATTATAAAAAATACTTAGGCGCATTACGCTGTTAGAAATAGTGAATAACGTGCAGTACCACTGTATAACCCCTCACCTCACCAACGGTTCACTCATCACAGATACTTACTGATTTTTTTAAGTCTACTAGTGTAGCATGACTATCTATCGTGCAATAAAAATAACATCCATAAAACTACATTTCGTTTTTTCACAATAGAGAACGAATGCTGAATTAGTTTCTTCGCTGACTGAAGGTTGCTTGTGCTTACGTGTTTGCGCATATGGAGAAGAGTAGTGCACTTTCCCCTAAGACCTCTCATAAAGATATGTTGCATTGAGAGTGTAAAGGGAAAGTGCACTATCGTTGTATGTATCTCTAGTGAAGCATATTGATAATAAAAATGACGCCACCAAGTTTTTAATAAAAGATCATTTCAGAACGGAAAGCTGCTCATGTTGCATGAGTATAAGATAGTAGACTATAAAATGCACTCCTAAATACAGGTAGATAGCATCAATCAGTGCGATGATTTATTTTCAACATGATCCTTAATAGGTCAGAACGCTTCGTGATGCTGATTGATCACAATAAAAACACCCTAGCTTAGGATGCAAGTAATATTACTTATATTCAATTTTTAGTTTTACAGCATCTAAGTGATTAATTTCAATTTAAAAAAACATAGCATAATTGGTTAAAGGTTTTTAAGATTTTCTTTTTTTGATAATTTATATCACCTTCTTCTGAAAATATCAAAAAATCGAAAGTGTATCTTTTCAACTGCTTAAAATAATACGCTCTCTTGATAGAATTTTTCTAAATGCTTTGGCTGTGCCATGTATCTTTTCTACATAAATAAAAATTTATATGATCATCCTCTTGGCCTACTACATGAACTTCAAAAAAACATGCTTGCTATAAGAAAGACAGGGTCTTCATGACCCATTTTCTCTTTTATAATAGGTCGTTCAAGCAGATCGGCTCTCGGAAATCATGGGTGATTTAACGCGTTTTATATAAAATAGAACACGCATCTTGAATGACATTACCGATTACTTTTTACTTAGACGCAATCATCATCGCAGCACTGATTGGTAAAAAAGCATTTCTCTTTTAGCTGAGTCATGTCCAAAAAACCTCCTGACTCCCTCTATAACTTCTGGTGCTGCTGCTAAAATGCGTGAATTGCAGGGTAGGTTGCTCTCTAGAACGAGAGCGATCAAATTAACATCAGGATAGATGCATTGGATTGTTTAGTAAAGACGAATAATCTATCCGGTAGCAGAATCTTAAAAAAACGCAACGTATATAGTTTTTTATTGCCTCCCACAAAACATCAGCTAAGATGTATTGTACAGCATGACAAGCATAATGCTTTGTTAAGAAAAAGTGACCACTTAGACCCCCCCCATTATTGGGGTCTAAGTGGTCACGAAAATTTACTACCAGCGTCAATATAGATTTAAAAATAGCACCTGAAAAGCAGTAATAATATCTTTTGCTACAGAAAAGAGGCGATTCTGCAACAATCACGTTTTGTCTCCATCCGTTTCTACTGTTTATATCCAAGTCTGCATAACTATGATCAAAATGTTAATCACAGGAAGCGTATAATATAGAAGAACCAGGGTATTGCAGTCTATTCCTTTTAATAAAAAAAGCAGACAGTCTCTACCATTACCATATTTTTGGAAAAGTCTCAAAAAATCATCAATTTCGCTAGAGTCAGGGCCTATACTTTAAAAATAACATGTCAAATTTAATGTCTAATGATTTTATGTCATCATACCTTGAGAGGGAGGCAGCGTTTATTGTCAATCTCAATGATTGTGATAAGGCTTTACAGGATAAATCGGCTTAAATCTTCATCAGACACCAATGCATCTAGATGTCTACGAACATATTCTGCATCAATAGAAATAGCTTTACCGCTCCACTCGCTGGCATCATAAGAAATGTCTTCCATTAAACGCTCAAGAACAGTATGAAGACGGCGGGCGCCAATATTTTCTGTTCGCTCATTGACCTGCCAGGCTGCTTCAGCGATACGCTTAATACCCTCTTCTGTAAAAGAGACATGCACCCCCTCTGTCGCCATCAGGGCTATATATTGGGTAGTAAGTGAAGCGCTTGGCTCAGTTAGGATTCGCTTAAAATCTTCGGTGGTTAGGGCTTCCAGTTCAACACGGATCGGTAGACGCCCCTGTAGCTCAGGAATAAGATCAGACGGGCTGGAAACCTGGAATGCGCCGGAGGCGATAAACAAAATATGGTCTGTCTTCACCATACCGTGCTTAGTGGAAACGGTACATCCCTCTACGAGAGGTAGAAGATCTCGCTGTACACCTTCACGAGAGACGTCAGATCCAGATACTACACCGCGTTTGCAGATTTTATCTATCTCGTCGATAAATATGATCCCATTCTGCTCAACTGCTTCGATCGCTTTTTCTTTTAGCTCTTCCAGGTTAACCAGTTTAGCTGCCTCTTCCTCTACGAGCAGCTTTAGAGCCTCTTTAATCTTTATCTTACGCTGTTTCTTTGTTTGTCCGGCTAAAGTCTTGAACATCGATTGAAGCTGGTTGGTCATTTCCTCCATACCAGGAGGAGCCATGATTTCCATCCCCATCGGTGCTACAGAAAGATTAATTTCAATATCCTTGTCATCTAGCTTGCCTTCCCGCAACTGTTTTCGAAAATTCTGTCGCATACTGGAGGGATCAGAACTCTCCGCTGACTGCCACCAGTCAGTCTTAGTTGGTGGAATCAAGATATCAAGGACTCGTTCTTCCGCCAGCTCTTCTGCACGAAAACGGTTTTTTTCAATGGATTGTAGACGTACCATTTTGATAGACGCATCGGTCAAGTCGCGGATGATAGAATCCACCTCCTTGCCTACATAGCCAACTTCGGTAAATTTAGTGGCTTCAACTTTAATAAATGGAGCATTCGCTAGTTTTGCTAGGCGCCGGGCAATTTCTGTCTTACCGACGCCGGTAGGGCCAATCATGAGAATATTCTTTGGTGTTACTTCATGCCGTAATGTATCATTTAGTTGCATACGGCGCCAGCGATTACGCAATGCGATGGCTACTGCACGCTTTGCGTTGTTCTGTCCTATGATATAACCATCAAGTTCACCGACAATTTCCCGTGGGGTCATTTCAGACATCTTCAGGATCCTTACGCCTTAAACGTTAATTCTTCTATTATTTGAAAATGATTAGTGTAGATGCAAATATCTCCGGCAATACCTAAAGATTTTTTAACGATCTCACGTGCTCCTAGATCGGTATTTTCTAACAATGCGCACGCTGCGGATTGGGCATAAGGACCGCCAGATCCAATGGCAATTAGGTCTTTTTCTGGCTGTATTACATCACCACTGCCAGTAATGATAAGCGAGGCGGCTTCATTGGCCACAGCTAACACAGCTTCCAGCCGGCGCAGCATGCGGTCAGTACGCCAGTCTTTAGCTAATTCAACCGCAGCTTTGACCAGCTGGCCGTGATGCACCTCTAATTTGCGCTCAAATAGTTCAAATAGGGTAAAGGCATCCGCGGTACCACCGGCGAAACCCGCGATCACTTTTTCATTATATAGGCGACGGACTTTACGCACGTTACCTTTCATGACGGTATTACCTAGGGTAGCTTGTCCATCACCACCGATGACGACATGCCCATTTCGGCGTACACTTAAGACTGTTGTCACAGTCAACCCCCTAGAATGGAGATGGTGGACACTCTCATGCATCAGAGAGTGCACGGATAACTATTAAGTGGGGTGGGATGACAGTTTTTCAACCCCCTAAAACCGTGAACACAATGTAGTCTTTTTTAGCGCATTCCCTCTTCAGGCTGTTATTGACGCCGCAATAATGCTGCTTTTGATGCCTTCGAAAACTTAGAATTCAGATACTCAACCCCACCCACCTACCGTATCGGTATAAAAAACTACGCTTGATTCAGTCTTGATACGACTTCTTTTTCGTTGTTACACGGCAGCATATCACTTTTTTTGAATCAGGTGGCTCAGAGTTGTTCCCGGGGGGGTATACATACCGTTTTCTAATTAATAGCATAGCACGGACTTTGTTCGAACAAGCTAATGTTTAGCTGTACCAAATAAAGGAGTTATACTGTGAGTGTCATGAATGTACTTCGTATTATTATTGAATCTATTGCAATACTGAGCAAAACCCGGATTGCTCACAAGGCTCATGTTACGGAAAACTGATGGCGTGCGTATTCTTAATAGGATATATAATTTAGTTAAACGCTTTGACTGTTCTCAGCCGCTTACTTGCCTTCATATACTACTCATATAGACTCAGTGAACCATCTAGAAGTGTTTTGAATTAAAACTATTATGTGTTCATCTAGTAAAAAACGAAGATAACGTACTGTCTTTCTAAAAAAAGTATGACCGCCCCGAGGATGCGACATTGCAAACATGTACTTACTTGCATACTATTAATCAATCTAGTTAATGTTGAGTGTCCCATCGCAGAGAAAGAAGTAAATGGATTGCTTATCTCAAATAGCACGTCGTGCTAGTAGCCTCTATTACAATGAGTCTCAAAAAAAGCTTTCTAGGTTGCTCTAAGGTTTATCGATCAACAAGATCAGGCTGTCCTTGCATGCATCTAAATTTTAGCCAATCATTACCTAATTTCACGAACTTCATTTAAACCTCGACCTCTCTAGCAAAGACTAACCTTACATCTACTCACTCACCCCAGTAAAAAAAATAATCAGTGCGGCTCTCTAGTAGCATTAGAGAGAATAAGTGAGCTATTGTCTTCACGGATGGAGAAAACATCTCTTATAATAACGCTGCACGCTTTCTTCTTGCATATCCTTAATGAATGCCAGACGGTAATTAAATGAGGATTGTCTTTTTTCTGAGGATGTTACAAAGATTCATGAGCGAAATGTTTACATTTATGCAGATACCGCCTAAAGTCCTTATACTGTTGTCTGCTAAAAACAAGAAGAAGAAAGTTAAGGCAAGCATAAGACACTTCAGCTTGAGTAAAAGTAACAATAGCCTCAGTCCTCTTATCAGTCTGACAGTTTTTCACACAAAAGAATGAAAAACTCCCGAGGAGAGCATCAAAAAAACACAGGATAGCGTCAGCTCTATCTAGCCGTGGGTGACCCCCCCAACAAATGACATCTTCTCTGAAGATAGAGAGTGCACACAGCACTGCTGATTTTAAGCAAGCTTTAAGACAAAATTACATTTGAAAAATCGAGAAAGTGTCAGCTGACGACGCTTGTAATACACGTTACGTGCATTATAATCTCTTACAATGAGAATCTCGCTACTTAAGTCCCCTCTAGTAATATTCGCCAGCCTATTCTCTTACTATCTATATGAACACGCGGTTGATAATCAACTGTGGCACAGCTGATTATCTCCTAGCAACAGCAAAGAATGAGCCGATCCTTGCTGACCGAAAAGAGGAAGGTTAGTAAAAACACTTCTAAATGCTTATTTGAGTCTACGTATCTATGATGCAAATACACGTGCAGCTATGCATATGACCAAAAGTCTTACCTTGATGATGCTCCGGAGCATGCCGCACACCCTGCACGCTAGGTAATAATGACCCAAAAATCTGAATACTGATCGCAAACGCTACCGGCATTTAATGAGCTCCGATCCGTATCACCTTAGAACATTATCGGTCTTCTCATATGGTCGTCGCTACACAGTCTTATTTGGCAACAAATAGGACTGGTTTCATAACCAGTATCATAGAAACTTACATGTTGTCTTCCAAAGAAAAGAGCAAATCACTTTGACGAAACATTATCATTATCAGAATACCCATTTTATGACTAGCGCGCCGGACATGTCCTATTTGCCCATTGACAGTGGGATAGAAATCGCTTTTACGGGGCGCGCTAACGCTGGAAAATCTAGCGCGATTAACATTTTAACCAATCAAAAAAACCTAGCGAGAACCAGTAAAACGCCCGGACGAACGCAGCTTATTAATCTGTTTGAAATAGAGCCCGGCATCCGACTGGTAGATCTACCTGGGTATGGCTATGCTGCAGTACCGGCAGAGTTAAAGCGTAAATGGCAGCTAACCCTGAGCGAATATCTGAAAAAACGTAACAGCCTTAAGGCACTGGTAGTGTTGATGGACATCCGTCATCCAATGCAAGCACTCGACCAGAAAATGGTACAATGGGCTGTTGATAATCATATTCCTACGCTCATCTTGCTCACTAAAGCCGATAAACTATCTTCTCGCTCTTGCAAAGCACAGCTCAACCAAGTATGTAAAAGAGTGTTAAGATTTATGGGTAATGTGGAAGTTGAAGCATTTTCATCACTGAAAAAACAGGGCGTGGATACTTTGCGTCAGAAACTCGATGCCTGGTTTTCAGCTATCCCTCATGCAGTAATTCCAGCTGTCTCCGGCACGAAAATCATAAACAAGAACTAAAGTTAGCGTCCGTACAAAGATCCTATCACCGGGTCATAGACTCTTCTTTCCTCTACTCCGCGACTCTCTTTCTCTCAAGGCGGTGATGCTGCGCCGCGTATTTTATTTGCTGATCGCTGCGACCTATCTATAAATCTGTTAAGTCGATTTTAAAAGTGATCTTTGTGAGGGGGAAATACAGCATTTTTTAACTGAGAGAATCGACTTGGAATTTTTTAACACAGAAAAGCAATTCCGGCAAGGAGGTATCTCAACAGAATCCGTGACTACCTCCCAGATAAGTAGCGCGAAATCTGGCTTTTCCGTTAAGATCTTCTGTTCAAACGCAAAATAAAATACCTCATTACTGCTATAAATTTCGCAATATCAAACACTTCCTGGCTAGACAGGTAATTCTAATTGACTGCTTTAAAATCAAAGCGCTGTAGGAGATCAGCCTCCCATCACAATGATGGGGGCATTTCAATCGCATAACAAGCCCCGATTGTCTAGCGGCACACTGGTCACAAAATCAGATTTATTTAAAGATTATGTACGCTGTTCGAATGCATTAATAATACTTTTTGAGTATTTTCGTACGATATTCTGCATGAAAAGCGAAAATAGTATACTAAAGATCATTTCAATGACCTATTCTATAACTTGAAGAACAGAATATTAAGCACGGAGAGTTGATGGGTGAAGTGAAGGACCGGGTACTTACTACCTCTGTATCGCGTGTAGTTATCTGCTGACAACTGAAAAACCTATGTATTCTGTTTATAGATGTTAAAAATCAGATTATGCAACTTGTCTTATCCTTGCTTTACATGATGATGGTTTTTCGGCATTATTTCTCCCCATGAATTATGGTATTTAAACATTCATTCTTGAATGATCGCGAACCATGCTTTCTACTATGACATTTTAGTAGATGACGCTTCACATCAAAGGCGTAAGATTGTTTCATCTACCCTCACTTCATCATTTGAGGTTGTACAGATCCATTGGTTCAGTAACGCAACAACATAAGAACCATTTCTTCAACAAAGAAAGTCGCCCCCCTAGAGGATTAGATGGCCAAAGAAGACAATATTGAGATGCAAGGAACAGTACTGGAGACGCTGCCTAACACTATGTTTCGGGTGGCATTAGAAAACGGGCATGTAGTAACCGCACATATTTCTGGTAAAATGCGCAAGAACTATATCCGAATCCTGACAGGCGACAAAGTTACTGTTGAGCTCACACCCTATGATCTAAGCAAAGGCCGCATTGTCTTCCGTAGCCGATAAGATATTCTGATCAGGGTTTCTTCAAGGCTTTTTCAGTTACGATAATCCCCCCTCAGCAGCATGCTCGAGATAAATTTACTTTACCGAGACCAAGGTGAACCTTTCTAAGCTTCAAAACAGTTTACAAGACAGCGATAAATCCCGCACCTCCCCATTAGGAGGCATTGAGTATATCCACTAGAGAATATAATAGCCATTCTGCTATCAGTGGCTATTATTAGATAGTGCAAGCACTGTCCGGTAGTCCTAATGAAATTCTCTGGTTCGGCTGTTTAACTATGACCATTACTTGACCTCCAACTATGTATTATAGTTCAGCAGAATCGGGTGTTTTTCTAGATGTGTTTTTAACTAAAGTGAACCGCTCAATTAATTATTTATTCTTGATCCCTAAAAAAAGTTATGCAAAATGACCTCATAAAAAATTCTCAAAATAAAAAAGACTGTACTCATAAAACGTTATATTAAAAGAGCATAATATGTTTTTTATTCAATAAATTTTAAGCTACAGGTTAGATAGTCTAATGTCGTTCAGTACGAGCATTATGTCGCGAAGGCTGGCTCCTTTAACATCAGAACCTATTTTGAGCCTTGATCTATCTTGGCTAATTTTGTATTTTTTTCTTCTATGTCATTTGTCATCTGTATCCTTTTACATGCCCGCATGCATCGCACTCGAAGCCTAATGCCACATTGTAATAGCTAATCAGTTTCTGCGGTAAAAGCGAGCATATTGTATTGTTTCGTTTTGTTCGCTTTTACCCGTATTCTGGGTAAAAGGGCAATACTTAAAGGGAATAGAGGCCTGCTCCGTAAGTGTTCGCGGGATACAAAAGAGATATAGTCTTAGCCTACTCTGATCACACTGAAAGGCAATTTCAATGCATTTCTCATCAGCTCTACATTTTTTGGCACTTAAGAACTGACACTCAAGTCTTTCAATTTTTTCTTCCTTTTCTACCTGAATCGAACTGTCATGTACTAACAAAAAAGAGCTCGTTGACTCAGAATTGTCTTAAATGACGCGGCCCATTAAGTATTCTGGCATCTCTTTATCATGGTTTTTACACTCCGCTACTCGTATTAGTTCTATCCAAGTGCCAGAAAAACACCGAAAAACCTCTATCTGAACCTGGCACAAAGTAATATATCTCGCAATCACCTGTTACATCATCTATGTAGAGAGATCCTTCAACCAAATCACACTATTAAAACAGTTGTACAATTCTAGCCCAAACATTTTATTGATCTTTGATATAGCTGCCGTGTTGTTATCCTTTTGAATCAGTTTCCTCAACTTCTGATGGGGCTTACTGTACGTCGGCATTAATAGTAATGACTAGCATAACATGACGCACGTTTATCCTTCAAACCGCATGGATAGGTCAGGATACCGTTATGATGGGCTGCATATTAAGAATTCAGTCTCATTAGGAACTGCACTATATCTTTTACTATCAGTTCTGTAATATCTCTCTTCTGGATATGAAACAATAAACCGTGAGCTGTTGTTAAAAATACTTCTGAATTTCTGACTAGTCGTAGAGCCTATTACATACACTTTTTACTAAAGAAAAAGGCTGCATGAGGTTAGTAGTATCTACCTGCCTACCTGAAGCCGCACCGGAGCTGATCATATTTATAGGTTATATCAATACACTAAATGCTGTTTTGCTCCTGCTTAAGTCAATCGCATAGCATATTAAAGTATTGCTTGAAAGCACTGTAATGCTTAGTTCCGACCAGAATAGAAAGTATATTAAATAGTACATGGTGCATGTAGTAATAATTGCAGAAGCTGCACCGCTCAAAATCCGTTAATTTACCCCCTTCTCTAATAATCTTTTTACCTACTCCCAATTCTTTTAGTAGTAAAAGAGGATGATGTTTCAACGACGGAAAAGCTCCTGGATAGCCCGTTCTAGCTCAAGTTCTCAGAAAATCTTCTAATTTATTCAGCCGATACACGCTCATTAATAACGGTTGATGCTGTAGTTATCCGTGGACCTCTATCAGATTGACTGATCTTTATTGAACGGAGTTACCGTCCTGGTTGCTTGCGTCTTATCTTTAAATGTTCTATGGGAAATAAAATTTACTATGACATACTGCTTTCGCAGTACATAGACTACCTGAGACTGCCGCTCACTAACAGTCGTTACTAGCCATGTTAAAGCTCGATACTGCGCAACATACCCAGAAGACTGTACTCGGAAGACACCGTGATTTAGTGCGCGCTCAAAACTAAAAGTGGGACGTGTTTAAAATTCTACATAATTGTCGGGTATGGGCGGTATGCTTTGCGAAATAACAGTTACCAATTCTTAGCATAAGGCCACCACCCGATCCGACGTGCATTTTTCACGAGCCCATATCCTTAAGGGTTTCTGAGTAGGGAAACAGTACATTCTCTATAGTCATAAATATGTGCCGGTGATCGCACGATCTAGCCCACAGCTATGTTTAGATCTATTTTGGGCTCTTTATTAAACATTAGCGCCTTTCCAAAATACATTTCCTGTTAGTCGTTGTCTAACGTGCCGGGCAACAGCTACTAGTTTTTAGGGCATACCGGCTGGCGTGAGCGGCGTTAGCTTCCGCGAGCTTCGCAGCTATAGATATCGCACAGAGTCTATCGATTGAGCTTTTATCAAGGATAATGAAATAAAATTTTTTGCTCAGCATTGCCTCAGTGTATTGCATTAATTACAGCACATGCATGGTTTTTGAATCTTTTAAAAGAGCAATTTTGCGTTGTAGAGATCTCTTGGATTGGTGCAATAATAAAAGGTTTTGATTTTACGTAATCCCCACAATGCTAATCAATAAGACCTTACAAACATTAGGTTATTAAGAACTGGCTAGAAACTAAAAAGTGTGCGCATCTTTCAGATGTTTCCGAATGGTTATATGAGTCTGAGTGACTTCGACGTCGGATAATCAAGGTGGTTAGCGATAGTAAAAAGGCTAAACGAAGGGGGAGGAGATTACCCCCCTCTATTAGACAGCCTGCACACCGCTTTCTTTACGTAAAAATAGTGTTTCTAGCGTCGAGCACGTCACAAATTCTATTTCTTTAATAGAAAGTTTTTCCTCAACATTAGAGACAAGTATATGTCTTTTATTTTCCATCCGGCTCTTATCAAATGCGCGCTACTCGTCCTGACGAGGTCGCAATCCTCGAGGCACGAGTACTGCAGCACCCAATGCGCAGAGTGCAATTAGCGACGAGACACAGTAAACTCCATGCATCGATACTGCTACCTGCTGTGCCATGTATGCTAGCTCCTGGCTGCTCTGCCCGTGATGCGCGATCAGATGCTGAACAGGATTATCAATCCCTGGTAGGAATCGCTGCAAGTTTATATTCAGCGTGGCACCCAGGAGCGCCGTTCCTAAGGCTGAACCGACCATACGGGTAAAAACGGTAGAGGCGGTGGCGATGCTGCGAATTGCAAATGGCGCCTCATTTTGTACTGAAACCAGAAAAGTGGTATTACTTACACCCATCCCCAAGCCAATAACAAAAGATGCTAGTCGGGCTAAGGACATACTGCTCTCGGCGTTCAGCCGCAGCAATAATAAACTACCAGCCACGAGCAAACCTGCGCCACACCACGCCATCAGCCGGTAAGAAGTATGTATCATGAATCTGCCGCATAGCGTACTTGCTAGCGGCCAACCCAGAGACATCACTGCCAAGGTCCAGCCTGCCTCGAGAGTGGTTCCGCCTAGCACCGCCTGAATGTAAGTAGGTAAAAACGCAGCAATACTCATCATAGATGCTCCAATAATCAGCCCGCCGACGTTACCAGCAATAATGATTTGGCTTTTCCATAAAGCCAGCGGGAACAGTGGTGAGGTGCTTCGACGTTGTTCCTGCACCAATAAAACTGCGCTGATCAAAGACAGTACGAGCAGGCCTACCCGACATTGACCTATTATCTCATTTCCTTGCAAAAGAGCGATTAACAGACAGCCAACCGACAATGTCATGTAGGTAATACCGGCCATATCGAGCGATGAAGCGTCAGACTGGTTAGGTGAAACCGGCAGATACCGCGCTAATAATCCCGCTGAGATAATGCCAAATGGCACATTGACCCAAAATACACCTGACCAATGATAATGCTCTACGATAAACGCACCCATCAGAGGGCCAATAATCGCTGATACTGCCCAGACGCTGGAAAGATAACCTTGCAAACGAGCGCGTTCTTGCTGATTGTAGACGTCTGCGATAATCGTGATAGAGAGGGGAACGATAGCGCCCGCTCCTAGCCCCTGAAGTGCTCGAAAAAAAATAAGCGCTAGCATATGGCTCGAAAAACCACATAGCATGGATCCGGTAAGGAATAGCCCTATACCGACAAAAAAGACTGGTTTACGGCCAAAAATATCCGCTAAATGACCGTAAATTGGTATTGAGATAGCCTGCAATAACAGATAGATGGAAAAAACCCAACTGAGCAACGGGAATCCCCCTAGGTTTGCGATAATATCTGGCATGGCAGTGGCGATGATAGTCACTTCTACTGCTGACATAAACATGGCCAGCATACAAGCAATAAGTATCCCGCTGCGCCGAAACGGCGCTGCGGGTGACGCCGGGGTCTGGTACATAGGTCCCTGATTGAGATATTTTTTGTCCGCTCATTATAGCAGCTGGCGTGCTGACCGGACAGCGGGGTATTTACTCGCCTGGGGCATTTGATCTCGTGCGAGTTGGTTAGCATCATGTAGCCCCCACCAGGGGAGTAGGGCTCACTCAATACATGGTTGCGTTTATTTTAGTAAACCCATAAAGTTATAATCTACATGCTTTAAAAAAGTTCTTAACTTTTCTTTTATAAGTATTCTTATTGTAAGATGCGTAAAATTTACGAGATGCCTTACAGTCTAAGCCCATTATGTACGTTGATGATAGCTGTCTGTTAAACTACGCTCATAAGAGCGTTTTTTAACATGAGACTCATAACCTAGCTGTTTTTTAACATTATGTTATTGAAAGACGCAAGCTTCTATGCTATTTTTTCTTGAGAAGAAACTCCCGCTCTGAAATGTTTTTCTTTCATAAAGCGTTATTCTTTTATTGTACGTAAAAGCGAGCAAGAAATAACCAAAAATATTGCATTAAGATAAATTTTCGGCACTCATTAGGTACGCTTAGCGGCGTAGTTCAATATATTTGATATACAGCACAGTAAATTATTACCATCACTAAACTCCCCCATTTTCAAAAAGGCTCTCAAGAAAAGAGGCTCTCTGAAGGTATAAAAATATATTAATATAATTAACTACATCAGTCGAGAATGTTGCTCTTAGATCGCCTAAAAGATCATTTTTAGATGAATCAAGCCATGAAAACTACCGTTCTGATCTGCTCATTGATGCAACCGGTGTTTAGCTTCTTATAAAGAACTTTACGAGATATCGATAACTCGAGTATTAACTATATACAATTCTGATAGAAGAACACACTAATAGACGCGCTCTATTCCTTTTTCAGAAAGAAAAACGGAAAACAATAAGATAAAATGTCAAGGTGGGGTGCAATAACCTACTTTATGTTGAATAGAATGCCCTTCTAAACATGTTTACTGAAAACAATGACAATAAATACTAGGAATTGGGTATTAAAAATGCAGATATGTATAACATGCATGTTATCTGGGGCATTATATTGCGAAAATGCATTATATATATTCTATACTGATTTATCTCATAACAGCCTCAAGGAGGTACTGGCTCTGCAAAATTTGATAAGGCAAACCTCTGCTGGAAATCCCACAAAAGTATTAAATATTGAATCACGCCGATTATATGACATGTGATAAGCATCACTCTCTACTAAGAAGAGACCATAAGGCTAATGATTCTGTGTGCAATAGGGTGCGGTATTTTTCCGGAAAAGCATCATTAGCATCGCCTTGGTGTCGTCAGTCAGCATCTGTTTTAGAACAAATGAGACTTAGAAAAAAAGTAAACTACCATTGCACATCAGTAGCTAAAACAGCTATTTGTAGTTTAG
Source organism: secondary endosymbiont of Ctenarytaina eucalypti (assembly GCF_000287335.1). GTDB lineage: Bacteria > Pseudomonadota > Gammaproteobacteria > Enterobacterales > Enterobacteriaceae. The sequence goes on from NC_018419.1 coordinate 895,481, forward strand.
AACACTCTCTAAAGAGGCATGTAAGTTAGTCTTCTCGTTCTGCCCTAGTAGCTGAGAAAAGGGTTAAAGTGATCTCTAGAGCGCACCGCTAGACGGCCCTAGCAGTATCTAAAGCAGAAATTATAGGTTTATCTAGGCATGGAATTACCAAAAAATAATCGTTGATTCAAAAAATTATTTTTTGTAATTTTCAGCACCGTAATCCCCCAGATGCAGATATCGACGGAGTGCTCTTGCTCCTCTGCAAAACTAATATTAAGCATATATTGTGCATCTAATTATTATGTAATGATGATTACATTTATAATAAAACTTAAGGTCAGCTCTCCAGTTTCAACTATTTCCAACTATTCTCGACTAGTTCTTCTGTACCATTTTCACTTACTATTGAGGCTGAAGAATCGTTATGACTGGCTGAATGTGTTGCAAAGAGAGTATCTACATCAAGTTCGGCAAAATCACTTCTAAATAACAACGAAATAGGCTGCTGGATCATAAAAACAACAGGCAATAACGAAAAAAAATAAATGATATTCTATGCCCTCTTTTGGCATAATAGTAACTAAAACTAACATTGCTAGAGATAGAAATTTAACGGCATGGGTTAGCTGCAGATCACATCCTGACTTTTGCTAAAAAGGTGTCACGTAATCCCACTATGCGGTTGAACACCGGATAGGCAGGGGTAAAGTAGCGGCTATCAGCACAAAAATAGCCTTCACGCTCAAACTGGAAAGGTTCACCCGCTTTCGCTGATTCTAGACCTGCTTCAACAAAACCCCTACGTATTATTAGTGAGTCTGGATTTAGCATAGAGAAAACATTACTTTCTATCGACGGATTAACTGCTATAAACAGCCGATTATAGAGACGAAATTCAGCAAAAATGCTGCGGGTGGCAGATACCCAGTGGATCACTCCTTTCACTTTTCTTTTATTACTGGGATCTTTATTTAGTGTGTCTGGATCATGTCGGCAGAAGATCGTGGTGATAGTCCCATGAGTATCTTTTCTCACGCGCTCAGCTTTAATCACATAGGAATTGCGCAAACGGACTTCCTTACCCAGCACTAGACGTTTGTATTGCTCCTTGGCCTCTTCACAAAAATCAGACCTATCGATAAAAATATCGCGGCTAAACGCGACCAATCGGGTACCCATGTCCGGATTTTTGATGTGGTTTCGCATCAAAATATCCTGTTCATGCCCCGCCGGGAGGCTTTCGATGACTATACGAACGGGGTCGATCACTGCCATGGCTCGCGGCGCACGTTCGTTTAGATCTTCGCGAATACAGGCTTCTAGCGCGGCCATTTCTACATTGCTGTCCTGCTTTGTCACGCCGATGCGTTGACAAAATTCGTAAATCGAATTGGCAGTATAGCCTCGTCGACGGAGGCCAGCAATGGTTGGCATGCGTGGATCATCCCAGCCTTCAACAATTTTTTCCGTCACTAGTAAATTAAGCTTCCGTTTAGACATGATAGCGTATTCAAGGTTTAGTCGGGAAAATTCATACTGCTGGGGATGCCCATCAATCGTAATGTGGTCCAGAATCCAATTATACAGCTGTCGATTTTCCTGAAATTCCAGAGTGCATAAGGAATGCGTGATACCTTCTAAAGCATCGGAGATGCAGTGGGTAAAGTCATACATTGGATAAATACACCAAGTGTCACCGGTCTGATGGTGATAGGCAAACCTAATTCGGTACAATACTGGGTCACGCATCACCATAAAAGGTGATGTCATATCAATTTTGGCCCGTAAACAGGCACAGCTCTCAGCAAATTCACCGTTACGCATTTTAGCGAATAGCACACGGTTTTCTTCTACGCTACGATCCCGATAGGGACTATTTTGACCGGGGCGTGTCAGTGTACCGCGATGTTCACGTATTTCGTCAGGGGAAAGCTGATCAACATAGGCCAGTCCTTTTCCGATTAGCTCCAGTGCATACTCATACAAAGTATCGAAATAGTCGGAAGAGTAGTGAATGTCACCGCTCCAATTGCAACCCAACCACTGTAAATCACGCTTAATAGATTCAATATATTCGATGTTCTCTTTAACAGGGTTGGTATCGTCAAAACGTAAGTTGCATTGACCTTGATAATCCTGTGCAATACCAAAATTAAGGAAAATAGATTTTGCATGGCCGATATGCAAATAGCCATTAGGCTCCGGAGAAAAACGAGTATGCACCGATCTATGCTTTCCAGAGGCAAGATCTTTTTCGATAATGTGACGAATAAAGTTAGTTGAACGGGGTTCAGCCTTGCTCATATTGATGTTCCTCTAAGCAACATCGCACAATTAATCTCATGTCCTGATGTCACAAAAACCAAGATACCAAAAATTTGTTAGAGACAGGCCAGGGTGGATATAATGGATCTAAATGTGGCAGAGCTCTCTCATACCTGAAGAACACCATTTATCTTCATATTTTTAAGATGACTAGGACAAGTTTTGTTTGGGATGCTGTTTTCTACGTTACTGATAGACCCATAATAAAAATTATAAAATATATGCAGTCGTTAAAAGTAAAGTATTGAAATTTGTTCATCTCTTTTTGCAATATATTATGCCTTTTCATTTTCACACCTGAAAGAGTAAGTGTTAGTTGATGCAGAGACTTTTAGAGATTCACAGGGCAATAATCAAGAGTGGCGAATAAAAAATATGATACATTGATTCTGGTTTTGTGCAATAAGATTAAGTGTATACACGCCGAAGCGGCATAAGCAGCGTTATTTTTTGCGTACAATACGCCTATCACACTAACGTGTATCGTTAGTAATTTCAGCAGAAAAATCCTGAATTTTTCCGGCATGCGCTGTATCATCTTTAGCAGAACCTGTAAATCCGAAGCACTCCTGTATGATGAAGCAGAGTCAAAAAAGGACATCTTTCGCGCTATTCTTAAGCAAAATATAGCTGTTTCAACTACTCAGCAGGTATAATAGTCTGCTTTCTTGTCCACAGGCGTCATGCCTGTGAATTAACACCTGGTGATGTTCATAGTATGAGGGTTGTTAATGTGTTGATCTCGGTTATCCGGCGAAGTCTCAGTGGCTGTGTTATTTTACTCCTCAAAATAAGAAAATCTTACTCATTTCTATCTTAAAATTTATGAAGTCATTTCTTCCCTTCTTGTCTTGGTGGTTTTCTTGATCAGATGTATAAAAAGCTGATGAGATCAGAGCAGCAATGTGCAATCAGTAGACGAAAATAAACGTCAATGTCTTGCGTCATGCACGAAAAAATAGATAGCATTTTTGCTATGCTTTTCTAGTATATAAATAACACCATTGATCTTGAAAGTTGCCTTCACCGGCACTTTCAAGATCAAATTTCTATCACTTTTAATAGCCAGTCTGACTGCATATTGATCTATTAATGCTAAGTAAACTATGTTTTTTTTGCTCATTTTTTAGCAAAGCATCACCCTTCCTTCTTATCAGTGCCTCTAGAGTCATCCATTGAAAATACGCTCAATCCATTATTCTAGAGCTCTTCATAAAAGAGCTGCGTATTTTTCTTCATGGTTCGCAGCGTTTTGAATAGCCTTTTCTGATATAGACAGCTGGTCTAGCGTCTCTTATGCAAGAGCAAGGTTCGTGTATTCTGTACAGTAATAGTTTCTTCATTTATCGAGGGCATCTGGACGATCGTGCTGCTTGAGAGGCGCGTTGAAAGTACACTGATTCACTAAAACTTTTCTTTCTTATAAATACTATGTTTTAATGCAGACATCATTATTTTAGACACTGACTAAGTCAGATTTTATCTTTTTTTATAAGGAAACTGCTTCTATAAGGCCTCGATAACACAATTTGGCACTGAGGGATGTGCTGTGAGATAATAATCTGGGGATTATTGGTTTAATCAATTTTTTTATGTTGCTACGAATTAAAAACTGCATACCCTTTACTTTAATATTAATAAACGCAAGCTGACCTAGTAGGTCAAGCAACTTTTTATTTATTGAACCTTCTATTTATTCTAGCGTGGTAAATGCCATTTTTGCCTGATTTTTTATCCTTAATAAACGCTATTATGCTTGAGAAGGAACGTAAACCTTCTTCATATCGGCTTCTCTACATCTTTAACCGTAAAACATATAAAAATATAGGTTGTCATTATTATCTTCTATCTTACACGAGTACTGTTCACATGACAACACCTTCTGCTCGTCATCTTCTTCTATCTTACCATCATCTAACCATCCGGGGGGTGATAACTATGATGATCAACACTTTTTTAAGCGGATTACGCTGTTAGAAATGATGTACACTATCTGCGTCAAATAAAAATCGCCTTAATAGAATCTAACTCGTGAAACACCTCATTGAGTTCAAAAAAATAATTTTCAGCAAAATAATATACGTTTAAATTTTTTTCTTGTGATGTTTAGATAAAGAGCATAAAAAGTATTTTTTGTATTCAATAAAACTATTTTTTATCTACTTTATAAGAAGATCATGATTACAGTCTTAAGCATTCCTCTATCTAAAAAACCGCCTTGACTGAATCTTTCCGGGGATCTAAATAAACATTTAGATTAATGCTCAATGCCCGTGCGATACGCTTAATCTAAAACCATACATTGCTATATTAATGATACTGCGATTGATAATAACTCATAAATCTGCCAAAGGAATCAATACATGTGAGTCACAATGTTCATGCTTTCTTGAGCAACATTAACATGCCAAACGCGATCGATATCCACGCACGACATCATCCGCATTTTTACGTTTCTGTGACGAGACTCGATATGGGTTCAGAGAACGTCCGAAAATTAATTTTTATTTCTTGAGCAGGAAGGTTGATATTATGAATTATGAAGCTTCATAAATACGACATGGTGCATCTTAAGCATTTGGTACGTATCAAAATGTATTGACACAATCATTAACAGAGTGAAAAAATAAAAAGCCCTGAACCAGGGTTCAGGGCTTTTGACTATACCAAATAGTATAGTGTAAACGTAGTGAAGATTTTTTTACGATCTTCTTTGTTAATCATGCTCGTTGCTTATTTATGCCTGATTATTTTGCCTGCTTTACCCAGGCCCAGAGTATGACATATTAAATACCTGGCGGCTCCCTACTCTCACATGGGGAGACCCCACACTACCATCGGCGCTACAGCGTTTCACTTCTGAGTTCGGTATGGGATCAGGTGGGACCACTGCGCTAGTGCCGCCAGGAAAAATCGTTTCCTACACTATTTTTTTGGGTGTAGGCTATTCTTGCTTTACAGTGATTATCGTGACTATTCAAGTATTTCTGAAAGATCGCTGACATCTTTTTTTAAAAGAATTATTTCTATGCTTAGCAGCTATTGCATGTTTAGATTTTTGAATCTTATATGAGCGGCATACTGCCTTGAATTTTTTTAAACAGCTCAGGTGTTGTAAGGTTAAGTCTCACGGATCATTAGTATTGGTTAGCTCAACGCCTTACAGCGCTTACACACCCAACCTATCAACGTCATCGTCTTTAACGTTCCTTCAGGAGGCTCGAAGCCTCAGGGAAGACTCATCTTGAGGCAAGTTTCCCGCTTAGATGCTTTCAGCGGTTATCTCTTCCGAACGTAGCTACCGGGCAATGCCATTGGCATGACAACCCGAATACCAGCGGTTCGTCCACTCCGGTCCTCTCGTACTAGGAGCAGCCCCTCTCAATCTTCCAGCGCCCACGGTAGATAGGGACCGAACTGTCTCACGACGTTCTAAACCCAGCTCGCGTACCACTTTAAATGGCGAACAGCCATACCCTTGGGACCTACTACAGCCCCAGGATGTGATGAGCCGACATCGAGGTGCCAAACACCGCCGTCGATATGAACTCTTGGGCGGTATCAGCCTGTTATCCCCGGAGTACCTTTTATCCGTTGAGCGATGGCCCTTCCATTCAGAACCACCGGATCACTAAGACCTGCTTTCGCATCTGCTCGAGCCGTCACTCTCGCAGTTAAGCTAGCTTATGCCTTTGCACTAACCTCACGATGTCCGACCGTGATTAGCTAACCTTCGTGCTCCTCCGTTACATTTTAGGAGGAGACCGCCCCAGTCAAACTACCTGCCAGACACGGTCCTCGACCCGGATGACGGGCCTAAGTGAGAACATCAAACATTTAAGGGTGGTATTTCAAGGTTGGCTCCATGCGAACTGGCGTCCACACTTCAATGCCTTCCACCTATCCTACACATCAAGGCTTAATGTTCAGTGTCAAGCTATAGTAAAGGTTCACGGGGTCTTTCCGTCTTACCGCGGGTACACCGCATCTTCACGGCGAATTCAATTTCACTGAGTCTCGGGTGGAGACAGCCTGGCCATCATTACGCCATTCGTGCAGGTCGGAACTTACCCGACAAGGAATTTCGCTACCTTAGGACCGTTATAGTTACGGCCGCCGTTTACCGGGGCTTCGATCAAGAGCTTTTCGCAAGCGATAACCCCATCAATTAACCTTCCGGCACCGGGCAGGCGTCACACTGTATACGTCCACTTTCGTGTTTGCACAGTGTTGTGTTTTTAATAAACAGTTGCAGCCAGCTTTTCTCTGCGACTGGCTTCAGCTCATGGCGAACGCCTTTTACTTACATGCCAGCGTGCCTTCTACCGAAGTTACGGCACTATTTTGCCTAGTTCCTTCACCCGAGTTCTCTCAAGCGCCTGGGTATTCTCTACCTGACCACCTGTGTCGGTTTGGGGTACGATTAGATGCAACCTGGAGCTTAGAGGCTTTTCTTGGAAGCAGAGCATTAATTTCTTCGCCACCGTAGTGGCTCGTCATCACGCCTCAGTGTTAAGAATGAGCGGGTTTTCCTACTCACTCCACCTTCACGCTTGAACTGGGACAACCGGCGCCCAGAAAACCTAGCTTTCTTCGTCCCCCCTTCGCAGTCACACCTAGTACAGGAATATTAACCTGTTGCCCATCGACTACGCCTTTCGGACTCGCCTTAGGAGTCGACTTACCCTGCTCCGATTAACGTTGAACAGGAACCCTTGGTCTTCCGGCGAGCGGGTTTTTCACCCGCTTTATCGTTACTTATGTCAGCATTCGCACTTCTGATACCTCCAGCAGCCCTTACGAGCCACCTTCACAGGCTTACAGAACGCTCCCCTACCCAACGGACGTATCCTTAAAATGCTTTTCCATAGCAGCCGACCGTGTTAGGACTTTATGCGTGTTAGATGCACTTGCTGTCTAACATATTAAGCGTTTTAAGTGATACGTCCGCTGCCGCAGCTTCGGTGCATGGTTTAGCCCCGTTACATCTTCCGCGCAGGCCGACTCGACCAGTGAGCTATTACGCTTTCTTTAAATGATGGCTGCTTCTAAGCCAACATCCTGGCTGTCTAGGCCTTCCCACATCGTTTCCCACTTAACCATGACTTTGGGACCTTAGCTGGCGGTCTGGGTTGTTTCCCTCTTCACGACGGACGTTAGCACCCGCCGTGTGTCTCCCTTGATAACATTCTTCGGTATTCGTAGTTTGCATCGGATTGGTAATCCGGGATGGACCCCTAGCCGAAACAGTGCTCTACCCCCGAAGATGAGTTCAAGAGGCGCTACCTAAATAGCTTTCGGGGAGAACCAGCTATCTCCCGGTTTGATTGGCCTTTCACCCCTAGCCACAAGTCATCCGCTAATTTTTCAACATTAGTCGGTTCGGTCCTCCAATTAATGTTACTTAACCTTCAACCTGCTCATGGCTAGATCACCGGGTTTCGGGTCTATACACTGCAACTTAAATCGCCCATTTAAGACTCGGTTTCCCTACGGCTCCCCTATACGGTTAACCTTGCTACAGAATATAAGTCGCTGACCCATTATACAAAAGGTACGCAGTCACACCTCAAAAGTGCTCCCACTGCTTGTACGTACACGGTTTCAGGTTCTATTTCACTCCCCTTGCCGGGGTTCTTTTCGCCTTTCCCTTACGGTACTAGTTCACTATCGGTCAGTCAGTAGTATTTAGCCTTGGAGGATGGTCCCCCCATATTCAGACAGGATATCACGTGTCCCGCCCTACTTATCGAGCTCACAACAAGCGCATTTTCAGATACGGGGCTATCACCCTCTATTGCCAGTCTTTCCAGACTGCTTTCCTAATGCGTTAGTTGATGCTGGCTCTGGGCTGCTCCCCGTTCGCTCGCCGCTACTAAGGGAATCTCGGTTGATTTCTTTTCCTCAAGGTACTGAGATGTTTCAGTTTCCTTGGTTCGCTTCATCAGGCTATTGATTTACCTGAAGATGGTGTAACGAGTTACACCGGGTTTCCCCATTCGGAGATCGTCGGCTAGTAACGCTTCATATCAGCTTGCCGGCGCTTTTCGCAGATTAGCACGTCCTTCATCGCCTCTGACTGCCAAGGCATTGACCGTGTACGCTTATTCACTTAACCTCACAACCCTGAGCTGTTTTTGATACTAAGCTTGTAATCAAGTATTGTTAAATTGTCAGCTTATTCCAGATTTTTAAAGAACGGTATTTCGCAGCACGCTTTAAAAAAACGAGCTCAGAAATCACGTAACAATGGCGTCCCCTAGGGGGTTCGAACCCCTGTTGCCGCCGTGAAAGGGCAGTGTCCTAGGCCGCTAGACGAAGGGGACACAAAACGTCATATAAGAGGCGACTACAAGCTGCTTGCCTTGTGACGCCTATCACACCCAACCTACCCTATAAGTAGGTTGGTCAGCTCAAAGCTGAGGGAAGTAGAGCATGCTAACATGGGGCTCTACTACGCAAAACCTATACCAAAATTAGGCTTTTTTATTATCTAGCAAAATAAATTTTGCTGGTCTTCTACCGATGGATAGAAGCATATCACATATTTAATTTTTTGTATAGCCCCAGATGTTTTTTCTACAAAAATAATATCATCAAGGTGTTATTACTTCCCGCTGCAAATTTGGAATGATAACATAAGATGTTTCTTATGCGACACATGGCGCTGGTTTTGTTATTTAATAAATTTGACGATACTTGCTTCATAGTGTTGTGGTTTATAAAACTCTTAGTCCCTGCTCTTGTAATAGAGTCTTTACCATAAAATTTGCGTTAATCTGCACGACATGAATTGCAATTTATTTCATAGGTAAAGTTGTGAAAAACGCCCATTAAAGGCTTTATTTGTATTTTTTCTCTAAATTTAATAGGGCTGTCCGCTTTTTGATTACCCTTTGGGTATTAGTCTTACACCAAAACCTACTGTATAAGCAAGCGCTACTTTTTACCTATAAAATATATAATGACTACGAGTGATCACAGACATAGACTCAATTGTGATTATTGTAAAAAATTAAAGTCATTATAAGATTATGCATGCTTTTCTAAGTGATTATTTCTGTTTGTGTTATAGTAACCTATCGTGCTTTACTGCTTGTTGCAAGTTTTTTATTCATTAAAGTTACACTGCAAAGTAGCCACTTTTTTATGTTTTGAAGCGTAAAGATAGGCTTGACCCGTATTTTAAATATGTTTTTATCTTATTCTCAACCTTTTCATTAAAAAGGTTTTTAAAATTCTTCTTATCTAGAAGCCTCTTGACGGAAAAGTTTTTACGCAGTACATTAGATATTTTTCCATTTTTACTCTTAGGATGCTTTAACTTTGATTAGTAAGTGGATAAAAATTTTTTAAAAAGTAGGTGATTTGTGATAATTTAGACTATATACATTTTTATTACTTTTGTGTTTATGTTTTATTAGCTGCTAGCTTTTTTAGTAAAAAAGTTAAAAAAGAAAAATAGTAAATTAATTTTCCATTATCTGCGTTTTGTATACAATGTCAAGCTTTTTTAATTTTTCTAACTTTTTCTGTTGACGGGGCGTTTCATAGGTTAACAAACAACAACTTATGTCAATTAATTATAGGCACCTAAAGATGTGAAACAAGCGCTTTCTAATAATTGAACATTCTTTCAGTGAGTATTGTGGATGCACTCACGTCAATAATAAGTTTGTCGCTAACAGCGCGGCTCTTGCGGCATGTCTGTAGTATTAATCATTTTTAAAAATATTATTTAGTAATTTAAGAGCACAAATAACACCTTAGACATCCGCCACTCACCTACACATTATAGTCACACAGACTATCAAGCAATGATTGACAGTGTTTTAAACCGGAAGATAGCCAGATCCCCTTATGCCTAACGATGATGAAATGGTTATCATTTACTGATCTAACATCTGCAGTTCAGGTTCTAAATTTTAACTACACGGATGTTGATATTCAATGATCAGGATGATGCACGCTAGGATAGCGTGACGCTACTAAAATATCGCCACCATGGCTGGATGAGCTATGCTATGTTTTTCCTAAACCAAGCACACATTTATCGTCAGCTGCATCAGTCAATGGTTTACTAAGTTGCCCGATAGACGTGACCTACTGCATCCCGGTAGCGGTAGTGCATCACTGAGAGTCTTATAAAAAGCATCAGCATAAAGATACTGTTATATTTCATGCTTAAGACAAGCGTCAGACGCTAATTGCTTGATACGTCATGTTTTAGTACCCTACTGCCAGATTGTCAATGCTTCTTTAACACACACGGCCAGACCTGTGCAGTTCATCAAAGACCAAAAGCAGCATGAAACAATACATTAACCTTTTATGCTATCATAAATTGTCTTTTATCTCTTAATAAGGCAAGCATAGTCTCTACTATCTTAGAAGCATCTCTCAATATGTAAAGCAATCTACTCAACATAGTCCTTCAGACCCCTTTAGCGTAAGGATAAACATGCATGGCAAGATAATCAGCGCCCTCGTGATGGAAGACTCTTTTCATCAGTGAGAGCACTGTTAGGCTAAAATGTAATGTATATATACATTTAACCTGTCATTGACCATATGATCCCACAAAATAAGCAAACTCTGCTAAACTAAGCAGAGACTCTATGTCTATTGCCTTTGATTAACGAGCCTTGTTTTTAATCGGCCACATGCTTACTAGCTCTGGTTGGGACCAGAAAAATGGTTGCTAATCAACGGTAAACAAGTTAGGAATATAGCTCTAGATTTAGGGTTATTGCCGGTATTTTCTTAATAAAACTTGGAGGGTTCTATGGCTGTCGCTGCCAACAAACGTTCGGTGATGACACTATTTTCCGGTATGACCGACATTTTTAGCCATCAAGTACGCATAGTCCTAGCGGAAAAAGGGGTTAGTGTTGAAATTGAACTGGTTGACATGAATAATCTGCCGCAGCACTTAATTGACCTTAATCCCTACAGCACCGTACCGACGCTGGTTGATCGCGAACTAACACTTTACGAGTCCCGTATTATAATGGAATACTTAGGTGAACGATTCCCTCATCCTCCGCTGATGCCGGTTTATCCGGTAGCACGAGGCACCAGCCGCTTGATGATGCACCGGATAGAAAACGATTGGTACACCCTGATGCATAAAATCGAACAAAACCGAGTTAGTGAAATAGATAACACGCGCTGGCAATTGCGCACAGAGATCCTGGCTGCGGCGCCAGTGTTTAACGAAGCGCCCTTCTTCATGAGCGAAGAATTCAGCCTAATAGATTGCTATCTAGCCCCACTTCTCTGGCGTTTGCCGCAACTAGGCATTGAACTGGCTGGTCCTGGTGCTAAAGAGGTAAAGGGCTATATGACGCGGGTATTTGAACGCGATACATTCCTGGCGTCTTTAACAGAAGCAGAGCGCGACATGCGCCTGAAAGTCAGGGGATAAAGAAAAATGGAAGTGATGCCCTTTTCACCGCGCAGGCCTTACCTTCTGAGAGCGTGGTACCAATGGCTTCTTGATAATCAGCTCACACCGCATCTTGTAGTAGATGTCAACATTGATGGCGTGATGGCGCCAATCGAATGTGCGCGCTACGGGAAAATCGTGCTCAATATTGCACCGTGTGCAGTGAACAATCTATTTCTCGGCATCGATGAATTAAAATTCAATGCTAGATTTAGTGGGATGCCGCATAAGGTTCTGTTACCAATGTCAAGCATTCTAGCTATTTACGCTTACGAAAATGGGATCGGCGAAATATTTGAATCCGAGGTGGCATACGAGACGATGTCGCCAGAAGATAACAAAAGAGTTGATCACCCGAACACACCGCTTGCTATGTCAGTTATCTATGGCGCCCAGCCAGATCAAACGCCGTCGGATCTGCAGGAAAAAACACCATCCACACCACTAAAAGGCCGAGGCAAACCGTTATTGCGCGTGGTGAAGTAATGTACCTTATATCCCTTCTTTATGATAATGTGCTCGAGGCTTCTTACGCTTCCAGAGCCGGCACTTTATCCTGCAATCATATTATCTAGTCTGCTAATTATAGGGAAGAAGACCTGAACTTAATAAGAAACACGCCCGTTCTAATAAGAAAACTACTATGCGTTCTTAGTATTACAGAGATACGCTTTTTCTATGACAGACTTAGATAAAAGTGATTCTTTAGAGCATTCTGTACACCCTCCAGCCCTGGGGAAAAACATACGTACAGACCAGTTACGCGGCATTATATGTAATGAAATAATCGCGAAACCGTACGTCTCTTGACCCAAGATAGTATCAAGTCGAAACTGAGAAAGCATGTAGTTAAAGGTTGTGCATCTCTTGGTTGTAATCGCTGCTTAAGAGTGTCGACGAGAGAGTCTCACGTTCAGAAAACATTGATCTCAGTATTAAAATTAAACGCAAACATTACTGACGGATCAACAGACTAGTACCTTTCAGCCGGAGTCCGGTACTGACAATAATGCTTTTTCTCAGTTAGCACAATATTAGCCAACTCTCAGTATCAAAAAAAATTCCCCTGACCATATACTGACCGAAAGCTATTTCTCTAGTGAACACTCTATAGTAACGCATTAAACGTTGAGGTTATAAAGGGATGGGTTGAATCAATAACACTGCTCAGTGATCGTCAGATCAGAACACTAATTTCATAGTGACGTTATTCAAGTATAATAACATTAAAATTTACAATCACTCAACCAGTGATGTTATAAAATCTATCTCAAACATCGTAGCTCTATTCAGAACCAAGCTCAATATTTCTGTTATTCGCAAAAATGAAAGGGCTCATTTTTTATGAAGACCCTCATCGCCTGATTGACTATACTAAGTTGGCTATTGATTATTATTCGAATAATAAATAATATTTTTAAGATCTTACCCAGAGCGCTGCCGTGCTGTATACAGCTTCTCTTTCAACGGAGTGTGCGACATCCTTGCAAGGATAGTTAATGAGCAATAAAAACATAACCACAACAACGAGAAATCACTCATATGACTATTTTAGCGCTAACCATAAATTTTTTAACTAAAACCTGAGGTTAGTCAAGTCATCGAGCGTTAAAAACAGTAGAGTTTTGCATATGCCATATGGAGGTAAAAAGAATAACACGAGTCACTCTCTGTGCAGGTTTATTCTGCAGATACAGGACATTGATGAATACGGTTCTCTGAATTTAATACAGATGCACAGTAGCGCAATATCTAAAAAACATAAGCTAAAAGGAGGTTTATCTCAATTCTGCAGTGCCGAGCATAATGCTGAACGATCTCACGCTATCGACATAATCGCGTCGTGGTTAACAAAAAGAATCCGTAGAGCATTCACAATACCTAGTAAAAGGGCAAGCTGCATTACTAATGTTTGCTAACTGAAACTGTTACTTTTTAGATTTAAACACCACCCCTAGATAGTGCTCTTAATCTCGACAACAAGCAATCCTCTCTGGTACGTTGATAAAAAAAACCCTGGCAAGGCCAGGGTTTTTAATGCTCTGAAAAATAGAGAATGATTACATCATTCCGCCCATTCCCCCCATGCCACCTGCTCCGCCTAAGTCAGGTTTTTCTTCCTTTGGTAAATCCGTTACCATGCATTCTGTAGTGATCATCAGACCAGCAATAGAAGCTGCATACTGCAGCGCGGAACGAGTGACCTTAGTGGGGTCTAAAATACCAGTATCTATCATGTTGCCGTACTCTTCAGTAGCGGCGTTATAACCTGTATTACCTGTACCAGCCTTTACTTTATCGGCAATAACGGACGGTTCTTCTCCTGCGTTAGCTACGATCTGACGTAGGGGAGCTTCCATCGCGCGGCGAGCAACCTTAATGCCAACGTTTTGATCTTCATTGTCGCCACGCAATTCAGCAATGCTATTGGCTACACGAATGAGTGCCACACCACCACCTGCGACCACGCCCTCTTCAACTGCCGCACGGGTGGCATGTAAAGCGTCTTCAACACGAGATTTTTTCTCTTTCATGGCAACTTCGGTAGCTGCCCCTACTTTTATCACCGCAACACCACCGGCTAGTTTAGCCACACGTTCTTGTAGTTTTTCACGATCGTAATCAGAAGTAGCTTCGTCTCGCTGCTGGTTAATATGCGCAATGCGGCTATTGATCAACGCTTTATCACCTAACCCGTCAATTATGGTGGTGCTATCTTTAGTGATAACGACGCGTTTGGCATGTCCCATATCTTCCATGGTAGCTTTTTCAAGCTCTAATCCGATTTCTTCGGAAATTACGGTACCTGCGGTCAGGATTGCAATATCTTTTAGCATTGCCTTGCGACGATCACCGAAACCTGGCGCCTTTACAGCAGCCACTTTTACTATCCCACGCATAGTGTTTACCACCAGTGTGGCCAGTGCTTCGCCTTCAACATCTTCAGCGATAATCAATAATGGCTTCCCTGCTTTGGCTACAGCTTCTAGCATTGGCAACATTTCGCGAATATTGGAGATTTTCTTGTCGGCCAGCAAAATAAACGGGCTTTCAAGTTCAACCGTGCCGGTTTCTGGCTTGTTCACAAAATACGGGGAGAGATAGCCGCGATCGAACTGCATACCCTCCACTACATCGAGCTCATCCTGTAAACCAGAGCCCTCTTCGACAGTTATAACTCCTTCTTTACCGACTTTTGCCATCGCTTCAGCGATTAAGGTGCCGACGGTTTCATCAGCATTGGCGGAGATGGTGCCCACCTGAGCGATCGCTTTGGAATCCGAGCAAGGTACAGACAATTTTTTCAGTTCTTCTACTGCAGCGATAACCGCCTTGTCAATACCGCGCTTAAGATCCATTGGATTCATACCGGCGGCTACGGCCTTCAAGCCTTCATTAACAATAGATTGTGCCAGTACGGTTGCAGTAGTGGTTCCATCGCCCGCAGCGTCATTGGCTTTGGAGGCAACCTCTTTCAACATCTGCGCACCCATGTTTTCAAACTTATCTTCCAATTCAATTTCACGTGCGACCGTCACGCCGTCTTTGGTGATAATAGGTGCACCGAAGGATTTATCTAGCACCACATTGCGACCTTTAGGGCCTAGGGTGACTTTTACTGCATCGGCTAAAACATTTACGCCGCGCAGCATTTTTACGCGGGCATCGTTACCGAACTTTACGTCTTTAGCTGCCATTTTTATTTTCCTTACATTCTTTCAGTTTAGATAGTGACGTGCAGATTACTGCTCAACGACAGCAAGAATGTCGCTTTCAGACATAATCAACACTTCATCGTTGTCAATTTTCTCAGCTTTCACGCTATATCCGTCATTGAAAATGACAATGTCCCCAACTTTTACGTCTAGCGATTTCACTTCACCGTTTTCTAGAATACGGCCGTTCCCAACAGCCATGACGGCACCGCGAGTAGACTTGCCTGCTGCAGCACCAGTTAAGACTATGCCGCCTGCAGATTTGGCTTCAACTTTACGCTTAACGATAACGCGATCATGTAGTGGACGAATTTTCATTGATAACTCTCCTTTGAGAAAGTCAATAGCAGTTTTGGGATGAATGCCAAGCATGATGGCATACCTGGCTTAGTTAATGAACTAAGATGGGGGCGTTGAGAGAAGCTTCAAGGGGAGAAGGCCGTTTTTTTTTACTAACGGAATAGAATTCCGTCTATAAAAACTTTACATTATCTAAATCAAATGGTTATATTTTTCTTTCCATCTGTTTTGATCTCTCTCATTCTGGTGCGGTTTAGGGACCTAACGTTAACATACAGCACATGACAAAGCGCCCCCCAAAAATGTAAGCAGCAGGGTTGGTGGTGCTCTGAAAATTTAGCCAGGTTATGTGAGTTTACTGACTGCTAAATTTTTTTTGAAATCTTATATTGCAATATAATGAAGGTGTCATAGTGCTTATTGGAGAATAGAGATTGTGTTTTTCTGATATTGCGCTTTCCCGATATGTCACTGTAATAAAAAGCGTGCCTGTATCAAGCTTGAGTTTGCCAATAAACTATGGCCTCGTGATTCTAGATTAGATATATCTGCCATTCCCGTACGCCGACAGCGTACAATCTTTAAAAGTATTTTATTTTATCAATTCAATAACATAATCCAGTATTCTCAATATATAATACTTCAGCTAGATTTCATTAGAAAATGTGATATTCGTCATAATGAGCATATTCTAAGTAGCCGTGCAACAGCACAACATGCTGTTTTATTATTTAATGATCTAATGAAAGTCATTCATTAAATCATTTCATCATAATGATGCTGCCTTAGTGTACTGAACTAACAGTATAATAGATTTATATTCAGCGGGGTCTCATAGAACGCAGGACATGGATATCGTCTGAATGAGGCTTGTGCAGGGCCTAGAGAGATGATCTCAATGCTATTACATACGACTCTAATCTATTAGATCATGCAGTTTTTACATTCATAGAATTTGCCTGCCATAAAATGGCAATTAAAGACAGGGGCTGTTGTTAGTAAGTATTATGTTATGCTTTTTCGCAATATTGTGCTAACGCGCCTCTGTAAGCTCATCATGAAATTCGATGACCCTGCCCACAAACCACATAAATAGATGATCATTATTTTTTTCTGCGTCAACTTAAACACCGCTTTGCCGCCATGAAAATTATGACGCGTAACAATACCAGCGGTATTGCACTGATTGAGCATGTGGCAAACCGTAGCTCATGTCCTGTATCCTCTTTAATATCCATTTTTTATAAAAATTTTTCACTCTAACATAGAAGCATGCCGGAACTTGAAACACCTCTAGAATCTTCAGTCTAGGCAACATCACTTTCAAGCCGGCTTTTTTAATCTAATGCTCTAGTCAGTCATGCAACTTGAGTCCTGTTACTTGCTAATCAGGTGACCCCATAACACATCCTATGACAATCGTCGGCGTAAACATGTATCATTGCTCATTCTAAAACTCTCAGTCAAACATGGAAACGAGCATCATGTGTAGCTATAGTTAAGTTAGAAGTGGCGCTTATCTTTATCCTGTAAGGTTACAAATTCACAATAAGAGTTATATAACTATACTTTTAGCGCAAATAAGGTGTAAAAATATGACTATCACTTTAAAAGTGAAAAATGATTTCAGTATATAATCTGCTTTTTTAACTTGGAGAGACAATCAGCAGTTAACCCCCAAATCCATCTCTGCACGAACCTTTTGAACCCAGAGGTCAACACGTTCGGAGGTCATCTCAGGCTGTCGGTCCTCATCAATCGCTAAGCCAAGAAAGTGATCCGCGTCAGCTAATCCTTTAGATGCCTCAAAACAATAACCGGCAGTTGGCCAATAGCCAACCAGGGTAGCCCCACAAAATTGAATGATGTCCCGAAGGGTACCCATTGCGTCGCAGAAATACTCCGAGTAATCTTCCTGATCCCCGCATCCGAACAGTGCAATACGCTTCCCTCTGCAATCGATATCTTTTAACGTAGGGAAAAAATCATCCCAATCGCACTGCGCTTCTCCGTAATACCAGGTCGGGATACCCAACAAAAGCCGATCATACTGTTCCAAATCTTCTTTTCTGCTATGAGCGATGTCAAAAATATCAGCAACATCGGTACCGAGTTTCTCCTGGATTCTCTTAGCAATATTTTCGGTATTACCAGTATCACTGCCAAAAAAAATTCCTACATTCGTCATAACTATCAAAACCTCGCAATATTAAGGGCACACGCAATCTTCAACCGTAACCTGATAAGGTAAATGATAGAAGACCTCACTATCAGGTGACGTCTTCTAGAGACTGTTCGTCAAATCCGCTAGCGCATACCCGGCGCCTATCAAATGCGCAGTTAGTAATGTAATATCTATCCAATCATACTACAGCAATGAGATGTATGCTCACACGCCGCCAGTACAAGAAGCACTCAATACACTCACCTGGGGAAAGAGCGAGTTAATGGGTCGATGTATTTATACCGAACCACGACTACCTTGCGTTGACTGTTCATTAATGGAAAACAGTGCCTAGAAGGTTTCCACGCCACGTCTGGATAATCTATGTTCTTTTAATCTGCGCATATTATGGGATAGCCGGCAGTATACCTACCTGCTGGTAATATACCTGTCTCCCCCCTCAAAATTACTTCGGACACCAATGCAGATTAGTATAATAGTCCGTTGTTTTCCCTGGTTGCTATTTTGGGATATCTCAACTTAAGTAATGGGCAGGGTAAATAAGATTTATAGGATCTTATGCTGAGGGTTGTGTCATGCACTAACATGTCGCAGAAATCTAATGTTTAGAGACGCATTGGCTCAATTCATCACATGGCTAAAAGCACGTGACGTCTGTAAAATAACTACAGTTTATAATCATCCACAAGCCATGTACAACAAGGCACGGCAGTAGCACATCGCCCTAAAAAGTATACTGTATAAGAGATATGCCTTGGGGCTCTTTACTGAATGTAGATAGACGCCTCTATTTAGACGGGTCTTGAATATTTTTACGCAGGGAGTCCCAGTAAATCATGGTGATAATAATATCAATTTCTCTAAATCAATAGATTATTATTTCTTCGTGAACAAAACTGACCCCCCGATTATTAGAACGTAAAATCATGCAGTGAGAATACATGATAAGATGGCCCCGGGGGAGATAACGCTTATCTTCATACTGAGTCGTCATAAAAGATATAGGTTCATCTCTATTAATGAACGCAGCCGGTTATGATGATAAAAAATACCTTTTCGCTGCCTCTTAATAAGGAATAATCTGGAGAATCTAACCGAATAACTCTATTGAAGCGTAAAAATATAGTTCGTTCATCTCTGGCGAATCCTCATAGAAAGGGGAGACCCACCACGGTCATCATGGCGATCGTGTTACGGTGGCTTGTTTTGAAAAAAACAATAATCTATTTCATTAAAGAGTGCCTTCTCTCTCCATTCAGCAGTAACTGACACATTCAGTCATCAATGCAAAGACCCGCGATGCTTAAAAAAATTTGTAGTCAGGAGACTCATAGATGATGTTCAAGTTTGGCTTGACTCATAAAAATCATTTTTCCAAAAAAACACCAGCATGTCTTATAAATGAGCATCTCAATTTTATAATAATAAAACACATTTCGGTTACTTTATTACGTAAGTATCTAGGTCATGTTTTCGGCAACACTTCGATCGCTCAGAAAAATATATTAGTGATTTGCCCTAGAGAGTATAGTACTTTCAGCACTGCTAGACCTGCTGGAAAAGCAGAGCAAAACTGCATTTTTCTTAACAGGGCGCACGAGTCATAGCGAGACACTATCAAAAAAATATACAAAAAGTAATACTTTTCGATGCCAAGTCCCTAGCGTTATGGTGTAATAGTTAAACTTCACTTCCCACCATTTCTCGCCGAAAGCACCAGAGATGATGATCTTCTGGCGGCGATATAAAGATGCAGTAGACATATACCCGACTGGCACATGCCGGGTTCAAGAAGAAAGGCTATCGATGAGCTGGATTGAACGAATTCTCAATAAAAGTACGATCACCGCAACGCACCGCGCTAATATTCCTGAGGGCGTATGGACCAAATGTGATAGCTGTAGCCAGGTTCTTTATCGAGCCGAGCTCGAGCGAAATTTAGAAGTCTGTCCTAAATGCGATCACCATATGCGTATCACGGCGCGTGCGCGCTTAAAGTCTTTCTTAGATGCAGGCAGTGGGTCCGAAATCGGAAGCGAATTGTCACCGAAAGACATCCTAAAATTCCGGGACTCTAAAAAGTACAAGGATCGCCTAGCCGCCGCCCAGAAAACTACTAAAGAGAAAGATGCTTTGGTGGTCATGAAAGGAACGTTATACCGTATGCCGTTGGTAACCGCTTCATTTGAATTCGCCTTTATCGGTGGATCAATGTCCTCGGTAGTCGGCGCGCGTTTTGTGCGCGCCGTGGAAGGGGCCATGGCAGACGACTGTCCGCTAGTATTGTTTTCCGCCAGCGGCGGTGCGCGCATGCAGGAAGCATTGATGTCGCTAATGCAGATGGCCAAAACCAGCGCTGCCCTAGCTCGCCTGCGCGAGCGAAGGCTGCCCTACCTTTCCGTGCTGACCGATCCCACCATGGGAGGGGTTTCGGCAAGCCTGGCAATGCTTGGAGATTTGAACATTGCTGAGCCCAGAGCGCTCATTGGCTTTGCGGGACCACGTGTGATTGAACAGACTGTACGTGAAAAACTACCATCCGGCTTTCAGCGTAGTGAATTTCTGCTGGAAAAAGGTGCGCTCGATCTTATAGTGCGGCGCCCAGAGATGCGCTTGCATCTTGCTCGCATACTGGCAAAACTTACCCACCAAGCGGAGCCAAGGGATACAATACCGCGCGAAGATTCCTCCGATCCTATTCAGGACAATCGCCAGGATGAGTCATAGATAGGCCGTGACAGTCTTCTACCCCCTCCTATGTTCATGGTCGGGTTTATTGAGAACTGCATATAAACTAATGAAAAAAAAAATAAAACATCTTCCCGTCCCTACGGCCAGCTCGCCGCTGGCCTCCTGGCTGTATTATATTGAACACCTGCATGATAAGACTTGTGATCTAGGTCTGGAACGAGCAGGACATGTAGCCACTACCCTAAACTTACTAAATCCAGCGCCCTACGTCATTTCTGTCGGTGGTACTAACGGAAAAGGCACCACTTGCCGTCTATTAGAGGTCATCTTGCTAGCACATGGCATAAAGGTTGGGGTCTATAGCTCCCCTCATTTACTGCGCTACACCGAACGGGTGCGTATTCTAGGACGTGAGTTGACAAACGCTGATCATAGCGCCGCTATGGCAGTGATCGAGGCTGGCCGCGGACAAATGTCCCTTAGCTATTTTGAGTTTGGCACGCTCGCGGCACTAGAGCTATTCCGGCAAGCCTCGCTGGATATCGTTATCCTTGAGGTTGGACTAGGAGGACGTCTGGATGCCACTAATATAGTTGATGCCGATCTTGCAGTTATTACGTCCATTGCTCTCGATCACACAGATTGCCTTGGCACGGATCGCGCTAGTATCGCGCGGGAAAAAGCCGGTATCTTTAGGCGTAATCGGCCAGTAATTGTGGGAGAGCCAGATAGGCCAACGACGGTTGATTCTGCTGCAATCGATATCGGCTCTATTTTATACGCCCGCGATCGCGATTGGTGGTTTCAGAGCAACGGCCAGCACTGGCGTTGGTGGGACAGCGTACGTGAGCTAAAGACACTACCTCTACCTGGGATTCCTCTGGGAAATGCCGCCACCGCGTTAGCTGCTATTAACCGCTTATCATTCGCTGTTCCGGAAGAAGCGGTGCACCAGGGCTTGCGTATGGCAGAGCTGCCTGGACGTTTCCAGTGTATCAGCCAAACGCCTCTAACAATATTAGACGTGGCGCACAACCCCCAGGCTGCTGCCTACCTAGCCAGCAGCCTCAGAGTCCTACCCCGAGCTGGGCGGCTCCTGGCGGTCGTAGGCATGCTATCGGATAAAGATATTGCAGGTACGCTCGCTTGTCTGAAAAAGAAGGTAGATGTCTGGTATTGCGCATCTCTCGATGGACCACGAGGCGCCAGCGCCGCGCAACTCGCCGACCATCTTGACGGTAACTCGAAACAGTTCAATGATGTGATAAGCGCCTGGCGTCAAGCAAGAGCGGACTCTGCTCAGGATGATTGCGTACTGATCTTCGGCTCGTTCCATACCATATCAGAAGTCATGGCTGTAGCCGAAAAAGAAGACATAAAAACATAATGTGCCGAGCACCGGTATGCACTTCTGCCTGATGAGAGTATATGATTCTTCTTGCTGTGCGTATACTCACTAATAGTACTGATACTGCGTGGTTTACTAGACAGTAACAAGAAACGCTACCAGAAAACACGCGCCATCACTCTGCTGATGCCGCAACCTGAAAACCGTGATAGCCTCATAATATTACACCGCCACTTTCCCAGTTACTACTAAACTAATAGCAATCAATACAACCCATTACCCTTGACGGTCAACCAAAAGGCGCCAAGGGCGAATATAGCCTCGGTGGTACAGTTAGAAGCACTGAAAAACGTTGTAAAAGTCTTAGAAATCATCACTAAGATTCGATTTTTAGCTTATGTTATTTATCCCCCACCCTTAAAGACCCAGCAAAGGAACAGATTAGGTGAATATTTTTTGGGCCGTAGCCTCCAAGGAATAACTACGACCTTCGCTCCCAAATCTGGAGAAAATGTAGCGACATAAATAGGGTATTACATTTCTATAAATAAATGATACATCTTTGCAAGTCTGTCATGCAGCCAGGAAAAGGTTACGAGACATAGCAGTAGGCTCTGCTATAACGAGCATGGTGACGATGCCGTTACCGCAACTGCATCATTCTCAATCCGACTCACTGAATCATGCTGAGACTGTTCATCCAATGGGAGGCAGGTGATCAGTGGATACACCTCTGCACGAGCTTTCATAAATAAAAAGTAGTTTTTAATCTCGATGATTTATTTCACCATGAGGTATTAATCCCCTTGAGTAAATGGTTACTGTTTCTGTTAGACTTCAACTTCTACCAGCTCACTACACGTATGAGCAAGGAAAAAATCCATGATCTGGGTTGACTACGTCATTATCAGCATCATTATATTTTCCGCTCTAGTAAGCGTTTTTCGTGGGTTCGTATGTGAAGCATTGTCTCTGGTGACTTGGGGATGTGCATTTTTTGTCACCAGTCATTACTACGGTGACCTTGCGATACACTTCAGTAGTTTTAAAGCTCAGATGGTGCGGAACAGCATCGCTATTGTAATAATATTCATATTAGTGCTACTTGTTGGGTCAATCCTACAGTATTTGCTTAACTTTTTGGTGGAACGGGGCGGTTTGTCTGGCACTGACCGGGAGCTTGGTGTCTGTTTCGGCATTCTACGAGGCATTTTTATCGTAACAGCTGGACTATTTTTTCTTAATCACTTCACTGGTTTTTCCAATAGCCAGGACTGGCAGCAGTCCCAGCTGATACCGATGTTTAGAAACATCATTAGATGGTTTTTTGGTTATCCGTAAAGCACGGTACGTGTCTCACCTGGGTAGTGTTAATCAGTAATTCTGATAAGGAAATAACAACATGTGCGGTATTGTCGGAATCGCTGGTTTTATGCCGGTAAACCAGTCTATATATGATGCATTAACGGTGCTGCAGCATCGTGGACAAGATGCAGCAGGCATTGTGACTATCGATGCATTGAATTGCTTTCACCTGCATAAAGAGAATGGACTGGTGAAGGATGTTTTCGAGGCTTCACATATGCAGCGCTTGCAGGGCAACATAGGTCTGGGGCATGTACGCTATCCGACCGCCGGAAGCTCTTGTGCCTCAGAAGCACAGCCATTTTACGTCAACTCCCCCTTCGGCATAACCCTAGCGCACAACGGCAACCTGACTAACGCCCACGAATTGCGTAGGACACTGTTTAAAAACGGTCGTCGTCATGTCAACACCACCTCTGACTCAGAAATACTGCTTAACGTCTTCGCGGCTGAGCTTGATTGTTTCCCGAATTATCCGCTGGAGGCGGACAATATTTTCGCCGCAGTAGCAGCTACCCACCAGAAAATTCGAGGCGCCTACGCATGCATCGGCATGATCATCGGCCACGGTCTATTTGCCTTTCGCGACCCCAACGGCATTCGCCCCCTAGTGATTGGTCAACGAACACTACAAGATGGACGAAGTGAGTATATCGTCGCCTCAGAAAGCGTAGCGCTGGATACACTGGGATTTAATTTTCTACGCGACATTACACCAGGTGAGGCGGTGTACGTTACGGGAGAAGGGCAGCTTTTTAGTCGGCAATGTGCTCAGAACCCTAGACATCATCCATGTCTTTTTGAGTATGTCTATTTCGCCAGGCCGGATTCATTTATTGATAAAATTTCAGTCTACAGTGCACGTGTACGAATGGGTAAGATGCTGGGAGAGAAAATAGCTCGCGAGTGGGATACGCTCAAGATCGATGTGGTGATCCCCATCCCAGAAACCTCCTGCGATATCGCTCTAGAGATCGCCCGCATTCTCAAAAACCCTTATCGTCAAGGTTTTGTCAAAAACCGCTATCTTGGTCGAACCTTTATCATGCCCGGTCAGAAGGTTCGGCGTCAATCAGTTCGTCGTAAGCTCAACGCTAACCGTGCTGAATTCCGCGATAAAAATGTACTGCTAGTTGACGACTCAATCGTACGCGGTACGACCTCAGAGCAAATTGTTGAAATGGCGAGGGAAGCGGGTGCCCGTCAAGTTTACCTGGCCTCCGCTGCACCAGAAATCCGCTTCCCAAATGTGTATGGGATCGATATACCTAGCGCAAGCGAGCTGATTGCTCACGGTCGTGAGGTAGAGGAAATTCGACAGATGATCGGCGCCGATGCGCTGATCTTTCAAGATTTAGCAGCTCTGGAAAAAGCGGTGCGGGAAGATAATCCCGATGTTAAGCAATTTGAGTCCTCGGTATTCAACGGCATCTACATCACGCGTGATGTAGATCAAGCATACCTTGATTATCTAGAGTCGCTTCGCAACGATCACGCCAAAGCACTTCGCGCACGAGCTGAAGTGCAACATCTTGCAATGCATGACGAAAATTAATTAATGCCGTACCCGTGAAGTCGTAGTTTAAAACACACCATGAACATTGATTTCATGTAAAGATGCTTTTCCGCATATGTCTGGCAGTAATGCGCCCCCATGAATGTTTGCCATGCCCAACTAAGGAGGGGGATCGTTTTTTATTTATGTCATTTTTGACATCTCGATGCACTAAGCTCTGCCGCGGGACCCGCTTTTTTACAATAATTGGCAAGCACTATTCCGGTCAACCACACTGGTTGTTTATAGTTTTCCTATTCACGGGATTCGATCAATGAAACGTCTGATTGTCGGTATAAGTGGCGCCAGCGGCGCCCTGTATGGGGTACGACTGCTACAAGTATTGAGCGCACTACCCGCGCTTGAAACCCATCTGGTCATGAGCTCGGCAGCGCAGCAAACCTTAACCCTGGAGACAGCGTACAGCTTACACGAAGTGCAGGCACTAGCATCTGCAGTTCATGACCCTCAAGACATTGCCGCTAGCATCAGCTCTGGTGCATTTAAAACTCTTGGCATGATCATTCTTCCCTGCTCCATAAAAACCCTCTCGGGTATCGTTAATAGTTACAGCGATGGGCTACTAACGCGCGCGGCCGATGTAGTGCTAAAAGAACGGCGACGATTGGTGCTAGGCGTACGAGAAACACCACTGCATTTGGGTCACTTACGCCTGATGACCTTAGCAGCTGAGCTCGGCGCGCTCATCATGCCCCCGGTTCCTGCCTTTTATCATAAGCCTGCACAGATCAGTGAGCTTATCGACCAAACGATAAATCGAGTGCTAGACCAATTCGATCTTGTCCTACCGAAAGATCTTTTTCAAAGGTGGAAAGACGGCTAACACCTGTAGCCAAACATTAATGTCATATGCAACAAGTCATTAATCACTGTTTATGATAAAATCAATCATGCTTAATATGCTGAGTTAACTGAACGTGCAGGTGGATGTGTTGAACAAAGCAGCATGTTTTTGACGCATTAGTTGCTAGCAAGGGTCTTCGTAGGCGCAGGTAGGTTGAAGCGATGTGGACTACTTAATAAACTGACAACAGTTTAATACTAGGACCCCCTTTATTTTACCTTTTCTTACTGCAACAGCATAATCATGCGACCTCCATTTCTCCTAACGCTAGAAATGCTTTAATTTTTCATATGCTAATTTCAGCCAGATATTCGGCAATAGTTAGCCACGATTTTTCAGGAAACATGACCTTATTCAGAAGCTAAGTTGAAAGCGCGTTATAAGACGAATAAGAAAACCTTAATCAAGATTACACACTACAATCTCTCTGCTTCACAGCAGAAATGGCTCTTGATTTGATTCCTATACACAAACGGAGGTATTTTAAATACGGTGGATGCTGTTACCCGGATGGTCTGATAAAATTTCTTGATAAAAATCCGTGAGCGGCAGTGTATCAAGCGCACTCCCGAAAAATACATAAACGACAGAGATAGGCACTTGCATGTGTCGTGCTATCTACTAGAAGATTGCGCTTCTTACAATAATGCTTTGCTACATATCTTTAGTCCATGGTGCCGGAGGCTATCTATTAACCTGAACCAAACTTTTAAGGCAGCGCTATCCGTGACCCAATAAGTGATTGCACGTAATTTTAATTTTTATGCTAATATTTAATATCCTGACTCATGTTATGCGTACAGAACAGCCCTAAAATATAAGCGAAAACCGTTATATTTTTATAATTGAATCGGAAGAGATTACTGCCGAATGCGTTCATACTATGAGAGCCCCTAGTTATTTTAGACCTTAGCTACCTACATATGGGATCGTGAGTCATTTTACACCTTAACTATTCTGTAAAGAGTATGCGTGAACATCACTTCAATGCACTTTTCCGATGCTTGTGCCGAATATTATAATTTATACAACGAAGCCATCGGAAATCCATGCACATAAAGATGCTATTACCTACTTTTTTATCGCTTCTAGCACGCTAGAAGCGAGAGTATCACCTCATCACATACCTATCATCGCCCCGTGTCTGGGGCGAGTCGTTAGTACGATAGTGCCTTTCTGCTTGAAATCTCTTGCGCTTAACCCCATTTATTAATCATTCTCGTTGTTAACCATTTATTTAATCATATTTAGGATTGAGGTGCAATATGAGTATTAAAGGACAAGAAACTCGCGGCTTCCAGTCAGAAGTCAAGTCCCTGCTTCATCTAATGATAAATTCTATTTATTCCAATAAAGAAATCTTTTTGCGAGAGTTGGTTTCCAACGCATCTGATGCAGCGGATAAGCTTCGTTTTCGAGCCCTGTCGCAACCAACTTTATACGAAACAGACAGCGAATTGCGCCTCCGTATTGCTCTCAATAAAGAAAAACGCACGATTATACTTAGCGATAACGGTATCGGCATGCGCCGCGCCGAAGTCATCGAGAACTTAGGAACAATTGCTAAATCCGGCACAAAAGCCTTCCTTGACTCTATGAAATCCGATCACCTCAAAGAGCATCCGCTTATCGGTCAATTTGGCGTGGGGTTTTATTCCGTGTTTATCGTGGCCGATAAAGTTACCGTCCGGACACGAGCCGCTGGCGCGCATGCTGATGAGGGAGTATTCTGGGAATCTGCTGGCGAGGGCGATTATACCATTGCTGATATTATCAAGCCAGACCGCGGGACTGATATCACTCTATATTTGCGTAAGTGTGAGGACGAATTCCTCGATGCGTTCCGACTTAAAAGTATCATCCAAAAATACTCAGACCATATCGCACTGCCGGTCGAAATTGCGATACCCACTAAAATAGATGCAGAAGTTAGCGATGAACCAGTAATAACCTGGGAAAAAATCAACAAAGCGCAGGCACTTTGGACTCGGAAAAAGAAAGAGATAAGCGATGAAGAATATAAGGAATTTTATAAACATCTCTCACATGACTACAGTGACCCGTTAAGTTGGAGCCACAACAGTGTCGAAGGTCAGCAGGAATATACCAGTCTTCTTTATCTCCCGGCGAAGGCGCCTATGAATATCTGGCATCGCGAGCATAAACACGGGCTTAAACTCTATGTTCAACGCGTCTTCATTATGGATGATGCCGAACAATTCATGCCGAACTATCTACGTTTCATGAAGGGGTTGATTGATTCCAAGAATCTTCCGCTGAACGTGTCGAGAGAAATCTTACAAGATAGCCGTATTACTCACAATCTAAAAGCAGCTCTGACTAAACGGGCCTTATTGATGCTGGAAAAGCTGGCCAAAGACGACCCAAAACAATATCAATCATTCTGGAAGGAGTTCGGTTTGTTTCTGAAAGAAGGCGTTGGGGAGGATTCTGCTAACCGTAACGTGGTGGCCAAACTACTGCGTTTCGCATCAACCTACAGCGATAGTCAAACACAAACCGTCTCGCTAGAGGAATATGTTGGTCGATTAGAAAAAGGACAAGAAAAAATTTACTATATCACCGCCGATAGCTATTCTTCTGCCAAGAGCAGTCCCCATCTGGAGCTACTGAGTAAAAAAGGCATTGAAGTGCTGCTGCTCTCCGATCGTATTGATGAATGGATGATGAGCTATTTGACAGAGTTTGACGGAAAAGGCTTTCAGTCGGTCAGCAAATCCGATCCGGAGCTGGATAAACTAGCTGATAAGGACCAAGAGGAAAAAAAAGAAGCCGAAAAAGCACTTCAACCTTTTGTTGAACGTGTGAAAAAATACCTGGGCGAGCGTATTAAAGAAGTTCGGCTCACTCATCGCTTAACGGATACCCCAGCTATTGTTATCACGGACACGAATGATATGACAACACAAATGGCTAAACTGTTTGCGTCCGCCGGGCAAACAGCCCCAGAAATTAAGTATATTTTTGAACTGAACCCGGAGAATGCGCTCGTAAAACGTACTGCTAATATCTCTGATGACGAAACATTCAGCGAATGGATAGAGCTACTGTTGGACCAGGCGTTGCTAGCTGAGTGTGGTACGCTTGAAGATCCTAATAAGTTTATTCGACGCATGAATCATCTTTTAAAAGCATGACGATAGCATAGCACAACCTTCTTGAGAAAAAATCAGTGTTGCTCTCTACTTTTCTACATGAAGCTAGACTCGCGTTACTCTATAGCTAAATGTACGATCGATGCTTCCGCATGCCCTCTTCGGGTGGCGGTTCAGACTACCAAGGGCGATAACACATTGAATGTTTACTTTTTAACTTTCACATAGTTTGGGAGTCTGAAAGGAGCTTTAAAAAATGCGTATCATTCTGCTAGGTCCTCCAGGCTCTGGTAAGGGGACTCAGGCGCAATTTATAATGAAGAAGTACGGTATTCCACAGATTTCCAGCGGTGATATACTACGTGCTGCAATGCAGGTTAGTACCGAACTCAGGCAGTATGCCCAGATCTCAATGGATGCCGGACAACTCGTAAGCGACGCGATTGTGATTTCGCTGATCCAGACACGAATTCAACAAGATGATTGCAGAGATGGTTTTTTGCTAGATGGGTTTCCGCGCACTCTTCCTCAGGTGAATGCCATGGAAGCAGCCGGTATAGCGGTAGATTATGTTCTAGAATTCATAGTACCGGATACCCTAATTATCGATCGCATTACAGGTCGCCGGGTTCATATTCCTTCAGGTCGAGTGTATCACGTAATGTTCAACCCCTCCATACATGAGGGTAAAGATGATGTTACCGGTGAGCCTTTATCCTGCCGAAAAGATGATAAGGAGCACATTATGCGAATACGTCTAGCTGAATACCATCAACAGACAGCACCTTTGATTGCATATTACCGTCAAAAAGCAGAAAGTGGGAAAATACGTTATGTTACTATCGATGCCACTCGGAATGTGAAAGAAGTGAGCGCGCAGCTAACCGCATTTTAGGGCACTGACAGAAAAGAACTATTAAATCTATCTTTCAGGACCCAAGAACGTCGTCTCTATATGCAACTAAGCGCTAGCCTAGTTGCATACTGCCTAGGTGTCTTTATTAAATATCTTTAAAACTGAAACAACGCACTCTAGTATGCCAAACGATTAAATAGGCTTTCATATATATTACCGCTTAGAATCACTAACAAATAACATATATACGTAAATGACTGCTGGTTAGGTAAAAATCACCACTCTAAAAACTGTTTATATTTTTATCAATGAGTAGTGTAAAATCTAAAAAAGCTTACTATTGGGCAATAGAGCACAAATTCTACTCTAGATTGTCATTCTACAAGAACAGATTTTAGTTCAGGAGATGTTGCTTCGCAAAGTCTAGCATGCATGCTTTAATGTTTAACTGATTAATTAGTTCAATCAATCGAAGCAATAAAATTATTTTTAAAAAAACACTACAAACGGTAGGATGGATAAGGATCCTGCAATAAAGTAAGAACAACACAGCGTATTAATAATTAATCTAGGAACTTTATCAGCCCCTGATCCTAAGACCGTCAATCTCTATTTATCTGAATTGCTCAGCGAGAAGCGGGTCATACATAATCCTCACGCACTGTGAACAGTTCCTGCTTTACGGAGCTATCTCGCCTTTTCGTGCGCCAAAAGTAGCTCTAAACTCTATCAGGGCATTAGCGAGCACTGCCGTGCGGCCTTACTTTTAGATCAGATTTATTCGCGACGATTACGCGGCGTATCTAGCATATATTGTCGCACTGAATTACAATATCGCTAACACGTTTCACGACATGCTACAGAGCTACACTAAAGAGGAGGATGATTAGCCGCAGCGATGCGACACCACCCGACAGGCCTTGACTGAAACCCTGAGCTCAAGACTAGATTATCCGGAAAAGCAGGTGATAATGACTTTTCAGTAACGCTTTAGGCTGAATCTCTAGCCAGTGCGCCTTCCAAAGAAAAAAATGAAAGCGCTACCATCCCCAGGCGGTCACTCGAGTGCAGATGAGTGGTCCTGGTGTACGGCTAATGACTTAGAGGCCTTGGGTAGAGATCCAAATAAAAAATCGACATATCTTTGAACATGTCGTCGCTAGATCGTTGTATTATATTACCGCTCTCAACGACAATGCGCGCTATGTGAAGATGCTCGCGTAGCTTATACTGTTATGATGATGGATTTCCCTATGCCTTTACGTCTGGTTGCTGACTGCACTGGGTATTGTATGCGCAAAGAGACTATAGGGATTATTATTTATCTTACCCTAAAAAGTAGGGTCAGGATAATACACTGTCGATTTCGCATTATACCATTAAAGTGACTGTGATATCACGTTATTAAGAGTAAAATCCACATCACTATAACATAGTGTGGTGAATTATTTTACGATTACCATCCCCTCATCCCTTTTCCTGCTGTCATGTTCAAGCAGATGCAGATGATTAAAAAAATAAGCTTTAGCACTAAAAAAGCACTTTTCAGCAAGCTGCTCTGATAGTGATCTACTAATCTTTACTAGAAATCTCATCACTGAGGCTCCACTGCTCTGCTTGACAGCCATGTGATAACGCTCAGGGTGTAGATTCAGCAGTCTTTCACCTTCGCTAAGATAGCATAAGTAACTCTTGCTTTTTCTTAAAACAGAGCAACATTCTATTATTAACATATAACGAAGACATCGTTAGCTTATGCTAACCGGGATGTGAAGTTAGCCTGCTTAATTAAATCCAGACAAGGCATGCGTCGCTCATACTAGTATAGTATAAATTAGAAAAATTATTTTGTATACAGTAGAGCTTTTCTAAAGCACAATGCTGAAAAGCAATCAATTTATTGATCTGCTGACTCTCTGCAGCGTAGTGCTCTGAGAACAGGCAGGCGCTAGTTGCTGCTACAAAACAGACGTAATCTCTGCTGAAGAGCATGCAAAATTACGATGCGATGCAGATAGCCCGATCACTAAATCGCACGCTAATAATAAAAGCAATGTTTAACCCGCCTGGTATTCTCAATAATCGCGAAAAGATAATGCATATCGGCATGTAACCGGTCACCTAGCGATATATGTTCCCATGTAATCATTAGTCGCATTAGCGTAACTTTTGTGAATGAAAGAGAATAAGATATCCGGCAATGTAGTTTTGCAAAACCGGATAAGTAGTAAAGATTATCGAAAAGATAGATAGCTCGATATATAACGTTAATCTATAAAAATTTATCCTGTGATCGTATCGCAGCTCTGTGCATGCATAGCCTCTGGGGATTTTTAAAGCAAAGGAATTGGGCACTAAGAACCGCATCAGTATCATAGCGCTTGCGCTACACGCATGATCGTCATGATTCTGATCTATTATAAAAGAAAATCAACCTGATGATCCGCCTACAACTAGATCATCCTATAGGTGTAACCACTAGGTTTATAGATAAAATCTAAGTGAGTAATCACAAGACCTAAAAAGTAGGTCACCAACGAGGCACTTACTGGCTAAAGTTGCTATTGCAATAAAAAACATCTGAATAGTCATCTAATGGCAGGTGATGATAACCCATAATCAAGTAAAACGATGGTAATCGTCAAAATCCTTAATGAGATGACGCTGTCAAGCGTTGCAGAACGGCATCCGCATAGAGTATCAAAAAAAATGAACCTGATAGCCGATAGCGTATCATACGGTTTATTCTCCATTCAATAAGCCCCACTGTACTGCACCATGTTATAATGAAAACATGATTCACTTCAGTTACTTTAAATCAGAAACTTTATTGATGTAGTTCAGTATCATCTAGTCGACTAGAATTGGTTAAAACATAACCGCTATTGTATTTTTAATTCTTTGAGTAATGATTAAGACTAGCCTATCTCTTGATACAATACTTACCTTAATCTTTAGAAACTTTATTTTTAAAGGACAGATTGTCTTTCACTGAAAAGTGCTAGTTTATTAAATTATTTCAACGTTAATACACATATTTTTTTATTTTAGTGGTAGAAGAAAGCTACTCTAGCAGCGTTTTAACGGGACGCAGCTCTGGTTAAACTAGTCGGATACTGTCTTCATCCAACTCAGCGTCAAAAAATTGCTTCAGCATTTGAATGTGTGCATCGGTTCTCATCGCTTTCTTTGCACGCATCAGTTTCTCTTTATAGATCTCTTGATGCCATTCCGTGGGGGTTTTTATGGCTGAATTATTGTCTTCTGTTATAGTTAATTCAACTGGCACGCCTAAATCTGCACTGAGTGCATTGCGTAAGATACTTTGTGCCATAACTGAGTGTAAATGGCGCTGCGAGGTCTTCAAATGTAGACGGAACTTACCTGGGGCCAACTCTTCTTTCCAGGTATTCAGTGCAAGCTGTTGCGCCAGTTGGGGCAAAGCTAACCGATTCACCTGTGCTGCCCAGTGATCGCGTCTCTGCAATTCTTCCGTAAGACATAACATCAATTCTGAGGTTATTTTATGCTCCAGATTTACATTCTGCCCTTTTAAGGTGCCCCTCGGAACCGGCGTAACTGCTGCATTCTTCTGACTAGAGCGCCATCGGTATGCATCCAAAAGTGGCCTATTAGGTGACCTGGATCTCTTAAAGCTTTGCTGATTATACTGCTCGCCTGCATCCATATCTTCCGGTTGCTTTACTGCACGGACGGCCTCTTTCTGGCTCGGAAACTCCGGTCTAGATTTTTGTTTGCTCTCCTGAGGTCGTAACAATCCGATTTGGGTCTGTAAGCGCTGCGGTGTCGTATTTACCAACAGGTAGCTATCGACACCAATGAACGGTGCTGGCAACTTAGCGTCCCTCAGTGTTCCCGGCCCTATCTTTCCAGTCAGAGCAGCCTCATCATCATCACCGCCGCTGTTTACGTATCCCTCCATTAAGCTTTTATCCGTGCTATTAATTGTAGTAACGTGCCTTTTGGATGGCTTGCTGCTACTCGGTAAAGAAAATAGATGCTGGTCAGTCAACCTGCGCGTGTCTAGAGAATCCTCAGAAGCCTGCTGGTATTCTGCTTCCGCCCGTTCAGAAAAATGCCTAGTAGCAATATTCTGTGTCGGGGCTTCAGATAAGCAGCAATCCCTAGCATGATTATTTTCATAAACAGCGTGCACAAATGCAGGTCTGTTTTCCTGCTCACCCTCCTCGACAGGCTCGGCGATAGCAACGTTCCCAGAAGAGCTACTAGATGCCGTATCTGCGATCCGGTTGCTCCCCTTCTCATAGGAGCCTGTTATTTTTTTAGACTCCTTAAAAGTTGATAGTCCGGGGGCGGTTCGCGATCTAGCCTTAACCATCGGAGCGAGGCGCACTCCGGTATGCGACCTCAAGTAATCTTTGGGCGCGCTGTTAGAAGACTCGTTTTGGCAGAGCGCGACACTAGCTGGTGTTGTATCGCCGACCTCTACTGCAGTGGGATGAAAAGCTAGTGCACGGAGTAGCGCCATTTCAACCCCCATCATCGGATCTGGCACAAAAGGAAGGTCTTTTCTCCCTATCAACATAATTTGGTAATACAACTGCAAATCAGTCGCAGTCAGTTGAGAGGCTAATGCTCGTAACCGTAATAAAATGTCAGGGTCTGACTCATCATTTAATTGTCCGGGTAATAACTGTGCTATTGCAAGACGGTGTAGTAAATTGAGTATTTCCAGCAGAAGAGCATCCCAATCCATACCTCGGGCAGCACATTGTGCAAGTTGAGACATGATCGCAACGCCGTCAGCATTCGCCAGCGCTTCGATAAGCGCCAGTGGCTGCTCGGTATTAAGCGTTCCGAGCATCAGACTGACCACCTGATCGCTGATCTCGCCCTTCCCCATGGCAATAGCCTGATCAGCTAAACTTAAAGCATCACGCATGCTGCCAGTTGCCGCCCGGGCCAGCAGCTGCAGCGCGCGAGGCGCTGCAGCAATATCCTCCTGCTGCAATACCTTTGCAAGCTGACCTCGGATTTGCTCGACCTTAAGTGCCTTTAAATGAAATTGTAAGCAGCGAGAAAGCACTGTTGCGGGCAGTTTTTTTGGATCGGTTGTAGCTAATAAAAATTTCACGTGTTCAGGGGGCTCCTCCAGAGTTTTCAGAAGAGCGTTAAAACTATGGCGGGATAACATGTGTACTTCATCAATCAAATACAGCTTAAATCGACCACATGCAGGGGCATACTGTACGTTATCTAGAAGTTCGCGCGTATCTTCAACTTTTGTGCGCGAGGCAGCATCTATTTCAATCAGATCAACAAATCGACCTTGCTCAATTTCACGGCAATTATCGCAATGTCCGCAGGGTTTAGAAGTAATAGCGGTTTTGCAATTCAGCCCTTTTGCTAGGAGACGAGCAATGGTGGTTTTACCCACGCCTCGGATGCCAGATAGTAAATAAGCATGATGAATCCTGCCTAATGATAAGCCATTTTCTAGTGCCGTCAGGACATGCTCCTGGCCTACTACATCGGCAAATATTTGTGGACGCCACTTTCTGGCAAGCACCTGGTAGCTCATGAATCATCGTTTACGTGGAAAGGATAGAAAATAATCTTAACATAGCAGCACGCAACAGCGCGAGACTGTTTTCATCAGTGAGCAAGGCCCGCCTCTCCCAGGTGTCGCTCCTTACATCAATAGTGTTAAAGAATATTTTGGCTCTGAGGGTTACTAGAGAGATAATGTGTGCTGCTGTCCTGATATATCGCATAAAATTGTTGCATAAGATGCCCCTTGGCACTGATTATACCGCGGTGGTAAGCAGATAGTGCATCGCCGAGGCGTTATTGCTAACGAGTTAAATATTAACTTAAAGCATACTGCGTGCTTGTCATGCACACGTACATATTGACATTATGAAAAATAACAGGGTATGTTCAAATTGCTTAAATCAACTATTGTTATACCTTGAGACCATAGCGCTAATGCTTTTAAGTGTGTCTCAAGACATCTTTTAAAATTCTAAACTAATGAAAAGTACACCTAAGACGATAAACATGCTCTGCTAACGCATCATAACAATAACATCCTTTCTATTATTCAACACGTATAAGCGCATGATCGCATTCTACTCTTCTTTTATATATGACAGCTTTAAAGGCAAATAGCGTGCGCGCATTTCAACTGCTTACCGTTCTTAGTGCCCACCTTAACAATCTAGGCATACGCCTCGAAACCCAGGGGCAACATGTTGCAAAAAAAT
Source organism: secondary endosymbiont of Ctenarytaina eucalypti (assembly GCF_000287335.1). GTDB lineage: Bacteria > Pseudomonadota > Gammaproteobacteria > Enterobacterales > Enterobacteriaceae. The sequence continues at coordinate 931,481 of NC_018419.1, forward strand.
CATGTTTTGATCATCTTCTATTTGCCACCCGTAGCAACCGCCTGAGTGATTATATGTCCGAGAGCCGTACAACGCTTTCACGTTTGTCCAGAGCTGTGGAAATAGGGCAAGCCGATCGTGTTAGGTGGCTATCGCAGCGGCTAATTGATCAAATGTCGGCTCTTTCCCGACAACTGACTCTAAACAATATATCCCAAAACCCCTCCTCTGATGCGGAGGAAGATATTTATGCCCTCCTGGCGAAACATCAAAATTACGAGAGGCGGCTACAGGCCATGATCCGAGATCGCTATAGCCTATGCTCTACTGAAAACGATCACGTGAACGCGTGCCGACTACAAAAAGAAATCGCTGCGCTGGGAGGCCGATTACAGCGTTGCCAAGAAGCATTGACTCGTGTTGAATACCAGATAGAGCGCCAAGAACAGGAAGACGAATGCCTTACTTCGCAGTAGGCATAAGAGAGTTTCACTCATTTGTTAATGTGTTCACGATATCTTCTATAAATAAGGATTCATGCCTGCCTGGAGTAGGCGCACCAGGTAATATTAGGAAATGCTTTTTTTAAATACGCAATATCGGTCAATTTTTATGATGATGCTAGAGAAAATTCATGTTGCAACGAAGCGAGCTCTGGCGCTGTCAGAAATCGTCAAAAGCATTACTTTTGTAAGTCGAATGCCCCAATTTAACCTGTTCTGCTTCTTCCTGGGCACAACATTAAAGTGTTCAGGATATATTTTCTATCTGATTAATATCAGGATTATAAGCAACATGATGTTATTAAATAAAAAGAAAATTTTTAACAATCTTCCATCTAAAAAAGGATGTTTTAAGTTGATGCTGGCCATATTTTGGCTTCTTAACAGCTTTATCCAGTGCAGGCAATGTACAAAAAATAGTTATTGCTAGCACAATGCTTCGTCTTAGTCTAAGCCTTAGCCTTAGCCTTAGCCTTAGCCTTAGCCTCTACGATGCAAAAGCTAAGCGGATCAGGAATGAAGATTGAAAAAATTATGTAGCAGTTTTCTACTGATTGCCTTTGATAACCTACGTTCTTTCTCAGGTGTTTTGACTACAGCACCCGCTTAAAAGTCACTCTCAATACAGCAGCTACGCACATATTCACATCTAGGTAATATTTATTACCCCTTGAAGAAACGGGGTGCTAAATATTACCTAGTAGAAAATGATACCAGTAACACTTCTCCTAAGCCACGTCATATCAGCCAGCGTTCGGCTTCACCAGGGAGTTTTTTATCAAACTACGGACCGTCTATACATCGACGGTGCTATTATGCGAAGCATCTAAAAAAGAAACAGTGCATATTTTACCATATCTCCTTTAGATAGTGCGAAAGAAAAATGACTCATTCGTCACCACGAGACTGTAAGTTATTTTAGCTGACTTCACCAGACGTGAGCCGGTAACTACTCTCTTAATCATCTAGGGAATGATTTCACTGCATGTTAATGTTTATATACTAATAGAAATAATCTTTGGATATTATTTGGCAATAAAAAATAACCTTTTAACCCTTGGCGGAAGTGCCATCAGTTTAACAATGCAATCACTCTTCTCTGTAGCATACGAGGCATATAGTTGAGCACGCATTAAATATATTAGCACGGCGATACCCTATCTCGAGTCTGAGTAGATACCGCATCATTCAGCCGGTTCCGAATCACCATGGTCAACTTTGACGCATCTTACCGTATTCATTTCAATACCGCTCATTGATGAAAAAGTGTTAAATTAAAAACATATCTTCTTTATGATACGCTTTCTCTAGAATAAAGTTTGGCGCTCAAGACATCAAGAGCACCGCTACCTGTTAACTATATATATAGACCGCAGCTTTGCTTAGAAGGTCCAGACATCTGCTCTTTAGCGCGGATACAATAATTAACAGAGCATAAAGAATAGTATGGATAATAAGTTTTTTATTGAATGTATTTCAATCATTGATTGATTGTATTTTAACGTCTGTTATTGTAAAGAAATCACAACTAAACTGTGCTTTTCTACAAAAGCAAGCTAAGACTTTTCGCATAAGAAGAAAATATCACAGCGTTATGAAATGACCTCTTCTATTCTTAAAAGGCTTAAGGTTTTTAAATAAGTGGTTAAAAATCAGCAGTATAAAGATCAACACATCGCATCTAGCCTAATAACATCTCAAGATAACGCACGCGCTGCATATAAAGGCGCTGTTCTAATTTATCGAACAGAAGAAAACCGAACATACTTTACATAAACCGACAGTAATATAAAGAAGACCAGGCTAATAAGCAGAAAAACCAGGGCTAATTTTGCATAGGAGAGCATCAATATATAATTATGTATATTTATTAATAATTGTAATTATTTTTTTGAACACGCGTACTTTCTTCGCACACACTATGCGCTGTATAGTAAAGATATTGATAACATCAGACCCGTAATGCCGCCCATAAGGTGTTACTTAATGATTTTAGGTTACCCGACAGGGATCAACGCACAACAAGACAGCATAGGCTTTTTTATTGAGGAAAATATATATAAGTAAGATCGATATCTTGATGCTTAAATTTTATTTAAAAAACTTTTACAGTCTTTTCTTTAACAATACATCTATAGTATATTTAAATTAAAAATATAATATCTTTCATAGTGTTATAACTTTTTTCAACAATGCTTGTATCCTCAGGACCGCAGCTTTTTGAGATGCGGATGCTGCACCTAATGATTTCCTGCTCTTTTATGGTTCTGCATGATCTTCTACTTATGTAATGCATCTATATTTACTTACTCACGTAAGAACAATAGTTTATATAGTTCTTTATGATAGTTGCGCTACTTTTTCTGATAAGTTATTATTTTAAATTTAATGTAAGCCCTAGAGAGGGGTGTGCGTTTTCGAGCGTGCTACACGCATGTTTCGCGAATAATTATAAAGATGTAATGCTGATATAGATATCTCTCTTAGGCAGGCTGATGTGTATCAGTTAGTGCAGTACTGCTGATATCACCATTGGCTAATATGCCTATCGCATTATAGTTATACAGCCCACATAACCACTGAGAAGTTTTTTGATCTATCTTCAGCTATACTGCATACCTATAATAAATGATAGCCTATTTAAAATAGTAGGGTTAATCTAACTAATCTTTCGAGCAAGTTTAAGACGAATGCTCAATCTTTACATTTCCCAACAAAGCGTTATGCAAGTAACGTGTATCACACATATTGTCAAAAAGGTTATTATAATACTCGGATAAGTCTAATTTTATTACAGGAAATATAGAGAACTGTAGAGTACATGCTACTAGCATAATTTCTATCGGAAAGGAGCATATCCCACCTCTCTTTTCGCAGGTCTAGTATGATCAAAGAACATTAATTCTGCACTTTACGCTAGCAAAGCTAAGAAAATAAATAAAGAAATAGCATTAGAGGCAACAATATACACACTTTTGATTAAATGAATTTTCTAACCTACCGTTCTGCGTAGGTAGCAGGTACTGTAGTTATAGTCTCAATCGCACGTTCCTGAACTAAGCTTTTAGAAGTTCTGAACGGCGGATGCATTGCCGAACGATAGATTTTTTATCTGAACATGTTTCATAACTACCTCCAGATAAAGCAAACCGCATACAGTTGATATATAGAACAACGGATTTGCATTTTCATACAACCAGTTGTTAAATAAATTTTGTAATCATCATCAAAAGTGATTGACCAAATTGGTACGCCCTACAGGATTCGAACCTGTAACCTACGGCTTAGAAGGCCGTTGCTCTATCCAACTGAGCTAAGGGCGCAAACGCAATAGCTGCAATCTTACATTGATATTGCATTATACTGAGATCAGTATTTCAGTCAATGTTCTTTCTGTCGATTCTTTTACGAATACAAGATTAGGATACATTCTGCACCTGACAGCGGAACGCTCTTCTGACAAAATAGCCCCTTCAGGGTAATTGCAACAATGGATGTCCTATTCAGATGGTAGCAAAAATAATTGATGGTACGGCTATTGCTCAGCAAGTCAGGGATGAAGTGGCAAGGCGGGTACAAAAACGCCTCGAGGCAGGTAAGCGACCACCGGGACTGGCGGTAGTACTAGTAGGCGCTGATCCCGCCTCGCAAATTTATGTTGCCAGCAAGCGTAAGGCTTGTGAGGACGTTGGCTTTCTCTCTTTATTTCATAATCTTCCGAGCACAGTTACGGAGATGGAATTACTAGCCCTGATTAATCAGCTAAACTCTGACCACCGCATAGATGGCATTTTAGTGCAACTGCCACTTCCGGAGGGAATTAATAATATTGGCGTGCTAGAGCTCATAGCGCCGGATAAAGACGTAGATGGCTTCCATCCCTATAATATCGGCCGGCTATGTCAACGCGCACCGTTACTGCGACCCTGTACACCGCGTGGTATTTTGACGCTGCTTACGCGTTATCGCATCGATACCTTTGGCCTCAATGCTGTCGTGGTCGGCGCATCGAATATCGTCGGACGACCCATGAGTCTTGAGCTGTTGCTGGCAGGCTGTACCGTAACTATCACACACCGGTTCACGCGTGATTTAGGGCGTCATATTGCAAACGCCGATCTACTAGTAGTGGCAGTAGGCAAGGCTGGTTTTATTCTTGGTGAGGGCATTAAACCTGGAGCAGTAGTCATGGATGTCGGGATTAATCGTTTAGATAGCGGTAAAGTAGTCGGTGACGTGGATTATGCTAGCGCTTCTAAGCGTGCGGCGTACATTACGCCGGTACCCGGCGGGGTAGGCCCAATGACGGTTGCCACACTCATTCAGAATACCTTGCAGGCCTGTGAGGATTATCACGATACGTCAACACAGAAGACCTTATTATAAAAATGTCTGCTTTTTTAAAGAGCCCCCTCTCTCTTCTTAAGTCATACAATCTTTTAAAGATTGGCGGAAGATAAAAGCCCTGCAAGATCAGTAAGCTAGTAATACATAAAGCTAACAATTTGTATGACTGTAAACTGCAAGAAGGCACCCCAAGACGCTCTAATATGAACGCTGTGAGCTGGAGGCGGAAGAGCACCCAGGAGATAACACATCTCTCTACTACCCGGTTTTGATCTAACAGCGTTTTAGGGGGGGTTAACCTCGGCGCCAGGTCGTACCCTCATAGCCGTCTTCTAATACAATGCCCCGTGCAGTTAGTCTGTCGCGAATGTCATCCGCCAATGCCCATTGCCGCGATTTACGTGCATGATTGCGCTTCTGGATTAAGAGTGCGATTTCAGCACTTACAGACGGGGAGCCGCTAGCACCTCCCCGCTGCTGGAGAAAGATATCCGGATCTTGACCGAGCAGCCCTAGCACGCCAGCTAACTGGCGTAAAATTCCCGCCATCCCATGGGCGACCATCGGCTTCGTGTTTTTTAGGCGGTTTACTTCTCGGGCAAGATCAAACAAGACTGAGTAGGCTTCTGGGGTATTGAAGTCATCATCCATGGCCTCGGCAAACTTCGCTGCAAATTTTTCTCCATAGGAGGGCACGGTTGCACAATGCGTGCCGCGCAAAGCGGTATAAAGCCGCTCAAGCGCAGACCGAGATTGCATCAAACTTTCTTCGCTATAATGAAGCGGACTACGGTAATGCCCGGACATCAGAAAATATCGCACTGTTTCCGCATCATAAGAGTGAAGAACGTCACGCACTGTAAAAAAGTTGCTGCGCGATTTAGATATCTTTTCTCGATCCACCATCACCATCCCGGTATGCATCCAAATATTAACATAAGGACCATCATAAGCGCAGGTGGACTGCGCTATTTCATTTTCATGATGTGGGAAAATCAAGTCCGATCCGCCGCCGTGAATATCAAAATGATGCCCAAGCTGTTGAAGATTAATCGCAGAACATTCAATATGCCACCCCGGACGACCAGCACCCCACGGTGATGGCCAGCTGGGCTCATCGGGCTTCGACATTTTCCACATGACAAAATCCATGGGGTTGCGTTTTGCTTCAGTTACATCAACACGAGCTCCAACCTGTAGCTGCCTTAGATCCTGCTTCGACAATAATCCATAAGCGCTATGGCTCTGAACAGAGAACATCACATCACCGTTAGTCGCCACATACGCATGTTCTCTATCGAGCAGTTGCCCTACTAGTGCAATTATTGAATTTATATATTGAGTAGCGCGTGGCTCATGGTTAGGACGAAGAATATTTAGCTTGTCGAAATCAGCATGCATCGCCCGAATCATGCGATTCGTTAGCTCATGATAGGGCTCGCCGCTTTCAGCAGCACGGCGGATAATGTTATCTTCTATATCGGTAATATTACGGACATAATTAACATCAAAACCGCGATAGCGCAGATAGCGGATAACGACATCAAAAGCAACGAAAGTGCGACCATGTCCAATATGGCATAGGTCATATACGGTCATACCGCAGACATAAATGCCAACTTTAAGGGCATCGATAGGTTTAAATTCCTCTTTTTGGCGCGTCAAAGTGTTAAAGATCTTTAGCATCAAAAATTATTCCATATGTCTTTAAATAACGAGTGTAGCGAAGCCTGGCGTGCCAGGTCAATAAACCTAACAAGGCATTAAAGAAAGCATCCGTATCAAATCAAAACACATTATGCTGTGCTGCTATGAAGTTTAAGTAGCACATGCTTGTCATCTTGGAGTGATCATTATCTTATAGAGTTTAACTGCATCTCTGCATATGCAGAGATGCATCGATATGCTGCAACTAAAGCATCAGCTAAGGGTATTAAAAGCGTTGATTTAACTCTTCAGCCGTAGCGATTATGGGGTAGGCATGTTATGCATAACACCTTTTCTTGATGCGGAGCTATCTATCGTTGAGCTTTAAGGAAAGGCTCGGTCAGCCCCCTCAGGCCATCCTAACGTGAGGGCTATAAATATCTTTGACTCGAATACTGTTTATGCATGCACCTTATCAACCTGCCTGAACATTCGATATGACGATTTTTCCTACTCGTTACGACAATAACTTTCTCGGGGCTTTTAAAAAAATTCAATAGCCATTTAGCACATGCTTTCAATGATCCCTAGCAGGATTGTTTATGAAATAAATGATTTTTATATCACCATTAATAATTTATTCATAAAAGGTATCTGATTTATTACTGGGAGAGAAAAAAGTTGTCTGAACACTAGTGAAAACACATTATACCCCGAAAAAATCGCGTTATGGTAGCAGTCAAGTATAGAAACGATTCACAGCATGCAAGGCATACTCCATTGCATGAACGTGGTGAATAATGACTTTCTGAGTGTTTTTCAGCATCCAGACAACTGGAAATCGTCTTTCTTTGACGAGGTCAAGAAGGATCTCCATGTGGAATATAAAACTAAAAGCATCGTAGTGGGATTCAAAAATAGTACAGCAAAACTTTTTATCAGCTCTTTACGGATCGCGAGGTCAACCTACCTAGCATGTCAACGCTATTTGTCTCTGATATTCATCTTAACATACAAGCGCCGGTCATTACCGGCAGTTTTCTACATTTTTTACGTACCCGCGCTACCGCCGCTCAAGCATTGTATATTCTTGGCGATTTGTTTGAGGTCTGGATAGGCGATGATGATACCAATCCCCTGAATTACGAGATCGCTAACGCGCTACAGGCACTCGGTCAGAAAGGCATTCCCTGCTATTTCATTCACGGTAATCGTGATTTTCTGCTCGGCCACCGATATGCTATAATTTCCGATATGAAACTGCTTTCCGCACCACAAGTTATATGTGTTCACGGCGTTCGAGTAGTAATATTGCACGGTGACACCTTGTGCGCCGACGATAAAAACTACCAGCGTTTGCACCGCATATTTCATCAAGACTGGTTGAAGAAACTCTTTTTGGCGCTTCCATTGCGACTGCGAAAACAAATATCGAAAAAAATACGCGCCAATAGTCGACTCGCTAATGCTAAAAAAACTGCCAGCGTCATGGACGTCAATGCACAATCCGTGATGTCGGTAATGGCGCATACCGACGCCATGGTGATGATCCATGGCCATACGCATCAACCGGCTATTCACGTTTTGCCTGGGGGACGCCTTCGCGCAGTGCTTGGAGCGTGGTACCACCAAGGCGTAGCTATTGAGGTTACGGGAGAATACGTCTCACTGCATGAGTTTCCTCTGCAGTTCTGAGCGCTCTCTTCTTGAGAAACTGAATCCCCTCATGTCTACCGACGAATACAGTATACTGTCTTTTCTATAAAGAGCGCTTGATTAACCTGCCAGCTATAAGTGCTTATCGGAAGAAGAGGTCGTTCTATGTTTATAGTTTTTTGATGAGAATACATGCATGAACAGGACACCACTCGCCTGATTGAGCAGGGCCTGCACAACTCTCTGCACGCGAAACAATACAATGGCTCTACTGGCAGTTATTATCGATCGCCATCAACTATTAAACTCTTAAGCATTAAGAGTTACTGTTTAAGTCCCAAGCAGCATCGAGAAACATTATAACTTCTTCTAGGACCACAGTGAGCGGTAGGTAACGGTTAATATCTTTTCTACAGGCAACCTACTCACTCGTCTTTTATTGACAGAGCATTGACGCATGAAAAAACTAATGCGTAAAGCCGTGCAATCAAAGCATGGCATTTCTCTTAGATCTATACCCTCGATTCTTCTAAAGATCAGAACACACATACAGCCTACACCCTTTAGATAGACTCATTATTAGGTTCAGCAGAAGCACTCTCGTGCTTTATATTTCCTAATCGATCACAGATAGTTATAAACCATGAGAGACTTTAAATGCATCAATGCAATTGAAAATAATAAATTGTTATTTTAATTAAAAATTTTTAACTGTTTATGATGCGTAATGCTGTCAATGTTGTTGTATTTAATTAGATTAATATAGCAGCGCACTATTGTCCGAGATTAAATAATTATTTAAAGTTAAAAATAATATATAAACTAACTATTCTGGCATAAGCCTGTATGAGAATATGCTCATGATCTCAACCTCGACTTTCTTACATATGACCTAACTTTATAATTTTACTTTTCATTGATTAATCTGTTAACGAAAACGAGCACATATAATCAGTTTATTTAATCAGTGCCTTTCAAAATCACACGATCCTAAATATAGGAGGAACACACACACTATGCAGTGTAACCCAGCTACGGAAAAAATCGCGCTTATCATGGGTTCGCAAAGCGATTGGGGCACGCTACAATGTGCTGCTGAAATTTTGACAGCTCTAAACGTTTCCTTTGATGCAGAAATTATTTCAGCTCACCGTACGCCTGATAAATTATTTTATTTTGCTGAGACGGCTGCTGAGAACGGTTATGCAATCATTATTGCCGGGGCGGGCGGGGCCGCGCATTTGCCTGGCATGCTGGCCTCTAAAACACTAGTGCCGGTACTGGGGGTGCCCGTGCAAAGCGGGGCGCTAGGGGGACTAGATAGTCTCTATTCCATTGTGCAAATGCCGTGCGGTATTCCAGTTGGCACATTGGGCATCGGTACTGCCGGCGCTACCAACGCCGCCCTGCTAGGTGCCCAGATTTTAGCCCTACATGACGCGCCATTAGCGATTCGTTTAAGCCAGTGGCGCCGCCGACAAACCAATGAGGTACTGAGTCATTCAGATCCTCAGGGGGGGGTATGAAGCCAGTCTATGTCCTTGGGACGGGTCAACTAGGTCGCATGCTACGACAAGCTGGTGAGCCCCTGGGTATTACAGTGTGCCAGGTTGGGATAGATGCCGCACCCTCGGACATTCCTTTCAGGAACGCCGTGATTACTAATGAAATAGAGCAATGGTCGGCAACCGATCTCACCCGTAAATTAACACGTCATCCTAATTTTATTAATCGTCATATCTTTCCGAGGCTAGCTGATCGGCTTATGCAAAAACAGTTTCTAGATCAGCTATGTTTATCAACAGCCCCCTGGGTGCTGTTGATAAGGGATAATCAATGGCCGGAGGTGTTTATCTCCTTCGATGATCTAGCCATCGTAAAGCGTCGGGAAGGTAGCTATGATGGTCGCGGCCAATGGCAGATCAAGCCGGGGTGGCAGGATACCCTACCACAGGATTGCTACGGCCACTGCATCGTCGAGAAAGGTATTCACTTTGACGAGGAAGTATCGTTAGTGGGCGCACGGTCTGCTGATGGCACCCAAGTCTTTTATCCTCTGACCTATAATTTTCATCAAACTGGCATTCTACGTGCCAGCGTCGCGTTTCCCTTACAAGATAGCTGCCTGCAGACGCAAGCAGAAAACATGCTCAGCAGGATCTTAGATGAGCTTGAGTATGTCGGTGTGATGGCGATGGAATGCTTTATTGTCGGAAAGAAGCTGATTATCAATGAACTAGCTCCGCGGGTGCACAACAGTGGCCATTGGACGCAAAATGGTGCCTCTATCAGTCAATTTGAACTACATTTGCGCGCTATTTTAGAACTACCGCTACCTATACCCGTCGTTAGCGCTCCTGCAGCCATGGTAAATATCATAGGAAATGGTATTAATACCGCCTGGCTGGAAGACCCATTAGTACATTTACACTGGTATGATAAGGAAGTATACGCTGGACGAAAAGTCGGGCATGTTAACCTGACCCACCCTGATAGAATCACACTTAGCAGCAGTCTGCAGAAATTAGCAAAACTACTACCAAAAGAATATCAACCTGGGGTCTATTGGGCAAAGCAGAAGCAGACAGGTTGAAACAAGAGGTGGCTCTCTCTTTCTGCGAACGATTGATAATACATCTACACCTTGCGGATGACATGCGAGCTGACGTAGCAACTAAACGGCTCTCTAAGCCTGCTGGCAGGGCTCGGGCTATGACTCCGTCTTCATAAGGACCATATGTCGAAAATGTTCGTTATACATGAGAAGATAAGCAACGATACATTCGTCAACATGCCTACAGGCGCATAGCCAGCAAGGTAGGTGTTCTGGAACATCATTAAAGGTGTATCGGAACGTAACCCTTGGAGCGGTATAAAACAAAGCGACGCCTTATAGATCATTGATATGATAAAAAAGCTATTAGCGATGATAATCGTCTTCATTATCGACAATAGATTCCTCAAAGACTCGCACGAGGAATTGATAGGTACTGCAATGGCCTTAATTAAACCCAGCAGGGCTTATAAAGCATGAAATACTATATTGTGGCGCAGTTATTATGCAATGCAGCAGCTATTTCCTATGCTTAATAAAAACAATCGAGTACAGTAATTGAAAAAATTCGTTACCTCCCCCGACCCTCCAACCGCCATCTACAGCACACCCACCTACTACATCATCGATGCTATAGTACTATAGTCTTATCTGGGCATAACAGAAGTCTGTCACGCTGCAAACAAGCGGTGATCTTTTTTTACTAATGCCAGTCTCATTCTGCCTGCACGCGGTTAGAGAGAGGCGATGTTGTTGGTGCTTTTCATAAATAATGGAAACCATGCTTCTAAACTTTAGAATTGCTATACACATAATATGTGAAAACAAAGTTTGTAATCTGGTGGCGTGTTGATTTTATCAAAATACCACAGCCATGAATAATCAGTATCCATTTGGCGGTCACTATGCCTAAAAAAGTAAAGGGATTACAACCGCTTGCTTCCATAAAATAACTCTTCTGCACTGCCGTACATTTCTAGATGCGAAGTTGCATTTGTATCAGTCTTCTTAAATAAGAATGATGTTATCATGACTTTTCAGTTACCCGATGAATCACTGTGACCGACAGTCATGCAGTTAGAATGCATGAGTAGCTGATACGCTTGAGATAACACACATGTCCTGCCTAAAAATTTATACTATGGAAAATGTGACTGTTATTTAGAAAGCTTCTAAAACACCACGTTGATATTTTTATATACCATGCTACGTTCTAATTTCGATGGCGCTTAATCTCTTACGTTGTTAGAGTATCAACAATACCATTCAATGCAACTAATATTAACTTTCAAATTTTAACAAGAGTAACCCGCTAACATCTTCCAACTGTTTATATTTTTCTACACTGCCTGAATATACAAAAATAACAACAATAGGGATTAGCTGATAATGAAAAGCACTGAAACAGCATGCTATGAGGTAGTCGTGAGTGGCAGCGGCATAGTAGGTGCGACGCTTGCCTTGACCTTAGCCTTGGCGAGATTTCGAGTGCTGGTTGTTGACTCAAGGCTTCCAGAATCCTTATCGGATGAGTTGACACCTGATTTACGCGTGTCGGCTATGAGCTGTGCTTCAGTAGCGCTACTGCGCCGTATCAAAGCCTGGCAACGTATTGGTGATCGTTTCTGCTCACCATACCGCCGACTAGAAACCTGGGAATGGCCGTCCTCACGAGTTGTGTTTGATTCCGCCTCCTTAAACCTTCCAGAGCTGGGTTTTATTGTAGAGAACTCTAGACTTCAGAGGGCGCTTTGGCAGGGATTTGCCACCTGCGATACACTAGACTTCCGTTGCCCAGACACCCTCAAGAGCATGATTTATGAGGATGGGCACTGGCGCTTGACGCTTAGTGACAACACTAGCATTATTAGCCAAGTCTTGGTAGGCGCCGATGGGTCAGAGTCTTGGATACGGCGGCAAGCATGTATTGGAGTTAGCGGCTGGCAGTACCGGCAATCCTGTCTTCTTCTCAATGTAGAAACTCTAGATCCAAAAAAGGATGTCGCCTGGCAAGCTGTGCATGCTTCCGGGCCGCGCGCATTTTTGCCGCTCTATGGTAGATGGGCGTCTCTTGTATGGTATGACAAGGCTTCACGTATTCGTCAACTAGAAACACTCTCTCGGCCGTTGCTAACGAAAGAAGTGCGGGAGGCCTTTCCCTATCGGCTCGGGGAGTTTACGCTACATAATTCGGCATCATTTCCCCTGACACGCCGACATGCCAGGGAATATGTCAAGCCAGGGCTGGCGCTGATCGGGGATGCTGCGCACACTCTGAATCCACTGGCCGGACAAGGAGCCAATCTCGGGTTGCGTGATGCTCAGGCTTTAGCAGAGGTATTAATTGACGCTCGAAATCATGGCGAGCCCTGGGATACGCTTCCAATATTACAACGTTATCAGCAACAGCGCCGTGGCCATAATTTCATGATGCAAGCTAGTATAGATACGTTTTATGCGGTATTTAGTAATGATTTGCCGCCCATCAAGATTGCGCGAAATCTCGGCCTAATGCTCGTTCAGCGCACACCTAAGTTTAAGCAGTGGCTATTACGTTACGCGATGGGAATATGAACACCTGCCTATAAAGTGTTTCTGACGCCGTATTGCACACCTTTAAAGATATATTTTGCAAAAGCAAACTCCATGATGCCTCACGGTAAACGATAAAAATTTATTTTATTTCCAAGCGTTTTCATTTTATTTTATCTCGCTGATTAACTGGTGATTAATAAAAACGTGGCATGCGTGATGAGGTCGTGCATTACATGCAATGGTCTTGTCTCACTATAACTAAGTTTTTTTTGAAAAAACATTCCTTGTTAGTAAATTAACAGCTCAACTCATGAGCTTCATGTTAATAAATAGTCGTCATGTCTCAACAGCACCGTGACGTTATCTGCTCTACTCCTCTATTGACTTATAAACTCTCTTAAAGCAGCGCGACCCTTTAAAAGAAATCAATAGAATTGATAAATACGTCGGCTATTGCTACATAAAAATAGATAACTGCTCTTGCATGATTGGGCATAATTTTACTACTCACATCAGACAATCATCATAGTGCTAAGCATACAATGGGCATTTCAACTTATGACGAAGGAAGCTAAAGTAGTTTTTAGTCCTATGCTTACAGTTGATCTCGCTAACGCTAGGATACTTACAGGATCCCTGATTTAGAAAGAGAAGCAATAAACTCTATTACATCATAAACATATCAATAGATAACGCAGTTTCACTGTTATCTCATAGATAAAAAATCTTCAATGATTGTTATAAAAAAACCTTCAACATCTAGAACTAGAATATCGAGCAACGCAAAAAATGCCATCAGCTCTATCTGATGGTAGAGAGTGTGATGCACGGAATAATCTCTGCACCTCCTTGCCGAACAGCCCGAAGGCCCGGCTTGGAGCCATCACCACATAGTTAAACATAAGCACCCAGAAGGCACTTGTATTCCCAGAAAAAACAGTCAGTGATTAGCGACATCTGCTACATACAGCAGCTATATTCCTGCGCGCAGTACTTATAGGCAGTCCCCTACATCGGAATGATTATGCTACGCCAGTAAATGATCGACGTTAAGAGTAAAAAGCGTAATTTAATTAATGTGTTAAGAGTAAAAAACCGACTGCATTTCGTCACAATAGCCCGAGTGCCTAATAAAACCGTTTGTGACGTAAACTACCTAAAAATATTTCATCTACTCCTCGGGTAATACATTTCCAATAGAAACTGTCTTTCGTATAATAAACACTGTTTTTATTATCTCATCATTAGACCCGGTGTGACGTGTTTCTAATGGTCTGTGCACGTTCATTCTTCTTTTGTTTCGGAGCACAAGCAGTGACTGATATGAACCTCTTTGATCTTTTTCTAAAAGCAGGCTTTTTAGTAAAATGCGTTATACTCATTTTAATTTTTTTTTCTATCGTTTCCTGGGCGATTATTATGCAGCGTTGGCGTGTTCTTGTCTCTGCCACACGTGAATCAGTAACCTTTGAAGATAAATTCTGGTCTGGCATCGAATTGTCCCGCTTGTATCAGGAAAGCCTGACGCGCCGGGACAATTTAAGCGGCTTGGAGCGGATTTTTTACTCTGGCTTTAAGGAGTTTGCACGCCTGCATCGTGCGAATAGCAGGGCCTCCTCATCGGTGGTAAAGGGCGCCTCCCGTGCCATGCGTATATCCATGAATCGTGAAGTAGAAGCTTTGGAAACTCATGTTTCATTTCTCGGCACGATCGGTTCCATCAGTCCATATGTCGGTCTTTTCGGTACAGTGTGGGGCATTATGAATGCTTTTGTTGGGCTAGGCGGTGTCAAGCAGGCCACGCTGCAGATGATAGCGCCTGGAATAGCTGAAGCACTGATCGCTACGACCATCGGTCTGTTCACAGCCATTCCCGCAGTCATAGGCTCTAATCACCTGACCCTTCGGGTCAATAAGATTGCACAGAGGTACGATAACTTTACAGAAGAATTTATCGCTATCCTGCACCGTCAGGCGTTCGCCGGCGATAGCCCCAAATAAGCAGGAAATAATATTTTGTCTAGAAAACGTTTTCACGGCACCATCAAGTCCGAAATTAACATCGTCCCCTTGCTCGATGTACTGCTAGTACTGGTGTTAATATTTATGGCAACAGCACCAGTGATTACGCAGAGTGTTGAGGTAAATTTGCCGGATTCAACCGACTCTAGGATCGTCGGTCAGGACGAAAATCCGACAATCATCGTTGAAGTGACGGGGATCGGGCAATACAACCTCATGGTAGATCAGCGCCGCCAAGAAAACTTGTCATCTGAAAAGATTTTTTCCGAGGTACAGGCCCATATAACCACTAACACTAAGACGGTGTTTTTGATAGGCGGCGCCAAGGAGGTACCGTATGATGGGATCATAAAGGCATTAAACTTACTACATCGGGCTGGCGCACATTCAGTAGGTCTGATGACGCGTCCTATATGACACATACCCTTATGACACGCGTTATTATCAGCCGACCTCATTTTGGGAATCGACTTTTTTGAAGGTCATTACACAGAACAACACACTTAAACGTGCAATGATGCTATCTTTCGCACTTCATTTCCTGCTGAGCGGCCTCCTGATCTGGGGCTCGATGTCTAATCCAAAAGAATCTAGACAAGGCGGTAACGGAGACTATATTGATGCTGTAATAGTCGATACCAATGCTGTAATGCAGCATTATAACCGTCAAGAACAGCCGTCTCTCAGCGTCTGTGAGAAACAACCTTTTTCCGCGAAGAGCGGAGCCGAAACGCAACAACAGGATTTCACTCGAACAACAGCAAGACAGGTAAAATTCAAGAAGCGGCAGGATAAGACTGTCAGAACTCAACCCAAAACCAAGACTCAGGCCGAGGAGGAGGTAAAAAATAATATTACCTCGATTGAGAAATACACGACCGTGCAAACTGCCACATGGCCTAAAGATATCGATGCCTTGCTGAACGCCCTTACAGATATTAAGAACGCACCCAACGACAGCATATTCGAAGAAGGGCGAGCAGAGGAAGGTCGGCAACACCGTCGCGACAAGCAAGCCATGATCGACTCCTACGCAGCGGAGATACGGCAGGCTATCCAGAAAAAATTCTATGACTATAGAGCCTATAGAGGTAAAACCTGTGACATCCGCTTTAAATTAGCTTCAGACGGTCTTTTGATATCGGTCAATGCCATTGGAGGTGACCCGGAACTATGCCAAGCTTCGCTCTCTGCAGCGAAATTAGCAAATATCCCCCCTCCACCTAATCAGGCGATATATAAAGCTGCCAAAGAAGGTAGGATAATCTTTAGGCCAGAATAAAATGCTTTTGTGAAACTTTAGTGTCATCTATACAGTCTGCTTTAGTTTAAATGTTTTTTATAATTTATTTAAAGTAAAGATATAAGGGCTTGTAACCCGATTCCTTTACAATGCTATAATTGTATTAGCCGACCCTATCGTTGGTTTAGGAGATAAAATGCATCAGGTATTACGAGCGGTGTTAAGTGTTGTATTTTTTTTATGGACTTCGGTACTGCAGGCGGAAGTGCAGCTTTTAATCACCCAGGGGACGGAATCGGCCCGACCCATTGGGGTAGTACCGTTTCAATGGAATGGGCCGGGTGCTGCGCCTGAAAATATTGCCGGTATTATCATTAATGACCTACGCAACAGCGGTAAGTTTGCTCCTCTAGACACTACCCGCCTACCACAGCAGCCAACTACCGCATCAGAAGTCACCCCAATCACCTGGACGGCAAGTGGCATTGACGAGGTGATCGTTGGTAAAATACAGCCAAGTGCAGACGGTGACTACATAATCTCTTATCAGTTAGTAGATACCTCAAAAAGTCCTGGTGCGATTTTAGCGCAAAACCAATTCACAGTGGCCCGGAAATGGCTGCGCTGGGCAGCGCATACTATTAGTGATGATAGTTTTGAACAGTTAACGGGAATAAAAGGCGCGTTCCGCACGCGTATCGCTTATGTAGCAAAAACTAACGACGCGCACTTTCCATATGAATTGCGCATAGCTGATTATGATGGTTATAATGAAACGCAGGCAAACTGCTCACCTCAACCACTCATGTCTCCGGCCTGGTCCCCTGATGGGGCGAAGCTAGCGTACGTTACCTTTGCAAGCGGACGCGCAGAATTGGTTGTTCAGACTCTAGATAGCGGCGCTGTTCATAAGGTTGCTAGTTTTCCGCGGCATAACGGTGCGCCGGCCTTCTCGCCGGACGGAAATATGCTTGCTTTCGCTCTATCTAAAACGGGCAGCCTAAATTTGTATGTCATGGATTTAAGATCGCATAATATTCGTCAGGTGACGGATGGTCGTAGCAATAATACAGAGCCGACTTGGTTCCCGGACAACCAGACGCTGGCGTATACCTCTGATCAAGGCGGCCGTCCTCAGGTGTATAAAATTAATATTAATGGCGGCACACCACAGCGCCTTTCTTGGGATGGCTACCAGAACCAAAATGTGAACGTTAGCTCAAATGGCGAGTTCCTAGCTATGGTCAGCAGCAATAAAGGCACGCAGCATATAGTAAAGCTCGATCTGCTAACAGGAAAACTACACGTATTGACAGATAGTATATTGGATGAGACGCCTAGCATTTCTCCCAATTGCACAATGATTATCTACAGCACTTCTCAAGGGATAAGTTCTGAGTTAAAGCTAGTTTCTAGTAATGGGCAGTTTAAAACGCGTCTTCCAGCAACTGATGGACACGTAAAATCTCCCGCCTGGTCACCATATCTGTAAGACATGGCTGTATTATTTTCAAGCATAAAAATCATATATCATCATCAATGATGCTCACTGGATGCATATTAAAAATAGTGTTGATAAAAAAAGGTTTTAAATCAGTCATGCTCCCTCTCATAATAAGACCTTCAAGCAGCGCTGATCTCTAACCTTATAGGCTTAATCCATCAATTTTCATTGTTCCCCCTTACAAAGCAAAACTCCGATTGAATCGAGAAGGTCGCTATTTGTCTTTTTAGATCGGGGCTTCCCATTATGTTGATAATAAAGTGAATATTAGGTCTCTTACAGAGCGCGTAAGCGGAATTTCTTGACTCGATCTTGAAACACACACATGCATAAACTAAACGCTAAGATGCTTATATTATTTTTACGTAGACTGCACGTAAAAAAGCGACTCTTAGAGTTACAATATAATCTACGTCCTACTATGACTGGCCTATGTCTCATCATATTCGCTTAACAGAGTTAAGTCAAAGGGAACAGGAAAACCCAACATAAAAATCTAGAACAAGGTAAATTATATACCCTAAGCACCATCAGGCCGTAAATACCTATATAGATAAAACTATCTGTACTGATTTATCAGAATCACAGTAGTCTAACAGATGCAACATCATTGATGATTAAATACAGAAAACCTAACAGAAAATGTAACATATAAGTAGATCACCGGACATGCAATAGACATTTTTTAATAATCATTTATTAAGAGGCATTAGATACAGCCCATAAGCCCACGCTGGGGGTGAAGTGTTAGTGATTCATGCTTCATGATACTATATGCGTGACTATGCGGTTAAAAATCAGCATTTGAGCCAAAGGTTGTATGATTAAACAAGATCAGTGGCAACCAGCGCTTTATGAGCAAAGAGGAATGTGCCTGTTGAAAAGACCTGTGAGAGCTCTCATATGTTTACGTGATTATCGCGGGAAAGTAAAAAACTCTCGAGGCGTTGATAATGTTCAAGGCGCTTGAGTACAGATTAGCGCTACTATCGCGTAACGATAGCCCCGCTAGGGAACGGCTCTAAACAAACTAAGTTGCTCAACAAAACACCTTATGCATGTAATTTTACACTATAAAAGGAATATAAAATGGCAATAACGAAGGCGCTTAAAAATTTAATAGTCGCGTTGCCGGTGATAATACTTTCCGCATGTAGTTCTCAGAGAATGCTTAACAATGCCGACTTAGCTTCAATGAGTGCCGATGCTAATACTGCTATAGACATAAACAATAACAATACGTTTTCCAACGATCAGGAGGCCCCTCTGAACATGAAGAAGCCTCAGTGCGACAATGTGGTGTACTTTGATTTAGACAAATACGATATTTTCTCTGCATACACTCAGATGCTTAACGCTCATGCAACTTTCTTGCGCATTAACCCGCTCTACACAGTGACTGTTGAAGGCCATGCGGACGAACATGGAACGCCAGAATATAATATTGCGCTGGGTGAGCGCCGGGCTAATGCCCTAAAAATATATCTTCAAGGGCAAGGTGTTCCCGCTGATCAGATTGCTATCGTATCTTACGGTAAAGAGAAACCAGCTGTATTAGGGCACGATGAAGCAGCTTACGCTAAAAATCGTCGTGCTGTCTTATCCTACTAAGAGAATGCAATGAGAAATTATTTCAGATTTTATCTATTGAGTCTGTCATTATTGATTGGTGTATCAACTCCCTTGGCTGCTACAATTCAAGCGCCAATCAGTACCGTCTGCTCTAGCGCAGTAGAAGACTGGGTCACTTACATTGATCGTATTGCTATCGCGCATAGTCAACTGCTAACCCAGATTCAAGATCAGCTCGTCGCCAATCAGCACGAGATTGATTCTCTACGAGGTCAGCTTCAGGAAAACCAACACCAGCTGTCGCTCGTGATCGAGCGGCAGCAACAGATCTACCAGAATATGGATAGTCCGTACAGTAAATCTCCGCCGGCTTCCAAGAAAAATGAGGCTAAAACGTCTAAAACAGCTAGCAGTAACGATGAAGCAATAGACTATAATGAAGCGGTAGCGCTAGTACTACAGAAAAAACAGTATGCCCAGGCGATTAGTCGATTCCAGAACTTTGTTAAAAGCTATCCTAATTCAATTTATCAACCCAACGCGTATTACTGGCTTGGAAAGCTGAATGTTAAGCAAGGTAAAAAAGAGAATGCTATATATTACTTCGCCCTGGTCGCGAAGACCTATCCAAAATTTTCTAAAGCTCCTTCCTCGCTGTTGAAGGTAGGCATGCTAATGCAGGAAAAAGGCCAAAAAGATAACGCCCGGGCCGTTTTTCAACAGGTTGGAAAACTATATCCCAGCTCCGCATCTGCTAAGCAGGCGCAAAAACAGATATTAAAATTGTAATCCCTACAGGTTTGAACAAGAAAATGGCGGCGAGCATCAGGTCAATGTGCTGTTTAAGAAGAAAAAATTTTTCTTCTCTTGCACTTCAAAGAAGCAGTATATTATTCTCCCTAGAGGAAATGTCACAACCATATCCCAACCCAATCGCTTAACCTCTGTAATGTAAAAGCATTCTATTAGACGTCACAAAAGACTTGTAAACTTAAGACGACACACGTTTTCTAGTAAATGCTTATAATTTCAGCAGTATATATGTTCCTCAATTATTTAATAAATTAGCTAAAGTTTTACATGGATTTTCGAGATTTCATCACATACACGCCTAATGGTAATTTTATTTTAGAACCGCTACTAGACACGAGTGTTCTCTAGTTCTGAGTCTCTTTATGCCTAAATGCGACTCTTCTTATCAGCAACGAGAAGTCATGAGTCAAGGACTCAATTAGCCTGTGCATTCCCCTCCCCGTGTTATCTTTTTTGAGAACCCCGCTGGGGTTGCATGCAAAGAAAATAGTGAAATTGCGCAACTTAATGTAGTAATTAGACTTCTTAATTGGACCTGAAAGTCAGGCTATCTCCGTAGATCAATTAATATCAGTTCACTATGCGCGATTGCAATCGTCGAAGAACGCACAATCTAAGCAGTGTTGTCTCCATTAGTGCAGAAATAGTAGCTACCTTGTGCATCTACTACTGTCAAAGACAGTACGATGCTTTAAATCTGTGGTATAAAAAACCTATTTATTAATGTTAAATGCTTTTTTAAAAAAAACGATTTTATAAAAACCATGATGACCTGAGCGCATTATAATTTATGGTGATGATATTTTTAAAATAAATCTCTACAACGTCGAATCATCAAGCGCAAGTGTATAAAAATTACACGCTCGCAATCAATACATATCTATAAAATTCTCATAGCAGCACAACACGAGACTTCAGAACATATAAGATTCCCTAAGAAAAACATGCTCACGCCAAGAGTTAAGGGTGCTCTTTCTAAGAGATATCCCGTTTTTATCTAGCAAAACTACCGCAAGTTATCTGTGCTAGATAAAGATCACTTCTCAAACAACCCATTCACATGCAAAGGATAGGGCATATGAGCTCTATTTTCACGCCGAAATTGAAAAGCAGAGCATATCGCTGCCTTTTGCAAAAAGGAGGAGATCAACCCATACCAATAAAATCACAAGGCCCCGCTAATCGTCAGCCTCTTCTGAAAATAGGTGTTTTGAGCAGATACTAAGGCAATCCGGCATGGATCTCACAATAGCTACATACATTTTTGAATCCCAGAAAGTTAATCATTGTTAGGGGAACTATCGTAATATTTGGCCTCGTTGCAGCTGTCAATCTACCTGTTCCAGAATGTCTCCGAAATGCCGGGCATGCTTCCAATGAAGCCAATGCTTGTAAACACAAGGCGCTCAAAAAATTAATCATCTAAGAAACTGCGCAAGACTTCAGACCGGCTCGGGTGACGCAGTTTACGCAACGCTTTCGCTTCGATTTGACGAATCCGTTCTCGAGTGACGTCAAACTGTTTACCGACTTCTTCCAATGTATGATCGGTGTTCATGTCGATACCAAAGCGCATGCGCAATACCTTTGCTTCTCGAACCGTTAACCCAGCCAGTACCTCATGTGTCGCTGAACGTAAGCTTTCTGAAGTAGCGGAATCTAGCGGGAGCTCCAGGGTAGTGTCTTCGATAAAATCTCCTAGATGCGAATCTTCATCGTCACCGATAGGTGTTTCCATTGAGATCGGTTCCTTCGCGATCTTTAGTACCTTACGGATCTTATCTTCCGGCATTAGCATGCGATCTGCTAGCTCTGCTGGTGTCGGTTCACGTCCTATTTCTTGCAACATCTGTCGAGAAATACGGTTGAGCTTATTGATAGTTTCAATCATATGCACTGGAATACGGATAGTCCTCGCCTGATCGGCGATAGAGCGAGTAATCGCCTGACGGATCCACCAAGTAGCGTATGTCGAGAACTTATAGCCGCGACGATATTCAAATTTATCTACAGCCTTCATCAAACCGATATTGCCCTCCTGAATTAGATCCAGAAACTGCAGTCCACGGTTCGTGTATTTTTTTGCAATAGAAATAACAAGACGCAGGTTCGCCTCAACCATTTCTTTCTTAGCACGGCGCGCCTTGGCTTCGCCAATAGACATTCGGCGGTTGATGTCCTTTACCTGTTCGATAGTCAGCCCAGTTTCTTCTTCAATCTGCCGTAACTTCTTCAAGCTACGATGCACCTCATCATCGACTGCATGCAGTCTTTCAGACCAGGCCTTATTCATGGACAATGCCGCTTTGAACCAGCTATCACTGGTTTCGTTACCGGAAAAGAGAGTGACAAAGCTTTTCTTCGGCATCTTACTGATTTCTACACATAGCTTCATAATAAAACGTTCCTGATTACGCACGCGATCCATCATGGCGCGCATGTTATTAACCAGGTAGTCAAACTGCTTCGGCACTAGACGGAATTGTTTAAACACGTCTGAAAGATTAAGAATCTCCGAGGCAGATGTAATATGATTCAGCCCATTAGCTTTTATCATATTACGGGTAATTTCATACTGTTCACGTAGTTCAAGAAATTTCTGTCGCGCTAACTCCGGATCAATGCTATGATCGTCTTCAGCACTATCACCGCTACTGTCTTCTTCATCGTCATCAGCGGTGCTATCGTCAACAGCAAGTTCAGAGCCGATATGAGTCACAGTGGCCGTCATATCTTCTTCCGCGTTCGGATCGATAAACCCGGTAATCAGATCAGACATTCGCACCTCTTGCGCTTCAACGCGCTCGTACTGTTCGAGAAGGTAAGTAATCGCCTCTGGATACTCGGCTACTGAGCACTGCACCTGATTGATCCCGTCTTCAATACGCTTGGCAATGTCAATCTCACCTTCACGAGTCAGCAGCTCCACAGTACCCATTTCTCGCATATACATACGAACTGGGTCAGTGGTCCGTCCAATCTCCGCCTCAACACTAGACAAGACTTGGGCCGCTGCTTCCACCGCATCTTCATCGGTGTCGGAGGTTGTTTCGGCGAGAAGCAGATCATCGGCGTCTGGCGCTTCTTCCATCACCTGGATGCCCATGTCATTTATCATCTGGATGATATCTTCTATCTGATCAGAGTCGACGATATCTTCAGGTAGATGGTCATTAACCTCAGAAAAGGTCAAATAACCTTGCTCTTTACCACGTGTGACAAGCAGCTTCAGCTGTGACTGCGAGTTTTGCTCCATAAGACGGTATCCACACTTCAAGAGTAATAATCGGTGTTGGTTGACAAAAATAGATGACCAACGAGAGAGATGGGCTCCGTTTCACGCCGCGGCCCAATGCAGCATAGCGCAGGGTCTTGCCCTGCTAAATGTTAGATAATGATGCAGCCTCATTATTAAGTTTTTTTTGCCAGCGCCTGGTTCAGTGACCAGAGCTGCTGGCGTTCTTCGGCCGTTAGTCCATGTGTCCGAGCACGAGTGATCAGCGCTTCTTGGCGATCTTCGAGTATAGAGTCATAGAGATTTTCTAGGGTGTCAAGAAATGTCGCCTCGACCGTCTCATCAATGATCATATGGTTCCAGGTCGCAAGGGTGTTAAGCTGGGAAGAAAATTGAGTCTCCCGATAATGCTCCAGTAATTGACCGGTAGTAAGCCCAGAGCCTGCCTGGCAGGTCTGTACTAATTCGATAAATAGCGGCACACCCAGCTGTTTGGATTGCTCCAGATCCTGCACGTTAGGCACTAGTGCAGATAGTTGTGGATATTGTACGAGCAATCCTATCAGGATACGCATAGTTGTGCGTTTTATCCCCGGCCTTGTTCTAATGTGTTTCTTTAGAGCTGCCTGAGGGGCCAGCCTTTCAAGCTGGTTGTCGTCAAGAAGACCGAGCGTATTTCCCAACTTCTGACGCAAATAAAGACGCAGGGTTTCTCCTGGGATTTGGCCTATCAGTGGCAAGGCCAAGGTACTGAGCTTTGCCCGTCCGTCGGGATTACTCAAATCTACCTGCGGTATCAGTGTTTCAAATAAAAATCTTGATAGTGGAATCGCCTGTTCGATGCGATTCTCAAAAGCTTTTTTCCCGATTTTACGCACAAGAGTGTCGGGATCTTCACCTTCCGGAAGAAACATAAAATTTAGCTGCCGACCATCATTCAGGTGGGGCAACACATTCTCCAGCGCCCGCCAGGCCGCTCTACGCCCAGCATTGTCACCGTCATAACAGCAAATCACTTGGTCAGTAAGCCGATATAGTACTTGCATGTGATCGGCCGTTGTCGAGGTACCAAGAGAAGCAACTACATAGTGGATCCCGAACTGGGATAGTGAAACTACATCCATATAGCCTTCAACTACGAGCATCCGGGGTAATGTCGGATACTGTTTTTTTGCCTCATACAAACCATAAAGATGACGGCTCTTATAAAAAATCTCTGTTTCCGGGCAGTTTAAGTACTTCGGCTGCTCATCCCCTAATATCCTCCCGCCGAAGGCGATAACACGACCGCGCATGTCTCGGATCGGAAACATGATGCGTTCACGGAAACGATCGTAAGCTCGCCCATAATCGCTGATTGCCACCATGCCAGCGTTATTAAGCGCATTGCAATCGGCTGACGACTGACCGAAATGCTTAATGATATTATCCCAGCCAGCCGGCGCAAAACCGATGGCAAAACGTGTAATAACTGTTTCGCTTAATCCACGGTATTGCAAATATTTCTTAGCCAAATTTGCCGTTCTGGATTGCAACGCCTGCTGATAAAAACTACTAAGCTTCCCCATAAGCTGATACAACGTGTTTCGTTGATGACGAGCCTTCTGATTTAGGCCTATACCGCTCTCATACGGCACTTCCAAGTGGAGCTGGGCGGCAAGTTCCTCGATCGAGGCAACAAAATCTAACCGATCATAATGCATTAAAAAATCGATCGCATTGCCATGAGCGCCACATCCAAAACAATAGTAAAACTGCTTTTCCTCGTTCACAGTAAATGACGGGGTTTTCTCATGGTGGAATAGACAGCAGGCGTGAAAGTTTTTTCCCTGCTTTTTGAGCGGCACCCGCGAGTTAATTAGATCGACGATATCGGTACGCGCTAATAAAGCATTGATAAAGATACGTGGGATTCGTCCAGCCATAAGTCCTGTCGAATAAGCACTTAACCAATAAAAGCGTGAAACTTTTCTAGACCGCTCGATCCAGACGACGAGACAGGTACGTCTGAAGATTTATCACGCAATCAGACTAGCCTCTCACCTTAAAAGTCAATAAAGACGAGTACGGCGTGAGTTTTCGCGAGCCAGTTTCTTCGCATGACGTTTAACAGCAGATGCTTTGGCGCGCTTCCGTTCAGTTGTTGGTTTTTCATAAAACTCACGACGACGCACTTCAGCTAGAATGCCTGCTTTTTCGCAAGAGCGCTTGAAGCGACGCAGCGCGACATCAAAAGGCTCGTTTTCACGTACTTTAATTACTGGCATGTGATTCTCTTCTTGATGGAATTTGGATGTACTTGCTGACTTGTTTTAGCGCTTTTCAAAAAAAGTTCATAATCTTACTTTAAATCTGTTAAGGTTGTAAAGTTTTTAACTGTATAATCTTCTTTTCTACGAGACTTTAGTGAAGAATCTGATATTAGAACTTTTAAATAACACCAGAAGCATGAAAGAACTTAACTGGGTGCAGTTAAACATGATAAATCTTCAGTCAGATGTGTGTGTTATGCTCTAATGCTTCAAAAAAAACAGAGAGGCATGCTGTAATAGATTTTTATTTTTTTAAATCAATGATTAAAAATTTATGGTTCTAGAATATGTAGGAATCCCCGTTGCGCCTTTAAGCGACATTTTACAACTTCTCATGAGATCCTTAAAAAGGATTGATCCTGCTAGTTCAGTAAAAGGATACATTTTTCTCATGCACAGTCATAGCGTTAAAGATTATAAGAAAACTAAACTCCCAATATGAAAACCATTTCTTTTAACGTATATACAATAAGATATCGTGGATTAAATTTCGCTACCCCGTGCAATCTCTTTGCGCCCTGTGAGGGTGTGTGAATAATTTCTAACAACGTCATGCAAGTAAAACACTTTAAAAATTGCTATTGCTTCTTTTATCGCCTACCTTTCGTCATTGTTACACAAAAATTTACATGGATACTATAGAGCGCTATGCTGAGCTAGCATATGACTGCTTCAAACCATGAGTAGAGTGAGAATGTAGCGTCTGTTCATGACGACACTAGCATCATGAAAATAATATACATTTCGTATCCTGCAAAGGAGAAATCAAAAGCTATCTTTTTTATACAACCTGTATGATACCAAGAAGCTATATTATTAGAGCCATCATCACATGCTTATTCAATTTTCTAGGACGTTCGCTTTATCAAGGCAAGTAGCGCTAAAACATTAACGATGTTTTTCTTTAGCAACACTCTAGACCTAATTTCATATGTCAAAATTATATAAATGTATAAAGCGTGATAGGTTTCTACTATTAAGTATTATGTTAGTAGATAAGATCTGTCGTCTCCTTACCGTGCCTTTTTTATACGTTTTTAGCGCATCAGGTTATATTACAGGGAACAATCTGATCATTCAACCGACGGAAAAATCTATTCATTCAACAAATCATTTTGGCCCGGAAAAATAAAGCTTGATTACGAGAAGCGTTGCCTACATTACAGTAGGAACTTACTCTTTTAGCAAACTAGATACTTTATCTATTTAAGGTAAAAGTACCTTACCACAAGACTGCACAAGTTGAACAAGTTGAAAAAGTTGCTAAGCACTTAATGCTAAATATTATTCATGAGCTAATTAGTTGTTCATTCTAGCTAACCGGAGTATAGTTGCTGATCTCATTAGCAGCAATGCAAACTGTGTTCTGCCAAGGTGGATAGTCCGATAGTCAACTTTGCTCCATTCGAGCAGCCATACAAGACGAACTTATAGCTCATTAAGAATACGTAGGTATAAATGTTTTCAGGTGGCGAATAATACAGGCCCCTTTCACAAACAGGGACTCGTTATCAATTGATACAACCTTTCTAGAATAGAGCATCCGAATCTATCGGGGAGATTGGCTATTATTCATTCTTGCATCAATCAGGGCTCTTATCTATCCCATCTGTATGCATTCAGAATACACTTTATCAAAACAAATGCGGCTTTTATAAAAAAGCATGCACTTATCGCCAGAATAATACTCAAGTGCACATGTATAAAAGATGACCTGACCTTTGATTATTGCAGGGAGAGGTGCTGCTGACTAACTCTTGCTGTAATTCATTTCTAGAATGTTGGTGCTAACACTCAAGAACCGTTAGCAATACTTGGCTATTCAGCAAACCTCAAGCAGCGATGAGAGCCGGTATAGATATAACGCACATTATAAAGAATGAATATCGCTGAAAAACTGTAGCAGTAAACTTTTTTCCACTAGTTACGATTTTATACAAGAAAGAATCTTTTTATATGAAAAGAGACATGAAAATAACATGATCATCATCATGATCTATGTATGCGTCCTTTCGAAGAAATACTATAGATTTCTTTAAAACCAATACAAAAACAACTATAGCCACTTCCTATACTGATTAGTAACTAGGCGCTAATTGCTTCGTCTTAGATACGGCGCATTCTACTGAGTGCGTAGTTGTAAAAAAGAGCGGGGATATCCGTGAGGTATATTAGTTTTCTAGAGTCAATAAGCTGCAGCCAGCGAACCTAAGCAAAAAAATTTTTTCCATCTGGCGTTATTAAGTCATCGGCAGGTTTTCTTACTTCATCCATCTAGACGATCCAGTTTCTACTAAAGTAATTCTGCGTTCAGTAAGAGACACAACATAGTTCCGACGAAAGTCGGACAAGAAGAGCATCGCCCCATATTCTGCATTGTAGAAAAAAGTGAGTTCAAGCGGTCAATAATGACGAGTTAACAATGCGCTGGCATCGTGAAGACTCCAGCTTAATGAAGGCACTAAAAGACACGTCTGATGCACCCAAGATATAACCTTCTTGTAACGATAAATGATGATAAAATTCAATCGGTTTTGTTTGATGCAACACCATTAGAAATAAATTCAGCGCCACGCAGCATGAAAAAAAACATAGTTGATATTAGCCGAGCTATCGTCATCTGTCTTGCCGATTACATTTCTAAACATATGCGACCGCTAAAGGTCTACCTTGACAGGATTAGAGCAGGAAATTACGTCTGATTAGAGTGTAAAAACGCCACTCTTCCTTCACGCATGGAAATGCATGCTGTACGCTTGTTGAGCTACCCTAGGCAAAATGCTCTACTCTTAAGCATTACATAGCAGTAGCATGGCGATTCTTTTCGCTGCATCGGCTGCAAGTTTTCTAATGCACCCCTTGGACTCATGCGACCGCAGCGGTTGTAGGCTACAATAAGCTATATAGCTTGTTTATTAATAAAAAAGAGGCCTTATTGTAATGGGTATAGATCACATGAGAAACTTAGCCGCTGCTCCATCATGTTTAAAAAATTGAGCAGACTAAGCTTTGTATCTAATCTACGAGAAAAAAACCAAACAAACTTTTTTAAATAGAATTTCCGTAGTGATAAGCCTGCTGTACTAATGAGAAGTCAATTAAACGTTTTCTAAAATTAAGTTTCTCTCTGTGAAGAGAATAGTTGAATTATCGCGTCATGCTGCTAGAAAGTCATATCGCTTGAACATCCTTAATATAAATGGTCTACTTGATCAGTAAACATGTTACTGTTCTATAAAAATCGTGTATAGCATTGCTGATGATGAGATCAAATCATAATAATTGAATAATTTATTTTGATCAAATGAAATTTAAATTGTTATGTTCATCACCATGGCTTCTTAACTCAATGTTTCTGTAATAAGATGTTCATTTAAAATTAACATTAACTGTTAGCAGCGTTTAGTAAATAAAAATTATTTCCAGTTCATAAAATATCTAATGAGTAATTAAAATTAGAATATCATCTAATGATATTTAGGTAGGTATGGTACGGCACGGTACGGTAATGCTGATTGTTATAGTGATGGCCTTACATTGCTAACCTTAACGCACAATATTCAGAATGGCCAAAAAGCAGTTACACTCCGATAAGTCATGAGCACGAATAATGGATTTAATTAAGATATGAGGCACTATAAATATATTTGATTAAAGATTACATTGTTTGATAAGATACTCGCTGCAAGCTTCTTACCTACTCATGGCAGTTATATAACACGAATAGAAATAACACATTTTACCACTGCAGCGTTGCGATAGTATTGGCATTAACAAAAGAATGATTGCCAAAAAAATAAAAACGCATTCCACTATGCGGTTCTACATGTAAAGAGCCTCATAGTGGAATGCGCGCTTTCCGTGATTACAAGAAGCATTAGTAGCAAGCTATCTAAGAACCATGCACATAAGTATTGCGATTATTATGGGGGTATGTTGTCACCTGACCTGTGATGAAATATCGCATCTTAAATTTTTATTAACCAATACAGCTGGCTATATATCGATTTTTACGGTTGTCAAAAGGTTGTTAGGTTTTTGGAAAAATGCTGAGCGCGACTCTTCATGTCGATGCACTGAATAGCCGCTTCAGTATGACGTTCCTGCAGTGACTCCTTTCCTTTAACATTATTCTGTACAGACAAATGAGTCCGTTGGCAACTATTTTGAGTGGAAAAAATATTTTTTTAAATATTACCATTCCAGAAAAGTGCTGTCCATCCCCGCGCGCCTGTTGATAGAATGATAGCCTAGTGATACGTAAACATGAAGGCTAGATAACTACTTTAAAAGTATTCTTCCAGAGTCAACCGAAGAGCAACACCGCCGTTAACAGTCGGTAGGTTATGTAACATTTGAGCTTTAATGTGGGGCTCAGAAAACTACTTGTAATCAGAAGTATTCTTATCAGTATTTTCACAACTAGTGATTTGTTATGCTGGATCGGTAGGCTCCTTATGCGCTGCCTATCAATAACACTAGCTCATACTTGAAAGTGTCTTATTCAAGACATATCAGCTCGTAATTAATTTTGCTACATGATGATTATCATTCACACTAAAAAATTGGTTAGGGTTAATCACCCCAGGGTAGGTGTACAATATTGAAGATTCGCTATGTTAGAGTATGTTCTGGTCGATGTTCAGGAGTGAGAATTGTTCCCGGTATTTTGCTTTCACGTTTTATAAACGTGCCCTTTCTTCAAATAGCAGTGACT
The DNA here is from genome assembly GCF_000287335.1 of secondary endosymbiont of Ctenarytaina eucalypti. Taxonomy (GTDB): domain Bacteria; phylum Pseudomonadota; class Gammaproteobacteria; order Enterobacterales; family Enterobacteriaceae. The sequence goes on from NC_018419.1 coordinate 962,120, forward strand.
GATCACCAACAACACTATCCAGGCGGAATTAATTAACCTACACGCTCAAATTGTGGCACCTCTGTTTCTTGATACAGAGCGTGCTCACCACCATACCTAGCTCCATGCTCTTCAGAGGAGCGCCGTGTTCTTTTCTCTCTCTCACCTCCACTCTTATCATAGAACCCACGCATGAATGTACAGATATCACTGCATATTCTATAATAATAGAAAGTTTATAGCCACTACTCTAAAAGAGTAGTAAAATAAAAGCTTTTAGCGTCTTTAGCATTCATGGTATTTTCTGGCTCTCTAGTATTATTCGAGCTCAATCTCAAACCAGAAAAAGCTTATAGTTCAGCAAAAACATTCTCATGGAACATTTCTAGAGGATCAATACGGGCTTGATAGTACTGAGAGCGATGTTAATCAGAGTCATTCATTAGTATATAAGATTTTAAAAAAACTTTGACCATGTACTCAGTACATTTTTTCTCAAAATCATTCACTGATTTTCTTATAAGAAAAACTTCAGAAACCAGTTTTTGCTATTTCAAAATCTGGGTTCAGTTCTGATCCTAGATGGATAATGTTTTAGAGGTCGGTTAGGCCTACTATTTTTCTACTAAGCAAGACGAAAAACTATACCTAGGATGTTCGCGAAAAAATAAGTTTTTAATATTTTTCTGCGAATCTTACAAAACTTTTGTCAGTCGACATGTGAACTTATAAAGTGTCCGACAAGCTTTCCGGATCGTTCTTTCTTTAATAATCGATAACAGAATGTTAGTAGCAACATGCACACATTAACATGTGCTAAAATTATAGCGATCTAATCATTTATGGAAACTAGCTGCAAGATTTTAGTAAGTGAGACTACAACATCCAGTCGCATGTTATCGACAAGCAAGAAGCATGGAAACCTTCCTAGTGTAACAGTTGAGAGAACAAGAAAAAATGCTCTCCGTAGCTATAACTATTCACCCAAAAACAATAATGATAAAAGGCTTTAGCGCATTTAATCAAGCAGATTTTCTGAAAAATTCGAACAATGTTAACTGACATCACGCGCAATATAATTTTTTATTACTCCTTATTAAGCAACCTCGTTCAATAACATCAGAGATGATATTTATTTATCTTGTTTAACATTAGAAGTGTTGATCAAAGACAGCGATGTAATGGCTCATTATTAATAATGCAAAAAAAAGAATAAGTAAGAGTAACACATGAACTGAAATAATAGACCATCTCGGTTCTAATTACGATACTTTCTCTTTTTACATCGCTTTTTTTATTAATTCTATGACTCGTAGTTTTGCTAGCACGTTAGATAGTTCAGCCGATGCCCGAGCATAATCAAGATCACTGTGGCAGTTATTCATATGATCCTCTGCCCTCCGCTTAGAATCCAGCACTCTAGATTCGTCAAGATCTTTACCTCGAATAGCAGTATCGGCCAGTATTGTAACACTACTGGGCTGTACTTCAAGCATCCCTCCAGACAAGTAGATATACTCTTCAGTGCAGTGTTCTTTTACAATCCGCACCATACCAGGTTGAATGGCAGTTAGCAACGGTGCATGGCCAGGAAAAATCCCCAGCTCACCCTCGCTACCTGTCACCTGGATTTTCTCAACGACGCCGAAAAAAATTTTTTTTTCAGCACTAACAACCTCGAGATGATAAGTTTTTGCAGACATAACCCCCCATTAAGGCATTAAAGTGTTTTGCCTTTTTCTACAGCTTCATTGATTGAACCTACCATGTAGAATGCTTTCTCCGGGAGATGATCGTATTCTCCGTCTAGGATGCCTTTAAAGCCAATAATTGTGTCTTTTAACGCTACATACTTGCCTGGAGAGCCTGTGAAAACTTCCGCGACAAAAAATGGCTGAGACAGAAAGCGCTGAATCTTACGCGCCCTAGAAACTGCTACTTTGTCATCTTCGGACAATTCATCCATACCAAGAATAGCAATGATATCCTTCAGCTCCTGATAGCGCTGCAAAATAGACTGTACGCCGCGCGCCACGTCATAATGCTCCTGCCCAACCACCAGTCGATCTAACTGACGACTGGTAGAGTTGAGGGGATCTACTGATGGATAAATACCTAATGAGGCAATCTGACGGCTTAGAACCACGGTGGCGTCAAGATGCGCGAATGTGGTTGCGGGGGACGGGTCGGTCAAATCATCAGCAGGGACATACACTGCCTGTATAGAGGTAATAGATCCAGTTTTCGTAGACGTGATTCGTTCCTGTAATACGCCCATCTCTTCCGCGAGAGTCGGCTGGTAACCTACTGCAGACGGCATACGCCCCAGGAGAGCTGATACTTCTGTCCCAGCCAGAGTATAACGATAAATGTTGTCGATGAACAAGAGAACGTCACGACCTTCATCACGAAATTTCTCCGCCATGGTGAGGCCAGTTAGTGCAACGCGCAGCCGATTCCCTGGGGGCTCATTCATCTGGCCATACACTAGAGAAACCTTATCGATAACGTTGGCATCCGTCATTTCATGATAGAAGTCGTTACCTTCTCGGGTGCGTTCGCCTACACCAGCAAAAACGGAATAACCAGAGTGTTCGATAGCTATGTTGCGGATTAGTTCCATCATGTTCACAGTTTTACCCACGCCAGCGCCGCCAAATAGGCCGACTTTACCGCCCTTAGCAAAGGGACACATAAGATCGATAACCTTAATCCCTGTTGCAAGAAGATCCTGCGAAATCGCTAGTTCTTCATAGGTCGGAGGAAGACGGTGAATAGACCATCGCTCTTCCGTGTTGATACTGCCTTTCATGTCAACAGGTTCACCCAATACGTTCATAATACGGCCCAGGGTGGCTTTACCAACCGGCACTTCAATTGCATGTTCGAGATCGGTCACCATGAGGCCACGACGTAACCCGTCGGAGGATCCCATTGCGATACAGCGAACGACGCCGCCTCCCAGCTGTTGCTCTACTTCAAGCACCAATTTTGTAGTACCTTTACCCACTTCAAGGGCGTTGTAGATCTTGGGTACAGCGTCTTGTGGGAACTCGACATCAACTACGGCGCCAATAACCTGGATAATATTTCCAGTAGCCATCTTGAATCCTCTGCGTAATGCGTAACCTAAACTGCGGTAGCTCCCGAGACGATTTCAGCGAGTTCCTGAGTAATGTTAGTCTGTCGAGCCTTATTATAAACACGTTGTAGCTCTTGGATCAGGCTTCCGCCGTTATCAGTCGCAGCTTTCATGGCTACCATACGAGCAGCTTGTTCGCTAGCCAAGTTTTCAACGACGCCCTGATAAACCTGTGATTCTACATAACGACGCAGTAAAGTATCCAGTAGTGTTTTAGGATCCGGTTCATATAGATAATCCCAAGATTTTATCTTTAAATACTCCGATTCCGCTGTCGGAAGAGGCAAGATTTGCAGAATTTTCGGCACTTGGGACATAGTATTAACAAATTTATTGCTGACAATATAGAGTTTATCAAGTTGGCCTGCGTCATAAGCCTGTAACATAATATTGACTAGTCCGATCAATTCAGACAGCGTGGGGCTGTCTCCCATTCCCGTTACCTGCGCCAGTACTTTTATACCGACCGAACTGAAAAAAGACACCGATTTTGCACCAATGAGAGCCAAGTCGGTTTTTACACCTTTCCCATCCCAATCTTTCATCTTAGCCAGCAGTATTTTGAATACATTCATGTTTAAACCACCTGCCAAGCCACGGTCAGTTGCCACCACCAAGCAACCTATGCGCTTCACCTCACGTTCTTCTAGATAAGGGTGTTTATATTCTAAATTACATAATGAAAGGTGACCAATTACTTTTCGCATTGCTTCTGCATAAGGACGGCTAGCAGCCATGCGTTCCTGAGTTTTACGCATTTTAGACGCAGCAACCATTTCCATCGCTTTAGTAATCTTTTGCATATTCTGTACGCTTGCAATCTTACTATTGATCTCTTTTACACCGGCCATGTCTAATGCTCCTTATTGCTGTATGGCCTGGCGACGTAACTTATTACGCATTACCAGGAAGAGGTTGCCTTAAAGGTGTCGAGAATCCCTTGCAGTTTCCCTTCGATATCATCATTATAAGCACCAGTCTGGTTGATATAATGCATCAAGTCGCTTTCGTTATAGTTTGCATAAGCTATTAGTGCTGTTTCAAAATCACTAATTTTTTCTAGCTGAACATTTTCCAGATAACCCCGTTCAGCTGCGAACAGAACTAGCGCTTGCTGAGCGACTGACATAGGCGCACATTGTCTCTGCTTTAGCAATTCAGTTACTTTCTCACCGTGATCTAGCTGCTTGCGAGTGGCATCATCGAGCTCAGACGAAAATTGGGAGAAAGCAGCTAATTCACGATACTGAGCCAGCGCCGTTCGGATGCCTCCAGAAAGTTTTTTCATGATCGAGGTCTGAGCCGTAGCGCCGACCCGGGAAACAGAAATCCCGGGGTTTACAGCAGGCCGAATACCAGCATTAAATAGATTTGATTCTAGAAATATCTGACCATCAGTGATTGAAATTACGTTAGTTGGAACGAATGCGGAAACGTCACCGGCCTGAGTTTCAATAATAGGCAGTGCAGTTAACGAACCAGTCTTTCCTTTTACGTTGCCATTTGTATAGTTTTCAACGTATGCCGCATTGACACGAGCAGCCCGCTCTAACAAGCGGGAATGTAAGTAAAATACATCGCCAGGATAGGCTTCACGTCCAGGTGGTCTACGAAGCAGAAGTGAAATCTGGCGGTAGGCCACCGCCTGCTTAGAGAGATCGTCGTAAATAATCAGCGCATCTTGACCTCGGTCACGAAAATACTCCCCCATCGCGCAACCAGCATAAGGCGCTAGGTACTGCAGCGCGGCGGATTCAGATGCTGTGGCAACCAAAACAATAGTGTTCATCATCGCATCGTTCTCTTCCAACTTACGAACAACATTGGCAATAGTAGATGCTTTCTGGCCGATCGCCACATAAATACATTTGATACCGCTGTCGCGTTGGTTGATAATAGCGTCAATTGCTAAAGCTGATTTTCCTGTCTGACGATCCCCAATAATAAGCTCACGCTGACCTCGCCCGATAGGAATCATCGTGTCGACAGATTTATAACCGGTCTGCAATGGTTCATCAATCGACTGACGTTCAATGACATTTGGTGCGATAGCTTCAACAGGCGAGAAGCCATCGTACTCTAGCGGGCTTTTACCGTCGATATGCATACCCAGGGCATTCACTACACGGCCAAGGAGGCCTGCGCCAACCGGTACTTCTAAAATACGCCCAGTGCACTTGACTTTCATGCCTTCCGCCAAATCCGCATACTGACCCATAACCACCGCTCCAACGGAGTCGCGCTCCAGATTCAGGGCAATGGCAAAACGGTTCCTGGGTAGCGCGATCATCTCCCCCTGTGTCACTTCAGCCAAACCATGTACGCGAATAATGCCATCGCTGACAGAAACAATGGTGCCTTCATTTTTCGCTTGACTCACGACATTGAACTGAGCAATGCGCTGCTTAATTAGTTCGCTGATTTCGGTGGAATTTAATTGCATACTCTCTAGCCTCTCCTAAGACTGCAAGATGTCCTTCAGGCGATCTAAACGACCGCGTACACTTTCGTCTATCACCACATCGCCTATATGTATTACGATGCCAGCTATTATATACTTGTCAATTTTACAATTAAGCTTCACTGTACGTGCAAGACGCTGCTCCAGTGCAGTACTCATTTTCACTAGCTGCTCTTCTTGCAGCGCGTAAGCAGAAATAACATTTACTTCCACTACAGCATCCTGTGCGGCACGAAAAAGAATAAAGTGCTCTAGCACATTAGGTAGAGCTGCTAAACGCTTGTTTTCTGACATGATCCTAATCAGACTCTGAAAAAAAGCATCAATGTTTTTCTCACATACCGCGAGGAAAATTTCCGCCAGCTTTTCAGGCAACGCCGTACCCGAAAGCAGTGCAGCTATCTGCTCATTTCGGCTTACTGCAGAGGAAAACTCCAGCATTGCCTGCCAGTGTGCGACGTCCTGGTGCTCAACAGCAAAATCAAACGCCGCTTTGGCATACGGACGAGCTACAGTTACGAGTTCAGACACCAGTCACCTTCCTGATTAAAGTTCATCGATAATTTTATCTATGATGTCGGTATTATGTTCATAAAGAGAACGTTCGATGATCTTCTCAGCAGCGGCCACGGCTAGCGTAGCAACCTGCTTTCGTAAACCTTCACGAGCGCGATTATATTCAGCATTAATTTTTGTTCGCGCATGCGCCAAAATTTTATTACGTTCCATTTCAGCTGCAGTTCTAGCTTCCTCAATCACTTGCCCTTTACGCTTATGCGCCTGTTCGATAATCACCCTGGCTTCCAGCCTTGCTTGCTGTAAATGCTCGTTAGCTGCATTATGGGCGATCTCCAAATCGATTTGGGCACGTTCGGCCGCTGCCAGACCAGCAGCAATTTCTTTCTGCCGCATGTCAATAGCAGACATTAAAGGCGGCCAAACATACTTCATACAAAATAGCACAAACAAAATAAATGCAATGGCCTGACCGAGGATTGTTGCGTTAAGATTCACAGCTCTATATCTCTTGTAAAGTTAACTATTTGATGTTGGTTTAACACCAGTATCTAGACATATCAAACATGACCCAATATCGAAAGGTTATGAACCGATGAAGGTAAAGCAAACATGTAATCGAAAATTTACTTTACTCTTTAGATATTCGTCAACCACCGCTATGGCTTTGAGCGTTAAAAACATTCAGGGAATAAAAACGTCTATGTTTTCGTATCGCAACATTAAGCTACGGCAAACATTACATACAGACCCAGGCCAACGGCGATCATGGGAATGGCGTCAACAAGACCCATAACGATAAAAAACTGCGTACGTAGGAGGGGGATCAGATCAGGCTGACGTGCAGCGCCTTCTAAAAATTTACCTCCTAGGATGCCTATACCGATCGCAGCACCAATTGCCGCCAGACCCATCATCACAGCGGCCGCCATGTATAACAAATCCATATTTAGGTTTTCCATGAAAATCTCCGGTTTTTTCAGTGAATATCAGTATTAAAGTATTTTACAATCAATGGTTTTCAGAGGCCATCGCAAGATAAACGATTGTGAGAACCATAAAGATAAAAGCTTGCAACGTAATAATCAAAATGTGAAAAATAGCCCATGGCACATTTAAAATCCATTGAGACCACCAAGGTAACATGCTGGCAATTAGCATAAAGATCAACTCACCCGCGTACATGTTGCCAAATAACCTCAGGCTCAGTGAAAATGGTTTCGACAATAGACTGACACCTTCGAGAATACAGTTGATAGGAATGAAAATCGGATGATTAAACGGTCGCATAGTAAGCTCTTTGACGAAACCACCAACCCCTTTAATGGTTACACTATAATAAAGAATGAGGATAAAAACGCCAAGAGACATCGACAAGGTAATGTTAACGTCAGCGGATGGAACGACACGCATCATCGGGATTCCCAGGATGCGATCAGCAATATAGGGCAGAAAATCAATTGGCAATAAATCCATTAAGTTCATTAAAAATACCCAAACGAAGATGGTGAGTGCTAACGGGGCAATGAGCTTGCTTTTACCGTAGAACATATCTCGTACAGTGCCGTCAACAAAATCGACCACCAACTCTACGCAGGTCTGCATTTTTCCAGGGACACCGCTAGTAGCACCTCTAGCTATGCAGCTAAATATCAGCAGGAAAATCGCGCCAAGCAGGAGAGAAAAAAACATTGAGTCAACATTCAAGACCCAAAAAGACATCGAAGACTGAAGATTAACCAGTTCAAACGTACACAGGTCTACTTGGAGATTTTTCAAGTGATGGGCTATGTACTCCTGTGGAGTAATAATTGCTCCTGATGCAGACATCATGCGTCTTACCCCTTTCATTAAGTATGGCCGATAACAAGCTCTGCTATCGATATAGTCAGTACCGATAAACAGTCAGTATGCATAAACAATAGTGACGCTTGAGCATCATTTTAAGCGTGATGACCAGAAATGCGTTCATAGACGCCAGTTTCTGTGTCTCATGAGGGTAAACGACCAGAACAGACCTCCTAGATGTCAGGAGTTTTTACAAAGCTCAAGGCTTACTCAATAATATAAGCTTCATCAACTCTGCGTAGCAGGTCACTTCGCGGCATCTATAAAACTATAATGGCTCAGAGTTTATGCATTATATGTTACCCCAACACGGCTCACAGGTCCGCGAGTATGTATACATATGCTTTTTATAAGATCAGTCAAAAGATAAAACCCCGTAAATTATACTGGAATATTATTCATGTAAGGGTTATTAAGGTCTAGATATTAATTCATTGTCTTATAAATACTTTATTGATGTATTTTTATATACTAAAAATTTTATTTGGCTGAAAACGTTTACATATAAGCCCTGTACAGATAGATTGTAAACTATAGAGTTTTTTATGATGACTTATCTCTCATCGAAGCTGTCTTTATACAATTCCACTACTCTTAAATATTGCTAACCGGGCAATCTAGATACACGACTAAACCTTTGACATTACGGCTCTGGTTCTTCATAAGCAGAACCGTTCAAGCGACGATGATTATCCAGAAAGATTTTATACGGATATGCAGTCGTCTTGCCCAAATAAGTATTAGTTTAAGAGATACCGCGTTCGTATCCGGTGCGTATTTTTAATAATCTCGTTATTTTCATGGCGCCAGAGGCCCGCATCACTCATCCCGCTGCAGCGGGATGAGTGATGCGGGCCCTTCTTCAAGAGCAGATTACGGTAGTTACTTGGATTTTTACACAAAATTAAGCGACTCTGGACGATTTTTTAGCATTTCTTTAACTAGCAAAAAAGTTCGCATCATTTTCACGTCTTTAATGCTGCTTCAGCATGCATGATCATTGCATCTATTTCACGCAAATAGTGCCAGACATCGCGCCTACGATATCTTTTGCATTTTTCCATACTATTTCTGCAGACGGTTTTTTGATTTTACCAAAACTTTCAGGATAGCGCGCTAAGTAACTACACTAATTATTTGACGTAATGTTAATATTCTTAGGTTGATATCAACTATCTTTTTTCTTTTTCTCAAAATAGAATAATTTAGCAATCTTATCAGCGTCTCTTAGTATGTTTAAAGCTCAACTCAATGAATCTATTTTCACTTCGCATCTAGACATGCACCACTCATGTTGTCATCAGACCGGCGCTAACACGGCTGCTATTTAAGAAAAATTCGCACTGTAGCGCAATGCTCAAAAAATATTTTTAGTTGCTGCCTATGTTTTAGTTCGCAGCATTTCCGCTGCCACAATATAAAAGAGTACTTCAGTGCAGGCACTAGCGGCTTTTTTAACATCACCAAAAAAATGCATTGACCACGTAATATTCTAGGTCAAAATGTTCCCAGCTACATCTCAAGAGTCTGAATGATATATTCTTATATAAAAATTTTTACTGACATGCGCTTGTTTCACGCTCACTCTTATAAACCACAAGAACATTGTCACGCTGCAACGATGCAGATAAGAATACAAGCTGCCTCCTTCTATAAGCACTCTTTACACATGTACAGATGCGTACCAATTACCTCGATGGCTTAAATATCAATAACACTAAATCTTCTAAAAACAAGAAGGTTAACGAAAATGCAAGCTATAATCGGGGAATCTAGCATCTTCTGTAGCAAACACATGAACAACAGGTTATATCCCTATGTCTCTTTTTTAAGCAATACTCCCTAACTCAGAAAGTCGCTTTTTCAATTTCAACAGCACTATGTCTTGCGTATTCAATACAGCATCCGAGTAACTCAAATATCAGTAATGATATTAGGATTGCCCTCGATAACCGACCCACTTCTTTTTTTAAGCCAGATTAACAAGATGGCAATTGCCGCAGGTGTGACTCCGGAGATACGTGATGCCTGCCCGATAGATCTCGGTTTGTGATCTTGGCATTTGTCAATGACTTCCTTGGACAAGCCTGATACAGCACTGAAATCCATATTCGCTGGCAGGGGGGTATTCGCATGCTGTATCTGACGTGCGATATCCTTCTGCTGACGGGTAATATAACCCTCGTACTTAATCTGAAGTTCAACCTGTGCCCCCACCTGGTCTTCATTCACCGCTGGACTAAAGCGATCCAGGCCGGTCAGCTGGACGTAATTCATCTCGGGTCGTCGTAGCAGCTCTTCCCCACTGGCTTCCCTCATCAGTGGGGTTTTGAGTATTAAATTAAGCTGCTTTACACATTCGCTAGTAGGATTCACCCAGATCTCTCGAAGACGTTGACGCTCGAGTTCAATGCGTTCTTTCTTAACACAGAAGCTAGCCCAGCGTAGCTCATCTACTAACCCAAGTTGCCGGCCGATTTCAGTTAGACGCAGATCGGCGTTATCTTCACGCAATAGCAGTCGGTATTCGGCCCGAGAGGTAAACATACGATAAGGCTCTTTAGTGCCTAATGTGCATAAATCATCTACTAGCACACCAAGATAAGCCTGATCGCGCCGCGGGAACCAGGCATCTTTTCCTTTGGAAAACATTGCAGCATTCAGACCCGCGAGCATCCCCTGCGCAGCTGCCTCTTCGTATCCGGTGGTGCCATTGATTTGGCCTGCAAAAAATAAACCAGCAATCACTTTACTTTCCAGAGTTAACTGAAGATCGCGAGGATCAAAAAAATCGTACTCAATTGCATAGCCCGGGTGTACTATACGCGCCTTCTCTAGCCCTTTTATAGAGCGAACCATCCCTATCTGTACAGATAGGGGAAGGCTAGTTGAGATGCCATTAGGATAAATTTCATTACTGATCAAACCTTCTGGCTCAAGAAAGACCTGGTGAGCATCTCGGTCCGAGAAACGCATAACCTTATCTTCAATCGACGGACAATATCGAGGCCCGACCCCCTTGATACTTCCGGCGTAAATTGGGCTACGATCTAGATTCTGGAGGATAATCTCATGAGTCTTCTCATTGGTAGAGGTAATATAACAGGGTATTTGTCGAAGATGCTGATCTGGTGTTTTCAAAAACGAAAAGACAGGAAGAGGGGTGTCACCACGTTGGATCTCTAGACCTGAGAAATCTATACTTCTCGCATCAAGGCGCGGCGGTGTTCCAGTTTTCAGTCGATTCGCCCGGAACGGTAGCTCACGAAGACGACGCGCCAGAGAGATCGAAGATGGATCCCCTGCGCGACCGCCACTACAGTGATCCATGCCAATATGGATCTTGCCATCAAGGAATGTACCGGCCGTTAACACCACAGCACGTGCACGGAGCTTTTGCCCCATATCTGTGACTGCGCCTACCACCTGATCACTTTCTACGATTAAATCCTCTACTACCGCCGGATGAAAGATGATTAAATTAGGCTGTTTTTCCAGGGCGGCGCGCACCGCCTGATGGTAAAAGATACGATCGGCCTGTGCACGGGTCGCTCTAACCGCCGGTCCTTTACTGGCGTTTAGTGTCCTGAACTGAATGCCGGCCTTATCGATGGCCTTCGCCATCAAACCGCCCATTGCGTCAATTTCTTTGACTAAATGACCTTTACCGATACCACCGATCGACGGATTACAAGACATTTTTCCAAGTGTATCAATGTTATGAGTTAGCATCAGGGTTTGGCATCCCATGCGCGCTGCCGCCATTGCAGCTTCTGTGCCTGCATGGCCGCCACCAATTATAATGACGTCAAAATGATCGGAATACAACATGCTAGAAACACCTCACATCAAAGCGCAGCGATCATCAATGGTCTTAGCAGAAAGATTGTACGCAAGTTTAGGCGAGATGCAAGTCTCGACAATCTATCGGGCTAGTTAAAAAAGATCTTTATTTATTTAAAAAGCTAATATTATATATATTACTATAATCGTACTTATCTGTGGATAACTTTTTTTTCCTCAATGTATACATGGAATTATCTATCTTTTTATCCTGTGAATTATCGGTGACTTCCGGTGGGATAAGCTGGGGGAAACTTTTATTACATTACACACAGTAAAAAATGCATAGCTCAGGTTTAGCAGTTAGGCAAGACAGTTTTCAACGCAGCTATTGCATAACATAGGTTAGGTTATGCAATAGCTCAGAGCGCACTGCCCACGCTCCCAGAAATGCAAAAGATTTTCTACTAAATACTTTCCTGGCAGAATAGTATGATTTGCTATCATTTAATGATAAAATCTATAAAATTTTATTAATCCCGATAAGCGATCAAAATCGAATGATATTCATTTCTTGATGTTGACGTAGTTTTATACTCATGTATGATAGATAGCGTTGTTATTGGTCAGTGCTCGCATGATGTTAAAAAGGCTAAAACTCTCGTTGCATGTCAGTAATGTTAGAGCGATGCTGTCCATGCAAAGGAAAGACTCATCATCGCTAGCTATTTTTTGTAGTGCATTGTGCATTTTCAGCAACGCCCACTAACTTTTTTACTGACTACATACTTGGACATCAATAAGATCGGTTACTCACAATTCGCTAATTGAATATAATTCGGTCATTACAAACGGTATAGTAGATCCGTTCATGCTCAGACAGCTGCCCGAGTCATAGCTTTGACAGATAGCGGCCACATATTTACTAATTACCAGCTAGTGAAGATTATTATTATGCAACACAAACGGTGTTCGGCCTTTTTAAAAAGAAATGAGTATGGTTCATTGCTATGAACATTTTGAAAGTCTTGCGTGCCTACGTATTGCACGTCACGTAAACTTGATAGATGGTGAAAAAGCTTTTGAACAAAAACTAGTTTTTGGGCAGGGAGTTATGGTAATGACTGCATGTGTTTTTCTAAGAACACTGCACGTTATTTTAACGTTACTTTAAAGCGGCAACGCATAAATAGTATGACCTGATAAATATTGGGGCACCCTGCCTAAGCAGGATTACTGGGCAAATTGATCCTCATCAAAGGATGGATTGTAGCATTCTACGTGTATCAACGATTTTGTCTTCTTCAGCTGCTTTGATATTTCTTTGGCGTTAGCGCATGACATTCGATCGAGAGCATACAATATTGCTAATTTGGTACTTTTTTGCTATACATCAGCACTCATAAAGCACCTCTCGTCCGATCCATTAATTTACTGGATAAGGTCTATGCAATATCTTACCTTGTTCGATATTATGCTACCGAATTTTTTATGCTTCTGCGCCACAATCTTCAATAACCAAATGTAGTGACCAAAAAGATAATTCTAGCGCGTGCTCACGCTATATCTCCTGAAATGAAATAAGTTATTTTTTGTATAAGCCTAGTCCAAAAATATACGTTTCGGTGTTATACGATTTAAAATTGCGTCTATGTACTCCTGTAAAGACTGCAATGCAAAATCAAATGCTTGTGTTATTGTTAACACACTCTGCTTGATCTTGGCATCTAAATAACAACATGCTGATAGACGTCGCCTAAGAGAAGTGCGCTCTATGCCTGTGCTAAGAGCTACCTGATGAATGTACTCTAGCAGAGAACAGCACTGCTTAAGAGTCTGGTGTTACGTAGACCAATTAGTTATTTTAAACTGTTTATGATCAAAACGTATTATAAAAATGAACCGATTTTTCTCACCTCATGAGGACCTAACGTTCCATTTTCCCAACCAAAATCAGGGCAAAGCATGACGCTATATTATTAATCGTGATATAAATAAAAAATTCATTAAATCAGTTATTTATTTTTATATTAATAGAATTTTTCTAAAAATCATGAGCACCAAACGGCTAGACGCTTTAATGTATTTCCCGGGTCTAGATACGTAGTAAGCACGTTTTTAACATACTTTACTCTTACCTGATAACACGATGCCTGTAGGTATGGTTATGTCGAATCGAGCATTAAGTGTGGTTATTCTAGCAGCAGGCACAGGCAATCGAATGCTTTCGTCCAGACCGAAAGTGATGCATGTCTTAGCTGGTAAAGTTATGGTTCAGCACGTTATTGATACTGCAACTCAACTAGACGCATCACGCATCTCTATAGTCTATGGTCACGGTGGAGAATTATTGCGCGAACACCTGGCTGGGCACACTAATGTATTACACTGGGTGTTACAGGCCGAGCAGCGCGGCACCGGCCATGCAGTCCAGCAGGCGCTAGCCTATCTTCAGGGAGAAGAAGACATCCTCATCTTGTACGGTGACGTACCTCTTATTTCTCCCGAAACGTTGCAGCGTCTACTCATAGCACGACCAAGGGGAGGCATTGGCCTGATAACGGTAACGCTCGAAAAACCATACGGCTACGGCCGTATCGTGCGTATTAACGGCGCAGTCTCTGGTATCATTGAGCATAAAGACGCCAGTGAAGAGCAGCGGCAAATGAAGGAGGTCAACACTGGTATTTTGGTTACTGGAGGTAGTGATTTAAAACGCTGGCTAGGACAGTTAAACAACAATAACGCAAGAGGTGAGTTCTATCTAACGGACATTATAGCCATGGCTTGGCGTGAAGGTCGTAGAATCAGTACAGTTCAACCCACACGGCATAGTGAGGTCCTGGGTGTGAATAATCGTCTACAACTTGCGCATCTGGAGCGGCTGTTTCAACGAGAGCAAGCTGAACGTCTTCTGCTTTCCGGGGTCATGCTATCAGATCCTGAACGTTTTGATTTGCGCGGAGAATTACAGCACGGAAAAGATGTATTCATTGACGCTAATGTAATCTTAGAAGGCCAAGTAACGCTGGGAAACCGTGTAAGAATCGGTACAGGTTGCGTACTAAAAAATGCGATCATCAGTGATGATGTAGTCATTAGCCCTTACACAATGATCGAAGATGGACGAGTCGCCGCGCATAGCACACTAGGTCCATTTGCCCGCCTTCGCCCCGGTAGCGAGCTGGGGGAGGGAGCGCACGTGGGTAATTTTGTCGAGATAAAACAGGCCCGATTAGGTAAGGGGTCGAAAGCTGGTCATCTTAGCTACCTTGGGGACGCTGAGGTCGGGGCACATGTCAATATCGGCGCTGGTACGATCACTTGTAATTATGATGGCGCCAATAAGCATAAAACCGTTATTGGTGACGATGTGTTCATCGGATCCTATAGCCAACTAATAGCACCGATAACCATTGGCCATGGCTCTACAATCGGTGCGGGCACGACCGTGACACACGATGTGGCTGATGGTGAAATGGTCATTAGTCGCATACGTCAGTTTTCTGTAGCTAACTGGAAGCGGCCATTAAAGAAAAAGTAATAAATTAGAGGGTTGTGAGCAGTCAGTGGCTCCCTGAAAGCAGCCTAACTTTAGTTAGTCGACAAGAACTGTGAATGATGCATTGGCAGTGTGCTACCCCCCCCCTTGTGCCGAGTAGATGCGATAGTGCTAACATGATGGCAATTTCGGCCGTCCAATTAGGAATAAACGAGATGTGTGGAATAGTGGGCGCAGTTGCACAGCGTGATATTGTTGAGATCCTTCTAGAAGGGTTACGTCGTCTTGAGTATCGTGGCTATGATTCTGTTGGACTGGCGGTTGTGACTAATGAAGGGCATTTACAGCACCTGCGTCGGGTAGGTACAGTGAACACACTGATGGAGGCGGTGCCCATGAACATGCTTGCTGGTGGTATAGGGATCGCCCATACGCGCTGGGCGACTCACGGTGAGCCGACAGAAAATAACGCACATCCTCACATTTCAGAGCACATTGTAGTCGTCCATAATGGTATCATCGAAAATCATGAACTTTTGCGTGAGCGGCTACGCGAATACAACTATACGTTTGTTACACAAACGGACACTGAAGTCATTGCGCATTTAACACATTGGGAGCAGAAACGAGAGGGCGGCGCTCTTTATGAAGTCATGAAACGTGTGGTCAGAGCACTGCGAGGTGCATACGGAACGGTTGTTATGGATATACGGAATCCTAGCGTGCTCGTGGCCGTACGCTCTGGTAGTCCACTGGTTATTGGCTGCGGCGTTGGCGAGAACTTTGTAGCGTCTGATCAATTGGCGCTGCTACCAGTTACTCGTCGCTTTATGTTTCTAGAGGAGGGCGATATTGCTGAAATTACCCGCCGTACTATTAGGATATGGGACCAAGCTGGCAATAATGTAGAACGTTCGGTAATCGAATCCCATGCACAAGACGACGCGCGTGATAAAGGACTTTACCGTCATTATATGCAAAAAGAGATTTTTGAACAGCCTCAGTCGATCAAAAACACGCTGGAGGGTCGCTGCACGAATAGCATGGTAACATTGTCCGAATTGGGCGACAGTGCCGATGCATTACTATGTCAAGTAGAACATGTACAGATTACTGCCTGCGGCAGTTCCTATCATGCAGCTATGGTCTCCCGATATTGGTTTGAGGAGTTGGCTGGCGTGCCTTGTAATGTAGAAATCTCTTCTGAGTTCCGCTATCGAAAATCCGCATTACGCACTGGTAATCTATTGCTTACACTCTCCCAATCTGGCGAAACAGCCGATACGCTAGCAGCGCTGAAGTTGACCAAGCCTCTTGGCTACTTAGCTTCATTGACTATTTGTAATGTCGATCATTCTTCATTGGTCCGAGAATCTGATATGGCGCTGATGACCCGGGCAGGTACTGAGATTGGTGTGGCCTCTACGAAAGCGTTCACGACCCAGTTGACCCTGCTATTGATGCTAGTAACACGTATCGGTCGCATGCGGGGGATGGATAAGACTCTAGAGAAAAGCATCGTTCATGCGCTACAGATTCTTCCTGGCCGCATCGAGCAGATGCTGTTGCTGGATAAGTCCATGGCAACACTAGCGAAATCCTTCTCTGAAAAACGGCACGTTCTTTTTATCGGCCGCGGCAATCTTTATCCTATTGCCATGGAAGGGGCATTGAAACTAAAAGAAATCTCATATATTCATGCCGAAGCCTATGCCGCAGGGGAATTGAAACATGGACCGCTAGCTCTGATCGATACCTATATGCCTGTCATTGTTATTGCACCCAAAAATCAATTACTGGAGAAGCTAAAATCTAATATCGAAGAGGTGCGTGCACGTGGGGGATTGCTGTTTATTTTTACAGAAGAGGCAACCGGCTTTACTAGTAGCGCAAATATGAACATTATCTTGCTACCGAAGGTAGAACATATTCTTGCGCCCATTTGCTACACCGTGCCAATGCAATTGCTGGCCTATCATATCGCCACAATTAAAGGGACAAACATCGATCATCCACGTAATCTAGCTAAATCAGTAACGGTAGAATAGTTTGCAATAAAAGTTAAATTTCTAGACTCTTATATAATTACGATATGTGTTGGGAAAACAATATTTTAAGAGCTTTGATGCATAAAAAAGGCATTTTTTGACACATTAGCTTTTATCAACAAACGTTGTTAAGAGATACATATGGTATATGATATTTCTAATAAAAAAGTGTGATTTGCTGGTGAAGAGTTTTTTGACAAAATGATATCATTATTATCAACGACTATTATGGCAAAACAGCGCTAATTGACTATCTATAAGTGTTTTAAAAGGCAGAGTTAATAGGGGGAAGGCGACACAGACATATAACTATTGCGGTCAGCAGGAGATAATGATAACGTGTAATTTCTGGGGTTTTCATTATATACTTAGAAGAAAATTTATGATTGAGCGCTAGTCAGAAAAAAAACAAAAATACAAATTTTAATTTCTTACCTCGCAGTTACGCTCACCCTATCGTGAGCGCGCTAATATTATTTCCCGAATTATTTCGGGATAAGTGCTTTTTTATCTGATCAAACATGCTCCATAAAGCTCTCCAAGAGTTTGAATTATATAAAAGCGCTTGATTTTTCCAAGTATAAGGGTATGAATGGCTTTTCTTTTTCGCCATCAAATACAAACTAGATACGATACACTAAAGATAGTGATGTTTTTATGTCCGTCTCTTTTGTAGCATTCCTTATTGGCATTTTATTCCACGTAATATTATGTGCAAATAATAAAGAAAAATGATTATTTATGTCAACATTCAATGCTGTTTCAGAATGAATCATCGCATTACCATTAGCAAATATTGATAGCCCTTGAGTAAATTTTGCATAATTACTTAACTGATAAGTGTATGCAGCAGAGCCATAAACCAATGCCTGCGTCATTCTACCGCCACCATCATGCTCGTCGTGACGCATACCTGGACCGGCTTCTAAACGTAAGTTATGATTTTGTGCTTTAAGAATTTGTCGTCCATACCCCCCTATGAATGTATTCCGGGAACGATAACCATTAAATCTATCCCCTAACCAGTCGGCTTGCGTAAAAAGATAATGATCATCATTGATATTATGTCTTGCTCTGGCTCCAGCTTTATATTTTTCTAAATTTAAATGATCATCTTCTGCATTCTTATCTACTGCTCCCCACGCGCTGTACGCGTTGTTTGTCTGAAAAAACGTGAGCGTTGTATTAATAGATAGATTAGATTTAGAAATATTTCCACTCTGGGCGTTATAGTTTGTTTCAAAATTACCTTCAAAATCACGCCGTGTTGTAGCAGGATCATCTATCACCATAAAAACATCTGTATCAGCGAAGGCTGAGAAGCTGGCTATAGGCATCAAAGCCAATGAGTAAATCATTTTTTTTTTCATAGTACTCTCCAAATTTATAGATAATGTAAAATCAGAAAAGCTTCATGATAGCTGTAAAAAAACCATCACGCTCATCATAACGCTCGTTATGTTAATGAATATTAATAAAAAACATGTTCTCTTTTCGGTGAAGGTAATCTATTACTGAGTGCACTATCACATCATGTAGTTAGGCATCACGAAAAGAGCGCATCAGAAATGACCAGCATGTTCTACGAAAAATTTATAGCAGAAAAAAGAAATCTTTATTTTTATCCACTTTACTTTTGATGACACGCGTTTTATTAAAGCGCCCAATATCTATATGTACCAAGGTACTGTAGCATCGGCATTCTGATAATGCGCTATCGTTTCTTGTTGGAAAGACATGCTTTTAACGCTTGATTCTTTCTGAACTTTAGCAAAATGATACCTTAAACCAAAAAAGTTAGGGGGACTGTTTTCTATCAGTAAAATTGTATTTACATCTCTACATGCATCGAAAGTGCTCATAATATTCTTTCTTCTTATTCTCGATCGTATGTTGAGTCGCTGCATTCATTACTTCGTACGAGCTTGTTAAATATCGATGTGTATACCTGCTAAAACCTAGTGTTTTTTCGGGAAAATATCGCACGCTAGAGGAGAAATGTAATCCTGTTTATTATATTTGAAAGCTACTATTAGGTTTCTTTTTTCAAGGAAGTATCACTATAGCGCTTTCTGTTTTGGTAAAACTAGTCTCAGATAGCTGAATACATTAACAATGAGAAGAAAAACTAGGATACTGGCTGTAGTTAAAAACTAATTTTTCATACAATATACCTTTGTTAAGACTTTCCGAGAGAGAATCAAGATTCTAAGCATGGGAATACATTAATGCATTCGTCTACTTTTTTCTTAATCTTCAGACTACACTGTCTTCAGGTTAGATGCACTTACTCCTCTCTTGCCCGAATGAGCGCATCATGCGTAGGAATCGGATGATAACTAATCGATAGATGTTAGTTGAGTATAACTAAAAATCGATTTTATTGAATGATTTAAGTTTTAATTTCTATTAAAAATTTATTTATTTAACAATGAATGCTTTTTTGTTATCAATTCAAAAAAATATATTTTTGATCACGAATAGTGTTTCACACATCGAATGTTAGCTAGCTAACCAATGTTAATGCGATGCTGGTAATGTTTAACAGGCTTAATCTTATAAGTCGGTTTAGCACTTGCACTATTGAATCTCTATATGTCCCTGTGACACATAATTATATGGCTTCAGATAGCCACCCAAAAGTTTATGTTTAATTATTGCATGGCTGTGTTGGCTAGTAAGAAAAAAGCTAATCAACTGTTTTTAAAAGGTTCTTCTTACTTCTGCATATTGTTAAATAAATCAAAATTTATATATCATTCTCTAAGCTAACGATGGCTGTTGTTTCTAATTAAGACTCTATATTCATTCAACGATATTTTACAACCACTAACTGGCATATTGATACAATTTTTCAAATAGCGTGCTTCGCTGAAGGTGAGAATGGAGCAGTAGGTCATGAGTACATGGGTGTATGCGACAACATAAGGCCTCTTGACGGTCTGAAGCACTTTTTAAAATTATTGCATGTTTATTAAAATGCTCAAATTATTCTTAGCTTGATTATAGAAAAAGACAGTTTTATCAGCATAAAAACGTCAATATGCAGTTAAATCACCTCATAGATAGCAGCAGTCTTAAACTAGTTCGCGCAGTAGCATAAACAGTCTAATGTCTTTGTATTGAAAAACAGAGCGTGGTGAAATGATAGATTTTCGGTGTTATTATAGATCACGTAACCGATATGGTATATATAGAGCATTATACTTTTCTATGAAATATTCGCAAAAAATATGCTTCTTCATTGCGAGTACACTACTTCTTATCACTTCTGCCTGCATGTAGTAAATGTTGTAGTGATGTATCGTGCTCACTGAGACAATAGTGTAACATCTCTTTATTTAACACTTTTTCGCGATATGTGACATAATCTGTTCACTAGAAATGATAGCTAGCCTCTAGAAGCTTTTTATAAATCACACACGCTAAGCCATCCGTTCAGTGTCGACTGAAATCTATTTACTATAAAAACCACTTCCATCTTCCTCTTTCGAGGAAGATGGAAGTGGTTAATCCTACTGCAGATCATTGCTCAATATTCAGCACCAGCCTTATGCCGATGTTAGGCATAGATTCAGCGTAAATACACCGATAATCATTATCGTGTATGCGGCGATCATAGATGATACTCGGGGCACATATTGCTGCTTATCATCAGAAGAGACAATGCCTGAAAAACTATCTTTTATACTCCTAAGCACGCATCGGAGTTTACATGATGATAATACGAACGCATGCGAGGTAATGATGCTGGTAAAATACTTACTCAAATATAATTGTTAAAAATAACAAACACTCTTAAGCTTATGTAACAATACCTCTATTAGGCTCTCACGTGTAAAAAATTTTTTTATTCAACAAATTTTACATCATACTTTATTGCCATAGTGCGTTCATGATATTATAGAGTATAATAAATAAATAGGAGTCACTATCACATACATATTATAAGAATATTGTACTCGACAGTACAGTAAGTAATTAAAAATATATCTCATTGTATCTTTTAATGAGCATATACGATCACAATGAGATCATAGGATGAGTGTTGATTATGGCAAAAACACGATTACAGTGAAAATATTTTTTTTCACTAAAGAAAATAAAATTCTTTCCAAAAAAAGATCGTATTTAGCGTAAGCTATTGCGGCTGAAATGGAGTCATACATTCAAAAAATAGGTCGCTTTAGTCAAGCATAAATCATAGGATGCTTGTCCCTTATTACCGTATTGGTGTTGTAGTGCTTCTGACAGGGCGATACGACCATAAACAATGAACTGTGATGTAGGAGAGATTATTAATGTTGAGAGGAAGCATTGTTGCCATGGTTACTCCTATGGATGAGAAGGGGGCTATCGATCAGATCAGTCTGAAAACATTAATTGATTATCATGTTGTCAGCGGTACCTCAGCAATCTTGGCCGTTGGAACGACAGGCGAAATGTCTACTCTGAGCAAAAAAGAGCACCGTAATGTGGTGGGGTGGGTCCTGGAGATCAGCGACGGACGCATTCCGGTCATCGCAGGTACTGGTGCCAACTCTACCTACGAGGCTATCTCACTAATGCATCGCTTGAATGATAGCGGTATTTTGGCATGCCTTAGCGTAACACCATACTACAACTGTCCGAGCCAGGAAGGTTTATTCCAGCACTTTAAAGCTATTGCTGAAAGCAGTGATTTACCGCAGATCTTATATAATATTCCAGCTCGCACAGGCTGCGATATGTTACCGAGGACAGTAGCTCGTCTAGCAGAGATCAAAAACATTATTGGCATTAAGGAAGCAACAGGAAATTTGAGTCGCGTTAGTCAGATTCAAGAGCTCGTTAATGCTGATTTCCTTCTACTAAGTGGCGACGACGCTAGCGCATTAGACTTCATGCGACTCGGTGGCATAGGTGTGATTTCTGTGACGGCGAACGTAGCTGCGCAAGAAATGACCCAGCTGTGTGCTTTGGCGGCTTCTGGAAATTATTCTGAAGCCCGACGTCTCAATCATCGATTAATGACGCTCCATCAAAACTTATTTTTTGAACCTAGCCCCATACCTGTAAAATGGGCCTGTAAAGCATTGGGATTAATAACGTCTGACGCCCTGCGCCTACCAATGACCCCCTTGAGCGAGGGGGGAAGATGGGTGCTCAGACGTGCCTTAAAAAACGCAGGCTTTCTGTAATTTTTAGGTATCTTTAATGGCTGAATTACAGAAAAAATCCAGGATACCGAAGGGGATAGGTGTCACGGTTATATTTTTTTTATCCGCATGTGCTAGCGAGCATCGCCACCAACATCAGGTAAATGGAGGCAATGAAGAGTACCTACAAGCACCGTCTCTACACGCGCTTAGCGCTCCTGCTGGTATAACGCTGCCTGTGAAGAATAGCGACTATGATATTCCTTTGGTTTCGTCTACTGGTGAGATAGGCGCAAGCCTTGACATCCGTCCCCCCGCTCAACCGTTAGCATTGCTAAAGGGTTCAAGCTCAAAATATGCTAATAATAGGGCTATCATCCAATTTGATAATAACGCACATAGTTACGTTATCTGGTCGAAGATAATATCGGTCGTGAAAAGTAAGGGTTATCCTATCGCGTCATCTCAGAACGAACAAAAACGCCTGAAGACGGATTGGGTCTTATGGACTCGTGTTGATGAAGATAAACAGTATAGCGGTCGTTACCAAATCAGCCTCACTTTATCAGGATATCAATCGTTTTTAGAGGTGACCTCTCTTGATCTTCGCCAGCAGGAGCAGCTAGTTACCCGCCCAGAATTAGTACAGCGCTATACTGTTGAAATGCTCAACAGTATAGCAAGCGAACTCCAGAAGATTAACATTCAACATGTTAACCATAGATCTGAGCATGATCTTTCCAATGTGAGCGTGAAAAGCGCTGTAAGCGAAAGCGGGTTACCAGTAATACTAATACTCGCACCATACAAAACTGTGTGGGCACATCTTCCGGAAGCCTTATCTCGCATAGGGATAAGGGTTAAAAATGTCAGCCAACCGCTGGGAAGCATCACGGCGACCTATGACGCTTCATCTAAAAAAATCTGGCTTCATTTAGGGATTGAAGATCTAGCGTTGCATAACGGCAACTATAAATTACAAGTTGGTGATCTTGGGACCCGTAGCATACTGCAGTTTACTGACCCGAAAGGACACGCCTTAACTCAGGCGAAAAACGATGCGCTAGTAACCGTATTGCAGGTAGCATTCAGTTAATTACACGGTTCTTAATTTACACGGTGTCGCAGCACCTACGTTATAGTGTTCTCTGTCACGGGAGTGTGTCAAAATGAAAAAGTTAGCCGAGGTATATCGCGGAAAAGCGAAAACAGTTTACGCCACCGAGGATCCCAATTTTTTGATTCTGACTTTCCGAAACGATACATCATCGCTGGATGGCAGGCGCGTTCAGAAATTCGAGCGCAAGGGAATGATCAATAATAAATTTAATTATTTTATTATGAATAAATTAGCCGATGTTGGTATTCCTACCCAGATCGTCAGGTTGCTCTCAGATCATGACGTCTTAGTCAAGAAGCTTGCTATGATTCCCGTTGAATGTGTCCTGCGTAACATTGCAGCCGGTTGTATGGTAAGGCGGCTAGGCATTGAAGAAGGGCTTGTGTTAAATCCACCGATCTTTGATCTGTTTCTGAAAAACGACGTTATGCACGATCCAATAATCAACGAGTCCTATTGCATTACCTTTGGTTGGGCTAGCGCACACCACTTGTCACGGATGAAGCAATTGACCTATAAGGTAAATGATATACTCAGTACAATATTTGATAATGCAGGGTTTATTCTAGTAGACTTTAAGCTGGAATTTGGGCTATGCAACGGTGAGATTGTTCTAGGGGATGAGTTTTCTCCTGATGTAAGTCGTGTTTGGGATAAAAAAACGCTAGACAACATGGATAAAGATCGTTTTCGGAAGAATCTTGGCGATGTTATTAAGGCTTACGAGTCACTTGCTAAGCGTATCGGCGTCAAGTTGGACTAATAACTTGCAAGCAGTTACCTTAAGCGCAGAAGAAAAGGTGTTTGTTTTTGAAAAGGTGACGTACTATTCTGGCCAGTCTATTAAAATACTTTATATAAGAAGGAGAAGGGCAGGGTAGATGATGACTTAAAATTGAAGCACCCTATATATTTAAGCAATTTAGTTGTAGTCAGACTTTTCTCGTCTGAAGATCATTAATCTTTTTCGATAAGAGTGAAATGAGTGCTGATAATATTAGCACATCAGCAGTAATGTATCTGATTTTACTTTAATAAAATTTTTTAAGTGATTCGGAAAATGTTTAGTATTTTTAAGAAGGTAAGCTATTTGCGCTTTATAGCTATTCGCATCTCTTCATTTAGCTTCGCAACATAGTGACTTGATTTTAAATCATACCAAGACGTGTTGTGAACCGAAGCATGAGCATTTCTCACGCTGAGCGCGATGACTATGTAATATTCTATTATGCCAAAAGAGCATATAAGAAAATTTTTCTTTATATAGAGTATCGTGACATTTACGTGTACCCTAAGCGTTGTTAGCGAAAAGTTCGAAAATCTTACGTTGCATTTTTTCCCCAAACTATCAAGACGCTGCATAAGAAAAACTTACTTTAAGCTAGAAATTGTTTATCTGATGTGGTGTATCAACAGATATTAGTTGATACTAACTGATCAAACTTTTTATTTCCCTTTTATGCATCTTTCAAGTCTGATACTCGTACTGACAACGTAGGGCTTGTCACTGCGTTTTTACTTTATCTGCTCATATGAGCGGTTTTTTCTGGGACCATGGGAAAAGCATCATCCGGGAATGCAATGATCGATGTTCGCCATACGTTCAAATATCATGTCAACACATACCTCTAACGCTTTTATAATAGGCGAAACGTATTTTGATCACCAGAAAGCTGTCTTCTAAGTACATTACCAGGTTCTTTTAAACTTTTACTTACTCATGGAGACTCTCTATTAAAAAGAAAATAAGGCAATACGCGGCAATAATGTATAATTTTCTTAACAACACGCATCTCTTAGTGCATGCTTTAAAATACTGTCCGCTGACAACTCCGATAATGGAAATATTAGAGATGTCGTATCTATCTATCAATGCATCATGTCTCACGGTTCTTTATCTATTGTAGATGTAAGTGATAATTAGAAAAGAGTGACATTTTGGCTTTATAAAAGATTTTTAAGTATTACATATTTATCTGTTTTCACCCACTCCCTTGTCATGTCATAGAATAACTGCCTATTCCTGCGCTGGGGGATGTAAAACGTGGGCTATCTAAAAATTTTATAAGCATCACGGTTTAGTTGCAGGCACATCTAGAATCAACAGTCATTATTTTAGAAATAACATAGTCTATCAGACTGATATGCGCTGATTACACTTTCACTTTTTTGCTACTTGCAAAATATTTCTGGATTCTCCTCCGAGCCCAGATTAGCTATTTTATTCCAAAAATAGTAAAATCTTTGACTGTGGATCTGCTGCAGTAATCCGGCCCCTGAATCTTGATTTCATAATCTCTTCCGGATCGCAGAACATCCTTCCCACGTTAAAACTCAATGATGTTCGTTCGCTGCTATCTTTTTCACCTGTTGCACGAACGAATGTCCACCGAACGCTCATCGCAGGTGGGCGCTCTTGACTGCTACTTGTTATGTTCCTATTGCTTGATCAGGAAGAAACGAGTATCTCAGGTATAATCATCAATGTTTACTGGAATGTACTATACGTTTTTTACCCCGACTTGTGCTTATGAAGGAATTGCTATCGCTAGATATAATTCCTGTCTACCGCAGCTAGAGAGCAAGGTTTACTTTTTTAGTATGGATGTTTACTGTTAAAGAAGCTTGTCTAGTGTATCAGAAAGCATCGTACAGTACGTTGATAGCATTTAGTTCTTTAAAGGCCAACTCTAAACGTCTAGCCATAGATGTTTGACCGGCGCGGATCCATACACGAGGATCGTAAAACTTCTTGTTAGGGCTGTCCTTGCCTTCAGGATTTCCCAGCTGGGTCTGAAGATAATTTTCGTTTTTCTGGTAATAGTTCAGAATTCCTTTCCATGTTGCCCACTGAATATCAGTATCAATGTTCATCTTCACTACACCGTAGCTGATAGCTTCCTGAATTTCTTCCGGTGTAGAACCTGACCCACCGTGAAATACTAGGTTTAAAGGTTTAGCGGGTAGTCCAAATTTTTCTGAAACGTATTTTTGTGAATTATCAAGTATTTTTGGCGTTAGTTTCACGTTGCCAGGTTTGTATACACCATGAACGTTACCGAAAGCCGCCGCAATAGTGAAGCGCTTGCTGATAGTATGGAGTTTCTCATAAGCATAGGCGACATCTTCAGGCTGGGTATACAGTGCAGAGTTGTCTAGATGACTATTATCAAGCCCGTCTTCTTCTCCCCCAGTGCAGCCCAATTCTATTTCTAGTGTCATATCGAGTTTAGCCATACGCGCCATATACTTTTCGCTGATTGAAATATTCTCTGCTAGTGACTCTGAAGACAGGTCAATCATATGGGAGGAGAAAAGAGGTTTATCGGTAGCTGCGTAATGCTGCTCACCAGCGTCTAGTAGACCGTCGAGCCAAGGTAGTAGATGCTTGCAACAATGATCAGTATGTAGAATAACCGGGATACCGTAATGCTCAGCCATATGATGCACATGTAGTGCGCCAGCCACTGCGCCAAGCACCGCTGCTTGTTGTTGGCCTTTTACCCGCAAACCTTTACCGGCAATAAAGGCGGCGCCTTGGTTAGAGAACTGCACAATAATTGGCGCGCCCACGTTAGCCGCTGCTTCTAGTGCAGCGTTAGTAGAGTCAGTCCCCAAGCAGTTAACGGCCGGTACAGCAAAGTTATTTTCTTTCGCAACAGAGAATACACTTTGTACATCATCACCAGTGATGACGCCTGGCTTTACAAAATCAAAAATCTTAGACATATGACTTTGTCCTATGTTTTAGGTCATGAATAAAAGGTCAATGACTGCCGTGGCTTGTGCATATCATGTAACCTAGGCATGCATAAGTGACGGAAAACACCATAAGCATCTCCCTTCTGTATCATTAGGCTTTTGCTCGTTCTTCTAGCATGACTACCGCGGGCAGTGTCTTGCTTTCTACAAACTTGAGGAAAGCACCACCGCCCGTGGAAACATAGGAGATCTGAGCGCCAATGCCAAATAAATCGATGGCAGCTAGCGTATCACCACCGCCGGCGATC
The DNA here is from genome assembly GCF_000287335.1 of secondary endosymbiont of Ctenarytaina eucalypti. Classification (GTDB taxonomy): domain Bacteria; phylum Pseudomonadota; class Gammaproteobacteria; order Enterobacterales; family Enterobacteriaceae. The sequence goes on from NC_018419.1 coordinate 989,667, forward strand.
GAGAACGCCTCGCTATTCGCGATAGCACGTGCCACCATTTCGGTGCCCGTGCGAAAATTTATAAACTCAAAGACACCTACTGGGCCATTCCATAGAATAGTTTTAGCATTTTTCAGTATGTTTTCTAAACGGGCAGTGCTAATATCCCCAAGATCGAGGATCTGTTCATGATCCTGAATCTCGCTGACGGGCTTCAGTGTGGCGGTCGCGTTTTCAGAAAACTCTGTGGCAACCCGGACATCGGTCGGTACAAAAATCTTGCTATTTTCTAAGAGATGTTTAGCTTCCGGCAGAAGATTGCATTCATAAAGCGATTGACCAATATTATATCCCTGTGCAGCAAGAAAAGTGTTGGCGATTCCACCGCCTCCAATTATCTGATCGGAAATTTTTGATAGAGATTTCAGTACGCCTAGTTTGGTAGAGACTTTGGAGCCGCCAACAATAGCCACCATCGGTCTTTCTGGGTTTTCTAGGGCCTTAGCAAGCGCCTCTAGTTCATTAGATAGTAGCGGGCCGGCGCAGGTTATGGGAGCGAATTTTCCTATGCCGTGAGTAGAAGCTTGGGCGCGATGGGAGGCGCCAAAAGCATCCATGACGAATACGTCGCATAGCGCAGCGTATTTTTTTGCCAGCGCATCGTCATTGTTCTTCTCACCTTTGTTAAAGCGCACGTTTTCTAAAACGACTACCTCTCCTCCTTCAACATCCACACCATTAATATAATTTTTAACGAGACGGACCGGGAAAGACCACGTCTTTTCTAAATGATCGACTATTGGTTTTAGAGAAAACTCGGACCTGTATTCTCCTTCTGTGGGGCGGCCGAGATGTGAGGCCACCATGACTCTTGCCCCCTGTTTTAGTGCTGCCTCTATAGTGGGTAGTGATGCGCGGATACGCGCATCAGAGGTCACTTTTGCGTCTTTAACCGGTACGTTCAGATCGGAGCGGATAAAAACACGTTGACCAGAAAGATTTAGATCCATCATCTTAGTTATAGGCATGGCGAACCCTCTTATTTGATGCTTTTTACATTACCTGAGCAGTGGCGAAAAGTTTTTTTCACACCAAATCAGATAGTGGATTATGTTCTTTTCCCATTTAACGTCTATGCATCAAATCTGCATTGCTCGCACATTAACACAATTATTGTTTTTACAGTCCTTATATTGCATGGTAGTAGATTACAGTTGCCTTTTAGGAGACAGAAAACACTGCTAATCTTGCGGGCATTGTTTTCAAGAGGGCTCGCTTGATCCTTTTACATTATAGCGTTCACTGTGCTGGCTGAGACGATTCAATATAAAATCCGTTATTCTAGGCTAGAGGGCTAATAAAGGCAGCAGGAAAGCGCGTCAATTACGTTAGCCTGATTAAACTACTTTTTTTGTCAGCGATGTCTATAAAGAGAGTATGTAGCTTCTGTTCCCAATTGAGCGACCGGGCTGAGTGAGCATTTGCCTCCAAAAGATTGCCCTCATTGGGCAACGACCATCGCGATCGCTAATATGCTCGCTGCATCAATCGCTCTAGAATACATGAATCTATAAGCGGCAGAAATGACTGTTTTACTTATTATGATTACCATCGTCTTCAATAAGGTCAGTGATCATGTCGTAGCGATTATAGTTCCGATAATTGTTCTGGATAAGAGTTTTTATGTGCTTAGATTATATGATGGTCATCCCAGCCGTCTAGTGGTGATGAATATATTAGACGCCATTAGGGTGTCAGTCGGTAGAAAAGCGTTTTTGATAAAAAATTGAACCAGCATGCGGCATTACTAAAAGTGTTCTCTAGTTTAGAATATTAAGCATTGCTAGCTACGGTTCTTGGCTGCGCGTCAAGCATTCATCAGGCGCAGATGACTACCTAGCAAGTATTTGTCACTACGCTCATGAGTAGTGCATCTACTTATTAACCAATGATAACATATTTTTTCAGAATGATGAATTCTGCTCAGAGGTTGTTTCAGTACTTAATGTCTCTCAAGATATAATTTTAATAAGTACTGCTACGCCACTTCGGCGGGCGCAGTGAGTGTCTGATTTTCTGCAACAGTGGAAGGATCGGTCACGTGTTTTTTAATAAAGGGATTGAATGCTGTTATTTTGTTAAACTTATTGATACCTATAAGGTAGGATACAGTAATTTTTCTGTATGAAAAGCAAAAAACGTATATATACAATCATGATATGATAACAGCTTATAACAACAACGCAGTAATAACGCCCTAGCACTAAATACTAGTAACATTTATGATACATGCGCTATATATTGACTCTTCTTCGGTTATCCAAATGAGGTACGTTGCATTAAAAGCAACATTGTTAGACCGTATCTAAACGGTGGCAAGATAGCATTAAATGCGGTTAAATAAAAAGTCTTTTAAGCATGAGATGAAGTGTTTTTTAAAACCTACACTTTTACACCAAAGTAAATCCTTAGCATTCCTTACTTCTTAGCTTACAACGCTACCTTTTAGATCGCATATATCACGGATAGCGATGGATGTATGCGTTAGTGATTGCTTTATCTCAATAGAGCACTGCTCTTGAACAGGCAATCTAACTGTGTGTTTGGTGATCTCAAAGGTATTCGCGGTCATGAAAACATCAAGGCTGGGAATTTAGCTCTCCATTGCAGATTTACAAAGACCACGTTGACTCGATTTTTAAACTTTAGCAAAGTGCCCGATTAAATTTCCAAGAGACTTATTTTTTGCACAGTAAGAGCTTAAACATAGTGAAGATTAGCATTTAAAAATGTGAATATTCGGCATAATGTCACTTTACTTCTACTGTTAAATTAACGTGAATGAAATTCAAATTTCATAATATTAATAAAAAAATAGTTTCGTTTACTCTGCTAATTAGCAACGTATAGTAAGAGATATACACGTATCTTCGCGGATTGATAGCACAGCAGTGCAATTGATACATAAATGCTACCGAATTTCAGAAAACTGAACTCCACCAAAAAAATTCAGAAAACGTCTTTTTGACCATATCTGTAATATACCGACATGTCATCAGACTCGGTTGAGAAAGATAATGCGGCCTAGCGCCCGTCTCGGCGAAGTGCGTTGTGTGTAATAGCAAATAGACCCATATTTATTAAGCGTATTAACGTGGTTAAAATCAGCATTGCATCATCTGCATTCGCGATACTTGGGAGATGAAGTGTCAGTTATCTATGACGCTTTCTGACTCAAACCGTTATTATTTGGTGTACGGTACTTTTCGGTGGATTATGTAGCTTTTAGTGACTATGACGTGCATATATGGCGCAGGGTAAAGATATATATTGTCACACTGTGTCATCATATTCAGCTTTTATCCCTCTAGAGGCGCGTCCAGTTCGTTTCAGAACAATTTTGTTGTATAGGCACTTCTCATAAACGCTAATGTTTTCACAAAACGTGTTTATACTGAATCTTCATTGTCTTTTTATATGTACGGAGTAACGCAGAGTCGGTATCTAAGCGATAGCTCAGAAGTTTTAACGTTTGGTCAACGCAACCCCATTAGGCTCTTATCATCGTCCCAAGCACTGCTTGTATGATCGGTGTTGTGTATTTATTGATAGTTTTATCTGAGTGTCACAGTGTTCAGCTACTGTGTCTACGCAAAGCGCTCGCTTGCCATACAGCAATACTTGAAGCATGCATGCATACATGATTGCAGTGCACTACGTATCTTGCGAAATTTTTTATACATGCTCTAGTTTGTAACTTGAAAATTTAGAGTTGCTATAGGGATCATCAGTGGTGATGTACGTAGTACATCTACATCCAGTCTAACCTAATTTTTTTGTTACGTGCTTATTTAAAATACGGAAAGATAAATAACAAGATTATTCAATTGTTTATGACTATCTTTTTCTATTATTAAATTAATACTCATGATCTGACAAATCAAGCCAAGCCATGGCTAACTTTTAATCAAAAAAACTGTGCAACATAGTGTTGTTGTGAAAAACGCTTATGCAGAGTATTTGCAATCGGCGTACCTGCGTGTCCCAAACACCGAAAATTATTTTTATGGGTTTCATGAGAAGTGTTTATAAAACAGCATTCCATTGATTATAGACCACGCAATGGCTATATATAATTCTGGGATGCCGCCAGCACTCACTAGGCAACACGTGAGGCTCACTGTTGACGTCAGTGACTGTCAGGAATTAGCGAAGTCAGCGTCAATGAGATCAATGCGATCGGTGCAAATTGTATCGACACCCCATCCCAGGAGGGTTCGGGTACGGTAAGGGCTGTTAACAACCCATCCCAGGACGTGTAGTCCGCTAGCTTTAATGGCCTCGACCCGATTTTCTGTGAGCGCCTCATGCTGAAAGTGCAAGGCCCGGCATGCTAATGTCTCTGACAAAGCTTTCCAGTCATCCCGCCATTCTTCTAGAAGCAATCCGCGCGGCAGCTCCGGCGCGGCCCGCTTCGCTGCCAAAAGTGCCGATAGGGAAAAGGAAGACAAGAGTGGTGGCGGCGTCATGCCCTCCCAATGAAGACGTGCGGCTAGTGCCACAGCGCGGCCTGTCTCCTGCTCAGTGCCGGAGGTGGGTTTAATGTCTATATTAATCGCCAGGCCGTGTTTCCGGCAATGCTTCGCTATGGATGATAGCAACGGTAGCCGCTCACCCCGAAACGCTTGATCAAACCACACCCCGACGTCAATTGTTGACAAAGCATGCCAATCCAGCAGACCCGCAATTCCCCTGTCTTGACTGGTTCGATCTAGTGTATCGTCATGCAAAAGAAAGATTTGACCATCAGCGGATAGCTTAGCATCCACTTCAATCATCTTCTGACCATAACAAATACTAGCATCAATAGCGGAAAGGGTGTTCTCTGGTGCTAGCGATCCCCCGCCACGATGGGCAATGATGGTCGGATACAGCCATTCTCTGCTCATATTGCTACCCAGGTTTCATGTTGAGGATTGAAATAGTGCCATGTGTTGCCAGGACAATGCAAATGCAGCATTGAGCCTCGGGCAAGGAAAGGCTTGCATGAATCTAATGCATACAGAAGTCAAGTAGCCCGCCTACTGATGATTATAATAAGCGATCAACATTCAGATCTTATCACACGCATAGGCGGAGTATTGCCGTGCATCTTGTTAGCACAGAAGTATCAGAGGCTAGGCTGCTAATACTTCCTCGTCGCACCAAAAAATAGGCGTTTGTTCGGTCGTGCTATCGCCTGTTATCATGATTAAAGTTACCTTCTTATGACAATCACGCGTTTATTTTTCTAGTATACTAACAATAGTCTATTACTTTAAAAGTAGTAAATCTCTGAAGACTGTGTAAATAAAACATTTAGCTCATTAGCTATTTTACTACCTTGGCGCATTTCCCCAGTATTCATTAATGACATACCTAGGCCGTTATTATCACCGTATATTTTTTATTAACATTGCCAGCATGTTCCTGCAGAAACATATAAGCGTCCGATGTCTCCTGCTGTCTCACGATGCGTGTTTTGACAGCGCTATTCTGGGCGACATTATATTTCGCCGCCCTAATGTCTAGATTTAACAATGCACGAGTGGATGTGATTTTCGGGATGATGATTTTTTGCATTTTCTAGAGAAAAGAAAATAGCAACCGAATTAATAGGCTCTTTACTATCAGTGATATAGATGATCTTTCAAGTCTAGAAAGGCTTTTTACTCATTCTCTGAAGACGTTCTATGTAATATTTTATGAGTTTAATACCGGTCTGAAGCGATTTTTCACTGTAATAGAAATATGACTGCATTAGTTAATTTTATGACAGTGTGGTGAAAAGAGAAAATTCTATTGCCTTTAATGAACGCTTTATCTTCTAGGGATGTGTATAGAAAAATAGTCTTCTTAGTTATCCTGAATCAGGCCGAGACTCGAGGCATAGACCTAGTGCTGCTTATTCTCTATGAGCGCTCATCATGGCGCATAGCATTTTAGCTAGCGGTGCTAACGTTATCCCCGTCTTTTGCTCTCTGCTTTCATGTTGTCAAGCCGACCCTATGGCCTCCTCGCAGGAGTTTGAAATCTTCAGCGGTTCAGAATGTCCCGTTTGGTAACTTCCGCGTTTAAATCATCTAGCTTTTTTTTCATCACTTCCCAGCAGTTTCTAGTCAACGCACGCACTTGTTCAGGGCTATAACCTGTTGTTGCGACCGGCGGTAGGATTTCAATGATGACCAAACCGTTTGACCAGCGATTGAGTTTAATTTTATTGGAGGTGTTAGAAACACAAATCGGCACAATAGGAACCTCTGCTGCAATCGCGGTATAGAATGCCCCGGTTTTAAAAGGCAGCAAACCGCGCCCTCGGCTTCGGGTTCCTTCCGGAAAGATCCAGATAGAAATATTTTGTTTTTTTATTTTTAGTGCCATCTTGCTGAGCGTGGTATGAGCGCGAGAGCTATTGTTACGATCAATCAGTAAATTTCCGGTCAACCAGTAAAGAGGCCCAAATAGTGGGATCCATAGCAGGCTTTTTTTTCCTACGGTTACAGTACGCGGCTGGACTACAGAAGCAACGGTGACCATGTCGTAGTTATTCTGGTGATTGGCAATATAAATGCAATTTTTCGGTAGCGTCACACCTGCCGGACGGCGAACCTCCACCTGAATACCAAATAGGGGTGACATCCGGCCAAACCATCGACCGAAAGTGGCAACATGACGAGGGTCTCTCGGGCTAAAAAAGCAATAAATCAAGCCAACAACACAGATGCTTATCGACAATAGCATCACCAGCATGGTGCGAAGAATCACAAGCATGGCGCCTTCTTAAATTATAACTCTCTATAGTATAGGAACCCGTACAAAATACACAGCTATTACCTCTCGCGTCGTCAGGCATGTATGGACATCGAAGACGATCATTATCTATGAGCGTGACGAACGTGAATAACATGTGCAAGCTAGGATGATTTGTCCCCGGAACTGATTAAGGGATCGGAGATATCTACTCGATCGATTTTCTTTAGTCCCTTTAGTAAAAAGGTTCCAGTACGCCCGCGTTCGGCGATGAATTTTTGTAAATCTTCTGGATGTAAAGTAAGCTTACGTTTTCCTACATAAAATGTGATAGAAGTCTCGGTAGACAGCAGATATAATCTGAAGAGTCGATCCGTTTCTTTATCGGCATCTCTAGGCGAAATAGTAATGATTTTATGACCTTTTCCTTTTGACATTTGGGGAAGACTTTCAAGAGGGAAGATCAGTAGCCGACCAGCTTCCGTGAGCGCCAATAGCTTACTGGCGTAGTCTTTTATCCATAACGGCGGAATCACTTTTGCGTTCTTATCTAATGTCAATATCGCCTTACCTGCACGATTACGCGCCACTAAATTACTAAATCTGCAGACAAAACCATAGCCCGCATCTGATGCTACGATCAATTTCTGATCTGCGTTACCAGTCAGCATTTGCGCTACTGATGCGCCAGGAGGTAGCATTATCTTAGCAGTCAGGGGCTCTCCTTGATCGCGCCTTGAACGTAGGCTGGCGGGCTCTAACGCATAGCTGCGGCCGGTAGAGTCTATGAACACTACAGGTTGATTGCTCTTACCACGCACCGACAACATGTGTTTATCGCCAGAGCGGTAATTGATCCCGTTCGGATCAATATCGTGACCCTGAGCACTACGCACCCAACCCATAGTGGAGAGAGTCACCGTTACTAACTCGGATGGCATAAGCGTATGTTCTTGGAGTGAGCGCGCCGCGTTTCGTGCAACGAGAGGCGATCGACGCGCATAGCCGTAAGCTACCGCATCTGCCTTAATTTCTTTTTTTATTAGTGTGGTTAGCGTATGTTCCGAGGATAGGTATTCCTTAATCCTGTTGCGCTCTTTCTCAAGCGCACCCTGTTCCTCGCGTAGCGTTTTTTCTTCGAGTTTAGCAAAATGCCGGAGTTTTAACTCAAGAATGGCTTCAGACTGAGCTGCGCTAAGCGCAAAGCGCTGTACTAGCATTTGCTTCGGTTCATCCTCGGTGCGGATAATGTGGAGCACCTCATCCAGGTTTATGTATGTTACTAACAGGCTAGTTACAATATGCAACCGACGTAGAACTTTTTCTAGGCGGAAGTTTAGCCGGCGGCGCACAGTATCACGACGATACACTAACCATTCCGACAAAATCTCACGCAGGTTTTTTACTGCCGGACGACCATCTAGTGCAATCATGTTCATATTGACACGATAGCTACGTTCCAAATCCGTGGTAGCGAATAGATGATGCATGACCTGCGTTAAATTAATCTGTTTTGAGCGCGGGATGATCACTAATCGAGTCGGATTTTCATGATCTGATTCGTCTCGCAAATCACCTACCATTGGTAGTTTCTTGTCACGCATCTGACTAGCGATCTGTTTAAGCAGCTTATCCCCTGAGACTTGATACGGTAGTGCATTGATAACTGCTGCGCCTTTTTCGACCGTCCATAGCGCACGCATGCGTAAGGATCCTCGGCCAGTCTCGTAAATATTACGCAAATCCTCATAAGAAGTAATGATTTCTGCCGCGGTGGGAAAATCTGGGCCTTTTATGTGCACTAGTAAATGCTCTAATGTTGCGGAAGGATTGTCCAACAGAGTAATCGCTGCGGCAGCCACTTCAATGATGTTATGTGGCGGTATATCTGTCGCCATCCCAACGGCTATGCCTGTTGTGCCGTTTAGCAATACATTAGGCAACCGCGCCGGTAGCATTTTAGGCTCTTCCAGAGTGCCGTCAAAGTTTGGCACATAATCAACCGTGCCCTGCCCTAATTCTCCCAGGAGCACTTCGGCGTAACGGGAAAGGCGAGATTCAGTGTAGCGCATGGCGGCGAAGGACTTGGGGTCGTCTGCCCCCCCCCAGTTACCTTGGCCATCGATCATGGGGTAGCGGTAAGAGAAAGGCTGCGCCATCAAGACCATAGCTTCATAGCATGCGCTATCGCCATGCGGGTGATATTTGCCTAAGACATCTCCAACAGTGCGCGCAGACTTTTTATATTTTGCGTTGGCGTTCAGTCCTAGCTCAGACATCGCGTAGACGATGCGGCGTTGTACGGGCTTGAGGCCATCGCCGATAAACGGCAACGCACGATCCATAATGACGTACATAGAATAATTAAGGTAGGCATTTTCAGTAAATTCATGCAACGCCATGCATTCGGCGCCGCCATTAGTCATCTCGCTCATTGATGATTACTTCCTCTGACCGCGGATATGCTTATTTAGACCGCCATATTAAATATATCGCGGATATGGTATTTGTGAATATGATTCACGCTTATCTGAACCTTGCTGTAATAGGACTGACGTAGTAACAAAAACGTTAGCACGATTCATGCGTTGATGCATTTAGTGTACTGAGGAGGACCAGACGAGCCCCAGTCCTTCGCCGCCAAATGACGCTGTTGTATCATAGATTCGACACAATATAAGCAGTATTAATTTGGGTCTTTTTTGACGTATTGCGGTCCTTTACGCCATGTGAAGCACAGGAAATAATATTCATGCTTATGTATAAGCAAGGCTTGTTAAGTCGGAATGCATTGGAGGAGTAGATCTTCTATCGCAGAGCGCATACTGAACCTATTGGTCCCATACGGATGAGGCGAAGAGATATTGAGGACCAATGATAGTGTTTTTCAAAAACACTTTATCTATTATGATCAGGCAGGATAAGGTTTGATCCATGTTTTAAACTGATTGATCTTTCGTTGAAATATACTGATATACAGTTAGTACACTGTGCGATTTCTGTTTGCGTGATGCATGGTGCTGATTTTTACAGTATGTGGTAAAAGCGCATAGACAGTCCCTGGCCAGATGGTGTTGAACAAGAGCGAAGAGGGTCTCAGCTAACCTCTATTAGTCAAGAGTAAAATACATCAAATGTGCTTTACTAAGCTATCGAACAGCAGTGCTAGCTACGCATAGTCTTGACATAATGCGATATAGTAAAATCACTGAAACAAAAAAACAGTCGAGGATCAAAGCGCTTACGATGCAAAAGATTAGTGACAGACCTCTTTAATGGATTAAGCCGCGTATATCTACTGATCCCCCTCTGCGTTGTATTACACAATCTTAATCCGTTGCATCCCTATGCGTACAACAACGCAGTTGAACATGTAACATTACAGTAATAGCAATCAAAATAAAGATAAAGAACGCAAGTGCTCAGCTAGAGGCTACTGGTTAGAGAGATTGTGTTGCGAGTGGAGAAGATTGCTAGTTAGTCATCTAAGGGTATGTAATTTTACAATACTGTAACGCTAGATTTTGGCAAGGTTGCAAGCGCTTAAGCTAGGTGATTACTGCTAGTGAAAAAGCATGTCGTTAAAATTGGGTAAATAGCATTTTTTGAGGAGGGGGGGGTAACGCGTGATACGCTATATTTATTTAAAAAATGTAGAGCGGGTCAATTCTCTTATGTGCATTGCGGCGAGCGCTTGTATGCTTTTCTTGTTTTTATTTTTCGCTTCAAGCATCTAGAGGTGGTTGCGCATAAAAACGATAAAATACACGAAATTAAAAACCTGATCACAATCATATAAGCTTTTGCGGTGCCGTCGCTGTAACTGGATGCCCAGAAACATAATAACTTCTCGTAGCGGGAATGAGGATGACCCAACATCTTTGATGCATTGGTCACCACTTGAATTTTTAACCCATAAGTCTCATAAACTTTGCAAGTGGCGAGCATGAGTTGTTCACGTGATGGTATAGTAATTTCCGCTGTTTGCCACTAACCTTAACGCCCCAAAGATACCGCGGAACCATTCTAGCATTTTTTGGATTGTATTACTCAACAGAGGCTGCAAAAAGACATGTTAGTTTGGCGTAGAATGTATTACATGTTTTTAGATGTACTCCTGCAGTGCCTGGTAAGAAGTAAAATAATTCCGTCTAATCTGTGTACTGCAGAAGCCGGCATCAATCCCCGAAAACCGATGATGTATTTGCTACCTCATCATTCTAAATCGGACCTACTAACATTACGCAGGCAGTGCCTGAAAAAGGGGTTTTGTGATCCTCTGACACCGCTGCATATTAGAGGAATCACCCTTCCGCGCTATGTTTGTATTCATAATAAACCGCCCCTACTGCCCTCGTACAATAAGCAAGCGCAGTCAGTTGCGTTGTTTCAGAACTATCTTGAGTTACATCGCTTAAATCCTACTCTGGATGTACAGTTAGTGCCGGTATTAGTTATGTTCGGCCGTGCGCCGGGTAGAGAGTCGCAGTCTAATAAACGAGTCTCGAAAGGGCGATTAATAAACAGTATTAATAAGTTTTTCAATGTGTTGTGGATGGGACGAGATAGTTTTGTGTGGTTCTCCCGTCCGCTATCACTACGTGATATAGTGTCGGAGCACGGTGCGGACACATTTATTTCCCAAAAACTTTACCGGGTTGCATGCATACACTTTGCCCGGCGGCGACTGGCGGCGGTAGGACCACCGTTACCAGTACGCCATGCTCTGTTCAAAAAGCTATTAACCTCTACGGCACTTGACAAGGCGATAGAATATGAGGCAAGTAGCAAAAAAATCTCAACGAAACAAGCCACAAAAAACGCTTTTAAGCTCATGGATGAAATTGCTGCTCAGGTATCTTATGAAGCGATCCGATTTTCTGATCGAGTATTGAGTTGGGCCTGGCATCACTTATATCAAGGCTTGAACGTGTTTAACGCCGATCGGGTCCGTCAACTAGCTGAAGCGGGGCATGAAATTGTTTACGTACCCTGCCACCGCAGCCATATGGATTATCTTTTGCTGTCCTATGTTCTATATCATCAAGGGCTAGTGCCGCCACATATCGCTGCAGGCATTAACCTCAACTTTTGGCCGGCAGGCCAGATTTTTCGTCGTTTAGGTGCGTTTTTTATTCGTCGTAAATTTAAAGGGAATAAACTCTACTCTGCTATTTTCCGAGAATACTTCGTTGAGTTGTGTGCCCAGGGGTACTCGTTGGAGTACTTCATCGAAGGGGGTCGCTCCCGCACGGGGCGACTGTTACAGCCTAAAACCGGCACCCTGACTATGACTATTCAAGCCATGTTACGCTGCGGTAATCGACCCATTACGCTTGTGCCAATTTATGTTGGTTATGAACACGTGTTGGAGGTAGAGGACTACGCTAAAGAATTATGCGGCGCGGAAAAAGAGAAAGAAGGGCTGTGGAAAATGTTATTTGGATTACGTAAATTACGCAATTTCGGGCAGGCGTATGTCAATTTTGGCGTTCCCCTTCCCCTAGCGACCTACCTATCAAAACAGGTACCGAAATGGCGTGATCCCGTCGAGGCTCAGCGCCCACAGTGGCTGGCGAAGGCGGCAGATGATATTGCTGCTATTCTGATGGTGAGAATCAACAATGCTGCTGCGGCTAATGCGATTAATCTTTTCTCCACCGTCCTTCTGTCTGCGCACCGGCGTGGGCTCACCCGCTTGCAATTACTTTCACAGTTAGCGTGTTATCTCGATCTACTACGCAAGGTTCCTTATGCACCGGACATTACAATACCTAATTTAACGCCGGAGGCGATTTTATCACGTGCTATAGAGATGAACACATGTACCGTCAAGCATGACACTATCGACGATCTCATCTGTTTGTCACGTGATCAGGCTACATTAATGACCTATTACCGCAATAACATCCAGCACTTGTTCATTCTACCATCGCTGGTGGCGAGCATTATTTGTTCCTGTCCGGGCATCTTGCGTGTCCAGCTGCGGCAAAAAGTTACGCTACTATACCCGCTCTTGAAGGCGGAGCTGTTTATGCGCTACAGTAAAAAACAGATTCTTCCGGTGATCGATTGTCTCATTAGGGAATTAGCTCGCCAGGGCTTAGTAAAAATTCAGGGAATGCTACTGTACCCGGCGAACACACGTCTTTATTCTCTGCAACTGTTGGCTGAAAACGTTAGTGAAACGTTACAGCGCTATGCTATTACCTTTTTGTTATTACGCGCTAACCCAGAAGCTAACTGCAGAACACTTCAAAAATCGAGTCGTATTATGGCACGCACACTTGCTCTACTGCATGGTATTAATGCGCCGGAGTTTTTTGATACAGCGGTATTCTCAGTCCTTGTAGCAACGCTACGAAAGGAGGAATATCTCAGAGATGCCTGCGATGCTTGCGATGAGAAACCCAGTGAGCTATGGGAAATTCTTAGTGAGCTGATCACGCCGGGCATCATCAATACTATCAAACGTGCAATTTTTCTGGCATGTAGCCCTGCTATGCTGAATCCATTAACAAAATAACTAAGAAACTGCTTGAAGGTACTACCCCCTAAGATTTTAGGAAAACTATATAGCAGGAGAGCATTTATGGCCTAAAAGAAGACATTAACCCACCATATTCTATCTAGACGAAGCAATCCATGTAAGGGCTAGCACAGAACCTTATAGATCATGATACTCACGACTTTAAAGCTAACTGTATGCTAGTTCTTAGGCGCGTAACTTCTCGTTAACGTTTTAAAGCATTTTTAAAAATAGTTAAACAGTTTCAAAGATAGCGCTTTTAGCTGTTTTTTCTTAGGAACAAGTCTTAACATCTTGGTGTTAAAACAGTATGCTTATTTAAGAAAGCGCTATATAAAAGATTTTCTGTTCAGAAACACAATCTTCAAGATTGCAGTTATCACCTTTCATATAAAAAATAACTGAGAGCGTGTAATATGCTCGCTGTTAATATTAGGAGCATTAAAGGTGCAGAAACCAGTTGTGCCTGAACACCTTTCGGCCCTATCGCCTCTTTCGAGGGGCTTAACAACTATATAAGCGATCGCGCCATTTCCGTCGCCTTTCTCATCTTCGGCATCAGAATTAGGAAAAGAAAGACGCAAATCAAGCAGTGTTTGTAGTAGAAAGAGACGGGGTTTCATACCAAGAGGGTCGATGAAAAGAGCTTAGGTTGCCAAATGTTGTTACCGCTATTGAGCAGACCCACTACTGCTCTACAAAATGATGAAGCTCATTGTATTTAACAATGCTTCACTAATTTCTTATAGATTACTTCTGTGTTTGAGGTAAACGATTTTCTATTTTAATGGTTAGATAACATATATCACATTAACACATATTACCAAGATCGTTATCTGTCTCTTCCCTATTTTTCAGTATCATTGCTTTCACTACAGTGCGCAAAGCTTGTGCTGCCGTGTGATGTATGCACGATAATACAACGCAGAATATCCCTACACTGCGAATCATGCGATCGATGTTGTTGTGCATTGAGCTTGATAGTAAAATGGGTCTGCGTTGGCTCAACTGTTAATCTGATAGCGCTGCTGAAAGACATTCAGAAAGAGTCTTTAAACCGTTAGCGAGCAAAAATGGTTTTAATATCAGCCACCCATGTCAGGATGCCCTGCAATAATTCATAAACTAATTGAGAGCACCGATTTTAAAGGGTTGACTGAATAAAAATGAAAAGTATAGACATTGTCTTGTAAAAAATACTGGATAGTGTAATGAACACCTAGAAAGGCACAACTCGATACTCAAGATGTGCTATTCCGATGTCCTAGACAGCGGTTTCGCTAACACGAGCTCTCTGATAAATCTGATAAAGCAAGAAAGCCTACACACTCACTACAGCGTAGACTGACTTTTCTGATGATAGATTATACTAGCAAAACGTTCTATCAAAAAAAGAGAATACATTGATTTTTCTCTTAGCGGCGCAGTGCATATATTAGCGAGTCTTGTGCTATAAGAGTCACCACGCGCCGGAAAGCGCATTTTTTCTGCTAAAATATCAGTATGTGAGTGCCATTAATAATCATTAAATTACATACAGCACAGCATTCCGAACGCTACTTTACTGCAATAGTTTTGTTCTTATTTACAAGACTGCTGTTAAACATGATGTAAAGATAGGAGCTGTTAATAACAATATCAATATGCTTAACGAGATCATATCGTTAAAAACGATAACCAACGTCGTTATAAAGCACGTTATATGCGATTCAAATAATATTACAGTATGAAATTTTTTAATTACAAAGTCTGCGGACGCCTTAGGCCCGCGTCATGAACCCTGTATCGTTTTATCACGACGTATCGCGCCGGCTGCCTTAAACAAAGACTGTATAAATATGTTAATACTTGATGACATGCACACTTTTCATTGACTCGAGCGGGTAAAATGATTATCATAAGCGTTTATGTATCTTAAAAAGATTGGCGCGTTTACCTCGTTACACCACGCGGTTAAACGTGTAAACTGATCAGTAATTATCAAGCTTAGGTAGAATCGCTATGAAACGCACTTTCCAGCCGTCTGTATTGAAGCGTAATCGTACCCACGGTTTCCGTGCGCGTATGGCAACTAAGAACGGTCGTAAGGTTTTAGCGCGGCGCCGTGCAAAAGGGCGTACACGGCTGACCGTATATTCTAAGTAAGCAAGATTGCCCACCGGATGCCTCGGCTTGAATTTCCCCGGGAGTTACGTTTATTAACTCCACATCATTTTACTTTCGTTTTCCAGCAACCTCAGAGGTCTGGAACATCGCACGTTACTATCCTTGGGCGATTGAATAAGCTAGGACACCCCCGTGTTGGTTTCGCTATAGCTAAAAAACATGTAAAACGGGCTCATGAACGCAACCGGATTAAGCGCTTGACACGGGAAAGTTTCCGCTTACATCAGCATACGCTGCCCTCTATGGATTTCGTCGTTATCGCTAAAAACGGCCTGGCCAATCTCGATAACCATACCCTAAACAAAGTGTTAGAAAAATCATGGTGCCGCCATTGTCGCCAGTCTCAAAACTTCTGATTGGGGGGATACGCGGTTATCAACGCGTGATCAGCCCATTGTTGGGACCTCATTGCCGCTTCCAGCCCAGTTGTTCGCAGTATGCAATTGAAGCGATACGCAAGTCTGGTATCTTAAAAGGCGGCTGGATGACATTAAAACGTGTCTTAAAATGCCATCCTTTGAATCCAGGTGGCGACGATCCCGTGCCGCCAGACCCCTTTATAATAGAGAACACTAATAATGGATTCGCAACGCAATCTTCTTGCTATCACGTTTCTTTGCCTGTCTTTTATGATCTGGCAAGCCTGGCAGACGGACAACGCTTCCCGCTCTACCTCTCAGCCTGCAAACCATGCCACCCCTTCGGTAGACCCAGACAGGAAAGAGGTACTTGCTAGCAAACAAGGAAAGATAATTACGGTGAAAACTAACGTGTTATCACTAAAAATTAATACTCACGGCGGTGACATCGAACAAGCGTGCCTTCTGTCTTATCCTGAGAAACTGGGTTCGCCACAGCCTTTTCATTTGCTGGAAACCTCTGAAGACTTCGTTTATCAGGCACAAAGCGGCCTAATAGGTAACAGCGGCCCGGATAATCCAGATAACGGCGAACGCCCACTGTATGCTAGCAAGAAGGACAGCTATGTCTTGGAGGATACTCAGAGTGAATTTCTTCACGTTCCACTGACTTATAGCGCTCCGGATGGAGCGATATATACTAAGACTTTTATCTTAAAACGCGACGCTTTTGCATTAAATGTCAATTACGAGGTTCATAACACCAGCGAAAATCCGCTTGAGTTAATATTGTTTGGTCAACTAAAGCAGTCGATAGAGTATCCCAAGTCTTACAATGCTGGTAGCAGAAACTTCGCATTGCAGACTTACCGCGGCACCGCTTATTCCACTACTGACAACAAATATCAGAAATACAGCTTTAGAGACATCAAGGAAGAAAACCTCTCTGTTAGCACAGTAGGAGGATGGGTCGCGATGCTGCAGCAGTATTTTGCCACAGCTTGGGTACCTTGCACCCAAGGAACCAACACTTTCTATACTACGGATTTAGGTAATGGACAAGCGGTTGTTGGTTTTAAAGCCTCGCCTATCACTGTGCCAGTTGGAAGCCATGCCGAGCTTAAGGCTATGTTATGGTTAGGTCCTGAAATTCAGGACAAAATGGCATCTATCGCCCAGCACCTAGATCTTGCGGTTGATTACGGCTACTTATGGTTCATCTCACAACCTTTGTTTAAATTGCTAAAATTTATCCACAGCTATATCGATAATTGGGGCTTCTCCATTATTATCATTACTTTTATTGTACGCGGCATCATGTACCCCTTAACTAAGGCGCAGTACACAGCGATTGCTAAGATGCAAATGTTGCAACCGAAACTGGCGGCGATGCGGGGGCGCCTCAGCTATGATAAACAGCGCCAGAGCCAGGAAATGATGGCGTTGTACAAATCTGAAAAAGTGAACCCATTGGGCGGTTGCATGCCCCTTCTGATCCAGATGCCGATTTTCCTAGCGCTGTATTATATGCTATCAAGCTCTATCGAATTACGCCATGCGCCGTTTGCGTTTTGGATCCATGACCTCTCGACCCAGGATCCTTACTATATCTTGCCTTTACTGATGGGGATGACCATGTTCTTTATTCAGCAGATGTCGTCGACCACTATTGCTGACCCTTTGCAAAAGAAGATCATGGCTTTTATGCCGATAATATTTACTGTATTCTTCTTGTGGTTCCCATCTGGTCTTGTGCTGTACTACATTGTCAGCAATCTGGTGACCATTATTCAGCAGAAGTTGATTTATCGCGGCCTAGAAAAGCACGGGCTGCATAGCAGTAATAAAAAAGCTTAATAAAGCGTGCAGCCCCTATCTCTATTTAAGTTGACGAGGCATATTGCATGTCTTTTTTTTTGAAACGCGCCGCGCGGCGATAATTGAGCATGTGAATGAGTCAGATGGATACTATTATTGCTCTTGCCACTCCGCCAGGTCGTGGCGGAGTCGGCATTCTCCGCGTCTCTGGCGCCCTATCTGCTAAGGTGGCTTGTATGCTACTCGGTAAGCTGCCGCAGCCTCGGAGGGCAGAATATTGGCCGTTTCGTAACGAGGACGGCTCTACGATTGATCAGGGTATCGCCCTCTTCTTCCCGGGCCCCCATTCCTTTACCGGTGAAGATGTCTTAGAATTACAAGCGCATGGCGGCCCGGTGATCCTAGATCTGTTGCTGCAGCGCATTGTATCAACGCCAGGGGTGCGCATTGCCCATCCTGGTGAGTTTTCGCAACGCGCCTTTCTTAATGAAAAGATAGATCTTGCGCAGGCAGAGGCAATTATAGATCTCATTGATGCGAGCTCGGTGCAAGCTGCCCGCTCCGCGATGAACTCATTACAAGGGGCGTTTTCCCGGCGTATTCATGACTTAGTGGAGATGCTCACAAGCCTAAGAATCTATGTCGAAGCCGCTATAGACTTCCCTGATGAAGATATTGATCCCCTGTCTGATGGTAAAATTGAAGCGAGTTTGAACGCGATTATCGCCAGCCTTGATGGCGTACGTATCGCAGCACGCCAGGGTAGTCTTTTACGTGAAGGCATAAAAGTAGTGATTGCCGGTAAGCCGAATGCTGGAAAATCTAGCCTGCTAAACGCGCTAGTGGGTCGCGAAGTTGCCATTGTTACGACAATCGCCGGTACAACACGGGATGTGTTGCGTGAACATATCCATCTAGACGGTGGAATGCCTCTGCACATTATAGATACCGCAGGCTTGCGTGAGGCTCAAGATGAAGTGGAGAAGATCGGCATTAAGCATGCTTGGCGTGAAATCGAACAGGCGGATCATGTTCTACTAATAGTAGATGCGACTATTACCCCTGTGAATGAGTCAGATATGCTTTGGCCGACGTTCATTGCCCGGTTGCCCCCCGGCATGCCAATGACATTAGTGCGCAATAAAGTCGACTTGACTGGTGAACGAATTTCTATTATGCAATGCAATTGTTACAAACTGATCACTCTTTGTGCTCAGTCGGGGGTTGGAGTGGACCTACTGCGTAACCATTTGAAAGAAAGCGTAGGTTTTACCGGTAGCCATGAGGGGGGATTTTTAGCCCGAAGACGCCATTTGAACGCGCTAGAAAATGCTGCTACGCACTTGCAGAAAGGGAAAGAACACTTCGTATTTACTTATTCTACAGAGCTTCTAGCGGAAGAATTGAGACTAGCGCAATCAATGCTGAGTGAAATTACCGGTGAAGTCAGTGCTGATGACCTGCTAGGAAGGATTTTTTCTAGTTTCTGCATTGGAAAGTGAATCTCATTTTTTAAGACATACTTTCATACTACGTCATAACTAACGATAAAACTACAGTGCTTTTTGCATGCATAAGAAATGACGACATCTTATCTGTTATCGTAAAGATGTTCTCTACAAAACTCTCTTCTATACGGATAAAGTCTAATATAATCATATTGTTAATACCTTTCATCATTTACACCGTTTTTTTAATTTTCCTGACAATCAGTCAGGGAGTGATGTGAAGCAACGCGCTTTTAGGTAATGATATGATGAGGTCACCAAAAGTAGTGTAACGTATCTTTTCATAAAAAAATTTTAACATTACTGTCCAGATCAACTGACAGCGTATTTTCCAAAGTTGTGAGGCGCTCTAAGCGTATCTATCTATAAAACCCTATTGCTTTATGAATAAAAATTTACTTTTATAGAAACTGAAATGACAGAACGTTACTCAGCTGCGGACATGAATCACAGTGATCATGATGAAGCGTATGTTTAGTTTTAGCTAAGGATGTTTACAGTACATCATTGATGTGAAGCGTGCTGTAGCCTTACTCCCCGTCTGCTAAAATGCCTAGATTGTTCGTGCCTGAAAAATAGAGATGAAAATAGCGTCTATCAGCATATAAACATCAAGAAATGACAGGATTAAGTGTTGCGCTCTTGTTAGCACTGATCGTTGAATGTAGAGTACAGTAGACTTGACTGTTTAGAAGTGTGGTGTTTCTAAGACTATAGAATATTATCAACGTCGTATAATAGCACATGGCGTGAGATAAGAAATGATTGTTGTTGCTTGATCGCACAGCAGTAGCAGCTATACATGAGCCCTGCCGGCTTTGATACAGAAGATTTGACTTATTCTAAAAGAATCTGTAGCTAATAGGCATTGAAGACGCAATGCACTATCATGATTTTCTGTTAAAGAAAATCAAGACGATCCTTCGGTATGCCTTTATGACGTATAAAAAAATCGATTAAGCTAGTCGATATAGTATGGCCATAATCATGTGCTTTTGAAGCAAAAGTTAAGCTGCAGTGTTAAATTGAGTCACGAAAAGTAGGTTATTTCTGGCGTTCACGAGCAGCAGAACTTTTTGATATGTCTATCTTAGTTCCCAAGATTATTGGGAGCAGCATCCGATGCTCATTGACGATACTGTGTAGGTAAGAGAAAAAACATAAATATGACTAAAGATCTCACCTTATGACGCTTTTAAAAATAATTAAGATTATCCTCCTGGCATGACGCAGGAGGAGCGTTGCTAATAGCACAGTGTGCATGCGATTTATTTGATGAAAAAAATAACATAGGAAAGCTATTTCGTTGATGAATGCTGAGAGTCTTAACCCTCTCACCTTGCCGCTGCAAGGAGTGCGTCTTATTGAAGCTTCGGCGGGAACCGGAAAAACCTACACTCTTGCTGTGCTCTACCTTAGACTACTGCTTGGCTTAGGGGGCGAAGCTGCATATTCTCGCCCCCTAAGCGTGAAAGAAATATTGGTGGTGACATTTACCGAGGTTGCTACCGAAGAGTTGCGATGCCGTATCCGTAAAAATATACATAATCTCCGGTTAGCCTGTTTACAGGGTACCAGCGAAGATCCCTTACTGTCATCTCTATTGGCGCAGATCAACGATTTTCGGCTTGCAGCATGTTATCTTTTGGCGGCAGAGCGACAGATAGATGAGGCAGCGATTCATACCATCCACGGCTTCTGCCAGAGAATCCTTCATCACTATGCTATGGAGTCCGGTATGTTTTTTCAGCAAACATTGATAGAGGATGAATCGTTTTTACGCCAGCAAGTAAGCGATGACTTTTGGCGCCGGCATTGTTATTTATTACCGCTAGACATTGCACGCATAGTACAGAAATATTGGGAGGGGCCGGAGCAGCTTCTTGCAGAACTGCTACCGTATCTCCAAGGCGAGATGCCGGTTTTTCCTAACCCGCCTGATATAACCGAGCCGATCATTGCGCGGCATGCGCGTATCATCGCTGCCATCGACGCCCTAAAGCAAAAATGGCGCGAGTCGTCCGTTGCACTTAGGGAAATCTTTGATAATTATACACTCAACCACTTGATCTCTAATAAGAAGAATCTATCAACTTGGCTTGAAAAAATCGATTTTTGGGCGAGTAACTCAACTATAGATTATCAGGTGCCGGATGAGTTAGCGAATTTTAAAATCTCCGCATTAGGGAAAATAATCACTGACGGTGAGCCACCTAAGCATGAACTTTTTTTCGCAATAGAAGCTTTTTTTCAGCAGAAGCTCTCGCTACGCGAGCTGATTTTCGTCATGGCTCTAGTAGAAATACGCCGGTCTCTTGAGGAGGAAAAAAAGCAGCGAGCAGAGATCGGATTCGACGATTTGCTGAGTCTTCTGGATCGTACGCTGTCAGCAGGTGATTCAGCCTTGTGTAAGTCACTGCGCACGCGCTATCCAGTGGCAATAATCGATGAATTTCAGGATACTGACCCACAGCAGTACCGTATTTTCCGCCAGATTTATAGTAGCCATATCACCTGTGCGTTGTTATTAATAGGCGACCCAAAACAGGCTATTTATGCGTTTCGTGGAGCCGATATTTTCACCTACATGCGAGCTCGTAGTGAAGTAGATGCTTATTATACCCTTGACACAAACTGGCGGTCTTCGGCAGGGATGATCAATGCAGTAAATCAACTGTTCCAAAATCTTTATATGCCGTTTATTTTCAGCGCTATTCCTTTTTTTTCTGTGAGGTCTGTCGACAGAAATACCGGCCTGCGCCTAGTAGTACAACAGCAGTCTCAACCGGCGCTACGCATCTGGCTACAATCAGGCGGTGCTGTAAGTATAAGGGAGTACCAAGAATGCATGGCGCATCAGTGTGCCGTAACCATTCGAGAATGGCTAGATGCAGCACGCTTAGGTAAAGCCTGGCTTGAAGGGCGACAAGGAAATCAGGCCCTACGGGCGTCAGATATTACCGTACTGGTGCGGAATCGTAATGAGGGCACACTGGTACGCACAGCGTTAGCGGCTCTCAAGATCCCCGCGGTGTATCTATCTAACCGGGATAGTGTCTTCGAAACACTCGAGGCCCGTGAATTGCAATTTATCCTGCAAGCAGTCTTAGCACCTGAGAACAATACCTGGATGCGCCTTGCCCTATCCACCAGGCTGCTGGGATTGAATGCCGCAGCTCTTGATGTGCTGAATAATGATGAAGACCGATGGGAGAAGTGGTTTGAAGAGTTTTCCCGCTATCGTGAGCGCTGGAAAAAACACGGTGTACTGCCCATGCTACGCCAAATACTGATTAACTATCGGCTTGCTGAAAGACTTTTAGCAAGCGAGAGAGGCGAACGCAGACTGACTGACGTACTGCATATAGGAGAACTACTGCAGGAAGCCTCTATGAAGCTCGAAAACGAATTTTCACTGGTCCGTTGGCTTATTCTGCAAGTGGAATCTCCACAACCACAGGTGAAAAATCAGCAATTACGGCTCGAAAGCGATGCTCATCTAGTGCAAATTATAACGGTACACAAATCTAAAGGGCTGGAGTTCCCCATAGTGTTCTTGCCGTTTCCGGCTGATTTTCGATTGAACAAGCAACCACTGTTTCACAATCGTGCGTCTTACACCGCCTGCCTGGATCTCAGTAAGGATGCAGAAAGTTTACGGTTGGCAGAAGAAGAGCGGTTGGCAGAAGATGTGCGTCTTTTATACGTGGCGCTAACACGCTCTATCTACCATTGCAGTCTCGGCATTGCACCGTTATTCCGTAGTAGACGTAAAAAAACTGGAGTTAGCGATCTGCATTTAAGTGCACTTGGCTACCTCATTCAGCAGGGGAAGGCATGTGATGCAAATGTTTTGCATAAGCGCCTCGCGGCGCTGGTGAGGCGTGCCGGCGGCGATATAGCATTAAGAAAGACCCTAAAAGTAACGGGGACACCGCTTACGGCCGCACCTGCACCTTTGCCCGTTCTCGGTGCGCGTAGTTTTCCTGGACTTCAGCGCGATCCCTGGCGCGTGACTAGCTATACCGGACTTCAGCGGTACTTTAGTCCCGCGGTAATGGCGCTGAAGCAGTCGTCCAGATTAGATGTGGGCGTCAGGAGTTCTGGTAGGCAGCAGAAAAGGCTCTCGTTGACACCACATACCTTTCCACGCGGTGTATTACCGGGGCTATTTCTGCATGATCTATTTAAAACGCTAGATTTCAACCGCCCCGTAGACCCAAAGTGGCTGAATCAAAAATTAGCGGAGCAGGGCATTGAAGCGCTTTGGCTTCCAGCGATAACTCACTGGCTGGAATGTGTTATTGCTATGCCGCTGGATGGTAACTCACTCACTTTAGCGCACCTAGGACCTAACAGGCGATATTCTGAATTGCCGTTTTATATGTCTATCGATGCAACAGTGCAGGCGCGCGATCTGGACCGCCTTTGCAAACGCCATGATGCACTTTCAGCACGTTGCCTTCAGCTGGCTTTTCCTCCGGTCAAAGGAATACTAAAAGGTTTTATCGACTTAGTTTTTCACTGGCAGGATCGTTATTACTTATTAGACTATAAAGCTAACTGGCTGGGAAAAGATAGTAGCGCCTACACGCAGTCGGCAATAGAGGAAGCAATGATCCTTCATCGGTATGATTTACAATATCAGCTTTATACAGTGGCGCTACATCGATTTTTACGTCATCGTTTGGTGAATTATGAGTATCATCGTAACTTTGGCGGAGTATATTATCTTTTTCTGCGTGGTTTCGATGCACCGACCCTAGGAAATAGTATTTTCTATTGCCGGCCAGACATAGCCTTAGTCGATGGACTGGACAACTTATTTATCGGTAATAAAATTGCTACCGATGGCGAAAGCCTTTCAAAAAGCATGGAGTGAATCTAATAAATAATTATTTTTGATCATTAGATATCTTATGCATACTCAATAGTAGAGGATGCCGATATTGTCAAGTGACCCTGGAAGTATTACTAAAAAAGCGCTTTGATGACACTTATTATTTCAAACGATGCGCATTTGATCATTATCAAAACTTACATAACTCTCACCTTTTTTTATGAATTAGCACATACTTTTTCCATGCAGTGTAAAATATTTCCGTTAGGCCTGGTATCTTTGAAAAAGCTCACATAACTTCCTTCTGAAGCTATTTTTAACCGCTCTATGGGGCGCATAGTTTGTTAGCTGGTCAACATTGATTACCTCGCCGCAGTAAAACAAGGAGCCTTATTTTCTTCTTCAAGTGTAATCCCCTGTACTAGACATTATGACAGTAACCTATATCGTAATTATAGCTAGCAAAGCCGATGCTATCAGGAAGATGAATACAAAATAATAAATCACAGCACACATGTTTTATTTTATCTTTCCATCTACCGATCGATGAGGAAAATGCCTTTGTCTGGGCTTGTCGTATGATGCTGACAGAGACAGGAAGTGCTACTTAAAAAACGTTAAGAATAGTGTGATACATAATTCAATAGATCCTGTGATCACGCGTTGCGGTTGTATGCGGACATGCAATATCTTTTTTTTGATTTTTCCCAAAAATACCAGCTTGTCTATTGTAGCGGCAGACCTGCTGCGTTTAAAATGTGGGAAGAGACATGCTGTAATGCCCTCAAAGAACAGTGAAATAATCAATTAGTTATTATCAGATTTTAATGGTCCTACCCGTCTAGAAAAGTGGGTTGCGATGCCGTCTAGGGGATATGTCCAGCATTGACGCGGATTGCATCAATAATCAAGAATCATGCCATTCTCGCATAACAGTTAGTAAGAATTTTAAAAATGTTGAGTCTTCTACGTTATATTTATAATAACTGCAATGCAATGTAATACAAAGATTAATCGGCTGATACAGCTGATAGCTTACACTCTGTTATCGCAATCAACGTTTTTGTATCTAGCAATAGTTGACTGATCTATTGAGCACCGCCAGAACACGTAACAATGTGTAGAAATCTCTTTAAGTTTGCTAGAGTGAGTGTTATGTAACGATCACCTGGTCATCGAGACCAGTGGGTAACATAGACTCAGAAAGCATAGCTCATCATGAGCTGTTTTCTGCTTTTCATAAATCTAGCGACTTAGCGAAGAAGGCAAGTTATTACTTCGGGGGCAAGGTAGTATAGTGCCCTCTTTTAGTTTAAAAAGGAGGTCTGCCTAATCATATAAGAGGGCATGACTATAATAGTGTTCAGCTAAGGGTATTGGTGATAGAGATGATGAGGGAACCGTACCGAAGGGTATTTCTAGGAATCCTTCAGAACATATGCATCCCCTCATAAAGAGTTTCTTAAAATTTATTCTTGATCAGTACTAATTGATGCAATATAGCTAATGCAAAACAATGCATGGGAAGAGTATTTGACAGGATATGACTATCAATTATACGCGCTCAAGATAAATCACGACCCATGATCTATCCTCAAGGCCAGTGCCACTGCGTAGCCTAAGACCGAAGAGAACACCGCTAACATGCTAGCATCGCTGATGCCCGTTACACTAAACACTTTACAAAGATTTTCAGCTATTAACATAAATAAAGAATAGCTTTTACGATAATATACCTCATCTTCAACAGCTATAGAAATGATTGTATACCACCAGAACTTATTGCAGCAAAATAATTAAGACTCTACTGTCTGATTTCATTAAGAGCGTTAGAACAACATACTAGCCCTATAGCGCTCGCTCTGATAGTCTTGTTGCATAAAGAAATATTATTAAAACTCAACGCACGGTGAAATGCGCAGCACGTTAGTAAAATCTATTTAAGGATGCTTTATATAATTTCCCGCGTCTTTCTGACGACGAATGAAGTTAATCAAAAAAGAGATAGTCTATAGTGAGCAATAAAAGCCTTAACGTAATACACTATTCGAAATAATTATTGGTGCTCGTAGTTGACTAAGTCATTACAGATTTTTCTGTTTCATGTTGTAGTGGGCTAGTCTTAAGTGTGACCTCATGTATGCAATTTTGCTATTCAAGTGACTATTACTGTATTTATTCTTGATATTATCAGACCCGAAGCACTGAGGTTCTTGCGACTAAACACCGAAAAGTTTCCGCTGCTTGGAGATTGTTAAAACTCTGCATCGCTTCAATTTCTATTGCGCCGGTAAATTAATCGGATTCATCTGTATCGGTATTTTCATGTGTCTAATGATAACTGATGCGTTTAGGTTACGTCCTATATCATAACTCTGAGTTTTTTAAAACGTTATAGAAGTAATCAATGTCGATTACTAAGGGAAAAATCTGGTTAGTAGTTTAACCCAGAGCTGGTCTTGTTGGCATACGTCCTTGATACTAATCAGTGTGCAGGACAATAGAGGTCATTGCTTGATGCTATGCACGATAACCTCCTACAACATAACGAGTACTTTTTCGCTATACGGAGTAAGGACCGATTTTTTAAGCGCTGTGTGAAAACCATAATAGGCTGCATACAGTCATTTTTTATTGATCATACAGTGGACATAGATTCATGCGGTCCATGACAGCATGTTGCTGTTTATGTGAAGGAAAGATGCTAGGGAACCGAATTATGCTGTCATCGAGCGCACTATTAGATGAACTGCTTCCCATGAAGCGCTTGTTGGAATTCGTTTAGGCATGTTCAGTATTGGCGCATATATAACAGGTGTAGTCATTTCGTAAACATCTTTGTTTTTTATAGATCACACTGTCGTTCTGGTGTTAATTTTTAGTGGCATATATGCCTCATCTCAGATGCACCTAATTGTTATGAAACTTAACTCTTCATCATCTGAGTTTTTGGAGAGCAAGGGACTTACTATGCTGACAGCATGAAATTTTCATTTCACATATTGCTTGTAAGCACAATCCGCATTTTAGATAGTCAGAGAATGTCATAATATTGCTATAGCTTAGAATAAAGACTTTAGTCTAGAGTACTTTTCAGTAAACGGAAAAACCTTCTACTCCCTTGGAGGGGCCTCTGGTATTGCCTCGAAGTATTAGAAAATATGCATCTCTTTGCATATAGTCTAGAGCATCTTTTGGGTATATTATTCGATCGCAGGTATTGAGATGATGCACGATCATAATTATAGCTGAACCATGCCGGGATTGAAAAAATAGCTGCATGCAATATAGGCGCATCACTGCTATTCAATCACCCATAGCAGTTGAGTGGCGCTATTAATTCGTGAGCTCAGAACCCAGCTGAAGATTGGGTTGAAACTCATATCTGAGAAAAATTTGATGATGCGTTCATGCCTGTCAGCAGCTATCTTTGATAGTATATAATATAGACCAAGGGTTTTTTATACTTCTCAAGAATATGTGATAATTCAATCTTGAGTTGAGGTAGAAATTGCTCTATAATATAGGCATCAAGCTATTTGTACTATCAGACAGTTAAAAAAGCTTTCCTTGAAAAACAACCACAGTTATCTTTCGACTCAGGTCAACGGTGCGGGTTACTCTTATAAAAAATGCAATACATTATACTATCATAGGCGATAATATAACGAAGAGGTTAATCAATAACAATATTTTATGGTCAAACAGATACTTAACACTCAAACAGCAGTTAAGGTCAGGTGCTGCACGCATAGCAGGACAAGCTAGTATTAATATATAAAGACATCGGCATGTAGCGCAGCCTGGTAGCGCACCGTCATGGGGTGGCGGTGGTCGGAGGTTCAAATCCTCTCATGCCGACCAGATTACCCTTGAAGATTTTAATAATTTTCTTTTTAATATAAATTAAGCAATGTGAATTCTTATACGATCCTAGTATAGGAATAATAATTTCATCAGTCTGCTCATATAAAGTAGCGTAAAAATAGTATTTTCTTGATGTTGTTTTAGGATTCTTAAAAAAATACAACAAAGATGAAGCATCTCTTCCCTCTGTAGAACAAGGGAAGAGATGCTTAGATTTAATAATACCGATACGATCTCAGGCGCTCACTGCTTAGACTACAAGATGTGTTTAAATATGCTACACTCGGTTAATGCTACTCGGTAAAGTGCAACTATATATGCCTCAAAGCATTGTCGATATAGATATAAATAGCGCTCGATGCAGGGACGTATGTTGAATCAATTTTTTGCTATCTTTTTAGTAAATATATTTTCTATATTACATACAGTCATCGATGTAAACAATAAAGCTATAAAACAGGCTTCTGATAACGCAACTCCCAGTACGGCTGGCATTCATTTGCGTGAGAAAATTTTTATTACATAAAAAAGAGCGTGTAACGCAGATTTAATTGCATGGTAATATTCTGAGATTTAACTTTTCGGTATTATTACAAGCGTCATCTAATGAATCGCTGTAACCATACTGATGATTCATATACATTTGAATTTTAATAGATGGGCCTTGCACCTGAAAACTGGCTATTTTAGCTACCGAAGATTATTGATAATATCATGTCTTTTTACGCATTATCACTTATGCCTTCATAAGCTGTTTTTAACACTATAGTAGAATGCTATGCTGATAAAAAAGTTTTTTACAAGACAAATCTTACTATCTCGAATCTATAGTTCTCTACTTAGATACCGAATTATTAAAAAAACTTTTTTAGAGAGTCACTTGTTCCTTGAATCGAAAATCATAATTATGTTTATTCAACAAAATATTTTTTACTAACATTCGCTTTTTGGGACAGTATGAGTTTATTATACAAGGAAAGTTACTTACACACATTATGATGTATGATACGATCGCGATTAATGAAAGTATTGTATCATCAAACTAACGGATAACAATAGCAGAATCGCGGTCGCTCGACATGGAATCGTCCTGTAAAATCTGTCATTTATGGGTAAGTAAGCGTTCATAATAACCGAAAAAACGGGCTGATTTACCCCTAAAATGTGATCTATACGATCCTCAGCGGCAAAAATATAATTACATGTTCGCCGAAAAGGTGGTTAATGATTACGTGCGTATTAGGCATTGAGACCTCATGCGATGAAAACTGCGCGGCAATTTACGATCAGAATAAAGGATTGATAGCTAATCAACTGCATAGCCAGGTGAAACTGCATGTCCCTTATGGCGGAGTAGTTCCGGAATTAGCGTCCCGAGATCATGTCCGTAAGACTGTACCGCTTATTCAGGCGGCGATGTCCCAGGCCGGCCTAAAAGCATCGGACATCCACGGGGTAGCCTATACTTCCGGACCAGGGCTGGCAGGGGCGTTGATTGTGGGGGCTACTATCGGCCGCGCGCTAGCCTATGCCTGGCGCGTACCGGCTGTCGCTGTGCACCACATGGAGGGACATCTTCTATCACCTATGCTAGAAGAAAGGGTGCCCACCCCCCCGTTTGTAGCGTTGCTGGTTTCTGGTGGGCATACCCAGCTTATCGCAGTGACAAAGATTGGCGACTATCGAGTTCTAGGAGAGTCTATGGATGATGCCGTCGGTGAAGCATTCGATAAAACCGCCAAGCTTCTTGGGCTAGATTATCCTGGGGGAGCGCTACTAGCGGATCTGGCAAAGCAGGGCGTGCCGGGACGTTATACTTTTCCGCGTCCTATGACTGCCCGGCCGGGGTTATCATTCAGCTTCTCGGGGTTAAAAACCTTTGCTGCTAATACTTTTCTTTCTGGGGCTGATGATCAGCAGACTCGTTCAGATATTGCTCGTGCATTTGAAGACGCCGTGGTAGAGACTTTAATGATAAAATGCCGCCGTGCGCTCGATATCACCGGCTTCCGGCGATTAGTGATGGCGGGTGGGGTCAGTGCTAATCAAGCCCTAAGAGAATGTCTTGGAAAAATGATGCACAAGCGATGCGGGGAGGTATTCTACGCCCGCCCTGAGTTTTGTACGGATAATGGCGCTATGATTGCTTATGCTGGAATGGTGCGACTACAAGGTGGAGCCCGGGAAAATCTAGATATATCCGTACGGCCGCGTTGGCCACTAGATCAATTACCGTCCCTTAGCACCTGAGAGACGGTAATTGATCTAGTGGAATAATATCCCGAATGTTATCGAGATCAACAAATTCCGCTTTTTTATGTGCCAAAAAGGCTGCATGTTATCGTAGTAGCGTTAAAGTATCAGCGCTAGGAGAGTGTTGAGCCCGAGAATCTGAAAGACAGCCTGAATTATTATACATAGAATAGCGCAATGCAGGGCATTATGATCGCCTTATGAAGAATAGCCAGAGAGGAATACAGTTAGAAGCCAATGTGCTCAGTATTATACTAAAAAAGATCATGCCCAATCGGAGGACACACCATCTTATTGAATTTTCGATCCCTTGCATACAACTAACGTTAAAGAAAAAACACCCATGGACGAAAACGGTAACAGTTGCCATGTAAGCAAGTGAAAATGTGGTTAATTCGAGATTGTAGGTTATCTAAAATTAGAATAAACCCTTTTTTAGGATATGTAATACTGCCACGCTATCAGCGGTCAGATTACCGCTAAGCCATAGGAGATTTTTGGCGCTAGGAATGGTTATACCTCTGTTGCGTGGATCGTGTTAGTGAGAAAACCTACATATGAAAATCACATTAAAGACTAAGTTTAACAGGTAACCGAAGCCTATCATAGATAGCGCAATAGCGTTCATAACTCGAGTTTCTTTATTAACATTCATTTTATTGTACATTCTGTGAATAACATACAGAATGCTGAGGCTCATATTATCTAATAATTAGAAAAATCGAGAAGATCACATGGATATTGTATTTATTGAGCAATTAACAGTCATGGCGTTAATAGGTGTTCATGACTGGGAACAGCAGCAACTACAGAAATTGGTTTTCGACCTAGAAATGGGCTGGGACAACCGAATAGCAGCACGTAGCGATGATGTCGCCGACTGTCTGAGCTATGCAGATGTTGCTGAGGCTGTGCTATCCATCGTGATGGGAAAGCGGTTCGCTCTAGTAGAGCGCGTAGCCGAAGAGATAGCAGAGCGACTAATGATGCAGTTTTCATTGCCCTGGATACGCATAAAGATAGGTAAACCGAGCGCTATACTACAGGCGGGTAATGTGGGTGTTGTAATTATGCGGGAGCGGGGAAAGTAGCTGTATTCAATAATTTTATACAAGGCTTCCAGCTGAAATGATATACTTATGTGAAATATATGAATCTTATGATGTTATATTTTCGATAAAGTAGATATTAGTAATGTCAAATGACAGAAATATAGAGTAGTAATCTAAAGCATGGCTAATGTAAAAAAATTTTACTAAACTTCATAAAAAACAGTATGATGCTCTGTTATTCAACAGATATATTTTAACGTTTTAGTTCTGCAATCAGCAGACCACATAAAACGTTGATCTTCAATAAGCCCGCATGTTATTAACCGTTTTTTTATTCACTAGAGCATATGGGTGTATTATCTAATTAAGATGCTTCTGAAGTTCGTTACTATAAATAGTACGCAAGATACCAGATCTGACATGTTTAATCATATAACAGCTGAGTTCAATACAGCGAGTTTTTAAATAATCCTGACCTTAACTCACTGCTTGCATTAGAAGCAATGCTGTCTATGATTAAGGACATAATTAACATTACTAATGCTTACTTAGAAGACGTTGCATCAAGTAATGAGGAAGTTATGTTGTATGGATGAATAAGTTAGAAATTCATGAATATATCTTCAGCGAAGATTGTTCTTGAACAGAATTGCTAATTACCGTTATATTCAGAGAACGACTCTCATCGCAAAGTGCCTATATTTAATAGAATATAATTAGATTTCGC
Source organism: secondary endosymbiont of Ctenarytaina eucalypti (assembly GCF_000287335.1). GTDB lineage: Bacteria > Pseudomonadota > Gammaproteobacteria > Enterobacterales > Enterobacteriaceae. Next base: position 1,021,554 of record NC_018419.1, read on the forward strand.
TTTTTTATAAGCCCTTGAAAAAATGAGATAACTTGATGTTAGCACTTATATAGCCCCCGATAAGACTATTAACACAGCTAGAAAAAAAGATGTTAATATCGGCAATAAACGTTCACATACGGTACTATGATTAATAGTGCTGTTTTTAAAACCGGCTTTAAACTTTTTAGAGAAAGACAATAGCAAAATCTAGTATTATGGTATGGAGAAATGCTTAGTAGCACCTTAGCGTCATGTTGTCTTAAACAATACTACATATACAATTATCCGTATTGATTCCTTGTAGAGCAGTATCAATATTGAAACAATTCTGCCAAGTTATCTAAAGAAAACTTACCGGGATGTCTCGGCTGCGTCGATTGATAGCGATAATAATGCATATTAGCAAAAAGATTCTATCTTGAGGAAAATAATGCAGCGCCTGCGGTTGCCTCTTAGTGCGGATGCAATATTAACTTCTCCTGACTATTATAAGAGTCACCATAGCCTTCAAAAGTAGCCCTGACCGGGGCCTCAGCTCTGATTAACTGATTTGCACTACAGTCATAATGCCCGCAATAGCCAGTACCGGCAGTACTACTCTTGCTGTACTAATTGAAGCAGTTATGCTCCGACTATTGAGTAGGTGTAAGAGCTTTTTTACATGCATGCAATCACTACTCCAAACACTAAATCTTCTTTTCACGCTCGCAAGAAAAAATATACGACGGAAGACAATAGGTTTTCGTTGAAAACATAATGTACTGCTTAGCAAAGTATTATTGTTTTGCAGATGATGCAGAAAATCAGCGTGTTTGAGAAGAGGTGTCTTTATGGCGGGCATTGCTTTCCAGATTAGCTTCTGACTGGAAACGACACCTTAGGAATTGAGAACATGATTATCAGGCCTTGCTGTCGGTCACGATTCAAAACATTATGTACCCGCAGTGTCATAATTATTATGAAATTACTGCCTACAATACTTCAATATCACCTACCTTCTGGAAAAGAAAGACATCTCTTGCTTATGTTGTCTGGCCTTTTCCCAGGCTCCGAGCTCTACCCTGCTAGGCGCTTCTGTGAAAATTGAGATGCAGCGAGTACATCTGATATGGCGAAAAACATTTATCATTGTTACGATTGAGCCTTGTTAGCCATTGATCTATCTTTTGATTCGAATGAGAACTATGAATATGGTAATTTTTACTGCTGCATGGATTTATAAAACAATTATTACACGCGCTTTAGCCTTGATGCAGCATTTTATGCTGGAAACGCTACTCTCTTTTAGCAGAGAACCTGATCCCGCTAGCAGTTTGGTTAACTGGGCAGTCGTTATAGTCGAACGTAAATAAGACTTTTACCACCCCCGAACAACGTCTTATGATCGTCAATCTGCTGGGCGTTTATTTGCTCATGATGCTCCTTTAAAAGTATCGTTACATAAATAAATCCCAATGGCAGCATAGCCTAACACGATAGTACAATGCATTGGTTAATGTGGTCAACGCCTCCAATCTAGAGAGTCATTTTATCTGACGCTAGAGTTGCTAGAAATCAGCGTTCCCTCTATAGTCGGAGTGAATATGTTAGATATTATCCGAAGTCAGGGCAATGACCATCGATATGCCCTCTTGGGTATCAACTCTCGGCACCTGAGTGATCCCACTGCCTATAAGCCGCTCGCTCAAGATATTAAAATGTTATAGGCACGGCTATACGGCTTTATGCTAGTTGTTCTGTTACTCACGCTTAACCATTCAAGTGCTATGTATACTGGAAGGAAATATTTACAGTCGAAGCTTATGAGTTTTTCGGACATGGCTTGCAATCCGTTGCCCTGACTTGCTGCTGGATGTGGTGCTGGCGATCGCGGATGCTATCTAGCGCATGATTATTACCCTTTGTTAAACCTAAAGAGTAAAAACCATTTGACAAAGAGTAATATTGTCTGACTTTGCTTTTTAATACCGCGTTGTTTAATCGCTAGTTGCGTGTGCTTCCTGCTTTTGTACTGATGCACCTCATCTTCATGATCACTATGACACGCAATAGCTAGACCGAAGCTGCTTTTAGTAGCTCATCCCAGCATGATCGATTAGCGAAATACAGTAGCTGGATTGTCAACTAAATGATCTGATTCGGTTGACGCTGCTACTGCCTGAGGGGTAGTCAGCGGTATCATCGTTACCTCGCTGCCTCTGTGATCCCCTAACTTAGTATTATGTACTCGTCTATATTTATTATTTTTAGAAGATTCTGGCTATACGGCGCGCGTTGCGTTTATCATCATACGCCGACGGAGCCTCTCGGCGTACTGGGCATATCTTTTTTCCGTGAATTATTGGATGCAGCTTTAATCTGTTCTCAGTGATAGGTGTCTGCACGCTTCATGGCCTGCGTGAGGTCCTAATGATCATGAGAATGCGACTGTTCATGTCCTTCGGTAAAAATTGTTTGCGCTTTATTTAGTAGGGCTTCTAGTCGCTAGCTTTACCGGGTTGATACTGCAATATTCGCTCATGAGCGAAGAATCGATTCCGTTCATGATGACATTTTCGGTGTATCACGTACCGAAAATAAAAAAATCTACTGCTAAAAAGAGCAATTTCTGAAAAGTTTTGTTGATATGTTCCTGTAAAACTACCGTACTAATCAGTACACTATCACAGTCCTTAACAGCCGCATTGTGCACCATAAAGCTTTATATAGCATCAATAAGTCAGTGCTAACAGCCGTAAGAAAAAACTTGAGATTTCTTCTCAAGTTGATGAATCCATGAAAATCATTAACAAGCTACGGCGCGGATAATGAGCCGAGCGATAGCTAAACAAGTGGTACTAGTGGGCATGCTAAAGACTTTTTATGCAGCTGATCAGAGGATCCTCGCCCTGCGTGAACCGAATACGTTCGAGCTTTTAGATGGAATCTCTGCTGTTATGACAAACACCCTAGGAGCGGCTGAAAGAGCAAAATTCTATGATTACTGCCTTTACGTATATGGTTATTTACTTTTCATGTGTCCTTTGTATTGCCGTCCTAGTAGCTATTTGTCGTGAAAGCAGCCACAGCTACATGCTACTGGTCTCACTATAAGGCGTGAATGCACCCTATTCGTTAGCAGCGCTGTGTTATTAGGTAGACCACATTCTATTTCAGATCATTTTTTATAGAGAGACGGTGATTGTGTCGGTGCTTGTGGTCAAGAGTTTATTTCTTACCTTCCTAATACTACTAGGTTTTTCAGATGTATCTTTCTTTGTATTAACATCTTCATCATATTGCTAGACCACTAGCTACAAAGGCTGCCCTAAAAGGGTGTAATATGTCGACCTATGTAGTTAGAGGTGCCGTGTTGATATTAGACCGCGCGGGCACGCAGGCCCCCTGCGCCCTACGCCTGCCGTTGATAGGGTCTTGATAGTATCGACACCAGAACGCTTAAAAATAACAAGCGGTCTGAGAGGTGAGTAGTAATGCTAGAGTATCATGTGCCTGCAACTTTGCCTTCTACCGAAGGCATACACTATCGTGTCTTTTTTGCACGGTTTGCGTGCGCTATTCACAGATCCTTTTGCCTTGCAAAAAATAACTAGATACGCAGGCTTGATGCCTGCCGCTCTTGAAGAGCGCGTCGCAGGCTAGCACTATTAATGGTGCAATTTTTTCAATATGTTTATGAAATCATAAAACTAAATTATTTTAAAAAAAGACATTATTTAGGCAAGGGTTAGCTTCGTTAATTTCATTCAAGATGCAACACCAGTGACTCACTAACTTACAAAAAGCAATGTAATTACAGTAGTCAGTGAACAGTATGAATAAATGGGTTAGCGATTTTTCTATGTAAAGAGCGCACGCCCTTTAGACAGCATAGCGGTCTCGTGTCTGTTCAGCTATACATGAATGAAACATAATGTAAATGGCGCGTGCGAATTAGAGGCCGGGTCGAGCTCGGTGACAGAGGCTTTTTTTATGCTGGACATGTAAGTGACGTTCTTGCTGCTTAAATACTCGTTCTAGGCGAAGTTTAAAAATCGTGAAATACAAGTAATATCTATATCAAAAAAAATAAATATTTATTTATATAAATCATTTCTTAACTAAATAAATAATATTTTTTAAAACTTTTTTCGTCAGGCGCTCTTAAAGAGCAAAAGAAAGATACTACTTTTTTATTCATAGTGCACAATGGTGGCAAAACTTATATCATGAGAGTCAAAAGATTTTTTAACATAAGCATCTGAATAGCAGTTTTCTTTAGAAAAGATAGTAAGCTCTCCCGTTCTTTAGTTAATGTGTCAGTGATACTTTGGTTAAGCATGCCTCTAAACAATCATCTGAGTCGGCTTGACCAGGATCTTCCTAGTAGGTGCAGTGATAGCAATGGCGCTTTCTATCAGCTCGCTAGTCATACACTATTATTAATGAAATTTACTTTTCTATATAATCAATCTCTACAGATGATTGCATGTGTTGCGTTATCTACGAAAATTTTTCGTTTATCAACATTTTAATTCTGGATCATTCACTTTTCTTCAAGCAACACTGAAATACTCCTTATCTCAATATTTTATGCGTTATTCTATAGGGACTTGACGTTTTGATATCAATAAAAAACTGCTTTATTTTTTATGAGAAAAAACGGGTCAGGAGATTTGATAACAGGCAGTAGAGGGTTTACGTATTGCATTAACTGATCCTTTTATACAACTTTTAACAAAAGCTCAACCATTCATTCATCATTAGAGCGGTCCTGAAGGACTTATCTGAGTAAAATGGTAGTCGCTGTGCCATACAAGAATAAGTAACTATGTTTTATATAGTAAAATAGTTGATAAATTCATCTATATAGTTAGGCAACAGTGCTGCTTGAGGATCAAGGTTGTTAGTGCATTAGTAAGTGACATGAACTACTCTTTGTTGATTAAAAATTCTATGGTCTAGATTATATGCCTGGTAGCGAAGTTGATTTTTTGGGCGCGTCATTGATGATACCGCGGGTAAAGCCACCGTTGAGAGTGCACATACGCGCCTCTATCTCATGTGTTCAAATCACTTTGATGCGTTTTTTCAGCGCATTAGTCGGCAAGTTAAAGAAATCTTCTTGGCATTCTTATGTGATGCTTACTTTCGCTATTCATTATTTTAGTGCTCCTTTTACGCTACTACACTAAAATCATTAGCGCTAAATCCTATAACCTGTTCAGTAATATAACATGCTGTTCTCTAATCGTTGTTTTTAAGTAGTACCTCATCAGAGGGCTGTAGAGGCATGAGTTATGCATAAGAAAGAACAATAGAGTTTACCGCTGTCACAAATGTAGTAGAGCGGCTTGCTTTATGCTCGTTTGTCTTGTTTAGTAAAGAGAACTCTTTGCTAAATTGAACATAAAAGGCGGCAATAAATACCGTTCAGCAGCCTCTATAATCTCTTGAATACGTTTTTCTTCTAGTGTGTGCATTAACCTCTTCAGATAGAGGTCTTCTCCTTCGCCTGGAAGATGGCCCTTTCCCTGCCAAGCCTGGATGATTTTATCACGTGCTTGACATTGCCGACGGGCATCAAAGTCTATGCCCTGCGTTTCCTTGTTATAACAGTGGGTGATCCATGCACTACCTGCACGATGTAACAGTAGTAGCGGTGACGTCATGCCCTGATAGTAGCCGGCAACCAAAGACAGCAAACAGGCCTTTGCATTAGAGGGAGGCAGTGCTACGAAATGCCATTGACCTCGCCTTCCAATCATGCGGCTCTCGCCTGCACCACCCATGGCGCAGTAAGCAAGGTGCTCTACCCATAGCATCATACCATCCCTGCCCGATAGCACGCCGGGACGCCAGCGTAATAAACCATTCGCCTGGACTCTTGGAAGCCAGCCAGAAAGTATTACATCGTCTAGCATTAAAGAGACCTCAAGACTATCCGTTTCCGACAAGTAAAATTTTCGTACCTGCTCAGCAAGTCCCGACATTTCCCTAGACTGTCTATCCCAATATAATTCTCCAAACGCGCCATAAGGCAATAGGCCAGCTGCACGCACCTGACGGAAAAGTTTATCAGGACTGTGTCCGTCAATGAGGCTATTTAGTAGCTGCTCATTGAGCTGATAGCGGGTCAGCCCGTCTATGATGAACGGTTCAGAAGCTTTTAATATGAGAGACGTATGATGGAAGGAAATTGCCATCCGCTGCATAAACCATGCCCGTACCGGATGGCGATAAAAGCTAACTAACGCATCTAACGCCAGCGCTGTTCGGGGTGACGATGTCAACGGCACGACAAAATCCGGCTGTGGCTTTTTGCCTGAGGAGCCTGCTGCCGGAAGCCACTCCTTAGCAAAGCTCTGGTACTCACTTCCGGGTAGAAAATTTTCTGCTGCAAAAGGCATCCGGTTATGCCAGTGCCAAAGATGTGCGCATACTCGGTCAGTACTACTCCCAGAATCAGCGTGCTCGTCGCCGGGTAGGTGAAAGCTTTTTGCAATATAATCGATTAGCTCTCTCACTAAAATCGAAGGATAGCGCGGGGTGTTGTCCTGGATCGCGCGACCGACAAAACTGACATATAGTCGTTGCTTTGCGGATAAGAGCGCCTGTAGAAACAGATACCGATCATCTTCTCGCGGACTAGGATCGCCTCGTCGGGTCTGCCCTTCCATCAGATCGAAACTCACCGACGGTAGTGTGCGCGGATAAACTCCGTCGTTCATGCCCAGTAAACAGACCACCCGAAATGGAATGCAGCGCATTGGTGTTAGTGTACAGAAGTTGATAGCACCGGCGAGAAATTGCTGACTTTTCTGCTGCTTTTGATTGAGTCGCTTAACTAGTTCATCTTGCAAGAGCGATATAGGCACCGGCTCATTGTATCTTACCCGAGAACCGCACTGCAGTAACTGCTGCCATTGATTTTCTAGCATCGTTAGTGCCACTGCTTCTTCTGGATCGGGTGAAAAAAAATCCGTTATCATTTCGTGGGCGCACGAAAGCCAGGCATCCAGTGAGCGGGACTGGGCGAGGTGGTCTCGCCACTGGCGGAGTCGCATCAATAACTCACCAAGTTGACCGACCAAGATAGCTGTTAAGCCACTGGATTCGTCGTAGGGCAGCACACCCCGAAAGTCGCCGCCATCACTATCCATGGCATAACCCAGTAGCATGCGAGTTAAGCCAAATTGCCAGGTATGCTGGCCCGTAGCAGGCAGATTTAACCCGCGAGGTGTATCATCGTCCAGCCCCCAACGAATCCCGGACTGTACCACCCATAACCGTAGCAGCTGCAGCCCCTGTTCATTGATACTGAAACAGGTGGCTAGTGCTGGCACCTCGAGCAATCCCAGCACTAGATCGGGGGTAAAGCGGCTTTTCGGTAAATCTAGTAGACTAAGAAATGCCAGCACTACGGGATGAATATGCTGCCTTAGAGTATCGGAGATAGTGAAAGGTAGACAGTGCTCGCTATCGGCATTGCCGAAGACGGCCTGAATTGCAGGCGTATAATGGTCGATCTGGGCTACCATGACAATTATTTCGCGTGGAAGAAGCGTCGGGTCTTCTTCAATCATCGCCAGCAGTCTATCATATAGTACTTCTACTTCTCGCTGTGGACTATGGCAGACATGTAGGCTCAGTGACCGGTCATCGAGTCTTAGCAGCCTCTTGCAGCCGTGCTGTGTGAGAGACTGGTTATGCATGCCCAGAACAGTATGATCTTCGAGCTCTAAAATATCATGCTGTAGCAGACTGAGTAGGTTATTCCCTGACGGCGTAACAAATGCATTTACTTCGGTAATGCCGGAGATCTGTGCTAGCAAATACAAATAATCTCGCCCTTGTTTTCCCCAGGAGGTCAGTAGTGGATTTCCTATTTCCCCTAATTTTATCGCCTTAGATGCGTCCGGGCAGCGGGACATCATCTGTTCTTTTTTTGCTTGATGCTGACGGCGATGGCAGTGTAGGATCTGAGGAAGAAAAGACCGATCGCAGAGATCTCCCCAATAATAGCGGCAAGGATTAGCGTAAAGTAGATGCATATCGATATAACGTGATAAAGCCTTTATCATCTGCAGGTAGATAGGAGGTAGTGCTGAGATGCCGAAGATGAATACTCTCTCTGGCAATCCAGGCGGCCGTGTCTGGATTTGTGCTAAGGTCTGGATAAAACGCTTATAAAGATTAGTCCGGAGCCATAGTGATAGCTCGTCTTTTTCTGTTACCGCGATCAAGGCTCTCCATAACGGTGCCTGCCAGCGCTGTGCATCGCCCACACCGTCAATTACTTTTTCATTTCGCCAGGCTTCCAGCCAGTCAGGTCGGTATAGCAAATACTGGTCGAATAGATCCGCGACTCTATTTGAGAAATGAAAACTTTTACGTTGATCGTGGTCATCACGAATATATTGGTGTATTTCTATAAAATCAGGTCGTTTACACAGGCGTGGCAAAAGCGACAACAACTTCCAAGTTATCTCTGGTTTAGAAAAAACATTTGCTTTAGGAATGTCTGGAAGAACGCAGTGCAACATTTTCCAGATAAAGCGAGCAGGCACTAGAAATTCAATATTAGCGGCAATGCCAAAGTGTTCTGCTAATTCTATATGCATCCACTGTGCCATACCGTTGCTTTGTACCAGAATCACTTCTGGCTGGAATGGATCGTGAAGTCTCTTCCCCGCGATTAGCCTAGCGGTAAGGGCTTGCAAGACATCTATTTGGTTGGAATGATAAACAGTAAACATACTCATCCTTACGATGAAGTCTTTTTTCTCCAAACATTATTCTTATCACTACGGCTACTTTAGCGTAATTTGTTTTAAATAGAAGAGATCAAGACATGCTTGGGTATGGGCGTTGAATGCTGATTAATTGATATATAGACCCTTTAGGAACTTTTGTCGGGACGGGCAGTCTGGTTGGTAACGACCCCAACTGCTTCCAACATAATAACCGCTCCTTTTATATAAATATATTTTATTTTGTCGATGTATTTATCTAATTATTTTTACTACACCAACAGTGGTGTTTTTAAAAAAGAAAAAATTTTTATAATCATCGGCCTAGATTTTTAGCTAAATTGCAAATAATAGTCTTGATGTAATTGAAAATATTTCAATATGACAAATAGTTATAAAAAGTTATTCAAGCAACATGCTGTACTGATACGATAGATGTATAAGTTTGCCATTTCTGCGTGCATAAAAACCGCTCTTCGACGGCTGACCCGACTACTGATTCAGCTAGATACAAGCAGCAGGAAGCTAGTAACGATAAGAGATGTTGTTAATATAGCAAAGTTTTCAGAGTTGTCTGGAACGTCATGATACATGAAACGTACTATCTTAGTACGTATAGTGTCGCAAAGCATTGAGTCTAAAATCTGCTTTATTTGATAGTAAATAGCTCAGAAAATACAATGATTTTCGCTGATATATCGCATAGTAGTGCCAAAGATACGCTGGATATGCTCAACTGTATTAGGAAAACTCACCTCCCTTTAAAAATCAGACAAGGGTTAGCAGATTGTGCGTACAATACATTTTATTTGCATCATGCTGTGTCAAAAAAAACAATACAAACTGTTACTCTATTTCTATATCGCGTGTGGTATAGGTCAGGGCCATACTATGTAGATACCAATATCATTGAAAGCTAGCTTAGTTTTATTTAATAAAATTAATCGATGATTAAGATTTAGTATATCGATTGATTTTTCTAACCCTCTTATAATAAGACCGCATGAACCATACGGTCACCTGACAGCTGAATGATTTTCATTAAAAATATATAGTAGATTGCTAAGATGTTTATCTTAAAATAAATAAGATCTCAATCTGAGCGAAAGTTGCAATACGAATAAAACAGTAGGGTTGCATCTCTTAGAGCAATTGCCAATAACGCGACCCCGTGTCTACTCAAAATACTACGGTGTGGATAAATCAGCCTGAATGACCATGAGGCATGGTGGTGGGGATGGTAATAGTTACAGCGCTTAACCAAATTAAACTGTCAGGAGTATTAAATATGATTAGCATCACATAAGAATAGTGCAGCTATGGGGTAACGTATTGCATGTTTTAGTTTACTCAACATCTTATATGGAGAGATGCATCTCCTGTCAATACCGCGTATAATATAAAAAATCTTCTCTATTCTTTTAACTTCATCTGACCATTTCATGATCATGCAAGGTACGTTATATATCGTTTCTTCCCCAAGCGGGGGGGGGAAATCTAGCCTACTTCAGGCGTTGCTGAAAACCCAGCCGCTTTATAACACGCAGGTCTCAATTTCCCACACCACCCGCGCCATGCGGCCGGGTGACGTGCATGGTCAGCATTACTTTTTTGTCTCAGAGGCAGATTTTGTTGGTATGATTGCCAGAAATTTTTTTCTGGAATATTCGCAGGTCTTCGGTAATTACTATGGTACCTCGCGTGAACCTGTAGAGCAGGCGCTGGCTACTGGCGGTGATGTTTTCCTTGATATTGATTGGCAGGGAGCACAGCAGATCCGAGGTCAAATACCAGCTACTCGCAGCATCTTTATTTTACCGCCATCCAAAGAGGAGCTAGATCGACGGCTTCGGGGGCGTGGTCAGGATAGCGAAGAGGTGATTAGCAGTCGCATGGCGAAGGCAGTAGCTGAAATTACTCACTTTGCTGAGTATGATTATCTCATCGTCAATGACGACTTTAATACCGCATTGCTTGATCTGAAAACCCTAATCCGCGCCGATAGACTACGTCTTGATCGGCAGAATATACGCCATCATGCATTAATCAGCAAATTGTTGGCAGAGTGCTACAACTTTCAGTATGATCTCTAGTCATTTCTTTATCTGTGGAGTAGCGCATATATGGCCCGCGTAACTGTACAAGACGCTGTTGAGAAAATTGGGAACCGTTTTGACCTGGTGCTGGTCGCCGCTAGGCGTGCGCGTCAAATGCAGGTAGGTAGAAAAGATCCTCTGGTTGAGGCAGTAAACGATAAACACACAGTGATCGCTTTGCGTGAAATTGAAGACGGTCTGATCACGAGCCAGATTCTGGATATCCGTGATCGGCAGGAGCAGCAAGAGCAGGAAGTCGCTGAGATTCAGGCAGTCACTGCAATCGCTGAAGGCCGCCGCTAACAGCAGGTTATTAACCTATCTTGTATCTGTTCAAAACTCTGAATCTTCTGATTCAATGCTACTTGCCCGAGGATCAGATAAAACTGCTCCGGCAGGCTTATCTTGTCGCTCGTGATGCGCACGAGGGGCAGACTCGTGCTAGTGGTGAACCCTATATCACGCATCCTATCGCCGTTGCTTGTATCCTAGCTGAGATGCGTCTTGATCATGAGACGCTTATGGCGGCACTGCTACATGACATTATTGAAGATACCCCAGCCACTTACCAAGACATGGAAAAACTTTTTGGCACAAGCGTCGCTGAGTTGGTAGAGGGTCTATCAAAGCTGGATAAGCTAAAATTTCGCGACAAGAGAGAAGCTCAAGCAGAAAATTTTCGTAAAATGATTATGGCTATGGTGCAAGATATACGTGTTATTTTAATAAAACTTGCTGACCGCACGCATAACATGCGTACCGTAGGTGCTCTACGACCAGACAAACGGCGTCGTATTGCACGAGAAACCTTGGAAATCTACAGCCCGCTGGCTCACCGGCTAGGTATGCATCACCTAAAAACTGAGCTGGAAGAGTTGGGATTTGAGGCGCTGTATCCAAATCGCTACCGTATTATCAAAGATGTAGTTAAAGTAGCCCGTGGTAACCGAAAGGCAATGATCCAAAAAATTCTTGGAGAGATAGATGGTCGTTTAACAGCAGCAGGTATTCCCTGTCGTGTTAGCGGAAGGGAAAAGCATCTATACTCAATTTATTGCAAGATGCATTTAAAAGAACAACGTTTTCATTATATTATGGATATATATGCTTTTCGGGTCATCATCAGAGAAGTTGATACTTGCTACCGGGTTCTGGGTCAGATGCATAGCCTTTATAAACCGCGCCCCGGTCGAGTGAAAGATTATATCGCGATCCCTAAAGCCAATGGATATCAATCACTCCATACTTCGATGATTGGTCCTCATGGTGTGCCGGTGGAGGTGCAGATTCGCACAGAGGACATGGATCAGATGGCGGAGATGGGAGTAGCGGCGCACTGGGCGTATAAAAAGCTAGGTACAACCGGTACTACGGCGCAAATCCGCGCGCAGCGCTGGATGCAAAGCCTGTTAGAGCTACAGCAAAGCGCCAGTAGCTCATTTGAGTTTATTGAAAGTGTTAAATCCGATCTTTTCCCTGATGAAATTTATGTGTTTACTCCGGAAGGGCGTATAATAGAGTTACCAGCAGGTGCTACACCAGTGGATTTTGCTTATGCCGTACATACTGACATTGGTCACACCTGTGTAGGCGCTAGGGTTGATAGAGAGCTCTATCCCATTTCCCAGTCGCTAATCAGCGGCCAAACTGTGGAGATTATTACCGCTCCCGGTGCCCGACCTAATTCAACCTGGTTAAATTTCGTTGTAAGTTCTAAAGCATTGGCCAAAATTCGGCAGACGCTACAAACCTTAAAGCATGATGATCCCGCGATCCTCGGCCGACGCTTTCTTGACAATGTTTTAGACGAGGGTCGTAACCTTGTTGAAAGACCCCAGGGAAATATCCAAAAAGAGTGGGGGAGAATGAAGCGGGTGATTTTTGAAGACCCTCTGGCTGACATCGGTCTCGGTAAATCTATCAGCATGGTGGTTGCTAGGGATTTTGAAGGTGATCGGTCTAATTTAATTCCTAGCATCTGCCTGCGCCGGATGTTGCTTAAAAATGTTGATGATGTACGAATTACTTTCGCTAAATGTTGTACGCCTATTTCTACTGATCCTATAATCAGCTACGTTAGCTTCGGTAAAAAGGTAGTCATTCACCACCACTGTTGCCTCAATATCAGAGGCAACCGGAAGAAGGAAGAGAGACGCATTTTTGTTGAGTGGGAATGGTGATCCAAAAGGAATGTAGTGTGTGCAAGTAAAGGCGGGATATTGTAGCATGACGGGCGCGTTAGCTAGTGTGACTCCGGTGTGTTGATGAACACCGGGAATTTTAATATCTCCACGCCTATTGCTGAAGATTAATATAGTGTGGCAAGTACATTTATTAGTTGATGATCTGTGCGCCTCAGCTATCTAGGTATCATGATGCGTATAATTAATATTATACGTGCAGTCATCTGAGTAAACTATAATGACAATGAGACCGATGACATTGGTATAACTGCTTATCTTATAGGATATCAGACCTTCGGCTTCCCCTTGATTTGGCGATGTTATGTTTATTCCTTTGATCACATTCCCGTACTCATATGACACTCATGCTCGTTTTCTTCCCGTTTTTTGAATGGACTATATTATACTGTTAACATCTTTAATCTATTGATTAATATAAGATAGACTCTTATATTTAGATCGCGTGTTCGATGGGATAAACTCAAGATGATAATCATTACTTACTAAAATTGACCGCGTAATAGCATGACGGCTGATTCTTTCATCAAGTATGTGCAAGACTATTTACCAGTATTAGTAAATATGATTAATTACTTACTATGTACCGTGCTTTATTTAGTAAAAGAGCTACTGAGGAGCCTGTTTCTGCTATTTTTTTGAATAAAAGGTGAACCAAATTCTTTGTTCTTCGTGTACCCTCGGTGTGTTAGCTTATCTATGTCGTCATCGATACATTTTTATCGGTACCTGACGCCTTTAAGATCGAATTGAAACTTCACTATCATATTATTCGCAGGTTTTCCGGTTTCATAGGTCCACCTGTGCATTGCTAAACGAATGTCGCGCTCGAACATGTTACGGGGTTGGGAAAACACAATACGCACATTTCTTACTCGTCCATGAATATTCACATCATATATTACGCTAACATTACCCTGAATTCCTAAGGCTCTAGCCTGCAGAGGATAAATGGGATTGATGCGTAGTATTGCTCTCGGTATATGGTTAACGTTTTTTAGCCCATTGCTTGCCGTCGTGATCGGATATTGAGCTTTTGTATATATTTTGGGTGGCCTTTTTTGAGGTCGTCTCTCTTTTTGGCGTAGCTCGGATTTAGGTTTTGGCTTGCGCTTTGGCGCCGGTTTTGCTTCTTTCATTGGCTCTTGCTGTAGTTTAGGTGCGTTTAGCATAACGATCATGTGCTGCTGCTCAACGGCTGAGGGTATATGCATTGTAGGGCTTTTAATATACAGCAAGGCTAGGATGACAAAGGCGTGTAATCCAGCTGATAGAATCAAAGACCAGGTCACGCAACGGGTCTGATGCAAAATAGGTTACTCCACATCATTGGCAGTCGTAGTTGAAAGTAGATTTTTAATTTCAATATCAATCATATAGCATTACTTGTATCTAGCCCGACGTTGCTTATCAGGCTTTTTTATTACATTACTTTCAATTTTTGTTGAATAACCTACGCAATTTGATGCGCTAGCGGCTAGCAGTGATTTTTTTTACGCAACATAAATGGCGTGCAGAATGCCTAAAATCGTAATGTGATTTAGCCTTGTGATCAGTCCCATTGGACCCGCCCGTGGGTGAATCATAAGCAAACAGGCTCTTTAGAAAACCCAAAAGAGTTTTTAATTAACACTGTTTTGGTTATATTAAGGAACGTCATGCTATACTGTATCAGTAAAAGAATTCGTCTCTACAAAATAACATCATTGAGCTAGGCTGCATCAGAAAATATCATGTTCAAAATGAAAAAGACATGTTGCTAAATTCTCATGCTAAAATAGTTTACTTTCCCATTTCCTTATAGTTACGAAAAAGAATAGCAAGGTTGGAAGTATATTGTAGAGAAAGTAAGATAAGACGTAAGTCCGATCTAACAGATGAGCAGCGCACAACGTATAATACGCTTTATGCTGAATGATTATAAAAAACACTATTATTGCATGAGCTCTATCAGATGTGAGAAAGAAGTGCAACTTCTCGGTTGGCCTTTTGCGGAAGATCGTATGCAAGACACGGGCTAGTGTAATAATTCCTGCTTGAAAGAAAACATACATTTTTTGATCCTGCTTTGGTTCATATTGGCTACTTAATCTAAGAAGGTCATTAGGTATTTGAAAAACGGTATCTATGTGGTCGTAATAACGTCAAGGAATAGAAAGAAAGAAATCAGAACCGTGCATTTCCAAAATAGTCTAGTACTAGTTCAAAACACTGTAGGATATTCAGTGCAGTTTAGGGGAGGATGATGCTCAGATCATCTCAGAAAGGGACATAGTCAAAGGACTGAAGCAGATGATGTTGTTCGGCACTATGCACATAGTGCGTATCGTATAGCAATAGTTTAGTTATTGCAGAAAGGTATCATGAAGTCTCATCTTTTTACTTAAGTTATCAAGTATTTTTCCAATGCTTAGCGTCATGAAACTTGACTTCTTTTACTATGATGTATGTTCGTGTTGATTTTTTCATCATTTGATGAATCACTTGTTTACTGCAAGTGGAAAAGTAACATGTAGTCTTTTTTATATGAGACTTTTCTTTTAAATTGTGTTTTCTCCTTTCTTGGCAGCTCACGTCGGCCGTTTAATATCAGTGAAGCGAAACAAGTTGACGGACTCTTTTTTACTCCTTAAAATGCCAAGTCAATTTCTAAATATCAATCATGCGGAAAGTTGGCTACGTAGCTCAGTTGGTTAGAGCACAGCACTCATAATGCTGGGGTCACGGGTTCGAATCCCGTCGTAGCCACCATACTTTGCGGGAGTGGCGAAATTGGTAGACGCACCAGATTTAGGTTCTGGCACCACAAGGTGTGCGAGTTCAAATCTCGCCTTCCGCACCACCCCTGTAGTTAGTAGTTAATGGGGTATAGCCAAGTGGTAAGGCAGCGGGTTTTGATCCCGCCATTCCCAGGTTCGAATCCTGGTACCCCAGTCAAGATGAGATGTGTCTGCAGAATGTTGGTATTGATGTTTCGTTAACCTTAATTTTATGCAGGCGCTATTTTCCTAATGAAAGAGCTTGCATGGATCAGGCGTAAGGATACTCAAGCACACCGATAGACCATGACATGCTCAATGAGAATCTATTCTCTCTGAAGTTGATCTCAGGTTAAAAACAGATATTGCACCAATACAGGAGGAAATCCTAGGTGAATATATTCAAGCTGGGTCGTTAGATGTCCTGGATAGGGATATGATTATTTACCACATTACCTTCTGTAGTCTAAAAATGCCTGACGCATAGTCTTTTCATCAGTGATCTCCATGTCTATATGTCATTTACTGATTAATACTAATGGGTTTGTAGAGCGTATGCATACTTAGGAGCATTAACATAATAGAAAGTATTTTTTCTTTTTCGATTACACAAGAATTAGGCATGAATGATTATTCCGATGCAGTACATAAAATTGTTTTAGGTGAACGTTTTATAGAGAAAATATCTATACTTAGGTAATAAGCTAGTTTCATCGTGCTTTTTATTATTTTTCAATTTATTAAATTAATATTTAGGTTCACACTGAATCCCTCAAAGCAGATTGTTGTGTTTATCATTATTCATTACTATGTGAGTAATCTTTTTATATATGTTGATGTAAAGTTTTGATATCGCATGATAATATCACATCAAATACATCAACTGCTATCAGTGATAACTACACGCTGCGGTAGTTACTTTTGGGTGTGTAAAAATAGTAGTATATTCGCTAATATGCTAGCGTGTAAAAGCAAGCAATCTTCATTATAAGCTTATGCTAGGTGCCGATAGCAAGCTCTATTAATGAAATAATAGGTAACATTCGCCATACTATTTCAGTGAGTGAGATGGTATGGCTAAAACATAAATACTAGAGCTATTTTTTTGCATTTTATATTAGCCATGATTTTTGGGGTATAGCCAAGCGGTAAGGCACCGGACTCTGACTCCGGCATTCCCAGGTTCGAATCCTGGTATCCCAGCCATTTCAATACTCACAAGCCATAATAAAAATCTTATCTACTGCTTAGATAGTGAATAAAATTCACACCGCAAAAAACTGCAGGTACCAATTGCCATTTCTTACTGATATGTATTATTGGCTTAATATAAAGGTGTGAAGATGATCTAGGCAGGTGTAAGTATATGCACTTTCATCTATGCGATGAAAGGGGGCGATCAATTATTTTACGAATGATGCACGGTACTTTATTTGCTTACTGAGAAAATTCAGTCAGTTTTGTTGATATAAGGTGTAAATTGATAGAGTGCAGCCTAGCATCAGTAGGTTATACTGCGCTCATGAATTCAGAAAAAATAACAAATATCAAAATAACCACATCCCTTATCTTGAGGAGATGAGGGATGTGGTTATTTTGATAGAACGGTCAGCTAAGTGAACTGAGAAATGTATTGTCAAAGCTGTATTAAATTACGTTTCTATTAATTCTTGTTCTTTTTCCGCTAGAGCGTTATCGAGCTTTTTAATCCAAGCATCCGTGAGTTTTTGGATTTCGTATTGCGATAGGTGGTCCGCATCTGCACTAATAGTTTTGTCTTTTAAGAGTGCCTTCACTTTCTCATTGGCATCACGACGGACATTGCGTACGCATACTCTTGCCTGTTCCGCAGCAGTACGCACTACTTTTATTAGATCTCGGCGGCGATTTTCAGTTAGCGGAGGCAGGGGTATGCGAATAATGGAACCAGTAGAGGAGGTGTTTAGCCCAAGCTCCGAAGCCATAATTGCCTTTTCCACCGCTGGTGTCATCGTGCGGTCAAAGATGGTGATAGCCAGAGTGCGTGAATCCTCAGCGACAACATTGGCTACCTGACGTAAGGGGGTCAGCGTGTCGTAATACTTAACTCGAATACCGTCAAGAAGACTCGGAGAAGCTCGTCCTGTACGGACTTTGCTAATGTAGTGTTTAAACGCACCGATGCATTTTTCCATGCGCATCTCGGTATCTGTAGAGATTGTATTAATCATGTTCAAACCCCCTGAGATTTTGTTATCTGGTCAGGACCTCGGGCATTAATTTCGAGGATTTTTTATGCATTGGTGTGTGTAATTAAAGTGCCTTCTTTATCACCCATGATTACCCGCCTTAGTGCGCCAGGTTTATTCATATTAAACACGTGTATTGGCATATTATGATCTTGCGCTAGGGTTAAGGCAGCTACATCCATAACTTTTAATTTTTTTTCTAGCATATCCTGATAGCTTAATTTCTCGTAAAGTGTAGCATCTGAATATTTTACTGGATCGGAGGAAAACACGCCATCTACTTTTGTAGCTTTAAGAACGGCTTCAGCTTTAATTTCAATACCACGTAGACAGGCTGCAGCATCGGTAGTAAAGAAAGGGTTCCCCGTACCGGCAGAAAAAATCACCACGCGATTATTGCGAAGTAGGCTAATAGCTTCTGTCCAGCTGTAGTTTTCGCAGACACCATTTAACGGTATTGCTGACATCAGGCGGGCGTTGACATGGGCACGATGCAAGGTATCGCGTATTGCTAGACCGTTCATAACAGTTGCCAACATCCCCATATGATCTCCTACCACTCGATTCATGCCAGACGTTGCCAGCTCCGCACCGCGGAACAAGTTGCCGCCTCCTATCACCAGACCCACCTGAATACCCCGCTCTACTAGTTCTTTCACGTCCTGAGCAACGTCATGAAGCATACTAGCATCGATACCGAAACCTTGAGATCCTTGCAGTGCTTCTCCGCTCAATTTGAGCAGTATACGCCGGTACATAGGTGTTGTGTTGGTTGCCATGTGATTTATTCCTTGAACCCAATATTATCGTATAGCATTAACCTAGTGCTGTGTCAGAGTAAAATTAGGGAAGTATATGTTATAGATATTATTTTGGCTTATTGAAGGGATGTTACCTATAGGTGATTTTACGATACCGCATTAACACTGTTGCTTTATTTCAGCTACTTCAGCGGCGAAGTTAACCGCCGCTTTCTGAATGCCCTCACCGACCTCAAAACGAAGGAAATGATTCACTCTGGCGCCGTGTTCATTTAAAACGTGCCCCACGGTCTTGCTCGGTTCCATAACGAATTGCTGGCCAGTCAGAGAAAGCTCATCAATGAATTTACGCATACGACCTTCAACCATTTTTTTTGCGATTTCAACTTTTTTACCGGACTGCATAGCTATTGCTAGTTGAATTTTATGCTCACGGGATATCATGTCGGCCGGTACATCATGTCCTGTCATATATTCTGGATTGCTAGCGGCGATGTGCATCGCGACCTGCTTCAAAAGTTCTTCGTTCGCGTCGGTTCCAGAAACTATGACACCAAGGTGCAGCCCATGCAGGTAAGAGCCGATGAGTTGCCCCTCTAGAACACCCATCCGGCGGATGCTAATGTTTTCACCAAGCCTAGCAACGAGGGCGATACGTTTTTCTTCAAATCTGGCCTTTATTTCCTCAAGATTGGGTATGCGTTGTTTCAGTGCAAAGGTGATTATTGCTTCTCCAAGGGACCGGAATGCTTTATCTTTGGTAACAAAATCGGTTTCACAATTCAACTCGATGATGACTCCGTATTTTCCGTCTGGCGAGATTTGATTAAGGATAAGGCCTTCAGCTGCAATACGACCGGCTTTCTTGGCAGCTTTCATCGTGCCTGATTGGCGCATATTGTCGATAGCTAGTTCGATATTTCCCTTTGTTGCAACTAGGGCTTGCTTGCACTCCATAATGCCTGCGCCAGTACGTTCACGCAGGTCTTTAACCAGGGCAGCGCTAATATCGGGCATTATATGTTCCTCGTTATTCCGTGTTGTAGAGAAGCTAAAGAAGAAGGTTTGTAATAGGCCCTGTAAAGCATATATTGTAAGATTAGTTACGCGGGCGCGTCTTCACCTTTTTTTGATTATTCAGATTCGATAAAGTTTTCTTCAGTTTTCCGCGTCAGGTCTTGAGAACGGCCGGCGCGTACAGTATTTGCAACGGCGGTCAGGTAGAGCTTAATTGCACGAATGGCGTCGTCATTGCCTGGGATCACAAAGTCTACACCGTCGGGATTAGCGTTTGTGTCAACGATAGCGAAAACTGGAATGCCCAGATTATTGGCTTCTTTAATAGCAATGTGTTCGTGTTCCGCATCTATAACAAACAGCGCATCTGGAAGCCCTCCCATGTTCTTGATACCGCCAAGGCTGTTTTCTAGCTTAGATAGTTCACGCATGCGCATCAGCGCCTCTTTCTTGGTTAGTTTCTCGAAAGTACCGTCCTCAGACTGCATTTCTAGGTCTTTTAAACGCTTGATAGACTGACGAACTGTTTTCCAATTGGTCAACATTCCACCCAACCAGCGATGGTTAACGAAGAATTGATCACAGCTCTTTCCCGCTTCTTTGACCGCTTCAGTTGCAGCACGCTTAGTGCCGACAAATAGGATTTTACCTTTTCGAGCAGCGAGTTTGCGTAAAGCAGTTATAGCCTCGTTAAACATTGGTAAGGTTTGTTCTAGGTTGATGATGTGGACTTTATTACGGGCACCGAAGATGAAAGGCTGCATTTTTGGGTTCCAGTAACGGGTTTGGTGACCAAAGTGAACACCAGCCTGGAGCATGTCACGCATGGAAACAGTTACCATGATAAAACCTCTAAGTGGGGGTAGGGTTATGCCTCCGGGTATCAACACATGTGACTGACTCCGACTGTTAGGTCGGAGTCAGTCACATGTGTTGATACCCGTTTTGAATAGCACAATTAAATTTAGTTGCGTTGAACAACACACGACCTAAAAACCGGATCTTATATCAAAAAATAATTTATGCCATAAATTACATAAAGATTCCACAAAACTTTATTCGTAAGATAAAAAATCATCATTTGGAACTCAAAAGCTGTACTGATATTATTATGCTACTTGTTTATTTATCTTAATATGATCTTATTGATTTTTTCGCCGATTGTGGATCTTTACATGCCCATTCCTATCAAAACATCAGACGATATTGCTAAAATGCGCGTTGTCGGCCGGATGGCCGCTGAGGTGCTAGAAATAATTAAACCTTATATTCAATCTGGTATAACCACTGGAGCGTTAGATCGTTTTTGCCACCAGCATATTACTGAAAAACAGCAAGCTGTTGCTGCGTCACTCGGGTACTACGGATTTCCGAAATCAGTATGCATTTCGGTGAATGAAGTGGTGTGCCATGGTATTCCAAGCTATGAGAAAAAACTGAAAGATGGTGACATTCTGAATATTGACGTTACGGTTATTAATGATGGTTTTCACGGGGATACCTCAAAGATGTTTATCGTCGGTAAACCGACCATTCTTGGCGAAAGGTTATGCCGGGTAACTCAAGCAAGTCTGTATCGAGCTATCAGCATGGTGCAGCCTGGCATACGTCTTCGTGCTCTCGGCCAAGAGCTTCAGCAGTTTGTCGAAGCGGAATGTTTCTCGGTGGTACGTGAATATTGTGGCCATGGTATTGGGGAAGGCTTTCATGAGGACCCAAAGGTGCTACATTATGCTGGCGATGATAACGGCGTGGTGTTGCAGCCTGGCATGGCATTTACTATTGAGCCTATGGTCAATGCTGGCGACCACCGTATACGGACTATGAAAGATGGATGGACCGTAAAAACAAAGGATCGAAGCCTGTCAGCACAGTATGAGCATACGGTAGTTGTGACCGAGGATGGCTGCGAAATTATGACTTTACGTACTGATGAGCAGTTTCCGGCGCTGATCCACCACTAGCTTCCTTAAGATTTTTTTATCCGCGCCTATATATTAGGTAGCCGGGGCACATTTTAATAAAGCGGAGATTATACAAGGTGCATACAGCGCTACTGCGCTATGTATGGTTACACAATGGCGGCGGATGAGATGATTAGTTAATATACTACCCTACAAAGGGGGAGGAGGTCGGTTTTATCCTGCACTGCTATTTATCTAGCCGTATGATTGTCTTAAACTTCTTTTCTAAAAGCAAATTAGAAGAATTTAAGAAAGCATCTGATTGTTAATCAGCTTCATATATGTTTCTTGCGTTAGTATTTGAAGAAGACTATGTAGTGAAAATTGATATAATGCCGCTCTCTTGTAAAGGAGCCTAGGGATTGATAGAAAGAGGCATTCTAGATTAGATACCCGACTCTATATCGCTAAACGGCTCTTGACAACCTGCTCGCTATAGCTAAGCTTTATTAGATGATACGCAAGCATGCTATTCATGCTATGAC
This sequence comes from secondary endosymbiont of Ctenarytaina eucalypti, assembly GCF_000287335.1. GTDB lineage: Bacteria > Pseudomonadota > Gammaproteobacteria > Enterobacterales > Enterobacteriaceae. The sequence continues at coordinate 1,043,779 of NC_018419.1, forward strand.
TGTGAAGTAGAGGAGGGAGATCTTTTTCAGGAAAAGAAGTTTGAACAAAAAAATTTTTTTAACTGGCTAGAGCTGCTAGAAGAGTTATGATTTCACGATATGAATGGCCCGTGATGTTCCTAGCAGGGCTATGTTGTAACTGTGCAGTTGAACCAAGCGATTTATGCAATCGTAAAATTATTATTTAGTCATTAATACCCAACTATAGCCTATAAGAAATTATTTTTCTGCTGAGATTTGTTTCTGAAAAAGTATTTTATATAAAATATTATATTTTTAGATAAAAATCTAGTCTTTTTGCAGAAAAATTCCCCGCGTGTAAACAATAAGAAGCCGATAAGCTGGGGCGGAAAAAGTGCGACTAGTTAATGTGTTGAGCAAAATATCATTATGGATAGCGTAACTACTTATACTCTGCATGCGTGAGCGGTTTTTTAGATCAACGAGAGATCTGCAGGATACAACTTGATAATATATTGTATGTAGTAATTTTGGTAAAGCTATTTTGTATAGATGAGAATTACTCCATCATCCCTAATGGGCCTGACATCGGCATCGGTAGCGCTAAATGCGATGGATATTCTACTGCCGTTAGATACAACCCATCTGCTTTTGCGGTAGCGCCTCCTTGCCTCCGGTCGCGGCAAGCCAGAAGTTCGGCTATCCAGCCTTCCGGTTGGTTTCCACATCCCACTTCAAGTAGGCTGCCTACAATATTACGAACCATATGATAAATAAAAGCATTTGCTTTAATATCAACTACCACATATAGCCCTTTTCTATTAACGTGTAAATAGTGTACGTTACGATAGGCAGTGCGAGATTGGCACTGAAGGGCGCGAAAAGAGGTAAAATCGTGCTCTCCTAGTAAACATTGTCCAGCACGTGCCATAGAGGACGCATCGATGGGACGGTAATAGTGAGTCATCCCACGGACGAGTAACGCTGGTCGTAAATGATGATTATATATAATATAGCGATATCGTCGGGCGATAGCGCTAAAACGCGCATGAAAGTCTTCCGGCATGGGTGCCATCCATCGTACGGCGATATCGGCGGGCAAGTTAGCATTGACGCCACGCGTCCAGGCATCTTCTGACCTGCAAACCCGAGTGTCGAAATGAACAACTTGTCCTGTGGCATGCACGCCAGCATCAGTACGTCCGGCTGAGTAAACGGCGATAGCTTCATTGGCTACTGTTGATAGTGCGCGCTCAAGACAGTCCTGAATGCTCGGTACTTTCTTCTGGCGCTGCCAGCCGTAATATGCACTACCGTCATACTCAATGCCGAGCGCTAGCTTCACTGTGCTATCATCGACTACCGCTGGTAGTCGCCTCGTATATCTATTAAAGCGGAATGCCGGTTGGGCAGTCAGCGTGTACTGGTCTCGACAATTGCTGTCGCTCTAGTTAAGAGAAACGCTATCAGCGTTTCTCTTAAGGAAACGGTATCCGCCATTGAGTAGAAAGACAAGATATCAGGTATGTTATAATCTTGATATAGATAATACATCTTCAGAGTATCCTACCTGAGATATATGCTACTCGCATGGGATGGCGAAAAACGTGTCCTGCAGGGCTACCACTTGTCTAGGCATATGCGCCGCGCTTGTTTCTGTCGTCAGTAGTCTATTCGGTTTTTCAAGACACACCTGAAACGCATGATTGCAAAGAATTTACTTCTACACGCTACAGCCTTAAAGTTTGCATCCTTCTCCCTGATCATCCTATATTTTATGCACAGCCAATGATCAACGATGCTAGCGATGCCATGATCGCGAATTATCTGCTATGCTAACAGCAGCAACTAGAAGAATTGTTGATAATCAAGCAATGCCGTTATTAATAGTAGTTTAGTTATTGAATAGGAGATCGCTCGTTCCCGATAAATACTCTACTGCTGGTTTTCATACGTTAGGAAAAGATGGTCATACCGTTGATTAGATGGTTCGGACATGCGAAAACGGCCGGAATTCTTACTAGCATCATGTTGTTATTGCCTTGGTGTCATAGGGCGCATCCTATGCGGTTCTTCTAGGGAAAAAATTTCTAACATAGACAACCAGAGCGTTCCTGTTTTCTCTGCGGAGAGCAAAGCATTGAGGTATGGGGGTTTAGGTCAATAACGTTAGTGTCGTCTGGAAAGCCACTGAAATTACTTTCCTAATCTGCAAACCATTTTTGATGAACCGCTCGGTTCAGTGGTGCGGAGTATATTCTATAATAAAAAATATTTCTAAATAAACATTGTCTTCTCTGTTGATCTTTGGTATTAATTCAGAAACTTTGCTCATTTTACCTAGATGGGTTAAAGTCTCGTTGTGATCACTTATGCTTTGTCTCCGGTTATTATAATACCCAGTGTAGTTCTCTTGCTGTCATTAGTATTCATTTATGATGTTTTATGAGATGAAGAAGAAAATATAGAAAATAAACGGTATCTAAGGTCTTATTAGTGTCATAAATAGAGTGCGATGTTGCGGTCACTGAATCTTGAGGTGTTCAATGGCATATAAGTAAACTGTATTTAGTTAGATTCTTCTACGCTGTTTTCACTATGCAGAAACTCTTTTAAAAGAATCTTTAATCCTATCCGTGCAGTGAATTAATGGATGTGCATATTTTAAAAATATTCAATGAGATAATATTAGCACAGACTGCGTTTTAAATAAAACGTACTTGTTACTAATACTACATCATAGATTTTATTTACCCATGAAAGAATAGAATGCTGTTTGTTATGCCTTGTGAGAAAGGTAGGCGTCACTTTACCGACAACATAACATCCACAGATAAAAATAAAGACAGGATGATCCTGAATACTATTTGTATATATGCAAAAACTACGTTGTAATAGCTTTCAGATAGAGTAGTGCCTAACACTAACGCTGTTTTCTCTTTTATGTAGTAGATAAATCATAGGTTGATAACTTTTTTGCATCAAGATCACTCAGGATATGTTCTTGACGCTTAGAGGTGGCAAGAAAATTAAGTGCCTCTCACATTTGTTCGAAAAATACATGGATGTTGCATGAATGATAATGTTTGTTTATTAAATTCAATATATTGTTTTGTGTACGTGGCTTGTGCCTTGCGTGTGAATGCGTCATTTGTAGATTACTGCCCTTCGGGGGGTCAGTCAAAAGCGTAGACATTAAAATATAGAATAGAATGAAATTATTTTCAATAAAAAATTACTCGCATTACCTTCTATATTAGAAAAGCATTTTGAGTAATTATCATTTCATGTATGTTACAACGCGATATTTTTTATCACCAGTCTAATAGACCTTCCTTTATGACATAATTGTCTGGCTCAGGCGCAAGGCTAAGGAAGCGATCTCGAACATTCGGTAGTAAGAAACGCTCCTCCCCCGGGATACCAGTTCCGACCCCTTAGCAATTTTATCAAGCTGCAGCGCCTATCTATTTTTTGCATTTAACCAGCACGGCTGGACGGGATCGAAAACCCTAGTTGGCATAGCATATCAGTGCTGGTGTCCGTTTTTACGCAGAGCGATGACCATTCTCGACGTTGATCATACTGTTTACGCAAGCGATCAAATGCACCTGGTAGACTAGCCATTCGCCGTAACTGGACATCATCATGCCGAACATCATAGACTAGATTTGCTAATAGGAGCAGGGCTGCCTCATCAATGTCGCCGTGTAGGTGTATAGACCGCATCGCAGATGGCAGCAGTATCGCTAGGTTTGCACGGACCTCGCTGCCGATAAAGGCGTTGTACGCATCAAAGATTTGCGCAGCACCGCGTGTCTTTCCTTCTAGTGTATAACCGGCTATATGGGCAGTACCAACATCAACAAGGGTCAGTAGTGGTAATGACAAGGCCGGTTCTGACTCCCAGACGTCCAGCACCACTCTCAGGGGCTTGCCTGCTACTAGCGTTTTCAGCAATGCATCATTATCTATTACAGCCCCCCGACAGGTGTTAATGATAATGCAGTCATCCTGAAGTGCCTCGAGAAGAGCCTCGTCTACTAGATGCCAGGTTGCATTCCGGCCGTGATGGGTCAGTGGTGTATGAAAAGTCAGTATATCTGCTTCCTTTACTAGCTGTGCTAGTGACTGCCAATGTCCCAAAGTGCCTGCTTCCGCGAGCGGCGGATCACATAACAGGGTACGAACGCCGTACGCATGTAGACGCCGCTGAAGAAGACCTCCGACATTACCAACTCCGACAATACCAACCGCTTTGTCGCGTAGAGCGAAACCATCCCGCTGAGCTAGACATAGCAGTGTGGAGAATACATATTCTGCTACGGCAATCGCATTGCATCCCGGAGCCGCGGCAAAACAAATTCCGGCCTGTTCTAACCACGCTGTATCTACATGATCTGTGCCGGAGGTAGCGGTGCCCACAAAAGTGATCCGGCTGCCGCGTAGTAGGGTACTATCGACATGGGTCACTGAGCGCACTATGAGTGCGTCAGCCTGCGCTAGCATAGGCGAAGGAATATCCCTGCCGTTTACCCGATCTACATCTCCTAATCGACCGAAAAGGGATTCGGCGTAGGGTATGTTCTCATCTACCAGGATTCTCACATTAGGCTCCGGCAGGACAATGCCATAAAACGTTAAGAAAGAAATATTTTGCCACCGAAGACGAAAGAATCTTAATCCTATCACGTGGGCAAAAATCATGGGTAGCATAAACTAAAAAAGTGTTTAATAAGTCATTAAGGTAGAGCGCTAATTACTCGGTTCAAAAATAAATAAATGTGTTTTTATTGAAACTGGTGACTCTGAGTTAGATGTGCTGATATTAATACCTCTGAATATCATAAAGTTAGTAAAAATGCATGCTCTCGATTCGGTGATAGGATCACTATCTGAATTTTATAATCTATTTTATTAAAAATTAAAAATGTAGCAATATTTTGAAAAATCTCATGCGATACATTTCGAGATAATCTTGCGATGGAAAAGTAAAAAGTTACACAGTAGCGGTAGGTAGTGTACTAACCATCAGATTACTTAAGTAACAGGGTTTTCTCAAAGCATCAATAAAAGTGTTAGTTATTGCTGAATAGATAGAGAAATGGTTTTTCAGGCGTTAATGATCGGCATTCTATTCAGGCTTATCGCGAGCAAGATGATTTAATGATAAAATGAGTGATGAATTTTTTTTGAGCGATGCTGAGATTCGTGGACTTAATGTTTCAACCTATTGCATTGCTGATATGATTCAAGACGAGTCTTGGGTCATTCCGCGACTAGGGATATTGAATATAAGAATATAAACATTAAAGCAAGGTAAAAGCTTTGATGTAATAATTGATAGCACCCCACTAAAAGGGGCTGAAGAAGGTCGACGGCCAGTCTAGGAGGGTAATGTTAAAAAAATCGAGAGTATGAAATAATTACCATCTAGTAGTAGGCAGTGTGACATATAAAATTCTTTATATCGACTGATTGCACAGTACTACTAATAACCCAGGCTCTGTTGGATGTTATAAAGAGTAAACCGTCGGAGTTTTTCGGACTCCCTAGGCTTATTATAGCTCCCTATGAGAAGATGAGCTCTTCTGTAACTTTTTCGAACAAAAGACCTCAGATCTTACAGAAAAAATTTGAAAATATCACGCATGCTATCTTACGAAATGCTCTGATTGCTTAGTTATAAATCTGAACCGCTTCAGTAGTAAATGATACTTAGAAAACATCACAGGTGATGACTGGCGTTTATTGGTTCAAATACTGGTCCATCAGTCGTCAAAATCCTCTTAAAAGGCAATCTGAATCTATGAAGAACTATGGTTCACGTGTAGATGAGACGGTGGAATAGTCAATTTTCTTCATTGAACTCAGTTATTGAGTACATACCTATACTTGTACGTATCGCGTAATAACAAGATCTTTACCGGACTGCCTTAGTTATCAGCGTCTGTCCTTGATGTAATAGATGCTTTTTAAGATACCATTGTACATGGTAGTACCATTGCGAATGGTCTCGCATCTTTTACTAAATTGCATTCAGTCAGGATAGAGCGCATCGTACATCTTAAATGCGCATGGTCAGGGACCCGGCATGCAGTCGATGTATGCTCATGCGGTCTTTTATAAAGTAGCATGTAGTATTGTTAGTATAAAAAAATTATTTCAACAACCATTGTGATTGCAATAATGCCCGCAATCTTCCTTATTGTACCGATTGAAAATTAAGCGGACACTAATGCTCCACCAGGCCTTGATGATAATTAAGTACAGAAAGCAGCACAGATCATTTAGGCATGTTGAATATTAAAAAAGCAAAGGAAACTTTCCTAACCACGACAGCTAGGATTATGGGTTGCCTAATCAAGGTAGAGGCTAAGTGAGGTCTTTTATGAGAGTGCTTGATGCCTAATAAACCCACTGCGACTCAGCGGGAGCTTGCTGATATGCTCTTCTTTTCATCGTAGCCCAGTTTTTGCTTTCAGTGCAGCCATAACTGAGTCTGGTTTAGCGTAATACGATTCCAGCCCTCGCGCGCGTAAATGACAGGCTGCGCATTGTCCGCATCCATCACCCCGTATACCGTTGTAGCAGCTCATTGTATCATAACGTACACGCTCAAGCTGATGATAATAATCTGCTAGCGCCCAGGTTTCAGTTTTATCTAGCCACATAAGTGGAGTGACGAAATGTAATTCATATGCTAGACCGAGATTGACAGCGTTATTTAGGGCTTTAATAAAGTCATCTCGGCAATCAGGATATCCTGAGAAGTCCGTTTCACACACACCGGTTATTATTGTGCTAGCATTGACCTGATAGGCGTAGACAGAAGCCAGTGTCAAAAATAGAATATTGCGACCAGGCACAAAGGTACTAGGTAGCCCACTGCTTTGCTCTTTATAATTTGGTACCGGAATATAATTTCGGGTTAGACTACTAACCGTCAGTGCGTTTAGCGTTGTAACGTCAATGACCTCGTGCGTTTTTGCGCACAACTTTAGTGCTAGCTCGCGAGCAACAGTGATTTCTATTCTATGGCGCTGGCTGTAGTCGAAGGTGATACAATGCACTTCATCGTACTGACTTAAGGCCTGAATAAGGCAAGTTGTTGAATCTTGTCCGCCGCTAAACAATACGATAGCTCGTTTCATGCGTTGTGGTGACTCTTTAATGTAGTGTTAAGAGAGGGATGTTTTTATTAGTGTAAGAAATGAATAAATTTCTTGAACATAAGATTATGTACTGAGAGCGTATACAATAGAATGCATTGAAGATGACAATTATTCTGAATTATATATCTTATGAAAGAAAAGTAGTGATTGTTTATTTAAAAAACCTAGAAACAGTAAATACTTATCACACGTTAATGAACAAAAGAGAAATCATGACGGCAATCACTAAATCAACCACAGTCTAACCACGCTTGGCTTTGGTCGTATCGTCGTACGCAAGAGTGCTGAGGAGGTTGAGCCTTTGGGTCTTAAGTAAAAACTGAAATAAACCGCTACGCCTTATTAAGCTTTTTTAAACATGATTAGTTTTCATTACGCAAGAATTTTATGATCAATGCTAGAGACTTAGCAATAAAATTTTATCAGAATATGGTCGGCGAGAGAGGATTCGAACCTCTGACCTACTGGTCCCAAACCAGTTGCGCTACCAAGCTGCGCTACTCGCCGATATTATCTTCTTCTACGTCTTCCCTCATCATACTATATCAACGGGTTTTAGAGCATTAGCGGGGCAGGAGTAATAATAATGAAAATGTGGTGCGAAGAGAGGGATTTGAACCCTCACGTCCATTAAGACACTAACACCTGAAGCTAGCGCGTCTACCAATTCCGCCACCTTCGCATGTTCACTGAGAATGGGGTGACTGATGGGACTCGAACCCACGACAACTGGAATCACAATCCAGGGCTCTACCAACTGAGCTACAATCACCATTACTAATTAAGCTTACAACGTAGAATAAAAGATAGCATGAGTTCTACTAATCAAGGTATGGCGCGCCCACCAGGGTTTGAACCTGAGACCTCTGCCTTCGGAGGGCAGTGCTCTATCCAGCTGAGCTACGGGCGCGTATCTAACTTTGATAGAATCATACTATGTGAATGACGAGCCGCCTGTCTAGTGATTTTTCAAAGAAATAATGTTTTTGATTATCCTGTACGGAATTAAGTCGTCGGTATATCCAGTGTAAGCCCCGCTTGCAGGTGAGGAAAACTAATCAGCACTAATAAAATCGCAGTCACGCTGCAAAAATATATACATTAGCAGGCGGATCTGATGCTGGAAATACGGCATTAAGATGTTATATAATAAGTATATATTTTTTAAATATAATAGAGTTAGCTATGAGCGAATTTATACTAGAACAAGTATTTCGCAATGAAATTAAGTCTCGCTATTACTAAAAAAGTAATCTGTCTTAGCATTTTGAGTATTAACATTATGATGTTATCAACGACCGGAGATAATATTATGTTTCGCACTATCTACTATTTAAAAGTATTGACGTCCTGCTCTGTGTTGTTGATATCCGGCTTCCCTAAACTCTCCCACGATCTTATATCAAGCAGTTTCAGGCTGTTTTGACCCCATCTCAATAACTATATGAGCCGTTCAAAACTGATTCAAGCTACTTATGACGATTAAACATAACAGCGCTTGATTTTTTTAATTAGGCGAGAAAGTGATTGTACATAGTGCTTATCGCATAGCGATCATTCCTTGAAGTTCATGTGGTAGGCTTATCCGATAACTACAGAGATTGCTTTTTAAAAAATCTGAAAGACATGCATTGGTTCGAAGCAGGAATAAAATAAAATATTTTTCTCCATAAAACTACGGAGACAGAAAACTGATTTCTTACGAAACGGATGAAGACTTATTTATTTCGAGACAAGTATCATCATAGATGACGATCATGTGATATAGCGCTTCGATGATTTCTATAGACCTTACGAATATTTTTTTTGCTTGATTTTTAAACTCATCTCTCTTCCCATCTGGGGATAGGACTCTGAATCTTTATTCAGAAAGCAAGAAAAGATAGGTAAGATTATTAAAAATATTTTCATACATAGTTTAATGACCTATATTGAGAGAGCTAGGCTAAAGGTGATTGAAAGAATAGCACACGAAAGTGTAGGAGCTGAATATGAAAGAACGAAAAATTATGGAACCAATGCTTTTCTATGGCAGATAGCAGGAGGCTCAACATTATCTATTCTAATTAATAGCACAATAATACCACTGACATATATGTTTTAACAGATTTAATAAAGACAATGCATCAAATAATCTGAGTTGCATCAAATGAGAGACGTTACGATAGAGGTGAATATGATCATGCTCCTCCTGGTTTGAAAAAAGAACTGAGGCATAAAAAGATCATGATAACAATATAGAAATATTTATAAGCATCATCTAGTCTGCGTGATGATCGAAAACAGAAAAGATCTGATAAAATAAATTATCTATCATTATATTCTGGGCCTGCATAATTATCAAATCGTGACCATTGTCCATTAAAGGTTAATCGCAGGGCGCCAATGGGGCCGTTACGTTGTTTACCGAGAATAATTTCAGCCGTTCCTTTCATATCACTATTCTCGTGATATACTTCATCTCGATAGATGAACATAATGAGGTCAGCATCCTGCTCGATTGAACCGGATTCGCGCAAATCGGAGTTAATAGGGCGTTTATCAGCGCGTTGTTCCAGGCTCCGGTTTAGCTGCGATAGCGCTACCACCGGCACCTGAAGCTCTTTAGCTAGGGCTTTCAGCGACCGGGATATTTCTGCAATTTCCAGGGTACGGTTATCCGACATCGCTGGTACCCGCATTAGTTGGAGATAGTCGATCATAATCAGACTGAGACCATCGTGTTCACGGAAAACCCGGCGAGCTCGCGATCTTACGTCTGTTGGAGTCAGGCCTGATGAATCATCGATATACATATTGCGTTTTTCTAGTAAAATAGCCATTGTGCTTGAAATACGTGCCCAATCTTCATCATCAAGCTGTCCAGTACGAATTCGGGTTTGATCAACACGCGAAAGCGATGCCAGCATGCGCATCATGATCTGCTCTCCAGGCATCTCGAGGCTAAAAATTAGCACCGGTTTGTTCTCAGTCATGGCAGCATTTTCACATAAATTCATAGCAAAGGTCGTTTTTCCCATGGAGGGACGAGCGGCGACTATAATCAAATCCGATTTTTGCAAGCCAGCTGTCTTTTTATCTAGATCCAAATATCCGCTAGATACCCCAGTAACGCCATCATGTGGCTTCTGGTAAAGTTGCTCGATGCGCGCTACCGTACTTTCAAGAATACGGTCAATGCTTTTCGGACCTTCATCTTTACTAGCCCGGTTCTCCGCTATCAAGAACACTCTTGATTCCGCTAGGTCCAGTAATTCCCCGCTACTCCGTCCCTGTGGATCGTAACCAGCATCGGCAATTTCATGAGCAACGGCAATCATTTCCCTGACCACGGCCCTTTCTCGTACAATATCGGCATAAGCGGAAATATTCGCTGCGCTAGGGGTATTTTTAGAGAGCTCAGCTAGATACGCAAACCCGCCAACAGCGTCTAATATTTTTTTTTGTTCGAGAGATTCTGAAAGAGTGATGAGATCGATAGGCTTTGCTAGCTCTAAGAGACGCTGCATCTCTTTAAAAATAAGACGGTGCGGGCGGTTAAAGAAGTCGTTACCAGTCACTCGTGCAGCGACATTATCCCACCGTTCGTTATCTAGCATCAAGCCGCCTAATACGGACTGTTCTGCCTCCAGTGAGTGGGGCGGCATCTTTAGGTTTTCTATCTGACGGTCAAAGGGGGCATGTGCTTTATGAGACGGTTTTTTTTCTAACATGAAAGAGTACTGTACCTATTAAGCGGTCGTTTGATAAAGGCACATTGTATCCCCTCTTAGGGCGAGATCCTATTCGCTTTAAAAAACAATGATGTAATTTTTCTGTTTAAAAATTTTGATTAATCTTTGTTGATTATTGCAGACATAGATGTTTTTAGAGAATAATCAAAGTCATGTTAATCGGCGATGAGGCATTCGTGGTATATGCTAATCATCTCAATCATATTGCATATCATGCGGTGAAGCCTTCTGATTTTGTATTTCAAGTAGTAACGATTGCACTTCGAGGTCGGCAATACATCTATTTTTTCAGAACTATATACATTGTTTCTGATGTTGTCATATTAATGGTTTTACGAATGACTGAGTACTTAAATGCGATTTATTGGGGCCCTGCCCTAGTGTTATATGTTGTGTTTTTCTTATTATGCGACTTCTGAAGTTCTAGTGGTTCTTATGGGCCATTTATCAGTACTGTTAAAGGTTGTATTACTGTTTATTAAAAATACTAATAATTTCCTTAGAGTTGTTATAGTTTTTGGACTATACGCATTTCAAACTTGTTTTTTAATACGATCCTGAGCGTTAAATATCAGTATGCTTGATCTTTTTTCTTGAGATAACACGGTGTGTTTTTTATAAAAAGAATAGAAAGTATAGTTTTAAAGGTTTTTATTAAATTAGTTTGCATCATGCTGTTTTTATGAGAATGTAGTAGTATTGGGTGCACCTTCTTCGGTGTACTACAGCTTTTTTCCTTAACTTAATTACATTTAGTTACAGTGATTAGTGAATGCGCGGACTAGAGTGCATAATCCCGAAGGGGATGTCTAGAAACAGTCAAAAACATGTGAACCTCTGCACTAGTGCATTGAAAAATGCATCAAATTTACTATACTACGAATTAATTATCTGAGTTTAGTTTCTGTTAACCTGTAGGTAGAGTAGTTGTTTATCGAAATAAAGCAAGCGCCTCAGAATGGTTTCGCTAACATCACTTTAGTTGCTTCCTCTTAAAAAGCAGTAGGGGATTTTTAGATAGTTCATTGTTTTTCTGGTGACAGATACCATGCGTTAAATAGAAAAACTTTTTAATTTCAAGAAATCTGTCGTTAATCTCTTATTGTTTTTAATTCAGTCATTCTTCCTGCGGCGCTACTCATTCAATCTTTTTCGGTTTTCATGGATGGGTATATTGTGTAAAAGGTAACGCTAATATAGAGCGTAATGTAGGTGAGGGCGTCCTATCGGACTCTCATGAAGTGACTGACATATAATATCGAACTATAGATTCTTTAAAAGAGAATAAGACAGCTCTAGTACGATGCAATCCATAAAATCCGTCTGCAACTACTGCCAGCCAAGGGATCATGCATCGCATTATGCTAGTACCGGTTGAATTGTATCGCATGCGATACTTGACGCAAAATAAGTAAAATATTATTTTTTCAGTCAGCCTGCTTTGTGCAAGACTGACTGGTATATGTCGTACGTTGGAGTATCATACATGCTGGGTTCCAGGTGGTGTATTATTAAAATATCATTTTTTTCTATTTGTTAACCTTAACATGGTTTTTGTTCTGGTTTTGTGTTCAGCATCAACCGGTAAGGGGTTGCGCCAGGCCTGTACTTTCAGATTTCCCTTAGAGGAGTAGTGGAGATGATCTTAGCCGACATCTTATAGACTATAGCGGCGCAATCAGGAGCAGGAATGCTATATTGCCATTTTTTGACATTGAAAGACTTTGTGATAAAAGGTTAGACTGGTAGTGATATGATGTTTTGGAATGATTCAATGAATAATCTTGCATAATTATGCAGGTCATGGTGGAGCTAAGCGGGATCGAACCGCTGGCCTCCTGCGTGCAAAGCAGGCGCTCTCCCAGCTGAGCTATAGCCCCAATAGATCTTTTCCATTTTTATCTACTACTAATTAGGATACATGCGAGGCATTGATGCTTTTACTGGTAGGCCTGAGTGGATTCGAACCACCGACCTCACCCTTATCAGGGGTGCGCTCTAACCACCTGAGCTACAAGCCTATAGGATTTTATGGTGTTATCAGACAATTTGTGTGGGCACGTCACTTAACATATCGCTAGTGTTAAGGAGGTGATCCAACCGCAGGTTCCCCTACGGTTACCTTGTTACGACTTCACCCCAGTCATGAATCACAAAGTGGTAAGCGCCCTCCCGAAGGTTAAGCTACCTACTTCTTTTGCAACCCACTCCCATGGTGTGACGGGCGGTGTGTACAAGGCCCGGGAACGTATTCACCGTGGCATTCTGATCCACGATTACTAGCGATTCCGACTTCATGGAGTCGAGTTGCAGACTCCAATCCGGACTACGACGTACTTTATGAGGTTCGCTGGCTCTCGCGAGGTAGCTGCTCTTTGTATACGCCATTGTAGCACGTGTGTAGCCCTACTCGTAAGGGCCATGATGACTTGACGTCATCCCCACCTTCCTCCGGTTTATCACCGGCAGTCTCCTTTGAGTTCCCGACCGTATCGCTGGCAAAAAAGGATAAGGGTTGCGCTCGTTGCGGGACTTAACCCAACATTTCACAACACGAGCTGACGACAGCCATGCAGCACCTGTCTCAGAGTTCCCGAGGGCACCGAGGCATCTCTGCCAAGTTCTCTGGATGTCAAGAGTAGGTAAGGTTTTTCGCGTTGCATCGAATTAAACCACATGCTCCACCGCTTGTGCGGGCCCCCGTCAATTCATTTGAGTTTTAACCTTGCGGCCGTACTCCCCAGGCGGTCGATTTAACGCGTTAGCTTCGAAAGCCACGGCTCAAGGCCACAACCTTCAAATCGACATCGTTTACAGCGTGGACTACCAGGGTATCTAATCCTGTTTGCTCCCCACGCTTTCGTACCTGAGCGTCAGTTTTCGTCCAGGGGGTCGCCTTCGCCACTGGTATTCCTCCAGATCTCTACGCATTTCACCGCTACACCTGGAATTCTGCCCCCCTCTACGAGACTCTAGCCTGCTAGTTTCAAATGCAGTTCCCAGGTTAAGCCCGGGGATTTCACATCTGACTTGACAAACCGCCTGCGTACGCTTTACGCCCAGTAATTCCGATTAACGCTTGCACCCTCCGTATTACCGCGGCTGCTGGCACGGAGTTAGCCGGTGCTTCTTCTGCGGGTAACGTCAATCCATAATGTTATTAACATTATGGCCTTCTTCCCCGCTGAAAGTGCTTTACAACCCGAAGGCCTTCTTCACACACGCGGCATGGCTGCATCAGGGTTTCCCCCATTGTGCAATATTCCCCACTGCTGCCTCCCGTAGGAGTCTGGACCGTGTCTCAGTTCCAGTGTGGCTGGTCATCCTCTCAGACCAGCTAGGGATCGTCGCCTAGGTGAGCCGTTACCCCACCTACTAGCTAATCCCATCTGGGTTCATCTGATGGCGTGAGGCCGTATGGTCCCCCACTTTGGTCTTGCGACATTATGCGGTATTAGCTACCGTTTCCAGTAGTTGTCCCTCTCCATTAGGCAGATCCCCAGATATTACTCACCCGTCCGCCGCTTGCCGGCAAAGAAGTAAACTTCTTTCCGCTGCCGCTCGACTTGCATGTGTTAGGCCTGCCGCCAGCGTTCAATCTGAGCCATGATCAAACTCTTCAATTAAAAGCTCGATGCTTAAAGAATTAAAACGCGTATTCGAACGAATGTTTGTTTTTTAGTCTTTAAGACTTGATATTTCCTGTATTGATATTGTCTTGTGAGTGCCCACACAAAATGTCTGATAAATTTTTAAAGAGCGGTTTTACCTCTAAGCCGTTGGGGCCTGAGGTGCTCAATAATATACTTTTTTTATTCAGTGTCAAGATATTTTTCTTGTTTCTGAATTGCTTTTACCCCTGATGCTTATCACGTAACTTATGCACAGATTAGTATCATAGGAAGGTAGATTAAAATAGCAAGAAATAGCATTAATTTTTCAACTAATAGATAAAAGATGCATTATGTTTTATTTTCCGCTTTTTAATTTCAGTTGGCAACGAGGATAAGGAATCAATGACCCAATCTGCCTCAGCCCTGGCATGCTCTACTAATAAAGCTTTTTTACTGCAAAGCAATACTCGAGTTCCAACACCAGCCGCTTTTCCAGCAAGCATATCGTCTAATTTGTCTCCTACCATATAAGAAGCAGCCATATCAATATGCAGATAGCTTTGCGCTTTTAGCAACATCCCAGGTTTCGGCTTCCGGCAATCACACTCCTGGCGTAATAATTTTACTTCTGCTTTCGGATGGTGAGGGCAAAAATAGATAGCGTCTAGATGAACGTCAAAGTACGCCAATGATTGCTTCATGTATGCAGTTAAGCGCATAAATTGCTTTTTACTAAATAAACCACGAGCTAGTCCAGATTGATTAGTGACTACGATAAGGGCAAAGCCAATTTTTTTTAATTCTTGCATGGCTTTGATTACGCCATCAATAAATTGAAAATTATCAATCTCATGTACGTAACCTGTATCAGCGTTAATCGTACCATCACGATCTAAAAAAATTGCACACACAGGCCGTGTCACTGCAACGCTCCTGATTACACGTAAAATTTAGTTATCGTATTTTTTGATATCAGGATAAGGTCATTATAACGCTGAATACAAATCAATAAAATAATAGGGTTATATGCTGTGCTATTTGTTAAAATTAATTTTTGTTAGAGTTGCATCGCGAGTCATCGATTCGCTATAATGCATGCATTTATTCAGCATAATATTAATATACAGTAATATTATTCTGAATAAATGTATAGTTAAATAAGAAATTGGATCTTTGAGAGAATAATTTTTTTCATGAATCCCGTTCAAAACAGCTGAGCGCCGTGATCCAAAGAATATCCTGCTATCGTTCCTAAGGAAGGTCCCGTAACATCCAGTTACGCTTGTGTAGCTGCTGTTTTGTTGCGTGAGAGATTATTGACACAGATCAGTTTACCTCTTGCGCTGATAAATGAGGGAACAGTAAAGATTTTTATTTTAAAAACCATTTATCCGGATGCTTCATATGACTGTGTCCGAAAATTGCAGCCCAGCGCAAGACTCATTCATTGACTAATGATCATGCAGTGTATTGATGTTGTGATGCGAGCTTTTCCTATCTTTTCAGAATGAGGAAAGAGACCGCGAAGGAAGCTTATTAACATCTTTAAAGTTTTATAAATCGAGATCAAAAATATCCCTAACACTCTCGACGCATAATCAAACATTCATTTTATCATTAGTATATTAGCGATCCCTGGTAAGTTAAAAGTAACCTCTCACGCTTCTCAAGATTGGTCTTGTTTTTCGAGGCATTAATGTTGCCTCATGCATCTAGATTCTCAGATAACTAGTCCTAGTTCAGGGTATTATTTCAAATAAGCTACTTGCTGATTTTAAGCTTTATTTGCGATAAAAAACTAATTTTGCAGCATGCCGATACAAAATATTAAGATGAGATTAAGCCTCTATTCAGAGGCATCGGGGCAGTACATGGAGTGGTTGCTAGGAGAAGCTTTTGGAGCGCTTCGCTTATACTTGATGATGAGGTTATGTATTTATTTGTGCCCCTCTTTATGTTCACCCGGTGATACAGGCAGAGGCCTGGTGATTTTTATGGATACGCATGATTAAGGTTTCACCTACTACAGCGCTGCCGGAGAATTTTAATAGTTCTTTGATTTCATTCATGTTGGAAATCACCACCGGCGTTAGGGTAGACTTTGTTTTTTCTTCTACAATGGACAAATCAAACTCGATAATAACGTCACCTTTTTTACACTTTGACCTTCTTTATCGATGCGGAAGAAGCCTTCTCCTTTTAGCTCAACCGTATCGATCCCGAAATGCACGAATAGCTCAATACCAGTGTCGGATGTTATGGAGAAAGCGTGATTCGTGTCGAAAATTTTACCGATCGTGCCGTTTACTGGGGAAGACATTTGATTACCGATAGGCTTGATGGCTATCCTATCTCCCACGATTTTTTCAGCGAAAACTACATCAGGAACATTTTCAATGTTTACAATGTTCCTTGAAAGAGGGGCAACTATTTCAATGCTGCCCGTATATTGAGTGCAAGCAGAAACGAGAGATTTCAATTTATTGAAAAAACGCATGATCTGCTCCTAAGTTTTTATATCGGCAAGTGTTGTGCAATTAGCAAAGCATGTGTTCTTCAATGAATTCATTTACTAGAGTCATTAATTCTTTTGCTGTTGGTTGCGCTAATGCTGTTTCTGCTAATTTTTTTGCATCATGAAAATTGATATTACGAATAATTTTCTTAATGCGAGGTATAGAGATAGCGCTCATGCTGAATTCATCTAGTCCCATCCCCAATAACAGTAGTGTAGCACGTTCATCTCCCGCCAGCTCGCCGCACATGCTGGTCCATTTTCCGGCAGCGTGAGACGCATCAATAACTTGCTTGATTAACATTAGCACGGCTGGAGACATGGGATTATACATATGAGAAATAAGCGCGTTACCACGATCGACTGCAAGAGTATACTGGGTTAAGTCGTTTGTCCCAATACTAAAAAAATCGACTTCTTGGGCTAGATGACGCGCAATCACTGCGGCAGCTGGTGTTTCTACCATCACTCCGACTTTAATATTTTCGTCGAAGACTCGTCCCTCATCACGGAGCTGCGCTTTCAATAGTGAAAGTTGATCTTTCAGTGTGCGAACTTCTTCTACAGAAATAATCATTGGATACATGATACGTAGTTTTCCGAAGGCTGAGGCGCGTAGAATCGCTCGCAACTGCGCATGAAGGATGTCTTTACGATCGAGTCCGATACGGATAGCACGCCATCCGAGGAACGGATTCTCCTCTTTCGGTAGCTGCATATAAGGTAAATCTTTGTCTCCGCCAATATCCATTGTACGTAAGATAATCGAGCGGTTGAGCATGGATTGTGACGCGGCCTTGTAGGCTTGGAACTGCTCTTCTTCACTTGGCAATGAATTACGGTCCATAAACAAAAACTCAGTGCGATATAGCCCGATGCCTTCTGCGCCATGGCGTTCAGCACCCACTATGTCTCTCAGGGTGCCAATATTAGCGCAGATTGACACCTGATGCCCGTCAAGCGTGACGGCCTTTAGGTTTTTGAGTTTGTTCAGTGCACTTTTCTCTGCAGTGTATTGATTTTTTAGTGCTTGCAGTGCTTTAATCGTTGATGCTTCAGGATTAATGTAAATTCGGTTGTTAATGGCGTCTAGAATTAAATAATCGCCATTAACGACTTGGCTGGTAATGTTGCCTGTACCAACTATAGCGGGGAGTTCCATCGAACGTGCAATAATAGAGGAGTGCGAAGTTCGCCCTCCTAGATCTGTGATAAAACCTAAAACTTTATCCATATTTAGCTGTGCGGTTTCTGACGGTGTCAAATCTACTGCTACCAGAACCGCTTCCTGGCTAATGGGGTTCAGATCCAGAATTGGCATAGCAAGAATATTGCGCAATAAACGTTTACCAATATCATGGATGTCGGTAGCGCGTCCCTTAAGGTATTCATCGTCGAGCGCCTCAAGCGCTGCGGCATGCGCTTGGATTGTTGTATGAACGGCTGCATCTGCGCTGGTGAGTTCATTTTTGATACGGGATATGATGTCTTGCTCAAGCTCTTCGTCTTCTAATAACATAATATGGCCATCGAAGATACCTTCCTTTTCTTCACCGAAAATTTTATCCGCTTTATTTTGTATTTCTTTTAGCTGCGCAGCGGCTTTGGCTCGCCCGGTAAGGAAACGCTTTATCTCCACCTCGACCTGGTCTGGAGTAATTTTTTCCCGGTTGATCACAATCTCCTCGTCCCTTAGGAGGCGCACTTTACCAAAGGCGATACCTGGTGATGCTACAATACCTGAAACCATAACCCCACCTTACTCATGATAGATATTAACTAAAATCCGGGCTGTATACTACTCAAGCTCTGGCATTAGCTTAACTAAATGTTCTACCGCTTTTTGTTCATCTTCACCTTCTGCTAGAATAGCGATGCAGGCACCCTGCGTGAGAGAAAGGGTTTGTAACTTAAAGAGGCTTTTTGCGTTGGCGCTTTTTCCATTGGAGGTCACAGTGATTTCTGAGCTAAATTTTTTAGCTTCTTTGACAAATTTAGCGGTGGGACGGGTATGTAGACCATTAGGTGTAGTAATAGTTACTTTTTGCTGGTACATATTATTTCCCCAACTTATTGGATGATATTAGTATTATTAGGCTAAAGTTTAGCCTAAAAGATTCACGTTAGTTTATATGGTTGTGGTAGAGCTTTTCGCACCGCCTTATCAAGAGGTAGCTTGTGTTATTAGTGTCATATGACTCATTACTGTATTACGCATTGTGATTTATAAATGTTGTTAATATTAACTATTATGCCGTTTTTCTTTGCAAATCTATAGGTCAGTCTACGTTTCTTTTAATTGGTTAATAAATATCCTGATTGTTCTGATCTTTCGAAATCATTTTCGGTTTAAACATAAAATAGGACCAACAAAATTAACTTATAGTGATTTGAAAACATGACCTAGTCCACAAAAAAGCACCCTAATGGGTGCTTTTTTAAAAAAATGGATATAGCTGGAGTTATTGTAATTCAGGAGTAGTAAACAGATCGGAAAATAAAGCAGTGCTGAGATAGCGCTCCCCTGAGGAGGGGAGTATCACGACCATTTTCTTGTTAGCAAAGGCTTTCTCTTGCTGAAGTTTAAGCGCTACCGCGACGGCGGCGCCGGAGGAAATACCAGATAGGATGCCCTCCTCTTCCATCAGGCGGCGTGCGGTGTGGAACGCTTCATCGTTGGTAATTGTCTCGACTCGATCGAGAAGTGTTAGATCTAGATTATCAGGAATAAAACCGGCGCCAATGCCTTGGATTTGATGAGGCCCAGGGTTGATTTCTTCCCCAGCTATCGCCTGGGTGATGACAGGTGAGTCCTGTGGCTCTACTGCAACAGTAAATACATGCTTACCCTGAATATTTTTTAAATAACGGCTTACTCCCGTAATAGTACCTCCGGTACCTACTCCGGCGATAAATACGTCTAAATCGCCGTCGGTATCTTGCCAAATTTCTGGACCAGTGGTGCTCTCATGGATTGCAGGATTAGCGGGATTGCTGAATTGCTGTAGCATTAGGAAACGCTTTGGATCGGTTGAAACAATTTCTTCAGCCTTGGTGATGGCACCTTTCATCCCCTTTGATCCGTCAGTTAGAACTAGTCTAGCACCTAGTGCTTTTAAAAGCTTACGGCGCTCACTACTCATCGTGTCGGGCATAGTTAGGGTTAATTGATAGCCACGCGCCGCTGCAACATAACCTAACGCAATGCCAGTATTACCACTGGTAGGCTCCACTAACTCTACTCCTGGCGTAAGCTTCCCCCGCTTTTCCGCATCCCAAATCATATTTGCGCCGATTCGGCATTTGACGCTGAAGCTAGGATTACGCGATTCCACCTTTGCCAGGATATTACCATTCCCTACGAGGTTTAAACGGACCAGCGGTGTGCGACCGATAGTCATTGAATTGTCTTTATAAATGTTGCTCATGACCAGTCCTATAGTTCGGGAGCGAAAGGAAAAGATTTTTATAACACATATTCTTTTATTTTCAGAGGGAAGCAAAATAACAGTATATCGTTAGGTTATTAAGACATTTCATTTCAAGGAATATATAAAGTACGGCTTCTATTAAAAGATTCTTATGTTTTTATGTTATGTTCAACAAGACGCGATGCTGTTTCTGAACAGATCACTAAATTTTTGTTGTTTCAATTATAATGTATCATGCTTTGTTACTAACACGGCTATTGTTAGGCGAAGAAGATGGTATTTAGTGTTTCCAACGGATGAATGTGGTAAAGCCCGTTTATCATAATTAGCATTATGCATACACCTGTGCAGAAGCGCTACGGAGTAAGAATGATTACCTGGCGGTGTGTTACATTGCAATAGAGTCTTTTTAGGAAGTTGAATAAGTAAAAACGATTAAAAGCTATCTTCTCAAAGGCGCATTTCTGCCGTTAAGGTACTACTCTGCAGCGGTGTGATAACGATAATTTATATTTGCATCAATAGAGGATATTGCACCGCCTGCCATCTAGGAATACGCAGAGTTACTTTTTTCCTAAAAAGCATTTTCATAGCAACTTAGATCGTCACTGCCTTTCTTCGATATTGACTAAATAATCTAGTTGATGCGCTTTATGCAAGCCGGTAATGTTTGTTCATTTTAGCAGTACTAAGGTGCGCGAACGCTAGACTAGGAATTATATGTATTGCGATTTATACTACCTGTATACAGCTGACGACATTACTTGCATTTTTCATTGCCAAGATGCTATTGCTACAATTTTATTTCATCAAATAATTTAAGATTGATTTTATGCACCACTCAAGCGCTATAAATTCAAAACTTGAATCAACGTATTCCTATACAGGCTCCCGAAAACGGATGCATACCGGTTGCATTACCGATACTTTAGTGATAACACATGCTAGTTTAGAAAACTGGTCAGCAATGCTCAGACTTATTGACTCAATTGATATTAATTTGACTCACTCTGCATTCAAGGTGAAAACATTACTAGATGAGTGTTCGGATGCTAATTCGCAATGACGCCAAAGTAAGATAAAGGCTCGCCATGATGAAAACGCTAGACCATATTACTGTGTTTTGTAATATCGAAGATCAGCTGACTAGTGCACCAATAGCTTGATTTGCAGCATACGTGTAATAAATCCTTATTCCTTCAGAAAAAAAATTGCGTATGATTTTAATCATACTTGGTTTATGTTTTAATTAGGACGATAACTACGCCCTCATTTGAGATGGTTAGTCATCTTTGTTTCTCTCGGGCTGCTGCCTTGACGATTAGCACGAAGCCCTCAGATTTTAGTGATGCCCCGCCGACCAGCGCACCATCAATATCCGGTTGAGTAAACAGTTCAGTGGCATTTTCGTCGTTCACTGAACCTCCATAAAGTATACTCATTTTTTCTGTGATGAATGTATCATGTTGAGCAATATAGCTACGGATAAATTTATGCACTGATTGCACTTGCGCAGGTAGAGCTGGTTTTCCAGTTCCAATAGCCCAGATAGGCTCATAGGCCACAACAGTATTTTCAAACACTTTAGCCCCGAAGCGGTTAAGTACCGCATCAAGCTGATAAGCACATATCGCTTCAGTTTTTCCGGATTTTTTTTCTGCTGCACTTTCACCGATACACAAGACCGGAATTAAACCTGCTGCTTTTAGAGCGGCGAATTTTTCGGCGATCACGTCATCGCTTTCTTTATGATAAGTACGACGCTCAGAATGACCAATGATGATATATTTTGCACCAATATCTTTGAGCATCTCGGCGGAGACTTCGCCGGTGAAGGCGCCAGAAAGATGCGCGTCAACGTTCTGGGATCCGAGAGCAATGCGGCTGTTTTTTAAATAATGTCTGGCTAGGTCGAGATACACTATTGGTGGAGCGATGGCAACGTCGCATCCGACAAAATTGCTAAGCGCATTGCATAGCGCTGCGCTCATCTCCTTGACCATTCTTTTGGTGCCATTAAGTTTCCAGTTACCGATCACTAACGGATGTCGCATTGTGAGTCCTTTATTAAAAGAGGGGAGAGATACGCATAAGTGGTCATGAAGGCATGTTCTTCCTCTTCCCTTTAGTATCAAATAGGAAATATATCTGAGGTAGCTTCATGTTTTTTATTCTATCTGGCATGTGCATGTGTCAGTACTAAGTTCATGCAAGGTAGAGGAATTAATAGGCAATAAATGTCCTGTATCGCTCTTTTTTGATATCGTAGAGCGCAGTTAGAGTCCATCTCTCTATTAAAGAAACCCCTTCCGGCAGTAACCTAGGCGATTTGACACCCGCACTGTGTTTTGTTACAGCATCTGCTACCGTGTTTATGCTCTCGCGCAGAGGCGGCGCCCTTGTCAATGTGCTGAAGGCACGCTGCCGCAACTTTTACAGTACAATGCAATCGCGCATAATGTTGATTAACCTGTTCAATTGTAGCGCAGGTGACGTGCATATGCTCTCCTGCATTACGCAAGTCATTGCATTGCTTAATTTTAATAAGTTTCGTGACTTACGTATTCAACATGATCGCTGTACCACAGAATATGGGGTGTAACTAGTGCAGTTCTGGTACTGTCGCCTGACAGTCGTCGATCTTTATTTTCGTTATGCAGCAATAGCATTAGAAAAACGTGGTATTAGGGAGTAGGACTTGCCTCGTTCTAGAACAGAGGACGGCTCCGCTATTACCAGTAATTCTCGCTAGTGATATGGCCAGGTTTGTGCTTAAAATGCTTACGCATTCCATGAGTGTCTTTCAACATTTTCTGCGTGTCCCGAACCATGTTCGGGTTACCGCACAACATAACGTGACTTTTCTCAGCATCCAGCCTAAGATCCACGGCTGCTTCAAGTGCGCCGTTGGCAATCAGGGTGGGTACTCGGCCACTGAGTGATCCGGGAACCTTCTCTCGGCTGACCACTGTTTGTACTTGCAGTTTACCACCATAGCGCTGTTGTAGCTTGAGCATGAGAGGTAGATAGCTAAGGTCTTTTGCGCTGCGCGTTGCATGTACCAGAATAATTTTCTGGAAGCGCTCTAATCCCTCACCCTGTTCAAGCATCGATAGATAGGGTCCTAGCGCGGTGCCAGTCGCTAGCATCCACAGATTGTTGCAGTGGGGGATCTCGTCTAGCACGAAGAATCCTGACGCTTTTTTGGACACCAGAAGGCTATCGCCAACCGTAAGTAGATGTAGTGGTAGGCTAAGTGTCCCATCTGGAACTGTAACAAGATAAAATTCCAGGTGTTTATTTCGCGGAGCATTAACATAGGAGTAGGCTCGTTGAATTTTTTCACCGTTTATATCCATTCCTAGCTTAGTGAATTGTCCCGCAATAAAGGGGTCGACAGGGGCATGCAGGATCAGACTAAAAAGACGCGCCGTCCAGTAATTCACTTTTACTACATGACCTATTACCCACTCAGACATATCGCTTCACTCCCCTTGATCATGTCTCATTCGCCAGCGCATGATGTGTTAATCTCTTATCTGACAGCAGCTAAGATGTGCGTTTCGGGATGCATCTGCGTACTGCGTAAACTATTATTTCTTGGGTCTGACTGTGATTACTTAATACTAGTTGATGATAATTAACCCATGCTGCTTATAGCGTAAATTAAAACGCAGTTACAGAAAAATTTAAATTTTATTCACTATGGTTTGTATTCCAATCGGAAAAACCATAGTGATGCGTATGGTTTTGATGTGTGTGCATACTAAAAATAGCATATTGCACTATGTGCGCATCAACGCTAATAAAACATAAATAATACATGAAATGCATATATGATGATCGGCCTTTAGTCAATATTAATGCTAATTTTTTAAATACTTTGGTTGCTATTCATAATATAGATGGCTGAGATTGTATTTGTGCTAGGACGCCGGGCGTTTCTAAGGGTCCGGCATTTTTACGATGCGCGCCGGGAAGCGATATGGCATGAAGCCAAGAAGCGTACAGCTGCTGTGTTATATCGGCGATCATCGTATTGATAGCTGTTTTTTGATTGGATAGTGTAAAAGTCTCTCATATTAATCAGATTTGCTTATATTACGCCTCAAAAAAATGTTTTCTAGCATTGCTGTAAAAATCACTTTACGCATAAAATTAGTTTTTGGGACTCCGGGTTTCCGAGGTATATAAGTGCCGGTGTCGGCAGCGTGATGTGGGGATATTAGTGCGAGATGCTTGATATTTCGATAATAATGTAGAATAGTGGCTCCAGGCGACGGTTTATCTCTTACGCAGTCGGTTAGCTGCATCTTGTGACTAAGCTATAATAACTACATCACTGCTCGTTATTGATCTTGCTGCTGCCTATCATGTCTTTTGACCTCTGATATACGAAGCACGTAGAGGGTGTATACAGTGCTGTGATTTAGTAGACAGTGCTGCGCTGTTTTTGGGGCATATTGATATAGTTGTGCGCTTGTTTTCGGCGTGGTTTTTATAGTGATTCTCATGGTTCAATAAGGATATAGAACCTTATGCTCATCTAGTCGTCCTTCGGGAGACGTTGCTCTGTGTTCTACAAAACATTAGCGCAGTCGTCGTTGACGTACATTTCCTTCTGCGTCCGCTGTAAGGTTCAGTTAGGCTTGGGGATGAAAAAATTTTACCACTGGTCATTGTATTAAACGCGGCAGCGTGTTCAAGGAGTTAGCTGCTAGTGGGGGCGTGTTAGGGTATTATAAAAATAATGTGTGACATTTTTATAGAGTCATGTAATTAATTACGGCGATTGTTATCATTTCCCACCACACCTACACATGAACAGTCACGCATGCAAAATTCATATGCGTTAGGCTTTTAATCAGAAAATAGCTGTTTAGCGGTTTATGCGAGCGATATTGTGCTTTTATCGCAGGTGTGATGAAAGGTTGCTGAAAGACCGATGTTCAATCATGTCGTTAGGCAGCAGCGCCTTGTAAAGAGCAGCGAGGAAATATTGCAAGCCTTTTTTGCTATATCTAAGATCACTAACTGTATTTTTTCA
Organism: secondary endosymbiont of Ctenarytaina eucalypti; assembly: GCF_000287335.1. Taxonomy (GTDB): domain Bacteria; phylum Pseudomonadota; class Gammaproteobacteria; order Enterobacterales; family Enterobacteriaceae. The sequence continues at coordinate 1,069,256 of NC_018419.1, forward strand.
AGATTGCATGATGCTACTACTCTGTATGCTCATCACCGGAATTTGATTCCGCCCTATTTTTCGATGGGCGTTACCTGCCGCAGCTCTGGAAGATCCGTTTCATCACCAATACCAGTATGCGATAAATAAGCACAGATGATTCCATATGTACCTTTATTAAATGCAAGATGCATCTTAGGCTCTATTTTGCATTGATCGAGATAATCAATCAGGTTTTTGATTGTCCTTGGTCTAAAACTTTAAAAGTAATAGCATTAATAATGAAAATATTAATTCCATGACGTCTTGACTGTTGATGCTTCTCTTAACTGTCTTTGCTAGTTTCTAGGAAATATTTAGTCTAGGCATCTTGTGGTGATCGCGCTGTTAGTTGTGCAGTTGAGTCAACAAACGTTTATTAATGCCTCCTTGGCATACTAAATGTTTATTTAGTCATCAGTGTAGAGTTTTTGTAGAACAAAACAACTGTTCTGTCTTTTTTAAGGTCTCGTAGAACATGCTCGTGCATCTTGATTCTGCTATTTAAAGATCGTGATTAGAGTTACTCTTTTTTACTCTCATCATCACTCAGTTCAGTAAGCTTACATGTTGTCATTGATTTGCTGAACAATCGTACACTTAGTTATGATTTATAGACGTAAAGTACGTCCGTACTTTTAATCACTGATTGAAAAGACATGTGTAGGTAAAAATGCTGGGGGTCATCTACGCTTATTGGGATGGGGAACCTACGGCGTGATACTGATGAACGGGCTGAAGTGTGCATAATCTAGATGAGAAAAACGTGTGATATAAGCAGCGTGCTCAGTGAACAGCCTTATCTGTCGACACCGATAATTGTATATCGACTCTTCTTTCTAGGTCTATATTATCAGCAGCGCTATTCTTACTAGAATACTATATTCGGATTGAGAAAAGCCCTACATGTTTTGAAAGAAGTTTTAATAACACAATTTAGCTAAATTTTTCACACATAGGGAGATGCGCTGATGCTATTAAAAATAGCACCGCTCCTGAACCATCGGCTCTAACGGCAGCGTAAGAGAAAAGAGGGACTAAAGTGCTAATTAGCAAATCAGTGCCGTTGCTTGATAAAAATAGTACCCAATTTATTATATTAATACTATCCACAGGTAAAATCCTAGAAAAGATTTTTAAGGCTGGGAATCTCTACCTCCTATATTTTTAAGGAATCATGAATAATATTTATTCCCCTACTGATAAGCCGCTAATACGGACTTAAGGATTAGTTTACGCCCTTCATTGTTAATCAAGTTTCCAGCGTTCATTGAACAATAATCTGTTGTTGTATTTTCACCGCACGGTATTGAGTCCAGAATAGAAAAGGATGCGCTTCTTCTTTGAGCTCTGAGGAGTAAATGCTTATAAGATCAGTGGTAGTGTTTTTATCCAGTTTCATTGCACGAGTGTGTGTTGCAGACCTGCATCAACTGACTGCTCTGCATCTTACATTATCTATATGCTTAAGACATCGGGTCTGCAAAAGTCTTGCAAATAAAATAGAAATTGTTATTTATGAATCCTTCACAGCACAATAGCTACCGTATAAATTTTATAAATAATTATAGCTTCAATAAACACTTTTATTTTCTTTTAGTTTCTCGCAACCCTTTCATGGCACTTCTTATGGTGAAGTCCCATAAAATACTTTAGCTTACATCCTAAAAAACTGACGCCGCTTTTTCAGGAAGATTGATTAGCGATTAATGAATAGGCGTCGGATTATACGGGCGAGTGATCGTCATGCGTCACGGACTGACAGTTACATTTATGTACAGATCGTGTGAACATGTGGTGTGGTGGGCGAATCTACTCGAGGTCAAGGGCGTTCCGCAAACCATGCCTTAGCCTGCCAAACGGCAACATAATAGCGCTGGACGTAAGAGCTGATGCAAGAATGGTGTGAGAATAATGCGTCTGTCTAGTTTGAAGGCTGAGCGCATAAATTACTACGCGGTGTTCATTATGTCTAAAAGCGCACCGCTCCCTTGCGTTAAGTATGACTCATGAAGTTTAAGCTTAATCATTTAGACTGCAAGTATTGCAATAAAATTAAAATGACGTAAAAATATAATACATAGTGAGAATTTTCGTGTTAATATGTTTTTTAATTATAAGTATTTTGGCAATGGGTAAAAATAAATTTTATTGCTGAAAAGCGATAAAGCCATAATGCACTAATGCTATTCCGCGATAACCAAAAGTAAAGATTGTGTTTCAGTCGCACGTAAAAACACTGGGAGTGTAATAGTATTGTATTCACTTTGAATGTTAAGAACGTCGGGCTCAAAATCAAATGACACAGGAATCGGGCTTGGTGTGCAGATCGTGATCTGAAAGTCTATCTTTAACGCAGGATTTCAAGACGTTTTTCTATCATTAATCTGATAAACTACAAGTAAAATATTTATAAATACCTTATCGCAAATATAAAAATATCAAAAATATTTCCGCACTTTACGATTCGTAAAAATCGACTTTGTGGGCCGAACTATTTCTGCCAAGTCTGTCTTAACTGTCATTCATCTCATGACTAAAACTATAGCGATAGCCCGCACAGTTGTTGCCGTGATTATGCAAGGGCGTACTGATTGGCAAGATTACCTGAAGGTGGTCGCATAAATTCAGCTGAACAGCGAAAGTCTCTTCAATTTTTTCAACAATTCGGTTACGACTACAGATGCACTAGCAATCCGTCTTTATTGTGTTTTCATAAAAAAATTTAAACATCTAGGAAATGTTGTAGGTGCTAGAATGTATTATTATTTAAGCCGTGGTCAAACGGCTTGATCGCCTTGCGTTAATGAAAGTAAGCGGCATCAGCCTTCGTTCAAATATAACAGAAGTGAGTCTGCGTTAAAGACGCTTCTCCTCATATTTCATATACTATACTTTTATAGAAATCGCGCGCCGGTGTCAGCTAGGTATCGATTCGTACAGTAGAGCGGATTGTGTTCTGCTATCTGGCTACAATAAAACTCAGAAAACTCATATAAAAAATTGATCTGTGCATGAAAAAATCACTTTTGCTGTCAGGTTGTCAGCAACGCAGGAGAAGCGATCGCTGTTATCCCTTATTTAAGGGAAATGAAGTGTCAATTTTATGCCGATGAGTATGGCGCGTTTAAGGAATCCGGAAGCGTGATAGATAGAGGCATTATGGCTCCCTATAAAAGTCACCCCTTTCTCGTTTTGGTATACGGCGTCTATTTCCTGTTTGAGGATAATAACCAAATGCATAGTGACCACACTGTCAAAAAAGAAACACTTGATCAAATGATGCAAGTAGCATAGCTAGCATCTAGCATAATGCGCATATATGAATTGCTCATGGCATAGCACACTTATTAAAAATAGTTTTTTGAAACATGATCTATGAATTTGATATCAAGTAATAACTTCAAGTCGCCTAAAAATGGCCAGCTTTTTGGCGTATTGACAGCACCCCGGTGTAGCTTTGGGGTTGATGAACATCCAATAAAAAAGCGGCATAGGTAGCGTAAAAGGTAAGGATTCAAGAAAACATACAACTAATGGCGAAGCAACTTTATGTAAAGCGTTATCATCTCGGTCAGAAAAGCGATAGCATTCAATCATACAGCATATTTACTCATAGTCATGTAGAGTCATAGATCATCGTATGATCTTCTTATGCATTGTTTATTTTAAGAAATTGCTTTTATTTGCTCAGAGACATTTACGGCATGTGTGAGGGTGGGATCGGTCGACTTCGATTACGATACATGGTAGCGGCATTATGCCGTGTAAAGCAAGACAATGCAGTTATTTATCTTGTGAAAGGGTGACCAATGTGAGTTATTATGTTGATAATGCATGTTGACTATATAGTTGAAAATGATACTATGATAATAGGTAATGATGCGTTGATAAATTAGAAAATCACTGCTGCGGACTGACATAAATGGCGTTATTCTGTTGTAGAGAAGATTCTTATTAAATGATTTAGTCTGCTTAAGCATGCTGAAAAGATAGACGATCTGAGAAAAATGTTTAACCGATTAATCATAACGATGTGCGCGTCTTGCTTAAAAAGCGCTATGTCATTCAAGCAATAATATAAAATAATGCGGCTAAGCTTTACTGGCAAGCAACGCATCTAATATCAATAGGCGTTGTGCTAAACACTTACGATATCACAGAATGTTTCTCATATCTTTAAAACACTGCATTGCATTTTCTGTATTAGATGCTGCTCGTGATATATTGTGATTTTGTTAATATTATGCTGCATCTTTTTTCGTTTTCTGAACGTTCAGAGTTTGAGGTTCTATAGGTTTTGGTATTAGTGTAAACATTAAGCAACTCATGCCTGTAGCGCGTGTAGCGAAAGATTAAATAACTTTTTTGTTATTATATCCCCCGTAATGCGAATCGATGAATAAACAAGTAGGTTGGTGCGTCGCCCAAGAACAGCTTTCTTTTCCGCCATGTAAAATAAGGATTAATTTTTACTTAAACTGCAAGATTAGAACTTTTCGTGAGGGCCCATGCATTGTAAGTAGGTAGTAAGTGATTGTATGTATTGCCTGCACCATAGGTAGTTGGTTGTTAAAAAGAATTTCGTGATCTGAGTTAAGGATAAGAAAAAAATATAGATTTACTTGAGCAACCTTCGGTAGATTTTTGAGGGGCGACTGGAGCAGCGGTGAGTAGCTCATGTCGTTGAAAATTTTTGTGTCGAACCCTAAGGCAAATAGTACTCTCATGCACTCGGCTTTTGCTACTACTGTCGCAGTGTCTCTCCCGTTGCCTCTAATCTATCTACTCTTCTCTGATATAGCGGAACGCTGCTGCAGTCTTTAGTGCCATAATTTTTTTAAACTCTCTTCTACCGATAATGACACGGCCGAGGTTAGCCGGAAGATGGAGTCCGGTACTGGCTTGTCTGAAGTACAGTATGTCGAGGTGATTGTAGGGTGTGATGTATACTGTCAGATAGCATCAAGCAGCTATTTTAATCATTTCTTCTTATGGGGTTTATGAGTAAATGAAACGTGGTGTTAACTGAGGTATGATGACATAGAGATATTGTATAATCTTTGCAAATCGATATCATAGTATATGTGTTTCCTTAAATAAGCATAGGAGTGTCTGATATATAGCGTATAAGAACCTATTTTACTTTTAAGGAGGCTTCGTCGGGGAAGTTGCCAGAAGCCCTCCGTCACGCGCAGGGTATTCTTCTTTTTTTCTTTCAGGGAGGTCAAAAATTAAACACTAATTGTTGATGCGGTTCCTTAATATCGATTTTTGGTAATTTAGAAAATTTTAGTGTCTACGGACATAGTAAGAGCAACGTATGTTGGCAATATGAAGTGCGTGTTTGTATGAGCACTATCCCGAACAATTCATTATTTTAACATAACTATTCTTGCGATTAGGTTAGAAAATGGCTACGCACCTCCTACGTAGATTGAAGTATATTGATGAGCTTCATTTAGAGCTATGTGACGCAATATTCGAGCGGCATTATTTTTCCCTGTGAGATCAGGGATCTGTATATTTTTTCTCCTAACAACCAGATGCGTATTTTGATAACGGATTGATGGCGGAGAAGGCAGCCTATCAGGAATGGATAATCATACGCTATAGAGCAAGATTTTTTATATAATCTACATGTAATCAACTTACTGGTGATTAATTAGTGTTTAGTAAAAGATTAGTTGCTGAAGAGTAAGCAGTCAGTGATATAGATACAGGAAAGGGGTACCTATAATACGTTTAACTGACATGCTAGCGCGCGTGACTCAGAGCGTATGCACATTAGCGGACGTGATTATTTTTTAAGGTAGATAAAGTTAAAAAGTTAGCGCTGGAGCATAAACGAAAAAAATCTAGGTGCTTTTAAGCTCTTTGATCTTATTTATATTGTGCTAGAGGCAGCCCGCTTCGAGGCACATGGTGATACGCAGAGGGCTAATGAAAAATATAGTATATTTCTCCCTTTTTTACCATGATGACTCTCTCTTGCTTTTTCTATTGCTTTCAACCCCAGCTTCTGATAAGGCCGAAAAAAATGAATCTAGCTGAACGTTACGATAAAAGTAGTTTCATGGGGCTAAGACGAAACCATAGATTGCAGAATTACTGTTTCCTGCGGGGGCGATATGGGCCCGCATACCGCGCCCTCTTGTTGAGATTATTTTATCTTGGCCATAATTTTAACATTATGGAAAATCTATACATAAAATAGTTTAGTGATATTTTGCTATCTATTTACACATAGAGCATGTGGATTGACATCGTAGCATCTAAACCTTCCCGCTGATTGTGAGGGAAGATATGACAAATGTATTTTTGACAAAGTCCTTTTTGGTTTTTGCAAGAAATCTTTAAATTTACCCAAGGCCATAGCTTTATTAAATCACTCATAAAGGCGCCCTTCCTCTTGCAGTTAACATATAAGATTTCAGAAACTTACAATTATGACGTGGGAACTCATCATGACACGGGAGACACGCATGCTACGATAATTGAATATTAGCACAGAATTCTAGAGCAGTATAATTATTGGTTTTAAAAAAATTTCGTTGTGCTGATCATTATCAAAAGTTTTTAAAAATCGATTTTACTTTTCAACGTTTACTGGAATCATTGAACCGACTAAAATATTTATTTTAAAAAATAGGCATCCCTTTAATGTACGTATTCATAGCAAACATTTTACTCTTGAAGCATTTTTAACATTAGATACTATAGATGAAAGGAGTGTTTAAAAAGATTTTTAGCACTTACTGCCATGATATCAGTTAATTATAAGGGGGCTTTGAGGCCACTTCAATAAGCATCCGTAAGATCGGAATGATGTCTCCGACAGGATTCGAACCTGTAACTAACCCTTAGGAGGGGTTTGTTATATCCGTTTAACTACAGAGACACGTTAATTAGCAATCAGTATAGGTTATCTGGCGTTAGAAATAAGCACCCCTGTTGATGCATTTATCTAAGAACCTCTGCTTTCAGGGCAGGCTTGCTGGGCCCATAAGACGACAATTTTGAGAAATCATCGGAATCTTTGCAAGATTTTAAGGTGAAAAACCACGATGAAATGATACTAAATTTAGCAGTAAGTCTTCTCAATCAAGCGTTAGCAGTCTAGCTGTTCCCCCTCAAAGCCCATGCTGGCTTCACTCGTCATTTTGTTGTCACGACAAGCAGCAGACAGCCCTGCTTGGTGGTTGTGAAAGTCTTGAAGCAGTCGAGCAGAAGGATCGATGAATGCGAAAATACATGGACAATTAATGATATCACCCCTCTGAGTCTGACAAGCTAGCATGAACAGATAGCAACATTGATTGCTACGCTACTCAGGTTGCATTGAATCAACAGATTGTATTCTGTCAGTTCACTGAACTGACAGAATACAATCTGTTGATTCAATTAAGTTATAGTACTGAAGAAAAGAGAGGCATTTATTCATCTGCGTTGCAGTCATGATATTTATAACAGTAGAAGACGTTATTACTCAGGAGTTTTAATACATGAATAGTGCTCTTCTGGTAAAACTATTTTGGCGTAACAAGCATGATGCTACGCATGTTCCTAAAAAATAATCTAATTAAGAAATTTAACGATTTTTATTACCTCCTTCACCTGCAGATTATCTTGATGCAATATCAGATGATTAAAAAAATGTTGCGTAAAATCATCTATTTAATGCAAGAAGTATACGGCTCTATATCGCCATTTTTAGCCTTTAATATCATATGATGCTTATATTACATTTTATTGTGCGTACCATATTGGAAGAGGATAAAATTAATCGATCCCATGCGATTTTCTTAAAATCGTCGAGCATAATGATTCGTTAAATTTTATTCAGTACCTAATATAGCGCAATATTATTTTTATATACGTACTGACATTATACATTTTACGTCACTGCATGTTTCATGACTAGCAACAATGCACAGAAAGAGTGGTAAATTTTACATTACTATTGATAACTATAGTTTGAGTTGCGTCACGACAACATGCAGCATTAGGCTTTTCTTCTAGAAAGCATAGTATTTCATAATTGTATTGCGCTTGAAATAAATTTAGACACAGAAACCCGCTAGACAGAACAGAGTGCTTATTGGGATTTATCCTAACCCTATTGCTTATTGGAGCCTCATGAGGGCGACCAATTACACGAATAATAAGGTTTTTCTCACTATAAAATCAGGGAGTAAGCTAGCTTTCCTGACTGGAATGCTGTGCAGGATCAATTGCCAGAAGATTACCTACTCGATGCGACGTCCTCTCTTTTATAGAGTTTGTCGATAGTGTACCGCACATCGCAAAAAGCAGCATAAGTCCTGTTTCCTGTCCTGATAACAGCATACCGTATCGCCTGCTGATGCTCTTGAATATTTTTCAACTTCTCGCATAAAGGGGGTCTATTAGCTAGTAGTCTACCCTTAACCGCTAGAGAAATGATAATTAGACTGACCTAGGCATCATGCATTTACAATTATTGAAAAAGTGTTCCCTCGCATAGGATCGCTTGGCACCTTGCTCTGTTAGCGCCTACCCACTTCTGCAGCGGTTAAGAGTGCGTTAGCCTATATCGTCACCAAAAAACACCTATTTCGTTATTAGGTTTAACCACCCGATCTAGAGTGCTTTAAAAAATAAATTATCGTACATTGAAGGCACGTTACGCTTTTCTTTTTAATATTCCAGTATTGGGGAAAGACGCATCTTGCTGTATGATTTTTCTTAAAAAGTCTTCAATTATAGCATATGACTCCATTTTTTATTTGATTTAGATTACATCGATTCTTCTTTTTATTGACTTTAACTCTTTCTAGATTTAGTGAAAACCGATTTATAACATGCAATATGCGCCTCTCCGTCTACATGCTGATACTGTCACAAGGGAAAGTGTAACTATCTTGGGTGAATTTTTCCTTTAAATAATACCATTTTTTAAAAATGTTTATTTTTAAAAAATACTTCCTGCTTTCAGAAAGCAAAATAAGCCGCTCTTTAGAACCAAAAATTATGACATTAGATTTGATAAAAATCACGTCTGAGAAGATTGCTATCTTCTGGTAAACGTTATAGTAGTTGACTGTTGAATATCGAATGCCTAAAAGAGCATACTAAATCGAATTTATGAGCACATCAACAGACGAGATCAATCTTTGCCACGGTGAGTTCATAAACATGACTCATAACCAATCAAGCCCTCCGCGTCATGCTCTAACAGCAACAGGAAAATGTTCACGCCAAGTGCAATGACTAAGATGCTTACGGATCAGCACCTAACAGGAACACTTTGCATAAAAGCGAATAGAAAGCTGATGAAAAAATGGTGTCGACAAAAAGAGCGAATGGCATACGTTAATATCTTCTGCTGATCAGGCTGACGCATGCATCAGATCTATACCAAATTAGCATAGGCTAGTGGAACGGATATACGGGCTTGGCCAGATTTGATGTAAGGAGATCGTTATGGTGGCTATTAAGACATACGTTACTGTCATGATGCTCTATTGAACAAGGTATCAACCTCTTCCCCCGCGGTAGAGAGCGTTTAGTCTTGACATCAATAATACTCTGGTGTAGATTTTTATTTCATAAAGACTGCTCGCTAGTCATATCATGGCAGGGAATATAGCAAAAGTTATAGGAATAATTAAATTCCTTGCAATAAATGATACTGTGAGGTATATCGCCTGCATTTTTTAAGCATTGCACTCCTAAAAACTAACGCGGCACAAACTCTACTAGCGCATCCAATAACGCTCTCTCTAACGTAGAGTCATATAGTTATGTACTCATTATACGATATCATGCTCATAACAACAAGTATTGTTTACCAAACCCTCAAACAGCATAGAAGAGAAAGGATGCTCGATTTCTTTTTAAGGCATGCATTGTTAGGGGTTTAGCGTATGTTGCTGAAACTCTTCTAATAGCGAATCAATATACTTTATCCGTGCTGTGCGATCTGCTAAATTGCGCATAAATCTCAAGCGAGATGGACCGTCTAGTCGATAGCAATCCGCCTTGCGCGTGAGTAGATTAATAAGATAAGAGGGATCGATGCGATGGGTTTCTCTGAATTCGATAAAGCCCCCCGTATCGCTGCCCTCAATGCGGCGGATGCCCAAACGTTGCGCTTGCTGTCTGAAGCGCGAGATTGCTAGTAAATAGTGTGCTGAGTCAGGTAACAGACCGAAGCGGTCGATCATCTCCATTTTCAAGTCTTCGATGATGCGGTTGGTTGAAGCACTGGCAATGCGTTTGTAAAGTGATAAACGCATGCTGACATCGGGAATATACTCTTCCGGTAGTAGAGTAGGCATATGCAATTCTACTTCGGTTAATTGATTCGTGATCTCCGCCAAAGAGGGCTCGATCCCGGCTTTTAGGGCGTCTACCGCGCTTTCCAGAAGCTCCATATAAAGAGAAAATCCTATGGTTTCCATTTGACCGCTTTGATCCTCTCCCAGCAGTTCGCCAGCGCCGCGAATCTCCAGATCATGTGTCGCCAGCGTAAATCCGGCGCCCAGCCCTTCTAGCGAAGCGATCGCCTCTAATCGTTGACGGGCATCATGACTGAGCGCTGCTGGTGGCGGAGTCAACAAATAGGAGTAAGCCTGATGATGCGATCGTCCGACGCGCCCTCGTAATTGATGTAGTTGCGCCAAACCAAAACGATCTGCCCGCTCGATAATAATGGTATTTGTATTAGCAATATCTATGCCGGTTTCAATGATGGTCGTACACACCAAGACATTAAAACGCTGATGGTGAAAATCATGCATCACTTTTTCTAAATCACGCTCAGGTAGCTGGCCATGGCCGATAGCAATTCGCGCCTCGGGTACTAGCGTTCGCAGGTAGAAAGCAGTTTTTTCAATATTGTCCACGTCGTTATAGAGATAATAGACCTGCCCTCCCCGCAGGATCTCCCGCAGTATGGCATCACGCACCACGAGTGAGTCATATTCGCGTACAAACGTTTTTACTGCGCGTCGGCGCAACGGTGGCGTGGCTATAATGGATAGATCGCGTATGCCACTCATCGCCATATATAGCGTACGTGGAATGGGAGTAGCAGTCAGGGTGAGAACATCAACATCAGCGCGCATCGCTTTAACGCGCTCTTTGTGTCGCACTCCAAAGCGATGCTCCTCGTCGATAATCAGTAGACCCAAATCATGCCATTTAATATTGCTGTTTAGCAGCTTATGAGTGCCAATAAGAATATCTACTTTTCCTTTGGCGGTGTGCTCGATCACTTTCGCCTGATCCCCTACGCTGCGAAAACGTGAAATCATCTCAATACGTACTGGCCAGTTAGCAAATCGATCGCGGAAATTTTCAAAATGCTGCTGGGCCAGAAGGGTGGTTGGCACCAACATAGCTACCTGTTTGTAATTTTCAACTGCGAGGAAAGCGGCGCGCATTGCAACTTCTGTTTTACCGAACCCCACATCGCCGCAGATAAGGCGATCCATAGCTGAATTCTGACACATGTCACTGAGTACCGCGTTGATTGCGTTAGACTGATCTGATGTAGGCTCAAAAGGAAATCCCTCGCAGAATAATTGATAATTATCGCGATGATAATGGAAGGTAAAGCCACTTTTAGCCGCACGTTGCGCAGACATATCTAAAAGCTCTGCCGCTATGTCTCGCACTCGCTCAGCCGCTTTTTTCCGAGCTCTAGACCAAGTATCGCCACCCAGTTTGTGCAGTGGAGCTTTTTCATCCGCTCCCCCTACGTAGCGACTGATAAGATGTAGCGAGGACACTGGGACATATAGTGTATCGTTACCCGCATATTTCAGAATGAGATACTCGCCCTTGATCCCCCCCGTTTCTAGATGGGTCATGCCAGCGTAACGACCGATCCCGTGCTCAAGATGCACGATCGGTTGCCCTTCATGCAGTTCAGATAAATTAAAAATTAAGGCATTGGTCTTAGTAGTGCCCTTAGTAGCCTTCTGACCGCTACTGACCCATTCCCCCAATAGATCACTTTCACAAATTAATGCCCTGGCTCTCGTTGCATCGATAAAGCCACGTTCGCTGGAACCAATGATAAGATAAGCATGCTGTTCTGTGGCGTCCTCAATCCGGCTGATTGGCTTAGGAAGAATCTTCACCCGTGCCAGCAACTCGCTTAGGATTTCACGGCGTCCTGCGCTACTCGCTAAGAAAATCACCGGCCCGTTAAACTGTTCACAGAATCGGCGCAATTTCTCCATGGATTCTTTACTTTGCTTCTCTATTGCTACATCCGGTAGCGGTTGGTAATTCATATTATGTTGGCCGGTCTTCTCCGGAATTTTTTGTATGCTGAGCTGCACTCGTGGCCAACGTTTCAGTTCAGCGAACAGACCCTCAACTCGTAGCCATAGCGTTTTAGGAGGCATGCGCGGACGTGTAGGGTCTACTCGGTGGTTATCAAAGCGCACGCAGGCATCGTTCCAAAAACGACGAGCGCAAGTGTCGAGATCCCCGGTGTTAACTATCAGTGTGCCCGGCGGCAGATAATTGAAAAGAGGCACCAACGGTTCGTTGAAAAACAGCGGCTGCCAGTATTCGATACCCCCTGGTAAGATACCGTTGCTTAACTTCTGGTAAAGGTGCGTAGCATCGTTGCGCACATCGAACCGCTCGCACCACTGGCGGCGGAACAGCTCTATCGAGGCTTGATCAGTCGGGAATTCGTGCGCGGGTAGCAGCTTAATAGAGGGGACCTCCTGAAAAACTCGCTGCGTATCCATGTTTAGAATACGTAGGCTGCTGATGTCATCATCAAAAAAATCGATACGGTAAGGCTCCTCTCTACCCATGGGATACAGATCTAGAATCAGGCCACGGGTAGCGAATTCACCGTGTTCCATGACGCGGTCGACGCGGCGGTAGCCTGCACTTTCTAATTGGGCGCATAATCGCTCCCGCGATAGCCGTTGGCCTTTGCTTAGCAATAGCGTATAGCGATGCAAAAAAGCAGGCGGACATAGCCGTTGCATTAGTGTCTTAATTGGTAGGATACAGCTACCTCGCACAAGGGTAGGCAGGCGGCAGAGCGCAGATATTCTGTTGGAAATAATTTCTTTATGTGGAGAAAAACTATCGTAGGGTAAAGTCTCCCAGTCGGGTAGTGTAAGCACTGGATGTTCGCTGAACTGCTGGATTTCTACATATAGTTGCAGCGAGCTTTGCATATCGGGAGTGATTAGTAATATTGGCCCCGGATAGCGGTCGATGATGCTAGCGCACTCTACAGCGCTGGCGGCGCCAGCAAGTTGACCTAGGATTAATTTTTTTCCTGCTTGGGTAGGTAAGGTATAACGATCGTTTTCTGACATAGTTAATGATCAATCTCTTTTTTCAGATCATGAGGGTATCGCCCGTACCGACTTCGGCACAATACGAGGCGCCTAGACGATGGCTAAAATATACGTACTATCAGGAATAAAAAGGGTTGTTTCCGTTCTTAATAGTTCCATAATTTTATGTGAGCCTTTATTATCCTTGATCACTTTGCTTTCGCAACAGTATCCAGATGGAAAAGCATGTATCAACCTGTCGTATTATATGTTGGCCTTCGCTATATGCATGGGCGATCATCAGATCGCTTTGGCTATTTTGTCTCTTGGCTTTCCACCCTAGGAATAACACTTGGTGTTATGTCGCTTGTAACGGTATTGTCAGTGATGAATGGTTTCGAGCGTGAATTGGAGGGTAATATTTTGCGGTTGATGCCCCAGGTACTGTTGACTACCCCTGAGGGGAGGCTGGATCCCAAACATATTCCAGTTTCATTGCTAGACAATCTGGTAGGTATAACGAGTGCAGCGCTGCTGACCACCAGTGATGTCGTGCTGCAAAGCGCCCGAAGTGTGGCAGTAGGTGTCATGCTCGGCATTAACCCAGAGGATCCCGAACCTCTTTGGGAGTATTTGTTAGATGCAAAGAAAGAGGAGATGGTAGCGGGTCAATACCGGGTGATCCTGGGAGATGAGCTTGCCAGCACGCTTGGCGTGCAGCCCGGTGATGCAGTGCGCCTAATGGTGCCTGGCGTCAGCCAATTTACTCCGATAGGACGTATTCCACTCCAGCGCATATTTACTGTAGCAGGCACCTTTTCCGCCAACAGCGAAGTCGATGGTTACCAACTTTTGGTCAATCTACAGGACGCGTCTCGCATAATGCGCTATCCCGCCGGTTATGCCACCGGGTGGAGGTTATGGCTACAGCAGCCACTAGCGGTAGCCCGCTTGAGCGCCCAGTCTTTACCAGCAGGCCTAGTCTGGCATGATTGGCGTGAATCCAAGGGGGCGTTATTCCAGGCGGTGCATATGGAAAAAAACATGATAGGCCTGCTGTTGAGTTTAATCATCGCGGTGGCAGCTTTTAATATTATGACCTCTCTTGGAATGCTGGTTATGGAAAAAGAGGCTGAGGTGGCAATCTTACAGACGCAAGGACTGACGCGTCGGGAAATCATGCTTGTGTTTATCATCCAGGGTGCAAGCACCGGAATGTGCGGTGCGTTACTGGGCAGTGCTTTCGGTGCCTTTCTGGCTAGTCAACTATGCCGTCTGATGCCAGTCCTAAGCTCGCTTCTGGAAGTGGGGGTATCGCTGCCGGTAGTTATCAAACCAGCACAAATAGCAGTTATCGCGCTATCCACTATAGCCATGGTGCTACTTTCTACGATTTATCCTTCCTGGCGTGCCGCAGTTTCTCATCCTGCTGAGGCTTTACGATATGACTGACGTGCCTTTATTATCCTGCTCTAAACTCAGCAAACATTATCGAGAGGGTAAGCATTACACCGATATCTTGCGTAACGTTAGTTTCACTTTGCGACATGGTGAAATGATGGCTATCATAGGACGTTCAGGCTCCGGGAAAAGCACTCTATTACATCTTCTTGCTGGACTAGATAAAGCAACCTCTGGAGAGGTTATATTTGAAGGCCAGCCCCTGCATACACTTTCATCCGTCGGACGCGCACTGTTGCGCAATCGGCGGTTAGGATTTATCTATCAGCGCGATCACTTATTGCCGGACTTCACAGCCTTAGAAAATGTAGCAATGCCGCTTTTAATTCGAGGGGTCCGCGCAGCTCAGGCAAAAAAGTCAGGGAGGGAAATGCTGTCGGCAGTAGGGCTTGAGAACCGGAGCCACTCTTGCCCGGCGGCAATGTCTGGAGGCGAGCGACAGCGAGTAGCTATTGCCCGTGCCTTGGTGAACCGCCCTGCGTTGGTACTGGCCGATGAGCCCACCGGCAATCTGGATCAATTAAATACGGACAGTATTTTTGAACTATTGAGCAAATTGAATATGCGTCAAGGCGTAGCCTTGCTGGCCGTGACTCACGATCTGCAACTAGCACAGCGTTTGCACAGGCAGTTAGAAATGCGAGACGGTACTCTTTTAGAGATCGTGTCGTGAAAACACCCCTTTCGTTGAACATCGCTTTGCGCTTCATCCGGGGGCGACGTCAGGGCTGCATGGTGTCATTAATGTCGGTGATCTCTACGATCAGTATTGCACTTGGTGTGGCGGTGCTTATTATTGGACTCAGCGCGATGAGTGGGTTCGAACGCGAATTGAACGACCGTATCTTGGATGTGGTGCCCCATGGAACAATCGAACCGATGAATCCGCCATTTTCTGATTGGTCGGCATTGTTAAAGCGCATTGAAGCAGTCCCTGGGATTCTCGTTGTCGCTCCCTATCTGAATTTCACCGGATTAGCGGAGCACGACGAAAAGTTGCAGGCTATACAGATAAAAGGTGTAGACCCAGCGTTAGAGATGCGCTTGAGCGCGCTCCCGCGATATGTACAGGGAGATGCCTGGTCGCATTTTCAATCTGGTCGTCAGCACGTCATCCTCGGTCAAGGGGTAGCCGATAGACTGCAGGTTCAGTCTGGTGACTGGATAACGGTCATGATTCCTAACACTGATCCACAGATGAAGTTGCTACAGCCAAAAAGTATTCTTTTACAGGTTTGCGGAATTATAGCGCTAAACGGTCAGCTAGATTATAGTTTTGCGATGGTGCCGCTGGCGGATGCCCAAAACTATCTTCAGCATGGTGAAGATATAGGTGGTATTGCCATCAAGGTGAGTGACGTTTTTAACGCCAACAAACTGGTGCGAAATGCGGGGGAAGCAGCTAGTGCTTATGTTAAAATTCACAGCTGGATCGACACCTATGGCTATATGTATCGTGATATTCAAATAATTCGTGTTATGATATACTTGGCCATGGCATTAGTAATAAGTATTGCCTATTTCAATATCGTGTCCGCTATGGTGCTAGCAGTTAAGGACAAAAGCGCTGATATTGCTATTTTGCGCACCCTGGGAGCCCAGGGTGGATTAACCTATGCTATTTTTATTTGGTATGCTTTATTGGCAGGTTTGACCGGTAGCGTTATCGGCGTGGTAACTGGCGTGTTGATAGCTCTTAACTTAACTACCCTTGTGAAGGGGTTAGAAGAGCTGCTTGGCTACCAGATGTTGTCCGGCGAGATGTATTTTATTGATTTTTTGCCGACAGAGCTGCACTGGAGTGACGTCGTCAGTGTGCTGATTATAGCGTTAGCGCTTAGTCTGCTAGCAAGCGGGTATCCTGCTCGTCGTGCCGGCCGCATTGATCCCGCGCGGATATTAAGCGGCCACTGAGGGCGTATTAGAAGCAGCGTCTATGAGTCGTGACTTAGATGTTATAAATTTTATTGAATAAATTAGCGTTTATGACTTCTGTTAGGCTCTAACAGAGCTTTTATGGGGAAATATTAATTATATTTTATATTCTCAATAGCGTTATCGGGCTCAAGACTTTAAGTGTTTTCGCCATCTAACTTTTGTCTTGCGCCTGATTAGTAAGATTCAGATAACGACTGGGAGGGGGTGTTAACTAATACATATTTCTTGAAGCATGAATAATAACCTAATGTTCTAATCATTATGCCTTATGTCTAGAATCTGCCTAGATACTACCTGTGACTAGCGTCAATTATCAGATTGAATGCTGCGCTGTAGTGAACTAATTAATTGATACACAAGGAATCCTAATATAGTTATATTTTATGACAAGAAGTACCGATGATAATCACGTTGCACGTGGAACTATTTAATGCATCTAGCAGTTGACATTAAATTTCGTGGGACTTAGTCCTAAAAATAGAGCCTTAAAAAGCATGTTATGTTCTATTCGGAATTAACACAGATGTTTGATAAAAGCATACTAAAGCGATTTTCTATTTTTTGTAGAAGGGGATAAGACTTTATAGCAAGACATATAAGGTAAGCGTCTAGTAATATGCTTAAAGATTAAAAATAGAAAACGCGCTTCGAAAATTAAGACGATGCCTTAATTCTTGATTGAATAAAATATTGTATAGTGTCGTGTGAATGAATGTATTTCTCTTTATAATACAATATGATGAAATTAACCCCCTTTATAACACAAGAATAGACCCGATATGAATGAATTGCATAAAAATAATGCATCACTTAGTCATGCTAACCCAAGAGATCGCTATACCTCCTAGATCATTTTTATAGCGCGAAATAAAATTAGTTAGTAAGCGGAATGGTCATGTCATGGCCTCATTCAGGCGATGATGCTTTAGCTGTATTCTCCTTATACGTGTAAGCGCAAGGAGAGGTTGATGATATCGCATATAAAAGCAGTAATTGCAGGGTCCTTAGTGATAACTTTATTAAGGCCTTTTATAGTCCACCTTAAAAGATTTTAAATCGACTGAATTCATCTGGAAATAGGAGGAATGGTCTATCAGGAATTTTTTATTATGCATCTATATAATATCATTCCATGATAAATATGCCTCTGTGCTGCTAGACAGCACTACTAAGCCAAAAAAATACTAACCTACTGATAGTGAAACTACTAGCGTGAGAAAAAAGCAAAAATCTAATATGAAAAATGAGAGAAACATTTTAAAGCGGGTCATGCGATGCGGTGGAGATCTTTAGGCTAGAAACTACTCCTTATTTATTGTTTCATGCATCATAGATTTATAACAATTTTCGCCGTGTAAGCAAGAGACGTGGGTTTAGAGTTAGCGATTATTGTCAGGGTATAAAGCAAAAACTAGGTGAGATAAGCTATGATTACATTGAAAAACCCCGCAGACTAATGTTAAAAAATAAGTACATGACTTATCACTAAGAGTAATAAATGAATCAAATTTTGAGATTACTGATTTTTAATATTTTTCAGATAAAATTGCATCAAGTCATTTCAAATAGGTCACTTACTTTTGTGATCAGTAGTCGCATCTTAGATGCCCAACCCTGAAAAAAAACGACGCGAATACTCTCACATACAAACATAAGCAATACCTGCTAAATTCTAGTCTTCATCGTACATAAGATGAAGACCTAAGACTTTTGAGAAAAATGCTTTAGTCATGGCAAGTGTGCCGAGTATTATGATCATGGTTAATTGGAAAATAATATAGGAAGATACAGAACGCGAAGGTCTTAGCTTTAGTTAGTTCGGAAGATGCAGCAGCTCTAAACACTACCTGGGGTTTTAAATTCTATCTACTAATAGCTGTGATACTAGGCATTATTACTTACAACGCTAAAATGCTTTCATCATCTACACTGAATCAATTTCCTGACTTTCAGGAGAGTAACAGTACAAACAAAGCAAGATGCAGCATGTTTGTTCGGAAGAACAAATTTCTGTAAGGAAGCGAAAGTAACAATGTAAAGATTATGGAGAAGTGTCAGCAGCATGAATACTGCTAACATAAGTGAATGATAAAATGGCTTAACACCGGCTAATAGAGGACGCGATGTTTCTATCTAACGCTTTATTGTAAGGGGTTACCTTAAAGAAAAGGTATAAGAATACTACATGACTTCATGTGAGCATTCTAGTACTAAATATTATCGGGAGAGGAAACATAGCAATCTCATTGGACTAGTTGAGGACCCCCTTACGTTCTAGGATGCCAGCAAAATCAGCAGCACAGTCATCTTATTTTTACTGATGAATCGATTACGTGTTTTATTTACCTGGCAATTTACATCATTCGCTAGGTAAATAATAGGGAACTGCATCAGCGCCCTCATGATAAGCAACAACTATTGCGACACGGCATAATAAATGCTGGTTTTATATCTCCGGGCTTAACTCTAGAGATTAAACTATCATCTTTACCTAAAGTCTAAAAAACAACTGATGATGTTAGATTAGAGCGTTTTTATGCACTGATAAGTACATGATTTTCATATCGGTTTAGTTGTAATCACATCAGAGAATGATAGTGCTTGAAATTAGAGAGCGGATTTAATAGCATAAAGTGCTTCATAAGCGAAGTCGAGACTGCGAATGATTGTAGATGTTATGTAACTATACAAAATATTACTTTCAACATATAAAAGCGAACGTAGAAGATGATGTATTTTACAGCAAGGGGGAAACAGCTGATAAATACGCTTCTTAATTGTCGAGATGTTTTTTATCGTCGGCGTCTATAGGTAGTATATTTAACTGCACGATAGGCAAAGTTTTTCTGGTATAAGTGTTCGATGTTTACAAGTTATTTATTGCAAATGATGTTTAACCCGTGATAGAATTTAAAAAATTAGAATATTTTCTAATGTTATCAAGGGGCGCTTACTGCTAACTTTAGTGTTATTAAACATTGACCATCAGGAAGTTACGCATATTAAGTCACGTTTAAATTTTAATGTTATTGAGATACAATCCTTGTATAGCTGATCAGCTCACCCAGCCGAGTTACATAAACTGAGCAGTATGTCCGCTATGTAATTGTGCTTGAGCAGCCCCATCAACATATGACTAAGAAAAACTACGAGTTAGTGCATCAACGCAGTATGTGGTCAAGTTAGTGAACGCACATAATCTAGATGTACTTCGAGATCTTAGGTTTGAATAGGTGAGAAAGCTGGTTGCAATATATGATTGCTGCTGAAAGCTTTTTGAGTAAAAACTTTCATGCCATCAGTGTAGTGAATGACTTGACCTCTACAACGTAAAATGAATCAGTTGTCACTGATCAGAACATGACGTGTCTGAAACACATAGCATATGTGGACAACTTTTTATAACAGAGAAGTACGATAACAAAAGAAAGTACAATTTTTTTATTCAGCAGAGCCATTCTGAATGAAAAAGTTATCTTGCGAGGATCTTGGTGATTGTAAAGAGCGTATGATGAGATGATTAAAGAGTTTATCTCAACAGTCTTTTCCGTCTTTTGATTGCGCTCATTAGAGCCTCGAGTTGATGTAGTCTTTAACAACACACATGTTGTTATTTACAGTAAAACGTGATTTAATTATAAATTATAGCCAGAAATTTTTTTCTAGCTATCATGATAGCCGGAGAGCCTGCTTTCCATGCGAGCGTAATCAAATATTTGGCATCTAAAAAACTTTTTCGCTTTATGCCAAGACGAAAAATATAATAGTTACAATACAAACATAAAAGAATTACTAGTCTTTTAATTCTAATCATTGTTACATCTGGTGTATATCATAATTCGGTGGTGCGGTAGTTCAGTTGGTTAGAATACCGGCCTGTCACGCCGGGGGTCGCGGGTTCGAGTCCCGTCCGCACCGCCACCCTATTTAGGGGTGTAGTTCAATTGGTAGAGCACCGGTCTCCAAAACCGGGTGTTGGGAGTTCGAATCTCTCCGCCCCTGCCACTCCATAGAGTGGCCTAAAAAATAATAAAAGTGCAACTATTTTCGCCTATTTTCTAAAAGGCTACGCTGCATTAGCTAAATATATAAAAACGTTTTACTAAATCATAAGGTGTCTATTAGTAGATACGGTGAACTGAGTCAGTTCGGTGCATAACAATCCAATGCGCTAAAGTATAAAAAATTTTTTTTCTGCCATGAGGTTATACGAAAACATGATAATAACCTCATTTACTCGTGCGCATCGCAAGGAATTAGCCAGCATTTTTGTCGGAAGATTGATCATCCAATGATGCTGAGATTTTCTCCTAATTTTGCTATATGACGTCCTGAAATAGGGTCGTATCAGCAGCACCGCCGTAGGATAATTAGCATAGGTAATGTCATGTATCGCGTTACTATCTCCTAGATAGTAGGGCTATTCTATTTTCTATCTTTTGAGAAAATGAAGTGGAATGGTGAAAGTTTAAATTTTAACACTTATGTAATTAATGACTGTATTCATGATTTCGTCGTTTTTAACGTTCTTTTCCTAATAGTCAGTATAGTTTTTTACTAATAAAATCGTAGCATAAAGAGCTTTACGATAACCCGATAAGTGTAAAAATGAAAATAATAATCTTTGGCGAGCTATGCGTTCATGTCTAATAATCTATTGCATTATTAGCAATTTTTTGACGGCACTATCTGAGTAGACGAGTCATTAACCACCATCTCTAAGAGCCGAAATTCTCTTTCTATGTAGAAAGAGTTCACGCATCGATATATGCTGTCGATGGAGCCTATTTACGTGAAGAGATAGTTTAAAATTATGCCTCTCATACGGATCATGTCTTGAAAGAAATATAGTTAGTAGCGATTAATTTTTATAGGCTGTAATTGATTTCGGCTAGCCGAAGCTAACCCCAGCCTCTCCTATGTTCGTGGGAGAGGCTGGGGTCCTCTTTACTAAATGGCCGATAGAGCTGGGCCGTAACGCATCATCTATTCCACCGTGCTCTTGGTTCTCAGTTTTCTTAATATCTACCGCCTGATTTTTAGCTTGTGATTGCTTGTTTCAGTAGTATATATTAAGTGCTTGATCTCACTAACGTCATAATGCCAGGCTCATTCCCTTCCTTGAGTGGAATAAAGAGTTCACGGCCCTATTAATAGGAGAATTATAGCAACGTGGCTCAATTCGTCTACACCATGCACCGCGTCGGGAAAATAGTGCCGCCAAAACGCTATATATTAAAAAACATTTCGCTGAATTTCCTCCCGGGTGCAAAAATTGGCGTACTAGGTCTTAACAATTCAGGGAAATCGACACTATTACGCATTATGGCCGGACTTGATGCCGAGATCGAGGGAGAAGCCCGTTCGAAACGCGGTATTAATATCGGTTATTTGCCGCAAGAACCTCAGTTTGATCAAACAAAAACTGTACGCGAAGAAATTGAACCTGCCGTTGCAGAGGTAAAGCAGGTACTGCGAAGGCTGGACGCAGTATATTCCGCCTATGCATCACCTGATGCAGACTGTAATAAACTAGCCCAAGAGCAGGAGAAATTAGAAGCCATTATCCAGACTTATGATGGCCATAATATAGAGAATCAGCTGGAACGCGCGGCTAATGTAGTGCGCCTTCCACCGTGGGATGCAAAAATTGCCAGCCTATCCGGTGGCGAACGCCGTCGGGTTGCTATTTGTCGATTGTTGTTAGAGAAACCCGATATGCTGCTTCTTGATGAGCCAACAAACCATTTAGATGCAGAATCTGTTGCCTGGCTTGAGCGTTTCCTGCGTGAATATGCAGGGACAGTCGTAGCAATTACCCATGACCGCTATTTCTTAGATAACGTTGCCGACTGGATCCTAGAGCTAGACCGAGGTGAGGGGCTTCCTTGGCAAGGAAATTATTCTTCTTGGCTAGAGCAAAAATCTCATCGCCTCGCTCAACAGGTCTCATCTGATGCGGCAAAGCGCAGATCGATTGCAAAGGAATTAGCATGGGTAAAATCAAGCCCTCAAGGCGGCAAGTCGAAAAATAAAGCTCGGCTCGCTCGATTTGAAGAAATAAACAATGTGGAGTATCAAAAACGAAACGAGACCAGCGAATTGTTTATCCCATCCGGCCCCCGTCTTGGTGAGAAGGTACTCGAAGTAATTCAACTCTGTAAATCTTATGGCGACCGTCTTTTGATTAATAATTTGTCTTTCTGTCTTCCTAAAGGAGCGCTTGTCGGTATCATCGGTCCCAACGGGGCAGGTAAATCCACCTTATTCCGGCTGCTGTCTGGCGAGGAACGGCCAGACAGCGGGAGTATTGTGCTAGGGGATACTGTGAAGTTGGCCTCAGTAGGCCAATTTCGTGATAAAATAGATAATTCTAAAACAGTATGGGAAGAGATCTCTGGCGGGCAGGAGATAATGCGCATCGGGAACTTTGAACTTCCGAGTCGCTCTTATGTGGGTCGTTTTAATTTCAAAGGCGCGGATCAAAACAAGCGCGTCGGTGAGCTGTCCGGAGGAGAGCGTGGTCGCGTGCATCTAGCTAAACTATTGCAGATAGGAAGCAATATGCTTCTACTAGATGAGCCGACTAATGATTTAGATGTCGAAACGCTACGCGCACTTGAAAATGCTTTATTAGAGTTCCCCGGATGCGCTATGGTCATTTCTCATGATCGCTGGTTCCTAGACCGCATCGCAACTCATATTATTGACTATTATGGTGAGGGCAAGATTAGGTTTTTTGAAGGCAACTTCAGTGAATACGAAGAGTATAAGAAAAAAACGTTATGTGAAGAATCGCTAAAGCGGCATCGCATTAAGTACAAGAAAATAGCCTCATAGTAATATTCCTTTTATTAAGTACTTATTGATCGATGGCGGGTTTTTACGCCCGATATCCAGCTGGTTACCTATTTAGCTACGAATCTGGCGAATGCCGACAGAGTGTTTCCTGCACTACCGTCAGCTGTTCTCCTAACAGCTCTTGTACTAACATGATGCACTTTAAAAAACGCTGGTCATAATCCGGAACATCTACTCGAACGTATGGAATGTGATTTTCGTGCAGTAATGCCTCAAGCAAGCGCTGAAACTCATCACGATCTCTTGGGGTTCCAAGACTGCGGAGACCATCTGCGACCCAGGGGGTATTGTTTTTCATAAGAATAACTAAATCGAAACGATATTCATCAATCATTGCCTGCACAAAAGGATGCTCTCGGCCGTGATATTTTTTGCAAAAAACCTGGCTGGTCACGAAATCAGTATCGATAAAAGTGACTTTATTGGCGCATTTCACTGCACGGTCAATGCAGTGAGCGTGACCTAATGCAATTTTATCGTAATCAGAATACTGTAGTGCCATGTTATCGCCTCCAAGATAGGTAAAAACATAATGACGGCCATATTCCCAGGCACTGGTAGTATTAAATAAACTGGCTAGTTTACTCACGATAGTTGATTTCCCGCTGGATTCGCCGCCAATGAGTGCCACAGTACGGACAAAGAACGGCTTAACTGCTGCAGGAATATATTTCCAATATCGGTATGGATTGTGGCGAATTTTCTCTCCGCTAATGGGTATAAATAAGCGATCAGGATCGATAATAACAGTTTTAAGTCCTAGATGTTCTCGATAATTGACTAGTTCTTGTTGTCTGCTTGAGTAAATAACATTAGCCTCAATGCCTTTTTCAACTAGAAAACTTTTTACGCGTTGGCTCCAGATAGCCCAGCCATGTGGGTGGGGGTCTATACCTTGTTCATTAAACGCATGAATGCGGATATTTTTTTGATACTTAAAAGTCTGCAGAAGCCAGCGAAGCCTATCACTGAGTGTGGGTTGCTTGGACATGGCGCTATTTTCAAATAACCTAAGGTCGCGTTGATCATTATAATTAAGGATCACATTCAGCTCATCTACCTGACCGCAAGCACGTTGAATTAAATAGATATGCCCGGTATGCAGTGGATAAAACTTACCGAATATCATCCCTATTTTTTTCTGCTTTGGGGGAAATTTTATTCCAAGAAAATTGTTAATAGCTACAGGTTGTTGAGTGCTCTGGTTCTGGATATTCTCGGTCACTAGCTGGATGAGAGGGCGATTAGTGAATCCATAGGCTCCAGTCATCTTTTTTAAGATGCATTTATGCTTATTGATAGCGCTATTCAGGTAGTTGAAAGACGACATATCTCCCTCAATATCAGAGTGCTTCCAGTATCGCCAGCGCGCGCTGTTTAGTTTTCTTATGGCGACGATCTACATCGCTTCTTCCTTTATTGCAAGATGTTTAGCTGTAGCAAGGTGAGGTAGAGAAATGATGTTTTTCGCTTACACATCGTGATGTTATAAAAGATTGTATATTGCCTAAAAGAGTGAACCGATTGATCCTTTTAACGCAACATTATACAGTTAGATCTCATTAAGAAAAATATGCAACTAATATAATGATCATTTTTTAATAAATCTTCATAGAAGAACAGGATGGTGTTTTATTATTCAATAAATTTATAGATAGTCTTTTCTAAAAAAGAAAAGTGTATAACTATGCACGAGTTTACTTAAAATTAAATCATTCACCAGTATAGTTCTCTGGTGGGAATAGAGACATGCGTCAGCAATTTTTCTGTATAGATAGTGCAGGCCGCCCTTAGATACCCTCTCCTAACACGTCGGTATTCAGATGAAAACATTATCAACCTGCGATAATAATGCTATGGGGTATTTTATTGTTTGCCAAGGGTATTACAAACATTCCTTGACTGGATGTTGCAATATATGGATCTGCCGCACAACGGCCCGTTGTATTCTTTGCGTATGAAGTAATATGTTATCCACGAACAAACTCAACACGTCCTGATATAACCCCTTCAGTCATTGAGGGAACCGAGCTTAAGTTTTTTGAGAAAGCACCATAAGGCGTGCAGCACAGGATAGTATCGTAACACGCATAGTAGTGGGCCTAGTCAGGATCAAGAGGTCAAAAAACTGAATAGATAAAATAGTTTCTTCTGATTGATGAGATAGCAGTACTAATGATGCAGGTACTTTTCGGTATGTAATAGAGTAAAATCTGCAGGTTAATCTTTTCAGCGCTGGATAGGATGATTCTGAATAAAAACCTAACTTCTATAGTTCTGTGTTGAAAAAGAAAATACAGCTCCTTATCCTGCTGCGGTAGCATAATAAGCGCTATTATCCAGTCATGACGCTTCCCCGGAAAAGCTCTTTTCGTTCATGGTCATTTTGACATGTGATCTGACTTTACGTGATTAGCATGCTACTAAATCGAAGCGATGGCAATAGCCAAAGTGGCTAATGCTCGTATCATGTTATGCAGCAATGTTAATCTCGGGGGGTCTATTGTCTTAGAAGAGAAAGAGAAGTAATGCAATAATAGCGTGTTAAAAATACAGTGATTGTCTTAAATCATCGTATGCATCATCCCCGTATACGTAACCATACTGGCGTACAAGAGCGGAGAATAATCTCTTAAACCGATCAGGCAATGACATACGTATACTTTAATCGGAGCACTATCACCAAGTCGATAGTAAAAAAACTTTTAGAATTAAAAACTATTGGTGCATTTTTAATGCCAATAATAAAAAGTATGCTTTACTCAACATTCTGAATATAATAGAATTATTTATCATCATATAAAAAATAATACATGCCCTGCGTAGGGAAGCAATCCTTCGTTACAAGGCTTTAGCATGAATCTCCTAACAAAACAGACTCTAGCGCCAGTTCAATCATATTATTAAACGTGCTTTGGCGATCAGCAGAGCTTAAGGACTCACCTCTGAGGATATGATCTGAGACTGTGCAAATTGCCACCGCTCTTGCACCAAATTCAGCCGCCACACTATAGATCCCAGCAGCTTCCATTTCCACGCCTAAAATACCGTATTTTTCTAGTATAGCTAACATATCCGAATCGGGGGTATAAAATAAATCAGTGGAGAAAAGATTCCCCACTCGCACCTTAATCCCGGCGGCGTGAGCCGCATCTACCGCATTGCGCACAAGATTAAAATCCGCGATGGCAGCGAAATCGTGATCCTTAAAGCGTATACGGTTCACTTTAGAATCAGTACAGGCCCCTATACCGATAACGATATCCCGCACATTTACGTCGCTTTGAATTGCACCACAGGTGCCTACGCGAATAATCTTTTTAACCCCAAAATCGGTAATCAGCTCTTTAGTATAAAGAGAAGAGGACGGAATGCCGATACCATGCCCCATGACCGAGATACACCTTCCTTTATATTGACCGGTATAACCCAGCATACCGCGCACTTGGTTAATTTCACGGGCATTGGAAAGGAAGTACTGGGCAATATACTGTGCTCGCAAGGGATCGCCAGGCATCAGCACGACCTCATCAAAATCTCCCATGCTTGCATTAATGTGCACCGTTACCATACTCACGTCTCTTTTTTTATTGAGGATAATAAAAACAACGGGTTGCCGACTATCCTATCAATAGTCTGCGTCCCACACAGCTTAAATGATCGGAATGCCATAGCTCATCGGCGAGAGACCAAAGTAATAAGCTACCGTTTGCCCAATATCGGCGAACGTTGTGCGATGGCCGTAAAATCCTGGATTAATTTTTGGACCGTAAATTAGAACGGGAACATGCTCACGGGTATGATCCGTGCCATGCCAGGTTGGGTCACAGCCGTGATCGGCGGAAAGAATCAAGATATCATGATCTTTTACGCGCGCCATTAATTCAGGTAGTCGCCTATCAAATAGCTCTAGGGCCGCTGCATAACCTGCTACATCCCGGCGGTGCCCATAAGCAGAATCAAAGTCAACGAAATTGGTGAAAACCAGGGTGTTATCCCCCGCAGCATCCATTTCCTGGACAGTTGCGTCTAATAATGCATTAAGGCCGTTAGCCTGCACTGTTTTACTGATTCCAATGTGTGCATAGATATCAGCAATCTTCCCGACTGATACCACTGTGCCGCCTTTTTCTTGTAATAGCTTTTGTAAAATAGTATCAGAGGGGGGTGGTACTGATAAATCTTGTCGGTTGCCGGTACGCTCAAATTTTCCGGCTTTCGTACCGACGAAGGGTCGAACTATTACACGATTGATATTATAGCCACCATCGGTAAGCATTGCGCGAGCTATTTTAGAAACATCATATAAACGCTGAAGGCCAAAAGTTTCTTCATGGCAGGCAATCTGAAATACTGAATCTGTCGACGTATAAAGAAGCGGCTTCCCGCTTCGCATATGCTCTTCCCCTAGCCTGTTGAGGATCATTGTCCCAGAGGCGTGGCAATTTCCCAGGAAACCTGGTAAGTCTGCGCGGGCGACTAGAGCTTTTAGCAAGGCAGGAGGAAAGCTATTTTCTTTTTTCGGAAAATACCCCCAATCGCACAGCACAGGCACGCCCGCCATCTCCCAGTGTCCTGATGGAGTGTCTTTCCCAGAAGAAATTTCACTAGCATAGGCATATCTACCAATGATCTTCGCCTGCTTATCTAAACCAGACGGGAAATGACCGGTAGATTTTTCAGCCGCTTTGGCCAGCCCGAGACGCGTTAGATGTGGAAGTTTAAGCGGTCCTTGACGTCCGTGATTAGCATCGCCTCGCTCGCAGCGTTCAGCAATATGTCCTAGGGTGTCTGATCCGTGATCACCGTATTTATCCGCATCGCCAGCGGACCCGATACCAAATGAATCTAGCACCATGATAAATACACGTTGCATTATTATTCTCCTGCTTGCAGCGGCATTCTAGCTGAGAGATTACCTTTTTCGCTACGTTCGACGAGAACGGCGCGCGACGTTCTTGTAATAACCTGTAATAAAAGTGGGGGCCGCCAGGTTTCCGCCCTTATTCCGGAGCATACTATCAATCATTCTTTCGTCGCTCTAACGGCGAGCAGGATACAAAGCCTCTCTGGCCTGCGTTCGTGAACAATAACTGACTGCCATCTGCAGTGATGCTCTTGATGGATGTTCCCAACCATAACATTTTGCGTGAAAACTGACACTATAATAGATAGCGCGACTGAGATTTTTTGATAGACAGCGCTGCACACTACTACGGAAACATCCTGAGGGTGGCGATATGTTTACTATGTTAGTAGAGAAAAAACTCGGCTAATGCAGCAGTATCTAGGTTAAAATAACCCGCTTATAAGACTGCATAAAGTATGCCGGGCTAGTGTCCTCTGACACTGAGGGAATCTTTTTTTAGAATAATTAGCTGATTGTGCCCGGTCTATGAATAACTAACTGAATAGAATGAAGGAATTAGGAATAGCAAAAAACGGAGAGTCGATCAAACTTGACCGATCATGCCATCGGGTTGAGGCCAATAGACTGCAGTCTTTCAAAATTCAAGACATTTATTGGGAGCTTTAATCCGATTCTTTTGACGCACCTCTCCGAGAGTGGATTCTGACATGATTCCACCGCGTCTCAGTATAGAGCGTGGCAATATGCTCTAGGTAACGATTTTAAAAAAATTATCTTTTTATTAAATAATTTAATGCTTGTGACTGGCTCTTCGATAACAAGTCTATTTTTATGCGACATGGACAGAGCGTAATATACCTAATATTATCATTTAGTTCAGCATGTGAACGATGGGTGCAGCCTAGCCTATGTTGCGCTGCATGATACCGTAGCTTTAGGTGTGCATTTGGAGGTATTTCGAGACTTGATTTTTAGTTTACAGTCATAAGAACTGGTAATTACCGCCTTGCTTTTCCTAGTCACTATAACTGCCGTGTAGATACTGATATGTAACTGTATGATGATGTTCGTGCATTAGTGTAGCTAATATTACATATTCTGCTGTGGCAGAACTAAATGACTTAATTGTCTCTTTTCCCTGTTTATCTGATATGCCCTGGTAGGTATGCTTTTTTTAAAAGTCAGTAAAGCATATGTATAAGTGCTACTTATCTAGGGTAAATGGGAAGAGATTATTGCATTTACCCTTAGCTATCAGCTTTCAGATAACCGTTGACGCGATACTCTAGGCTTGTTACGCATTTGTCCAGACTGTTGATTCTGCGACTAAAAAAATTTTAAGGAAGATGCTATTAATGACTACATCGGTCATGTCATGCCATCTTTTTGTTTTTATGCTTCTATAAGATATCTTTCTCCTGCTCAATTCATAAAGAATAGCGTAGCATTGTTACATGATAGAGGTTAATCAGCTGGCTAAAACGAAAGTATGTAATTTTGGACATTTTATCCATCCCCTGTTTTATGTGAATAAGTTGCCGGGTGCTTTTTGGATTTTACCGGTAAATCGATAAGCCATGATAATCAGCAATGATTTCTAGTCCGCCGTTAATGACAAACTGAACCCCCATACATACCAGTAAAAAACCCATGAGTCGCGAAATTGCTTCGATACCACTGGAGCCGACTAGATGCATAATAGCCCCCGAACTGCGCAAGGCGATCCATACAATCACGCTGATAGTCAAAAAAACTAGCACGGGCGTTAGTGCGGTGATCCACGGGGAAAAGTAAACCTCTTCATTAACAGAAGATACTCTGCTGATAATCATGGCGATAGTTCCCGGCCCTGCCGTGCTCGGCATCGCCAGCGGGACAAAGGCGATATTAGTTGTTTTATGTTTATGTATGTTGTTCATTTTTCTGTCGATGACCCCTGGAGGATTGTCGGCCTGCGGGGGAAATAACATGCGAAAACCGATACATGCGACGATCAGTCCACCTGCAATTCTTAGCCCAGGAATAGAAATCCCGAAAGTATTCATCACCAGAGCGCCAGCATAAAAGGCGATCATCATAATGGCAAAAACATAGACCGATGCGAGCCGCGCCTGCTGATTACGCTCCTTTACGGTCATATTTTTACTTAAGCTAAGGAATAGTGCTACGGTAGTGAGCGGGTTCACTAAGGGGAGTAGCACCATCAGGCTAAGGCCGATTGCTTTGAAGAGTTCAAACATACACGCTGTCTCCAGACTTTTTTACGAACTGCCTAGGCGAAAACCCGACAAATAGATCGCAATAACTTATTAATTTACATTATTTTGTCTATAAGATCACACTGTTCAATGGTGATAGTTAATAGTTTTTTGAATAAATAGATTTTAACTGTCGGTTGAGTGAGCTTATTAACCTCGGTACGTTAAAATCACAGAGTGAGCCCTCATAAGAAAATCGTACATCTAAAATGATAAGTCTTTTTTAAAAAAAACTTTTAGTAGAACCATATAAAGCTCTACTCCTTAAGAAATTTTTGAAGTATGGCAATGTTGCTCATTACACGTTAATAAGCATTAATTAAATTTTCCAGGCATTGTTACTGGTGCGTAGGACGATAATACACCACAGCGTGGTGACGTTTAAAATAATAGTTATTTAACAATTTTCTTTACCTCGCGGGGGTAAGAGGTTATATTTTCTGTCTTTAACAGAGTATGCATGAAAATAACGTGTATCGTACGCGCTATTAGCCGCGGTTGCCCGGACTGTCTATGCTTCTTCACGAAAAACTTTTAGGTTTTCTATCTATGACTCAAGAGATAACTTCATCACAATTGATATTTTGATGCTGATATTCACTGTGCCGACTTGCTTGCTGAAGCGGGCCTGATGCAGCCCTTGAAGGGGAGCAGT
Source organism: secondary endosymbiont of Ctenarytaina eucalypti (assembly GCF_000287335.1). Classification (GTDB taxonomy): domain Bacteria; phylum Pseudomonadota; class Gammaproteobacteria; order Enterobacterales; family Enterobacteriaceae. The sequence goes on from NC_018419.1 coordinate 1,100,621, forward strand.
TTCATAAGTGTGAAAATTGTTTTAACTAATGCCCATAACATCTTCATAGCAAGATAAACGCCCGTGTCATCATCAGCATCAGGGAGGGAAAGCACTGATCTGAGTGGAGTGGTGCGTTTCCTCCTAAGAGCCGCATGTGCTTTTTATGACACAATAGTTGACCACTTTATGCATGTTTTCAGAAAATCGTTCTGATTTAGGAGCACACTGCAAGTTATTAAGCTAATTGGTAATGCTGCACTTTTTAGCAGAGAGCATATTTTTGCAATAGATATAGTGCGTAGAATAAATGCTTTCCAAAAAGTGTTTCTTTTTTCAACACATCTGATTATCAGAAGAGTGTTATAGATTCTATATCTGCACAAATATCAGAAAAAGATTCAAATAAAACCCACACGTTCCTACTCTGCAGACCGTGATGGTGGAGGTTAGGAGTTGCTTTTATTTCTGACAGCCCACTGATTCTATGATAGACGCTTTTTTCGTATAACCTCGAGCTACTATCGGGAAGCCTTGTTATAGCGCTCATACGGATTCTCTTGTTAGGGAGAAGAGGGGTTGTTTTTTTCGGTTTAGATACCTCTCATCGGAATTTATTGGGGGCGCTATCATGATGGTTGTGTCTGCCGATGTTTCGGCGCACTCTGGCGTGAATTTCCGGAGCCACCTAAGTCTAATTTAGGTATCGTTTTTAAGTTTGCTGGACAGCTGTCGGAATGCATTTCGCAGGTGCTAATCGGTATGACCGGCAACCCCTAGTGAACAGTTTAGGCGCTATCGGAGTCTGTGCGCCCGTTTCAATCTGCAATCTTGAAAGAATAAAAAAGATTTTATTATCGATGCTAAAAACCTCATATTTGTGAATAGTCCTCTAAGTGGCAATGACGGTGGCTCAATTCGGTAGGGTGTTATTAACGGGTTATATCGGAGATTCATTCGGCTGAAGAAATCAGTACCAGCTTTTTTGCTGTCAGAAAAGCATGAACAATAATCACGTCGGTTACTAAATATTGGAGTATTTTTTTGCAAGTCCAGCGCCGATAATGTTGTCGGCTCATGCGCGTATCATATCTCGTGATCTTTTGATCTACAGCCGCCTTAGCGCATAGCGAATCCCTAAAACGAGCGAAAGCATATCCTCATAACAGAAGATATCTATATGTTATTAAAAATCATATACTGCTAATAGCAACAAAGGCAGATAGCTAGATTAGCGTCGCCACCATTACTGCTTTGATTGTATGCAGGCGATTTTCCGCTTGCTCGAACACTACGCTATGAGGCGATTCAAATACCTCATCAGTCACCTCTACACCGCCAGCTAACCCGTATTGCTGGGCGATTTGTCTTCCTAGGGCAGTCTGATCATCATGGCATGCGGGCAAACAGTGTAAAAACTTCACATGGGGATTGCCTGTCTGACGTATCATGGTCATATTGACCTGATAAGCACGCAGTAAGGCGATGCGCTCTTCCCATACACCGCTGTTTTCGCCCATTGACACCCACACATCGTTATAGATAAAATCTGCTGCTTTTACGCCAGCGGCGATATCTTCGGTAAGGGTAATATTACCGTCAGTTTTCTTCGCTCTTCGACGACAGGCTATCACCAGCTCTTGGTCCGGCCAGAAGACTTTCGGCGCTACTAGTCGCAAATCAATACCCGTGAGCGCCGCTGCTTCCAGCAGAGTATTACCCATGTTATTGCGTGCATCACCTACATACGCTAGCGACATTTGAGTAAAGGGTTTTTTAGGTAAAAATTCCTGCATAGTTAACAGATCAGCCAGCACTTGAGTCGGGTGGAACTCAGTTGTAAGCCCATTCCAGACTGGCACACCAGCGTAACGCGCAAGAATTTCGACTCTTTCTTGGCCATAGCCACGGTATTGAATGCCATCATACATACGGCCTAGCACCCGTGCAGTGTCTTTTATAGACTCCTTATGTCCTATTTGGCTACCGCCAGGCTCTAAGTACGTTACATGGGCGCCCTGATCAAAAGCGGACACCTCGAAAGAGCATCGGGTACGGGTCGAATGTTTTTCAAATATAAGTGCAATATTTTTACCGGACAAACGCGGCATCTCACGACCGCTGAGCTTCTGGCGCTTCAGGTCGCCGGCTAGCTCTAGTAAGTAATGAATGTCAGTAGAGGTAAAATCCATTAACCTCAGAAAGCTGCGTTGAAATAACTGATTCATTATGGGTTTCTCTATAAATTCGCTGTAAATCAGTGGAGGCATCCGCACAAGTCTAAAAATAAATTTGTTACTTTCATAAAAAATTTATTATGAATTTTTCATTTATAATCTATGTCTAGATTGATTTGCTTTTTTTATCATTAAGATAGTAAATTATATACTTTATATGCATGCGTATTAAAACGCAAGTACTGTAAGAACGTTTCTTTACATTACTATAGAGTTTTGCTTGTTTATATGATAAAATATTTTGGAATATATGTTGTCAACATTAAATAATAGAAAATAAAGTATGAATTTCTTCAAACAGTACTCAAGAAACAACCATAATGATCGATAGACTACCGTTTTTAAATCCATCTGGTATCATGATGCTTCTGCTATTTAGCTTTAGTGGGAAGGCGGTTATCTTGAGCGTACTTTTTCTCACGGGCCTAATATTAAATGCATCGAGCTTCTGTCCTAAAAAAATTGAATATTGTCAGGAAATTATTGATTTCGATTATCAAATTTATGGAAAACATTATCTATATAGTAAATGAAGAAATTTCCTGCCAGCCATGATTTACTTATAAAAAGCGGTTATACATCGTACTGCTCAAAAAAAACCATGAGGCAACGCGTTAATTATTTCGGCATATGGATAGAGCAATCGTATATTGAAAAGTGTGCCGGTCACTTGTCTGCTATAGAGAGCGTTAGCAGGAAGTGCTAATGATTAAGCGTGTATGTAGTAATGCCCCGAAAGCATTATAAAGTTTTATATCGACTAAATTTTTAAAATTATACAACGCTATCTCAGGGGCCTTGACCGTGTTTTCTAAAAAAAGCAAGAAAAGCTAGCTTGATATGCATCAAAACTTAATAAGTAGGCTAGTAAAGTAATTGACTTAGTAAGTGAGAACGAGTTTTTCTTAAAGTCTTTACTATAAGAGATTAGACATTCCAGGTTTATCATAGGTACACATTAAAGAGTACGTATCTATCTATGATCTTAGAAGGGAACAACTCTGCATATGGAATCATCATTCTCGATTTATCGCAGAGCGGCGCCCTGATGAAAAGCCTTTGCTATCGTTATAAAAAAATCCCGCCGAAACCTCCGGTAAGCAGCCGCTACCAAGGCTCAAAATACACGCCACTGTCTGGCTGTGCTTTAAGGAAATCAAATAAAGCGATTTATCCTAATGTGGGGCACTATTGACCTAGATATCATATGAGTGACGATCAGTATACGCACAGGATTAAATATCAGCATCTGAGATTGCAGTCAGCATGATTGTATAAAAGGTTGCCGAGCAGTCGTGCTGACTGACTAATATAATCCTGCGATATTTTGGTTTTAAATAATTCCTGCTCGTCGGCTGAGGCGCTTGCAACTATGATGCGTTGGTCTAACAATAGTCACTGCACTGCAGAAGATGGGCTTGTAGGGAGTGTCAAACAAGGTCTTCATCGGGTGATAACACCTTTGTAAGGGTATAAGCATCAAATGACGGCATAGATATCAAATCATGCTTTTGTTTCAAAAAAAGCATTTTTATGCCGTTAAAGTATGATATTAACACTTATGATGAGAAAACAGCTCAAGAGATGCACCTCATTTTATACTAAACCCGCATAGTATCACAGCGGGCCGTTTCATATCTTTAAACTAAAGATGATGCTTATTTTTGCTTTCTGCGTAAGTAAGAGATGATATTTTTTCAATATTAGATCAAAGTATACGTCTCCCTGCGCTGCTGCGGACTCGATAGTGGCTAGTAATATCACAACAGGTATAGTTAGTTGACTAATGCTATTGACTATCCCATTATTTTTCTCTTTATCTTTAGTTCACAACATGGCTCATGAAAAACGCAACTTTTTATTTGATTGCACAATATACCAGTATCACTGGCCTAACTGCCGTAGAGCGCCTTGCGTGCTATTTGGCGGCTAAAAATTGGCAGGAGGGGAAATGGTCACTAATTGCCTGTGAGAACGATGTGCAAGCTACCAAGCTGGATGAAGCTTTGTGGGCAACTACTCCCAATGCGTTTGTGCCTCATAATCTGTCGGGAGAAGGTCCTAGCTATGGTGCGCCGGTAGAAATTTGCTGGCCTCAGTGTCGCGGAAATGTCCCAAGAGAGCTGCTGATAAGCCTGCTACCGACCTGCGCGGATTTTGCTTTCTCTTTTCAGGAGGTGATAGACTTTGTTCCGAATCAAGATGCTTTGAAAGAGCTGGCCCGTGATCGTTATAAAGCCTACCGCCGCAGCGGATTTTTATTGACTACGGCCGAATCGCCAACGCAGTTATGCATGCAGAATCATGAATAAAACATATAATCCTAAAGATATTGAGCAGCCACTGTATGAGCAGTGGGAGCATCGAGGCTATTTCAAGCCAAATAATAATATCGGCAAAGATAGCTACTGTATCATGCTTCCGCCGCCAAATATTACAGGCAGCCTGCATATGGGGCATGCTTTTCAGCAAACCATTATAGACACCTTGATTCGTTATCAGCGTATGCAGGGTAAAAACACCTTGTGGCAGGCGGGTACCGATCATGCCGGTATTGCGACACAGATGGTCGTAGAGCGAAAAATCGCGTACGAAGAAGGCAAAACCCGACAAGATTACGGCCGCGCCGCCTTCATTGATAAGGTTTGGAAATGGAAAGTGCAATCTACTGGCATCATTACCCATCAAATGCGTCGGCTAGGCGCTTCAATAGATTGGACAAAAGAGCGATTTACGGCAGACGATGGTCTGTCTAATGCTGTGCGGGAAGTGTTCGTAAATTTGTATCGGCAGGATTTGATTTACCGCGGGAAAAGACTAGTAAACTGGGACCCGAAATTACGGACTGCGATTTCAGATCTAGAAGTGGAACATCGTGAATCGAAGGGATCAATGTGGTATTTTCGTTACCGTCTAGCTGACGGCGTACACACGAGCGATGGTCTAGATTATCTGGTAGTTGCCACCACGCGCCCGGAAACCATGCTTGGCGACACTGGAGTGGCGGTCAATCCGAACGATCCGCGTTATTGTAGTTTGATCGGGAAGTACGCGATAATACCAATTATTAATCGCCGTATCCCTATAATCGGTGATGACAAGTATGTGGACATGACCAAAGGTACTGGTTGCGTTAAAATCACGCCAGCGCATGATTTTAACGACTATGCCCTTGGCCAACGCCATTCCCTGCCGATGATTAATATCCTTACATTTGAAGGAGATATTCGTCAAGCAGCTGAAGTATTCGATACTAACGGTCAACCAAGTAATGTGCTTTCTGGCGAGATTCCAGAAGCTTTTTGGTCCTTGGAGCGTTTTGCCGCCCGTAAGGCGATTGTGGCTGAATGTAATCGCCTTGGCCTGCTATTCGAGGTTAAGGCCCACGCTCTTACAGTTCCATATGGTGATCGTGGAGGTGTAGTTATTGAGCCAATGTTGACTGATCAATGGTCCCTTCGCACTGCGCCGCTGGCGAAGGTAGCGCTGGAGGCGGTGCAACAGGGTAAGATCCAGTTCATACCAGAGCAGTATAAAAACATGTATTGTAGCTGGATGCAGGAGATTCAGGATTGGTGTATTTCGCGACAGCTCTGGTGGGGTCACCGCATTCCAGCATGGTACGACAACGAGGGTCGAGTCTATGTAGGCCACAGCGAAAGCGAAGTTCGCCAGCAATATCAGTTATCGGATTATATCTCACTACGCCAAGACGACGACGTCCTGGATACCTGGTTCTCCTCTGGCCTATGGACTTTTGCGTCCCTCGGGTGGCCGGAAAATACAGACGCGCTGCGTACGTTCCACCCGACTAGCGTAGTTGTGAGCGGTTTTGACATCATCTTTTTCTGGATAGCACGTATGGTCATGTTGAGTATGCATTTCCTCAAGGATCACAACGGGAAGCCGCAAGTGCCTTTTAACACAGTTTATATGACCGGTCTGATCCGCGATGAAACAGGGAAGAAGATGTCAAAGTCAAAAGGAAACGTTATTGATCCTTTGGACATGGTAGACGGCATTTCACTGCATGATTTGCTCGAAAAGCGCACTCATGATATGATGCAGCCGCAATTGGCAGACAAGATCCGCCAACAAACTAAAAAACAGTTTCCGAACGGAATTAAGCCGCATGGCACCGATGCTCTGCGTTTTACACTAACTGCGCTGGCCTCTAACAGCCGTTATATTAACTGGGATATGCATCGCTTAGAAGGGTATCGTAATTTTTGCAATAAATTATGGAACGCTAGTCGTTTTGTACTGATACATACCGAAGATCAGGACTGTGGTTTTGAAGAAGGCGAAAAATTTTTATCGTTGTCAGACCGATGGATCTTGGTAGAATTTAATCAGACGGTGAAGGCGTTTCGTGAGGCGCTAGATGATTACCGTTTTGATTTAGCAGCCGGGATTTTGTATGAATTCACGTGGAATCAGTTCTGCGATTGGTATCTAGAGCTGACCAAGTCTGTGATCAGGGTTGGTTGTGACGCCGAGCTTCGCGGTACGCGCCATACGATGGTTAACATGCTAGAAGCCTTGTTGCGTCTGGCGCATCCTATTATTCCGTTTATTACCGAAGCCATTTGGAAGCGAATAAAACCCCTTACTAAAAAACCAGCTGAAACCATTATGCTACAGCCTTTTCCAGTTCATGATCCAGCGTTTGTGGATGCTGATGCCAGCATAGATTTGGAATGGATTAAGCATGTTATCAGCGCTATACGTACGCTGCGCGCCGAAATGCATATTCCTCCATCTAAGCTACTTTCGGTATTGCTAAGGAAGGCATCACCGGTGGTGATGCGTAGGGTTAAAGAACACTTAAGTTTTATACTTACTCTGGCGCGGCTTGAAACTATCTCCCTGTTACCATCAGATGATATAGGTCCAGTGTCTTTTACTCAACTTATCGACGGTGCTGAACTTTTGATCCCGATGGCAGGTCTCATGAATCAAAATGTCGAGAGTAATCGCCTAGCAAAAGAGAGGGTGCGTATTGAAGGCGAAATTAGCCGTATCGTTGATAAGCTTAGTAATAAGCGTTTTATCAGCCGTGCACCGCAGACAGTGGTGGCGAAAGAGCGCGAGAAGCTGAACCACTATCAGAAAGCTAGATTAAAATTACTTGAACAGCAAGCGATCATCAGCAATTTTTGATCACATTGTCGTCAGTTGGTAAAATTAAATATATGATTGTTTTATTGATCACGCGAGACTCCGTGATGAGGTAAGTCTTAGAAAGACCAGTCTAATACGATGGATGTCGTTTTAGTACTCCTAAATTGTTTTAATCATGACTATCTGCATCTGCATCGTAAACGCTGTAAGCCAGATATTTTGGTAGTTTTGATTGATGAAAACTTGTTGATGCTATGCAGTCATGGTGCTGCAATTTAAGAAATTAACACAGATCATGGCATGTGCCGCATTATTATTTTGAGGGCGTCTAAATTTTTTAGAAGTGATTAATTGATATACTTACAGTTAGAAATGAAGAGACGAGAGTCTTTAATAGCATGAAGGCATCTATGAAGGTGTTGATACTATCAAGTTGATATGTTAGTAAAAAATAATAGACAATGTTTTCGTATGGCGTCAAAAAGCACCTTATAGCATACGCTGTGATATATCAATAAACAGCGCGACAGCTACAGCTTATCTATTTCTCTTGCCCATATTAGCCGCACTGATACATATGGTTTCCTGATATTGTTAAAAAATTAACGCAACCGACAAGAAGCGGTGGAGGAGTTTGCGAAAAAATATATTTGCCTTGTATTACAATCACCTAAAAACAATTAATTTTCTAATGCTAGCGAGGAAAGCTGTAAAATATTGTCTAGTTTATATGCTATGCATATAACAACAAAATTTACAAAAACTCTATGAGAGAGACGCATGATATCTAAAATACAGTAGGTCATTATAGAGATCTGTCTAGCTAGAAAGGCTATTTTCCGATCTAAAAGACATAAAACGACAGGAGAGACGAAGACCACCATCAAAGAGATGCCCTTCGAGATTATGCGCTGTCAGGAATGCTGAATTGAAAAAAGAGCGCAAGTATCACAACATGCCTACTAGCCACCAACTCGTTACGCACGATCATTGATGCACTATATCTAAGCAGGCAGGCTGTAAGAAAACGGGGCATATTGATTGCTCGGGCGCTGCTAGCGCCCGAGAGATGTAGTGCAGATTACAATGCTCACTTATGCAGGCTCTGCATTCAATGAGTATATGGGTTAACTTTACTGCATCTTGAAAAGCGTATGCTGATGTTAATGTTTGCGAGTTTTTAGAGTAAAAAATAGTCTCAAACGTTAATAACAGAAAGACAATAAATATAAAATACAGTCAACGCAGACCTATGCAATCTTGATCATAAGCAAAAGGATGTATTTGATCACATCACTGTTCTGAAAGTAAATAGTAGGCATGCTATCTCTGGTTCAGAGCAAGTGGGGCGTTGCTTAGTATAGATACAAAAGCACACAATACCTAACCTCTCTATTGATGATTTCAGAGAACCGTGCTAGTGAATAAGGTTGTTATCATGCAGGGAGTGAGTAATTTCAAGCTATGGTTTGATCATATAGATCGATATGCATACGTAACTTTACTCACCTGATCTGATCATCGCCTATAGTATCGATTGATATATTGCAACTTATGCGTAATTATAATGTACTTTTAGGTGAGGAGAGAGTAATTTTCAAAGCATTTTCTAGATCATGCTTCATCTTCACCCCTCCCGATATTATTAGTTGCATCTAAAAAACCACACTGTCCGATTACTGTTTCTAAAATTGTCATCAAATCACCATTTGGTTTGGCTGGTTTTTTTGTTCAAGGCACACAAAAACCTGACGTGAATGATTGGGTTTTTTAAACACATTCAACACGCATATTAGCATAACGGAAAAGGTGGAGCTATCTATAAGCTCCTCTCGAACGAAGGCGATTGAGTGAACAAAGTGATTTCACTTAAATCTGTGTATTTATATGCAAAGATTATTTCGTAACGTGCTATGGTAAAAACAGACGTTCTATATAAAAATTATTAAATCGTGCATGACTATTTTTTATCATCATCACATCTCAGTTACGATTAAAGCCTTGACTTTCAAGCATCGAGATCATTAGCTTTTTTGCTAGGAAGATGGATCGAGTGTTCAAAATCGCTTCTTTAGCCCTAAAAAGTTAGAGGATTAGAGTATGTATTATAGTTTTATTCCTCTTCCCTTAATGATAGCATTGGTTTAAAAGTCTTCCAGACATACTCTGCCGTCAGACTCGTCATGTTTCCGTTGGTTGCACACAGTGCCTGCTGATGCCGCCCGTAAGCACCAATAAGCGATGGATTGGTAGGGCCATATAAAGTTAGGTTGGGGCGGTTAAGGGCTGCAGCTAAATGACTGAGGCCGGTGTCCACCGAAACCAGTGCACTCGCACCGCTTATCACGGTTGCTAGCTGTGCTAGAGAGGATGGCATCAGTACTTTTGCAGCGCTGAATCCGTTAGCCAATCGTTGCGCGCGTAGCTTTTCTTCATGCGTCCCCCAAGGTAACTCAATGCTATAATCGTGGTTAGCAGAAAACTGTATTAGGGCACGCCAGTGGGTTTCCGGCCACTGTTTCTCGGGACGTGTTGTGGCATGCAGAAAGACTAGATAAGGTTTTCGATGAGTCACGGGCATGCAGCAAGGGGAAATGGAATACTCTCCGAACGTCATGGGCCGACGGTAACCTAGACTGGCAGCGAACAGCTGCCGAATGCGCTCTATGGCGTGCTGTTGATTGTCCACATAATGACGCTGGTCATAAAACCAGCTGGCGAAGGGTTCGCGCGCACTTTTATAGTCAAGACCGTGTTTTTCGCCACACGCATAGCGCGTCACAAGTATTGAGCTTTTTATTAGGCCTTGCGCATCTATAACTGCATCATAGCGCTCTTTCTGAAGCTGTCGTTTAAAGTCATCGCGTTCCTTCAGCGTGGCAGTAGTGAACCAGTTCTTGCGCCAGCGGCGAATCGCAACTGGCAGCACCCGTCGCACTGCTGGATGAAGGGTCGGGATTTGGACAAAATTTTCTTCCACTACCCAATCGAAAAAAATCTCCGGGAATGCACGCTTCGCATCAGTTAGCGAAGGCAGGGTATGCAATAAATCACCCATTGAAGATGTTTTAACGATTAGAACCTGCATTTTCTCTCTTTTAGAGTAATAAGCTCTGCAGTGCGTTAAGTACCTGGGTGGGCTGAATGGCAATGAGGGCAGGGTGATATCCTGTGTTTTCTTCATATTTGCGTATTTTACAGCCACCGCTGATCAAGCGAATCGATCTGCTCTGGTGGTAAAGCGGGGGGGTAAAATCCGGACTAGTGGGCCCGTACAGCGCTACTAGCGGACGCTGAAGTGCGCTAGCAACATGCATCAGCCCGGCATCGTTACTGACAATGCCTCGGCAGGCGGCGATAAGTTTTACCGCCTGCTCCAGTGAAGTTTTTCCGACTAGGTTTCGGCAATGACGGCGACAGTCTGGAGGCAAGGAAGCTTTTATAGCTTCTCCAGAAGCTTGCTCTTGCACGGACCCAAACAGCACTATTTGATGGCCACGGCGGATAAGTGCCTCGGCCAGGGTGGCATAATGATAATGCGGCCAACGTTTAGCCAGGCCAGATGCTGTCCCGGGACAAAAACCAATAAGCGGGAGAATGCAGTTCGGCATAAATGTTTGGAGGACTTGATCGATATCTGATGCGCTGACCGTGAGGTGTGGCCAAGGAAGCGGACTAGGTAAATCAGCTGCGTGGTGTATTCTATCGCGATCAAAGGCCAAGGCTGCGTAGCGCTGTATCATTAGTGGAAAAGCTTGTTTATCTAACGTTCGGATGTCGTTGAGAACACCATATCGCATCTCGCCACGCCAGCCAGTGCGCTGCGAGATGCTAGAAAAAAAAGGGACTAGCGCTGATTTAAATGAGTTAGGCAGAACTATCGACTGTAAATAGCGGTTTTTCTTCAGTGCTCTTCCAAGTTGGTAGCGCTCTCTTAGCGAGAGGACGCCGTGGCCTATTGGCATCACCAGAGGCAGATTAACCTCCGGCATTAGTTTAAGCAAAGAATGGCACCAGGCTGGAGCCATGACATCAATCTTCGCATTAGGATGGCGTTGCATGAGGAGACGATAGAGGCTTTGGGACATCATAGCATCACCCACCCAAGATGCTCCGATTACCAGTATTTTCATGGCTTTGTCTCTTTACATTCCCTAAACGATATCAGTCGTTATGGTTCAGCCATCGTAAATATTCCGGGACGCCTTCTGTGATGGTTTTAAACGGTTTCAGGTATCCAGCAGCGCGCAGCTGCGTTAAATCTGCTTGAGTGTAAACTTGGTATCGTCCTTTGAGTTTTTTAGGGAATGGAATGTATTCAAAATGCTCTTTTTGATGGTAATCTAATACGATGGTTGCGACGGTTTGGAAGGATTCGGCTCGGCCGGTGCCGCAATTAAAAATCCCCGAGATGTTATTTTGCCAGAACCAAATATTTACCGCTGCCACGTCGCTAACATGGACGAAATCTCGCTTGAAGCCTTCGCTTCCGGCGAATATTGTTGGATTTTTACCAGCGTTGATTTGCTTGTTCAAACGAAAAGGTATACTAGCCATGCTGCCTTTGTGTTCTTCTCTCGGGCCATAAACATTGAAATAACGGAATCCGCAAATTTGCGATTCGGTGCGCAGCAAGAGCGTTCGCACGTACTGATCAAGAAGAAATTTTGAATAGCCGTAAACATTTAACGGCTGTTCATACTGTCGCTCTTCAATAAATCTTGTTGTCTGGCTGCCGTAAGTTGCCGCGGAAGAAGCATACAGAAACGGAATAGTGCGTTCGATGCAGTAGCGCAAGAGCTTTTTCGTGTATTGATAATTATTTTGCATCATGTACTGGCCGTCGTACTCCGTGGTGGAGGAGCAGGCTCCTTCATGGAAAACTGCATCAATATTACCGAAATCATCGCTGGCAACGATGCTAGCGATGAAATCTTCTTTATCTATGTAATCAGCGATATTGAGATCCACTAGATTAACATATTTGGTGCCATCTTTTAGGTTGTCAACGATTAAAATATCGTTGCAGCCGATCTGATTTAATAGTTTGACAATATTGCTTCCGATAAAACCTGCTCCCCCTGTGACCACTATCACGGTGCACCCCTTTTCGTAACCTTCAGGACCGGGCATAACGTCAACTCCTGAGAATAGTGCCTATCATAGCATGTATTCTCCAGACTTTATATTTCCCCGTATGTGTATTAAATGAGTCAGAAGCATCTAAACATACTTGTTAGTGTAGAGCCGCCTGTTGTTGCTTGCGTTTGCATGATGTTAGGTGGATCATGAAAAGCTATTCTATGCGCTCCGCAAGTTTGTACTCTCTATTGCAACTTATAAATCGGATTTGTTGAATAACTAACAAATTTCGCGCAATATTTGGGTTAGCTTGTGAGATGTATTTCAACCATGATTGCTATAGCAAGGCTAATTATAGATTGCTGCCTCATAGGCTAAAAAGCTTCTGAAACTGAGAGGTGATATGACGGAACAGGTGGGGAGGATGAGCAGTTTCTAAGATAGACAGAGAGGGTATTTTTTGGAAGGGCGTTGCTGATGAGGTTCTTGACTGAGGTGAAGTCGAGTTGAGCAGTAGAAAATAGGCGCTTCGATTATTGTAACTCGTGATCGGTGAAAGAACATTCAATTCATTGAAGCAGTATCTCACTGGAAGTGAGATCGATAACACGACCATTGGCTTACGTGGGGCTTAAATTTCTCTTACTGCAGTAAGCCAGATTGCTTTCCCTGACGATCAATGCAATAAGCAGTAGAAAAAGTTGCGTGGATTTTGGTTACAGGACACATACAAGAAACTATAACATCTTATTAAATAAAGGAAGGATATTGGTTGCGGGGGTCGGATTTGAACCGACGACCTTCGGGTTATGAGCCCGACGAGCTACCAGGCTGCTCCACCCCGCGTTTGTTGATAAAGATCTTATCTCTTTAGCGGTTTTAGTGCAATACATATTTTTTAAATAAAGCTTATATTTTTATCTATCATTTTATTTTTTTATAAAAACTATTAAGTTATTGTCTGTATTAAAAATATTTAATGTGATTCCTTCATTGAAGCAATTTACCTCTATATTAGAACATAATGTAGTGTAGCTCATAAAAATAAAATGTTCGAGATGACACATGTTTCTCTACTACTGCATAGTAAAACAGGGCGGTGCTTTATCAAAAAGGTTTATTTTACGTTGTATGTATCATAAAACGCGCACGTAACAGACTGACGCTTCTGTTTTTTTTAGCATAAAGCGCGTGAGAATATGATTAAGGGATACTGTAAAAATATCATTATCGGCATTGATACAGCTATGTTTTCGCCGTTACCATCCCAGACCATTAAATCTAGATTTAAGCATGAATGATTCAGATCACGTTCATTATGGCATACTTTTTGAAAACCTAGATTATTGAATCTAAAGCGCATTCCATAATGTAATAGTGTATTATTTTATTTTTTTAGGAGAGAGTTAATCTAGGGATGCAAGCTGTCTTATCTTGCTGCATAATATTGCTTATTCACGTTTAAGTGTTGCCACTCTCATCTGGTTGTTCTGGCTCCTGCATATAAACGATTACTTTTTTATATAATGCATGAGTGCTTTATTGCTATATTTCATAAGAGTTAGTAGGTTATGTTGACTATAATATTCGTGTTGTAGTATCCTGACGGTGCCTGAAATTTGCTCATGACAAATATCGTAATCATCGGTATGCGATAGATCATCTTTCCCCGAAAGATGCAGATACATTATTGCTCCAGAATAGTCATAACCAGGATCTCTCCATCGACTTTGAGATGCCGCTAATCGACGATAGCATGGAGACATATCCTCGAGGAGGTGAGCCAAATCAAAAAAGCCTTAGGCGCTCTGCTGAGGCATGAAAAGTCAGCGCTACCCAGCGCTGATGTAGCCGAGTTTCTATGAGACTCGGCTCCTCAGGTGAACTGGTGTAATCAGATCATTATTGTGGCGCGTTTAGTGCCACCCCCCCCCGCTTTCTACCAAGAAAGTCGACTAGGGCTTGGTGTCTTCATCAGGTGCTGTAACGTGTATCATGAGACTTTGATGTTTGTATATCGTCGCCTCTGGCGAATGTTTTTTATAATGCTTGCAATCCGTTTTTGTAGTTGTAGGCGCGTAAAATCTTCGGGATCAGATTTTTATGATGGCATGGATAGGTGATAAATTATGCTGGATGCGCATGTCAGCTGCATTGCTACTAATTCCGCTCTTGTACATATAGTAGTAGTTTTTGACACAGGGAAGCCTCTTCCGCATGATGTTTGATGAGGGGGTTTTTTTAGGAGGTCATAGCTTTCGGTGGAGTTCGCGTACCGCCTAAAAAATAGGTTGATACCTGTCTAAAAAATACTACTGCTGTACTGAAGATCTCTGCGCTCTACTTTAGAATATATAAAAATTGTATTAATATTTGATGTTTTTGCTATAATCAACTATAGCATCATTTTCTGCAATAAATTAGCACATCATGCATGTGCATGCACAATACTTCTCGTATTGTTGCCTTATCTATAAATAGATGCAGACTATGTCACTGATTATGTAATGTAGATTTTCTTAAGTATTTTCATCGCAACCATAAGTCTGCGATGTGTTAAAGAGCTGAGCTACACCATTACAGGGTTAGACGATATAGCGCTGTCATGCTGGACTATCACGAGTATTTAGATTGTACTCTGATTCTGAATCATTATAACACCAAAAGTGATATATATCTTTGATATAGTCAAACCCTAAAAATAAATTATAACAAATCAATACTCCGGGTGGCCGCTAATGATTACTAGTCTACCATGTTTTATGTTTGGGGGCTTATCCAGGTGATAGAGCGATAAGAAATACCTTAGACAGCATCGTAAAACAATCTTTACATATTAAGGAGTGTAAACGAAACTTAAACGAACATTTAAAAATCGCTTTATTCATTGCCGCTCTTAATTTTCATTTAAAGAAATTCAGTTAAGATTCTTCCTATTTTGTAACACCGACATCTATTATTAAAGAACTTTATCGTTTCACGACAAGAGTTCGCGCCAAACATGTTGCTTGCGTCCGCTCAATAATGACTCGCCATTTTTAAGGGAAATCGAACAATGTCTGAATTTTTGCCGTTCTCCCTTCCATCGCTGGGAGATGCCGAGCTCGCTGCCGTAGGTGATGTGCTTCGCTCCGGCTGGATCACTACAGGGCCAAAATGCGCGCAACTAGAACAGGCGTTTTGTCAACTAACCGGTAATCGTCATGCTATAGCCGTAAGCTCAGCGACAGGTGGTATGCACGTTACGCTCATGGCGCTGGGGCTTCAGCCAGGTGATGAGGTGATTACGCCCTCGCAGACGTGGGTGTCTACACTAAACATGATCTGCTTGCTTGGCGCCGAACCAGTCATGATCGATGTTGACCGTGAGACGCTAATGGTGACTCCAGAACTTATTGAGGCTGCAATCACTCCGCGAACCTGCGCCATCGTGCCTGTCCATTACGCCGGGGCTCCGGTAGATATCGACGCCATTCGTGCTCTGGGTGCACGTTATGGCATTCCGGTGATTGAGGATGCGGCACATGCAGCGGGGACCGGCTACAAAAATCGCCACGTGGGCCGCGTCGGAACCGCGATTTTTTCTTTTCACGCTATCAAGAATATTACCTCTGCAGAGGGCGGGATGGTGGTAACAAATGATGCCGCACTAGCGGATCGTATCCGCTGCCTGAAGTTTCACGGCCTTTCATCGGATGCATTCGATCTCAACATGCAGGGCCGCCCTCCCTCTGCTGAGGTGATGACTCCGGGCTACAAATATAACTTGCCTGATATCAACGCCGCCATTGCGCTGGTTCAGTTTGAGAAGCTAGAGCAGCATAACGCGCGCCGCGCGGCCCTAGCCCAGCGCTATTTAGATGGGTTGGCTAATATACCAGTGTCTCCGCTAGCACTACCCGCCTGGCCACATCACCACGCCTGGCATTTATTTATCATACGTGTTGATGAGCCGCGTTGCGGGATTGATCGTGATGGACTCATGCGGGCGCTGAAACATGAGGGCATCGGCACAGGTCTACATTTTCGCGCCGTTCATACGCAACGTTATTACCGTGAGCGTTTTCCCAATTTGGTCTTGCCGGAGACCGAGTGGAACTCCGCACGAATATGTTCACTGCCTCTCTTTCCCTCCATGAACGATAACGATGTTGATCGGGTGATCATTGCACTACGCACTATTGTAAAGGTGTTGAAATGACAACACACATGAAAATCAATAAGGTTTCGATCGTAATTCCAGTCTATAACGAACAAGAAAGCCTTCCTGAGTTGATTAGGCGCACGGAGGCAGCCTGTAAGAAGCTGAGTGTCGCTTATGAGATTTTACTCATAGATGACGGCAGTAGTGACGACTCAGCCGCTATGCTAACTGCCGCAGCTGAAGCGTTAGATAGTCATATTGTTGCGCTGTTACTGAATCGTAATTATGGTCAGCACTCTGCTATCATGGCGGGGTTTAGTCATGTAACTGGAGATTTAGTGGTAACCCTCGATGCGGATTTACAGAATCCGCCGGAAGAGATAACGCGGCTTGTTGAGGTTGCGGCGCAAGGCTACGACGTAGTGGGCACGGTGCGCCAGAACCGGCAGGACAGCTGGTTCCGAAGGCGAGCTTCGTCCATGATTAACTCCCTGATTCAACGCACGACTGGTAAAGCAATAAGCGATTACGGCTGTATGCTGCGGGCCTATAGACGCCATATTATTGATGCTATGCTGCACTGCCATGAGCGTAGCACTTTCATTCCTATTTTAGCCAATACATTTGCCCGAAAAACTATTGAAATACCGGTAATGCATGCGGAGCGGGAATTCGGTGATTCTAAATATAGTCTGATGAAGCTTGTTAATTTGATGTATAATCTGATTACATGTCTAACGACGATGCCGCTGCGCATGCTGAGCGTTATTGGCAGCATTATCGCTCTCCTCGGCTTTGCATGTTCTCTAATTCTTATTATGCTCCGCCTTTTTTTCGGCTCGCATTGGGCAGCTGAAGGCGTATTTATGCTGTTCGCGGTACTGTTCATTTTTATTGGCGCACAATTCATCGGGATGGGGCTGCTGGGAGAATACATTGGCCGTATTTATACCGATGTGCGCGCACGTCCCCGTTATTTCATTCAGCGTGTGGTTAGTCAAAATAGACTCTCGTCTCAACAGGAAAGACAATGAAGGCTGTTATTTTTGCTTATCATGACATGGGTTGCGTAGGGATCACTGCTTTGATTAAAGCAGGGTTTACTATTGAGGCCATCATCACTCACCTTGATAGCCCTTCTGAAAAAAACTTCTTTGGTTCAGTAGCACGTATGGCTGCAGAACACTGTATTCCGGTATTTGCAATGCCTGACGTCAACCATCCTCTGTGGATAGAGCGACTTAAAGTACTAGCACCAGACGTAATGTTTTCGTTTTACTATCGCCAGCTGCTGTGTCAAGAGATTCTCAGTTTGCCGACGGTGGGTTCATTCAATCTGCACGGCTCGCTACTGCCTCGATATCGAGGCCGATCGCCGCTAAATTGGGTGCTAGTCAACGGTGAAACGCACACTGGCGTGACTTTGCACAGAATGACGTCGCAGGCCGATGCGGGGAATATCTTAATGCAGCGTAGCGTGGCGATTACTCCGGAGGATGATGCGCTGTCGCTCCACCGTAAATTGTGTGAGGCGGCTGCTACTATGCTAGAAAGTATTTTACCCGCCATTCACCAGAAAAATTTTAGCGAAACGCCTCAGAAGGATTACCCCGATAGCTATATGACCGCTCGAACAGCGGAAGACGGACGGCTGAATTGGGAACAGCCGGCCACAACCCTTGTGAATCTAGTACGAGCGGTCACTGATCCATGGCCTGGCGCCTTCAGTTATGCCCGCGGCGAAAAATTTATAGTCTGGAAGGCGAGGGTACGTCCGAACAGCGATTCCGTACAACCTGGCACTGTATTATGCATCGATCCGTTAGTCATTGCTGCCGGTAGCGATGCGCTAGAGATTCAAGCCGGTCAGCGCCAACAAGGAGTATACATGCGCGGCTGCCAATTAGCTTATGATCTGGGGCTAGTCGACGGTGCATTGCTGAATGCGTATCCCTCAGTAAGGCATCAGCGCCGTACCCATGTTCTTATCTTAGGGGTGAACGGCTTCATCGGCAATCATTTGACAGAACGCCTCCTGCATGACGGAAGGTATGAAATTTACGGTTTAGATATCAGCACTGATGCTATCAGGCGTTTTCTAGTGAATCCGTTTTTTCATTTCATCGAGGGGGACATTAATATACATTCGGAGTGGATTGAATATCATATTAAAAAATGCGATGTTGTTTTGCCGCTGGTGGCGATTGCCACTCCTATCGAATATACGCGTAATCCGCTGCGAGTGTTTGAACTCGATTTTGAGGAAAATTTAAAAATTATCCGTTATTGCGTCAAATATCAAAAGCGTATTATTTTCCCATCGACCTCTGAAGTTTACGGTATGTGTACCGATCGAGTGTTTGACGAAGACGAGTCCAGCTTGATTGTAGGACCTATCAAGAAACAACGCTGGATTTACTCAGTATCGAAACAGTTACTAGATCGCGTCTTGTGGGCTTATGGTGAACAAGAATGTCTACGTTTTACGCTATTTCGACCCTTTAACTGGATGGGACCTCGGTTAGACACGCTAAACGCAGCACGTATCGGTAGCTCACGCGCTATTACGCAGCTGATTCTTAATCTAGTAGAGGGATCTCCGATCAAATTAGTGGACGGGGGCGCACAGAAAAGGTGTTTTACCGATATCAGCGATGGTATTGAGGCGCTATTCCGCATCATAGAGAACAAAAACCATAATTGCGACGGTCAAATAATCAATATCGGCAATCCAGGAAACGAAGCCAGTATCCGTCAGTTGGCAGAGTTGTTACTAGCAAGTTTCAATCGGCATCCGCTGCGCCAGCATTTTCCGCCATTCGCCGGTTTTCGCAATGTAGAAAGTAGCAGTTATTACGGAAAAGGATATCAGGACGTGGAGCACCGAAAGCCTAGTATCCGTAATGCCAAACATTTACTAGACTGGAACCCTAAAGTGCCGATGGCGCAAACTATAGATGAAACTTTAGATTTTTTCTTAAAAACCGTTGACTTTTCGGACGCGAAATGCTGAAAAACGTCGGCCTCCGTATTGATGTCGATACGTGGCGCGGGACTCGCGCGGGTGTGCCTTGCCTATTGGATATACTAGCCGCGCAGAAGATCAAGTCGACATTTTTTTTCAGCGTTGGACCTGATAATATGGGTCGCCATTTTTGGCGACTAACGAAACCACAATTCTTGATGAAGATGCTACGCTCTCGCGTAGTCTCTCTCTATAGTTGGAAGATTTTATTAGCCGGCACTGCCTGGCCTGGCAGAAAGATAGGTCAGGGTCTCGCTGCACAAATACGCGCTGCCGCCGCTGATCATGAAGTCGGGATGCACGCCTGGGATCATTTTGCCTGGCAAACCTGGGCTGGGACGTGGGATAATGCTGAATTAACAAAGCAGATTCGTCTAGCAAAAGATGCGTTGACTAATATTATCGAACAGCCAGTAACCTGTTCGGCTGCAGCAGGCTGGCGTGCAGATAATCGTGTTCTTCAGGCTAAACAGCCTTTTGGTTTTTTTTACAATAGCGATTGTCGTGGTACGAGTCTATTTAGACCTCTACTTCCGAATGGAGATTGGGGCACGGTACAAATTCCGGTCACACAACCTACTTTTGACGAGATTATCGGCCATACCGTGAGTCTTGCAGGGTACAATCGGTTCATTCTTGATAGCATAAAAGCTGATCATGGAACGCCCGTGTACACCATTCATGCCGAGGTAGAGGGTATTGCGCTGAGTGGTATGTTTCAGGAATTGTTATGGATGGCGAGGGCCGAAGGGATCCGCTTTTGTCCGTTAGGGGAGCTTATCCCTCAAGATGCCACAGTTCTGCCGGTCGGGCATATAGTGCGAGGTGTTATTCCAGGACGAGAGGGATGGGTTGGATGTCAGAGACTGTTAAAGTGAGTCGAGCATGAAGACCAGAAAAGCCAGTATTGGGCTGTTGCTCGTTATTGTTCTGTATTATGTTTTCCCCCTGATGTCTCGCGCCCTATGGCAGCCAGATGAAACGCGCTACGCTGAAATAAGTCGTGAGATGCTCGTTAGCGGCGATTGGATAGTCCCTCATTTTCTAGGTCTGCGTTATTTTGAGAAGCCAGCGATTGGCTATTGGATTAACAATCTCGGTCAGTGGGTATTTGGCAAGACGAATTTTGCTGTGCATTTCGGTTCCACGTTTTCCATTATCCTGACGGCGCTTATGGTGTACTGGATGGCATGGCGTTTATGGCAGGATCATCGGCTTGGGATGACGGCAGTGGCAATTTTTAGCTCCTGTCTTCTTGTTTATAGTATCGGGACTTATGCCGTGCTCGATCCTATGGTTGCGCTATGTCTAGCGGCCACCATGTGTAGCTTCTGGAAGGCGGTACAGGTGCCCCAAGGGTGGCGTAAAGGCTTGTGGTATCTGGTAGTAGGTGTTGCCTGCGGACTGGGCTTCATGACTAAAGGCTTCCTTGCCCTGGTAGTGCCACTACTCAGCGTCATGCCCTGGATCATCGTGACAAAACGCTGGAAGGAAGTCTTATCTTACGGGACGTTACTGTTGCTTGGTTCTCTCATGATAAGTTTGCCCTGGGTTATCGCTATCGCGTGTCGAGAGCCAGATTTTTGGCATTATTTTATCTGGGTCGAGCATATACGGCGCTTTGCAGAAGATGGCGCCCAACATAAAGCTGTTTTTTGGTATTACCTGCCAGTGCTACTGTTAGGATCGCTGCCTTGGCTGGCCCTGTTACCAGGAGCACTGCTCTGCGCCTGGCGTGAACGTCAGGCGCAGAGCAGTGCGTCCTATCTTCTTGGGTGGGCTGTCATGCCCTTGCTGTTTTTCAGCCTTTCGAACGGCAAACTACTGACGTATATCCTGCCTTGTTTTGCTCCATTGGCGTTACTAATGGCGCGCTATGCGACGGTATGGGGAGGGCGAGCGCTAAAAGTGAATGGTGTGATTAATGTGCTTTTCGGGCTACTGTGCGTCGTCGCGATAGCCGGAATTTTAGCTCCTTGGGGGCCTGTACAGCATGCACTATTCGGGCGTGATGAAGTCAGAAAAATCGTACTGGCGGTGCTCGGGTTTCTGATTTGGGCAGCCGTTGGTGGCCTCACTCTGTGGGCGCCGGCAGCACGTTGGTGTTGGGCCTCACTGTGTCCAGCAGGGATTGCATTGCTTTTTGGGTACGCTATACCGCAAGAGGTGATCGATGCTAAACAGCCGCAGGCATTCATAGAGATGGTTCGCCCACAGCTAGAAAATAGCCGTTTTATTCTCACTGATAGCGTGGGCGTTGCGGCCGGTCTTGCCTGGGAACTGGAACGAAGCGATATTTTGCTATTTTCATGCCCGGGAGAGCTAGCTTATGGCCTGAGTTATCCTGACTCTTCGGGGCGTTTTGTTAGCAAAGAGGGGTTTTCTAACTGGCTGCATGAGCACTGTAAGGACGGCGCAGTGGCGTTGGTGTTGCTGCTTCCCGACCGCAATGCACAGCTCGACCACCTACCGCGTGCGGATATAGCTTACCGACGTGGACGATTGATGCTTTTGGCCTACGATAAAAGCCGGTCATGATTTATTTATTGATTTTTGTTGTTGTGCTATTAAGCTGTGCAGGCCAGCTTTGCCAAAAATACGCCGCCAACATGATGCCCGGCGCCGGCACTCTAGGGGCTCGACTGCGTTGGATAGCGACGAGTTTTCTGCTGCTGGCAGGCGCTTTTGTAGCGTGGTTATGGGTATTGCAGAGGGCACCAATAGGCATCGTTTACCCGATCTTGAGTATCAATTTTTTGCTGGTGACCCTGGCGACCCGATTGCTCTGGTTAGAGTGCATATCATTACGCCATGGCATCGGGCTGCTTTTGATGGTTTCAGGGATTGTCATTATGGGAGCCAGTCTTTAATGGGCTATAGGTGGGCATACTGTAGCGTGCTCTTGGTCAGCGTTGCGCAGCTGTTGATCAAATGGGCGATGATGCATTTGCCCCCGATCTGTTCCCCTCTACTTTGGGTAGACTCAGGACATACAACCCCTCTTAGGGTGCTAGCAGGCGGTATAATAGCTTATTTCTTATCTACGGGGTGCTGGTTTATGGCGCTTCGACGTTTGCCGCTGAATTTAGCTTATCCACTGCTCAGCCTGAGTTATGTCTTGGTAGCAATATTTTCGCTAATGATTCCTGCCTTTCATGAGACCTATACTTTATCAAGACTGATGGGTGTGGCATTAATTTGCAGCGGGGTGTGGTTGATTTATCACCCCTCAGGCAGGAATAACAAGTGACGATGTCTTGACACACGACCTGATTCTTGATCCCTGCCTTCCAGGTAAGATAGCATTTTAAACTGCTGCGGAAAGCAGTCTGCCGCTAAGACTTTTATCCTGGAGGTTTGCGTGATGCCGAGTATTAAAACGAGGTCACGCGATGAGTGAGATTCTCTTATATCTTGCAATTATTTTTATCAAAACGTGAAAAATAACATGACATCGACAAGTAGTAAGCCAATAAAACATAAGAAAAATTTTCTTGAAGTACCCGGTTGCTTTTTAGATAGCAATTGTTTGCCTAAAGGTTCCAGTCTCAAAAAAAAGTATATCAAGTGCACGTTAAGATTTTTGTATCGCACATTTTAGGGACCGAGGCCCGCGATTTATTTATGTAATACGCTGAATAATGTCACACTAAGTCTCTAATGAGTTCGTGTGCCCATCGGGCAACATGTGACGGATAGGCGGTATGTTTGTTAACGCTTCTTAGAACTTGTTGCCGTTAAGAAGGCTGATCGAATAAAACTTTTTGGATCACTCAAAGGCTATGGCTCTACAACGGACTAGTTGAATTTAATAGAATACATAACGAGCTGACTTCTAGAATGGTGATGGTTATCTAATGATGCCCGATGTTCGGCATATTTAACCGATTAATCTGTCTAGGATTTTTACGATTTGCAGCGTCTTTTCTTGGCATGAAAACTGTCTTTGAAGTCTTATATTACAACCGTATAATAATACTTATACGATACTCCTAGACCATCATGCGGATCACCCGCCTTGCGCATCACCCAAGTGATAGAAAAGTCGCTTTTTGGGTTGTATGCAAGAGCGTAGCATGATGGTAATTTTTACCGTCGTCGGGTCACGTGTGTTTTATCGATATGTTGTCTAAAAATTTAGATGTAGCCTGCGCAGCAGTGGTGCAGCTGTGCGATCAATCAAGCAAAGGGACTTCATCTATCGAGTGGTTTTCTGATGTAATATCGTGACGGATGCATGTGCTGCTTTTTGATACCACAGGAACCTAACCGGCTTGTATTAGTGCGCTGAAAAAGTTTTTAACTAGTGCATCTGTGTTGAACAATCAAGAAAAATATTGCGCCGTCATCAGAGTTCTTGTCGGAATTCGCCGCCGTAACGGTAAGCTTTTATATTGGAGACAATTATTAATTTACTAAGTTAGAAGTATACATCTATTGATTCAAATAATTTACTTTTATCTATTGGCATCATAATTTGACGTTGCGAGACACTAGCGTATTGATTTTTATCATGATCATTATTAAGGTTGACTTTTTATCTTTGAAATAGTTAACTAGTAATTACTACTTTTAGTGCAATAAAAAATAAAAGAGAAAACTTTTTAAAACAATTTGTTCTGATACCTCAGAATAAACGCATGATCTCTACAACGTAGCATTATGCAAGCAAGGATCAGAAGATAACGTCACACCTGAGCTAAACATCATTTCACTGCACCTCATAGTAGTGGTGCAGCGATCCTCCTTGCTGCAGAGAAGCCATAGAGACGATAAAAAACGACCTCTATTAAGGTCGTGCCTGCTTTGTTAGAAAATGTTCTTTGATTTCGGGTCTGGTGATGATGCATCGATATCATGCAAAATAACAGCGCATGATCCTTAATCAACTTATTGTCTAATCTGGCTTTGTAATGAGCGATACTCAGGACGGCCGAGTAGAATTTCTGCGAGTTCAGGCCCCTTATCATCCGGACACCAGAGCTATATTTACTCAGTGATGTTTCCTCCCTGGTGCCGCAACACTGCTGCTGCAATTAGGAGAGATTAATAAGCAAGATGATCATAAAAGTATTATGACTATAAATAGCTCTCAGGATACTTCTTCGCTCGATCAAACCGTCAAGTTTCAGGTGATTATCATCCAAGACGCCATCCTGTTACGTCTGATAAACCCCGCGTTCTCGGGGAAGGTGAAAGACACTCCGCATGCCTACGGATACAAGTTAACCTTACCAACAATCGAACAGGCCGAGGCTAAATATGCCTGGGAGTACGGGTATTCGGTTTGCTATTTTTGCGTTATCTGTTGCTAATTCAGAGTCAGCAACAGATGTTGGAACTATACAACAGTCTATTATTCTGCCCTAAATCGGCAAACAAACTGTGCGTAGAGCAAGGTTTAGAGCCGGAAGCGCATCATCTGAGTGAGGTCGTACACCCGATCTGGCATCAGATTATTACCACCATTACACTGTTTTTCAGCCAGAAAAAAGAAAGGGTACGGTCAAACTTTGCGTAGTATACAGGATAATATCGGTGGAAGAGAAAGAGTCCAGATAGTACCGTTGAGGCACCCCTGCCTCCTACGTACGTCAGTGCCCGCTGACTGTGATATGTTTAAGAAAAGTATTTTTACTTCTTATATATTACTTATGGGTGATCATTTTCTCACTGCGCTTGACGCATCCTTGAGCGGTTTCGTGAAATACGCTTTTATGCTCAGCAAGGTTGTATTTTACCGCAGTGCTCGTATCCGACCTTACTTGTACTGCGCAGAGGGTATGTTATATGTTGATTTCCTCAGATTCATGTCGGAACTACTAATCCAGCCACCAAGCATCGGTAACTACCTGAAACCTGAGAGGAGAGTAGTAGCCTATGGTGTCTACGCAGGCCAGAAGTGTAAGATGCGACATAGTCAAGCCTCACCTTATTACCGACAAAAGCTATGGCATGTTAGCTGGTCTAGCGAATTCTCGAGTGGAAATGAAATACTATGTACTAGTCGTTCGCAGGCATGTCCTTTGCTAAAGATCAACACTTACTATCATGAGATGCTACTTTCGGTGCAGAATGAATGATACCGAGTGCATCTTCCGCCTCTAAGATCACCCTGAATTTATTTTACCCACCCAAAATGTATGTTTGTTCAATAAAAACGCCCGCTTTGGGGTTGGCGTAGCTAAGAGGACCTTGTTAATGCAAAGGATACTGGAACATCTTTACCAGGGCGAACGCATCAGCCGTGAACAAAGCCAAAAGTTATTCGAGGCAATCATTAAATGTGAATTGGCACCGGAACAGTTATCCGCGGCTCTTATCAGCATGAAAGTGCGCGGCGAACATCCCGAGGAAATCGCTGGTGCGGCCAGCGCACTGCTGGACAACGCCAGCCCGTTTCCACGTCCTGATTATTTATTTGCTGATATTGTCGGTACCGGTGGTGACCGTAGCAATAGCATCAACATCTCCACAGCCAGCGCCATCGTTGCCGCCGGCTGTGGCGCTCGGGTAGCGAAGCACGGAAACCGGAGTCTATCCAGTAAATCAGGCTCTTTTGACCTACTAGCAGCGTTTGGCATCCTCCTAGACATGCCGGCAGCTCTTTCACGAAAAGCGTTAGATGACCTCGGGATGTGCTTTTTGTTCGCGCCGCAATATCATCCTGGTTTCTTTCATGCCATGAAAGTGCGTAAAATATTGAAAACACGTACATTATTTAATGTCCTAGGTCCTTTGATAAATCCTGCCAGGCCGCCACTGGCATTGATTGGTGTTTACAGCCAGGATTTGGTATTGCCTATCGCCCAGACGCTGCACGTACTAGGTTATCATCGCGCTGCAGTGGTACACGGTGGCGGCATGGACGAGGTCGCGCTTCACGCTCCGACGTACGTGGCAGAATTACATGAAGGCATCATTGAAAATTACACTTTGAACGCAGTAGATTTTGGCCTATCCGCGCAGAGCGCGGATGCCCTGTGCGGGGGGTCTCCAGAGGAAAATCGTGCCCTTGTAGCGGATTTGCTACAAGGTAAAGGTAAGCGTGCTCATGTGGCTTCTGTCGCTGTCAACGTTGCCCTTTTGCTTAAAATGTTCGGATATGAAAATCTTCGTGACAATACCGAACGGGCGCTGGATGAAATCAACAGCGGCGCCCCCTATACGCGCGTTATGGCGCTTGCAGAAAGAGGATAAAAAGACATGCAAGACACAGTACTTGCGAAAATTGTCGCAGATAAATATGAATGGGTATCTAAGCATAAACGGCTAAAACCATTGGCGAGTTTTCTTCATCAGGTTATGCCTAGCACGCGTAGTTTTTATCACGCACTTTCCGGCGCTAAAAAAGTATTTATATTGGAATGTAAAAAAGCGTCACCATCTAACGGCCTTATCCGCGCTAATTTCGATCCGGTTGCTATAGCGGGCGTTTACCGGCCTTACGCGTCCGCGATTTCGGTATTGACCGACGAGAAGCATTTTCAGGGAAGTTTCGATTTTTTGCACCAGGTGAGTCGTACGGTAAGCCAGCCGGTGTTATGTAAAGATTTTATTATCGATCCATGGCAAATTTACCTAGCACGCCTATACCAGGCGGATGCGATTTTGCTGATGTTGTCCGTTCTTGACGACGATACCTACCGTAAACTAGCTGAAGTGTCTCACAGACTTCAGATGGGAGTGCTCACGGAAGTTATTAGCGAAAAAGAGCGGCAGCGCGCTATTAGCCTAAAAGCGAAAGTAGTGGGGATTAATAATCGAGATTTACGGGACCTGTCTATCGATTTGAACCGCACTCGCACATTGGGGCCGAAGCTGCCGGCTGGTGTCACAGTTATCAGCGAGTCCGGCATCAATAATTATTGTCAGGTACGCGAACTCAGTCACTACGCTAATGGCTTCTTGATCGGGAGTGCTCTCATGAGAGAGCCTGAATTAACGCTAGCCTTAGACCGGATTCTGCTAGGTGATAACAAAGTTTGCGGTTTGACGCGTGCTGCCGATGCCCAAGCTGCCAGGGCGGTTGGCGCGCTCTATGGCGGGCTGATCTTCGTCCCCGGCTCCCCGCGCTACCTGGAGGCAGACATGGCTCGTGCGGTCATTGCCGGCGCTACACTCCGCTATGTCGGAGTTTTTCGCGATGCTCCGGTGAGCGATGTTGCTGCAAGGGCAAATTTGTTGTCGCTGTCGGCAGTTCAGTTGCACGGCGATGAAGATCAGCCTTACATTGACGCCCTACGTCAGGTCTTGCCACCTAAGTGCCATATTTGGAAAGCGCTGGATATGCGCCATCCCCTTCCGG
Organism: secondary endosymbiont of Ctenarytaina eucalypti; assembly: GCF_000287335.1. Classification (GTDB taxonomy): domain Bacteria; phylum Pseudomonadota; class Gammaproteobacteria; order Enterobacterales; family Enterobacteriaceae. Next base: position 1,128,520 of record NC_018419.1, read on the forward strand.
CCCGTGATTTGACACAGGTAGATCGCTATGTTCTTGACAACGGTGGAGGTCATGGAAAACCGTTTGATTGGTCATTGTTAAATGGAATGATATTAGATAACGTGATGCTGGCGGGTGGTCTTGACGCAGATAATTGCGCTGCTGCGGCTAGTCTTGGTTGCGTAGGGCTGGATTTTAATTCTGGCGTAGAAAGCACCCCAGGTATCAAAGATTATCAGAAATTGGCTACGGTATTTCAGATTCTACGTGCCTATTAACTATCAGCCTCACGGCGTGAGAGACAAAACAGTATGACACGAATTAATCCTTATTTTGGTGAATTTGGCGGCATGTACGTACCGCAAATCCTGATGCCTGCTCTGATGCAACTGGAAGATGCATTTGTCGATGCTCAAAGTGACCCGGCGTTTCAGAGAGAATTTGGCGATCTACTCACTCAGTATGCCGGCCGGCCGACGCCGCTAACACTGTGCCGAAATCTGACGACAGGTACTCAGACTAAGATATATCTGAAACGAGAAGATTTATTGCACGGCGGCGCCCATAAAACTAATCAGGTACTGGGACAAGCGTTATTGACTAAACGAATGGGTAAAGCTGAAGTCATTGCCGAAACGGGCGCGGGCCAACATGGCGTGGCAGCTGCTTTATCCTCCGCTCTTCTGGAGTTGAAATGCCGTATTTATATGGGGGCTAAAGATATTGAACGCCAATCACCTAACGTTTTTCGTATGCGGCTAATGGGTGCTGAGGTCATTCCAGTATACAGCGGCTCCTCCACCCTGAAAGACGCGTGTAATGAGGCATTGCGCGACTGGTCCGATAGCTATGAACGCGCACACTATATGCTTGGCACTGCTGCTGGCCCGCATCCTTTTCCAACTATCGTGCGCGAATTTCAACGGATGATCGGCGAGGAGACGCGCATGCAGATACAAGAGCAAGAGAAGTGCCTGCCAGATGTGGTAATTGCTTGCATTGGCGGTGGCTCTAACGCTATCGGTATGTTCGCGGATTTTATTGATAAACCAGGTGTTCGCCTGATAGGTGTAGAGCCAGGCGGACTAGGCATTGCAACAGGTCGGCATGGCGCATCGCTGCAGTATGGACGTACTGGTATCTATTTTGGCATGAAATCTCCGATCATGCAGTCTTCTGAAGGGCAAATTGAAGAGTCCTACTCCATTTCTGCCGGCCTAGACTTCCCTTCGGTAGGTCCCCAGCATGCTTATCTTGATAGCATCGGTCGTGCCGAGTATGTGTCGGTCACCGACGAAGAAGCCCTACATGCTTTCCGACACCTCGCTCGCCAGGAGGGAATTATCCCTGCCCTGGAATCCTCACATGCCATTGCCCATGCGCTACGGATGATGAAAGCAGACCCGGAGAAGGAGCAGATCCTGGTGGTGAATCTTTCTGGCCGAGGCGATAAAGATATTTTCACCGTACATAAGATTTTATCGGCAAGAGGAGAAATCTAATATGGAACGCTATCAGAAATTATTTAGCCGATTAGCGGCCCGTAATGAAGGTGCGTTCGTAGCATTTGTAACACTTGGAGATCCTAACCCCGCGTACTCGCTAAAAATCATTGATACACTCATCGATGCTGGTGCTGATGCACTAGAGCTGGGTGTTCCTTTCTCAGATCCACTGGCGGATGGAGCTATCATTCAAAATGCTAACCTGCGTGCGTTTGCCTCTGGAGTTACCCGGGCGCACTGTTTTGAGATGCTGGCATCAATTCGCTTGAAATACCCCGAGATCCCCATTGGCTTACTGATCTATGCTAATTTAGTATACAGCAATGGTATTAATGCTTTTTACGCTCGCTGCTCTGGCGTCGGTGTCGACTCTGTGTTGGTAGCGGATGTGCCACTACAAGAAAGCCTGCCGTTTCGTCATGCAGCTTTGCAACATGGTGTAGCGCCTATTTTTATCTGTCCTCCCAACGCTGACGATGCTTTAGTGCGCAAGATCTCTTTGTATAGCAAAGGCTATACCTATCTGCTAGCGCGTTCCGGTGTTACAGGAAGCGAAAAACGAGCGAAGACACCAGTAGTGCACTTAATCAATGCTTTGAAGGAGCACCAAGCAGCCCCGACGCTACAGGGATTTGGCATTTCTGAGCCCAACCAGGTGCGCAATGCTTGCCGCGCCGGGGTTGCTGGCGCTATCTCCGGCTCCGCTATCGTACGTCTTATCGAAAACCATGTAGATAATTTGGAGGTAATGCTAGAAAAATTAGCGCATTTCGTACGGGAGATGAAGATTGCTACTCTACCTTGAGGGTAGCAATATCTGTTATCATGCCAACATTTACTGAGAGCGAGCAAAAGAGGCTAATAGTACAATAGTCAATAATAACTACATCTCTTATTAAGAATCAGATGGTTGATTCAAACAGTGAAGCCTATATCAAGTACGCCTCTTTTGATTAAGCTTAGGTGTATGTTGGTGGTTCTAATAACGTAATCTAGTTTGGAACATAGCACATAGCTATCGTCTCTCACTTATCTCAACATAATGATCACTGAGAGTCAGATAAGCAATGACAAGTGTTGTAATTCTGCAGCGTATCTGTTGCGGTCATATAAAAGTTCTTGACATAATCAAGGATTATTGAAGGCATCATTACTGTTTTTTTTGATATTAATTACGACTGTACGATACTAACGATAGTGTGCTAGTGAATGAAGCACGTTACCCCCATCGGGGTCCTTTTTTTTCTTGTCTTCCTCAATAGAAAATTATGATAATCAGGTATATTATAATGCTCTCTAAACCGATTCCCATCAGCTCCTGCAATAGACAGTTTTCTATAAATCTGAAAGCTGGAGTATTAATGGCAATGTTTTTCCATAAATTAACATAGATCACTGCATGGATCACGGTATTGTCTACTAGATACAGGTTACTCTGCGCCCCGTTTATGCAGACAACTTCTTTTCCGGGTTTTATATGCTATTTCACGAAAAACTTTTAGGAGATCAGTGATTTTATCAAGCCTTGATCTTGTTATTCTGAGCCTCACTTTTTTGTTTCTTGCTCAGCCAGGAATACTTGTAGTATTTTTTACAGGTTACTTCATAATTTTAAAAATTGAGTCAACGATGATTTGCAAGACCCTAAGGGGAAAAGAAGAGACTGATGTTGTTATCTGAGCAATAGTCCTGGCTATGTATTACCAGTACGTGAGTCAGATTTCCTTTTTAAAAGCGTTTTGATCTATCTAGCAATAATAGATAACTCGCCTATCTTCTCTTTTAGAGAAGCCCGCTGCCTGAATAACTTGCTGTCAGTGTCTTGAGTGCCTGATGTTAAGAGCTTACTGTATCTGGCGCATATTACAATTCATGTAGCGTTATAGGGTTATCGTTGTTCTAGCTGTAAGAGCATTGTTTTCGTGCCAAAAATTGCATTTTGGGGTAAATATATTTACTGCTATCTGTTAATTAAACCTAAAGATTTTTAACAGAAGATCATCTAATTTTATTTCGTAAAAAACGCAGGCCCGAAATGATAAGTACTTTCTGTTGTCTACTATCAATAATAGCCGTAGGATGCTTCATGATTTAACAAAGTGATGCGTAATAAATAACGAAACGACTGTAGCATTAATCGCCGTGCTATCCATGCCCTAGTGTGACATGCTTTTTAAATATATATTTCATAGTCTTTCGGAAACAATTTAATAAAGATGCAGGATCGATGTTATCGAGCAGTATGTGTTATTAATAGAGAAGCAATCGTTTTCCCTATAGCAAGGGCAGGTACGTGATAGAGCACATGGGCGTGTAATCTTATCAAGTGTATATCTGATAACTGTAGCTTTCAGCGCTTCATATGCCATGCCCATTAACTTAAAAAGCGTCGGCTGAAATATAAACGAGGCTATATAAGATCAAGCTGTTATATAGTGTATAATGATACATTATAGAGTATAATTCATCAGCGATTAACATTAGTATTTTATCTTACCAGGAGAGTTTCATGGCTAGCAGAGGCGTCAATAAAGTGATTCTAGTCGGAAACTTAGGCCAGGATCCCGAAGTCCGCCATATGCCTAATGGCGGTGTCGTAGCCAATATTACCCTCGCCACCTCCGAAAGCTGGCGAGATAAGCAGACTGGCGAAACAAAAGAGAAAACGGAATGGCATCGTGTGGTATTATTCGGTAAGCTAGCAGACGTGGCGGGTGAATATCTGCGTAAGGGGTCGCAGGTTTATATTGAGGGCTCACTGCAGACCCGAAAATGGCAAGATCAGAGTGGACAAGATCGATACACTACTGAGGTGGTGGTTAATATAAACGGCACCATGAAAATGCTAGGGAGTCGACAGGGCGCCGCAGCGAGCAACAATGAATTAGTATTGCGGCCCGCACAGAACGCATCGCCTGCACAAAGCAACGATCTACCGATAAACTTTGATGATGATATTCCATTCTGAAGCCCTTTTAGGCTGGACTCGAAGAATTTTTCACTGAACATCGACCGCAAGAATGCTTAGCAAGAAGACTGTTGTGTTAGTACTGAAGTTCAAGGCGTTTTATATCAGATGACTGAAATGCCATATTATAAAGAGAAAGATATAGGCGCCTAAATAAGAGCGATAAAATGTTTCTCATTTCTTAGCCATAAAAATATATCTACTCTATTGCTGGAGTAGGTACTATCTGCCTAAATTTAGGGCACTGTCCCGCAAAATTGGCTATAGAAAAGAACGGCATCGAGTTTAAAGATGCTGAGAAACATGTGGTTGAGACTAACTATATGAAATATTCATGATCTTTTTAGTATTAGATTTTAGTAGAGGGCGTTGGTCGTTTCGGGCATTGTGTTTTTAGTGACATTTAACATGATAATTTGATTTTTACTATAATAAAGATGGATTATGAATCTATTCAATACATGTTAAAGAAAATTACAATAACATCACGTGAGAAGTTCTTGAAGTATATTATTTTACGTCAAATAAATTATGGCCCCTGCCGGACTTGAACCAGCGACAAAGCGATTATGAGTCGCCTGCTCTAACCACTGAGCTAAGGGGCCGGGCATCTTTTATCATACATCATGGCGCTAAGAGGGTCTATAGCCACTTTCGCTATAGACACGGAAAAGTATATTTTTTTAGCTTTTAGCTATATTGAAATCTGCAAAATGAGGTCATTCTGGGCTCAGGTTACGACGCTTATGTTAAATAATAATCTCTATAGGAAAAACACCTTCATAAAAGGGGATGATCTGATAGCATCACTCACTCTTGAGTCACCTGTGTTTGTGTTTGTGTTTGCTATGCGGCGAGCGTTTATGAGCAAACTATATTGCTCTCTTAGACGTATTATTCACAAAACTGTCATAGTAAAACATTTCTGATTCTTATTTTTAATAAACACTGATTTAACCGCATCCTTAATACATGCTTTCACTTGTTACTGAGTCATATTTCAAGTTGCCTAGAGGTTCATGCCTCTATTTTCGCTGCGTGACCTTTTCCATGTAGCCAGCGTCGACGGTCTTTAGCGCGTTTTTTCGCCAGAAGCATATCCATTATTTCCAGGGTTTGTTCCATATCAGACTCTCCTACTGTTAGCTGCACCAACCGACGTGTATTGGGATCAAGTGTAGCTTCTCGCAACTGTAATGGATTCATTTCCCCAAGACCTTTAAAACGCTGCACATTGGGCTGTGCTTTGTTTTTTTTCAGCCGCTTTAGCACTCCTAGCTTTTCTTTCTCATCCAGAGCGTAATAAATCTCTTTACCCAAGTCAATGCGATAAAGGGGCGGCATTGCGACGTAAACATGCCCCTGTTCCACTAGCGCACGGAAATGTTGCATAAACAAGGCGCACAGCAGCGTAGCGATATGCAGGCCATCAGAGTCTGCATCCGATAGTATACAAATTTTACCATAGCGTAGCTGGCTAAGATCGTTGCTATCGGGATCAATGCCTAGCGCCACGGAAATATCATGTACCTCCTGTGATGCTAGAACCTGATCGGAGGGTACCTCCCAAGTATTAAGGATCTTCCCCTTTAGCGGTAAGATCGCTTGATATTCACGGGCCCGAGCCTGTTTAGCAGATCCCCCCGCTGAATCACCTTCCACCAGAAAAAGTTCTGTACGTGCTAGATCCTGCGCGGTGCAATCAGCGAGCTTGCCAGGCAACTCAGGCCCGCTGATCATTTTTTTACGCACCACCTTCTTTGTTTCACGTAATCGACGTCGTGCATTATCAATAGCTAATGCTGCTACTTTCTCGGCTACCTGTATATTCTGGTTCAACCATAGTATAAAGTTATCTTTAACAACGCCGGACACGAAGGCGGCACTTTTTCGAGATGTCAGCCGCTGTTTGGTCTGCCCGGAGAACTGCGGATCCTGCATTTTTATAGATAAAACATAGGCGCATCGATCCCAAATGTCGTCAGATGACAACTTGATGCCGCGAGGTAACATATTATGGTATTCGCAAAACTCACGCATTGCGTCGAGCAGCCCCTGACGCAGACCATTAACATGAGTGCCACCTTGGGGTGTGGGGATCAAATTAACATAGCTTTCAGTTAGCAGTTCTTCCCCTTCCGGAAGCCAGAGAAGGGCCCACTCTACCGATGCAGAACTGCTGCTGACCATACCTATAAAGGGCGCTTCAGGAAGAGTAATAATCCCCTTGATTTCCTCGTTAAGGTAATCGCTTAAACCTGCCTGGTAGCACCAGGACTGCTCTGTGTTATTGATGTGATCTTTGAAAACGATTTCAACACCAGGACAAAGAACCGCCTTCGCCTTTAGTAAATGGGTGAGGCAGGGTATTGAGAAGCCAGGATTGTCGAAAAAGCGCGCGTCCGGCCAGAAATGAACGCTAGTGCCAGTATTATACTTTGGACAACTCCCTAACACTTTGAGGTCTTCGATTTTATCGCCTTGCTCAAATGCGATGCGGTAAATAGTGCCGTTACGGCGGACTATTACCTCAATCCGGGCAGAGAGTGCATTGACCACTGAAATGCCCACCCCGTGCAGACCCCCGGAAAATTTATAGTTTTTATTAGAAAACTTTCCGCCTGCGTAGAGTCGGCAGAGGATTAATTCTACCGCCGGTACGCCCTCTTCTGGATGGATATCCACTGGTATCCCGCGTCCATCGTCAGTGACCTCAAGAGATTGATCTGAATGCAAAGTTACATTAACATGACGAGCATGACCTTCCAGTGCCTCATCGAGGCTGTTATCAATCACTTCTTGTCCAAGATGATTTGGCCGCGAGGTATCAGTGTACATCCCCGGCCGGCGGCGGACCGGTTCTAGTCCGATTAGCACCTCAATGGCGTGAGCATTATAGCTTGACTGCGTCATAACGTGGATCATGTTTAGGAATATAATCTTACCCATTTTATCGTAAAAAATGAACTTTGAAAAGAAGACATTCTTTACGATGTCGATCGTAATCTTATCTGACTTTTATCCCAAACAATACATGATGGGAGTAACAAGCATAGTCAATACCGAAGATAGTACACTTGCTGATTTGCTAAACTATTTGGCGACAGTAATTAGAACAGTTTATTTCCTGATAAGCAGCTAGGATCTCGTCGCTGCTGTTCATGAACCGCCAAATAATCAGATCCGTTTTTTCCAGCATATTGACTTGCATAACTTTATAATCATAGTAACGCTGCAGTGAAAATATATTTTTTGCAGGTATTGGGTTTAGATTATTCCCGGCTCGCTTGATCAGCTGTCATTTTATTCTTTTTCGGCATTGAGTGGATCCCGGCAATGCGGCGCCAGCAAGCTACAATCTGTAACATGGATGCGTTAGCTAAGTACGAAAGCCCAGTCGCTTCTTGGGGGAATAGAAAAAACTTTTCGAAACCGCGGAGATAGACAAGTATCACTATTAGCATCCAGCATACTCTAATGCTGCTTAGATTGTTATGCCCATGCAGTCGAGGCACTTCAGTATACACCCTGCCGACAGGAAGTAGGTCGAGATAGCGCCAGCCGGGGGACTAGGTAGGGTGTCAATAGTAAAATTGGTGCAGTATAGGGCTTAAATTGCACGCAGGTGAAGGGCGTCGCTAATACGAGCCAGTCAAGCCAGTCAACATCTAGTGCCTGACGAATATGTCCGAAGAGCAGAGTTTGTATCTGTTGATATGGCCGCAGTACGTTAGCTAGCGTGTGAGCTTTGCGCAGGATGTGCTGATCAAGCTAGATGCATCCTGAATGGAAGAGATGATGATGTAGTAAGAGTAAAGTATGGCGCTCTTGGTGTCGAAAGAGCTCTTGAGCCAGCCACTTTAGTTGATTCCAGCTCAAAGCACCGCGGTGCATACTATGGACTTGCCTGTCTAGCAACAGCACAAATGCCAGTCAGCACTAATCAACACCTGTTTAGCACAGGAGATACCGAATCCTGTTGGTGCATTAATCATCGCTAGCTGGGAAATCATGGTTTCTAGGCAGCCATAAGGAGGGCGCGGGAAGCTGCGTGATTCCACTGGCAAAATGACGATAGGCTTGGGTCTAGTTATCCTGCGCTAGGCCACCTGTAATAACTACTAAACCAAAATGCTGATTTTCAGCCTGTACCGCTTTCAACACAGAAATGTAGATCAAGAAGGTTTTTACTTCAAGAAGGATCTCGTTCTCATCTAAAAATAGATGAGTATTGATGATTTGTAAAATCCTAATCTTGTCCCCGCGCGCACCAGGAAGTTTTAACCAGCCGTCCAAAGGATTGTCCTTGGTTATTAAAATCCTATTAACAGCAAGGAATTATCATGGCGCTATGAGCCGAATAATAACCCAGCTAGTTTACGAGTGGCTAGCTTATGTGATATTGCTCATCACATTAATATAACTTTATATTTAGATAATTATAACGCGTTTTACAGTGAGAGATCTGCTGATTAGAACACACTTCCGTAAACACGTCGCCGTGAGATAGCCTGAGTTTCATCGAGGGCAGACTTTAGTGGTGGTGGACAGGAATAAGCTGGCTAATAGTTTCCGAAACTTTGTATCTGTAGACAGACTCTTGCATGACTAGTTAGTGGTTGGTGCGAGGAAGAAGATGGTCAATGGGTTTACTTCAGCCGAAGTATCTACAGTATGCATGGATGTAACGGGTTAATTGGTTTAGTACAATACCGTCATGACAGGAAAGTTTTATAAGTAGTGCTTTAGAATTCACTAGCTATACTGCTTCACATCTTAAAAAATATGAGTTAATACTAGTTATTGTAGGCCCATAATAGAGGCGTTGTTCTCGATTGCCTTCTTGCAAGATCTCTCAATACCAAAACTCGTAAGGCACCGCATAGACAAAAGTGTCAGTATTTTTTTTATTTATCAATCAGATCAAGTAATTCATTATAACCTATGACTTTAAGAACAAATCATGACCAAGATTGATGTTATCAAACTTAGGGATAGGAAGCCCAGTAAAGTTCGCTCTGACTTTCATGTAATGTGATGCGCTCAAGAAAATTTTTTAAAAATATAGAATCATTTTTTCTATTAAAAAATTAGTAGAAAATATTGCTGATCTCAGGTGTGCGGGTGTTTATGAGGTTGCGCAGGATCATTTGATTTTTCAGCGATCTATCAACTGGATTGGCTGAGATAATATACAATCTATTTATTCAACATTCATGATCATTCCCGTAGTGATAGTTCTATTTTAGTACCTAGAGTGGTGATCTGCATTACATTAGATGCAATTTCTTTGCCTATGGAGAAATAGCTGAATCATCTATTCATTCTGTCATAGAGCTGCGATACATGAAGAAATGATTGTAAGCAAATCAGTTGCTAGATTTAAGCAAGTGCGGTGCTGTAAAAACATTTTTTGAAATATATGTAGCAAAATGAGACCATGATTAAAGAAATTTAGAAACGCTAGTTCTTTTTGCGCAATTAATTTGCTAAATATTTTTTAGCATCTAAATGATGTCATGTATTTTCGGAGCCTCGCCTAGTGAGAACATAAACCTCCAATGCTTGTGGGTCTATAAGGTTATAAATAGATGATTTAGATATTACTGCGCGTCAAGAGAGCGCTTTGCCTGTAAACGATGATCTCGGTCCATTTTCTGCTCACATGGATTCTCTCGACACGTTTCTGACGATGACGAAGGCATCTGGCTTTTCGGTAAGGGTTTGATAGAGATGCTTGGAATCATTTTTACACTTATAGGCTTGCGGAAAAGATGTCAAGACTGTTGTGTTCTTAACGGTTGTGAGAAAATAGATTCTATTTAGATAAACACTTTAATATCCAGGGAAGTGTCTCGATTGAGTCATTAATGCTTTTTGCTTTGAAGTGTTTGATGCAGGAAAATCTGCGCAGTGTCACCTGACAGCGATTATGAGATACGTGGTGTCATGGAAGAAAGTAGTAGGGTTTTGAGGTTCTCCTCAAATCAAAGCTATTTTTACCTGATCTGGATGCAGTATATTGTTTCTTACGGCGTAATCTGCATAAGCGTATTAATAATTCTTACTACTCACTTCAATCACTTGAATCATCTTCATGTGGGATTAGATAATTACCTAGGATTAATTTACATTAAAATATAACCATTTCAGCTATTTAGCGAAGTATGAAGACCTTCCGTCTTTTGCTAGATCGCATGAGGTCTGCGCAAATGTAGATATTTAATTAGGATTTTTATAAATATAGTATTAAACAGTTAATATTGTAATTCTATAGGAATTGACAGTGTTGGTGTATTTTTTTCTTTAACGGGGCATCATAGTAAAATGTATTGTAATGACTGCTAAAAGATGGCAGTCGGATATTTGATAGAGATAGATAAGATGAGGAATCATACCACTGGTGCCAATGCCCTGCTCTTTGTGCTTTTGAGCATTTCTTTCTGCTTGCCCTATGGTTTTTATCAAAACACTCAGGCTGATATAATCATGCGCGCAATGAGCACTTTCTTGAAGTATTAACATATGTATGCTGAGATTGATTATCTTGCCGTACGTATTACAAAAAACAAGACTTTAAGCATCCCACTAGCAGGCTTTTTAAGTTTTAAGGCCGTGTTATAAATCAGTCGATAAGTAATGTTAAACGTTTGCTTTTCTATGGAGATTATTTACTGAAATAAAGATAATGCGATTCGTCAGAGAGTAGCTGAACTTTAAGTTCATCAAGACGCCTGCTGATCGGGACATTATCTTAGATGCCGATAAAATCCCCGTCATCTTGAGACTATTAATGCTGATGTATGCCTCTATATGACCGTAATCTCAATTTCGTTCAAGGTTAGGATATTATGAGGCTTAAGTAGGCATAGAAACCAGTGATTGCTCATGAACATATCAAGTGCAGCGGTTTTTTACTGAAAAACATAGGGTTTATCAGTCAACACTTTCTCACTATTGAGGTGGTTTTCGAGATGAATTGAGGCTTCGGTTTCGTGAATAATTTATGATGTGTGGAATAGCTTCTAGCTTATTATTAAGCACCTAAAAGATAATGCACTATATCTGCTAATAAGCAGATGGTATCTGCAGTGCCCGGTGAAGATTTATTTATGTTCCTATCTTCTCTTTTGAAGCATGTGTGCTCTTGTTCATTTCATGAGAGTAAGAAATTCAAGAACAGTCTTGTTGACTATGAAAAATATAGCGCATATTTTCAGGTTGTTTTACGTTATCTTCTGGGTATTTTTTTACTTATTAACACTGATGATGTGATTACTAGAAGGCAAAAAGAGACTGATTAATAGGTTCTGTATTTTTTATGGAAAAACTATCTTGAATGTACTAAAAAATACTAATCATTATCAAAGGATCTTGCATGGCTCATCTTAAAAGATGAGCAGGAGCATATAATAATCAGAGAATATATTTTTTTTGAAAAAACATCGCATGATGTCGTTTTTCTGGAAATTTGAAGTGAAAAGACTCCTGCTTTCAGGAGCGCCCATTATTTTATCTTTTACTTTATAATAGTACACGTTAGATAATAATCGTCTTATGGAATTGAGAGCATGAAAGCTTTGTCAATAACGTGTTATACAAGTTATCTTTTGCTATAGATGCGATCATTTTTGTATGATTTATAAAAAGATAACGATTCCAGCGTCAGGCGTTACTGCTGCTACAGAATCTTGCCTCGTTATGCATGTAAAATACAAAAGACGTCATAACAAAATTTGTGCTAATGTTCAATGCCTCCATAACATCTTTGCATACAGAGGTATTTACTGCCATATCAATAATATTTTTCTACATATCTTGTAAAGATATGTAGCAGTATAAAAGGAGATGGGACGCTTTTAAGCAAAGGCGAGGATTTTATTTTTAAGCATATGATATATAATGATATATTATCGTAATACATCGCGGTCTTATGATAAGTAAGGACGATAACAGCAGTTTTACCATAGTGTATTCTTACAATCGTATAGTATAATCAGTATATCGGACTCACGACCAACTACCGTCGTTTTAAATGTCCGAATCCAGCTATCTAGCAGCAACGCATACTGTTCTGTTATCAATATGACGCTGTTGGGGATTTCACTTAAAAAGGGTAACCTATATGAAGCATCGATGGTCTCTCGTTAAATGTTATGCCGGGCATCTTGCTTTTGGTGTAGGCATCAATTTAATTAGTTGCCAAACTACCCAGAGTGCTGGGATAATTTTGCCTGATTCTATCACTAACGCTCATGAGGTTTCAGTTTAGATCCCGTCGCTAATTTTATTAGCGGGGCGGGTTTTCATTAACAATTAATCTTACTAATACCGAAAAACATGGCAGAGAAACGCAATATCTTTCTAGTTGGGCCTATGGGTGCTGGAAAAAGCACCATCGGGCGTCAGTTAGCTCAACAACTGAATATGGAGTTTTTCGATTCTGATCAAGAAATTGAGCGACGAACTGGAGCTGACGTAGGTTGGGTATTTGACGTAGAAGGTGAAGAGGGTTTCCGCGATCGAGAAGAAAAAATTATCAACGAACTGACTGAAAAGCAGGGTATTGTGCTAGCTACAGGCGGTGGCTCCGTTAAATCGCGCGACACACGCAATCGCCTTTCCGCTCGAGGAGTGGTTGTGTATCTTGAAACTACCATTGAAAAACAGCTAGCCCGTACGCAGCGTGATAAGAAACGCCCGCTCTTGCAAGCAGCAGAGCCCCCTCGTGACATTTTAGTAGTGTTGGCTCGCGAAGGTAAACCGCTTTATGAAGAAATAGCGGACATCACAATCCGCACCGACGAACAAAGCCCTAAAGTTGTTGCTAACCAAATTATCAATATAATAGAAAGTAGATAATCTGGCGTAACGAGCTTCCGAAAAGATTATTGATAATATCCTGGAACTAAATGTTGTTATTTTAGAAAAAAGCAGTTGCCAACTTACCATGTCTGTTTTTTGATTACAAAAGTAAGCATTAGTCGCATTGCTAAAGAGGGACAATAACGCCATGCTGGCGACTAATCACTATTAGTCCTTAATCTGAGCAGCCCCAGAGCAGTATTGCTGTTCTACTAGGCAGGCGGTCAAGATCAATTTAGTGGTATTATCTGTCTGCGAGGAGAGCAAATTGCTCACACTGCTAGAGCAACGATTATTTCGCTAGTTACAAAAACCATCTTAGAGAGCATAATATCATACCCGATCAGTATCGCAGCATCAGCAATGCTTTTGCCGATCTGGCCACTGATAGCTATCAACTTTATACTTTTTATTTAGACTCAGATCACGCCATTTTCTCAAGCTAACTAATCGGCAGGGAGTAAAACCGGATCAATGCTCATCTCGGTAATAATCAGATAATCAAATTTTCTATCAGTGTCGCTCTTAAAGCAGCAAGTAGAAGCCTACGTACATCTCCTTTCGGATAAAGTGATCTCCTTGACTTTCCTTGGAAAAGATTAAGTACGACTATCATTCTTAATACGGTGTTACGTGAAAAAAGAGCAGCATAACACTCTATATCAGCCTGTGAGTTCCCGACCCAAGGGGACGATATTGCTCGTTTGCTGACATCATGCACGAATAGCGTATATAGTAGCATCGGAAAAGCTACTCGACCAAAGGCGCATCCCTCGCTTTCATGAATTGCATCTAGACCTATGAACGGCTTCTCAAAACAACAGAATAGTTTATAGCTACTAGCTCCGAGGTAAGGCCATAGGATGACCACAGTACTATGATGATAGAAGTTGTACGCAAAGCGCTTTTGCTATATAATGACCTGCTTCTCATGCAGAGATAGCTTCTAAATTTTCTTGTTTGTGCAAGACAAACAAAACAGTTGTAGAGTAGCCAGGTGCATCTGATATACCCATTAAGTGTCAGCAATGCAAAATTTTGCAAAGGCAAAGTAGTTGACTATATGGTTATGCGGCATATGCAGGATTGTGAGGTTTGCACTTGGGTCAGGGCTCCTGCATATAAACGATTATAGAAAAAGTTTTTTAAGCCGCCAAATAGAATTTTTCTTCACCCTGAAATTACCGCCTCTTCTCTCAGTCGTAGAGTGATATTTAGCAGTGAGATTCTAATAGAAACACTGACCCTCCGATAGCGGTGATCTCCACGTACTCTCCTCAGCGGCCTATTTCTCCCGTCTCGACAGAACCACACTGCAGAGAGTATGTGTGATGAATGATGAATAGAGATCAATATTCTATCCTTATTTTTTCTACTGTTTCTAGTGAAAAGCATTATATCAGTGCGTGCATTTATAGCTCACGCTGATTCAAGTCACGACACTCCACAATAAAGACCATCGTATAACATTCACCCCCCCTACCGTTTTGAACCAGTCTTGCCTCCACCGAGCGCCTTCGAGACACAGTAGTGTAGGAGGTGCTCGATCTCGTTTTAAAGACAACAGGAGCATCCCAAAAAATTCAGCAATACATTGAATTAAAGAGTAATATAAGTTAACTTTTTAAAATAAAAAATTTTGTTTACGATTCCCCCGTGAAAATTATCGGTGAAGGAAACGCGTGACCCTCCTCCCCCTGCTTCGGTGGAAATGATAACTGGCATGGATTAAATGACTAAGAGCAAACATCATCTTCTAACACAGCTATGTAGAACGCTACTGTCACGAGCTATCACTCTAAGCACATTGTAATCTCCCGAGTCGCCAGACCAGGCGCCCGCAGAAAACAACCTTGAGCGCTAGAGTACTTGTATATCGTTCGTTACAGCGCGCGTAGCGCTTCAATAAGGATATAACCCCCCCACACAGACTCGCTAATAGTTAATCATTAGCTATATACAGTACAGCACTGCTTCTCAATTCTGGCCTATAATAAAAAGTAGTCATGCACAGCAAAAGCCGATGATCCCATGAGGGGCGTATGAAAGCCTCGAGTATTGTATGGTGCTTTGTAATCGGGGGTTAATCCTTGGCAGGAACAGGCTAAAAACACAACAGAAAAATTGCCCGCTGATGTGCATGCCAAGAAATTCTAAGTAACGAACATGGGTTATCTTAAAAAAATCAAAAATTATTAGGCGTTCCTGAACATAGTACTGTAGTGCTATGGTAGTTAAAGTAAGCTGCGCGATTTTAAAGAGTATGCATTAAGTAAGGAAGGTATGAAGAAAAATCGAGCGTTTTTGAAGTGGGCGGGTGGTAAGTATCCGCTGATTGAGACTATCCGCCGTCACCTGCCTGCAGGCGGTTGCCTGATTGAACCTTTTGTCGGCGCCGGATCGGTGTTCCTTAATACGGAGTATGATTATTATATTCTCGCTGATATAAACAGTGATCTTATCAATATCTTCAATATAGTTAAAGAGCGCCCAAACGACTTTATCCGTGACGCGCGCGCATTGTTTGCTGCTGACGCAAATCTCTCTGAGGTTTACTACCCGCTACGTAGCGCCTTTAATCTTTGTACAGACGCTCATGAACGTGCTGTACTGTTTCTTTATCTCAACCGACATTGCTATAACGGCCTGTGCCGATACAACCTGAGCGGTGAGTTCAACGTTCCCTTTGGTCGCTATAAAAAGCCTTATTTCCCGGAGTGGGAACTGTACCAGTTCGCTGAGAAAGCACGCCGGGCAGTGTTTTTTTGTGAGCACTATGACAAAACGCTCTCTCGCGCCGTACCAGGTTCAGTGGTGTATTGCGATCCACCTTATGTGCCGCTCTCTACTACCGCTAATTTTACGGCGTATTATAACCATAGATTCAATCTCATTGAACAGCAGAATCTGGCTCGCCTTGCCAGCCAATTAGCAGGTGAAAGTAAAATACCGGTACTAATTTCTAATCACGATACCGCTCTGACTCGTCAATGGTATAACGATGCGGTGCTGTACTATGTTACAGCTCGACGGACTATTAGCAGCAACATCTTTGGGCGCAAAAGAGTCAATGAACTATTGGCTTTATATCTTTAAGTGACATGGGCCTTGCCGCAGAATACGGCTTAACTCATGAGAGAAACATAGATGAAAAATTTTTTAATCGCGCCTTCTATCTTGTCAGCAGACTTTGCACGCCTTGGCGACGATACCGCTCGGGTGATATCCGCTGGAGCGGACGTCGTGCATTTTGATGTAATGGATAATCATTACGTTCCTAATCTCAGCATGGGGCCAATGATGCTTAAAGCGCTCCGTAGCTATGGTATTACCGCCCCTCTTGATGTGCATTTGATGGTGAAACCTGTCGATCGGGTGATTCCAGACTTTGCGGCTGCTGGCGCTAGTTATATTACCTTTCATCCCGAAGCATCTGAGCATATCGATCGATCGCTGCAGCTCATCAAAAAACATGGATGCAAGGCCGGGCTGGTATTCAATCCCACCACATCACTGAGCTACCTGGATTATACTCTTTATAACCTTGATGTCATCCTGCTGATGTCAGTAAACCCCGGCTTCAGTGGTCAGTGTTTCTTGCCTTCAACTCTAGATAAACTACGCCAGGCACGGAGACTCATTGATCTCAGCGGCAGGGATATCCGGCTAGAGGTCGATGGCGGTGTCACAGTAAAGAACTGTGGCGCTATCGCCGCTGCGGGCGCTGATATGTTCGTAGCCGGTTCCTCTATATTCAGCCAGCCAGATTACAGTGCCGTCATCAGTGCTATGCGTTACGAGTTAGCAAGAGCAGTAGGTAGTACATAAAGAATAATTGATTATCTACATTACTTTTTGAGCTTACTAAAAGTTTACCGAATAGCTTTACCGGATGATCTAGCACTTTCTATAGGACACTATCAGCGTAAAACATTTTCCTAGATAATCCAAGAAAGCATTACTCGTAGTATCAGAAAGGCGCCTATATTTTAATGAAATTCTCTCCATGCTGGCTCAGCTAAGACGACTTGTAACCACATTCTTCGCTGAAGAGTGCGAAGCGCGCGTTTTTCGACTGAAAGAGAGCGCTGAGGCTGTTGTGGTAAACATTAGCTTTTCAGGGGCTGAGGATAGCGGAAGTGAAAAATAAGATCAGTTTTTTTTGGGAGCTGATACCTGCCTTGCTGCATTTCGAGTACTCCTGCAAATTTATTATTGGCGGTGATCATTCTTGACCCAGAACAAAGCATACAAAGCCACACGAGACATCTTGGATGCATCATCTACGGCGCTGTTATGTGAGAACAGTTGCTCTTATGCTGTTATTCATAATAAAATGAAGATAATGATATTCCCCACGTAGAAGCATTCAAGTGCCTAAGTGCTAGCATTACCTTTGGAGGTAAAAAGAATGCAGCGATCACCCCGCGTTATTTATATGACACACTCAATTTTTGTGCTGATCTCATGCTTGCACTAAGACTTGCATCTTGCGTTAATTAGGACGTTTAAAATGAACAAGCCCATTGTATTTAGCGGGACTCAGCCGTCAGGAGAACTGACTATCGGTAACTATATGGGCGCGTTGCGTCAATGGGTTAAGATGCAGGATGATTATGAATGTATTTATTGTATCGTTGACTTGCATGCTATTACAATCCGTCAGAACGCACATCAGCTTCGAAAGGCTACTTTGGACGTTCTGGCGATGTATTTGGCCTGCGGTATCGATCCGACTAGAAGTACGGTTTTTATTCAGTCGCACGTGCCAGAGCATAGCCAGCTGAGCTGGCTTTTGAACTGTTATACCTCTTTTGGCGAACTGAGCCGGATGACCCAGTTCAAAGAAAAAGCAGTTAGTTATGCCGAAAACATTAACGCCGGGCTATTTGATTATCCGGTGCTGATGGTTGCAGATATTCTACTCTATCAAACCAATCAGGTACCGATCGGGGCAGATCAGAAACAGCATGTAGAGCTCAGCCGAAATCTTGCCAAGAGGTTCAATGCATTATATGGCAATATATTTACCATTCCGGAGCCGTGTATTCCCACATCTGGCTCACGGGTAATGTCATTGCTCGATCCAACGAAAAAGATGTCAAAAACAGATGATAACCGTAATAACGTGATCAGCTTACTGGATGATCCTAGATCTGTGGCTAAGAAGCTTAAGCGCGCGGTAACCGATTCTGACGAGCCGCCGGTAGTGCGTTACGATCTTATGACTAAACCCGGCGTTTCTAATTTACTAGATATTCTCTCAGGTGTGACTAATACGCCGGTAGTGGAGTTAGAGAAAGCATTTTCCGGAAAAATGTACAGCCATCTAAAAAATACCGTTGCAGATGCCGTGTCGGCGATGCTAATCTCGTTACAGAATCGCTATTATCTCCTACGCGAAGACGAGACATATCTGAATCAAGTTTTGTGCAATGGCGCAGAGCAATCCCGCGCGCGGGCTAGCATAACATTAGCCAAGGCCTATGAAGCCGTTGGCTTTGTTGCTAGCCCTTTAGCCAATCATCCCTTAAATCCCCATTATCCTATCCTAGTCACGAAATAGTCTAGATTAGAAGCCGCACACTAATCACTCTGCTATTAAATGCTCTATGTGCCTTTCATTCAGGTGGGGAGCATAAGAATAAAGACCTGATAAATTTATAGACACGATCTGAACGGTAGATGCTATATATATTAGCAAGATCATTTAGCGGTTTGGCTCGTTTTTTCTATCGGGTCTACTTCATACGATGTGCACCGTGTTCGGAATGTCTAATGAGGGCATCAGTTAAGCATTAGTATAACTTCTGATGCCTTATTTTTTATTAATACCTTGCATTAGATGCACACAAGATCGAATGATAGTTTAGAAGTGTTGTAAAAAGGCATGGTGTCGGCGTGAAGGCGGTGATCGATAGAGATAATCGACTTTCTTGTCTCCCCACACTTATTGCATCTTTAGGTGCTAAGATTTTATTGCGTCACTCTACCCATCGTCTGGAGGCAGCGAAATATTGCACATTTTTGCCTAGTGGCACATAGATAGCTTGCTTTTCTTCCTTAACAGAGTAGCGCGGTAGTAAAGATGTTTTGTAATCGCCATAATCCGATGCTTCTATGAGTGTTTAGGATGGCTCTTTCATCTAAAAAGGAGGCGTAGAGCTCGTGAAACAGTGGGACTGTTTTGCGAAAAATAAGCCAAAGATTATTTTATTTCTCTTATCTACAGAAAAGATGATGGATGCGACAAACTCGCTTTTTGTTAAAGACTATGCGGATAACCTATTCCTAATGCTTTTAGCAAAAAATTAAAGCTTGCTTCTATCAATGAATGAATCTATGCTTGATAGCATATTAATATTTTTATGTTGAATTTATGATGCTGTTTTCTCACTTGTTGAGATACAAATCGTTTTTGTGTCTTAAGAGCATTTATGGTTAGTTGAGACATAGGGCAGACAGTGCTCTTAGAGCTTAATAAAAAGCAACGCGCCTTATTTTATTATTAGCAGTAATATCATGCTGTCTAAAGCGGAGTAAAAAGTAGCTGAACAGGCTGTGACCAAACTCAGTGTATCTTTTCTGGGCAGCAAATTTTGACTACTTTGACTACTTTAGCTACTTTGCTAGAGAGACATGCTGCTTTTATTCTTTGGTGTGTCAGGAAGTTAGTAGTGGTACATTCTGGTTTTTTTATAGAGAACATGTATTATAATAAATACATTAAAATCAGACAAGAGTGAGAAAAATATATTTTTATTCAATAAATCTGATACATTTTACTCGCATGATTCTCTGTTGAGAAAAAATTAAGCCGTTACGCTCGCTGCAGAGTACTACTCAAGCTTAGAGACCACCTCCCCGAGAGGCACATCACTAAGCGGCTGAAATTAAGAAGCCTAACTTCAGTGATCGTAAAATAATACGGAAGGTTATCAAATCGGTGGGTCAACTTGCTGACCAGGCTACTATGTACGAGCTGCATGCAATTTTGTCGGGCCCATCTGTATCTACGTGCCCATGATCTTAGCGTAGACGAAACCAGCACAATGCTCATAGCTCTTAATTGAATTAATTTATTAAGAATACTGCATAGTGTCTTCATTGCGTAATAGTAGTTCTTCGCGACTCGCGCTCATCAAAAAACTCCCGTATTCAAATACGCCACGGAATAGTTACATGCTGATTATAAAATCATCCCTCATAAGTTAGTTGTTGATGAACTTTTAGTGCAGTCAGTGCGAATTTTCACAGCATCAGAAGTCTATTAAAGAATAGCCTATATGTAGTAAACATGTGTACATAAATAGGATTTATGCATGCAATAGATTGTATATACTATCTTTTCACCGAACTGATGGTTCTCAAAAACATAAAATTACACAGTTAGACCGCACGAACATACATCATGGTCGTGATGACCAGCCTCCCTTTAAGAAGCATCATAGAAGAACAAGATCTGCCCCCCATCGTTTGAGAAAGCTGTTTCAGAGCGCTATCGGCGCTTGGAGGCGATAGCGAAATTTATTTTTCAACAAAAATATGGTGCAGATAAAGTGCTAAACTTTAAGTATTGTTAGAGGCGCAATCTAATTCGCGCTCGTTTTTTTGATCAAAGCGTAGTCGAGGGGTAGTATTCAGCAATGGAAAAAGAGAATAAACGCAGTTTCTTTTCTTGGGTAGGCTGGAATCGTCAGAAAGATGATGTCGGCAGTGAACCAGCATCTGAACGGGAGATTAACTTAACGGGCATTGAGGAGCAAACCGACAATATGCGAGTTCCTCTAACTAATGTGCGAGATGCAGGAGATAACGCTGAAAAAGAGGGATTATCGGATCCGAAAAACTATCATCATAAAAATGATGATACGCGCCTCATGACAACACAGGTGTCATCACGGCGCAGCGATGCCGTCGTTAGCTATAAAACACTTCTAAACAGCACCACTTCCACCATAAAAAATGACTTTGTCGTAAAGCCACGCGAAGAGGATGGCGTTGCTTTACTGTTTGGGAGTACCGATGCCCCTGCACTGGAAAATCATAATGACGCCAGCGTAGCGCTAACGTTATCAGCGGATCTTATCGTAGATAAGAATGCCATATCGAGGTCAGTGATAGACGGTCTACCCCCTGGTGTCGGTCGCGGAAAATTTTTTTCCAGGCTGAAAAACAGCCTGGCACAGACAAGAAAAACTCTGGGATCTGGATTGATTAAATTATTTCTCGGAAAGAAAATTGATAATAATTTGTTTGAGGCATTAGAAGAGCAATTGCTTGTCGCTGACGTGGGCATCCAGACCACGCGAAAAATAATTGATGGTTTAATTGCTCATGCCGGACGCGGTCATCTTAAGGATGCAGAAGTTCTGTACAGTCAATTACGCAAAGATATGGCGGCTATTCTCGCTAATGTCGAGGAGGGACTCAAGTTGACTCGAAAAGCTCCTTTCGTGATCCTAATGGTCGGAGTTAACGGCGTGGGGAAAACCACTACCATCGGAAAACTTGCTCGGCAATATCAGACTGACGGGAAACGGGTCATGCTAGCAGCGGGGGATACATTCCGCGCTGCGGCGGTAGAGCAACTACAGGCATGGGGAGAGCGTAACGAAATCCCGGTGGTGGCAAAAAAGACCGGCGCCGACTCTGCATCTGTTATCTTTGACGCTCTACAGTCAGCTAAAGCACGCGAGATTGATGTACTGATAGCGGACACTGCAGGACGGCTGCAAAATAAAACACACCTGATGGACGAACTGAAGAAAATCGTTCGTGTCATAAAAAAGCTAGATGTTGAGGCGCCACATGAAGTGATGCTGATCCTTGACGCTAGCACTGGACAGAATGCTATCAGCCAGACTCACTTATTTAATGATGCGCTGGGCCTGACCGGCATCGCGCTTACTAAATTAGATGGCACTGCTAAAGGCGGAGTCATTTTTTCTGTGGCAGAGCGTTTCGGTATCCCGATTCGTTATATTAGTATCGGAGAGCACGAGGATTTGCAGCCTTTTAAAGCCAGCGATTTTATTGAGGCGCTTTTTCGGTAGTACTAAACACGCATAATGCGCTTTAAGCAAGTTAGCCAATCCTGTCTTGTAGGAAGACAGGAGCGACACAGAGGGCATGCCTTTACTGCTGTCCGGCTGATATGTAGCTTCTTCCTAGTGCTTCTGGCATAAGAACAAGCGCCCTACTAAAAGTAATATGCAGGATTGATTGACCAAGAGCACGAGCCGTATTTGAATTAGCAGTCACGATGTTATTTATTTTCAAGAAGCAACATCGCGTCATGTACTGATACAGGCCTCAGTCGGGGAACTACAGCGTATAGGCATTACCTTTTCCGAGGCCTAGGTTCCTGTGATGTTGCTGTCGGACTAGCCAAAGAGGAAAACGAAATCACGCCATATTGCAGAGCATGCTGATTTTCTTGGAGGACTTTAACAGTGTAGGCGCGACAGCCTAGATATCGGTCTATAATCCTAGGCTGATAACACAAAAGAGTTTTTGTACATTTATGCTCAATAAGAGTGGATTATTCTCAAAGGTCTATAAAGAGTCAAGTTGATTAACTTATGAGCGCTAGAGAACATAGCGCAGGCAGACAGAAAAATCAGCGCAATGTAGGTTCCTCTCACCTGGAGTGAGAGCAGAAGTGGCTCTATACCTGGTTAAGTACAGAAGAGTATATGAGACGTTGGCTGCTAGGAGCTTTTTTAAAAGCCAAAGTCGTTACCATTTGATTAACCTTGCTTAGTTTGTATTATATTCATGATTATCGCCAAGAATATTCGTTAAGTGTTTTTCAGTCGGTGTTATGCCATTAAAGTTATGCAATGAATCTGCGCTACTAATAGATTGATCCTCAATCCGTTGCTAAACGGAGGGGTTTACTTGTTCTGGGTGGTACAGCGCTTTCCTTAGTTTTGTCCGGCAAGCTAGTCTAGTAGCTCGCATCGGTCCTAGCGCATGTGGCAGTGATGTTTAGCACCATGTTTGAGTTTTGCTGCTTTAGCTGGAACGAAACGATCTTGTGTGTGCGAATTTCGTTCATTCTGGGCTGGTGTGCGGCGAGGTTATTGACGCTAGAATATTTACGCAGCGGTGTATAATAATGCGTTATCTTGACGGTTCTGTTGATTAAGTTTTAGTACAAACCGTTACTTATCTCTAAATGAGATTGAGCATGAGATTTAACTTAATCACCTAATGGTGAAGGAGATTATCTTTTTACTAAACTCACATAAGCATATGTGCTTATACAGGATATCTTATTTACGCCGGTTAACATCTGAACATCATTTTATTGATACAATACAACTAAGATTAAGTTTGTTGATTTCTTCACTTAGTGAGAGGATAAAAAGTTTCTTATCGGCTGTTCAATGATGGAGTGTCTCGTCCCAGTGCGAAGCTTCTGAAGAACGTTGCCAAAGTATCTAGTAAGAGGTTATACATGATCAAAGATATGCAAGTTTTAGCCTATGCACCTCAGGGCAGTCTAGAAGCCTATGTCAGGTCTGTCTATGCCTATCCAATGCTAACAGCAGAAGAAGAGAGGGGTCTGGCTGAAAGATTACATTACAAGGGCGATTTGGAGGCTGCCAAGCAATTAATTCTTTCCCACCTGCGATTTGTTGTGCATGTTGCGCGTAACTATTCCGGTTACGGCCTGTCTCAGGCTGATCTGATTCAGGAAGGCAATATCGGCCTGATGAAAGCCGTCCGCCGGTTTAACCCAGCAGTAGGTGTCCGGCTTGTCTCGTTTGCGGTCCATTGGATCAAAGCAGAAATTCATGAATACGTTCTGCGCAACTGGCGTATTGTTAAAGTAGCGACCACTAAGGTGCAGCGTAAGCTTTTCTTCAACCTACGTAAAACAAAGAAGCGATTGGGATGGTTCAACCAGGACGAAGTAGATATGGTAGCTAAAGAGCTGGGAGTGACTAGTAAGGATGTTCGTGAAATGGAGTCTCGTATGGCTGCGCAGGATATGACCTTCGATCCCGTGCCGGAAGATAATATCCAGGAAGGACATCCGATGCCGCCGATGCTGTACCTGCAGGATAAAGCATCTGATTTCGCCAACAGTATCGAAGAAGATAACTGGGACTATCACGCTGCCGAAAAGTTGAGCCTAGCGTTAGACGGTCTCGATAAGCGCAGCGAGGAAATCATCCGTTCGCGTTGGCTAGACGATGACAACAAAATCACCCTGCAGGAGTTAGCTAATCGGTACGGGGTCTCCGCGGAGCGTGTGCGCCAGCTTGAAAAAAACGCCATGAAGAAAATGCGTCTGGCAATTGAAGCTTGAAAACTGTACACTAGTTGTTCTGAAGCAATATGCACGACCTGTGGTCAGCAGTGAAGCTCAAAGCCGGTAAAATTTTCACCGGCTTTTTTATTGAGCGTAGATCCAAGGGAATTAAAGTAGTGGTATAGCATTACGGCACGTCACTCTGCTACGTCACATAAAGCATTGCCAAGTCAGATCAACTTCTCTAAACAAGTGGTGACCTTAAAAATAAGGCTAGCTGACAGAAGAATGTTACAGTCATGTACATGAAGATGACAGTGAACTATAACCTCGACGTCTCGAGCGGTTAGCGCCGATGCTATAACCGTCTAGATATTAGTAAACAACATAGTAGATGAGACATAATTCTGTTGGTATGGTAGTTACTGGTATTTGTTGATTAATATTCTAAGAAGATCAGTATGTAGGTTGTTAAAGGACAGAGAGCGCCTCTAATCTATCGAGCGCGTACCTAAACAAGTGTGTTTTAACCCTGATTAGACCCCAGCTGCTAACGCTGACACTACACGACGGGGAAATGGATTTTAGGAGAGCTGGTACGCTGGTGTTATAGACTGTAGACATATAACAATAGCCTTATCTCTTTAGGCTCACTCATTAAATTTAAATCTATTATTTTATTTTTTTACCAGGAAGTTCCTGTGCGCTTGTGAAATTTTGTGTGAATATGGGGTACATTTTCAAAATTGAACACAGTAAGTTGAGCTAATCATTACTAAAAATTGCCACCTACCATTAAGGTGGATTGCTAGCATAAAACTGTGTGAAAAAAGCAAGGAAAGCTACTTATTACACTTCGGTGAGGTGGGTAATTGGAGCTGGTAAATAACGAATCATATGACGGGCGCGTGCCTCCTTGATTGAACAGAAGCATAGCTTCATGGCAGGATTTTAATAAAAAAATTGAGTAAAATAGTTTATTTAAGAGCATTCTTCAAGAAAAAATTAGTGCGGAGTTAGCGGTAAGTAACAAATCACTGTTATAAAAAAAATATAAATGCAAGGCCTGGATCTCGGGAAGAACCTGACAGTTCTTTTTTACTTTCCTGAAACAGTGTAGGATATTTAGTATATTTTATAGACTGCAGCCTCGTTTTCATCAGAGTGACTCCAGTACTGATAAAGAGCTATTTTAATATAAAGCTTTCTTAAAATGAAGAACATACGTAACTTCTCTATTATTGCCCACATTGACCACGGAAAATCAACGCTATCCGATCGCCTAATACAGATCTGCGGTGGTCTGAGCGAGCGTGAAATGGCGTCCCAGGTGCTGGACTCTATGGATCTAGAGCGTGAGCGCGGCATCACTATCAAGGCGCAAAGCGTTACTTTGCACTATCGAGCGCTTGACGGAAAAATTTATCAGCTGAATTTCATCGATACCCCAGGACATGTAGATTTTTCGTATGAAGTCTCTCGTTCACTAGCTGCTTGCGAAGGAGCACTCCTGGTTGTAGATGCTGGACAAGGGGTAGAAGCTCAAACCTTAGCTAACTGCTATACCGCACTGTCAATGAATTTAACAGTAATCCCGGTGCTGAATAAAATCGACTTGCCCGCCGCCAATCCTGATCGCGTAGCACAGGAAATCGAAGATATTATTGGCCTTGACGCTAGCGACGCAGTGCGCTGTTCCGCGAAAACAGGTGTAGGTATATGTGATGTGCTCGAACGGTTAGTACGCGACATCCCTCCGCCTGAGGGAGACCCGACTGCACCGCTGCAGGCGTTGATTATCGACTCCTGGTTTGATAACTATTTAGGCGTAGTATCTCTGGTGCGTATTAAGAATGGTATGCTGCGCAAAGGTGATAAAATCAAGGTAATGAGCACTAACCAAATGTATAACGTAGCCCGGCTAGGTATTTTCACCCCTAAACGCATCGACCGCGAAGTTCTCAACTGTGTTGAGGTCGGTTGGCTAGTCTGCACAATTAAAGATATTCACGGCGCGCCGGTAGGCGATACTATTACGCTAGCTCGCCAGCCGGCGGAGAAAGTGTTGCCGGGGTTTAAAAAAGTGAAGCCACAGGTATATGCTGGTTTTTTCCCTGTAAGCTCTGACGATTATGAGGCATTTCGCGATGCTCTGAGCAAGCTTAGCCTG
Organism: secondary endosymbiont of Ctenarytaina eucalypti; assembly: GCF_000287335.1. Classification (GTDB taxonomy): domain Bacteria; phylum Pseudomonadota; class Gammaproteobacteria; order Enterobacterales; family Enterobacteriaceae. The sequence goes on from NC_018419.1 coordinate 1,155,273, forward strand.
AACGATGCCTCATTATTCTATGAGCCGGAAAGCTCTACTGCGTTAGGTTTTGGGTTCCGCTGTGGCTTTCTTGGCCTGCTGCATATGGAGATCGTTCAGGAGCGGCTAGAACGTGAATATAATCTCAATCTTATCACTACCGCCCCAACAGTCATTTATGAGGTATTGACTACTGATCACAAGACGGTTTACGTAGATAGCCCGTCTAAGTTGCCCCCGATGAATAAAATTACCGCACTACGCGAGCCTGTAGCTAAGTGTGACATACTGCTGCCACAGGCGCATGTGGGTCATGTTATCAGCCTGTGTATCGAAAAACGCGGTGTTCAAAAAAATATGGTTTATCATGACCAGCAGGTGGCGTTAACCTATGACATTCCCATGTCAGAAGTGGTGCTGGATTTCTTTGATCGGCTGCAATCTATTTCGCGCGGTTATGCCTCACTAGATTATAAATTCATCCGTTTTCAGAATGCTGATATGGTAAAGGTTGATGTGTTGATTAATAACGAGCGGGTTGATGCACTAGCATTGATTACGCATCGTGAGAACGCACCATATCGCAGCCGTGCTTTTGTCGATAAACTGCAGGAACTGATCCCGCGGCAGCAGTTTGATATTGCTATTCAGGCGTCTATTGGAAATCATATTATCGCCCGCTCTACTGTTAAGCAGTTGCGTAAGAACGTTCTAGCGAAGTGCTATGGTGGCGATGTTAGCCGTAAAAAAAAGCTGCTGCAAAAGCAGAAAAAAGGTAAAAAACGAATGAAACAGGTTGGTAACGTTCAGCTTCCACAGGAAGCATTCCTGGCAATTTTGCACGTGGGGAAAGAAAGCAGATAAGCTTTAGGAGATGGTATGGCGAAAATGTTTACCCTAATTTTAACACTTACGACACTTATTACTGGGGTTCTTTGGTGCGTAGAGCGTTTTAATCTAGCGTCTGCGCGCCGCCGTCAGGTGCGGATATGGGGTAAGAAACATACCACTAAAGCCGCTGAGGTGAAGGCGGGGCATGAAGTCGCTATTCATCTTAGCGCTAATCCTGGGTGGCTCAAGACTTCTGCATCTATTTTCCCAGTACTGTTATTCGTCTTTATAGTACGTTCATTTTTTTTTGAGCCGTTTCAAATTCCCTCAGGCTCTATGATGCCAACTTTGTTGGTCGGTGATTTTGTTCTAGTGAAAAAGTTTTCTTATGGCATTAAAGACCCGATCACCCAGATGATGCTTATTGAAACCGGTCATCCACAACGTGGTGACGTGGTTGTTTTTAAATACCCACTCAACTCTAGACTAAACTATATAAAACGGGTCGTTGGATTGCCGGGCGACCGGATTAATTACGATCCCACGCATAAACGCGTGACGGTCTGTCCTGGTAGCGCCCCAGCATTACCCATTACCTATAGTGAATGTACCCTGCGTGATGTTGTTTCGCAACCCAGCAACGCTACCAGCATCCCTGAAGCCAGCAGTAATTTCCTAAAGGCAACGCCCAATAATTTGCCGGACGACGTCATTTTTCTAGCGAAACGAAAAGAGTCGTTTGGCGGAACTTCGCACAATGTACTGACAGTGCTAGGACAGAAGGATCCAGTAGGGATGTATTATCAGCAGCCAGGTAGTGCGCTGGGGGAGTGGATCGTGCCGAAAGGAGAGTATTTTATGATGGGAGATAACCGTGATAATAGTTCTGATAGTCGTTATTGGGGATTCGTACCGGAAAGAAATTTGTTGGGTAAAGCGACGATCATTTGGATGAGTTTCGATAAGCAAGAAGGACAATGGCCGACTGGCATACGCTGCAGCCGCATTGGTAGGATTTATTAATTTCTTTTTTAGCGAAGCATTATTTTGCTGACTGATGTAGAATAACGATTAGATGAGAGTGTAATATGTCCTCCGTATTGAATCCTCTATCAACGAAGAAGTAATTTTAAGCGGGAGCATATTACCCCCAGGCCTGTTCCCCCTACCGCAGTTTTTACGCATAGTTAAGTTATTGGTAACGCATGAATCCCATCCTAATCAATAGGCTCCAGAAGAAACTAGGTTATGCTTTCCAGCAGTCTGAACTTTTGTTGCAGGCGTTAACGCACCGCAGTGCTAGCAGCAAACACAATGAGCGGCTAGAATTTTTAGGCGATTCTATATTAAGCTATGTCATCGCTAATGCTTTGTATCAGCGCTTCCCTCGCGTGGATGAGGGGGACATGAGCCGGATGCGTGCTACACTAGTGCGTGGTAATACGCTTGCAGAGGTGGCAAGAGAGTTTGAGCTAGGCGTATGTTTGCGTCTAGGGCCGGGAGAGCTGAAAAGCGGCGGTTTCCGCCGTGAATCTATTTTAGCTGATACAGTGGAAGCATTAATTGGGGCTGTTTTCTTGGATAGCGAAATTCATACCGCCGAACACCTGATTCTTTCCTGGTACCGTATACGTCTGGATGCAATCAGCCCTGGCGATAAGCAAAAAGATCCCAAAACCCGGCTACAGGAATACCTCCAGGGACGGCATTTGCTTTTACCTACTTATCTTGTCGCCAATGTGCGCGGAGAGGCACATGATCAGGAATTTACAATACACTGTCAGGTCAGTGGCCTGGCGCAGCCGGTGGTCGGAAATGGCTTAAGCCGTCGCAAAGCCGAGCAGGCGGCGGCGGCACAAGCACTAAAATTGCTACAATTTGAATGAGTGAACAGACCACCTATTTTGGTGCCGTGGCAATTGTAGGTCGTCCAAACGTCGGGAAATCTACATTACTGAATCAGCTGTTAGGACATAAGGTCTCAATTACCTCGTCTAAACCGAACACCACTCGTCACCGCATTATCGGAATTCGTACTGATAGGAATTACCAAACTATCTACGTAGATACTCCAGGGCTGCATCTTGAAGAGATAAGAGGGAGGCGGGTCAACCGATTAATGAATCGTACCGCCAGTAGTGCCATTTTCGACGTAGAATTAGTCGTCTTCGTGGTGGAAGGCCTTCACTGGAGGGAAGACGATCAGATCCTAGTAAATAAACTACGCAATATTAGTTGTCCAGTCGTGCTGGCGATCAATAAAGTAGACAACGTTCCCGACAAGAAGAAGTTACTACCACACATGCAATGTCTTAGTCAGAAGATGTCTTTCCATCATATTTTGCCTATCTGCGCTGAAAACGGCATGCATGTCGATATGCTCGGTGGTATCGTACTTAATACATTACCGGAAGGTGAGCATTATTTTCCTGAGGCCTATATTACGGATCGCTCACAGTGTTTTATGGCATCAGAAATCATTCGTGAAAAGTTGATGAGGTTTCTTGGTGATGAGCTGCCCTATTCCGTTAGGGTAGAAATTGAACGCTTTTCTTCTAATAATTGCGGATTTTATGATATACATGGGCTGATTTTAGTAGCGCGACCTGGGCAGAAAAAAATAGTCATCGGCAATAAAGGTTTTAAAATTAAGATGATCAGTATCGCCGCTCGTCAGGATATGGAAGCTATGTTCGAGATAGTTGTTCATCTTCACCTGTGGGTAAAAGTCAAAAAAGACGGGCCTGATAATGAAAGCGCTTTATCAAATCTGATGTCTTGAGAGGTCAAAAAGATGTAGCAGGAAAGATTTAAATCAGTTATAAGTCTGCAGAGTGTTTATAGCACATATAACTACTGCCTATATTTTGTAATCAATATTTTATTCCGTCCTGCTCAGGCTGCCACTTAATCTCTGCAAAGTCACACAACGATGTTAGTAGACTGCATTCGCACACCATAGCATCGAGCCTAAAAGAGATGTTTGATAGCAAAGGTATGCTAAAATATCCTGCACCTCAATCGTATAACGACAGAGATGCTCTTATTGATGCATCTAGGTTAAGGCGGTGCTTGCTTGCATCGCCTTGAGTTTGCTTTGTCAGTCGATGATGACATAACCCAGCTTCGGGGTGGGGATAGTTAAGCGCTTTATCGCAAGGGGGGAATGCATCGATAGTTCGGAAATTTAGCAGTCTCTCTCTGGCATCCCCTAGAAAGGGCGTTATCTCCTAATACAGAAATCTAGAATGCATTTAGTGCCTTAAGTGACTTTTATAAATCCGGGCCGCGCTATGTAGGTGCTAAATGACTACAGACGATGAGCGAGCTCGCTAGTTTATGACATAGCGGTTCAAAAAGAGACCGGTACAGGCTAGATTAGGTGATGCGGGTCTGAAGGAGCTCGCTGATGCACATATAGGGATGCTATGTCAATACACTTCAGAGGAAGAAAATGTCTAAAGTACTTTTGGGCGTGAATATCGATCATATTGCAACATTACGCAATGCGCGTAGAACGGCTTGCCCTGATCCGATTCAAGCAGCATTGATTGCCGAGCAAGCTGGGGCGGATAGTATTACCGTGCATCTGCGAGAAGATCGCCGGCATATTACTGATCATGATGTTCATCTTCTTAGAGAACAGATTCAGACTCGAATGAATTTAGAGATGGCAGTGACGGCAGAGATGGTCGAGATTGCATGCGCTTTGTCGCCGCACTTATGTTGCTTGGTGCCAGAAAATCGTCAGGAAGTCACCACCGAAAGAGGGCTAGATGTTTCAGGTCAGCCTGATAAACTGCGTCAGGCAGTGGCCCGTTTGAGTGATGCCGGCATTCAGGTCTCTATATTTATCGATGCTGATAAGCGGCAGATTGCAGCAGCGGCCGAGGTAGGGGTGTCCTGCATTGAAATTCATACCGGTGCTTATGCTGAGGCGCTCGACGAAAACTCGCGCACTGCAGAGTGCGCTCGCATAAGTCAGGCCGCAGAGTACGGAGTGACTTTAGGTCTTAAGGTTAATGCCGGCCATGGTCTTGATTATCATAATGTGAAACCTGTGGCTTTTCTATCGCCAATACAAGAGCTAAATATTGGCCATGCAATCATTAGTCGTGCCGTGATTGTCGGCCTGACATCTGCGGTAAGAGAAATGAAACATCTGATCTCTGAAGTGCGCTGCTAATGGCGATTGTCGGCATCGGTAACGATATTGTCGACATTCGCCGCATTGAGGCTGTCGTTGCCTACAGCGGGGATCGACTTGCACGCCGGATCCTAAGCTCCTATGAATGGTTGCAATATCAACAGCATAGTCAGCCGACATGCTTCCTGGCTAAACGGTTTGCGGTAAAAGAAGCGGCATCTAAAGCGCTAGGTACTGGCATGCGAGATGGGACGACTTTTTCGCAATTTGAGGTCCGAAATTATGCGATGGGTAAACCATCTTTGCGGTTATTTTCCCAAGCGGCAGTACTGGCCAGTCGATTAGGTGTCACAGGCATGTACGTCACGCTAGCTGATGAGCGACATTACGCGTGTGCAACTGTTATTTTTGAAAAATAACGCTCTCCGGTATTTGTGATTGTTTCCTAAAGGTCTACTGCATTCCGTGCAGTAGGGATGATAAAGATTCAGTTAGTAAATGATATAAAGAATCTGCGTTACTCCCCTAACATTATCATCTGATGTAGTTTTTTCTGCCGACTCTTTCCTGAAAGAAGGAGTCATAATGGTTCTATAGTATAGACTCATATCACCACCCAGAGGGCTACTCAGCCGCAATAAGGGCTCGCCTCAAATAGAGAGCCCACTGTAGATGATCCGCTTTGTTTTTTTTAAGCATCAGAACTTTTCTGCTTATGAGACTAATTTTAAACTGCATTCTTACGTATATATTATGCGGATGAGTAATATACGCACCCGTGGCATTGCCATAAACGAACAATAGATTAAAAAATATTGCAATACGGCACGCCAACATGAGGCACGAGTAAGCTATCCTCATCATCCGTGAAAAGGTAAAAATTTTAAAATTCGGGTGTACTTTTGCTCAGGTGGTCTAACCATATGATATTAGACTTTAGAGATCATTTATTTCACTAAGGAAAACATAACATCTATTTTTCAATAACACTTTTTACATTAGCACCTCATTACCTGAGGATCAGGCATGCTTGCATGATTCTTATTTTTGAAAAAATTATTAGGCCACTTATCAGTCACAGGCTATTTAAGGTGCGGATGTTAGTTATCGATATGGCCCTTATCTTGCTTTAAGGGCTTCCTCAAGCACTATCACTTGAGCAAAGCTGTAATGGTTGTTACGAAGAAAATGAATTAGGTTATACCGGCGGAACAGTGTCTGCAACGCGTTTAATTTTAACTTACAACACCTAGTGCAGGGTGGTTATCTAAGCTTGTATTACTATGAATGCGCAGGAAGCTACATGCAGTGACAAACAGACTTAAAATATTGGTTAATCAAATTATATCTTTAGGGATACTAGAAAAAGTTACAACGCCTATAGGGCTGCATTTGAGATGCAGACTGCTATTTTTAAGCATCACTTTTTTAAAAAGTGAGCAAGCATGCTTGATTTCATTCATGAAACAGGTATGTGACTATGTTTCTGAGTGAAGGCTGAGAATAATGCTAGTGGGCTAACAACATATATCAAACGGACACAGGCGCGTGCCGGCGTCCGTTTTTTTATTTGTTAGCGTAGCAAGAGAAAAATACGCACGTCGCGGCGTATGATATTTAACGCCATAACTGGCGGTTTGGCCTCCAAGACTTTTCGTAGTTGCGCTAGGTTCTGCACTCTGTCCAGGTTTAGGCCGACGATCATATCTCCTTTTTGCAAGCCGATCGTAGCGGCAGGGGAATCTTTCACAAGATCTTCTACCTTCACGCCCTTGGTGCCATCTTTCAACTGACTGTTGCTAAGAGCAGCGCCTTGCAGAGAAGGCGTAAGAATTTCTTCACTAGTGGTTGCGGCCGCACTGTCATCTAGAACTACTGATACCGTTTTTATCTTACCGCTTCGCAGCAGGCTGAGTTTAACGGTTTTACCGGGAGCGGTCGTGCCAACTTTAACCCGAAGTTCAGCAAAGCTCTGTATTGGTTTGTTTTCTAATGAAATAATAATATCGCCAGCTTTGATGCCAGCCTTAGCTGCAGCGGAATTCGGCAACACTTCGCTTACGAAGGCCCCGCGTTGGGCATCAATATTAAATGCTTTAGCAATATCAGCCGTTAGCTCGGTACCTTTAATACCTAACTGGCCGCGTTTTACTTCTCCATATTCAATCAGTTGCTGACTCAAGTTTTTCACAATGTTGCTGGGAATGGCAAAACCAATTCCAATATTACCACCACCTGGGGCAAGAATGGCAGTATTGATGCCAATAAGCTCGCCCCTGAGGTTCACCAGTGCACCACCCGAATTCCCGCGGTTAATAGACGCATCAGTCTGAATGAAATTCTCCAGGCCCTTCAAATTCAATCCGCTACGTCCCAAGGCGGAGACAATGCCAGATGTTGTAGTCTGCCCGAGGCCGAATGGGTTACCCACCGCAACCGCGAAGTCGCCGACCTGGAGGGTGTCAGAGTCAGCCATGGTTACTTCTCTAAGGTTTTTCGGGAACAATAATTGCAACAGCGCCAAATCAGTTTGCTCATCGTGACCTATTAGCTTCGCGTCGAATTCGCGACTGTCATTGAGCTGTACTTTAATCTTATCGGCACTGTTGACTACATGATTGTTAGTGATGACATAACCCTGAGCGGCATTGATAATCACTCCTGAACCCAGACCTTCAAACCGGCCCGTCTCGCCAGTGTCGCCAGGAGCATCGGGTCCGAAGAAGTACTTGAATTCCTTAGGAAGCGTAGGTCTCCGGACAGGATGAGACCCCTCGACATAAACGGTTACCACCGCTGGAAGAACTTTGGTCAGCATCGGTGCTAGGCTGGGCATTGACTGCCAAACGACCTCACCGGGTAGCGCTGCCCGAGATGCTGTAACAGGGAGTAAGCTCAGCCCGATGCTGAGCGCCAACGCGCTGCATAGAGGTATTGTTTTCATTGTAACGTTAACTCGCTCGTTTGCGTATCAGATACCTTTGGTTGAGGCGCCCGATGACGGCGACATCGACACCGGGATGATTAGCTCTACCGGGTACGGAAAAGGTCAGCAAGGGTCCGCCGCTGAGGCCAGCGTAACACAGACTGTCCGGTCCTATTTTCGTAAGCCGCGCAGTGAACGACGCGAGCTGCTCTTGTTTTCCGGGCAGTCAGGGGGCTGCATTTCTGGGGGGATTTGATCGTTGTCCGCTTCCGCTTCCGTCAGACGATAACGAAATGGATTTTCTTCCTGGCACCGGTTTGGCAAAAGGCTATTCGAGCTTTGACTAATATGCTTATAAAGCTGGCGGCAATCGTCGGCTATGTTATCTAATAATTCTGCGCTACGGGCGAAATGGGTAGTCAGCTCTTCGCGATACTTGTTCAGTTCAGCTTTGCTTTTGTCCAGCTCGTGCTGCAGCGTTTTCTGCTGACGCACTTTACGGTTGCCAAACCGCATGGCGACTGTACCGATAAAAATTCCCATTAGAACTCCAAGTAGCATATATTGCCAGGTCATAATGACTCCTATGATTTTGACTGCGTTGTTCTGTAGTGTATGATACATGGTTAGAGCCTAACTATAACCGGTAACGAGCCATCAGTGGAATCAGAGCGTATGATTATGAGGGTCTAACTAGACCGGCCTATCTAGCGTATGCGAGAATGTACTCTGATTATCTTTATGTTTTTTTTTGAATATATCAAGATTATAGGTCATTATTAATTCAGGTCACTACATTTTTTCAGCAACTCATCCCTTAATTAGTCCTGAATTTATGACAACTTTTTCAACTAAAGCTGTTTTTTGGTAGTTTGCATTCGTATACCATTCATTAGCAGGTTGCATAAGAAAATAAGACACCTCCTGAACACATTAGGCCATAACTTTTTATTTCGATAGCATATCTAGTACGTTACGAATGATTGCAAAGGTGTTGTATTTTGCATTGATGACGCATGCCATAACTACATAAAGTCACCTTTAAAACTGATGAAGCTGTACCTAATAGGCGCTGACTAGGCCTTGCTTAGTTTGTGAGAAAAGATAGAAAACATCAGAATAACAATATCAGCAGGTAGTATGCACGTACTCTTTTATTCATTGACATGATAGGTCTGAAGGCATGTGATGTAGAAGTATCGAATGTTGATTTGTATGGCGTCAAAAACGCAGGGTAACATTCATCCCTAGCTAGCATTACACATATCGAACACTCTAACATTATCTGCGCTAATTGATTGCACAGAAGCTCTACTGATGCAGAGGCTATTCTGGGTTAGATAAAAGACTCCATTAGAAAATCCGGTTCACTTTCAGCTAACAGCGATTACGATACATGCTAGGATCATGATCCTCTGTTTGGGGGGCAACAAAGGCGCTGATCTAGCGAAGGCCTGCTAAATATTAGCTAGACTTTATTATGCTACACGCATTATAAGATACTGAAGAATGATCCAGCAGGCACTAGCTGAAATAACCTGGTTCTTTTTTAAAACACTTTCGGTTAATGATTTGAACTTGAGTGAGCACGATTCCTGGGTACTTGAATTCATGAAAATAGTAAAATCGTGCTGCATAGGATTAGCTAGTCGAACTAGCCTAACAGTTGCCTCATTGCGTAAAATAGCCTTATTGGAGCCGACTAAATGACTTATTTATTTGTTTTCAACAAAGCCTTCTCACATACACATAATCATGTTATAGGGTAATGCCATCTAAAATGGCTGACATAATACATTGTGTTAAGGTTTGAGCGCATAAAGTAATCAAGTGTGTGTTTTCATAAGACGATTATACTTTATTGGCGCGCTTGGGCTTGCCTTTAAGCTGTACGAATGATCTCGATAGTATGATGCAACAATTAGAAGGAGCTTTAGCTAGCATAAACACCACATCACTATCCGGTAAAAATCTCTATCTCAAGGGTTGCCAAGAGGCTCGCCCAGGTTTTGTTGAGTTCACGGATTATGATGCTATCCGGTGCAGTCAAGTGATTAATCGCGGCAACGCGCACTTGTATGCAGACAGCGTATGAGAAAACGCCACACTGATAGGAATAATCTGCGCTAGTGACATTGTATCAAAAAGCAAAGTTAGAGTATTTATCCTACAATCAATCTATTTCTACTCACGCGGACGTTAGCAAATGATCGCGTGCTTCCATTTCTCCAAATCTCAAAGACCATCCGGGGACATCCGACCAATAATCCCGCTCACGCTCTAGATCCAGCTGCACTAAGTTATTTTGGGCGAAGAAGCCGGCAGGAAATAGTAGTATCCAGTTATAATCCTGGGTGGTAAGGCTCACCCTTACTGGTGAGGTCGCCTGGCGCTGGTTGTTCAGCAGCACGCCAAGACGAAGCAGCTGTAGACAAGGTAATACATGTTTTCTTCTACAGAAGTGGAATCGGGGAAAATCATCTATTTTTATCGCTTTACGATGATGTCGCACAAGCGTTGCGAGTAACAGTTGGTGTTCTTGATTAAAGCCGGGCATATTAGTTTGCTGTAAAATATAGGCCGAATGGCGCTGCATGCCACTGTGGTTGATCCCAAGACCTACCTCATGTAGTTGTGCGGCCCATTTCAGCAGTGCTGTGATCTGCTGATTTTCAAGAGTGGTGTTTTGTGCCCTCCATTGCTGATAAAGGCATGCGGTAGTCTCCCATACCCTCCTGGCCTGATCGATGTCTACATTGTAGTGCTCTGCCAGGCTTTTTGCAGTGCGCATGCGAATATCCTGATGACGGAATCTCCCTTCCATTTCGTACAGTACACCTTCGCGAAGTGCGCAGTCAGATAGTTTAAGCTCTTTGATCTCCAGGGCATCCATAATACCGCACAGAATAGCCAGTCCTGGGATAAAAATGGCTCTGCGTTCTTCTGATAAACCAGGCAGGCTAAGCGCGGAAAAGTGTGTGAACTGCAGTACCTGATCGCAGAGTATTTTTAGTCGCTGAGGCGTGATGATCGCGTCTTTAGCTCGCATCTCAGTTAAAACCTCACAAGCTGCTTTAAAGGTGCCAGAGGCGCCGAGCGCCACTTGCCAACCCATAATGCGGTATTGCCAGGCTATTGTCTCAAGCTTTTGCGCCGCCGCTAGCCGCGCTCGGCAGAAATTAGCTGCGTTGATCTCGCCTCGGGGGAAAAATAAGTGGCTAAAGCTGATACAGCCCATTCTCCGGCTTTCAATGAGCAGTGGTTCAAAATTTTCTCCGATTACCAATTCCGTGGAGCCACCACCGATATCAATCACTAGCTTTCGACCTCTTTCTGCCTGTGTATGCTCGACTCCCATAAAAATCAGCCTTGCTTCTTCGTAACCGGAAATAATCTCAATCGGGTAAGGGATTACAGCCGCTGCCCGATCAAGAAAGATCTGTGCATTCGTTGCCTCACGCAAGGCATGTGTGCCTACGATCATCACTTGTAGCGGCGAAAACCCCTGTAGGCGTTCGGCGAATAACGCAAGACAACTGAGTGCGCGTTCAATAGCCTCCTCGCTTAGGTAATGATTCTTATCAAGACCTTCAGCGAGATAAACCCGCTGCTTGAGCCGACCAAGTACCTGCATGGCGCCGTTGACCACACGTGCCACCACCAGATGAAAACTATTAGAGCCAAGATCTATGGCGGCGAATTCCGCTGGCCTAGAGGTGTTTGTCGATTCTAGAGCCATATATTAGTTTTGCTCTCCGGCGTTTTCCAGTTTTTTAATATACTCATAAATTTCCATTTGCGCGCGTACTTTTCGGCGGTTCCCGCTTGGAACATAATGGTTATTTAAGTTGGCATCGATATATCGGGCTTTAACGGTATCGCTAAACAATAGCGTTAAAATATCGAGTACCTGCTTTTTTAATCGACGATCCAATAGTGGCACTCCTACTTCAATGCGGTAATCAATATTTCGGGTCATCCAATCGGCGGATGAGAGAAATACTTTCTTATCACCTGCATTCTCGAACACATAGACTCGATCGTGCTCTAGAAAGCGGTCCACGATACTAATCACCTGAATATTGGTGCTAATATTTGGTAAATTCGGAATTAGAGAACACATTCCTCGCACTAGAATCCGGATGCATACCCCTACGCTGGAAGCGGTATAGAGACGATCGATTAGCCCTTCATCTACTAAATTATTCAACTTAAGGGTAATTCCCGCCGCTTCTCCCACCCGCGCATTCGCAATCTCCTGATCGATCATTTGATATAGCATATGGCGTGAATTTTGCGGTGATACTATCAAATAATCAAATTTAACTGGACGATAAGGGTTCTCTATAAAGTTAAAGACTCGCCGCACTTCATTGGTGATGCGCGCATCAGAGGTCAGTAAGGAATAGTCAGTATATAAGCGAGCGGTTTTTTCATTAAAATTACCGGTTCCGATATGGGCGTAGCGCACTATATCAGTTCCCTCACGGCGGGAAATAAGAAACAGCTTAGCGTGTATTTTCAGTCCCGGCGCAGAGAAAATAACACACACCCCAGCCTCAGTCAGGCGCTTGGCCCAGTGAATATTCGCCTCTTCGTCGAAGCGGGCTTGTAGTTCTACAACAACGGTTACTTTTTTACCATTATGAGCGGCGTAGATCATCGCATCGATAATATGTGAGTCCTTAGCGACCCGGTAAATATTGATTTTTACCGATAAAACATTGGGATCAAAAGACGCTTGACGTAGCAGTTCTAGTACATGGCCGAAAGTGTGATATGGGAAATAAAGCAGGATGTCGTGGTGACGAATGGCGTCGAACACATTGCGAAATTTATCGAACCAAGCGTGTCGGAAACGCGGTAGCGGACGGTTGATGAGATTTGTTTTCCCAACGTTAGGAAAGCTAATAAAGTCCTTGAAATTGTGATAACGTCCACCCGGGATGACCGAGTCGTACGAGGATATGCCAAGTTTAGACTTAAGCAGCGCCACCATTGGATTGGGCATATCCCGCTGATAGACAAAACGGACCGGCTCCGCCGTTAGGCGCTGTTTAAGACTAGAAGACATCAATTCTATTAGACTTGATTCCATCTCGGTGACTAAATCGTATTCCGCATCGCGCGTCATTTTCATTGAATAGGTATTAAGTATCTCATAATCGAAGAAACCGCTGAAAATATCATCTAAGCAATACCGTAGAATATTATCTAACAGGATCATCGATCGACGCTGTCGAGGAGGTTCGGCCGGAAGATTAATAAAACGCGGCACCTTATCGGAAGGGATTTCTAATAGAGCGTAGCGCAGCGTTTGTCCTTGGATAATCTCTACAGCTAAATAAGTATAATCATCTTTTAGAAAGCTAACCAGCTTAGTGCCATTCTGGATGAGAATGGGAGTGATGTGCTGGCGTAGTTGTTGTTTAAAGTATTGCCGCAACCACACCTGCTGGCGAGTGGATAATTGAAGTTCGTTGATAAGGAAGATCTGATTACGCGCCATTTCTAGTAGAAGGTCATTGTAAAGATTATCAAATTTCCGCTCGGCATGCAGAACATTTTCTTTGATCTGATTAAGTAAATGGCGTGATGCGCCTCGTGTGCCCTGTTCTTCGCTGATTAGAATGCGTCGTTTCAGCTCAGCAAAACGAACTTTGTAAAACTCATCGAGATTATTAGAATAAATGCCGAGAAATCGCATACGTTCTATCAATGAATTTCTTTTATCGCCAGCTTCCTGCAAAACCCGTTCATTAAATGATAACCAGCTTAATTCTTTATCTATATAGGGCTTTTTCTGACTCATGCCTACTCCGTTGATCTTTTAGGAAGGCGTAATCCTACGACAAGCGATGATCTGATCCCACACCGCACAGTCTAACAGAGCACCCTTCAGCAACCACTTAAATTGTTACCTTATGTGATTACAAGGTGCATAGCATGCTCCCGTATTATTTGACTTTTCTTTTAGTTTCTGGGTCATCGCATGGCTCACAATGTCAACAATAATGAGCGTATAATAGGTATAAAGCGATGAAGGGGATATGGTAAAATAATAGCTGATCATGCTATTTCACTAAAAATTTTTTTTCGAAGGGCATCTACAGTCCGACGGTATGTTTTCGAAAAACAAAGAGTATGGCATAACTAAGATCTGGCGTTGCGCAGAGCGCGAAATACCATGATTTTGGGGCCATGTAGCATAAAAGGGTAGCGGTAATGCATATGCTCTAGCTAATATAATAAAGACAACCTAAAGCAACATTAGGCAGCGTTGTCTGACAGACTGTGCGATAGAAGGCACTATCATGACGCGCTATTTAAGAGGGAAAGGACACCGCTGCTTCTGCTTCGACAGCGCCGAACTGTTTTGCTAGCTTCATGCTATGCGTATTAGTACGCGATTAAAAAATATCATCTGAGCTATAATAATTATAACTGAAAAACAAAAAGGTTATCTTTTTTGGAGATTATGTGTAACATAATTATGTTTTTTCAAAAACTCCTAAGGAAGCCCCTAGGTTTTCATGACTTGTAACACCGCAGAGCATTTCTAGGCAATGAAAATGCAGCTCTTTTCAAGCGCTGAATCAGATGATGCTGTTAGGAAGCCTGATCTCCCTTCCTTCGTATCGCCTAACTAGAGCATGTTGCGTTATCCCCTATCTTCAAACATTCTTTTTTTACAATGCACTCATAAGAGAGATGCTCAGATGCATAGAAGGGAAGTGCTTCATGCAAGCAAAAAAGTTACTAGCACATGACGTATATAAAATTTTTACTAATTTCAGTAATTACTTAACATACTTGGCATAACCTCATCTTTAAAGATTGCCTTTAATTCAATATGTTTTTGTCAGTAACCTTACAAAAAGTTTTTATATCATAGACATAAGGTTACTATCGTTATGGAGCTGACATTAGGTGCCGTCAAGTCTATTTCACCTACTGAAATTTTGAGATTATAATCGAACCCTGTCGTGACCAGGACAAGAAAGTCAATAAAAAGACAAGACATTAAACAAATATGTATTGTAATGCACGGACTCATTGTCATAGGTAGACTAGCCAAAATACGACAAAGGCTTAATCAGCAAGCTAGGAAAACGTTCTACAAGAATGGTGGATGAGAGGGTATGCTGTTTTCCTAGAGATGTTCATAAAATGCTTTCTTTCAGGATTAACCGAGGCGCATGCCAAGTTGTTTTATAGGAGACGTCGGTATCTTAGCGTGCAATCTTTTAGCCAGTGTCTGATGACACTGGCAATTTCATCTTCTTTCTTGATCGGATGTATAGGTGCATGGGGTCTTTTAAAGTATCTGAACTATTCTGATGAATTGTTGACGCGTGTTACACTGGAATAAAGTAATGCGCGGGGGATCGAATGAACATTCTTAACACTGCACGTCAGTGTTGGCTGATCAGGTTTTCTTGTTGCGTCTGGACCAGACGTCAGGTTTAGATAGCGAATTTAGCTACATCAATCTAGCGCTGACTCTAGTCTTTTCGTTGATAAATTACTGACCTTGCCTGCGGTTAAAGCAAGGACAGCCCGAGGAGGGGACGCATTGCACTCTGGCATCTTGATTGCAGAGTGCTAAGCAGGCATAGGCTGCTCTTAGTGCTTTTAGGAAGGCTATAAATCTTCGAAATGCTAATTCGTATTATTTTTGATAATCTTTTATCCCTTGTTTTTAAGACGCACGCTAGTTAATAGTACGCAAAGCGTAATTAAAGACAAATATTTTCAGTTGTTAGCTTAGTAAGTCAATGAATGCCTGTTACCTAACACTATGACGTTAGCCTTTATGAGCACAGTTACATACGACTATAGGTATATTTTTCTACACTGTGATAAAAGTGTAGCATGATTTGCGATCGCGAAAAATTTTCGGATAGACTTCCAGGAATGCTGAATGTAATCTGCATTGACCAACCTCCGACCCGCTCGGGGCATCGTTATGATTTGATATTGATTTTAAAAGCATCTTATCATTAATTACTTGAGATGCTTATGCCGTTTATCGCGTATTGAATGGGTTTTTAAAAAGAAGAATAGCAATATGTAGTAAAATGACCGTAGTGTGTTAATTTTTTAGGCATCCAGATGTAAAAATTTTTTCACGATAGAGCATAGATGCTCAAAAATGGCATTGCTCATCGCTGAGTTGGCGCTTATTCAGGTCCACCAAAAGTTGCTTCACAGCCCTTGTCAGGGGGGCCGTGAAGCATTATTCTTTTATTAAGCCACGCGCAGGATTCGCGTAGTATTAGTAGTGCCGACCATGTCCATTACGTCACCCTGGGTAAAAATTACCAGATCCCCGGAGACCAGAAAACCCTTGTCGCGTAGCACAAGGGTGGCGCGGGTCGCTGCTGCCACACCATCACACGCAAAATCACGGTCAAAGTACACTGGAGTCACACCACGATAGAGCGAGGTCAAATTTAAGGTATGCGCATGGCGAGAGAGGGCAAAAATCGGCAGACCTGAACTGATCCGAGACATCATGAGCGCAGTGCTTCCAGATTCTGTCATCGAGATAATAGCCGTGATACCATGGAGGTGATTAGCGGCGTACATAGCCGACATTGCGATGGCTTCTTCGATTGTCTTAAATTGCATATCCAACCGATGCTTGGAGATATTAATGCTGGGGATTTTTTCTGCCCCAAGGCAAACGCTCGCCATGGCAGAAACAGTTTCGGCAGGATACTGCCCTGAGGCAGTTTCAGCCGACAGCATAACCGCATCAGTGCCGTCTAGCACTGCGTTGGCGACATCCATGACTTCGGCACGCGTAGGCATCGGATTGGTTATCATTGATTCCATCATCTGCGTCGCAGTAATTACGGCGCGATTAAGGGTACGAGCACGGCGAATAAGTTTCTTTTGAATACCAACTAGTTCAGGGTCGCCGATTTCAACACCCAAGTCGCCACGGGCTACCATCACCACATCTGATGCGAGTATGATATCATCCATCGATTCTTCGTTGGCTACGGCTTCGGCGCGCTCGACTTTTGATACGATTTTAGCATAGCTTCCGGCGTCACGGACTAGACGGCGAGCATAGTGCATATCTTTTCCGGTGCGGGGGAAGGAAACAGCTAGATAATCGACGCCTAGTGTGGCGGCGGTAATGATGTCGGCTTTATCCTTTTCAGTCAGTGCTGCCGCAGACAAACCGCCGCCGCGCTTGTTGATGCCTTTGTTGTTGGACAGCGTACCGCCTACTGTCACTTCGGTAAACACTCGGACACCCCGAGTACCCAGGACCTTGAGTTGTATGCGCCCATCATCGAGTAGCAGGGTATCACCGGAGACTACATCTCTTGGTAAGCCTTTATAGTCAATACCTACTTGCTTTTGGTCACCTTCGCCAAGGCCTAATGATGCATCAAGCACGAATTGGTCACCGACGTTCAGGAAAATTTTTCCTTCCCTAAACGTAGAAACGCGGATCTTAGGCCCCTGCAAATCACCGAGTATAGCCACGTGCCGGCCGAGACGTGCCGAGATCTCATGTACTTGCTGTGCGCGTAGTAGATGATCTTCCTTGCTGCCGTGGGAAAAGTTGAGTCGAACGACGTTAGCGCCTGCCGCGATCACTTTTTCAAGATTGTTCTCACGATCAGTAGCAGGGCCGAGAGTGGTGACAATTTTAGTTCTTCTAAGCCTTCTAGGCATAAATAATCCCCTTGATTTGGGCAAAATGTTAGTAGTTGTAACGACAAGATTGCTCTGGTTGGTCCCAAGACGTTTTTCAGGCCTTTCGATAGACAATCCCTATTGTAAAGCTTTTTTTTGCGATGGATTAGGAATCGGAGCGGGGGGTAAGCATTCGACTAGCGCATTCGTTAAAATCTTAAGCTCTTCTACCAAGTAGCGGTTTTTTAAAAGTGCCCTGTACCTCATGCAAGTTATGTCGGCATTGTTCCTCGGCCTAGCGTAACGCTGTTTGCTAGAACATTAACCAAGGTTAACTGTAGGGAATGTAGGTTATTGGTATTAATATATCTATAGTATCTTCCTGCGCGTTCATCTACATCACTGAGATGATAGCGATAAAATGTAACATCATTCTTCTACGATAGCGCCAAGAAGATTATGCTGAATCAAGGGATCTCAGAATATAAGTTCATTGATATGATTCATCTCTGTAACGTGCAATCATAAAAAGAGCCCTGATGAGACAAGGAAGTGCCGGTGATAAAAAATGTTTTCTCATAAAAGAGATCTTAAAACGGCATGATGTGTTTTTCAACAAATAAGGTGCTATGTTAAAAAGCGCAATTAGTTCACTGTATCGACAGGAATCAGCATGTTTACTCAAGAATGCCCGTATAGCCTGTAATGCGATATTCGTAGCTTATACCAACGGGATACGAAAAACTTGTTTCTCTCTTTATTCCTTACCAGCACCTAGCGGTGACTATAAAAAAGAAATTATCTTAGCTTTAGTTATCGCGCACACTACACGCAGAATTGTAAGGATGTATAGATTATTTTTAATCAACCTATCCCTAGAGCGCCGTTGAAGATTGTATAAGGACACTCATTCACGCTATCATTAAGATTGCATCTTACAGATTACATGCAGCGTCTGCTTTGACAGAGAAGAAACAAGCTATCACATCCAATCAGGATATCTTTTCTTCTTAAACGGAAGGGCTCATGTATTAGAGTTAGTATGCTAATGGGTTCCATGCGGGCAAGTATAATGATACTGAAATAGATGAGGATTACAGGGGGAAGGAGGGGGTGGTTTTGACAACCTTAGAGGCGGTTACTCTTAGTAACCTTATCTGAGTATTGCTTTTTTAGCATCTTCATAATTTATTGCCTCACATATTGCGCGGATTATATATTAAGCAGATATGCTTACCAATCTCATGAAGCATGCTATACGTTTTTAGTCATAGATTGAGAGAAAAAATGATCTTACGTGTCTTGCGTTAGATGTTAGATTTTTATCTAATTTTCAAAGTTTGAAGATATCTATGTTGAATACAAAACGAGGTATAATTGAAAAAATAATGCCAATTTTTTATTTTTAATGTTTTAGAGGTCGATATCAAAAAATACCGTAACGATGTTATAAAATCACAAATCCCTCACTGAGGAGAAGAACATGGCGCTAACATCCATAGCCCAAGCTTGTGATCTGGTTATTTTTGGCGCGAAAGGCGATCTGGCGCGGCGTAAGTTGTTGCCCTCGTTGTATCGTCTGGAAAAGGCAGGTTCACTACATCCAAAAACGCGTATTATTGGCGTTGGGCGTGCAAACTGGGACGTAAAAACTTATACCCAGGTAGTGCGTGAAGCCTTGGAAACTTTTATGAAAGAGGGTATTGATGATAAATCATGGCGGAGCCTGAGCGCACGGTTAGATTTTTGCAATCTCGATGTTAATGAAATGACGCATTTTAGTCGTTTAGGTGAAAAACTAGATCAGCAAGCGCGGGTGACAGTCAACTACTTCGCCATGCCTCCCAATACCTTCGAGGCAATTTGCAGGGGTCTTGGGAAGACAGGTTTAAACAGTGAACCAAACCGCATCGTTATGGAAAAACCACTCGGTACCGATCTGTCCTCTTCTCGGGAGATAAATAATCAAGTCGCGAAATATTTTAATGAAAGCCAGGTTTACCGTATTGATCATTACCTAGGTAAAGAGACAGTGCTGAATTTGCTAGCGCTGCGTTTTGCTAATTCGATTTTTGTCTCAAATTGGGATAACCGCACTATCGATCATGTACAGATTACTGTCGCTGAGGAAGTTGGTATTGAAGGCCGCTGGGGCTATTTTGATAAAGCTGGACAAATGCGTGACATGATCCAAAGCCATCTTTTGCAGATACTGACCATGATGGCGATGTCTCCACCCTCGGATCTGAGCACTGATCGTATCCGTGATGAAAAAGTCAAGGTGCTACGCTCGCTACGTCTTATCGATTTCACTAATGTGCGTGATACTACAGTCAGAGGACAGTACACTGGTGGATTCGTTCAGGGTAAAAAAGTACCCGGATATCTGGAAGAGGAGGGCGCAAATAAAAATAGCCGAACCGAAACTTTTGTTTCCGTTCGCGTTGATATCGACAACTGGCGCTGGGCAGGAGTACCATTTTATCTGCGTACCGGGAAGCGTTTGCCAACTAAATGTTCCGAAGTGGTGGTATATTTTAAAAATCCAGTGCTCAATCTTTTCCTCGATTCATATCAGCAGTTACCGCAAAACAAATTAACGATTCGTCTTCAGCCTCGAGAAGGGATGGATATACAGATACTAAACAAGGTGCCGGGTTTAGATCATAAACACCGTCTTCAGACGACTAAATTGGATCTAAGCTTTAATAAAACTTTTCATCAAGAACATTTAGCCGACGCTTATGAGCGGCTCTTATTAGAAAGTATGCGCGGAATCCAGGCTTTGTTTGTTCGCCGTGATGAAGTAGAAGAAGCTTGGAAATGGATCGATTCCATTATGGAAGCATGGAAGGCTGGCAATGACTCTCCGAAACCTTATCAAGCTGGCACGTGGGGGCCTCTCTCGTCCATTGCGATGATGACACGCGACAGGAGGTCATGGAATAAATTCGAGTAACGTTAAGAGATTTTTTAACACTTAAGAAACATTATTTTTCAGTGTTTGCACGCCGGGAGAATTGCAGGAGCTGGGGCAGGCTTGTAAAAAATCAAGGTAATAAAAAAAACATAAATAGTAAAAATTGTTGAACAAAAAAGACTGTTAGGTTTTAACTTGGTAAATCGCTTGACCTCTTTACAGCAGAGAGAGATCAGAATGATGCATTGTTCAGTACAATAGATTCCGTTCTAAAAGACCAACGTAGTATGTATGTATTTTAACCTCCAAGCCACTCCTCTGACTTTGATTTTTATACGGTAGCTGCAGCGTAACGCGTTCTCTAGCACAAGCACGTGGTTGGGGTTGCCGGTCAGCGTGAAAAATCTTCAAGAAATACTAGTCTATAGCCCTGCCACTCTTTTTTATTTTGATTCTTGGGGCTCTACTCAAGAAAGAGCGGACAATGATTACTTTTCATGCCAGAACATCTGACGCCACGTGAAAATTATTCTTGACATGACCACCGTTGAAGCATAGGAAGACTGGAGAGAATCTGCTCATGAAAAGGCTCGATATCCTATCTTGGCTGGTACCTTTCCTGGATCATGTACTCTCTTCAAGAGAATTGAAATGTTTTTCAGGAAAAAGCAAGAGTGGTTTTAAATCGCGACAGGTGATTATCAATTTTTTATTGAACATACGTATCTTCTCGATTGGCTGGATTCATCCGGCTAACTTCCTTGATCATCTTAGGTCGAAGAGCCTGCTTGCGCATAAACGTAAATCCTAGCTAATGCTTAATAATAATGTGTAAGAGGGATAACGATGCGTATATCTATCAATTGATACAAAAAATGGCTACCGAAGCCACAGCATAACATCGCATTTACGCATTTAACCGCCTTAACGCGTTTCTAGATTATGATGATGGTAAAGAGTCGGCTCGGAAGGGAATGTTGATTGACTCAACATGGGTGTTTTGGATCAAAAGATATTTTTTGCTGTCGGTTTAGTTAGTCTATTGAGTCCCGCAACGTAATAGTATGAAATTTTATATTATGTTCAAATACTATACTAAAAATGTAAAAACATTTACTACGCATGCTTTATATTAGCACAGCATGCATGCAATATCATCAAAAAATGTTATAGAGTCAGAAAACGTACTCTTAAAAGAGAGGCTCATGACAGATTTACTGAGATCAAGCAATAATGAAGAGTATTTTGATCAGCTAAAAGTCGTTAGCTATCTCGTAAGAGATGTTATAGAACTTGATTGAGACTATTTTAAAAACTACGGAGAATTGGCTAAGATGTTTCGACGATGCGTTGCAAACAAAATCTAGCAAAGATGATCAATATCGGAATATAGGCGTCACGATAGCATGAGATTGAATGAATTACCACACATCTCTTAAAAAATTAGCGCAGTTATTTAAACAATCTGACGGAAAAGTAGTGGACTATTTATAACAATTATCATGTTACGAGTCATGACGACATTCTTAGTGCTAGGTCGATA
Organism: secondary endosymbiont of Ctenarytaina eucalypti; assembly: GCF_000287335.1. GTDB lineage: Bacteria > Pseudomonadota > Gammaproteobacteria > Enterobacterales > Enterobacteriaceae. The sequence goes on from NC_018419.1 coordinate 1,177,279, forward strand.
TTTATTACTTATGCAGTCATTGAGAGCACTGGATTGAAATGTTCTTCTGTAGTAGAACGGAATTATCAGTCGACATGGTGTCGAAAAACGTAGAATATGGCGTGCACTGCATCTGTTATTGTTCAGTGCATTTCATGCGCTGATACCTGTGTTGATATTGTCATATGTTTATACACTTTGTCTTCTATTCGTTTTTAAATGAAGCGAAAGATTATTTTATGATAAAGCATCATGCAATGGGGTGATGATATTCTAGTATAGACTTTCTTTCTTCTGCATCCTATTATTCTCTTGTCGGACTTACTGCCATGCGTGTAGGCTTGAGAGCCGGCTAACTTTTCTAACTGAACATCAAAAATTTTTTTAAAAAATAATATGGTACTCAGCTTTTGGCTGAGCTTTCAGGGTTTGTAGGTCTAGTATTTTAGGTTTTTATAGAGTCAACTACTCTTCCATTGTCCAATGAAGAATCTGGCCCGCAAGGAAGGGCACTAGAGTCCCGCTATCCCTAAGCGATAGCGGGATTGTCGCAGGTTGGAGGTGTGTCTCACGGCGTAGAGTAATAAAACCCTCATTAAGTGGTAAACCATAAAAATGCGCGCCATTAAGCGAGCAAAACTTTTCCAAATGTACCAGCGCACCGATCTCCTCGAATACTGTAGCATACGCTGGTAGGGCTGTGGGAGAATTGAAAATTCCGGCGCAGCAACAATCCGACTCTTTATGCGTTCTGATATGTGGGGCGGAATCAGTACCAAGAAACAGGCGGCTGCAGCCGCCTGCCACCGCGGCCCGCAATGCCTGTTGATGCACATGACTCTTAAGAATCGGCAGGCAGTAAAGATGCGGCCGTGCTCCTCCCACGAGCATATGATTACGGTTAAACATAAGGTGTTGCGGGGTAATAGTGGCACCTAAATAAGCATCGCCCGCCAGCACATAGTCAACAGCTTCTTTGGTTGTGATATGTTCTAAAATGATCTTTAGAGTCGGAAATTGACAACGCATTGGTTCCATGACCTGTTCAATAAAATACGCTTCTCGATCGAAGATATCAATATCCGACGCCGTCACTTCTCCGTGGATGAGAAGTGGCATGCCAAGCGTTTCCATCGTTTCTAACAGGGGGTAAATGTCGGTAATATTTGTGACTCCCCTCTCGGAGTTGGTGGTAGCGTTGGCTTGATAGAGTTTAGCGGCTGTAAAAATCCCTTGGTGGTGCCCATGAATAAGTGTTTGCCGATCCAGAGAATCCGTCAAATAACAGGTCATCAACGGCTGAAAGCAATGACCCGGCGGTAGTGCAGCTAAAATACGTTCTCGGTAAGAAATCGCCCGGGACAAAGTTGTAATTGGAGGTGTTAGGTTGGGCATGATTATGGCCCGGCCAAAATAACGGCTGGTGTAAGGTAACACTGTACGTAACATATCATCATCTCGCACATGAACATGTAAGTCGTCCGGACGGCGAATTTTTAGCATTGTGGGCTGTATGGTCATAAGGAATAGCTCCGATTAAGAAGGGTGCAGTCAAAGTAATCTCAAGATAAGACAGGACTAAAGAATAAACCTAAACCCCCATCATTGCATGAATGTCTTTTTTTATGTAAATGTCAGATTTGTACAGAGCACGGCACTGATTTTAGATCAGTGGGCGATGAGACATTATAGTGGATTAGGTGTGTCTAGTTGATTGTTCTATTTGTCTTAGTTTTTTATCTGCCGCATGACTGATAGAGATACTACGGCGGCTAAAGGGATCATGTGGCCTTTGCCAGACGAACTGATGTCTTGTGGTCATCGACAATATTGACATGAAATCTGATGGGGCGTACGAAGCGGTTTGTTACTACCGAGAATCAGTTTTCTGTCTCTATCAGCATTGAGGTAATGGGCGGTTATACAGTCTACGATCGGCGCTTTTAGCATCAGTAGATGGCCTAAAGTGGCTAGTCACAAAATACTTGCTGCTAGCGACAGGCGTTGCTGGGAAGCGTCTAGCAGCACGGAAGGGGTTCGGAGACTATGCAGGAATCAGGCGCTACATGAACCATAATTTGATGTTTAGGGCGCGAAAGAGTGCTCGTTTGAGGTGAGCTTATTTCTGAGGATTCTGGATTGAAGGAGGCGCATCGTCATGGCAGAAGACTACAGGAAATGCTAGAAGTGCATACGCAGAACGTCGTTCTTCATTGCTTAGTTTCAAAGACAGCGGAACGGCTGCAGTGATCGGGAGGACTGTAACTTCCGCATCATCGCCAGAACTAGAAGGAGCCTCATTAAGCTGTGCCAGTGCTTTTTTTAGGTCGTCGACATGCTGCACTTGTAGTGTGACTGAGCTGTTGAAATGCAGCCCCGGTATCTCGTACTGCCATGGTTGTTTCCCTTCCCTATATTCGCTTGGATACAGTAAGGGCTCGACGCTGTCACTAGTCGCCTTTTGCTCTGGCAACGGCGTGACCCACGTTGATCTTGGAAGCTGTTGACTGTTCAGGACCCCACTGACTGTTGAGGTCAGCATTTCACTCGTCGAGGAAAATGCAGATGTGACCTGCTCTTGCCTCACTGTGGCAGAGGTAACAGATGATGCTTCGGGATGTGTATTCCCAGAAGTATTAGCGTCATCGTTAGGTTTTTTAATGGGGCTAATAGGATAGCATATCCACACTTTACCCAAGGCTATCTCTGGCGACACTACGGCGCTAGTAAGAGGTACTGGTGATGAAAGTAGATAACGGTCGTTACGGTAGTAACGACGACGCCTCTGACCGCTAACGCGTAGATGACGAGGTGAACGACGAGAACGGCGTGGTAAACTCTCCTCTGGGACGTTAACCCTGTTGCTGGCATTACCGATTGCAAGCGCAGCATGATTGACTCTTTGAATATTTCTAATATCGTCATCTTGGATTTCTACAGCGGCATTAAATGCGGCAGTGGCGCTTTCCGTCGCTTCTGATGGCGCTACGGTGGCGGGGGAGCGGGAGTGCTCGCCGTGATCGACGCCATAGATTTTACGGTTAAGGCCACGCCGGCAGCGGCGTGGCCTGTCCCGAATAGGTTGATCTTCTTCACTAGCAGTGTTATTTGCAGTTGGCGCCGCCTCCGACAGAAGTGTATGCAGCTCCCCCTTAACGACTGTCGCTTTTAGCTCTTGCTGACATCGACGCTGACGATCTACATGTTGTGAACTTAGTTGTTTCGTTCGATCTGGCTGCAGCTGCTCGATTACAATACCTTCCTGAGGCTGAGTCTCGGAGGTGGAATGGGGAAGCTTGTGGCGCATCCCGTCAGGACATTCACAGCGTTCATGCAGATAAAGACTGTCCTGACCGGAACGAGTTACTGCATTGCTGAGCTCTCTCTGGTCACCCCGTGATCGACGTTGCCCACGATGATTGTGAGGTTTCTGACTGCGTGGAGGGTTAGCCTTAGACTGTGTCTTGATTGCAATGGTTTCGCCACTCTTCGTTGCCGGCCATGGCGTCAGCGTGCAGATAGCAGATTTGACGCTTGCGATCAGGCGGCTGAAGACCCTAGAGGAGGCTCTCGCTGTCTCTATAGCAGAGCGTTGTGTCTTTCTAGGTTCCTGCTGGTGCATATCTGGCATAGCAACATTTGTCAGAGCAGGCTGCTCTGAGCGCTTGGGCTCTGTAATAATAACCCCCTCAGGCCGTTGAAGCATTTCCGCTTCATGTAATTTTGGCAGAAGGTAGCTTAGGGTGGGCGCCTCTTCGCCTTTGCGCACACGCAAAACGGCATAGTGCGGAGTATGCATTTGATCGTGTGGCACGATAATTGCCCGGACTCCGCCTTGACGATGCTCAATTGCATTGATGGCTTCACGCTTCTCGTTGAGTAAATAGGACGCTATAGGAACCGGAACGATGGCATGAACTTCGTGGGTCTTCTCTTTCAGCGCTTCTTCTTCAATGAGCCGTAGTATAGCTAGGGAAAGAGATTTGTTATCACGGATGGCGCCGGTTCCACTGCAGCGGGGGCAAACGTGATGGCGAGATTCGCCCAGTGACGGGCTGAGACGCTGACGGGAAAGTTCTAGTAAGCCGAAGCGGGAGATGCGGCCTATTTGAATACGCGCACGGTCCTGTCGGACTGCCTGGCGTAAGCAATTTTCTACTTCGCGCTGATGCCGCGCCGGGGTCATGTCTATGAAGTCAATAACGATCAGACCACCTAGGTCGCGCAGGCGTAGCTGACGGGCGATTTCATTTGCTGCCTCAAGATTGGTATTGAAAGCAGTTTCTTCAATATCGCCTCCGCGGGTTGAACGCGCGGAATTGATATCAATGGCTGTAAGGGCTTCGCTGGTGTCGATGACTATCGAACCTCCTGATGGCAATCGTACTTCACGCTGAAATGCTGATTCAATCTGTGATTCGATCTGGTAGTGGCTAAACAGAGGCGTTTCACCGCTGTAGAGCTTAATTTTACTGGTAAAATCAGGTCGCCCGAGCGAGGTAATATGCTCTTTTGCTAGGTGTAGTACTTTCGGGTTATCGATTAGAATCTCGCCAATATCAGGTCGTAAATAATCTCGGAAAGCACGTACGATCACAGTACTTTCTTGGTGAATCAAAAACGGCGCCGGGCGTCCTTCCGCTGCCTTTTGAATGGCTTGCCAATGCTTGAGGCGAAAGGTAAGATCCCATTGCAACGCATCAGCCGATTTCCCAACACCAGCGGTGCGGACGATAAGACCCATGCCTTCAGGAAGCGTGAGGGAGGACAGCGCTTCTTTGAGCTGGGTTCGGTCTTCCCCTTCGATGCGGCGCGAAATGCCACCGGCACGCGGATTATTCGGCATTAGGACGAGATAGCTGCCAGCCAAGCTTATAAAGGTTGTCAGCGCCGCGCCCTTATTTCCTCGCTCCTCTTTATCTACCTGCACGATTACTTCCTGACCTTCACCTAGCACATCTTTTATATTGAGTCGGCTATGGGCGGTATATTGAGGAGGAAAGTACTCACGGGCAATTTCTTTCATGGGTAGAAAACCCTGCCGTTCGGCGCCATAATCTACAAATGCTGCCTCCAAACTAGGTTCAATACGAGTGAGTTTTCCTTTGTAAATATTAGCTTTTTTCTGCTCATGCCCGGGGCTCTCAATATCCAAGTCATAAAGCTTCTGGCCATCTACCAGCGCGATACGCAACTCCTCCTGTTGAGTGGCGTTAATTAACATTCTTTTCATCTTAACTTACTCATTTTATACATTTTCAGCAGAGATGCGGGGGAAACCGCATGTTTGAACGGCATCCCCGACAATACGGCAACCTCGGATTCAGCCCTTAAGTTTACGGTTGACGGCTTGATTAAGGCCCGCATTATTTCGGTTACCTATTGCCTATATAGGGAAAAACACTTTATATAGGGCATAAAGTATCTAATTTTCGCTAGAACAGGGGCCTTTCCCAATGCAGCCAAAATCCCTAATTCGCTTGCTGTTCGATGTAGCCATCACGTCTTATGTTTTTTCTGCGTTTAAGCTAAACCAAACAAACTTAACATGTCTTAATGACCCGTCTAGAAGTGAAAGCCTGGAAAGTCAATGTATTATTTCACTTCTGATGCGCATATAGCAAGACGACTCTGTAACCATTAATAATAAGTTTTAGGTTTATCTTGGCGGTTTTTCGTAGGCGTCACACAAGCTGACGACCGGACTAGAAAGATTCTTTATCGATTATATATTAGTACAGTTAATCACATAAAAAGAAGAGGCGCCATGGTGTCTGTATATTTAGACAAGAACATAATATGATGTGTATTAATTGCAATACAAAATGATCGTTAATCTTAACAGAGTGCTAAATGAAGCATCTCTAATGTTATTAGAGAATAATGTTAGCAATACAACGCTGTTTTCTGAATGCTACTGATGAAGTATTTCAATTAATGACTGCATCGGTAGTCAGGATACAGATGAGCCCTACCTTTGGTATGTTGAATAAATAGCATTGATGCTGTAAATTACATGCTTTCCTGAAGTTTTGTAATCTAAAATTATGCATCTGTTCTGTATGGCGCACTAATACGCCCCAAGATAACAAAAATATTCACTTTTTTTAATAAAATCATAGCAAAATTGTTGTTGTATGCAACGCAATGCCCTATTAATTGAGCATCTTTTTTATATAACACCTTAAGGACCTACGCTAAAACCTAATTCGTGTGCTGAAAGCACGCTGGTACTGCTGATTATCAGGCGATCCTGATACTGTTGAGTGTATCTAGAACTCTAATCTGGCAAGTATTTGGATAATTTATTATGTCTTTGTTAATTATATAAAATACTAGGAAATTATTAGCTTCACTAACTGCATTTCTCTGACTGAATAACATTTATGATAGAACTAAAACCTAAAATCATGAAGCAGCAATGTATAATCATTCTCTTAATTAACGCAATTTTATGACAGTATGGAGAGATATATCAGGCATAGATGCATAGGCATAAAAATTTTTTTGCCACGTTGGCCGAACACTCTTTTATATAGTGAGCGCCAGCATCATTATCAATAATGCATACTGGTCTTAATTTTTTTTCTGAGAGGTAATAATACCTTATTCAGGTAACCTTTAGCCTTAATAGGCCTCCCCCCTTAACACCATCAGATGCGCTTCTCATCTTAAGCAGGGATCAAAACATTTTGTATCAGAAAAATAACTTCAAAACATGATGAAATTACTGATTATCTCATGCATAGAACCAACCTTCACTCTTCTGATATTAGGAGCATTGTAAGTCCAGCAATACGCTCTCATACAATGCAAAGTATTGTTTAATTACCATCTGTTAGTAGATAGAGAGATGAGTAGACTTATCGGTGTTCAGTGTATGACCTAACCGGTGACGCTAATCTAAAGACTCCTAGGGAGTCTGATAAAGCAAAGCCATCGGCAATATTTAGTCAAAGTCGTATTAGAGCGCTAACGATACACTTAACGGATATAATATTTTATTGAAAACGTACAGACAGCTACTAACGCGCTTCTAGCGAAGAGCGAAATATTTTTCAAGATCAGATCTTGCACGTATATAAGAAAATAAATAATGAAAAGTCAATACAATTAAGGCGTCATTCATAAGACCTAAAAAAGAAGTTATTACCGTTCAGGTTTTTCAATCATATAAAAAATACTTTTTTTGATCAAAATCAAAGTAGAAATAAATATAATATAAAAGCTCATAAACTTCTTATGATGCCTGTTTTTATGATCTTGCCTCGCATAGTTTAATCGACTTACGTGACCTGCTTGCAGAAAATATATTATTAACGCCAACATCCAGGTGCTCACTAATTGCAATAGCTACATGTTAATAAAATACCTCTGAAGAGTGAGCGCAGTCTGGTTCTCAGTGATTAACAGGTGTAATGAGAGCCCAGGACAATGAACGGCGCTTTTAACCTAATAATATGGTTAGCAGAATCGAACAATATGCCGCATGGCGCAAGCATCAGCCCGACTAGCTCGCTCACGCTCACGACCTCAAAATTCATTCAACAAACATGTGATATCAGATACGATACATGACAAGATCATTAAATTCTCTATAACCATTCACTATGATCATGCAATCTTAGTTGCGACCCGTCATGACAAAAATATACTGTCATCCCCAATAAGCTCAAGATAAGTGTTGTAGGAGATGAATTTTTCCCTTTATGCCAAAGCATGAATTGCAATCTTCTGTAAGATTGTAACGCTATTTACGTTCTCAAGTGTTTACTAGGTTATAATAATTTTATGGCGTAGGAATCTGAGTAGACATTATCGCAGCGCGGGATTAGTAGCTGCTTGTGAAAGTAATAGACATATAATGCTTGATAGAACTTCCTGCTCCCAGCGTCAGATGGCGTGTAAAAAGAGCTAAATAAACGAGAGATGCTCAACAGGGACCGTTCGTATGAACAAAAGCGATAATCGTACATACCGAAAGAAAAATCTACTGTAAAGGTAAGAGCGTAAGAGACACAGAGACACTTTCCTGCAGGCTTGCCTCATGCATGGATGCCTTAACATAATGAATTGGTATTGCAAGGACGTTTGCTGATCCTGATAGAAGCAGCATAAGCCCGCTCCCGTGAGCTTGTGCTATGTCAACATTTGGCTATTGTAACAGTGTAAAAAAGAGGGCCGAAATTAGACACATGTCATCTTGCGCTCTTATGAATGCACACGATATGGAGCAGACTGATTGGCGAGTCTCTAGCCATCTTATGCGTCATTTTCGGGAAGGATATGGATAAGAACCTACAAAAACCCAAAATACATCGTGTGGCTACTATTGCGAAATCACGCCTGTTTAATATGTTGAATCAGTCGATCTGAAGTCCAGCAATAACGCGCGGTGCGTGTATGAGTGCATGAAGCCTTCTAAGCAAGAATCGGTTATGATCGCTCCCGTACTAGACGACCATTTGTACTAATTCGCGACTACGGTGCTGGGATTGAAGATTATGATTTTCATTTCCCAAGAGGGATAATCGAAAATAGTGAAGAAATGATAGAGGCGGCAAATCGAGAACTGATGTAGGGAAAGGTGTTTGAAGGGCGTATCTTTACTTTTTTGCGCCACCTGAGTATGGCGCCGTCCTATTACTCAAGTAAAATAAGTATCGTGGTGGCAAAAGATTTGTATTCCCAGCATCTACAGGGAGATGAGTCAGATCTGATGCCTCTTATGCGGCGCCCTATAAGCCATGTGCGAGCATTGCTCGATGAACCTGATTGGGGTTGTGAGGCACGTAATGTGAGCGCCCTGTTTCTTGCTCATGCTTGGCTCAATTATGCACCGCAGAAAATGCCCAGTCCTGTGCCCAAGCCTGTAAAAATGTGCTATCCTTCTGAAGAGATTGCTTAAACCTAATTGTTCTGTTATCTTCATTTAGAATTAATATTCTACTATTTAGATAGTAAAACCTCCTCTCTCAGCTGAATAAAATCAATAAAAAATTTCGGAGGCTTTTTTGGTTGAGCGCATGGGTTGTAAACCCTCTATTTCTGAAATTTACAAGGCTTTACAAGGTGACGTGATACAGTGAAACCTTAGGTAAAAACGAGATCCATACGAGAGACATGACCTAGCAAAACCTTTTAAAAATAGCATGTTTGTTTCAAACAGTTTTCGAAAATTGCGCTTTTAAAAAAACTGCTAGCCACTAGACACAAGTGAGCACTTATATGCTTTCCTGCCATTACCGATAAGTGCAATGTTTTGATCATCCGCATCATCAAGTGCATCCTGGAGATTGAACTAGCTTGAAATAACCACCGAGATTTTTTTACACACATTCACTGTTATAAAAAACGTGTTGCCAACCCGGGTTATTGTATATGCTATGCGAAAAATATCAGGCATGCATTACATCCTAATCTAGCGTATCGCTGTCCGGACTTTTTTATACATGGCTCTCCAGACTGCGATGACTGGCAAGGGGTTTTGTTAATCAACGATATAACCGGTTTAGATAGTTAGTTTTTCTTCTCACTTGTGTTTTTTCAGATCCCATCGATGTACCCTAGATACGAATTATAAAGCTCTGAGTGACTTGCAAGGTGTGGTCAGTCAACAGTGCCGCACTCTAGCTACGAGGGGGTGAAGGGGTGTTATGCTGATTCTCGACCAGAGATAGCGCATCACGACATTATTGTTCATGGTCAGCACCCTGAGTCGTGGCATATTTATTATCTAAGGGTGACCTAGATCAGTTAAAACAGATGTCATTGCATCCGCACCACTTTTCTATGATACAGTTGTTCAAGAGACTCTAAAGTTTCGTGCTATTCAGTACTAGATTACGGTTACGCTATACGCTGCATGTTTGACAGGCTATGATCGTATTGTTCATTCTTTTTCATCAAAAAATTTAAGACCGGTCTCATAAACCACTCAATGAGTGATTTGAGCGTATACTGCAGTTTTGATCCCGACATTAGCTTTCTTTTCTGGCTTTAAAGTCTCACCGCATGATGTGATGTTTTAGACATGCCTAAGTAGACGGCAGGATGTTGCATCATGTCTTTTTAAAAGCAATTTCTTTATGCAACGTATGCGTCAAGAATTGACCTGGCATCTTCAGGATGGTGAGATAATATGTAAAATTGAGTCGATGCAGGACCGTTAAGCCGTCAGAGCAAGGCTTAAAACTAGTGTTATTATCAGTATTTTTGTAGAAATATTAATCTAATCGCACCAGTCTTCAGAGAAGATATCAAAGAGAAGTTATTTCTACCCATGAAGCAAAGGATAGGGCCTTCATGTATTCTATCAGAGAACTGCGTTGCTTTTTCGAATTTTTTACTATTAGTCCGTTAGTAACTGAAAAATGATTGGCCATAGAGATGATATTTTTTGAAACGCATGAAGTCCGTCTGAATTAATCATTACCGTATTATGAATATTGATTCAATCAACATTGCGTACTCCTATGCTCAAACTAAGGTTTAAAGGGGAGGAGAAGTGGTCTTTAGGTAACCCCGCCTCTATAATACCCGGACAACCTTTTCCCCGAGAAACTTTTGCAGCCGATTCAAGTCGGTCGGGTCTGAATTTATGAGAGAAAAATACATCGTTAGCTGGGATATGTTGCAAATCCATACACGCACTATGGCTACACGCTTACTTCCTGCTGAACAATGGAAAGGGATTATCGCAGTTAGCCGCGGCGGTTTAGTACCAGCCGCATTGCTTTCCCGGGAGCTCGGTATCCGTCATGTAGATACCGTATGCATAGCTAGCTATGATCACGACAATCAGCACAATTTAAGTGTATTAAAACGCGCCGAAGGAGCAGGCGAAAGATTTATCGTAGTTGACGATCTCGTGGATACTGGCGGTACTGCTAAAGCTATTCGTAAGATGTACCCTAAGGCGCATTTTGTGACTATTTTTGCTAAAGGCGCTGGCCGGCCGCTCGTAGATGATTACATTATTGATATTCCGCAGCATACCTGGATTGAGCAGCCGTGGGATATGGGCATGGTGTTTGTTCCCCCACTTGGCGGGAAATAGCTCATTTACGGTTATTTAAGACGGGAATATGTCGCTTTTTACAGAATATTTTCGACTCAGATATATTTCTTCTGAAGGCGTATAGAAAGTGAAGTGGTTTAGCATTCTAAAATAGAGCATGGCATAATCTATATGCTAGCACTGGAATTAACGAACGGAACAGACAATGACATCCGATAAGTAACTGCAGAGCATTCCCAAGGATTTAAAAGGCTCTTCTGGATTTGATAACGGTAAGTTACTTACATATCCGGGCTGTTAACCACTATATGCGTTGACGATATACGTAAATATCATGATCTGCTGTTGAAGAAGAAGAGAAATAGAATCAAGCTTCTATCCCTCTCTGTTGGATAGAAGTGTTCAATTATACCACCTAATTTTCGCAAGGTATTTCGCTATCCGCTTTTTCTAGTCTGTAATTTTGATACCTGCGAACAGGTAGTATCATATGTCGTCTCTCATTGCTGATAACAGCTATTTTCTGATGAAAATACTCCTAGTGAGTATTGAAGGTCTGCATGATGGGGATGCGCATAAAAAACCGCGATGACAATAATCTTCATAACGTTTCAATAGTCTTTCAGCTGCCTAGTGGCATATTGGATTCGAGCCCCGGCCATGTTCGTCTATCAGATCCTAATACGAGCTAGAAAAAGTCAATGGTACGCGTATGTTTTTTGATACTCGACCCATGATCTACAAAGAATCAAAAACCAATAGCGTCAGCTGTCGCGAGGATCTACATCCAGCGACCATTGGACCTTACGTGCTTGGGGGAGTGCGCTTATCAACGGTAAGCTGGCGGCTAGAAGGCGTTGAAGTTGCGTACGCGACGGGTGTGACAAGAGTAACTTCCAGCGAAAACGTCCTGCGCGCTTGGGCGCGAGCGCAGGGATAGGCCCCATGAACCATAAGGCGTTATCACGCAGTGTGCTTTTATCTAGAAGCTTTTGTGCTTGCTCAAGAAATCCTTCCGCTTGTTGGCTATCTGGATCCTCTGCGCGAAACATAATATGACAGGTAAAGGGGGGGAGTCCTGCTTTTCGGCGTTCCTCCAGCATTTCATGAGCAACATCCATATAACCGTGATGCAGCAATCTTTGTAGTAGGGGATGATCCGGATAATGTGTTTGCAATAACACCTCCCCTGGTTTATCTGCGCGGCCGGCGCGGCCGGCAACTTGAGTATAAAGCTGAGCAAAGTGTTCAGCAGCGCGAAAATCCTTAGAAAATAGCGCGCCATCCACGTTTAGCAGCGATACCAGCGTGACATTCGGGAAATGGTGTCCTTTAGCTAGCATTTGGGTGCCAATTAGAATACGCGCGCCGCCGCTCTTCACCTTAGCCAAATGATTCTCAAGGGAACCTTTACGTACGGTAGTATCTCGATCAATGCGCGTCACCGGCATGTCTGGAAATAGCGCACGTAGCAGCTCTTCGAGCTGTTCAGTGCCTAATCCCACCGCAACTAACTGAGCAGAGCCACACTTTCGGCATTGATTCGGCAGAGGTTGCTGGCTACCACAGTGATGACATCGCAATTGTTGCCGCTTCTGATGCAGCGTGTAATAGCGATCGCATCGCTGGCATTCAGCTAACCATCCACACTCATGGCATAGCAGTGCCGGCGCAAAGCCGCGTCGGTTAAGAAACAACAAGACTTGATTTCCGGCCCGTAGATGTTCGCGAATTTTATTCAACAGCTGGGTGGAGAGGCCATGGATCAGACGCAGACCCCTCATGTCTAGCAACTGCTGCACAGCAAGCTGCGCGCTACCCGCCCGGTTCGCTAATGTAAGTTGGCGGTATTTTTTCTGCTGTACATTATAAAGGGTTTCAAGGGATGGGGTGGCGGTGCCAAGAATGATCGGTATATTTTCTTCACGTGCGCGCAGAACGGCTAGGTCGCGTGCGTGATAGCGCCAGGCTTCCGACTGTTTATAAGAAGAATCATGCTCCTCATCAAGTACAATGATTCCCAGACAGGCGAACGGGGTGAATAGCGCTGATCGGGTACCAATGACAATAGCACATTCTCCGCATCGCGTTTTAAGCCATACAGACAGCCGTTCTTTGTCGTTTAGTCCCGAATGCAAGACTTCTATCGGTGCGTTAAAGCGAGCCCGAAAGCGAGTGATTGTTTGCGGGGTCAGGCCGATTTCCGGCACTAATACAAGCGCTTGTTTCCCCTTGATTAGTACATGTTCCAGTACGGTTAAATAAACCTCAGTCTTGCCAGACCCAGTCACACCCGCAAGTAGCCAGGCCGTGAACCGATCGCCCTCAGCGCTAATAGCTTTTACCGCAATAGACTGTGCGGCGTTAAGCGGCATTGGTTGGCTGCAAACCGCGAACCGCGGTCGCCAGTCGCTTTTTGTTACCGTCTGTGATCGCAGGTCACAGAGACCTTTAGCACGCAGTGCGTGCATCGCCTGGTGGGTCAGCATTAGTCTCCCGATTTGATGACGATAAACTGGCCCACGAAGAAGAGCCGTGAGCGCTTGTTGTTGTTTAGGTGCTCTCTTGAGGCTATTAGGCAACGTAGTGCGTCCCTTGGCCGTGATGAACCACTCCCATAGCACCGCCATATCAGCGGGGTGCCCCTGACGGAGAAGAATTGGCAAAGCGTGGAAAAGTATCGCGCCGACAGGATAGTGGTAGTATCCAATAGACCACTTAAGGATGCGCCAGAGACTGCTAGGGAATAGTGAGCGCCTGTCGATGATCTCGCTGATAGGCCTTAACTTGTCCAGAGCTACGTCGCTGTGCTGACGGATAGAAGTGACAATGCCAATGATTTGGCGTTGACCAAACGGTACTCGCACCCTGCCCCCCACCGCTGTCACGGCGCTAGCAGGCAATAAGTAATCAAAAGTTTGAGCTACGGGTAGCGGTAATGCGACGTTTATAACTAGCATGTATTTATAATCCGTGTGTCAAACGAGTGCTATATAGTATACAGTATGCTTTTTATGTATAGCTTGTGCTTTCAAACAATCACCTGAATAAGCATATAAACGTGCTTCCTTAAAGATTATTTGGCACCAAAGCGATAAACTTAATTCACGTCGAGTCTAGCTCAAGTAGATTAGATAGCGACACAGCTTGACGAAGAGGTGTTCCATGAAAAAAGATATTCACCCGCAATACCTAGACATGGTTGCAACTTGCTCTTGCGGTAATATCATCAAAACCCACTCTACTTTGGGTCACAATGTGAACCTGGATGTATGTGGGGCCTGCCATCCGTTTTATACTGGGAAGCAACGCGTTGTTGATACCGGGGGTCGTGTTAATCGCTTCAACAAGCGTTTCAGCATGCTGGTTGAAAAAAAATAACTCCTTATGTGCCTAGCATAGCGTTTCAGCTTGAATGGGCGTAATGCCCCCTTTAGGTTGAATCTTTACTTAACATGATCCCTGTTCTGGGATAAAAATAGACTATCTCTATTGATTTAATCTCTTTCAGGTAATGTGTTTCTTGAAATAATCTAAGATTATTATTTCTATCCTATATAATCATAGTTATGTCATGATATCATCGCTAATGATAAAAAATTTCACAAGCGCTCAGTAACATAGTTGTAAATATATTTTTAAGAAGAGTTGTTCTTCGATAGTATCGATCTGCAAGTGATGCTTCGTTAGATAGACGGAAAAAGCTTCTTCCTGAAAGCGCGTGTAACCAATAAATCAATTAAGGATCTTGATCATGACCCACTCAATCAGGAAGTTCGGAGAAACATTTTAGTCGCGGGTTCATAGTTTCAATATCCAGTTAACGACTTCTTTTGTAGTCCTCAGAAAACCGCTAACAACCTATTTGATCATTAGTTCCATGCATGGAACTCGCTGATTAAAACGATAGACGCATAAGATGTGCACAAGCGGTTTTCAGGGTCGCTATTAGAGAGAAGACGAATTGATCTAAACTGTTAGCGAACTGTACAACTTAGCTGATATCGTTGTAAGTTCCCAGATTATTGGTTTTAAATATTTTATTTTCCATCGGAGCCATGTTTTGAACGGCATCGGATTCGCTAGGCCAATCATGATCTAAATTGTGCACGTGTTCAATATAGCTTATTTTACGTTACAGAGATCAATGAGTTTGACTAACCTGACAGCGTCAATCTATTTATTCAATAAATACATTAATTCTGGTCTCTTTATTCGATCCGAATACCTCCAATCACCCCTGCATCATGACGGTTATCGAGAGCCTACTATGTACAATTTTTGAGACCATCAAGCGCAATACACTGCACCGCGCTAGAGAATCTTATCACCGTCAGCTACAGATTTATGTGTTGTAAAATACTTGCAGAAGATCATGTGAATTACTGTAGCGAATAAAAGGTACGCGTAACTTCTAGATAGCACGTCTGAGGTTATGCTTGCTAAAGCTCCTGACCAATCTTCTGCTCATTACCGTATCCTTTTTAAGCTTTTCGGCTTGCTTATTGTAAGGATCCGTGACTTTCTACCGCATGATAGCGGTGATAAGAAGGGGTCGGCGTATATGCAGAGATCAAGGAAGATGCGCGCATTAATAGATATTCACTATTGACGCCCAAAAATCTAGTCTTGCAGGAGATGCAGGTTGCTCGATGCAGCGTTGCATTGTAGCATGCTTGCTTGGCGCGTATGCGCTGAGAGCGTGCAGTGCGGGTAATCTCAGAAAAGATAGGCAATATCAGTGATTTTGCCCGTGATAAGTCAACCGCCTCTCTTTCACTTCCTAACACCTTACGCATGCATCTTTTTCTTTAGGACGATGATAGAAAACTCTAAGTAGCAGTTGCGATAAATGCGTTATCATGATCAAAGTTTAGTGCAAATTATTACTTTGTTCAAAGTATTAATGCTCAAGCGAGCAGTGGAAATTGTTTAAAAAATGCTGGAGGCAACGGGTTACGTTCTGTATATTGCTACGGCAATATTTTATCTGTTGCAAATTTACCTTGGTGATATATTGCTATGTTACGTATTGCTAAAGAAGCTCTGACATTCGACGACGTCTTGCTCCTTCCCTCTCATTCCATGGTGCTGCCTAATACGGCTGATCTCGGTACCCGATTGACTCAGAAGATACGCCTGAACATCCCCATGCTCTCTGCGGCAATGGATACAGTGACTGAATCTATTCTGGCTATCACGCTGGCTCAGGAAGGTGGTATCGGCTTCATACATAAAAATATGTCTATCGAACGCCAAGCAGAGGAAGTAAGCCGTGTGAAACGCTATGAGAGCGGCGTCGTAACAAATCCACAGTGCATTACTCCCAGTACTATACTATCTAAGGTGCAAGAGCTCACTGCCCTTAATGGGTTTGCTGGCTACCCAGTGGTAACTGAAGATAATGAATTAGTGGGAATCATCACTGGCCGCGATGTGCGCTTTGTAACCGATCTGAGCCAGCCGGCTTCTGCTGTGATGACGCCGAAAGAACGTTTGGTGACCGTAAAAGCAAACGAAGGCCGCGCAGTTGTACTGGCTAAAATGCACGCAAGGCGTGTTGAGAAAGCTTTGGTAGTTGATGATCGATTTCATCTGATAGGCATCATTACCGTAAAAGATTTTCAAAAGGCAGAACGAAAACCTAATGCTTGTAAAGATGAATACGGCCGTTTGCGCGTCGGCGCGGCGGTAGGAGCCGCCGCTGGTAATGAAGAGCGTATCGCTGCCCTAGTGAATGCCGGGGTTGACGCTCTACTTATTGACTCTTCTCATGGCCATTCTGAAGGTGTACTGCAGCGTATCCGCGAAACGCGTGCCAGATATCCAGATCTGCAAATTATTGGCGGCAACGTTGCCACTAGTTCCGGCGCGTTGGCGCTAGTCGAGGCAGGCGTTAGTGCAGTGAAAGTCGGCATTGGTCCAGGCTCTATTTGTACGACCCGCATTGTCACTGGCGTCGGTGTACCCCAGCTCACAGCGATCTCTGATGCCGTAGAGGCTTTAGAAGGCACTGGTATCCCGGTGATTGCAGATGGCGGTATTCGTTTTTCCGGCGATATCGCCAAAGCTATCGCCGCCGGTGCTGCTTGTGTCATGGTGGGATCACTCTTAGCGGGAACCGAAGAATCCCCTGGCGAGATTGAACTATTCCAAGGTCGTTCTTTTAAATCCTATCGCGGCATGGGGTCGCTGGGAGCGATGTCCCGGGGGTCGTCAGATCGCTATTTTCAGAAAGATAGTGCCTCTGATAAATTAGTGCCGGAAGGCATTGAAGGTCGAGTGGCGTATAAAGGACGCCTGAAGGAGATTGTCCATCAACAAATGGGTGGGCTGCGTTCCTGTATGGGTCTGACAGGTTGCGCTACTGTCGATGATTTGCGTACTAAAGCGGAGTTTGTCCGTATCAGCGGTGCTGGTATTAAGGAAAGTCACGTTCATGACGTTACAATCACCAAGGAATCCCCTAACTACCGAATGGGTTAACCATACCCTTTTAGCAATCTATATGATTAAGACGCCTGCCGTCAGTCTTGACGCTTTTTCCTGTCAGGGACGGAATTGTTTCTATAAGTTCTCGGAATACGTGATCAATGATAGATAAGATACATCAACACCGCATTCTCATTTTAGACTTCGGGTCGCAATATACTCAGCTTCTAGCTCGTCGAGTACGCGAACCTGGTGTCTATTGCGAACTGAGGGCATGGGATGTAACTGAAGCGCAAATACGCGCATTCAATCCAAATGGAATCATTCTGTCCGGTGGCCCGCATAGCACTACAGAGTTGAAGAGCCCGCACGCGACAGAGTATGTGTTTCAAGCGGGTGTGCCGGTGTTGGGGGTCTGCTACGGTATGCAAACCATGGCGACGCAGCTCGGCGGTAAAGTTCACAGCTCTTCCAGAGGTGAGTTTGGCTATGCCCAGTTAGAGGTCTTGACAGATAGTTTTCTCTTACGTGGTATCCAGGATGAGATAGGTGCCGACGGTACACAACTACTAGATGTCTGGATGAGCCATCAAGACAACATCACTGCTCTTCCGGAAGATTTTATCACTGTGGCTAGTACCAAAACGTGCCAGTTTGCTATTATCGCTAATGAGGAAAAACGGTTTTACGGTGTGCAGTTTCACCCCGAAGTTACTCATACTCGCCAGGGACAGCGCATATTAGAACGCTTTTTGCTCGATATTTGCGGCTGCGACCGGGTCTGGATGCCGGATAAGATTATCGAGGATGCAGTTTTGTGCATTCGAACACAGGTCGGCAAGGATCGGGTGATCCTTGGGATATCCGGGGGTGTGGACTCATCGGTAACCGCAATGCTGCTGCATCAGGCCATTGGGGAGAGATTAACCTGCGTTTTCATCGATAATGGGCTGCTTCGACTTAATGAAGCGCGTGAGGTGATGGATATGTTCGGTAATTATTACGGCCTGAATGTTATCCATGTAAAGGCAGAAGAAAGATTCCTCGCCGCGCTTTCTGGTATTGAAGATCCGGAAACCAAACGGAAAACTATCGGTCGGCTATTTGTGGAGGTGTTTGAGGAAGAGGCTTTTCGCCTCTCTGGGATAAAATGGCTAGCACAGGGGACTATTTACACCGATGTAATCGAGTCTGCCAGTGCTACTGGTGCTGCTCGCGTCATCAAGTCGCATCATAATGTAGGTGGACTTCCGAAAAAAATGAACATGAACCTATTAGAGCCCCTAAAAAAATTGTTTAAGGACGAAGTGCGTAAGATAGGTTTAGAGCTTGGTCTGCCGTACGATATGCTTTATCGGCACCCCTTTCCTGGCCCTGGTCTAGGAGTGCGTGTGTTAGGAGAGGTAAAAAAAGAATATTGCGAGCTGCTGCGCTGCGCTGATGCGATCTTTATCGAAGAGCTGCATAAGGCAGATCTTTATAACGAAGTCAGCCAGGCCTTCGTAGTTTTTTTGCCCGTTCGCTCTGTCAGCGTGATGGGCGATAACCGAAAGTATGAGTGGGTAGTTTCGCTACGCGCAGTGAAAACAATCGACTTTATGACGGCCCATTGGGCCCATCTTCCATATCAATTCTTGGGGCGTGTTTCTAACCGCATTATCAATGAGATCCAGGGAGTGTCTCGAGTAGTATATGATATCTCTGGTAAACCACCAGCGACGATTGAGTGGGAGTGAGGAATAAGATTGTAAAAATATGTCTCGTTTATTGGCGAGGGCTGTTAGACTTAACTGAAAAGAAGAGAGCTTTTTACTATCTCACGCTATCGGGTGAGATATGTCATGTTAGTTCTTGACTTAGAGTTGATGATAGCAGTCAAAAGCACAATGCTTAATTTATTGAATATATTGTAATTGTTGCGACTGCATGCTTGATAGTCTATAGGTTGGGTGATGAAGGCACTCTTCATTAATTTTTTTAAAGGTAAACGCAGCTGTTTTAGCGACTGTATATCGTTAATGACGTACTGTTTTTCGAGCGTATCGTTACTATTATGTAAATGGCAATGATAAAAATATAAGATATGGCTGATAGAATATCGCGATTATTACAAATTTCGGCTGAAACTAACAGTGGTGTCGCTAGGGCGTCTGTATAATGAGTGTGTAGTTTTAGAAATGCAATATTACTTCAGAGAAGATGGCGTATGATTCGTCATAGCTACGATATAAGTATTAACCTTGCTCAGTTCAATATTAAATGTGAATATTTGCTATTATTAGTTAGGTGCCGCTTTTAAGACATTCTTCTCAAAACACGATGCATACGCTGGATCTTCCGGGATCCTAGGAAAGGCTATTTGATAGCATGGTACCGGGCGTGCTATTTAATGGCATTTAAGAAGCGTAATTTTTATTAGAAAGTAATTTTTTGACAATAACGGTAATGTTACAAAAAGCATACAGTCATATCAGTTGTAAGCCGGTCTTAGTAAAAATTTAAACATTACGGATCCCGCCGTAACATTTTCTATATTTGGTAATGTAGGTAGTGAGAGACCGATACTCTTCCGATCTATGCCGAAGTGGCGGTGGCGATTAGCAGATAAATATTTAATGTGACAACCACCCCTGCAATCAGCCAGCCTAGCTTGTTAATTATGGGCGTATTCACTAATTCGTGCATTAGTTGGCGGTTGCCGGTAAAGATTAGGAGCGGCACAAGCGCCAGCGCAATACCGAAGCTGAGCAATACTTGACTCATTACCAGGATGCGTGTTGGATCTAGCCCTAGCAAAATCACCACGAATGACGGCAGCATGGTGATTATACGCCGCAGCAGTAATGGGATAGGGAAATGAACAAACCCCTGCATAACCACCTGGCCGGCAATTGTTCCTACAACTGTAGAGGACAGCCCGGCTGCAACTAGACTCAAACCGAATACTGTAGCAGCAGTATGGTTGAGGAGTGGTGACAAGGTCAAGTATGCTTCATCTAAATCTGCGATACCAGTATGACCACTGAAATGAAACGCTGCTGCCGCGGTCGCCATCATTGCCAGATTAATGAATCCGGCGATAGTCATGGCGATGGACACGTCTAATTTTGTAGCTGAATAACGTTCGGCACGGCTTTCCCCCCGAGTATTCTGGGTTAAGGAAGAGTGCAAATAAATAACATGTGGCATGATTGTGGCGCCTAATACACCGGCAGTTAAAAATACGGCTTCGCCGTTAGGTAGCGTCGGCCATAGCATACCGAGACATAATTCGCTGATGACCGGACGAGAATAAAACAACTCGGTGATATAAGCGATGGCGACAAATATCAACATGCTGCCTATCACGACCTCCAATGGTTTTTGTCCGTGATTTTGCAGCATCAGGATTGCAAAGGTAACAATGCCGGTCATTATCGCACCCTGTAGAAGCGATACACTCAAGAGCATTTTAAAACCAATAGCAGCACCGATAAATTCCGCTAAATCGGTCGCTATCGCGATAATTTCCGCCTGTATCCAATAAGCCCAAACTGCGGGGCGCGGGAAGCGATCGCGGATATGTTCAGCTAAATTCTTACCGGTAGCAATACCTAATTTAGCAGACAACAGCTGAATAAGCATCGCCATGATATTAGCCCATACCACCACCCACATTAGACGGTAGCCAAAACTTGCGCCGGCTTGGATGTTAGTGGCGAAATTACCGGGATCGATATAACCAATCGCGGCTATAAAAGCTGGTCCTAGTAGAGAAAGATTCACTTTTCTCGCTGCGCGCTTATTGTTAGAAGCAGCACGGCTGTCTATCATAGAAATGATCCTTATCAACCAACGTAACTATAAAGTATTATAAAAATAATAATAATTACCAATTGTATTTATAGCAATTTTTATATCTGCGATAGCAGCGATTTACTCAAAGTATATCGTGAGCTCGGAAGGGCCCATGCGAAATGTTATTTAACGTTGATAGAAAAGCACAATCAAAACCACATCATGGTTTGCCATAGATTTTATCATCCTGATCCTAAGAATAAACAAAAATGCTAAAATTTTTGGCTGTGAACATACATCCGAACGGAAATAGAACAGGATTTTTCTATATTTGCAACTTATAACTCGTTTTTACCCGCTCTGTTACATAAAATGAGCTGCAAATTCTCCCTGCCTCATTTTTGGAGCAACCATGTCCCGTATTTTACACTTTCTCATGACACTTGCTATCTTAGTGATGTTCGTAATGCTGGTCGGCCGTGATCGTAAAAGTATTCGTGTGCGTTTTATTATCCAGATGTTAGCTATAGAAATCGTATTAGCTTATGGTTTCCTCAATTCTCAAATGGGACTGGGCTTAGTTCAGGGGTTCTCAGCCCTTTTTGATAAATTGCTAGGTTTTGCCGCTGCGGGTACCGATTTTGTGTTTGGTAATATGAATCAACAGGGGCTCGCATTTTTCTTCTTAAACGTGCTTTGCCCGATAGTGTTTATCTCAGCTCTGATTGGCATTTTAAAGCATATTCGTGTTTTGCCTTTTGTGATTCGTATTATCGGAACTGTGCTGTCGAAAATTAACGGTATGGGTAAACTTGAATCGTTTAACGCTGTTAGCGCACTCATTCTTGGCCAGTCGGAAAACTTCATCGCATATAAGGACATTCTTGGAAAACTATCAGAACGGCGGATGTACACTATGGCCGCTACAGCAATGTCGACCGTGTCCATGTCTATCGTCGGCGCTTATATGACGATGCTGGCACCAAAGTATGTTTTATTAGCAATAGTGCTCAATATGTTTAGCACTTTTATTGTGCTTTCCATGCTTAATCCCTACCGGGTAGATGAAGAAGATTTACAGATGCTTCAGGCGGAGGATGAAAGGCAAGGTTTTTTTGAAATGCTAGGAGAGTATATCCTAGCCGGTTTTAAAGTTGTAATTATCGTTTCGGCGATGCTTATTGGGTTTATCGCGCTTATCTCTGCCGTTAACGCGCTGTTTAGCCTTTGTTTCGGCATAAGCTTCCAGGGTCTTCTCGGTTATATTTTTTTCCCATTTGCCTGGATGATGGGGGTACCCTTGCATGAAGCGCTGAAGGTTGGGAGCATAATGGCAACTAAATTAGTCTCGAATGAATTCGTGGCGATGATTGATTTGCAGAAAGTAGCTAGTGAATTATCGCCGCGATCGATGGGTATTCTATCGGTGTTTTTGGTATCATTCGCCAACTTTTCTTCAATAGGCATCGTTGCCGGCGCAATCAAAGGCCTGAACGAGGATCAGGGAAAGGTAGTCTCTCGTTACGGTTTAAAACTGGTTTATGGCTCTACACTCGTTAGTTTTCTTTCGGGCGCTATCACCGGTCTAGTTATTTAACCACCCCCCCCCGGCCTGCCGCGGGGGTACGAATGATCTTCATCTTTGCTTGCTAAGCGTCGGTACGATGGCTTAGCCCCGGTGGCCGGAGCGCTTCTTCCTGTTCTAATATTTTTCGAGATGTAAAAATCCGGTCTTGATTGGAGTTTTTATTAATGGAGCCAAGCGGGATCGAACCGCTGACCTCTTGCATGCCATGCAAGCGCTCTTCCAGCTGAGCTATGGCCCCATATGTAGGATACCATCTATGGTTGACTAAAGTTTAATGATAGGCGGACAAAAAATTCTGTCAATAGCCAAATATGCTTAATATTTTTAATGTTGCAAGGCTATCAAATTAGTCCTCATGGACTGAGCTTGTTGATTGTGCCTGTTGTGCAATAAATTTTAGCGCTACATTGATGCGTGAAAGAGATCGCGCCTGACCTATCGCATGCACGGTAACATCAAGAGGAGGGGAGTGGCCGGCGCCCGTTACCGCGACGCGCAGCTGCATACCTACTTTTCCCATGCCTATCTGCAGTTCCTCTGCCGTTTTTTCAATGGCCTCGCGCACGGAGGCTGGCGTCCATTCCTCAAGTGCCAATAGCTTGGCACGTACTGCCTGTAGTGACGGGATTGCCATCGGTTTCAAATACCTCTTGGCTGCATGGACATTAAATCCGCTGAAATCCTCGTAGAAATAACGACAACTTTCGGCGATTTCTTTCAATGTTTTGCAGCGATTACCCAATAGCATCACCAGGTCCTTCAATGAGGGCCCGGTACGGGTATCGATTCCCTGCTGCTCTAGATGCCAAACAAGATGTGTGGCAATGTATTCGGGAGAAAGGTGATTAATATAGTGATGATTCAGCCATAGCAGTTTTTTGATGTTGAACGAACTAGATGACTTACTTACGGCATCAAGGCTAAATAAGCGCTTCATTTCATCGACACTAAAAATTTCTTGATCGCCGCAGGACCAGCCTAGACGTATCAGGTAGTTCAGCATCGCTTCCGGGAGGAAGCCATCCTCTCGATATTGCATCACCCCCACCGAGCCATAACGTTTTGATAGCTTTTTCCCGTCGTCGCCAAGGATCATTGAGAGATGAGCATAATGCGGCACTGGCGCGCCTAGAGCCTTTAAAATATTGATCTGTCGCGGAGTGTTATTGATATGGTCCTCACCACGGATAACATGGGTGATGCCCATTTTATAATCGTCTACTACCACGCAGAAATTATAGGTAGGAGACCCGTCGGTGCGGCGGATTATTAGGTCATCTAGTTCCTGGTTGCGAAATGCGATAGGCCCGCGAATCAGATCGTTAAAGACCACTTCACCGGCTTTCGGGTTACTAAAACGGACAACGTAGGACTCATTATCGGCATGATAGTCATGACGGTTGTCTCTACAATATCCGATGTAACGGGGTTTCTCACCGCGAGACATCTGCGATGCACGTAACTGATCCAGCTTTTTTTTGGAGCAATAGCATTTATAAGCAGTGCCATTAGACAACATGGTGTCAATAACTGCATTATAACAGTCAAAACGTCTAAGTTGAAAATAAGGGCCTTCATCCCAATCAAGGTTGAGCCAGTTCATGCTGTTTATAATCGCCTCAATTGCTGGCTGCGTTGAGCGCTCAAGATCGGTATCCTCAATCCGTAGCACGAACGCTCCGCCGAGCGAGCGGGCGAAAAGCCACGAAAAGAGTGCGGTGCGTGCGCCTCCCAGATGCAAATGACCCGATGGGCTGGGGGCAAAACGAGTTTTGATTTTTATCAATTAAAGTGCCTTTATTACGCTTGCTGTAAGTGCAAGAAGATAATCTTATTATATAATAAAAGTAGCCGTGATTCTATCACCAAGTAGTACTTCCTAAGCATTTTTTGAAAAGTAGAGGCTTTACTTGTTAGTTGCTAGCGGGGCTATTATTGTGCAATCTTGATGTAATGCAAGGTGCTGGGCAATATGGTAATGTGGGGTTCAGTCCTTGCATCATTACAGTACAATACATAGTATTCTACTGGTTAAATATTAGACGCTGGCGGCGGGGGGGTCTAAGCTGCTTTATGTTCTTCCTTAATAGAGCTTTATGAAAGTAACGTGTCTCATAAGTACCCTCATCATCCAGTTTTTAAATTGTTCAGTAGGTTTGCTTGACACACGAGATCCAGCCGATGTAGCGGTAATGTTTTTTTTGCAATCAATCAGCACATAGCATTAAAGATACCTCTTAAATTTGTGCAACACATAGAGCATTGCTGCAATCATTGGGGAAGCTTACTACATTGAGTGCAACATATGCTCTGTATTGTTAAGGCAGCGTTTAAAGTTATTAATGCTGAGCCACTTAATAATGCGACCTGCGGGCAGTTCTGCTTCTCTGATAGTATAAATGCATGAGTTATCCTCATCTCCGCATAGATAGGGTAAGGGCGTCTTAGACACCATGGCTGTTTGCTGCTCGCTTGTAATGGTTTTCTATCTTTATGGTGTGCATGGTGTAAGGAATTGTTTGTCTTTTTCTGACGGAATTATGCAACACATGACTGTCATAATGTTTTTTATTAAAACAGTAGGTTCAGTCGCTGCTCACTGCTCCGCATAGTCTATTTACCTAATATTAACACTTTAGACTATGTGACTAAGTGCAAGATTTTAAATCAGAATCTGAGCGGCACTCATGATGCAAAATAGTCGTTTATTATTGAATCTCATTACTGGA
Source organism: secondary endosymbiont of Ctenarytaina eucalypti (assembly GCF_000287335.1). GTDB lineage: Bacteria > Pseudomonadota > Gammaproteobacteria > Enterobacterales > Enterobacteriaceae. The sequence continues at coordinate 1,202,804 of NC_018419.1, forward strand.
TAGGGGATCTTTTGGTGCACGTCTAATGCTGATAGCTTCCTGGACTTTACCCGACTATCATGCGCAGTTAGTCCAGGAAGCGTCAATGTGAGGTAGATGCTAATATGGCCTTGAATCGCTTACAGGGCTAGGCACGGTCGTAGACCGACAGCGTCGCATAATCAGAACTTGTCTAGCGACTAATGCACTAAAAATGCTAGTATTATTCAATACGTCCTTACCGAACTTTCCACGATGAGATATAGGTGACTTTATGCTCTATATTCGGCAAAACTATCCGGAAATTTTATGGTTAGTGCTATCATTTTATTAATAGTTTTTTGCACTGAGTGTTGAGGTTGTCATATAGCCATTCACGGTCTTCTCTCTTTGATCAAGAACATCAATAAGTCGGATGTCTTAGGGCGAACTCTAAACTTTACTTTAATGTTCTTAAAGAACAGCCAAACACGTGTGCATTTTTATCAAAGTAAAAATCTGTTTATCTAAAGAGAAAGTAGATGGGCCTAGACCATCTAGGAACACTTTTCTCTGTCCATGCAGAAAAGTCTCTGACTGAGCGATACATGTCTTCAGAGAAACGAGAAGATTAAGGACAATGTCCTCATTTAATCAGTTAGTCCATTTAGACTACAAATGGGGTATAGAGAACATGTGTGGAAATGAACGCAGAGATCCTTAGAAGATACTAATAAATTTTTTATTCATTCAACTATAAAGATAGATCCCCATTCGGAGGGATGAGTTACTTATTTAAGCGCAATAGGGCTTAGAATGTCTTAATTTAATACGGACATAACAATTCAGTGCATAAAAAATCATTGACTCAGACTATTGATTCCCTATAATGTGATTTCATGCACCATGGGTGATTAGCTCAGCCGGGAGAGCACCTCCCTTACAAGGAGGGGGTCGGCGGTTCGATCCCGTCATCACCCACCAATTCTGGTATATTTTAAGTGGGTCGTTAGCTCAGTTGGTAGAGCAGTTGACTTTTAATCAATTGGTCGCAGGTTCGAATCCTGCACGACCCACCAATCATTACGTTATCACAAGTAATGTACAATAGTGCTTTTCAGAGCAAAAAAATGCTGTTTTTTAATGCAATGTGCGATACAGAATACTCTTTCTCACTCGAGAGCACTGTTTTCTGATAGCAACATAATCTTCATAATTTTAGATTATAGACATCAATCAATGCGCTGCACCGACAGCATCAACTTTGTATTGAATAACGAGCTTGCCTTTCACAAAAGAAAAATCACCGACACATAGGTAAATCTTAGCTTGCCGGGGATCGAACGCATATTATGGTCATGATATTGCATTCAGAAGAATGCAAAGCCGCCTGATACCGCAACAGCAATGTCAAAAATAGTATTTACACGCATAGTATGCGTGTAGTGACGTCGCTAAAGAACAGCAGCTGAGCCGAAGTATTAAGACCTAGAAAAAAGTCAGTAGATTGTTCCTGCTCCTGACGAGGAGATCAGGGGCGATGCTCGTTAAAAACAGTACTGGTGACCAATCTTGTTTTCTGTGACTTAAAATGCGCATCTAAGTTACATGCTGAAGCCCAGATAGATCGGGTAAAATAATAGTTTTTCCTAGCGGCATCTAGCTACTCATACAAGCTTATAATTGTAACATGGCATAGGCTAATCCTCAGCGTATAGGATGTATTTGCCATAGGGTCTCTATGATTCTGTCAGAAAAATAGAACCTGAAGGAGCGGATTATAGGTGAGTTAGTAGCATGGTTACACTGCGGCAGTGTACTAGAAGCCATTGGTTTTAATGCATAGAAAAATGTTGCTTATTTCAAGAAATTTCTTTTGCTTTTCTTCTACTTGGCTCCATACCAGTTCCGATATAATGATCGTCACAGCTGTCCATGCACTGACAGCTTAAAGATCACCGCTAAAACCCGAGAAAATCATTCCAGCCGCATTTCGGCTCGGTACGCCCTGAATGCAGTTACGTGTCGTCCGCTTAGTACGGTCGATCACCTCTCCTGTCAGTTGTCCACAGGCAGCGTTAATATCGTCACCACGAATTTTACGCACGATAGTGGTGAACCCGTATCCTATCATCACCTGAGCAAAACGATTTACCCGGCTGTTGGAGCTACGTTTATAGGGTGCATCAGGGAAAGGATTCCAGGGAATCAGGTTAATCTTGCACGGCGTTTCTTTCAAACAGGCTGCCAGTTGATGTGCGTGTTCAGTATCATCATTGATATAGTGAAGCATCACATACTCCACCGTCACGCGCCCATGATTAGCCCGTGTTTTATGTAGATAACGGCGCACTGCGGATAATAAGGTGTCGATGTTATACTTTCGGTTAATCGGAACAAGCTTATCGCGTATCGTATCGTTCGGTGCATGAAGCGAAATGGCCAGCCCTACGTCTATCATATCTCCAAGCTTATCTAGCGCAGGTACTACGCCTGCGGTCGACAGCGTGACGTGGCGCTTAGACAGCCCGAATCCGCAATCGTCTAGCATGATCTCCATTGCTGGCACGACGTTGGAGAGGTTCAGTAGCGGCTCGCCCATGCCCATCATGACGATGTTGGTAATAGAACACCGACCGGTGACCTTGCTTTTACCGATGATATTGGCCGCGCGCCAGACCTGCCCAATGATTTCTGAAACCTGCAGGTTACGGTTAAAGCCACGCTGCGCGGTCGAGCAAAATGTACACTGCAGAGAGCAGCCCACCTGGGAGGAGAGACATAGCGTACCACGATTTTCTTCGGGAATGTAGACCATCTCTACTTTCTGTTCACCAACCCTGATGGCCCATTTTATAGTGCCGTCGGAGGACCGTTGCTCGTGCACGATAGCTGGCGCCCGGATTTCGGCGAGAACCTTGAGCTTTGTACGCAAATATTTTTTAATATTTGTCATCTTATCAAAATCATCACAGTAATAGTGATAGATCCATCTCATTACTTGATCGGCGCGAAAGAGTGGTTCCCCCAGAGACAAGAAAAAATCGCGCATTTTTTGACGGTTCATGTCAAGCAAGTTTAATTTTTTCTGGAACGGAGGCATCAAAGCAGGGGGTGGTGCCGACAACACTAAGCGTTTAGGTTTCATTTGAAAGCCTTTTGTTATAGGTGCTAGCGCAAAATGCATGAAAATTTTTCATTTAACAACCTATTTCAGGGATGAATCGATGCCATAAACTGCATAGAATGCAGCCTTGTAATGTAACAAAAATCACAGAACGAAATATAGATTATAACCTGATTCAGGCAAGGATTTCTGGGCGCCTTTCAATGTAGCACTCTCTGCATTGAAAAACGTAATAGTTTTAGTTTTTCTATTGCATAACGATCATGAGAAAATCAATGGATAAATTTTCGGTCGCAGAAGAAAATAAGCAATTGAAAGCTCTGCACATTCTTCTAAACCCGAACCTTGAATTTTGTTTTTGATACAGCTGTCAGTATAATGAAGGGGCATGCGGTTTCAGCTAGCGTATTAGCCGAGGCGATGTTTTTGCCTATGATTGCACACTTGCAGTGCAGACTCTTCCCCCGTAAATTACTCGTACCAGAATTTATCCGGTCATCATACAATTAGCTGGTCTGTCGAAGATAGACTTTATTTTTATGTGCGGCGTGCAAACACGGATCTTGCTGCTGGGTGAGCTAGAAAAGTAGCTCTGGTACTGAACGGTAAGGCCGTTCGTGTTTTCAGTCCTAAAGATTGGAACGGATGATGCTTTTAGGAAAAGTACTTTTCTGAATGATGACAAAGTGCATTCGATATCTACAAGAACCCCTAATATCTTTCAGCAAAATAAAAATCATGCGAACAGATAAGCACTGACTTGAAAGGGAGTAGTTAAAATTTTACGATATATTGTAATATGTTACGCTGTATACCATGACGTTTCACCTTAAAAGCTGTACTCCGACACACAGACATAAATGAATTCGAAGGGAACTGGATTTTGTGAAAACACGAGGTGTTTTTATAGATCAGCTAGTTTTCTGTTCCTGGGCGCGCGTAAACGCGTAAACAGGGTGCATGATGTGAAGTGAAGGTTGCGCCCCATGCTCTAAAGCTAACGGTAAATCAAGCTGAAAATGGCCCGACTATGTGGATTATGGTAGGGTGTAGAAGAGCATACGCCAAGAAGACGCCCGTGATGCGATTCCTGCTAGCAGAACGCTGGTGATAGAACGGGAAACGTTTTCTGATTATTTTATACCGCAACCTGCACTTACAGTCTCTCATTACTACGATCATCGCGACTGCGCGGTGATCGTAGTGGTGAAGTCTTAGATAACTAGTGAGAAGCGCTTTACAGGGAGATAATCGATTCAATCAGTTAGCCACTGTCTGATAGATTAATTCCGACCTATCATATTGTGTTTATAGAATATTAATTTTCAGCTGAGCAGTAACGAGCATAGCCTGGTCAAAGTAATATTGCATCTTATTACTTGAGAATAATCGGTATTATATTTTCCTAAAGCATGACCTCATTCAGGCAGTAGCTTTCATGCTGTTAATTTAGTAAAAAGATTGCACAATGCACGTTAGATTGCGTAGGCCAATAGTATCCCGGCGATAATTGCCTGCAATAACGACAGTGAGAAAGGGTAAGAATGATATCAAATTACACTGCTTAAATAAAGACAATCGCAGGGTGACGGTGTATACCGATACACGTCACGATCATGACGCGTGATGCAGAAAGAAAAAAATGTTGCTTTACCCCACCGAGGTGGCTGCGCAATATTCTCTAGATCTATCGTATGAGCATAGTAATATGAGCATACGCCACTTAGTGAACAATTAGCATCTGAGCCGCAGTTATGTTAAAGCTTCACTAGGTGATCATCTCAGGCCATATCACTATGCTTCTCAGGCACTAGCTATGGTTAAAGATTCAGGCGTGCATGAGGAATGTTTAAGTGACTTGCAGATCACTATTTTCCTGTAATGACAACCTGAAAAGAGTGATTATCTTAACAGAATTTAGTGCATTCAACATAGCCATCGTAAATATATGACGAATTTATAGGTGCATTTTTGAGTATCATAATTATGATGTCCGTGATTTTTAAAAATATGCTTCTTATTATGTAGCAAGTTACTGATATTGAGGGCGTCTAGTGTGTTTATGAATAAGTTCTTGGCATGCAATCGTTGTCTTTTTTAACTATCAGCATAAAATATTATGCCCTAACATTTCATTGCATCTACATAGTCATCACATAAAATTATGTCATTGATGAGCGATTTTTAAGGACTTACGTTAAATATTTTTAATGCTATTAATATGGTTGATGAAAGATCAAGTGTCATTAATGCTTATAGTGATAGAAATAAAAAACTTTAAGGCACGCATTAAGCATTGCCGGTCAATTGCCCTATATGATATGTTATATCATAACATTTATAATTTTAGGTCACTGCATGTCTTCTAAATTATTATTACCTTGCCTGCGCTTTCGCCTAGGCAGAAAGCTACTTCTCTCTTCAGGGTTGACGCGGATGCTGATGGCCTTGGTTATAGTCACGCTACTCAGCGGTGCTGTCCAGTGGTCAACCCAGCTTTTATGATAATATTACACAATCTTATTATGGGGTATCAAGGCCAAGGTATCGGCGTTCCGCTAGATGGCCGTTTTGCTAGTGGTAGCATGACCGCTATTGTTGGCCTCAACGGTTCAGGCAAATCAACTTTACTGAAAACTCTTGCTGGATTATTATCGCCGATAAGAGGGTCATTATCGTTTTGCAACCCTGGTCGCCCTCGTATAGGCTATTTACCACAGCAGGTGGATATAGATCGTCAGTTTCCTATAAAAGTATATGATGTTGTAGCGATGGGATGCTGGCCCATCCGTGGTCTGCTGCGCCGCATCAATCTTAAACAACAGGTTGCGATCCGCCAGGCGCTGACGCGTGTCGGTCTAGAGACGTTGTCCTATCGCGCTATCAGTACACTTTCTAGCGGGCAATTTCAGCGCATGTTGTTTGCCCGACTGCTTGTCCAAGAAGCCCCGCTTATTTTGCTAGATGAGCCTTTCAGTGGAATTGACATGCCCACCTTCGGCCTGTTGATGACAGTCATAGCGCAACTTAACCGTCAAGGGCGTACGATTATCGTGGTCGTGCACGACAATCAACTAGTCGCTCGTTACTTTCCGCAAACTCTATGGCTAACGCCACAGAGCGCCACTTGGGGGCCCTCCGAAAAGGTATTGGCGTCATGGCCAGAGAATTACCCCACCTCTTTAGATCCTGTAGCCTTTAGCGTGTGTGATCATGTTCCAGCTCTTGTTTGATCCTTTTGTCCATTACGGGTTTATGCGGCGGGCATTGGTTGCCTGTTGTGCTCTGTCCCTTAGTACTACGCCCTTGGGCGGTTTTCTTTTACTACGCCGCATGAGCTTAGTCGGCGATGCATTATCTCATGCAATATTACCTGGCGTAGCCATTGGTTATCTTCTGTCCGGTATGTCGCTGATTGCTATGGGCATAGGCGGTTTTATCGCCGGCTTAGTAATAGCTATCCTCTCTGGATGGGTTAGCTCAATGACGCAGTTAAAAGAGGATGCAAGTTTCGCTGGCTGTTATCTAGGTTCACTGGCACTCGGGGTGACGCTAGTATCACTGCGCGGTTCTGGGATTGATTTACTGCATTTACTTTTTGGATCAATCCTGGCGGTCGATAGCAGCTCTATACGTTTTGTCGGAACCATTGCTAGCGTCACTTTTTTAAGCTTAGCACTAATGTATCGCGCTCTGGTGATTGAAGCTTTTGATGCAGCGTTTTTGCGAGTTAACTCCACAAGCTTTTCACGCTTAATCCAAGTATTTTTTTTAGCGCTAGTTGTGTTGAGCCTCGTGGCTGGATTTCAAATACTTGGTACCTTGATGTCAGTTGGGTTGATGATGCTGCCACCGGTAGCGGCTCGCTGCTGGACTACCAGCTTGCCGCAGATGTTGGCGTTGTCGACCGCAATTGGTGTGTTGTGCTCATGGGGTGGGTTGCTCTGGTCATTCTACGCCTCTTTACCTGCTGGTCCCACCGTTGTTTTATCAGCTACTTTAGTGTTTTTCCTCTCGGTATTTTTAGGTCCACGCGGCGTTATTGTAATGCGGTTGCGCAGGTGTAGCGGGGTAGTTAAGAAGGAGAAGACATGAGACGTGTTACGCTATCACTTGCCATGGTTTTAATCGTGGTGTGTCCGGTGGCGATGTCGCACACTATAGATGTGGTGGCTAGTTTTTCGGTACTAGCTGATATTGTCAGGCTAGTTGGCGGTGAGCATGTTAAGGTGACTGAATTAGTTGGTCCGGGCGGTGATCCCCATGCGTTTGAACCAACTCCGAAGGACAGTCAGGCATTAGCACAAGCGGAAGTAGTGTTTGTTAGTGGGCTGGGTCTTGAAGGTTGGATTGAACGACTGGTTACTGCTTCCGGCTATCGGGGTAAGGTTGTTACCGCTTCCGCTGGTATTAGTCCACGAAAAATAGAAGCAGCTGGTGGTAAAAGTATTACCGACCCCCACGCGTGGAATAGTGCGCGCAATGGGGCCCTGTACGCGCGTAACGTTATGAACGCTCTGATAGCTTCCGACCCTGCGGATGCTGATTATTTCCGTAAGAGTGGCGAAGCTTACATTAGGACATTAGAGAAGCTCGATGCCTGGGCTAAGGCGGAATTTGCCGATATACCGCAGGGAAAGCGTAAAGTGCTGACTGGACATAATGCATTCGGTTATTTTGGCTTGGAATATGGCGTACAGTTTTTTTCCCCGGTCAGTCTCTCTACTGACGCTGAGGCAAGCGCTAGTAGCGTAGCAGAGTTAGTTGATCACCTGAAGCGGGAACACCTTGCTACTTTTATCGAGAACCAAACTGATGCTCGATTGCTGAAACAAATCGCTTACGCCAGCGGCGTAGAGCCTGATGGCGCGTTGTATCCGGAAGCATTGTCGAATAAAGACGGCCCTGCCTCGACCTATGAGGCGGCATTTCGTCATAATGTCACAACACTGGCTCGTAGTATGAGATAAAAATAGCTTAATCAGATGGCTAGGACCTGACGCACTACGCCGGCACGGTGTAAGGCATTTTATAAACAATGAATCAGAAAAACCAAGAGGCCTTGTTAAACACATTAGCGTTTGTAACGCCGCTATGACTAGTAGAGCTATTTTTACGCGATGTGGCTGGGGTTATCTTTTTTTGATTTTGCAATATAATTAAGTATGTTAAAATACTGACCTTTTTATCACCTATTCATGATAATGACACGGACTCAGATGAGTACCGGGTGGTATTAGATGCAACACGTGTCTATTGTAAGTCATTGAGAAGTCGGTCATGGCTTGCTTTTTTAGGCAGCATTATTGCTGCTCAACTGCTATCTTTCTGTCTTATGAAAAAAAGAATGACAAAACAGATATCATGAGCGCCGCTAGCCTATATTGGTAATATTTTGACTCAGGGAGTTGACTTTATAAACCCAGCAGAGGCGGCGTATCTGAGATGCTTTTATAACAATTAAGGGATGCATAATATTTCATGTATCAGAGTGTTAACTGTCCGGTAAGAATTTAAAGCATATTCTGTATTTTTCAAGTCTTATTTTGCACCCCCGCTTACGCTTCCGGACTAACAACCGGAAAGCCCTTTTCTATACATGACTGAACTAAAATTCTGCGCGTTTCTTGAGGACTGTATGATATGAGAAATCGGGGTGCATCTCTTATTCAGTGGAGATGAGGGGGTGTTTTAGGGGTAGAGCTATAAGTTTAAAGATCTTGTGAACGCTATCTCTTTCAAGTCCTTCATGATTCTTTAATATCAGATATTTAGTGCTATGATCGTAGATTGCGTTTGAAAACTTTTTACTTCATTTTCCCTATCGTGTCCCTCAAAAATATAAAACTGAACTATTTTTAATTATAAAATAAAGTATTCTATATGCAAGGATATCATACAGGTATTCACATGAGCGCAAGATTACACGCTGATGAATTTAAAAAAAATCAAGCTAACGCATTATTGAGGCTAAAGATAGACTCATCTTGCACAATGAATCTAAACAATCTAAAATTACAATACATAATAACCTTGTATTCCCATAAGATAATATACACATTATTCACCAAAACCGTATCATATCACAACATGGTTCTTGCTTTTCAACACATCTATTATCTCTGAAGAGAGTACGGACTCTACTGAAAGGCTAAAAATTGTTAAGAAAATCTAATGTCACCTTTTAGGTGACTGATGTATGCGTGCTTTATAAGGGCTGGTTTAGCCTTAGGCGGTCATTCGGTTAGTTAACCAAATACCCCCGAAATTGAGTGGCATAAAGGGAATTAAGGCACTTATCATTAAGTATTTTTTCTAAACCCAATTTTCAAAATTATATATTAATCATGATCAAGTTTATTAGATGGTATACTTAGTATTAATTTTTATTAAATCTCAGTTACGACTTAAAAATAGTCGATCTATGCGGATGAATTCTTTATAATAGCCAGACCATATTGTATTAATTTTCTCAAAAAATTAATTTTCCCAAAAAATGCTCACAGGGGTAGGTTGCCTGGAATGAAAGCCACGTGCGCCCCGTAATCATTTATTGGAGCGTTTAGATGTTGAACAAACATGTAACTTACATGGGATACGCTTTTAATGAAAACTTTCACAGCAAAGCCAGCAACAGTTCAACGTGATTGGTATGTTGTCGACGCCGCAGGGAAAATCCTTGGTCGTCTTGCGACCGAACTGGCTCGTCGTCTACGCGGCAAGCATAAAGCGGAATATACTCCACATGTTGATACTGGCGATTATTTTATTGTTTTGAACGCTGCAAAAGTAGTCGTTACCGGCAACAAGCGTCATGATAAAATTTACTATCACTATACGGGTCACGTAGGTGGTATCAAAAAAGCAACCTTTGAAGAGATGATTATCCGCCGCCCTGAGCGCGTCATTGAAATCGCGGTTAAAGGCATGTTGCCAAAAGGCCCACTGGGTCGTGCTATGTTCCGTAAACTAAAAGTTTATGCCAGTAATGAGCATAGCCACGTGGCACAAAAACCACAAGTTCTGGATATTTAATTGGGATCATAAGCAATGGTTGAAAATCAATTTTATGGCACTGGTCGCCGAAAAAGCTCGTCCGCTCGCGTCTTCGTTAAGGCCGGACGCGGTAATATAGTTATTAATCAGCGTAGCTTGGAAGAGTACTTCGGACGGCAAACCGCCCGAATGGTAGTGCGTCAACCGCTGGAGTTGGTTGATATGGCTGGTACACTCGATCTTTATATCACTGTTAAAGGTGGAGGTATTTCCGGTCAGGCAGGCGCTATTCGTCACGGCATTACCCGTGCACTAATAGAATATGACGCAGCGCTGCGCTTTAATTTACGAAAGGCTGGTTTTGTTACCCGTGACTCTCGTCAGGTTGAGCGTAAGAAAGTCGGGCTACGTAAAGCGCGCAGCCGTCCACAGTTCTCGAAGCGTTAATGTCTTGAGAATTTTCTTTAGCAATAAAAAGCCCGGTATCGGTCGGCTTTTTATTAACGATTCTTTGAACTACTGAAAACATTGAAAGCCGTGAGTAACATAAGCTTTACTACATCAATAAATATTATTAGTTAATGTAGTGCATGGCGTGATCTCTGAAAAGCTTCTTTGAATGCACTAGAGCTTTTAATACATGACAACTAGCAGAGCCATGCCTGCGTGATGCAGCCGGAAGTCGCTGACACCCATCGGAGGTGTCCGGAGGTGTCCGGAGGTGTCCGGAGGTGTCCGGTGGCTTCAGGTCTGCAACTATCATCGCTAGTACATCTAAACGATTATAGTCATGAAGACCATAATGTACCATAAGTGTTGTGCTGGAAGAAAGCTTCGAAAGCGCATCTAGTAAACGATTATGAATAAAGTCTTGGCTTTCTAAGTATTATGACGACCACGCAAAAGATGTGTTGCATGGCACCCTGATCTATACTGTGATAACAGTATACTATTTTAGAGTTGGCTTGTCAGGTTAGCCATTTTTTTGCTTTTAAACTTTATCTCTCTAATGAATAGACTTAGCTCCGCTAATGATAACCAAATGTTTTATTTTATTGTGCAGATCGATCCGAATGTTGGGAGGGCGATAGTAACGCAATCTACTGATGATTCAAAAGTGTTATCTATTCAAGATAAACCGCTGAAATATTTTTATATTAGTTGCGTTGGAAATCTAGCGCCTCAAATATACGGGCAATATTTGATTTATATAGATCTGATCGTATTCTGCTACATTCCATTTTTATGGAAAGCTGATCGTGCCACACGCTCTATTTTTTTACAGAATAAAGGCAAGAAACATTCTTCTTTGTCATATGTTGTTTTGATACAAATATGTTTTATATTATCGGTTCAGTAGCCCGACTAAATTTCATAAACGACATGCATTACATTAGTGAGATGTAAAAGAGAAAATTTTTCTCAAAAAAGCATTTTCTACATAAATCTATAGTAGAAAAGTACTTTTTTAAAAGTAAATCCCATAATTTATCTAGTTGGTTCCATATTTTTATGATCTTTCAATGGAGAGAGGCTCTCTATCCACTCTTTTTAGGAGTAAGGACGTACGCGATATATTTTATTTTTTTAAAGAAGACACCTTATTGATGCGCATTATAGCGTATTATTGTCGTGCAAGCCGACCGATTACTGGAGAAAAATGTGTATTACTTCGCCAGGGATTAATGTCTAAGCCACCTCGGCGGGTATAGCGCGCGTATACTGACAGAGTATGGGGGTGGCAAAAAGTCATCAGATCGCAGAAGATGCGCTCCACGCACTGTTCATGGAACTCATTGTGTTTTCGGAAAGATACGAGATAGCGCAGCAGTGCTTCCCGGTCAATGCGCGCGCCCACATAGCGGATTTGTACTGATCCCCAGTCCGGCTGATGAGTTATAAGACAATTTGACTTTAGAAGATGGCTTACCAGCGTTTCGCTCACCATAGCGCTTCCGGTCGAACCCTTAAGCCAACAGTTGTGAAAAGTATAGTCCTTGATACTGATAGATTGATCATCAATGCATTCGCCCTCAAAATTTAATACCGGGCTTCCGGTAAACTCCTCTAGCTTGCGTAGCGTGATCTTTACCTCTCCTACAGCACAGCGGGAGAGGTCTTTGATGAGACAGATGCGTACCGCGTCGCTGGATGGTAGGCGGGTCTGATTAAAACTGTTTAGATATAATTTAAAACTTTTGGATTCGATAAGATTTTCGCTAGTGGCGTTAAGAGTTATTTCGCCAATTGCCACCTGCGGCAATCCTGCATCGTTCAGCCAAGAAAGTTCATAAAGGGTCCAGATATCAGCACCATGAAATGGGAGTCTCTTTGCCTGCAGCCCGAGCGAACTGCGGTTGAGGGAACGCGGTATCCCTTTCAAGAGCGCGGGATCATAACGGTGGTCATTGTACAGAGTTGGTTTCCCTAGCATTAGTGATGCTAGAAAAGTATGATGTTGGTAATTATATGTCATGGGGTTTACCTGGGGGTTGCTGAGACATGAGTTTGGCAAGATCTCAAAAATGACATGCATGAAAAGTACATGATGCATAAAAACATAGGCAGCAGTTAACCAAAAGCACACCGCATTGCTTTTGAGGTATCAACTAATCATCTAGAGTGCCCGTGTGACTATTAATGTAATAGCTGGAGCAGAGCGTCATAAACCATGCGATGGTGCTGTGTATATATTCTTGTAGTCTATAAAATATTTATTGCATATATTCGGGGGTAGTTATTTTTAACATTCCAGATTGCTAACTTCGTTTCAATAGATGTTCTCTATAGTCAAAAAGTATACCGTTATGAGCTTATTTTACTTACAATCAGGCGTTCAACTCATTACATTGTCTAATAATGCAGATGTTAAACTCAATGATCTTTAATAACTCAATAAGTTTTTTGTCACTTTATGACGCTTTTCTCATAATACTAGACTCAATAGACGATAAAAAACAGCGTGTCATTATAATGCTCTGGTTAAGAAAAAGAAATCTTACAGCCGCTGATTGCGCGGCTGTAAGATTCTAAATATTCTCCAGTCTTATATGATGAGCGTCACCACGTAGTTGACGCCAGTATTAACACAGAAGTCCTGATACCACGACAAGACAGTACATAATTACTTGCGACTAGTAGTACGGTTGAAAGCATGGTTGGTTAATCATCTGAGCTTTAATGACTATGATGAATCAAGGTAAGCGACGTGATAGGTATCATCATCTTGATGAACCTCGGATGAGATTATGAGACTTATCGAATCGTGCTTGGAGTGCGCAGCGTATAGCCTTATTAGCGATCACCGCACAAAAAATCCTTAACGCAATCAATAATATAAAAATAAACGTTAAACTGCGTTACGTAGGAAATGAATATGTGATATTCTTTTTTATAAAAAAACGCTCATATCTAATAATACTCGATCATACACCAATTCCAGTCATGTTTATGACTTTTTCTTGAGAACTATTTTTAAAAATATTTTATATTGCTGGTTTCGTGTTGATTTCAGTAGATCAACCTTATGATTTCCGAGACGTTTCTTTTTTTATAGAGTATTGCACTTAATACTTTTCATCGATCTATTGAATTGTTTAAAATTGTTAGATAAAAGCTGACTTAGCGACTTGGATTTATTTAAAAATATTTTTTATGGTAAAGTAAAGTTTATAGTTAATAACTAACGAACTTCAAGTAAGTCTACTTAAAGAGTACGGTGTTCTAATACTATGCATGAACAGTAAGTCACCTGTTGTTTTATGGAAAGAGAATACATCTCTTGAGTGTTCTCCTTCTCTACGTTATTGCTCAGAGATAACTATCAGAGGAGGGCGCGAACCCTGTGCAAGCTTTTTTTGTCATGCAAAGGAGGTAAAGAAAGGGAGTGATTCGATTATGAAACTGATAGAGCGCGTAATGATCTTCTTAGATGTGGAATATCAGCACCAGCGACACCAAGGAACTACTAGATTTAAGAATCTACATCCCTCAAACAGCCCGTAGCGCTAGCGGCTAACGGCACTTATGATATATATATAGGCCTGCCATCATGATCTCGTGAAGCAAATAGCACGCGTTTTATCTTTCTGCAAGGGGTTCAGAAAAGTTGACCAGAGCCAAGTATGGCTTTAACTATGCCCGATTAGATACGGGTGTCAAAAAGATAGTAGGGTACCACCTGACCTGACTCATTAATAATAAACATTAGTTTGTTGCAAAATATTGCTCGGTGGTCAGCTAAGTTTAATGGGAGGGTGATACCTCGGAAGGCAAGATGCTAAAAATAAAGGAAAAGTATAATAGAATTAGACATCTAGAAATGCCCAACATCGTCTATATCGCGTTACCCCCTTACAAAAAGGGGTAACTTCTTACAACCTTTCTTTTTCAAGAAAGCGGATGCTACGTTGCAGAGATCAATTAATTCACTGAACCGACAGAATGATATTGATGTATTTAATAAAGCCGTATAACAGGCTAGGCCAATCAACAGATGCAATAGTATGATCATTAATAACGAAACTAAGACTCAGTCTTCTGAGCAAAAGCGACTAAGACGTGCAGTGATGATGTCATTGTTTACTTGGAGGTGCGCTGAGCTTAACAACGAAACTAATGCCCCAATGCAGTGGTGGGATGAGGCGTGGCCTACGATACGGAATGATTCTATCGGCTCACGTCTTTATTTACTCAGACAACACACATTAACTAATGAGACGGCACGGCAAGCAAAAGAACACATCATTCAAGCGCTATCTTGGATGACCGCAAACGGTATAGTGCAACGTATTAATGTTGAGGTGACTCGCAGTGCTATCGACGCATTAACGGCAAAAGTGATTCTTATGTTAAATAACTATTCAATTCAAACTATTAAATTTAATAACATATGGAGTGATATCAATGAAAAAAACGAGTCGACCGTCTTTACCAGGACTGATTAAGATCATTCAAAGAATGATGCATTACCCGCCACAATGTCATTAAGACAGCTGTATTCAATCCGCCTCAATACCGAAGTACATATTATAGTGTTATAGCTTTTTGTGACTTACATCTTGAACGAAATCCTGATTGAATAAAGGCGGAATCTTTGATCAGTTAAAGGTTATCAGAGCATTTTTCATGCAGAAAGAATATTCTTTGGCATTAAAAAAGTTAAAGATCGCATTACTATACCTACGCATGATAGGTAAATAGATGTATGATAATCACTGATTGGCGTTTTAAACCGGTCTATAACCGCTGTAGTCATAACTAATCAAATAATACATACCCCGGGTTTTCTTTTCTAGGTCTCTTTACCCTCCCCCTCAGACGCTGAGGGGGAGGGTAAAGACTTAGCTATGCTCATCGTATAAGAATGAGCAATATACTCACTGAGTTGCAGTAGGAAAGACGCTTTATTTGTTCCCTCAATGGTGTGTTACTAGACAGCGCATCATGAGAATAATTTGTATAATAAACGCGATTAGCTGATACTTTCGACATGTCCGAGACTTTCTGGTTGGTTTGATTTATAAAATATGGAAGATTCTATATGTCAGTGGTATTGATATTGCATTAATCTTTATACATGTTATTTCATATGGGTTATATTATAGCCTAATAGCTAGGCGAGGCGGTCCTATGTAATCAAATTTTTTCGGCACATTTTTTAGATAGAGAATGCTTTTTACCAAAAAAAAGACATTAAATGACCAAATGAGTATATTCACTTCCTAACAATGTTGATATATTTTTCTTTAGGAGGAGAAACTAGTCTTGATAGGTGAGAATGAACTAGTAAAATCATCTGCATGCACGTAGTTATTAAGGTTTTTCCGTAAGCGGAGCCTATCTAAAATGCGTTTTCACTCTTTTATTTTGGCATGTCGTGTGCATAAATGATGCAAAGAAAGAGGAATGTCAACGTAGATCCCGGGTGCTTTGATAGTCGACAACGGGTGTATTTTGATGATTTTCTTGATTCTTGGTCTTAAAAGAAAAGATGCCTAAGCTGTAACTTTTTGAATTGTTATTCACGATCGCATGTTGATCCCTTGTATTGATATGCACGGCGAACGAAAACAGCCGCTATGATTGAATTTTTCTTTCATGAGAAAGCCAATCCTCTTTACATGCTTTGAAAAAGTAGTCGTATGGCGAATTGACCCAGAAAATACTATATACTCTCTTTTTGGCATGAAGCAATAACATTAAGAAGCATTTATAGGCTGTATGCGCCTTCTGAAATACTTCCCATGCTCTTTGCGTTATTAATTGCAGAGGTTTTGTATAGTTATATGCCGTTACTCGTTTTTCGTTTTCTGCTGTTACTGCTCTAAGCCGGGATGTGCTTAACGTCGTTAGTATGTCGCTTCCGGTGATGCCTAAGGGCGAGCGATTTCTATTGATAGTATTGTAGTACGCATGCGTGATGGACTCCGATTTCTGTTCTAATGCAGGTTGGGTATACAGTCGGTCGTCAATAGATCTGTGCGGGGTGTTAGGGGGAAAGGAAGAGTGCGTTAATCGAACAGGCATACCAACCCCGTACTCTATGGGCAGTGAATGCACACTAGGTTTCCGTCTAGTGTTACTCAAAGAAGATGCTGTCATATTAGAGAGAAGTATCGGTGTAATGGTGCGCCCAAGGCGATAAAGTCCTGGTTACCGGTTTGCTGCCATCGACTCTCATACCATAATAGCATCAAATAGTAGACCCAAGGAAGCCAGGCATCAACCTTCCAGCGTAAATGATTTCTATCTAGGCCAGGCATGCGCAGAACATAATCGCCTAGAAAACATTCACGTTCCTCGACTGTCAGGCGATTGCCGAAGAACAACAGCGCCAACTCTAGCGCAACATCTCCATCTCCAGCATATTCCCAGTCTATCAGCACAAGCCCTCCGTTCTGCTGATAAAGCAAATTTCCTGGATGGACATCCATATGTAACAGCGCCTGGCGTATAGATACCGGTAGGTGCTGGCGTAAAAACCACTTATGCAGTCTCAGCCAGGAAGGTGAACGCCTATCCGGATCGCTGCTTACCCAGTAATGCTCATACAACGCTTGTAGGTTCAGTGGATACCCGCTGCGCTGACGCTGGTGCAATCTGGCTAGCATTCCTGCTAAAGCGCCTGTTTTTAGCACCTTTTCCCAGCCCTGCGAATTCATAGGCGCGCCGGGCACCCACTCAATTAGTAGCCAGCGGGCAGAGAAACCCAGGGGTCTAGGAGCTAGACTGCTGTCGTTTAGCATGCGTAAAAGGCGAAATTCTTGACGCCGGCCAACGCCGATCTGTATTTTTTTCGCACTGGCTTCGCGGGCTAATAAATCAAAACCTACCCCCTGTAAGCGCCACCTAATACCGCTAAGACCACTGACTGGTAGGAGAGCCACGCTTTCTTGTAGTGCTTGAGGTAGAAACTGCGCTAGCACCGAACGTAGTTCTGCATCAATCCTGCAGACGGGCATTACCGGACCATATAATCTCACCAGTCTGTACTAGCATCAATTGAAGATCTACGTTTGGCTGCTTCACATCACCATAGATAGTGCCGTAGAGAAGATACTTAGCGTTTACGTAACGTGCTAACCCTGCTGCTTTACTGCGCGACTCCAGGCTGTCGTCTGAAGAAAGCCCTAGCATCTTGCGCGCCGAGTTCAGCTGATCAGCGCTAATTAACTGGAATTTTCTAGCGTCCTCATCAATGAGTTGACTAAGAGCTGCAGTGGCTTTACCGGTCTGCACGCTACCGTTAGTGCTGTTTTTTAGGGTGTTGACCATCAGTAAACTACCATCTCTGATGCTTTCGATCTTCAACATTTTTTGCACAAAAGGGGACCAGTGAGCTTTCCAGTTAACAGTCTTTATTTTTGGCGGCATGGGTATCGGTACGGCGGTGGTCTGCTGTGGTACCGACTTTATAGAAGCCTGTAGGGGTGGATCTGGAGGTCGGGACGTGCAGCTAGCTAGAACCATCGTTACAAAAATGATTAAGGTAATTTTTTTCATTGTGCACTCGATGTTGGTACTGTGGTGTCAAAAATAATGTATAGAGATACATCTGATGTTTCCATATGACCGTGCAGCACCTCTAGCCGTACTGCCTAGTTAGGTTGAGCGATCAGTATGCGTGGAGTCATACAGCGAACGGTATGACATGTGTCGTCCTTGCAGATTATACAAATAGCAAGGGTGTACTTATACTAAACGCTGATCAGCGAAGGATGCAGTGGGTCAATGACCGACATACAGCATTAATCAGGGTTACTAGCATAACCTTAATGAACATCGCTAAGAACTAAGGGTCTATCATCAATGATTCATGAGGATCAATGTTCAATGCAAAACTGCAATTATCTTTACCGTTCCGTTGTGGCCGGTTTAGGCTAGCGAATGGCCAATGCACACTCTTTTCCTCCAAAGAATTAGATTACCATCGGGCCAAGAGGCCTGCCGCCAAGCAGATGCATGTGAAAGTGAGACACTTCCTGCCCGCCGTGATAGTTGCAATTCACTATTAACCGGTATCCGTTCTGATCAATCCCTTCTTGTTGAGCGATTTTTGCCGCGACGGTAAACAACCGTCCAAGCGCTAACTCATGCTCAGCGGTAGCGTCGTTGACACTGGGGAGAAGAAGATGAGTTACGATCAGAATATGGCTAGGCGCCTTAGGGTTAATATCACGAAAAGCAGTAACTAAATCATCCTGATAGACAATATCGGCAGGAACGTCTCCATTAATAATTTTACTAAAAATGGTCTCTTTGGCCATGATGGTGTTCTTTTTCCTAGCTGGCTGGGGGCAAGTAATATGCGTGAATAAGACGCTGCTTTCAATTGCCATCGCTATTAAAATAGAATCTCGGGACGTATAATAACGTCGTGGACGTATATATTATTACTTTAGTTGAATAAATGAGACCTTATGAAAGCCCTCTGTCTCCTGACAAGCGGGTTGTTAGGAGACGTGGAGACTTTTGAGGATTTCTGTATGTCTAATTTTATTAAACGTCAGAATTATTCTTGCTATCTTCTAGCCCAGATTTTTGCGTATCGTAAGGCCATCTAAAAGCCTTATGAATTCAGAAAGAAGACGTTAAATAATAAGAAATTTTAATAATATACTACCTCTCTAGAGATTACTACTATCCTTTAGATGCGACTTTTCAAACTTATAGTTATTTACCATAGGATGTAGATGGTCAGTATTTCTCTCCGCCGTGGGAGAGCCTGATGACGTTTTATGTTTAATAAAGCATGATCTTAGTAGAAGATATGATTAGCGCTATTAGGTAAGGCTGTCATGATTGTTTTTGCGGTTGCTGTATTAAATGCGGTAGCTCCTATTAATCAGTGGTACTGCTGCACGAGAGATCGTAAAAAGTCATTTTGTGTGGCGCGTCTTTCACTAGCACATAGCACTTACTACATGCTCGGTGTTTTATGCTGATATACAGACAGACTGGCAGTCTCTTGCATCACCAATTTTACGATCGATGTTTTTAATGATACTCGATTGATAATTTTTCTCAGATTAATACCTGATTCTGACTTGTATTATCAATGGCTGACTGCGTATAAAATAGTGCGGTCATCTTAGCGGTAACGGAGTTATTTAAAAAATCGAGCCCATACATTTATGTAGAATACTAAAAAAAGATCTAACACCTTTGTTATGATCAGCGCTGTCGTGTAATACTTTTTCCTGAGTAATAAAGCATTTGGTCAAACCTCTTAAGAACAGTTATTTCTCTTCTACAGAGCAATTCCTGACTTATGTATTGATTCTTTCCGGGATTTGCGCCGCTTGAAGGGTTTTTTATCACTGACCTGTTAGTTCTTAGAAATTTATTCTTTACTATAGAGATTATTTATTCAAATTTTATGCAGTAAGCTGATTGGATCATGATCGAAACGGTTTTTTAACAAACTGAGGGAAAAGCATGAATCTCTATTAGTTAACAATAGTACAAGAAAGAGAAATAATATCAAGTATTTCTATCATTGACTTTTAAAATTGTAGAGCATAGTGATCAATTAATTTGAGTTAAAACCTCACCAAGCCTGCAGCTGTTAATATTGATCTAGATTTAGCGTCTTTTGGTAAACTGTTCTAAAAAATATTCGGAAGTATATGTGGAAAATATTTTTTAAAATATTACATTAAGCTAACAATGTTCTACAGCGAATAAGATTAATGTTATATCATAAGCATCAATGTTACTTCTTATCCTTGAGCCTTATAAATACAGATTGCTGCCCTTCTTTAGAGTGCAACATGCGGCGATCTTTCTAAGAAATCAGTAACTCAGTGCCTACCTTATTACTGCGGTGGATGCGAAAAACAAGTGTCAAAAAAGTGAGGGCATGAGTTACAGTATGCAGAAGAGTTAAGTGGCCAGATATCTACAGAACATTAGTCACGATGGTGACCGTAATCTAGCATATAGAGCAACTGTTGAGGGAAAATAGTTACAGAACCTATAAAATTTGAGAATGTAGGCATTACGAAGGCACGCTGTTGTCCGCGGAAAAATTATTTTAATCTTATACAATATGAGATTGTTTCATAAAAGTAGGTAGATAGCGGGAATATAGCAGGATTGCTATATAATAAATCTTGAGTTCTCTATGAACAGAGAACCTGTTGAATCAACAAAGCTCTATAATAAGAAAAATTTTGTTGAATCAAAGAAAAAACGTGTAAGATATTAGGTGTTATTAGAGCTCTTATGATGTGAGAGGGATGGCCTACAAGAAGAGTAGAAGTTTCATTCGGTTCAACGCTTTAATAATTGCTATTGTTTTTCCTTCTTTTGCATTATAGTAATACAGACTGAGATTTCTTGACGAACAGAAAGTGCTACTGTTTTAGGATGAGTGCAAAACTTAATTATCTTGGGTGAGCTAAGTCTCATGACGTCTCGCTTGATGCTACTACAGGCCATAGACGAATTACCTGCCCTGGGCAGAAGGGCGAGGTTTTTTATGTAACGCATTCTTAAACAAGAGACGCCAAAACATTATGTCATAGCGCATGATCTTTTTATGATGCTTATGGACATCCAAGCCACGGGTATGGCTTCATAAAGCCTACCTCTCGTTCCCTCCAAAACCACTCTTCGAGTAAGAGTAGTGAAGCGTTTTTGCATATCTTGATCGCCTTGAATAAAGGGGTTACTATTTTTAGTGGTGCCGCTTTCCTGCTAACGCAATATTCTGACCCAGGGGCTTATAAAGAGAACAAGAAACGAGTCCAGTCTGTATACCCCTGTCCTCTATAAAGTAATCTGTCTGGAATGGTTATTTATTAACTGACTTTAGCGGGTGTCAAGGTAGTGTTGCATCTCCACGTGAAATAGACGGCCGAAATTATCGGTAGTGGCGTCAGCTAATTGTGTTAGAGAAACCCCCTTTAATGTCGCGATACACTCTGCGATATCGCGCAAATAAGCCGGCTGGTTTTCTTTTCCGCGATAAGGAAGAGGTGCTAAATAGGGGGAGTCAGTCTCTACTAATAGCCGATCAAGAGGGACATAGCGCGCTGTTTGGCGCAGCTCTTCTGCAGTACGGAAGGTGATAATGCCGGAGAAAGATATATAAAAACCCATATCTAGCAAGGCTTTGGAGGCGGTTCGATCTTCGGTAAAGCAGTGCAGCACACCGCCACAGTCCCTAGCTTTCTCCTCACGCAATATTACCAAGGTGTCCTCAAAAGCGCTGCGAGAATGCACGATAACGGGTTTATTCAGGGAGAGCCCCACGCGAATATGTTCCCTGAACATTGCCTGCTGCTGTACCTTATTATACTCCTGGTAATGGTAGTCTAGGCCGGTTTCGCCAAGTGCCACCACGCCCGTCTTTTCGGCTAAGCTCTGAAGCTTATTAAAATCTTCAGGTGTATCGATATGTAGGGGATGAATACCGCAGGAAAATAACACATCATCACGACAACCAATCATTGAGGTCATGGCATGAAATCCAGGCAAAGTAGTACACACTGCTAGCATCAGCTTCACATCTCGGGCCCGCGCTTTGGTAGCAACATCCGAGATATCTCGGTGTAGCACTTGGTAATCTAAGCTATCAAGATGGCAATGGGAATCAACTAAAAACATAGTTCAACTTATTCCTAATAGAGAGGTAGAGTAATTGTTCATGTTTTTCTCCCAACTCAACAAGTAATGGGTTAGTAATAGTTCGCGATTGACGCCGCGGATCTCCTGGCACTGGCGAAAATACTGTAGCCACCCTTGCCATTGTACGTGAAGTACGCTAGATGAGCATCGCCCTCCTAGCGCTATTACTAGCGACGTCCTATCAGTATTGATAAGAAATCTATCCGCGCCCTGCTGCCATCTGAGCGCGTCGGTCAGAAGGCTAAGCAGCCAATGAACCGGCGCATCGTCTTGATCCTGATTTAGTGTTGGCAAGAGTACCAAAAAATCGTTACTAGCAAGAGCATCCTTTAAAGCTGAGCAAAGTGCAAGCCGTGCCTGCCAGCGTGATGGCTGTAGCAAGTTCGCCGCCGCTAGCGGCGCGTTTGAGGATAGGCGTAGTGCAGTGTGGGCTGAAATGGGGTCAGAATAACCTGCTTTCCGTAACCAGTTCAGCCCTAGAGTATCACTGGGAGTTGGCAAGGGCCAATAAAGACACCTGCTTCTTAAGGTCGGCAACAGGCGTGCTGGTGTTTGGCATCCTATGAGAAAGTAGGTACCCTTCGGTGGCTCTTCTAGTGTTTTCAAAAGTGCGGCTGCCGCCTGCTCAGTGAGTTGCTCGACATGAGGCAAACAGACTACTTTTACACCACCCTGCGGGGTTCTGCCATAAATTTCATGGATCATAGCGCGGATACTTTCCACCCCCAAACTCTCTCGGCCATGTTCTGGCTTTGGTTGATAAAAGTCAGGATGATTTCCAGCAATCATTAGCCGGCAGCTACGGCAGAATCTGCAGCTTTTGGTGCCTTCTCGATTCTGGCATATGAGCCAACGGCTAAGAGCATAGCATAGTGATGCTTCGCCATTACCGGGCCGGCTATGTAGTAGCAAGGCACAATCCGAATGCGCTTTTCGATAATGCGCCAGGATTTTTCGGTAGGGGTCATTGAGCCATGGGTACCACTTCATGGCGTTTCTGTCTGTGCACGTAGCCATTCCATTAGTCGTGCGCGGACTACGGTCGTCACGACGTCAAGTGGTGGGCTGGCGTCAATGGTAACAATACGCTCGTCTACTGCTGCGCGCGATTGATAACCCGATCGTGCACGCTCGAAAAATGCAAGCGGCTGAACTTCGATTCGATCCGGCTGAGCGCGGGAGCGCACTCTGGCCAGACCATCTTCTGGCAGAATGTCCAAGTATAGAGTCAGGTCAGGGTAAAAATTTCCTAACACTGCCTCACGAAGAGCTTGCAAGAAACGGGCATTGATGCCTCGCCCCGCACCCTGATAAGCATGGGTGGAGAGATCGTGGCGGTCTCCCACTACCCAATTCCCCCGTGCTAGCGCCGGCTTAATCACCTGCTCTACTAGCTGCACACGCGCGGCGTAAAGCATTAGTAATTCGGCAAGATTAGTTACGGACTCATTGCCTGCTCCGTCTTTGATAAGCGTTCGCAGGACCTCCGCCACCGGCGTACTGCCCGGTTCGCGGGTCAATACTACATCGCGAATACCCTGCTGACGTAGGACGTCTACCACTGCTCCAATCGCGCTAGATTTACCGGCGCCTTCCAGCCCCTCGATCACGATGAATTTACTGTTCATGCTTTGCCTGTGTGCTTATCCGTTAACAATGTTGTGTTTCCGCCCGAAGATAGCCCACCATTTTTCTGTTAAACAATATAAGGCCATCGTGGCTTGCAGCGCTGGAGAGACAGTGTTAGGCGCTTTTTCTGGATACCTAGAGGCTCAAAGTGAGGTCCAGCAGGGGACTCATAATGCGTATGAGCGTCATCGGGATGTATTGTACCGCATTAGCATCATTATGTCCTTCCGCGTAATACTTCCTTGATGACTTTTCAAGGTATTCGATAACTATCGAGTCACATTTCAGTTTAATACCGACAGTGAGTTAGTTAATAAAATTTGATGTAAAATGAGCTCGTTCTGCTTTTATCCTGATTTTATCAATGATAGGCCCATAGCTAACATTGCTTTTAGTTTTTTTAGAGCACTGTATCATACAGTCGCTGTCAGATTATAGAGATAGTGCGGGGTATGTATGTGCACTGGGTGAGGGCCTACTTTCAAGGGTGTTGTCTATATCCAGATGTCGGTATTGAGCATATAAAATGGTTTATCGAGCATGCTATCGCTGAGGACACCTTTGACGTCTTGCGGAAGGTATGGGGCGTGGCGTCCTGCAGAGCCCGTGTTATATGTGAAACTCGTCCGAGCATGGACCGTGATAATTGCACTCTCGATCTGTTTATAAAACCAGCTTGTGATATACGCATCGCTTTTCCGCTGACGCTCTGTAGCATCAAGCCGCGCATCCTTATTTCTCTCCTTATTAATTAACTTGTCCTAATTTTTAGAAGCATTAAAAACGAGATCTAACGCTCTATGAGACATGGTAGCGAATTGAGATATCGCATACCATATTGCTGACGCAGCTAGTATTGCAGACCCGCGCGATCGTGTCTGTTCGAAAAAGTAAGCAGCATTTTCTTCTTGGTGACCAATGCCTCGGTTTTAGAGCATGTGAATCACAAAAAAGATACCGACCAGCAGCGCGATCAGTAGCAGAGACGAAAGTATAAAATCTTTTTCTTTGCTATTGATAAAAATATGCCTGTTACAATCCAACAGATCTGGAGATCCGAAAGCCAAAAATAAAAGAATGATTGCGCGCCTGTGTTATGCTATTAATCTTCTGTAATGTAGCTCATTACACTCTTGCTATCCAGCACACAACAATGTACGTCCTGACTTTCGCGGGCCAGATCGGTTCCAACTTGCATCTGCTCATACTAAATATTAGATATTAAGGGACGATTACTCTACCTCGCATGAGGGAAAATTGTACAACTCGTTTTAGCGAAGGCGAGCGATTTTGGTCTAGTGGGAATGATATGTTTCTGTACGAGCTCACAAAATGATTGACTAAAGAGCATTGCAATCGCATACCTCGAACCTCCTAATACGCTAAAGAGTAACCAGCACTTCCTCACCGAGCATCATCCATTCGTAATGCCAGGGCGGCAATAAGCCTAGGGTCTTCGTTAAGTACCTGAAGGAGGTGCAGAAAAGATTGTCGAAATATGCTCTATAAGTAGTGAGCTGATTATTAAATGCAAAAGAATAATGCTTTTCTAGCATGAAGGCTTAGAAGAGCATATTTTCTTATTTTTTGTACTTTTCTCATGTTGTTTCACTTCATGCCGTGACATTGAAACAAGTAATGGTGTCAATAAATGAACAGAAAAATAATTTTCTGAAAAACTTTTAGTAAGTAATTGCTATGTCTTTCAGGGCACTATTCTTCTAAGTCCAGTGCGTCTTTTGTGTCACGCTCGCGAAAGACTAAACCATGGTATGATGAGAACCCATGAGGCAAGATAATAGATTGACATTGTTTAAATATCAGTCAGATGGCGGTTCTACTAACGGTTAAAAGAAATTGCGCAACACGTCATCTCTTTTTTTACCCGCCGCGTTTTTAGAGATATGATCGAGATCGTAACCTTCGTCGGGGTGAGCTAGATTTTTTCTCGGAGACATAACCCGATCATATTACTACGCTTAAGGATCGTTTCTATGGCATCGTATAGTATACTATCGGCCCCAACTCGATGACTGCCCAGCGCTTGAGTAGAGCGCGCTATCAATTTTTTAGCAGACTCTGCAAATATAGCCTTTACCGCCGGGCGTGGCCTTATTGCTGCATAAGACTCCCCACGCGAGGGAGACCTTGTGAATTGATGTAGGCTAGTTGTTCTGAAGGCCTGCCTGGATCGCGCTGCATAAGTCATTGACTATCGAGCGCGCCTCGATTCTGGTATGCGTCGTCTAGGTCATGCGGCAATGATTTTTACTTATGTTCTGTATATCACGACTTCGGCTTATGTTTCTGCACCGTGCTATTTTACACGTTTATGCACATTTAATGTGGATCATGCCTGAGTCATCGAAAAAACGGAACTCTCACGGTCGCGATCCCAAGGGTAAGCTGTGTGCGGCTGGGGGTGATCTTTGCAGAGTGACAGCGCTTGCGTCTTTTCAAAAAATGCCGACATTGAGTAATATTCTGTTTTTTACGGGCCTATTGGCATATTGATGCTAGTGTCGGGTACGAAGAGCGGAATCATTTTTCGTGATCCGTCATTTCTCAGTGTTCTCTCGTTATCTTCCATCAATTACATCCTAGCGATACCCAACCTAAGTGGCTTACCGAGAAGATCTACAGTTGCTTCGGTAACGACTAGGCTAGCGGCAATGCCATACTGCATGCAAGCATGTATCTTGCTGCTGCCTTATACAATAACTTATCTTTAGGATGAAAATGTTTCACTAAGCTAGAAAAACGGGTGCCATAGGCAGTAGTGCCAAAATAATTGATCGGACTAATTCTAATCCGTCCGAAAAGGAGGTGCTTTAACTAGATTCTATGGTCTTTCTGAGAGGAGATAGCAAGATAAAGCGCGGTTCAAAAGAGGAGGGATGGATTCGTATAAGGCTCAAACGTAGGCGGTCAAATGACCACCTAGAAATATTTACTTGCTTTGCTGATGTGCCTGAATAAAATCAATTGCTGCTTGAACAGTAGTGATTTTTTCAGCTTCTTCATCCGGAATTTCGGTATCGAACTCTTCTTCGAGGGCCATGACCAGCTCAACGGTGTCAAGAGAGTCAGCACCGAGGTCGTCAACGAAAGAAGCATGATTTACAACTTCTTCTTTCTTAACGCCTAGTTGCTCAGCGATGATTGCCTTAACGCTTTCTTCGATAGTGTTCATGCTGTTAAATTTCCTATCAAAAATCGCTTACGCGATGGTTTTCGTAGTGTATAAAATCTTAAAAAGATGCACCTCAATCCCGGCTTGTCGAACAAAGATTTTATACTATTTTTTGCTTTTTACTACAAATAACGCAAATGATTTTAATGCTTTTTACGGCATATACATGCCGCCATTGACATGGATTGTTTCGCCAGTAATGTATGCCGCCTCTTCAGAGGCTAAAAATGCTACCGCGCTGGCTATTTCCTTTGGATAACCAAGACGGTTGACCGGAATATGCGATAAAATCTTCGCACGGTGCTCATTTGTTATGGATTGGGTCATATCCGTTGCGATAAAGCCTGGAGCTACTACGTTGACCGTAATGCCGCGTGAGGCCACTTCACGTGCTAGAGATTTACTAAAACCAATTAAACCTGCTTTTGCAGCGGCATAATTAGTTTGCCCAGCATTCCCCATTGAACCAATAACAGAACCGATTGTAATAATTTTCCCGTATCGATGTTTCATCATGGCCGGCATCACCGCTTTCGACATGCGGAATACAGAGGTTAAATTAATATTTATCATAGACTGCCATTCATCTTCTTTCAAGCGTATCAGTAGATTATCGCGAGTAATGCCCGCATTATTCACTAATATATCGGCGTAGCCAAATTGGCTTCGCATCTTCTCTAAAAACGCTTCTATGGAACATTTACTGGAAACATCTAATTCCATACCTGTACCACTTTCCCCAAGATAAGCGCTGATATCTTCTGCGCCTGTTTTGCTAGTAGCGGTACCAATCACAGTTGCGCAACGTGCCGAAAGCATTTCCGCTATTGCGCGGCCAATACCTTTTCTAGCGCCAGTCACCAGCGCAATTTTACCTTCAAAGCTCATCTGTCACCCCAATGTTAGTATTTAATCGTTGCCGCAAGCGAAGTGAGATCGTTCACGGCTATGCCGGACATGGTGGCAAGAATACGTTTTGTTAGTCCGGTCAGGACCTTACCAGGGCCAATTTCTAATAATGTCTCAACGCCTTGGGTCGCAAGGTATTCGACGGTTTGAGTCCATCGTACTGGGCTATAAAGTTGGCGTACCAAGGCTTGACGGATAGCGGATGGATCCTGCTCCACGCGGGCATCAACATTATTAATTACTGGTATCCGCGGTGTGATAAAGGTGACCTGGGATAACGCCTGAGCGAGTTTTTCCGCTGCGGGTCTCATAAGGATACAGTGGGCTGGCACGCTAATGGGTAAGGGCAACACGCGCTTAGCCCCTGTTTCTTTACAGAACAAGCCGGCCCGCTCTACTGCTTCCTTGTGCCCGGAAATCACCACTTGACCAGGTGCATTGAAATCCAACAGCGATACTACCTGCCCCTGAGCCGCCTGTTGACAGGCGGTAGTGATGGCCGCATGATCCAGTCCAATAATAGCTGTCATTGCACCTCTGCCTTCTGGAGCCGCTTCCTGCATCAGTGTACCGCGTAGCGCTACCAGCTCGATGGCGTCGGTGAAGACTAGACTGCTGGCGCAGACTAGCGCAGAATACTCTCCAAGACTGTGACCTGCTAGAAATGCCGGTGTCCGTCCGCCTCGCTGCTGCCAGACGCGCCATATTGCAACAGATGAGGCCAATAGCGCCGGCTGGGTCTGCCAGGTTTTATTTAGCTCTTCTGCCGGGCCTTCCTGTACCCGCTGCCATAAATCATAGCCTAGTACGGCGGAAGCTTCGGAAAAAGTCGCTTTGACTATCGTGTACTCTGACGATAACTCCGCCAGCATTCCTACCGTTTGGGAGCCTTGTCCTGGAAATACCATCGCAAAAATAGTCATGATTATGCGTCCTCTAAATTAAAAGCGTAACAGCACCGAACCCCAGGTAAAACCTCCACCAAAAGCTTCCAGCAGCACTAGCTGTCCTGGCTGAATACGACCATCGCGCACTGCTACATCGAGTGCCATCGGCACCGAAGCGGCGGAGGTATTACCGTGCCGATCAAGTGTGACTACTACTTTTTCCATGCTCATTCCCAGGCGTTTAGCGGTAGCAGTAATAATCCGGATGTTGGCCTGATGTGGTACCAGCCAGTCCATCTCGCTGCGATCGATTGCATTGGCGCTGAGCGTTTCGTCGACGATATGCGTTAATTCAGTGACAGCCACCTTAAACACTTCATTGCCTGACATTGTCAAGTAAGCAGACGCCGCGGGATCTAGACGGTTATGATATGGAAGCTTTAGCAGATCGCCATAGCGGCCGTCAGCGTGAAGATGCGTGGAGATGATACCGAGTGTCGCTGAACATCCGAGCACTACTGCACCCGCGCCGTCACCGAATAAAATCAACGTACCACGATCATCCGGATCTAAGGTATGGCTTAACGTATCGGAACCTACCACTAGCGCATATTTGACAGCACTGTTTTTGATATAGGCATCTGCCACGCTGAGGGCATAGGCAAAACCGGCGCAGGCCGCGGCTATATCGAAAGCGATGCAGTCATTAATCCCCAGCTCTCGCTGAATTTGGCAGGCTGAACTAGGAAAAGCATGGCTAGAGGAGGTTGTAGCGACAATGAGCATGCCAACTGTATTCGCCTTGATTCCAGCCATATTCAGAGCTTGTTCAGTAGCATAACGCCCCATGCTGGAGACGGTTTCATCAGCCCGAGCGATGCGGCGTTCGCGGATGCCGGTTCGGGAGACAATCCACTGATCCGAAGTGTCAACCATTTTTTCTAGGTCAGCGTTGGACCGTATATGCGCGGGAAGATAGCTCCCAGTGCCGAGAATCTTAGTAAACATGTACGCTTAATCACTCTTGGGTAGTACCGCATCCAGGCGTACGGCAGTCCTCCCTAGGACTGCCACACAACCGCTTGCAATTACCTTATTAAATAGCGGCGGTAAACGCACGCTGATTGTCTGCGCCGTGGATTTTCATTACGGTGCTTTGCAAACCTCTCAGGAACGCACCATTATATTATTTTCTATTCAGTTACCTGAATTGATAAATCAGGCGATGTTTCATCCAGTGATTACTTCATCTCCTCACGTAATCCTGCCTAGCACCCTGTTCCCTAAACTCTGACAGCAATGGCAAACACTTACTATCACTCTCATACTATTGTTCTGAATCTGATGTTGTTTTCTAAAACTGTAAAGACTACTTACATCAGATTTGTTCATCTATGATGCATTGTCTTTAAAATAGTCACTATAATATGCTTAAGAAAGGATTGCTTAACAGCATCTCCGCTTACTGAATACGGGTTTCCCCTGTTTTTCATCTTCCCATGAGGTTTGAAAGTGCTTCACGTAACCATATATCTTTACAGCCTGCGTTGCTATGATCGCTTTCATGATGCTGAAGAGTTTGCAGCAGCACACTATTGCAGTTGATGTTAGCGCTTAAAGTTAGCACGACTTTTTTTCTCTAATGTTATGGTCTTAAACTAACGCACGGTATCGTGTGCATGTTTCCAGCGCTGAGGCAGACAATTAGGCGTGGGCGCTTTGGGGCCTCCTTCTTGACGCAGAGCTAGCGGAAGCATGTTGCGCGTCTTGAGTGTCGTATGACCTGACACGTTTTGGTGCCACTGATAATATGCGATGCAGTGGAAATAATTATTAAGCGCTTAAGAAAAATAGAATTAGTTATCTTTAATAAAAGATGAAGTGTGGCTGAATTACTGATGAGTAGCAGTTCTAGTTGCAGGCGTGTGACTGGTGCCTGAAATAGTTTTGGCAAAGTCATGGCATGAGCGGTGCGACTGTTCATTATGCATTTAAAATCCGGGCGCTAAGCCTGAATGTGTCGCTTTAGACATATATTTATTTAGCGATAACTTTACATCCGCAGTAGAAGCCGTCAGCGGTGATGTGGTGACGTAGATGAGTTTCACCGGAAGCTTTATCTACTGACACATGGGCAGCAATCAGCGCGTCGTGAGAACGCCTCATACCACGTTTTGAGCGTGTAGGTTTATTTTGTTGTACGGCCATGAAATTACTCCTTAAGTGGATGTAGTTTAAACAAACTCAGATAGACAAGAGAGTACGTTTTTCTATTCTTTCGGGTAGAATGCCGAGTGCTTGTGTCGTTTTAAATATTATACAGTGTTCAGGACTACGCACCTGCGCGTGATCGGAAGAAAAAGAATCATGTATCTTCTATTAGTTCCGGAAAATCTACCTCCTTAAGCTCATTTCATTTAGATTGCCTCGAGCACTTCCATGAGCGTTGCTGTATATTTTCACTAACGTATAAACTGAAGCTGAATGTTGTATGCACCTGCATTAAGGAATAACTAATATTAATCCTGTTAGCGCAGCATGACTCCTACGGTTGCTTAATAATTAATCGTCGCTAGGCACCAGTTATCAATTGTGAAATATAATATTATCAAGACACCACTCTTCATAGACCTAGTAACACGCTATGCTTGGCTAAGCGTATAGGCAGTATTTTACTCTCAGTTTTTTTAGATTAGGAGGATACTACCTTAATCTTCAAAGAATATTTTTATAGCATATACATGCTAACTTGGTAATGGGTAGAAGTCAAAGAAAAAGGCATTTGGCATCGCTATTCCTTTTTACATGTTCATATCATGAAAACTAAACAGCCTAATAATGTGCTAGACTTGCTTTAAGGCAATTAGCGTCGTGTATGCCAAGTTAGGAAGCAGTAGGGCTATTCTTGCGTGATATAGATAGCGCGCATCCTCTAAGAGCTGCACTTACTTAAGCATTATAACGATGGTTATTACCTTGCCTACTTTTCTCAGATGAGTGATGTATACTTAGGTGTGCATTCAGAAGTATTGTTAACTTGGACATAGCTGTTTCAATTAGTAATTACTTGCCGTTGTTATTAGGTAGCATTACTTTCCCTATACACACTGGCCCTATATTAAGGTTGTAACCGCTGAATATATTCATATGTGTGGGATAGTTCACTAAGTATTGCGAAGTTCATCGCTAGATGAAGGAAGCTTCTTTATTTTTCTGGAACAGAGCACCACGAGAGGACACCTACATTATCAGCTCAGGCAGCCGATAACGCTGTCCGAATTTCTCATCGCTTGTTATGCAAAATCTTAAGGTTAGTGCAGGGTTGTTGCTGGATATGGCATGATTCTACTCTCTAAAGAGTGCTCTTGTTTTACTAAAGTGAAATAATGCAACCTTGTTTCTTAACAAAGCCGGCTACCACCATCTATCGATAATTTGACAGGGCATGTCATTGCATACTGATTTACTTATTCTACCATATCTTCTTGCTCTTGTCGCGCCTTCAAGAAAGAGCCTAAGAAGCTTCGAGTAAGCTTCAATACTTCAAAAACTGCATCAACAATTCTCTATAACACCTCTTAGCAAAAAGCAAAATACTTGTTTAATCATAACTGTAGTTTTAAAAAATATTTTTAAAAAATTTTATATAAACGTGATGTATGCCGTCTTATAATCTATTGATTTATTTTCTAGCAACGACCTTGAGGTTTTTGGTGAAGGCTCATCGAGAATCCTATAGTATAATGTCGAAAAAACATAGAATATAGCATAAAGTGTATCCAAGAGTAGAGAGCGAGAGGGTATGCATAATATAGTCTGATTTATTTAAGAGCAGCATCGCTTTTGTTCTCGTTGGTCCGGCTTTTCAAGTAGATCTACGAAAAATTAGCAGAGCGTTATCGGCATGACCGTACTGACGATATAGGTTGATTTGGTAATGTTTTCTTCAAGAAGATAATTAATCTCTTACCCTGCCGCGGCGGGCAAAGTTATTTAATAAACCATTAAAATCTTATCCTAAGTAATTACGCCTCCTAAAAATAGGAGGTCATCGACGGGTATGCGCTTTATGAAACTATCATGTCCCGGCTTCAAGCGGAACTGAGTAGTCATTTCAGTATAACTACTTTAAATGCGACAGGGGGTAATGAAATCGATATAGTTAAAGGACTAAATGATATCAGGCCCTGAGAAGGACATCAGGCCGTCGGCCTAGCCGAACAGCTGGCCTATCCGTACCATCAGAACATTTTAATATATGCCTATCATTAATATGCACATCCAGGCACACTATAAATCCCGGGGGATATATTACTTTAATGTCTGCCAGCACTGGCCGTACGGCTGCATTGGTCACGGAAGTAACTCGTCAAAAGAAAAAAACGCCGCAAGTTAGCATAAAGGTCTGTGCTGATGTGGCGCAGAAGAAATCTATGCCTTTATAAGGCCCGCTCCTGTCCTGTGTGCAGGGGAAACAGCCGAATACTGAAAATAGTGAATTGTTTATAAAGTTTTTTATACTTCCAGTTTTGCACTGTATATAGTAGTTTTTTATTCCCTGCAAAGCATGAAGAAGGGCCTTCAGTAAGTACTTATAGTAAGATGCGGCTATCGCCACGATCGAAGTGGTGCAAAGCATATTTAATATTTCGCTAAGAGTATTACAAGAATACGTTTACTAAGTTGTTAGATTTATCAATCTACCGTGCTAATGCTTTTTCGATACTTTTCGCAGCAATCTCCAAAGAAAGAAAAGACCAGGATTCAAACCTTCACCTGCGGTATAATAAATGATGGAGTCATCGTAGTAATGAATCTGATAAAGCTCCTAGTACTGTAAGATGCCTTCCCCATTGCGTCATAGTCGGCATGTTGCCGGCCTTTTCTTTCTAAAAAATTGCCGATTTTTAACAAATCCAGCGGACAGGATTTCTCCTTTTTCAAAAAAGCCTTTTTATAAAAAACCTAAAACTACAATCTCTCATCTTCTACCTGAATTAAAGAGAAAGTTTTCATTTTTACGGTTCTTATTGCAGGCTATATAGAGATAGCTTTCAGACGCTGGAAAAATAACAATGCAGCTTGATTTACGATTCGCCTGAGTACCAACAGAGCTGTTTTATAGGCATCGGCATCTCTTAGCTCACACTAATCGCGAGGGTAGCGTGAGAAATCGCTACGCATGGGATGTCTTGCATCACATCGATATTATTAACAGCACCGAGATGTACATAGTTGCCGGATTTTTGCAGAATTAGCAAGCTGCATCACCTAGATAATGTCATTAATTAGCAGACCGCCTTTTTAAATCAGCCAACCGTTGTCATGATGGGCGACGAGCTTCTCCTGCTGTTCTCTTTGGTGACTCAATGCTTCAAGAGAGTGACCATAATATTAGTTGATCGCGAGTGCCCTTGTGATAAGAAGCAGATGCTCGTTTAAAGTGAAAAAAGAATACTCACCTACGATTTTAAAGCAAACCCATCTTTGAACATGGACGTGGCGCAGCCCCAGCAGTCATCGCTGAGCCTGGTGTCGGCGTGCACCGCTATTGAGCGATAGGTTTATAGTGCCAGGACGCAGTGCAATAGATCCGTTTGAGATTTGACATAGCCGATAACTGTTTTGGTCGATGATAGCCGCATAGAGCAGGTATTGAGCATAAGAGATGAAAGGAACTTGTCTCTTTCATACTTTCCGCTCTCCGCTAGTGTTGTGCCAAGTAGAAAATAACACTCTACGCGCACTCATGGTAGAGGATGCGACCTATGGTTATGACTTCAATACGCTTGCGATTATCGCATGTTCCTGCTTCAGCAGGATGCATCGTGTCGTTCATTAGGAATTTCCTACAAGTACGTAGTTTAGCGTTGACGGGGAGCGCCTATGTCCAAAGGCTATTTGAAATAGCCATAGGAATGTTTATGAAAACATTGTTGACACTGATCCTGGGGATGATTTTGTGAAGTAAAAATATTTTTTGAATAAATGCATTATGTGTTTTTTATGCATTGAACCGATAAGGCTCAATCTATTTTCTTCACTGATCTTTTTTTTCATTATAACATGCAGCCATAAGTTAAGTTCACTCAAGCTTCTCTGGTATCGCTAGCGGCGCCACGTGCTTTTGCTAAGTCAGTGCTGCTTGCATGTATGGGGCTTATCGCGAATCGCTCTTAGGAGAAAGTGAGAGTGGAGTAGTATTAGGTTGTCAATACTGACTCGCCTCCGGCGGATGCACGTTAGGTGAATAATAGATCCCCCTGAATAAAGATAGTCTTCTCGTTTAGGTTATGATGTACAGGTTTACGATGCCGTAGCTCCGACCTGTATCAGCTTTATCTCTTCTTCATAGACGGGTATGTAATAGAAGGGTGTTATAGTTGCTGCTATAAACCTGAAAGCGAAATCATCCACCCCATGCTTTTAAGAGAACGGCTCCCACGGGGGTTATACTTTTCTGTACTAAATTGTTAGTAAAAAATACGTATTTTATAAGGGCATGCTATTTTTTTATAAGATTTCGGTGCATGAGGTTACGTTAGAATACGAAATTTATTCAAGTAATTAACAGTATTTCATCCGCTGATGTAACAAAACTAGTAATTATTTAAGCCGCTGGGTTCCAATGCGATCGTGGTGAAGATCGCAACGATTGAGACGCTGAGCTAAATGATACTTCTCAATATGCCTAATAATATCTGCATAATCTAAAAACCGGTTGGTCCGGTTTTGTGATGATAAATTCTCATGTCTGTGATCAATTATATTAAGTGTCATAATGTTATTAATGCTGCTTTGTGGTGAATATAGAGGGTTTACTCAGAAAGAAGCTAAGTTCAATGATAGAGCATCATGCTGTTCTACTATAAAGCTTTAGTAGACAATAGTTGTTGTCTCAGGTGTGCTGTTTTCTTATGAGGTCTATCTTTGTGATTATATCTTACGGGATGAATTGCTTCTCTAAGCCAATAGCAGAGATCGTTTTATTCAACACAGGATAGGAAGAAAAGACCTAGAGGGCATCAGCGTGAAAGCACGACACGGCCGAACATTCCTCTTTCTCTATGCACTGTTGCTGATGCCGCAGGCTTATAGCGCCACCCCCACCCTGCAGGTGGAGGGGATCAGCGGAGACCTGCAACGTAATGTATGCGCACGATTGTATACTATTGACAGCGAACAGGTGACCGCGTCCATGCTTTTCCAAAGCCGGGTGGATCAGGTTGTGCGCGAAGGACTGCGAGCGCTCGGCTATTATTCACCTACTATTAATTTCGGCTTTAAGTCGGCGGCAGACGGCAGCCTCGACGTTCTCATTGTACATGTCACGCCAGGTAAGCCAGTGAAAATCGCTGGAGTCACTATTATGCTGCGAGGTGAAGCGCAGCATGATAGTGATTATAGTCAATGGGTCTCAAACAGCAAGCCTGCGATTGGTGCTGTACTGAGCCACGATGCTTATGAGAGATTTAAAACTGGTTTGTCCAGCCTAGCCTTGCGTAAGGGCTATTTCGACGCCCAGTTTTGCAAGAGTCAGTTGCGAGTTTCTCCATCGTGTTATCAGGTTTATTGGGATATCGATTTTGATAGCGGACAGCGCTATCACTTCGGTAGGGCGCGCTTCTACGGTACGCAGATCGGTGAAGAATATCTACAAAGCCTCGCTAACGTACAAGAAGGCGCACCTTACAGTGCTGCATTACTGGTCGAGCTTAACCACCGGTTAGCAGCGACAAACTGGTTTAATTCCGTGGTAATCTCCCCCCACTGCTCCACCGAGAAACAGAGAAAAACTCTATCATTAGACGTATTCCTGACGCCGCATATTCGTAATAGTTTCGAAACTGGGGTCGGGTACGCCACAGCTCTAGGACCACGTCTTAAAACGACCTGGATAAAATCTTGGCTTAACTCGCGCGGTCATAGTTTACAGACCAGTCTTACCCTATCAGTTCCGGAGCAATCAGTAGATGTCAGCTATAAAATTCCTCTGCTCAGAGATCCCCTTGCGCACTATTATTTACTGAAAGGTGGCTGTAAGCGTGAACATCTCAATAATACGCAGGCAGATTCTACTATGCTGCATGCAGAGCGCTATTGGGATCTGTCTAGTGGCTGGCAGAAAGCTGTCAATGTACGCTGGAGCCTTGATCATTTTATCCAAGCCAATGTCACTGACACTACGATGCTAATCTATCCCGGCCTCAGTATTAATCGTATCCGCCAGAGCAGCAAACTACTCCTGATGCCTGCCTGGGGAATCAGTCAGCGCTATTCACTGGATATCTCTAATACCCTCTGGGGATCGAATATTGATTTTATTATTTATCAGGCACAGAACATCTGGATTCGTACTATGACCGAGAAACAACGATTCTTGGGTCGCGGAAATATGTTCTGGATTGCAACTAAAAATTTTGAACGCGTTCCACCTTCACTTCGCTTTTTTGCTGGGGGGGATCGCAGTATACGGGGGTATAAATACAAATCTCTATCACCGAAAGAAAATAATGGGCTTCTGACTGGCGCCTCCAGGTTGGTCACTGGATCGCTGGAATATCAATATAAATTGAGTGGCAAATGGTGGTACGCGGTATTTTTAGATAGCGGTGAAGCGGTTAATGATATCAAAAAAAGCACTTTTAAGACCGGCGCTGGCGTCGGCGTACGCTGGTATTCACCATTCGGCCCTATCAAGCTAGATATGGCCATCCCGGTTTCGGATGAGCATGAGCATGGCGTGCAGTTTTATATTGGATTAGGGCCGGAATTATGAGGTTGCTTAAGAAAATCTACTTGGGCGTCGCAGTACTTTTGACGTTTTTGGTGGTTGCGTTGGTGTTTGTAGTTAGCACTACTAGCGGAGCACATCTGGTTCTGCACGGCACGGCTCGCTGGATCCCAGGACTGGAAATACATTCTGTCAGCGGTAGCTGGCAGGATTTAACGGTGAAGAATTTACGTTATCAAATGCCTGGTGTTGCGGTAGGTATTGGCGAATTCCATCTTATGTGGAGCTTTAGATGTCTTCGTGAGCCTCAGGTATGCTTGAATTCTCTTTCCCTAAGCAATGTGCATGTCGACGTGAGCATCGCCGAAGTCGGGCCAGCCGCGAAGGTGTTAGTAGAGAGCTGTGCGCTATTAGCACCTTATCCGCTGAATTTGCGCCGCCTGACGCTAAATAATGTTCGGGTTAAAGTGGAAGACACTTATATTGTTATTGACGAACTCAGCACGGGTCTTCGTTTTCATGGGAATCAACTGACTGTCACGCCAACTCTCATTGCTGGTTTGTTAGTGTCACCACCTATTGCGTCGGCGAAAGTAATAGCGGAGACGGTAGCGCTGGCGATGAAATCTGACATCCGTATGTTAAAGAAAAAAAACATTATTGCTGAAGCAAGAGGCGAGTTCATTCACCCATACACGCGGCTAGCTGAAAAACTGCGTACATTGTTTTCCACGCCAATCTTACCACCTTTGTCGTCGTTGACCTTTCCGCTGAATGTAACACTTGAGGATATTGAAGGCAAGAATTTGCGCCTGACAGGTGAAGCCGGTCTGAAGATTAGCCGCTTACGCTTGCAAGCGGCGACCCGTGATCAGCGCGCTGAATTAACGCTGCTAGATATCGACTCGCCCCAGGGGCTGATCAACGCATCTGGAACTGCACAGTTAAGCGGGCGTTGGCCTGTGTCGATGATAATCAACGCCACCATTCATAGCTTGAGACTCAAAGGTGAGAAGATTGCACTTGCATTGCAAGGATGTTTACGTGATGAACTCTTTGCTGATTTCCACTTTTCCGGTCCCCTCACCGCGAAATTATCAGTGAAAGCGCGCCTGTCTCAGCCAGGCCTTCCACTGAAGTTAGCGCTTTCTAGCCCGGCCATACAG
This sequence comes from secondary endosymbiont of Ctenarytaina eucalypti, assembly GCF_000287335.1. Lineage (GTDB taxonomy): Bacteria > Pseudomonadota > Gammaproteobacteria > Enterobacterales > Enterobacteriaceae. The sequence continues at coordinate 1,241,538 of NC_018419.1, forward strand.
TGGCCGTTAATTGGTGTATCGAAATATCAGGTACGTAGACTATCCCTTCGGGTAAACGGCGAGGCTCAGGATTATCATCTGACGTTGAAGGCTGCGATGACCGGCGAAGGCCTACCGCCAATGGACGTAACCTTGGATGCTAATAGCAATCCTGAAGGCTTTATGCTGTCGAGTCTACGACTGGCAGCGCTACAGGGCAATACTGATCTAAGCGCCGTCGTGGACTGGCAGCGCAACATCAGCTGGCGCAGCGAACTTTTACTGAGCGGTATCAATACCGCTCATCAATGGCCTAAATGGCCTGCACGGATTGATGGGCGTCTCATTTTCTGCGGCAGTCTGTATCGCGGAACCTGGCAACTACAGGTGCCAGAACTAGAGCTTCATGGCCATGTCCGGCAAAACAAGCTAACCGCTAAGGGATCGCTCAGCGCTAACACCGCAGGGCAATGGCAGGTACCGCAATTTCTGTTGGCGCTAGGGCCTAATCAGTTAACTGTAAAGGGTGAATTGACCGATGAGTTCGCGCTAGACGCAGTGCTTAATGCGCCAGCGCTGCCAGGGCTGGGTGGTTGGGCGGCTGGCAATATTAAACTTCGAGGAAATCTACATGCGCCGCAGCTACTAATAGATCTGAACGCAAAAGCGCTACGCTGGGGACGGTTAACCTTGGGGAACATCGCGCTGAAGGGTGATATATTTTCCAGTAATATTGTGCGAGGCAACTTAGAATTGCAGCTAGAGAGGTTGGTACAGGGGTCGTTATCCATGACACAACTAACGATAGGTGTCACTGGAGATGAAAAGCATCATCAGATAATGTTAATAATGAAGGGGGCGCCTATTGCGGGCCAGATGAAGTTACGCGGAAGTTTCGACCGGCAACGGCAAGCTTGGCAGGGCGCTCTATGCCAAACGTATTTCGATACGCCTCTTGGGGAATGGCGCTTAATGCGCACGATGACGCTAGAGTACCAGGCTAGCACAGCACATCTCATCATCGGGCCACATTGCTGGAAAAACATTCATGCTCAGATCTGTGCGCCAAAACATAGTGAGATTGGGACATCCGGAAAGGCTCGTTTACTGCTAACTCGCTTTGATTTAGCGATACTAAAGCCCATGCTGCCGGTGAAGATGCATGCTAGTGGTGTATTTACTGGCACGATCGATGTGCGTTGGAAGTCGGGTAGCGCCCCACCTCAAGGCAAGGTAACTCTTGTGGGAAGAGGCGTAAAGGTTCGTCGCATAGTTCAGGGTAATAAGACCCTGCCGGTAGTTTTTGAGACGCTGAGGCTTAATGCCGCACTAGATAAGGGTGTGGTGCGGATCAAGTGGTTGATGAACATCGCCGAGCATGGACGGCTCAAGGGTGATATGCGGGTCATAGAATCCCATAATCGGCGATTGTTGTCTGGTGAGATTAACGTCAATCATCTCTCGTTGTCGCTGTTACAACCCTTAGTATCGCCAGGTGAAAGCGTTGATGGCCTGCTCAATGCTGCGTTACGTCTCGGCGGTGATGTGCGTCGCCCAATGCTGCGTGGCCAGCTAGCGATGGATGGTCTGGTGATCAAAGGTAATTTTATGCCTTTTTTTATGACTGAAAGTCGCTTAGCTGTTGCTTTTTCCGAGACCCGCTCTACCCTAGAAGGGGCGCTCTGCACAACCCGCGGCCAGATCAACCTTATAGGTACTGCCTCCTGGGGCCGGGGGTCAGATTGGAAAGCGCGTATCAGTGCAAAAGGAAATCAAGTGCGCATTATTATGCCGCCGCTGGCGAGGTTAGATATTTCGCCAGATATAGTGTTTGAGGCTACGCCGACCCTATTTTCCCTCAATGGCAAGGTCGACATTCCTTGGGCGCGTATTAAAGTGAAGGATATGCAGCAGAGCGTGGTCGGCATCTGCAAGGATGAGGTGCTTCTGGACAATGATTTTCAGCCGATAACCGATAGCGATAGTGTCCTCGGCATGCCCATAATATCAAATCTTCTGGTGCATGTCGGCGAGGATGTTCACCTAGATGCTTTTGGCCTAAAAGCTAGACTAGAGGGGCATTTAAAAGTAGCACAGGATAAGCAAGCCCTAGGTCTGAACGGGCAAATCGATATTGCCTCCGGACGATTCCACGCCTATGGACAGGATTTAATCGTCAACAAAGGGCAGTTACTTTTTTCCGGACCAGTTGATCAGCCTTACCTAAATATGGAAGCCATTCGGAATCCGGACTGCACAGAGGATGAGGTTACAGCGGGGGTGCGTGTAAGCGGGTTAGCTGACCGCCCGACAGTGAATGTATTTTCTGAGCCGGTAAAATCACAACAAGAGGCGCTGTCTTATTTGCTGCGCGGGCATGGTCTCGATGGTTCTGGCGTCGACAGCAACATGATGACATCTATGTTAATCGGGATGGGGGTTGCACAAAGTGGGCACGTTGTGGGTAAAATTGGAAAAGCATTCCGGGTTAGTGATTTATCATTGGAAACTAAGGGGGTTGGCGAAAGTTCACAGGTCGTGCTCAGCGGTTACATGGCGCCTTATCTTCAGGTAAAGTATGGTGTTGGAATTTTTGACTCACTAGCCACGTTAACGTTGCGTTATCGTTTAATGCCGAAACTTTATCTGGAAGCCGTCTCGGGCCTGAACCAGACGCTAGACATGCTCTATCGGTTTGAATTTTAGTTATGCAAAGTATGATTTAAAAGATTGTCTAGTAGTAATCATGGAGAAATATATCACTGAATGAAACGTGTAGAAGTGCTATAGTAGCAATCCACGTCTAGCTTGAAGTTGTATGCGTATAGCCATGATGCGGCGGGCCATGGCGGTCAATAAAAAGCGGTGGTATATGGTGAGCTATCACGCATTCATTCTACTTACTGTGGTAGTATGATTCCCCTACACACTAAAAATTATGAACACAAGCAGATTCTTATCAGTCGGTCCTATAGTAGCACCTGAATGTATCTTCGTGAGATGTCGGTTAATCAAGCATACTGTATATGCTTGGAGGAGGGTGGCTATCCCAGAATTAAGTGTCTTCCCGGGATAGTCAAAATAGCTTAATACTCGGTTTTTTAGTATATTTATTGCTTTTTATCGCGCCCAAATGATGCTAAAATTTCATTTTTAGCTGCTTCAGCACTATCCCATCCGTCGATTCGCACCCATTTTCCGGCATCAAGATCCTTGTAATGCTGGAAAAAATGATTGATTTTCGAGCGAAGAAACTGTGGTAAATCGTCTACGTCTCTAATTGTATCATATTCTTTTGATAGCTTGGTATGCGGCACAGCTATCAGTTTAGCATCTTCACCGGATTCATCGGTCATCTTCAACACACCGACCGGGCGGCAGAACACGACAGCGCGAGGTTGTATCGGATAGGGTGTAGGAACTAGTACGTCTACGGGATCGCCATCCAAGGAAAGGGTATGGTTGATATATCCGTAGTTACAAGGATAGAGCATGCTAGTAGGCATGAAGCGATCGACAAAGAGGACGCCGCTTTTTTTATCAACTTCATATTTAATCGGCGGGGAGTTAGCCGAAATTTCAATAATGACATAAATGTTTTCCGGGAGATCTATTCCTGCCGGTATGTGACTTAAACTCATCTTTTGCCCCTTAAGATTTTTAATAGCTGCTAAATAGGCTTAGTATAACTACTCTCCGCTGGAGACAGGCAAAGGGCCTGAGGAAGGTTTAGTGACACCGCTTAAGTGCGGTGTCGGGCGTAGAATTCCTATTCTATAACTCAGAGGATTATGATAGTAGATTAATAGTTATATATAGTCCAAGCATCTTAAAGTTTTTTAAAAAATTGTAACTTTTAGTAATTATTAGCTGCAATTACGCTTTTTTTTAAAATATAGTTTTTATGGCACAAAAAATGTTTAACGGCATCAACTGGTCTACAGATAAAAAGACCCGTATACAGCCCAAATTCTCTAATAGTATAAATGAAGCAGTTAGGTATTCGTGTATGAAAAGCACATGTTGATTAGACGAAGAAGAGCACTACTTTATAATCAGATGGCGTTATCACAGTACCACGCTAGTCGATTATGCAATGCGTTCTTAGCCTTTAGCTGCCTGCTTGACAGCGCTGTGTTGACTTGATTTGTACAATTATAACAGCACCGCTAAGATTTTAAGAGCACTCGCTTGCTCAGATAGTGAGAAAATACTTTGAATATTAGTATATTAGCATCAAGATAACATGAAATTATCTATGGAGTTATTGACATTAGGCATGTTGTCACGAGATGTGGCGTATGATGTAAGCCTGCTCTGGAAGTGGTAGCGCGATACATAAAACTCTCCCCACCTCCTGCTCAAAGATTGGTGGCTCTTAGAGAGAAGGCTAGATAAAGTAAAATAACTTCAACAGTTATGTATAAAAATTTTTTTTGAGACACTAATAGAGACACGTTTCACCAGGATGTTTGGTGATAGAAGGCAATCATGTCACCGACACCTTAGCGGGCGCTGTGAAAATGCAGCATAGTTGGTTATTATAAGAGAAACCATGCAGTTAAAAAAGTAGTTTTCTGAGTAGTAGTTATGATATCTTGAAAATGCACGTGTATTATCGATCAGCGCTCACCGGCTGAAACGCGCCTATTCTTCTTTATACATACTTCCAGGTGATCATCGCAGCCTAGGGGCATCATGCACCCAGTGGGGAGAGGGATAATAACAACGGTTTTGAAGGTTTGTTTAACTAGCTTGCACTGTTGTTAATAGGATTCACACCGTGTGTATCGCTTTCAGGGGTTCACTTGTCATCACCTTTTCTTTATTCAAAATCAGACACATGAGGAAGAAAATCGGTTTGCTAAGCTGGCCGCATCAATTATTATTAAATAGATGCTATACGATGCTGAAATGCATTAAACAAGATGTTAAGAAAATGAATGTTATATATATTCCATAATAGAGAGGAAATGACTCTTTATTATGAAAGCGCGTTAATAGTCATTAACACTAGACTCTAGTATAACATATACTTGAGGATTGAGAATTTTATTGCATGAATAAGAACGCTCCTGGCGTATATTTTATTACTATTTCGGCAGATGCCGTTGGTCAACGAATCGATAATTTTTTGCGTACACGCCTCAAAGGCGTGCCGAAAAGCATGATCTACCGTATTTTGCGTAAAGGTGAAGTGCGCATCAATAAAAAAAGAGTCAAACCGGAATATAAATTGCAAAATTATGATCAAGTGCGTATACCACCGGTGCGTTGCTCAGATGGTGAAAATGCATCCATTCCCATTGGGCTGAATAAAGTTGCTGTTTTAAATGATTCCATCCTCTATGAGGATGATTATTTGCTTATCTTAAATAAGCCTGCCGGAACGGCTGTTCATGGTGGCAGTGGTCTAAGTTTTGGCGTAATTGAAGGCCTACGCGCCCTACGCCCGTCTGGGCGTTTTCTGGAATTAGTTCATCGACTAGATAGACATACCTCCGGGGCGCTGTTGTTGGCCAAGAAGCGTTCTTCGCTGCACGCCCTGCATGAGCAATTGCGCGCTCAGAGGATGCAAAAAGATTATGTGGCTCTGGTAGGAGGTTACTGGCAGTCCCGTGTCACAAAAGTAGTAGCACCGCTGCTAAAGAATAGACTCGTCAGCGGCGCGTACAGTGTTCAAGTTAACCGTGAGGGAAAACCATCGCAAACTTGTTTTAAAGTGGAAGAGAGATTTAGGCTGGCCACTCTGGTTAGAGTCCGCCCAGTAACTGGGCGGACTCATCAGATTCGAGTTCATTCCCAATATGCCGGCCATCCTATTGCATTTGATGATCTCTACGGGGACAGCATATTCGACCAACAATTAAAGGGGTGTGGCCTGAATCGTCTGTTTTTGCACGCGGCTGCACTTAGTTTTCACCATCCCGTCAGCGGCGCAACACTGCTGATAGAGGCACCGTTAGATGCACCGCTACATCGGTGCCTACTATATTTGCGAGCCCACCATCAATAGTCAAAGAAACCCATATTGTTGCTTAATATTGTTTTTCGATAGTGGGGCGAATTTATTTCTGGTGCAATCATTGATGCTATCAGAGGTAGCCAGCAGTTCTATTAAGGCATGGTGGCCTTGTCCTCGAAAGTTCACAAATAAACCCCAAAAGACTTCGCATCTCCTTTGCCGATACTTGTTAGAGGGTTCATCGGCTCCAGATCAGGGCGTAGAATGTTAGAGTCTGATGATGTAAGTATATAAGGCGCCGAAATCTTCCTCCTATCGACTTTTTCGCTATTAGCGTGCTTTTAGGCATAACCTAGTCATCTAACATCAAGCTCTCTGGGCAGAACTAATGAATCAGCTATTGAGCATATCAAAAAACAGCGCTTACACTTTTCGGTCTGGTCAGACGCCGGACCATGGCCCTTCACTGTTGAACTATCCAGTACAATGTCAGGGACATCGGGCACAAGAAACTCATAGGTTACAGTTAGTCTTGCGTTCTTGAATAAAAAAGAGTTTGAAATAAGTTTTAGTTAATCTTATGTATTCATTTCAATTAAGAATTTTTATAGCAAAGTAACAGCGTTCAAGTATTCACTCACTTACGTACAATATAGCAATTAATAAAGATGGCGCTGTAATAACATAAATAGATCAGCTATCTCTCTTTCTACATAGAGAGAAACATGTTTTTAGAAGACGTGTTTGAGCGCTGCTCTTTTTTAGATACGATCATCAAGAGTCATTACTACGGCGATCATGATGCACCTGGTTTTGGTTATCCCTGAGAACCTGATAAATATTCGTTGACTGAATGTTTACACTTACGCAACATCGGCTAAGATTATTAAAATAGCCCATGCACAGACTCTGTTATCTTACATGAAAGTACTCTTTATAAAATTTGGAAGCGGTTAGTGAACAGCGATAATACTGTACTTTTTTGTGTCGGGTGTTTTGAAAAAGAAGATAGAGGGGCTGCTGATCGTGCTTCGGTAGACTACGTAATATTAATTAACATTATTTATATCACACTAACTAATTTTGTTAAAAGTAGCCTACTCCTCCAGCATGAGAATACTCAGAAAAAAGAGAGGTTATTAGCGCCACGCTCAATGACTGGTTACCTCCGTTTCTATTGATAAGACGTTTGGACAACCATCTTAGCCTACCGAGCTAAGATCAGATGTTGCAGAGGGCGAGACTCATGCCAATGGTAAAAATACGTCACTCAATAACGCTGTTAGCAATAGCCAACAGCGTTAGCATCGCGTCAGAATAGCCTTATGCAAAGTCACTGCATTACATGCTCTATATTTTGTCTATTGCATTTTGTCTATATTAACTACAGGTATTAAATCTTTTACTGAGCAACAGTCAGTGACTTGCGCATGGTAGCAAGCATAGCTTTTACGACGCTAGGATTACCTGCCACGAGATTACCTGACAGCAGGTAATTATGGTTACCCATAAAATCGGTAACTAAGCCACCCGCCTCACGCACGAGAAGCTCCCCCCCAGCGAAGTCCCAGGGATGCAGGCCGATTTCAAAAAAACCGTCTACCCGTCCGGCAGCTACATAAGCAAGATCTAGCGCTGCAGAACCGGTGCGTCGGAAATCTGCGCATTTTACAAATAGTTGACTAACTAGAGACATGTAGTTATTTGCATATTTTTTTTGCTTAAAAGGAAACCCCGTAGCCAAAATAATGCCATCCAAATTACGTGCGGCACTGCTACGTAGGCGGTATCCGTTCAATTGAGCGCCTTGGCCACGGGATGCGGTAAACATTTCATTTCGCATTGGATCGTAGACCACAGCAACTTCAGTACGGTCTTTAATGCAGACGGCAAGAGACACTGAAAAGTGGGGGAAGCGCTTGATAAAGTTGGTAGTACCATCTAATGGATCGATTATCCATCGCACATCTGTGTCTGTACCGACTAGCTCACCAAGTTCTTCGCCGATAATAGAATGATGTGGGAAGCACCTGCGGATTACTTCAATAATTAAACGTTCCGCTTCGCGGGCTACGTTTGTGACAAAATCATTTTCTCCTTTTTGGTGGGTCTCGACGGCATCAGGTAGTTCATAATATTTAGTAATTACATTACCGGCCTTTCGCACAGCGCGAATAGCGATGTTGAGCATCGGATGCATAGATATCGTCCACTATAAGTAAGATAGAAAGGAACGAAACAGTGAGTCATATAGCAGATTGTCAGAAAAAACCTACAGCTATGCTTACTATATCGCCTACATTCGTTCTGTCTGTTAAGACCGTGAGGTGAAGTATACGTATTTTTTCTTATTACAGCATTTTATGACGGGCAACATCAACCCCCTGCGGTTTCTGTGATGAAAGTACAAGCTGAAAAACAATTTTTCTGCTCAATCTTTCTTTAATAATAGGGAGACAAGAGAGATGACTGGATGCATTAGAGGCAATGATGTTATAGGTAACTCTATCTGTTTTGACAACCGATGGAGAGTTGTCCTCGCCCCCCAAGCCTGATAGAAGGAGCGGTAGCTGCCAGCACCTTTCTAGACTGCTGCCTGTGGCGCATGCTGGCCTAGTTAGAGGGAATAGTGAGAATCATAGCAAATATCGCTCAGGCAAGATAGTGTTTTGGTTAGTTGTGAGCGAAGTCCCTCCCACTAGTGCTGCATTAGAAGAAAGTTTTTTATCTTGAGATCTCGGGTTTCTTGACTCGACAGGCAAGCAGAAGGACGTCATAGTACATGAAGCCTCAGTTTTGTCTTTGATAGAAAAGCCGGGGTTTTTATCAGCAGCCAGAGCATATTCTGAGTATAACTGGCTGCCCCTAGCGCGCTTACCCAGAATGAAGGATGAAAAACCACGTTGCCTTTCAAGTCTTCCGAGGCGGGAAAAGCTGTTACCGTATATTCTGCGTGGAATCTTGATCTTTAGGATGAATCCATAAACGCTAGCTCCATGTTCTTTAAATACCTTCATCGGTTTTCAGTCTCAGATGGACGTACACTTTCAGCAATTGCACACAATACCGATAAAAGGGCAGCGCTGCTTGAGTGCGTGACTTGGTTAAATAGTTAGCGATTGTATTTAGAAGTAAGAAGTGTTACTACGTTATGTTCGTTGGTCTTGTGAACATGAATCTAACATCGATAGATCATGATATACTGACTGATGTGCTTGATATAGCGATTTACTTCGGAAAGGCGACCGAAGCTATTTACTGGCAGTATTGAACTCTAAGTTATTGATTTTGATTATTTTAACAGCTATTCCCCCGACGATGCAAAAATGCTATAAGGGCGATCAGGGTATAAAAGGAAGACGTAGGGCATTGTCTAGGCGCAGACTTTTATTAGATTGCCATCAGCGCAATTAACAAAAACCTCGATGAATAAATAACCCCTCTCGTTTTCAGAGTAAAGAAAGTTGCTAGGGGTGCGGGTCCTCTGTTTGACTAAAACTATCTGGAACGCTCTTAGGGTACAGACAAGACCATGTTTTAATCATATGATCCTGACTACTCTCCTCTTAAGTAATCTGCTTATCCTTCAGGTTGACGATCCTTAAGACAACGATACGCAGCATTTGCTGACCATAGGGATTACAGGAAAAAATTAACGCTCATCTGCACGCTTGAATAAAATCAGGGTATCCTGTTTTATTGATGCTCGGAGTAAAATCTTTATGAAATTACCGATTTATTTTGATTACTCTGCCACGACACCGGTTGATCCACGGGTGGCCAAGCAGATGATGCATCATCTTACAATGAGTGGAATTTTTGGTAATCCTGCTTCTCTCTCTCACCAATACGGCTGGCAGGCGGCAGAAGCTGTCGACATTGCCCGAAATCACGTCGCAACCTTGGTCGGGGCAGATCCCCGTGAAATCATTTTTACTTCTGGTGCTACCGAGTCAGATAATTTGGCTCTGAAAGGGGCTGCTTATGCTAACGCTGCTAAAGGCCGGCATATCATTACAGCCGTAACCGAGCATAAAGCAGTCGTCGATACATGCAAAAAACTGGAGAAAGAAGGCTTTATCGTTACCTGGCTTGTCCCGGAAGTGAACGGCATCGTTACCCCCCAGCAGTTAAGTAATGCGCTACGTGATGAGACGATTCTGGTATCTTTGATGCACGTCAATAACGAAACGGGCGTGATTCAAGATATTGCTGCCTTGGGTGCACTTTGCCGCCGTGCTTGTGGGGCACTTTTTCATGTAGATGCCGCGCAAAGCGTCGGAAAATTACCCATCGATCTTTCGATGTTGCCGGTAGATCTGATGTCGTTTAGCGCCCATAAAGTCTATGGCCCGAAAGGCATTGGCGCTTTATTTGTACGTCAGAAACCGTGGGTGCGAATCGAGGCCCAAATACACGGCGGCGGTCATGAGCGCTGCATGCGCTCTGGGACATTGCCAGTGCATCAAATTGTGGGAATGGGAGAAGCATACCACCTTGCCGATCAAGTGCTGGCGAGCGAAATGTCACGCCTGCGCGCGCTTCGAGACCGCTTGTGGAAGGGACTGCAGAAGATAGGCAGCGTGTCTGTTAATGGTGATCTTCAACAGATCGTGTCGACGGTACTGAACGTCAGTTTTCACGATATTGCAGCTGAGTCTCTTATGATGGAGTTGCAGAATCTGGCAATCTCGACCGGCTCCGCTTGTACTTCTGGAAACCTTGAGCCTTCTTATGTATTACGTGCAATGGGGCTAGATACTGCGCTCGCACGTAGCTCTATTCGTTTCTCTTTAGGGAGGTTTAGTACCCGGAAAGAAGTAGAGTATGCCATCAATCAGACCCGGACAGCCATTGCTCGACTGCAAGAGATCCCACCCAGGCGCACTGCCGGCAACAGCATGAGTGGAATGCTGCGTTAAGCAGACTTGTCTTAGGTTTGTTGCTGCACATATAGTATTTGGTGCTATCTCGCCTCAGAGTGATTTTTCTTGAGCTATGTCGTTTGCGGTACAAAGATGCGCTCAGGGTTTTCCAGATACGAGGATTTTTGGCTTACTGTGCTTATGTTTTACTTCAGCCATTGATAACGTTTTCACGACGCGCATCATAACCCTACTGTAGCACGGTGTTTTCAAGACATTGAGGCGTGTATTTTCATTTTTCTACCATCAATTAGAGCGGAAAGCATCCCATGTTGCCTTGTCAGGGCAATGGCTAGCACCGGAAGGAACACTGCTGTCGGTGAACACCAGGATCGGGGGAGTGTTATTAAAAACTGGTGAAAGGGAGGTGCGATGATATAGCGAATGTAGCGATATTTAGGCGGAATACTGAATTAATTTTTATTGCATTACTTTAGGATAACTCAAGTAAAAGAGTTTAACATACTTAATAATTAATCCAACCATTCCCCTAGCTAGCCTTAGGGTTAGCTAGATTTTCTAGATTTTCGGAAAATACTTTTTTATTATTACTCAATTGATATTGAATTTTATGCTTTTAGGAGTCTTTCGGACTGATGACGTTTTTGCATGATGGTAAATGATGCTATGCTAGTATATCGGTTTAGTAGAAAAACATTTCATCTTGCGTATGCTTTTTTGGTGTGGGGCTCTAACTTCATATTTTGCGTTGTATAGATCTATGCATTCAGGGAACGTAAAAAATAAAATATTTTTATGCAATATATTTTTTAGCGATGCTAAAATAGGCGGATGTTTTGAAAAACTACAGTTTTAAACGCATGTTTCATGAGCATTTCTATAACTCTGTTACGAGGATGACATTTAGCATCTCTAACAGTCTCATCTAGTTTAGTGATGTAATTATTTATTAGCATAATTTTGCATACCGATACCTCATCGTCACGCAGATGCAGCTAAAAAATAGAAATTTATTAAGGCATTATGAATTTTTGTCTGGTGAGCGCTGCAGATCAGCTGCTGTATTATTGCCAGATAATATTGCCGATGATTAGCTTCTGCTTTTTAAGCGTATACTAAAATGGCATCGTTTAAGCTAAAATATTGCATATTTTAGAAGTTATGTCATTATAAGAGCAATGTTCTCTATCGAAGATGAGACACTTTATTGTATTCCTCAAGAGCGCTATAATGACAGTAACTTGTGTCGTACCGCCTACTGCCAATGTAGGTGAGTAGCTATGATTTATATGTTTTTTGTGAGGCTATGCCACCGCACGCACCAAGCTGCTTCACTAACATTTATCAAGCCGGTTCTGTCAATGACTGCATCAGTGATTTGATTACATCTTAATCTGTGTATGCTGATCAAAGCCATGTTTTCTTGGTTGCTACAGAAAGACTAATCAGCGTGGTGTAGGAAAGTTCTATTAGTTTTAAAAATTAAAAGTTAATGCATTTCTCTCGATCCCTGAGCGCAAGATTAAATATCTTTTTCATCATCAGTACCGTGCTGAACATCTTTGTGATTAGACGTGAGACACATAGTTGGTAGATGTAGTTATACTTAATATATTCTTCATTTATTTTTGTTAGAGAACTGTATTTTGAGGCTTTTTTAAGTCAGAGACTAAGTAATGTGAAATTTTTTCTATAGCTACCATATGTTGAAATGAATACAGTAAGCATTGCCAATGCAGTTTGCAATTTGCGATTAGTTTAACAAAGTTCTGAGTATGAGCGCTCTTGTGAGATTATTGTCGCAACCTGATGCAGTATAAAAAGTTGCTGATGCAGCCCTATATTTTTTTGTACTTTGACGCCAACGTTCAATAGGTTATCATGCTGTTTTTACTCAAGATTAAATCTTGACCAGTTTCGTGGTTATGACTGGTTTTTGACGTTTTTAAAAGATCAAAGCCACGAAATAAACATAGCCTTCTTCGCAGAAGAAGTTGATAGACCGCCTTCTTAACAAAGCACTTATCTGTTAAATGATAGCAGTGCTATTAATGTCGAGCGACATCGCGTAGGACGTTTGTATGTTTCTCGTGACTTGGCCTATAGTGCATTTAGTACCGGCGTGTAACATGTTGAACGGTATAATTTACCGCAACACCTTGACTAGCCTAATAGGCTTATCTAATACCATATATATTATATTCATTCAAATGTAATAGAGCGATGACACCCAGTAGTTTTTTGATCTTCAATGCGTATGTTTCAGTCATCGAGTGTCCGATGAGGAAGTACTTTCTTTTCTAGCGATTCGTAGAACTACTCAAACAAGCTGTATGGAATAAAAGGCAATTTTTGACATTCTTATTTCAGCAAAGGTAGGATGATTGAATGATAGATAATTATACTGTTCTGCGATCAGGTTTTAGTAGATAATGTCTCTAATCTTCTATCTACCGCTTTTTTCATAAGATCTAATATAATGACTATAGACTACATTCATAAAGCAATTAACCAACTCGATAGAATAAAAAATAATTTATTAAAAACTACCTTCACGCTCATTCTGAAGGTGTTTCATGATTGAAAAAATTATCACTCTTTCCCGTGACGCTGGGGCAGCTATCATGCAGGTCTACAACAGTCAACGATCGCTAGAGTCGAGTCAGAAGGAAGATAACTCGCCTGTGACTGCCGCGGATCTGGCTGCACATAAGGTCATCGCGGCTGGTTTACAGATGCTGTCGCCTGACATCCCTCTTCTTTCCGAAGAGGATCCCCCTGACTGGTCTGTTCGTCAGCATTGGCGCCATTTTTGGTTGGTAGATCCTTTAGATGGCACTAAGGAATTTCTGCGCCGAACCGGTGAATTTACGGTTAATATCGCATTAATCGAAGATGGCAAGCCTCTGATGGGCGTCGTCTATGCACCGATCACTAATAGGCTATATGCGGCAGTAGACGGGAATGCATGGAGCATCAAAGAGCATCGTAAGCCCAAGCCTATTAAAGTAAAAGCGGCGCATCCACCACTGGTGGTTTTGAGTCGTTCGCACGGCAACAATGCGGAGTTGCGGAATTATCTAGTTCAACTAGGCGAACATCAGACTCTGATGATCGGCTCATCGTTAAAATTTTGTCTAGTGGCGGAGGGTGCCGCACAGCTGTATCCTCGATTTGGACCGACCAACATCTGGGACACAGCCGCAGGACACGCAGTGGCTTCTGCGGCTGGTGCTCAAGTCAATGATTGGGAGGGACGGACACTGGATTATACGCCACGTGAATCATTCCTGAATCCTGCTTTTAGGGTATCGCTGTTCTAAAGCTGTGCATCTACGTTAGTCAGGCGAAGAATAGATGCATATATCCTGCTGCATGATATATGGCACTATTTTATCAGAAAATCTCTTTCTCGTGCTGGTTTTTCTCTTTTTCGGTTTATGTTACTAGATGGCTTTCTGGGTGTAATGACTCTGATCGTGCATGCTGATTGAAACGTATTTCTACGATCCTAATCGCTATCGTGACGACCTTGAAAAAGTATCATGTTTCCGATAATACAGCCTGCTGTTAAATGATGCTGTAGCGATTGTCTTTTGAAGTGCTATGTACTTACAGTACTGCTGTAAAATTGAAGGTATGTTTATAATGATTAGTATTGCCCTATGTGGTTACATCTAGACTGTTGCCAATTGTTGGTAAAATAGACTAAATTACTTTTTCACTCTAAATGAAATGTATGTACAGCATGAGTCTAACTGTTGAGTTGTGGACTTCTAAAGCAGCGAAAAGTTGTAGCTCTTGTTAAAAGAGCAAGAAGGCTATTTTAAAAGCATATGCGGATAATAATGTATCGAGGCTGATTAAGATACGCGCCTTGTTACTGTTCTCCGCTTATTTATCGTTCTTGACGTAGCGCATTAACCGGTTTCGTTTATGTAGCTGCCTTAATGTCAGGATGTTGCGATTTCCGGAAAAGGGATTAATAGTCTCCTTGAACTGAATGCGGATCGGTGCTCCTATAATCTTCAGAGAACGACGAAAATAGTTAATGAGATACTTCTTATAGCTATGAGGTAGATCGTTAACCTGCGATCCGTGGATCACTATGAGAGGTGGGTTATAACCACCAGGATGTGCATACTTAGGCTTAATTCGCCGACCGCGTACCAGTGGTGGTTGATGTTCGCCTACTGCCATACACATAATGCGTGTCAGTAACGCTGCGCTCACGCGCGTAGTAGCACATTGGTACGCTGCATTAACTGACTCAAGTAAATATTCTACACCGCTTCCGTGTAGGGCTGAAATATAATGAACTCTGGCAAAATCTATAAAGCCCAGACGCTGATCCAGCACTTTTTTTATATTATTGCGAGTGTTGTTAGATAAGTCATCCCATTTATTGACTGCGATCACAAGAGAGCGTCCTCTATTAAGAATAAAGCTCAAGAGCGATAAATCTTGATCAGCAATACCTACTAAGGCGTCAATAAGCAGCAAGACCACATTGGCATCTCCGATGGCTTTCAGGGTTTTAATAATAGAAAATTTATCCACCGTTTCGGTGACCTGACCGCGCTTTCGAACCCCAGCAGTGTCGATTAAGATATATTTTTGCGTTTTATGAACCATGGGAATATAAAGGCTATCCCGGGTTGTTCCCGGCATATCGTAAACCACTACGCGTTGTTCGCCGAGAATCCGGTTGATCAGCGTCGATTTTCCAACGTTGGGCCTGCCAACAATCGCCAATTTTATCGGCAGCATTCGTGGGTTAAAGTGCTGCGTCTGCTCCTTTTCCTTTGGTAGTGCTTCAGCCGCATCTTCCGGCCAGGGGGAATGTGCGTCCTCTCCTGCCTCGTCGGCTAGGAGGTTATTTTTCTGAAACGGTAGAATGACTTGCTCCAGCAAGCTAGAGATACCTTGCCCTTGTGAGGCGGCAATAGGCACGATATGGGCCAGCCCTAGAGAATAAAAATCGCCTACGATGCTATCGATATGAATCCCGTCAGTTTTATTAACTACAAGGAGAGTAGTTTTCTGTCGTCGGCGAAGATGCTTTGCGATAACTTGATCCCCCGCCATCATGCCTGCGCGTCCGTCGACCATAAAGAGTACGATGTCAGCCTCTTCAATAGCTGAAAGTGATTGTCCCGCTACATGGATCTCAACGCCTTCTTCCTTTCCATCTATACCACCGGTATCGATAACGATAAATTCATTTCCCGCCCATTTAGCATGACCATAATTACGATCACGCGTCAGTCCGGGAAAGTCCGCTACTAGTGCATCATGGGTTCGGGTGAGTCGGTTGAATAGAGTAGATTTTCCTACATTCTGGCGCCCGACTAGTGCAATGACAGGTAGCATTATTAATAACCTCATCAGGTAAAAACAGGGAATACAGTTACAGAACTGAGTGTATGAGAAAAAACGGCTCCTAACATCGACATGTTCAGGAGCCGTTTCTGAAAGCATCTGTCATGGGGAGAGCTACTTAACACTACTTTTCGCCGGATGATCACACTGCTTTAGCGGGAAATGGCATATATTTGTCCATTTTTCGCCTGCACGATAAGCTTATCACCGGCAACGATAGGGTCAGACAGAAATCCAGATCTGTCCACTTTTTTCTGTGCGACAAACCGGCCATCATCGGTGTTGATCCAGTGCAAATAGCCTTCTGAGTCACCAGTAACGATATAACCTTTATGCAGTACAGGAGAGGTTAAATTTCGGTGCATCAGTTCGCTCTGTTGCCACAGAGATCGTCCATCTTGGCTATTAACCGCAATAACATGATCATTCTGGTCTACCAAGTAGATTCGACCGCTGTCACCTAGAAGATTGGTTACAGAGCCGATGTCCCGTGACCATATCACTTGACCAGATATGAGATCTAGCGCTGCCAGGTATCCCTGATAGGCTAGGGCATAAACGACACCGTTGACTAATAGGGGTGTACTTTTCACATCGTTGATACGGGCAATTTCCGTTATGCCCCTCGGCTTTGCGATTCGCTTCTGCCAAATTAGTTGCCCCTGGTTAATTAGGACTGCACGGACCAGGCCGTTATTGCCCCCCACAATAACGGTTCCAAACGCTGTCGTCGGAGCGGAGTCACCGCGGAGCTTTAGCGGAGGAAGATCTAGGTTGACGCTCCATTTCACGGTGCCATCGGTTTCATGTAGCGCCTGCAGCATACCATTTCCGGTATGCACTAGAACTACGCCGTCACTCACTACTGGCGTAGACAGGACTTCACCGCTAACCCTAGTCTCCCAAACTCGTCTGCCATTTCTTGCATCAAGTGCATAGACTTTAGCCAGTTCGCTGCCCAAGTACACTCGATCTCCCGCCGCCGTTAGGCCGCCAGAGAGCCGCGCTGCGCGCTTGCATGAAAAAAATCCTTTCTGGATAGCAAGATCTGTTGACCAAATTTTTTTACCTGTCTCCGCATCTAGAGCTTTTACGGAACCGTGACGATCGGCTGCAAACACGTGGGCCTTATAGCAGGCAGGGTGTAGGTGGGAATAAAAAGCCCCGGTACCTTTACCGACCGCATGACGCCATACCGTAGTCGGCCGAAAATGATTATTAACTTGGGGTAGCGGCGACATGGTTACGATATCCTCTTCCTTCTTGAGCCACACACACCCACTTAGCAGGCTAAGCGATAATAGTGCTACAAATATCGTCTTACGTAATCGCATCTCGCCACTCTCAGCTAGCTAGAGAATTCATTTTATGCTTATCAGCGCCAGAGGCAGGTTTGCACCGCAGCGTTTTTCAACGGTGCCGGCGGCTTAATAAGTGCCTTTAATTATAAATGCATATTCTAGGATATCTTATGGCAACACTGTGTATCGATTCTCCTTCACGTTCTCAAGATTTTGTAATGTATAAGCGATATTTTTTACTGCAGCTGCTCTTGCGCCAAACCTAGGATGCATGATGCATGCAAGATAAGCTTCTTGTGTTTCGCCACGAGGTTTTTCAGGAAGGGGCGTGGCTGCAGAAAAACCGCTCCGCTTCGAGCATTGCCGTGCTAGCCCAAAAAAAGTAAATACGACATTATTATCTTTGACGTCTGTAAAATCCTGGGAGGCATCGAGCGGTAGCCGATTTTCCTGACTTGGGTCATATAGGCTGCAATGGGTTTGATGCCAGCAGCATCAATGTGCGATTGTAATTATAATGCCAGTAACTCTATATCACGACAGCATTAATCCCTTACATGACGTCTATCTTCATTGCTGGTTTGTTATTAAAAAAAGAAGCGACGCCAGTACTGGCACCGGGTATGATCGGTATGGTAGAATAACATGGTATTCTGCTCTTTCAACGTAAAATTGCAGTCAGTCTTGCGGCGACATCGCTTTGGGGCAGTGTTTCCTGGCTACCCGTCGCCAAATTTTTTACCACAACCTTCGCCTCCGCGGCCTCGCCGTCTCCCAGTAAGAGAGCGATGAGGGCACCGTGCTTATCAGCGCGCCTCAACTGCTTTTTGAATCCGCCACCACCGTAATTAATCATGAGCCCTAGAGAAGGAAGGGCATCACGCAGTTGCTCCGCTAGCCGCAGGGCCTCACTTTGCACACCTGCTCCTCCCCCTACCACTAGATAGGCATCGATATGCGGTGTAGATGCGAAACCCGGGTTAACCTCCTGCAACAACAGCGCTAGCCTCTCCAGACCCATCGCACAGCCTACAGCAGGGGTGGGGCGACCTCCTAATTGCTCCACCAGACCATCGTAACGGCCACCTCCGCAAATGGTTCCCTGCGAACCCAAGCGAGTAGTCACCCACTCGAAAACCGTCTGATTATAGTAATCTAGACCTCGCACTAAACGCGGATTAATTGTATATAGAATGCCGGCCAAGTCTAAAAGTTTACATAGACTTGAAAAGTGTACGCGAGCATCGTCGTCGAGATAGTCGATCATAATCGGCGCAGTGCGCATCAGATCCTGCATTTCAGGGTTTTTTGTGTCCAGCGCCCGCATGGGGTTGGTATGCATGCGATTTCGGCAATCCTCATCTAGGCGATCTGCATGCTGAGAAAGAAACGCGACCAGCGCCTCGCCATATCGCGCTTTTGCCTCTAGCGATCCTATCGAATTTAGCTCTAGCGAAAGGTGCTTGCTTACACCTAATGCTCGCCAGCAGCGGGCGGTAAGCAAAATAAGCTCGGCGTCAACATCGGGTCCTTGATGACCAAATACCTCGACGCCCATTTGATAAAACTGGCGGTAACGGCCTTTCTGCGGACGCTCATAACGGAACATGGGACCTAAATACCACAAACGCTGTTCCTGTTTGTACAGTAAGCCATGTTGAATGCTCGCGCGCACACAGCCGGCGGTACCTTCTGGTCGTAGGGTTAGTCTTTCGCCGCTGCGATTAGAGAAGCTATACATTTCTTTTTCGACAACATCGGTGACGTCACCTATAGCCCGCTCAAAGAGCTGCGTCTGCTCGACTATCGGTAGACGGATTTCACGGTAGCCGTAGTTGGATAAAATGCCTGTCAGAGTTCCCTCAAGGGGCTGCCAAAATGCTGTTTCTGCTGGCAAATAGTCTTTCATACCGCGAATGGACTGGATTTTCCTTTCCATGCTAAATCTCTACCTATGTTATTTGTCTATCAGATTAATGGCGATGCGATTATGTGATTCCAACATTGCCGATTTAGCACGAATTTTGGCCTCTAGTTGGTCGATCATTCGCTCGTTATCGAAACGTTCACGCCGGCGAACACCGTCTTCGTAAAAACCGCTTTTTTTATAACCGCCGGTCACTCCTATAGTGGCAATAAGCGCTTCACCCGGACCGTTCACCACACAGCCTATAATAGAGACATTCATGGGCGTGACGACATCTTCTAATCGCTGTTCTAGCATGTTAACTGTGCTGATAACGTCAAACTCCTGGCGTGCACAAGTCGGGCAGGCGATAAAATTTATACCACGTTCGCGAATTCGCAGTGATTTTAAAATGTCGAATCCGACTTTGACTTCCTCGACCGGATCTGCCGCTAGTGAAATACGCAGAGTATCGCCGATGCCTTCACTGAGCAGGATCCCCAGGCCAATAGCCGATTTGACCGCTCCGCTTCGGACTCCACCCGCTTCAGTGATGCCGAGATGCAGTGGCTGATCAATGCGGGATGCCAGCAGACGATAGGATTGTATTGCGAGAAAAACATCTGAGGCTTTCACGCTAACTTTAAACGCGTCGAAGTTGAGCTGGTCGAGGATATCCACATGTCTCATGGCGGACTCTAGGAGCGCCTCTGGGGTGGGGGCGCCATATTTTTCCAGAAGTTTTCTCTCAAGGGAACCGGCGTTAACGCCGATGCGGATCGGAATATTTTTATCGCGAGCGCAATCTACCACTGAACGAATGCGCCTTTTGTTACCGATATTGCCAGGATTAATGCGCAAGCAGTCGACGCCGTATTCTGCGACTTTTAACGCTATACGATAGTCAAAATGAATGTCCGCTACCAGAGGTAGCGTAAGCTGCTGCTTAATCAGCTTGAACGCTTCAGCTGCTTCCATAGTGGGAACCGAGACGCGCACAATATCAACGCCGACACGCTCCAGCTCTTTAATCTGCCGTACCGTGGCCGAGACATCGGTAGTCTGCGTGTTAGTCATTGACTGTACTGCGATAGGGGCGAGGCCACCTACCGGAACATTGCCGACATAAATGCGTTTCGATTTTCGACGCGTTATAGGTGCTGAATGATGCATTGAGCTGTCTCCAACCTTGCTGATGACTGGCTTTGGTCTTGACTTATTATAGCGGCTAGCGTTATCCGCGCCACATGATGTGATAAAATGCAACGGTTCAGAGATACTGGCTTTTCCTGCTACGGAACCTTTAGTACTGTTGGGAGAGCGCATTTACGATGTGTGGAAAGTAAGATGTAGCCGAGTGCTGCTATGCTACATAGCGTTCAATAGTTTCTTATCGCCGGAGTAAAACGCCGAAAGACAACAATCAACAACAAAACTCATCACCAGAGATTGCCCAGCTTTATCAGCGCTGAAGCGCCGATCGATCGCCATGGGTTTGGGACAGGTCGTGCCCATACTTAGCCGATCGTCTGGCTAAGGCGGTCAGTGCTGTTGCCAAGCATGAACGAGATCTCGCATCACTGCTCTGGGATGCGCAGGGCGAAGGACGGATCAGCCATGTGAGCGATGTCTTGCTGCTCAGCCTGATAATTCTGCCACCACCAAGCGCCCGTCAGCCCGATCACTATAAAAACAATAAGCCATGTGAACCCCATCAACCAGCTATCACGTTTCTTGCGAGGCCTCCCAACTGAGCAGCTTTGTATCGAGTTAATCTGAGCGGTCTTTATCGGCACCTGTTTGGCCATCATTGGCATCAGCTCTTCGTCAGAGATCTGCACCAGGCGTGCATAGGAGCGGATATAACCGCGCATAAATGTAGAGGAAAGATTAGGATCAAGGTAATCCTCTTCGATATTGCGCACCGTAGATACTTTTAGGCAGAGGCGCTCGGCAACAGCCTGCTGGCTTAATCCGATATATTCTCGGGCTTGACGTAAGCGTCCTCCCGTAGTAGTTAGTGCGTGATCTTGGAGAGATTCACTATTCATTAGCTAAGCATTACTGGTACTGTTCTGATTCTGGAAGATTTCACGCAAGCCGGGCGCCATAATGTTGGATGCCACTGGACTAATTAGCTAACGCGGTGAAACGAATCTGTAAGCATAAACTTTCGTTGCTGATCTGTATCACATATCAATAAACATCCAATGATTTTGCGGAATTTTACAGATGGCATCAGCATTAATTTCCGATGCGCCTTAGACTGCAGCAAAACGTCTTTTTAGGAAATAGACTTTAGGTACGATACTCAACGATAGGTCTGGAAGAACTCATGCCCTCTCACGAAATAGATGAGCTTTCTAGACGATCGGCAACCTCAATATTATCTGTGGATCTCGCCTCAGAAGCACACGTCTTTGGCATATATATATACTGCCTTAAACCAAATAAAAACGCACTGGAATTATTCGGAACTTCGCGATTATTCTGGGCATTTGTAGGGCGCGCTCATAGCGATTCTATGATGTGTTGCTTCTCCAGGACCCGCTGTTCATACTATGCCATCGCTAACTGATAGAAGAGGTTATTAACGGTCTCAGTTTAGAGCGCCATTTGTATGTTAGTCCGGAAGACGTCTATTCCTTCAGCTAGATAAACGAATGCCTCAACCGCAGGCCGATTAGGGGATGAGGCGGTCTCGCTGGTAGGTTTTTTCTCAGTCATTCTTGCCGATCGCTGTCGCAATCGAAGACCGGGATAAGCAGAATACTTATGAGCCATGTATTTATTGGATACATAATAGTTTTCGACTAGCTAGCTGCTATCAGGGATATCGTTACCTGATGCAAATAATATGTGGCCTTAACAGCGTCATTCAATGCCGCTTACTAATCATTGTCATCGTCTGTCCTACTTAATTCTTCCACATAACACTCCTGTAGACTACGATGATCATCTAGTTGTATCTTGCATCGGAATATAGCCACTGAATTTAGTGGAAGAGAGGTTGATACCTGCTGTCTGTTTTAGGAGTAATTACTATTACTTAGATGCTAATTTTGACCGAGTGGTTATCCTAATACTATAGCTTTTTCTTAATATTAAACCATCACCGAAGTAGCAATAGCGATTTCTTTTCCTAAACAGCGCATAATAAAAGAAGTATTAATCGCAATCGCATTATCTCGTCCTTCACAGATTTTCCGGTGATTTTGTCTGCATCAAAACCCGCAGAGCCCTTTGTAAAAGTGGTTTTTTCTGTGCGATAAATTTCTACAGAGATACTGTCAAGGTGTACTGCGATCCCTGTTAGATAGAGCAGAAGTTTTCATGCTCGATGTTGTTTCAACGCTTTGCTGCTGGACTGTTTATAAGTCTGTTACCAAATAATTTAAGCCTGCTAGCATGCTAGTGCTCAATGGGGTCTGTCACCCCGTATTGACGTTTTTATGCTGATATAAACTATTTTTTTCTTGTCTTCTGAGTTAGGAAAATGTCTAATTAATCTTAGCAGTAGGTTGGATAGTTTAAATAGAGCTTTAATGCGCCCATCTAACGACTGCAGTGCAAGCGAAAACATAAGTGTCATCGTTAGCACCGTATTGTAGAGAAGTTACATTATCCACCGTAGGCATGGTTCACGCATCGATCTCTATTTTTCAAGAAATGACTAGCGTTAGGGCTATTTTGTAAGTTTGCAACTTTTTCTTTTCTATGATGAAATATGAAAATAAATACAGTCAGAAAATCAATGCTGACTACAAATGTAGATTTATGCAACGCGCTGATTATGACCATGCATATTACATAAAGTAAGATGAAACGTCCTCCTCAGATACGGAGCGTGACGTGTGGATGATTCAAGGTGTTATTCATGTAACAGATTAAAATGCGAAAAAGATATCGGGGAAGTGCAATGTAGGATATGAATATCGTCTACATGATATGTAGCGCTAGTAATTTTAGTCTTTAGGACTCCGTATTTGCAGTCTATCAAGAAAACGTAGAAATAGACTAAAAGATCTGTTTGATGTCAAAGAACACATATATACACTTTTTTTTGAAAAAGAATTCTATCCGGGAGAGTTAAGGGAGATAATACTAAGACATTCCCTTACTAAGTCAATACGCCAAAGCCTACGTCAAACAGATCTGATAGCATTTAGTTAGCGACAGAGTATAGGCGATATAGTACGTCTTCGATCGAAGATGTGGGGAAAAATAGACTTTGACACGGGGATAAAAGTGGCGAAAGTAGCGCCGAAAAATGTTTAAAATACCGCGCGTTGCGAAATCAGGTAAGGCATGTCACCTCAGGCGTCAGGTCTGGACTGGAGGGCGCTGTCAGCAGCAGGAAGGAAGTTGATATTAATCGAATAACAGCATGAGTTGCAATTTAAATACGAGATAACACTTAAACATGTATGTTCAAGCCAACTGTCTCACAAAGCGTTAATTTTACTATCGAGCTACTAAAACCTGAAAATAGCAGTGCGTCTAGCATCATCAACCGTAGGGTGGCAGGGGGCTATCAACAACCCTAGCATTTAGAGCGTCAAATTGTTTTTTGAGACCCTTTAGCGTGTGTACGCATACTAGACCATCTTTCATAGTCATGGAGTAGTGCTTCACATCCCAAAAGAAAATGAAGCGCTAGAATAGCTTAGGCGACCTTTTCTGTTGCCTATTGCTTAC
Organism: secondary endosymbiont of Ctenarytaina eucalypti; assembly: GCF_000287335.1. Lineage (GTDB taxonomy): Bacteria > Pseudomonadota > Gammaproteobacteria > Enterobacterales > Enterobacteriaceae. The sequence goes on from NC_018419.1 coordinate 1,265,655, forward strand.
CCATGAGCTACGCGTGGGAATGATCTGGTGTTACGCTTGTCGAGGTGAATAAGAGTTAAGAGCTATCTTCTTATTATGGCCTTGCACTCGTGGCCAGTATCAAAAAGAAAGGTTTATGAATTTTTCAGACAAGCGAATTCAATTTTTAATAGCCAGGCAGTCCCCTTTTCTGTGTGAGTCTTTGGTTTGTGATCCCCAGCAAGAGGCTGCACTAAATTTTTTGAGGGCGCTTTTTTGACGGACTCGTCCCTGTTTCAGAACTCTTTTTTCATTGCAACAGAGATCCTGGTGCGCTCGCTTAGTCAAGAAGATTATTCTATTATGAATAATCTTGATTGCCTGAGCATGCATATTCATCTCAAAAAAGAGATGGGATCAATTTTTATAAATCATTATTAGACAAAGTTGCGCGTGATTGTCACGATCGCGCATGATACGTGTTACTTGATGGTTATCGCTCATAGCTTTAATTCAATGATGGTATACTTACAATCTAGCACAGGTGACTATAGCTACGCCGTTACCTTCATCACCTGATGAATCAAAACTGATGCTGAAAAATAGCGGGTCGGGTAGTAATGTTAGCTAAGGAAGAAATGTATTAACCTAATATATGTTTGATGCAGCAACAGTTTTTAATGATATAGTGATTTATTAAAACCACTTGACTTTTTAATCACTGAATCGTGATTAAGGTTGTTTTGATGCTACATAGAAAGTGTTATGTATTCCTAGCAGCGTCATCGGGTTCATTGCTATTTGAGTGTAGTGGTAGTCACATCCAATACCACCATAATCATGTAGCCTCAAAAAATTATCTACAAGTATTTGCATCTTTAATATATTTGTTTTATTTAGTATGCATAGATCATGCCCCCCACTTGCTTTTCTTGGCATCAGTTTCGCTGCTTAGAGATTAGTTTTAATCCCCATGTTATGCTTTATAAAATAAAGCTCGCTAATATTTTTCGTCCTACTACCGGAGAGGTTGTAGAGAGTCGATTTTTTCTACCTAAACAAGCGTCATAAGCGTCATGTATACAGTCAGCAGTGACAGCCGACGTTGCCAGCATTTTCCGTTGCGTTTGCCTTTTAAAATCCGGCAGGTGCTTTGCCGAAATCGTGTTAATAGGCTCTTAATTATTACACACGCTTTTATATGTGTCTCGCCATCTACTGTTAGGTGCTGTGTTCTGGACCCAGAATTTATAGATCCGATAAGACCGGACCTTCTATATTAGCGATACAACAATCGCAGGTTAATGCTATTAATCAATGATTTAAGAAATTTGTTACCTCTGTTTTTAACATCTTTTAATTTTTGTTGAATGAATCAATGTTATATGCTCGGATGAGGGCATTGCTGTATCCTTCTCAGCCTTAAATAATGCAGTTAGAATATTTAAGACAACAGCACATCTGATAGGAAAAACGGTTGCTACTAAAACGTCATAACATACATGGTATAGCGCTATATTCTGCAATAAAAGTACTGCTCTTGGGCAATATGCTAAATGTAATCAAGATTTGATTAATTTTATATAAAAATAACGTGATTTAATAACAGGAGAGAGAGTGATGCGCATAACAACGCCTGTTAGGTCTCCCTTTCCACACGCCACCTATCTCTTGTTGTGTAATAGCCCTGGCAGAGGTTAACGCATTACAGTATTCAGCTTGATCGATTAAACCTTGCTAGGATTTGACAGGGCCACATGTTTACCTTACTGCAGTAATATATGGGTTTAGGCGCTGCTGCGAAGCAGGATAAGTAAATAAGGAACTGCCAAAAAGTCAAAAATTTTCTGGCGGCTGAGTTTGCACGATATCAGAGTGTGAAAGAACGCTGCAAGGCATGCAACACTGTGTTGCCGATTTATATAAATAGCTCAAGAAGAGAGTTAAGAAACCGCTTTCCCTTGTCTGTGACTTGCCAGTGGCTATCGCTTTCGCTTATATATCCGGCTGCTAGTGCCTGATCTAGGGCAGGGCGAATAGTGCTTTCCGACAATCCGGTCAAGATGGTAAATTCCACACGCGGGGCGGCTTCTAGTAGTCGAAAGCGATTCATGAAATATTCAAACGGTAACTCAGACGGAGTAATCAGATAGTGTTTAGCCAGATAATTACTTTGCATATAGCCGCGAGGGTGGCGAGTTTTCAACGTACGCACTACGGTGCCGTCCGGCCGGGTCAGCTTGCCATGGGCGCCGCAGCCAATGCCGAGATAATCACCGAAACGCCAATAATTAAGATTGTGGCGGCACTGGAAGCGTGCCCGGGCATAAGATGATATTTCATATTGGCAGTATCCTGCCGCATTCAGCAGGATCTCTCCGCGTTCGTAAATGTCGCAAAGCGTGTCATCATCCGGGAGTGGTGGTGGATGTGATCCAAATAACGTATGTGGCTCGATAGTTAATTGATACCATGATATATGCTGAGGGGCTAGGGCAATAGCCTTGGTTAAATCATTCAGCGCACTTTTAACCGACTGATTCGGCAAGCCGTACATTAGATCAAGATTAACACTGGGGATGCTGAGCAAGGCAGCCAACCGCGCGGCATGACTGGCCTCTTTTGCACTATGGGTACGGCAGAGACGAGAAAGTTGCTCCGGCTCGAAGCTTTGTACGCCAATAGACATGCGATTAATGCCTGCTTCTCGATAAGCCAAAAAGCGGTTTATTTCGGCAGTGCCCGGATTAGCTTCTATGGTAATTTCAGCGTCTGACGCTATCGGTAGACGCTGGCGAACGCCATCAAGAAGCAACTGCATGGCGCTAGACGAAAGAAGGCTGGGCGTGCCTCCTCCTATGAACAGAGTATTGATGGTCCTGTTATGAGTCAGAGGGATGTCATGGTCTAAGTCTGCCAGAAGGTGAGCGACGTATTCTTTATGCGGTAACTCAATTTTCAGCGCGTGCGCATTAAAATCGCAATAAGGACATTTTTTCACGCACCAGGGAATATGCAGATATAAGCTCAGTTGCGGTAACTTAGGCATGCTTAAGTGCGTCTAACAGAGAAAATAAAGCCTGGCTACGGTGGGAGAGCTTCTGCTTTTCTTTTATACTAATCTCCGCTGCCGTACAACCTGTTGCATTCAAAAAAAAGACAGCATCGTAGCCGAAACCATTATTTCCGGCTGGATGGCGCCCGATCTTGCCGGCCCACATTCCATGACATACCAGCGGCACTGGATCGTTAGCATGACGAAGATAAACGAGTGCGCAGTAAAATTTTGCACCCCTCCGTTCGTCCGACACCGATGCCATCTCTGCAAGCAATTTGTCTATATTCTGCCGGTCGCTAGCCGCCGCGCCAGCATAACGTGCCGAATAAATACCAGGCGCACCGTCAAGCGCATCTACCACTAAGCCTGAATCGTCAGCAATAGCCGGTAGACCGGTGATCTGGGCGGCGTGTCGAGCCTTAAGAAGTGCATTTTCAATAAATGTTAGGCCGCTTTCCTCTGCGCTTACTACGCACAGCGCGCTCTGCGCGACTATCTCAATACCGACATCTTTCAGAACTTGCGAAAGCTCGTGCACTTTGTCAGCGTTGTTGGTAGCCAAAACTACTTTTTGCATAAGTTTATCCTTGATTATCATTTGCCTATGCATGAACTATAGGTATTTTCCCAGGGGTGCTGAGTTAGCGTCCAAGAAATAAGCAATAGGATGAGGGGTCTCTGAAAGTCCGTTGATCCTGATGTATCTGTAGTAGTTAGGTTTTTTCAAAAATGATCTAGCTGTTTGCCACGCTTTTTCTCTTGCGAGAAAAAATAAACAAAGTCACCACGTACCTTTTTAACAGCTTCGCTATGATAGGTACTGTGATTGCAGTGTGCTGTTGGGCGATAGCGATATGATAGTGCCTATTCCCCGTGCGATGGTGGATATGGGGCCACAGCACTAGCGCAGCTACTTGCTGCTACACACAGATCAGAGGCGGTACCAAATTCCCGGGAATAGATCCATACCAAGATAATTCAGGGTATAAAGGATAAGGATTAAGACCATCGCTGAAAAATCGATACCACCAATGGCTGGAAGAACGCGGCGAATTGGATACATCAGCGGTTCGCTTAATTGATACAGCACGACATCTATAGGGCTGTGGCCTTGGGTGATCCAGCTGAGCAATGAACGAATAATCAGTACCCAGAACACCAATTCGCCTGCTGTTTTCAGTAGTGCTAACAGTCCGACGAGTAAGTAAATGGGCTCAAGGATAAGGCAGCGCATTTCAATCATTATCAGCAGTGGGAATTTGATGATCGCCAACATACATCCTAGCAGTAGTGAGGCGCTATCTAGCGTTCCGAGGGTTGGCATAATTCGGCGCAATGGTCCGATAACTGGGTCGGTGATTGTGACGATAAATTGCGTAAATGGATTATAAAAATCGCTATGTGCCAGCTGCATCCAAATGCACAGCAGTAGCACCATCATATAAAGATCAATGAGTGTTTTGACTAAAAACGTCAGGGTCAGCGTCAGCATAAGAGGTCCATTTCCTTTATCTGGTTAACAAGCGACCGCGTCAGCGGCAATCATTAGAATCACTTCCCCATCTACTATCGGCGCATAGGATGATCACCTGTAGATCGCTCGCACGACAGGATGGAGGACTCCTGCTACTCACAGAGCTGTGACGACCCCCAGGCACCTCGGTAATGCCCCCGAGAGGTCACATTTTTCCAAAGAGTGACAAAAGATGTAAGACATGCTGCAGTGGTTTGCAGTATCAGAGTATGGCGTGTATTTTTCTCAAAAGCTAACACTTGCGTTTCCAGCTGCATGGTTTCTATAAAAAGGAAGAATAAGCCAGTCCTCTAGCAGCGGCGACAAGAAGGCTATTCATGTCATGTTCGGTTCCAGACAGTACAGTTTCTCTGACGCACGTAGTTTTATAAGTAAACACTGAAGACCCCGTACTGCTCGCTGAGCCAGTTGTAGTCGGTCAATGGCATGGCGCCAATCGAAATATTTTTCTACTAACCGGTTTTTATTGGACTACAATTGACTGATAAAGTGCTACATAAGACCTGAACCCTGAGACTGCATCTGGACCCGGAGTATTGTTTTTACTTTATTTTATACATCATTTCTCCGAAATCTTTCCGCTCGGCTTCAGCATCGGATTTCTTTACCGTTACAGGGTTACTTGTGCTGAGGGCACGCAAGGCAATCGGATTAAAATGACAACGGTAATGTTATGCCGTTCATACAGAGGCTTTTCTAAAAGTGCTGCGGATGCTGGTTAATAATTTTTATGCTTTCATGAGATCATATGGAATTAAATAACACTACCAGAAGTAAACGGTTGTATCATCATCTACACCAGTTTTTGACAACACGATAACAGTTAAGACGTCATGAGGCATGTTGCCTAAAAATGATTTATGCTGCTAGTTCTGGGAAATAATTGATCTTTAAAGCATGGCATCATGCAGTTGAACGGCATACCATAACGGGTTCTCTGGAAATCAGAAGCGTTTTCTACGAAAACCGAACATCAGAACAGCATAATTCTCAATTATGCACCGCATCTTCACTAAACAAGAACAGAACCATTTCCTTCTCTAATATTTTACGATCTTCTAGGTTCAGCATGCAGAGTTTTTTTTCGTTAATTAGTATCGTTTGCTGACCTTGCCACTTTGACAAGGCTTCTTTAGAAATGGTATCATAAATTCGCTTACCTAACGCACCGGAATATGTTTGATAATCCTGACCTTCGGCTTCACGTTTAAGAAAATTACAGTAAATTGTCCTGCTCATCATTATGTCTCGTTGTTAGAAATCGAGGGATAGACAGTCACCTTTCGAGGTTGACGCAATTGCAATAGCAAACGCTTAACTGGCGTCGCCAATCCTACAGCCGGCGGCCGTGCTAAGTTATACCAGAGTCCGCGACGTGCATCTAGGCAGTGTTGAATGGTATCCACTTTTTGCCATATGGGTATGATTTTCAAAGCGAAATGGCTAAAGGTGTGACGAAATACAGTCAGTTTTTCGTACTGGTTAGCCCGAACACCACGCTGGGTTAGCCAGACTGATAAAGCTTGTGGATAAGTAAATTGTGGAAAGCAAAAAAGACCGCCCCACACCCCCGCCTCGGGGCGTTTCTCTAGCCAAACGTGGTTTTCGTGCTGCAGTAGCAGAAACCAAGCAGTTCTTTCCTGCAGGATTTTTTTCGTTTTTTTACCGGGGTACCTGGACCAGGTATGGGAGGCATATGCCTGGCAACCCTGCTGCAGAGGACAAATCTCACATTTCGGCCGTGATCTCGTGCAGATCAGCGCACCTAAATCCATCATGCCTTGGTTGAATTGTGCAACACCCTTCTGCGGTGTCACCTGTGCACTGTGCTTCCAAAGACGCTGCTCTACATCTTTTTTCCCTGGCCAGCCCGCAATGGCGTAATAGCGGGCTAGTACTCGCTTCACATTGCCGTCAAGGATAGGATAATGCTTGTTCAGCGCTAGCGATAATATGGCACCGGCAGTGGAAAGACCAATGCCGGGTAGAGCGTAAATAACCTCAAAGTCTTCTGGAAACTTGCCGTGGTACTGCTTGCTAATAAGCTGTGCGGCCTTATGTAGATTTCTTGCGCGCGCATAATAGCCCAAGCCGGTCCATAAATACAATACCTCATCTAGTGGCGCCGCTGCGAGTTGGTTGACGGTGGGAAATTTAGTTATAAAACGATAAAAATAGGGGATTACAGTCATCACCTGCGTTTGTTGTAACATGATTTCCGATAACCATACTTTGTATAACGTTTTTTCTAACTGCCAAGGCAACGTTTTTCGTCCAAACCGCTGGTACCATGCCAGCACGAGTTGCGTGAAAAGTAATGCTTGCGTCATTGGTAAATTAGTACCTGTGAGTACAGATCAGCGTCATTATCCTCATATCACAGAAGATATACCATGACATATGAAATTGTCATGACTCATACTTTCTTAATGTAAGAGGGAATGTTACAACATGTATTCTACTGCATGAACATGTAAATTTTTATTTTTACATACAATGTAAATATCAAAATATTAGTGCGTGATACAGATATGCTGCGAGTGTATAAAGAGTGAGATATCTATCTTATACTTTTGTCATTATTGTTTCCGATATTAAAAATTAACACTTTATAAGCAATCCCTATTATATACTATCACCTGTGTTTATTAATACATTATGCTACTATGCATTTATAAGTTTTTGTTAGACAACTTATAATCTCTGAAGTGTCATGTGCTAATAATGTCTAACTTTATGCCATTCCATCGGAGAACGCAATAAATTTACTGCACTGATAATACGCGCTGTATTTATTTAAAAAATAACTTCATTGTATAGATTCAAGTACTGCAGCTCTATCTGCTCGTTGTATTATTATTTTCTAGATTAGTTAAAGAACTGACATCAAAACTTATATATATTATACATGCATCATATATAATATATATTATTTTTATAAATAAAAATGACACTGTTTAGTAAAGTTTGTGCGTGTCTCAGAATAAACACGTCAGACAAGGTTTGTTTTTTTATTCGATGATAAAAGTAAAAATAGTGATCGCGATAACGTTACTTTATTAAGGTCAAACTTCATGCAACATAAAACACCTAAGACGGTTTTATATTCTATTAAACATTGCTTTTCAAATATACGAGAATTTATAACACGTAAGTCATAAGCAGGGATATGGTGAGAACACAGGGATCTTATTAAGTGTTTCTAAGAGCCTTAATTTAGGTAAGTGCTTGGATTCTTAATATCGCATTTTTTACTGATAGATGAGCATCATGAAGGCTAAGATGAGTGCATAATAGGGTTTTGAACCGCACTATATCGCAGTTTTCCTTCATGAGAACTAGGTGATATGACCTTTCCTTGCTCTTCCTAAGCATCATTACTCCTGCTGAACGGTTTAATGTTCAATCGACCGGTTAACTTCATAGGGACACTAGCAAAAAGATATGCAACCGTATCATATTGTGGATTTTAAATTGGGATAAAGAGCTGCAGTTTTTTACTTGAGAAAATATCATGATACTAAATATGTGCGGTCAGTTCCTGCAGCCAATAGCTGACCAGATTTTCTTGGATTTCTATTTTATGACACTTGGTTGAGTCGGTAAACTAGTAATGGTGATATAGAATTAGTCATTGTAAATTCTTTCATGTGCCGGGCTCTCCAGTGCTAGATGGAGCGAATGCGTTTCTTTTCGTTTCTCAATACTTTGCTTTCAGACGTTCCATGTCTTATACAAAATACTTAATGACCTATGAACTCGATAATCGCATAGGTTATGCTAACCTCAACTAAAGGTTTTTAGTCTAAATCTAATAACTCCTGACACTCGCCCTGTGAGTACAGGCCAGGCCAGTCCCTTGTACGATGATAACTTTATATGCTTAATGACGAGTCAAGGAATCTACTATAACGCTTTCAGCGCACCGCAACAAGCCCGCTTCATCATGAGTACTAGGGTAATTGTTCTTGTCTGATTTAAAATTATTCAACCGCTCTCTGCAAGAACTGTATTTTTCATGCATGCGGCAATACATGCTTTCATCTATGTATACGGTCAGATCGCTGACTTAATTGAAATTCTCGTTAGAAGTAGGCTGGTAGGTAATTTCAAAATTTGATCTGCTCTTAAGAGCATTGGTTACAATACAGTTTATTCGCTGGGCTATGATTACCTAAAAATCGCTGCGTTAAAAATACCTTGTTATTTTTTCAAATCGATTATCTTAAATAATACAAAATCATGCTATTCTGCTATAAAGAAAAGGCTATGATAGTAAACTCTTTACAGCTCGTGTGTACTTTTTTATAGGCTCTAAGTTAATAACTCTACGTTGTAGAGTTCTATCAACTGACAGAGATGATACAATGATATACTTTTATTTAATACAGTTTTTTAGAAGAAGATGATACTTTTCATCTCAATCGATTAAAGAGAGGGGAACTGATGCCTCATATTACGGGTTATGCTCTCGTGCCTTATAGCGCAGCGAAAATGTTCGCCTTAGTTAATAATATTAGCGCTTATCCGACTTTTATTCCTGGATGTACCGGCAGTCGAGTGCTTGCGCAGAACGGCAGCGAGCTGACCGCTGAAATGAATATTTCTAAGGCGGGCATCAGTAAATCATTTACTACTTGTAATATTATAACTGAAAATCAAAGTATTGTGATGCGCTTGGTTGACGGCCCCTTCAGTTCTTTTTCCGGATATTGGCATTTCATTCCATTTGGCGACGAAGCCAGCAAGATTGAGTTCAATCTTGATTGTGAATTTAATAACACACTGATTACAGTGACCTTTAAATCTTTTTTCAAGGAAATAGCGAACAATATAGTCATAGCGTTTACTCGCCGGGCAAAAGAGGTGTACCAGGATGCTGCATACCTCTCTCGAGGTACTTGATGCGCTCATAGAACATCAACCTACTGAGATGGCAGGGATGCCGGGAGTTTGCAGGACCTTTGAGAGCAAACGATTCTTGCCTTCAGTGTTTTAGCACTGCTTTAAGACATCTATATCAACGCTAATAAAGTTAGTAACTTTAGTTTTTCAAGTTTACACTATAAGATAAAATTAAATAGCGGGGCTAAGGTTTTAATCTACTATTTTTGCTCATCAACACCCATAAGCTGCATCTTAAGCGCAAGAGTCTTAAGGAAGCTATCATTGAGTAGCCGCTATGCCCCCCCTTAGCCAATATTCGGCAATTTCTCACGCCCTAAACCTCATAAATTGAATCACGCTATGGGCGGTGAAGAACGCATTATTTTTATCTGGCGCTGGGAGCGATCAGTGCCGGTGTGTTTTCGATATGTGTCAGGATATCGCTATTGTTAAATGTCAGTATCAGTGTTTGCTGCATCAGGGATGCATGGCTCGGTTCTCGGCGGAAAATGTAATACCAGGTATTTGAGCCAAACGGATCTTTCATCATTGCGGTGCTCAGGGCGTATGCTACCTGCTGTTTAGTCATACCAATGTAAATTTTTTTGACATCAGCCAAGGTCAAATAATTACCTTGATTAATATCGGGACGATACACTAGCCTCTCGAGCAAGGAGCACCCCCCTGTTGTAAGCATCATTATTAAGATAGCGGTCGTAGTTAACGTCTTACAGCGCATCATAATCACATCCTTTTAAGCATAGAACGCTCATGAGTATAGGCCGTTTTTTTAATTCACTCCTTTCTTTTCTCGGGTGCTATTAACGACCTATTAGAAGGTAGGGCTGAAACTAAGAAGCTAAGCTCATCGATTGACAATAGTTTACTTTCGAACATTTTGTGGGTCGTGGTGCCAAGTCAGTAGCTGTGTGTGCATCTTTAATAGAGCATCATCATGACAGTAATCTATATCGTCATCACGATCAGCTAACGCTTATTGTTCACGCTAGAGTTGTCTTGCGAGATCGCGAAAATAGCCACCTTATCACTTGGGTACTATTGCAAAAAATCGGCACAGATCAGTTCATCTGTTGCGCTGTCTACTGACAGCGTGAGTAGGCTGCCGTGCGCTGCGTTTTTCGAGACACCCTACTTCCGGGCTATATACTCTTATTGCCACTCACTTTACCCCGGTCCTGACTCAATAAGAAAAACGCTTCTACCTGATCCAGGGTAGATGTTTTTCACTAACATGAAAGGCTTTTGTCTTATGAAGCAAAGGCGAGTCCATACATTTTAGCAGTAGTGCTATACACCATAAAAGGAAGTGAGTATATTACCGGGACTCTTTCATGGGCAATGAAAGCGTGTGTTTGATTATGAGCATAGTTTTTCTGAATGATAGTACAGGGTACTGCTTAAGTGTCTTATGATGCATGGGGGATCATTGCTATTTCATTAATAGATTTTATGCGCTTGGTTTATTGAGTAGGTTTATCTTTATCGCGTTCATTAACGGTTTTAACAAATAAAATTTGTAGGTGTAGATTGCCACGGTCTCAATAAATTCATTTCAAAAAAGATTTTCATAAATACAGGAAAGATTAAATTTAGCAACTTATTCGCTTATTAAAAGGCCCTTAAGAACCACGCTACTCTAACGGCATGGATAGATGTATCAATTATTCTTTTATAAACAGCGAAAAATTGTTTTAGTTAGCATCTCTCTCCCCAACGCTTTTTCTGTTCAGCTCAAGCAATCTACTTCGGTGCTGATGATGAAGTAGGTCGTTGGTTTTTTCTGAGAACGATTGGGGGTGTGTTTGCTCATTGTTGAAATGTAAAATAATGATGCTAAGATTTTTGCAGTATCCTTCTCTGATCTAGTGAGCAAAAAATAATTGATATAAGTATAGAACATTAATACGCGCTGACTAAAAACTCTAGTGTTTGTGACCATCATAGCATAGTGCTTTCAATGCTCCTTCTCTACGTACTTGCAGGCCAGGAAGAGAGAAATGGCTAAATGGGTGATGTCACCTTCTTGTTGAGGTTTTATGCTGACATTAATGATCTTTTTTCTTTTTCTGAGGCAATGCTAGTTTACATATTGTAGCGGCAGTTCTATGCCTTTAGAGGCGATTGCATGAATCTTTGTCAACCCCTTAGTGAGAGGTTAGACACACACTGCACCATAAGTACGATACTAATAATGTGACTCTAGGTAGATACGAGGTTGGGCGCACCATCAAAGCCAGAAGCGTTTCCCTTCAGCCATCTAGTAATGTCTGATCCATCTATTTTTTCTTAAAAAATAGCTCTGATGCTGTAAAGAATGGTTTGTAAAAAATGTATCATTGCATAATAATAAATTTTTCTGTTCTATTAGAGAGCGTTTCGTGCAATATGGCTTGTTAGCGTAGCCCATGAGCACCTAAATTTTGCTGTGTTCAGCAAAGCTATTGAGTAGTGAACAATCGATATTCTCCTTCAAAAATCTCTAATATTATTATTTGAGCATGAGAGACCATGATGCTTTAGGAGCGGAGACGCTGGAAATGTACTCGAAGTAATTAACCGAATTGATAGTATCAGAGATAAAAACATGATCCTTATCGCTTCGCAACCACTTTATTAAGATGGGCTCGTCAACAATGGTTATTAGTACAGCGAATCTACATCAGGATACTAGAGGGGACCTTTCCCTGGAAGAAAGGCCATAAACCGTTTTTTCAGGACAAAAAACCGCTGCCGACAGCCTCTTCGTGTTCTATTTAACACAGATTTCACGCGCTGCCCACTAAATGCTAAATGAAGACCCGCAACCACAAGTACTTTTGGCATTAGGATTAATGACGATGAAACGCGACCCTTCTAGCCCTTCAGTATAATCCACTGCTCCGCCAAGAAGGTATTGAAGGCTCATGTGGTCCACAACCAATAACACCCCCCTTTTTTCTATCGTGCAGTCGTCTTCGTTCACCTGGTCGTCAAAGGTAAAATGATACTGGAATCCGCTACAGCCGCCGCCCGTGATATAGACGCGTAGTTTTAGATTAGGATTAGCTTCGTTAGCTATCAGGCTTTTGACCTTGATGGCCGCTGCATCAGTAAACTTTAATGGCAATACTGCCATCTCACTCATAATTCTACTCCCGAGCCATCGTCGAACTCAAGTTATATCAAGTCGATCGTTGCAGCTATTATCTGTGACGTATCATTTACGTTCAAGCATCAAGCATCGAAGAGATCAGATTTTTCACTTACATGAGTAGAGTTCATGATGTCACTGTTCCCTAATCCATGTTGCGTCAGTTAGAATTGCTTAAAATGAAGAAATGTGTTATAGACAACCTACAATTATGCAATCCAGACATTGTTCGGCATTCCTATCTGCTTGCTCTTATTACGCACCCCTTGAGGGACTACCTGCCAATCTCCTTCTTTTTTCCTGCGCATTATGGTCAGGCAGATTTAGATAAATAAGCGATAGTATTGTAAAGAAGGAAATAACTGGCTGTTATAGCTAATCTAGCACCTGTCTGATAACTTACTATATTTACTAAATATTATTACTGTTGTTTAGAGACTGCTTTTTCAACTACGTCGTTAGGCTCATGGTATTATCGGATAATATGAGCGACTCCTCGAAAACTAGAAAGTGCGTTTTATTTTTTCCTCAATAACGCAGCGTAATAGTAACGTCTATTGGCAGCACCGTTAGCCGACTCTACTCTACTTTTAGGGTAGAAGTTACTTTATAAAATATAGTAGATTCGGGGTATCAATAATATTATAGTGAGCAAAATTCGAAAAGATCATTGCATGTGTTACGAGCTATTACTGATAAATAGCGCCTGCCGCACCCTCGTGATCCTTTGTGTTTATCGACACCTTGCTGCTAGACGTGTTATTTTCCCGCATCAAACACTTTATACGGCCATTACTACTCAATGATGCACTGGGTAAGTATAGCATCAACAGCCTTTTTCAGTAGAAAGTGAAAGATGTGTACTTCATCTATTTTTGATTGCATAAAATAGCAATATTACTAATGCACGGGCTTCGTCGAATGTAATTAAGTGAAGTCACTGTAAAAGCAGTGAGGACTCAAATAAGGGGTGCGTATGAGATTAGGTTACTGCAAAATTTCTTGAGGACAAAAGACAGCTGTTTCTTTGGACACACCAGCGGTGTGAAATCTTAAACGGTTATATTCTGAGCATAACATATGTTAGGTATGCAGATTCTAAGCAGCTGTGATGATGCCTCTTCGAGGCAATCGTGTAGAGTGATTCTTGCTATGCATGACGTAGTGTGCCCCAGCTTAAAACACTGTCGGGTGGCAGCTTAATTCTGCGTGAATATGATGCGCATGAAAAGAAAAGGCGATGGAAAGCATTAAATTAATGCATCATATGACGCGGTATGAAAATAAAAAACTAAGCGTATTACATAAAAATAGAGGGGCCAGCGACTCACATGCCACATATGATGATTGAGTTTGTCAATTTTTTTAGCCATCCCGAGGTTTATTGAACACACGGGAAGTTAACATATCTTCATTAAATTAAACCCCAATGGCAAAACATGCGTGAGGAACCTATCTATAGCTCTCGGAGAGCCGTTCGGTTTAAAAGCGCCGCTGAAATACACCAGTGAGTAATTTTAAAATTTTTTATCTATAGAAATTACTCACTTGAAAAAAGAATGGCATGCAGTTGAATAATATTTAAAAATGCTGTTTTATAAACATATATAATGTTACTTAAGAGTATAGCATACCTTAAGTCTGAGTGTTTACTTTTTCTGGATTACGTAATGTATTGAGTATTTTGAATAGGGTTGTTGAACCAAGGCTTGATCACAATGAGGCTGGTGTTTGGTAAAAGCAAGGTGGTCATTCGCAGCATACCGTTACTATTATACTTTTCGCTATATCAAGACCTTTATGAATCTCAAGTGCTTTTTGCATCAAAATACAGGACTACCTCATGACAAATCCATTACTAACTTCATTTTTATTGCCCCCTTTTACCACTATTTGTCCTGAGTGCATCGTGCCGGCGGTGAAGGCTGCGATTGAGCAATGCCGACACACTGTTGAGGAGGTTGTGGCGCAGTCCGAGCCGTTCACTTGGGAAAATCTCTGCTATCCTATAGCAGATGCAGATGACCGTTTGAGCCGTATTTGGTCGCCGGTCAGTCATTTAAACGCGGTAAAAAATAGTGAAGAGCTTCGCATAGCCTATGACCAAAGCCTGACGCTGCTCTCTGCATACAGCACCTGGGTAGGACAACATGCCGGTTTGTATCAAGCCTATAGGAAGCTGCGCGCTGGAAAGTATTATGCGCAGCTGACTTTAGCAAAGAAAAAAGTAGTGGACAATACGTTACGTGATTTTGAATTGTCCGGGATCGGATTATCAGAGGAAAAACAGAAGCGTTTCGGAGACATCCTCGCTTGTCTTGCAAAGCTGGGTTCCGCCTACAGCAATAACGTGATGGATGCAACCATGGGCTGGAGTAAGTTGATAACTGATGCAGGGCTTTTAACCAGCATGCCCGACAGCGCCATTGCAGCTGCTTACGAGAAGGCAAAGGCTCGTGGGAAAACAGGCTGGCTTCTAACTCTAGATACCCCCAGCTATCTTCTAGTGCTGACCTATTGCAATAGCGCTATACTGCGAGAGGAGATTTATCGTGCCTATAACACCCGCGCCTCTGATCAGGGGCCGGATGCCGGGAAATGGGATAATGGACCCCTCATGAGTGAAATTCTAGAGCTGCGACATGAGCAGGCGATATTACTGGGATTTGAGAGTTATGCTGATCAATCGCTAGCCACCAAAATGGCGAAAAACCCTCAGAGGGTACTAAATTTCCTTACTGATCTCGCCGAGAGAGGGAGAAATCGGGGCGAACAAGAATTAATGCAGCTATGCGACTTTGCGCACCTCCACTTTGGCTGTGATAAGATCAATCCGTGGGATATCGCCTATTATAGCGAAAAACAAAAACAGCACTTATTTTCCATTAACGACCAGATGTTGCGCCCCTATTTTCCGGAGTCTCGGGTGCTAAAAGGTTTGTTCAAGGTGGTAAAGCGTATTTATGACATCACCGTGAAAGAGCTTGAAAATGTAGAAACCTGGCATCCTGATGTCCGTTTCTTTGGGTTGTTTGACAAAAATGATGAACTGTGTGGTAGTTTTTATCTTGATTTGTATGTCCGAGAAAATAAAAGAAGCGGTGCCTGGATGGACAATTGTGTAAGCATGATGCGAAAAGCTGACGGCACGCTTCAAAAACCTGTAGCGTATCTCACCTGCAACTTCAACTGCCCTATAAGCGGAAAGCCAGCGCTTTTTACTCATAATGAGGTCATAACGCTATTCCATGAATTAGGTCACGGTCTGCACCATATACTGACTTGTATCGATGTTCCCGGAGTGGCAGGGATTAGTGGCGTACCCTGGGATGCGGTGGAGTTACCGAGCCAGTTTATGGAAAATTACTGCTGGCAGTCTGAAGCACTAGCCCTGATCTCGGGCCATTATGAAACCGGAAAACCCCTTTCCACCGAAATATTAAACAAGCTTATTGCGGCAAAACACTATCAGGCAGCGCTGTTGATTCTGAAGCAGTTGGAGTTTGGGCTCTTTGATTTTCGCATTCATTATGAATATAAACCAGAGCATGGAGCACGTATTCTAGAGATTCTAACAGAGGTAAAAAAACAGGTGTCGGTGCTTCCGGCGCTAGTCTGGGGTCGATTCCCCCATACTTTCAGCCATATCTTTTCCGGCGGCTATGCGGCGGGGTATTATAGTTATCTGTGGGCGGAAGTCCTCTCGGCGGATATTTGGTCGCGGTTTGAAGAAGAGGGCATCTTCAACCAGGAGACTGGTCAATTATTCCTTGATACGATACTATCACGCGGTGGCTCTGAAGATCCAATGGTTCTTTTCACTCGTTTTCGTGGCCGGGAACCGCAACTGGACGCAATGCTACAGCATTACGGGATCCAGGTGTCGGGAACTTGAACGCTATTCTTTTGCAGCATGAAGCGGACATTGATTCTGTTTTTTTTCGGGCGCTCGCCACGCGCTGGGGATTCATCAGTGATGATCGAGCTGTTATGTCGCTGGTAATGACAGCTAAAAGACTAGAATTACGTAAACGAGATGAGCCAAAACTAGGCGCGATTAGCGTTGATTTCCTATCCGGTACTATGGCATATCGGCACCGATACGGTAATAAACGCCTCGAAGCTGTAGCCAAGGCGGTCGGAGTTAAAGGGAAATGGCGACCGAGTGTACTTGACGCTACTGCTGGCCTGGGGCGCGATGCCTTTGTGCTTGCCTGTCTGGGCTGCCATGTAAAAATGTTTGAGCGTCATCCGGTGGTAGCGGCGCTATTGGACGACGGTCTGCGCCGCGCATATGCCGATCCGAATGTAGGCCCTTGGTTGGTGGAGCGTTTAAAGCTTTATCATGGATCAAGTTTTAACGCATTGGCGCACGATTCTCCTGCGCCGGATGTAGTCTATATCGATCCGATGTTTCCGTACCGGAAGAAAACTGCTTTAGTAAAAAAAGAGATGCAGATCCTTCAACTCCTGGTAGGTTCTGATGAAGATGCCGCCGCACTGCTAGCGCCCGCCCGGGCGCTAGCAGTGCGGCGTGTGGTTGTAAAGCGCCCTAATAATGCGCCATCGCTTTCAGGAAAAGCGGCTCCTGCATTTATTGCTACTAAGAAGCATCGTTTTGACCTATACCCTCCGCTAGCATGAGCTCCCTAAGTAAAAAGTTGACACGGAAAAATGCTTGACACTGCACTGCAGGTTATATTGGCTAGCCCGTTAAAGTATACTGATCACTTATGTCAACACAACTAGTTATACCTCTTCTCGCTCGATTACTTGACCCGATAAATATACCTAAAAGTATGTTTTGGGCTATTATTGTTGTATGAAACATAACATAACGAGTGAGACTAAACGGTAGCTGGGTAGAAACCGAGAATATGTTTCTTGTTTTTGATGTTGAGTATTAATGTACGCATCTTCGATGTCATAAACTTTTAGTGATTAACTTAAGGTTTAAATAATATAGAGTGTCTGACGAGTTTCACGATATCCGAATATTGTTACGTGCCACGGATGGCATTCAATCTTTCTAAAATTTTGTATTTAATGAAGTTATGTGATAACTACTATTATCTTCTTCCTTTTCTCATGCGCCGCTATCAAAGGTTACGCAGACTTAGGGAATCATTTAGGGGTGTCTTGAACCGAACATGACTGTTTCAGTCTGCAGCCCTCCGTGGTGTCAAGCTCTAAGTTTTTGTTAGGTATTATTAGTGTTGTTTAGGGACTGATTTTAACTGATTGATTACGAACATTTTACACTCTGTTGCTAAGGAAGCAGAGGTTTTACTTGATCTCCTCCGACATGGATTTGTTGCATGATAGAGATGGATGCCGTTTTGTTGTAAAGTGTTAGTCGAAAATTTTTTCATATCGGGTGCAGTGATATCTTAACAAGTCTCTATCTATTTTTTTGCGTTCGAGAGATTCAGCGATTTACTGACTGAGATCAAAAAAAATTTTTATTCAATAGGACTCATAATAAGAACATGACGTTGTGGCAATGAGTCAGTAAAGATAGGTCCTTATCCATTCTTGGTTTAGTGCACAATATGTAACCAGGTCTTGACTAATGCATAAAGCTATAAAGCTTCACATCGGCATCTAAGCGAAAGCACGGATCACTGGAAACAGAGCGTGCTATGATAGAGTTTCGCTATCTGAAATGGTTATGTTTCCGTTTAAAATACTGCTCTTTTTTCATCTGAGTCTATGTAATGATAAGGAAAATAGATGGGAAGGCGATGGGCTATGTTGAAAGATCTACACCAGAGGCTATACTCTATTTTAATCATTCCGGACACCCTTCCCTTGGGTTAATAAGCACCCTGTTAGCAGTGCGCTTGTCAGAAACTCTGCTTCTATTACATAAAGTTAGCGCAAGAATTATTTAGACTTCATTAGAAAAAGACCGACCTGAGATGATCAACATAGTTTACTATTATTTGATAATAGAACAGGATGATGTTTTAGTCTTCAGTAAGGTCGTGCTCGCATCAAATTTTTTTCTTATAAAGTGATTTTATGCCATTAGAAACGATGAAGGAGAAGATCATTAGAGTCTCTATGATTATTTATGACTATTATTGAGTCTGAGTAAGTGCTACGTGTAGCCCTCTCCTGAGGAAAAAGCACTTTTCTAACCTCAATGGTTATTAGGGCATGATTATTAGTTTTTATCGTCGATCGACGGCCATATTTTTGATTGAAACTGGGGAGGTAAAGTATCCTGTATAATATGTTACAATGGATTCATTAACCGCTCACTTTGCTGTTAGAGGGCGGTTGTTAATGACGCAGTTCAGCAGTGCTATGCCTAACATAATCTCATCGTGAAGATACATTCTCATTTCGTTTATTCTACGTTTCGTATTTAGAGGAAGTCATATATTTATTAAATTTTTTGAGATGGCTCGCGCTTGTCACGTCTATAATCCTAAGATTTACCGCGGGTGTAATATGCAATCTAAAAAATATTTTTTTATAGCAACATTCGGCGGCACTTTGCAATACCGATTACGATAACTATAAGTGCGTTTCTCGGGCTAAAAGGATAGGGTAAGAACCGAATCTTAGGAAGATTCAAGACAGTATGTGTTGTGATGTGCATGTTGCACGTACTATGCTCTTTTCAGCTGAGCATGATTTTATCCTGACTTCTCGCTCACTAGGTATTCTCACTGGAGAAATATGCAGAAAATTAACAGGTGTGATAGATGCATATTTTGCTATTTTACAGTCATCACGCACTAGTGAATATAGTTATCGTAAGTAGAGTGTTCTGTACGCATACTGAATACCAGTAAGCGTGAGCGTTTTTATTAACAAAAATCTTTCGGTTGAATTTTTTCCTTTCGCAATACTAATAAGGACGCTCGTTAGGATGGTCTTGATATCATCCGTATTAATATAAAAGATGATGGGAACTAAGAAGAATGCTTACTGTTGTGCTGTAATCTATTGTTGAGAGGTGCCCGCTTGTTGCATCTGGAGAGGAGATCGCTGACTGTCTGTTTTTCCAAGCATCATCAGTACTTCTCATGAGATTAATGTATGATCGCATGGTTACTCTTAGAGTATGAGTAGATAATAACGCTCTCAGTACCGCAAGAGCGTATACGGCTTCTTTTTCCTCAAAAGCAGAGAATGATAGCAGTAATATATCTTCTAAGAGATCTTGTCTGATATAACATAATCGTTTCTGGTGCTAAATTTTGAGAAATAGGATATCGATCGTGCAGCACACTAGCACTGCTTTGTAATAAATGGCTGATGCTATTATGTGTCGAGAAATATACCGCCGGATAACGCTTAGGCTATCTGATAAGCGTATCAACACCATGTTTCTAAAATATTTATTTTCTTTTACTAAAAAATTTCAGGCGCGTGTTCTAGGAAAAGACGCGTTCTCACATCGTCGCATTAAAGCGACGTGATTCAAAAAGTATTTAACGCATTCCTCTCTAGTAGTTATCAAAATGCTCAACATGCATGTTATTGCAAACCTTTTCTTTCTAGCTGTCTTTCTGATACATCAACTAGTGAGGTCTGATTCTATTCAAAAAAAGTGTTGTTTCCCTATACAAGGAAACATTGACTCACTTATTGATGCCATTAGAAAACTACGACGCTTGCACGGATGATTGCAAGCAACCTCGCATTTAATTTTGTGCTTTTCTCTTATTATAGGGAGCCATCTATTAGGATGCATATCGTGAGATGAGCGAATAGTGACCTAAATGTTGATTTTGACTAATGCCATTACATTCAACTTATGCTGCTTTATCCGCGAGGCATAGTATGTACTTACTGCAGAACTCATAAAGTGTAGTAATAGCTTATCGGTTTTATGTTGGTGATTAACTGTATTCATTCAACAATGCTCAGAGAACGTCAATAAGTTTTAAAAACATGCAGGTGATCTAAGGATCACGAGGACAAAAACGAATAGCAATCCAGTTTATCAATCTATAATAAGATAAATGACATAAGAAAAAAAGACTACTGAAATTGCGAGATTACATCCCCTTACTGAGAGTAATAATAAAAACTATTATGCTTTTTAATTCGTAACAGAACATCAATGCAGTGTTGCTAACATGACGTTTTAATCAATTCGGGATTTATTCGGCATCTGTAGTAACCTAGAGCAAGAGGATGGAGCGCTCTGATTATAAAAGAGAAAATTTCTTTAGAATTAGACTATGACGTGTTATGTTTCCCTCGCGATTTTCAGCAGTCGGGTTTTTTATTGCCAATTTTGTTAACATCGTTTGAACAGACTTGTTCAGCTTACATCTGTAAGCTAAAGTGAACCGCTGAAACTAAAAGATTATTACAAGAGGTATTAAATGAAACGTGCTGTGATTACCGGCCTGGGTATTTTATCAAGTATCGGTAACGACCAAAAAGAAGTTTTGGTCTCGTTGCAACAAGGCAGCTCCGGGATTAGCTTTTCTCAGGAATTTAAAGATTCTGGGATGCGCAGCCATGTATGGGGCAATGTGAAACTTGATACTAACGGGCTAATTGATCGCAAAATAGCGCGTTTTATGAGTAATGCTTCTGTCTATGCCTTTCTGTCTATGGAGCAGGCGATTGCAGATTCCGGATTAACACCGGCCTTAGTATCCAATGATCGGACTGGCCTCATCGTAGGTTCCGGTGGGGGCTCACCCCGCAATCAGGTTGCTGGATCCGACCGCATGAGGGCCCGAGGTCTACGCGGTGTCGGCCCCTATATGGTCACTAAAGCGATGGCCTCAGGCGTCTCAGCATGCCTAGCAACCTCTTTTAAAATTCGCGGTATTAATTATTCTATCAGTTCTGCTTGTGCGACCTCTGCACATTGTATCGGTAATGCGTTAGAAATAATAGAGCTCGGGAAACAAGACGTCATCTTTGCTGGCGGCGGTGAAGAGTTATGTTGGGAAATGGCTTGTGAATTTGATGCTATGGGGGCGTTGTCCACCCGCTACAACAAAACTCCGGAGAAAGCATCGCGTACTTATGATGTTAATCGAGATGGATTTGTTATCGCCGGTGGCGGCGGGATTGTTGTCTTAGAAGGGCTGGAGCATGCCCTAGCTCGTGGTGCTCATATCTATGCTGAAATCATTGGCTATGGAGCGACCTCCGACGGCTCGGATATGGTTGTGCCGTCTGGAGAAGGAGCCATCCGCTGTATGAAGATGGCACTAAAAGATGTTGATGGAAAAGTAGATTATCTGAACGTTCACGGTACCTCGACGCCCATCGGGGACGTGAAAGAGTTATGGGCGATTCGTAAAACTTTTGGCGACCAGCATCCGCTATTCTCCTCTACCAAAGCGATGACAGGCCACTCGCTGGGAGCGGCGGGGGTACATGAAACGATTTTTTCCCTTCTGATGCTTGAGCATGGTTTCATCGCTCCAAACATTAATATTGAAACACTTGATCCAGAGGCAAAGGGGATGAATCTTATAACCGAGCCGACCCAGTGTAGACTGACTACCGTCATGAGCAACAGCTTTGGTTTTGGCGGCACCAACGCAACGCTTGTCATGCGGAAATATTCCTGATCGCGTTATTAGATGCAGTCTCGCTCCGGTAGAATAACGGAGGTATTCACTGCCGCTTTATAGTAAGAAAAGGCAAGCATCGTATGCTTAAAAACATTTTCATCTAGATCATAAGAGTCCCGATAGAGAAAAGTAGTGCTTATGCGCCTTCTGCATCACGACTGTCGGTATTAAGCTGCAATTTGTATACTCAACCAAGTACATAAGGCCCTACCTCCTTTTTGATGTCGGCTCCAAAATGAATGGAAGTGCATTCTGCGATGTCAGCTGATGACGTGAGAGACGATGCGGAAGATAGCATCTCTTAGAAAGAGATGCATTCCCTACTAAACCGGTACAGTAAAAGCATGATGCTCTATTTATTAAAAATATCTCGGCAGCGTTGCTATAATCGGCGATCCGATATGTGATGTATTAAAACTACTTAAGTCATGATTTGTTTTTAAATGACACTGACCCGCCAGGAAAAGGATTAAGCTTGTTTCAACAAATATGTCATAATACACCTCAGCAGCATTGCAGGCAGTACCATAATTTTATTAAAACTATAATTCCTTTCATAAGCCAATACATGTTGAAAATAATGTATGTTATCTCTATGCTTTCTGATAACCTCGATGCAGTTATCAGCAGTCCCCCACCAGGCAGCATACAATTATAGTGGCACTGCTTTCTGCCTGCAATTTACGAGACTACCTTGCGGTTAGGGCAGCAAGGTAGTCGCCGAGGAACCTAGCTAGTCTCCGGCCCTGGACCCCGTGAGCTGCACTACCACGTCTGCATCGTGGGTTTTTTCTGCATAACGTTTTTCTACTCTTACCTCTGGGGTTCTCTATAACTAACAGAGAAAGTGTGCGGTTGAAAATCCGGATTGCAATAGGTTATCCATGCTAAACTTGACGCAATTTTCGTGTAAAATACCACCATGATACTAATCTGACCCTCCATGTCTATTGTAGACATGGAGGGTCAGATTAGTATCATGGTGTGCTAGACACCTATCGCATTGCAAGATAGTATCTTTACTAAGTCTAATTCTTTAACAATGCTATTGTGTTTAACGTATCCCAGCTAACGCTGATCTCAGGTCGTTAAAATATTGCGTACATAAGAATAGATCCAAGATAGCTGCAATAATTAATAATTACTGATGACATTCATTCATAGGTTGAAAGATAGCTACGCGGTTCGTCTCAAACCGATCATCCAGCTTATGATGCCAGCGGTCATCAGCCAGGTCGCTAGAGATCCCCCATGAGTGCTTTGTGATGTTAAGAAAGTGCCACTGAGCAGCAGTGTAGTACCAACACCAAACAAAAAACGTGATTGGCTTTGCCGCACATAATGAATCCGCATATCCTCTGACATGTGATCTATGCTTTGCCGCAATAGACGATGCTGCTTAAAACTATCATAGACAAGTTCTGGTAATTCAGGTAATTTCTCCGCCCAGTAAGGCGTTTTCTCTTTCAGCCTGCGTAGGATGGCTGGTAGGCTTACCTGCTCTCTAAGCCAGTGCTCCAGAAAAGGTTTAGCTGTTGTCCATAAATCCAGCTGAGGATACAGCTGTCGTCCGACACCTTCAATATACAATAGTGTTTTTTGCAGTAAAACCAGCTGAGGTTGTACTTCCATATTAAAGCGCCGCGCAGTGTTAAAGAGATTTAACAGCAGGTGACCAAATGAAATCTGTGCGAGTGGCTTTTCAAAAATCGGTTCGCAGACAGTGCGAATAGCGAACTCAAAATCTGCAACGTCAGTATCCATTGGTACCCAGCCCGAGTCCACGTGTAGCTCGGCTACTTTACGATAATTGCGGTTCAGGAAGGCGAGTAAATTTTCTGCTAGATAGCGCTGATCTTCTTTATTTAGCGAGCCCACAATACCATAGTCAATCCCTATATAATAGGGATTGTCTGGGTGTTCAAAACTGACGAAAATATTGCCGGGATGCATATCGCCATGGAAAAAGCCATCACGAAAAATCTGGGTAAAAAAGACTTGCACACCCCGCTCTGCTAGCAGCTGCATATTGGTGCCCTGCTGCTCAAGAGCAGCCACATCGCTGACCGGCACGCCATAGATACGCTCCATTACCATCATGGTTTCGCTGCAATAATCCGTATAGATCTCTGGAATATACAGCATGGGGCTATTTACAAAATTACGTCTCAGCTGAATGGCATTTGCCGCTTCGCGCAGCAAATTAAGCTCATTGAGCAACGTTTTTTTATATTCCAGCAAAACTGTTACTGGTCGCAAACGGCGGCAGGCCGGTAACAAACGCGGGATCCAGCGTGCTAACAGGTACATGAGTCGCATATCAGCTTGAATCATCGGCAAAACATCCGGTCGGATTACTTTAATTACCACTTCTTTGCCGTTTTTGAGTCGAGCAGCATGTACTTGCGCAATGGAGGCTGAAGCTAGCGGGTTCTGCTGAAAATCGTCGAACCAGCTTTCTAGCGGCTGCTCCATCGAGCGTTCGATATGTATGCGCGCGAGGGAGCCATCAAAGGGTTGTACCTTATCCTGAAGCATAACCAATTGATCGGAAATGGTTTTCGAGAAAAGATCGCGGCGTGTCGAGAGCATTTGGCCCAACTTAATCCATACTGGCCCTAAATCCTGCAACGCCAGGCGTAAACGTTCTCCTAATATGCGGTCTCCATGGTTATTCGGTATCCAGAAAAGCAAAGTGCGGCCCAGCCTGATCGGTAGTGTTCGCTGCGTTTTTGGGATGCACTCATCTAATCCGTAGTTAAGGATTACTCGAATAATCAGATAAAAGCGCCTGATCTCGCTGAATATCATCTTCTTCCCTCTAGTTTATTCAGGCGGATCGATAGATTGTGACCCGCCTGGGTTATATCTTGTACTGCACGGGAGAACCACTCAAGTTCCAAGGCCCCAATCGCTACTTGCCATTCGTCCGTAATCGCCCTCGCCATCCACTCCTGGCTGGTGCGAAAAAAACTCCTTACGGCATTCAGCTGCTGACCTCCCGTTTGTACGACACTTTCAGCAGCAATATCGCCGATCCACGGCGAGAATAGCTCTGCTACATCAAATTCAGCCATATCTAGCAGAGTCACGAATTGTTGTAAGTACTGTAGCTCTCCTTCCACATCAAAAGAATCCTGCTTGATAAGCTGCTTCAGATTCTGACCGCTTAGCAGTAACAGAAGTTGCGTGATACTGGTGCGCACCGTGCAATCTGCGGTATTATCCCAAGCGTTAAGCACATCAAGCCGGCGATCGCTGAATACTAGAATGACGGGGAGCGTACATGCATCTAATTCAAATCGGAACACTTGACCTTTTAGACGCTCACGGGCAGAAGACATGGCACGATCTTGATAAAAGAGATGTTGAAGTACAACTTCTAATATTGCGCTTATCAATGGCATGAGCAACATGTCATATTCCAATCAGAATTTATAACTACGGTGCAGGGCGACGATGCCGCCGCTCATATTAAAATATTCAGCCTTGTTGAATCCGGCTGCCAGTATCATCGATTTTAGCATTTCTTGATCCGGATGCATGCGGATGGATTCCGCAAGATACCGATAACTTCGGGCGTCTTGGGCTACTATATTACCAATACACGGCAGTACGTGGAAGGAATATAGATCATACGCTTTCTTCAGTAGTTTGCATCGAGGGGTGGAAAACTCAAGAATCAACAGTCTACCTCCGGGTTTCAGTGCTAGATACATCGACTTCAGCGCCTGATCTTTTTCGGTCACATTACGCAGTCCAAAAGACATAATAATGCAATCAAAGATATTATGTGAAAACGGTAGCGCTTCTGCGTTAGCCTGGACATAGCTGACATTGCCTAGAATACCGCGGTTGCGCAACTTCTCCCGACCCATCTTCAGCATAGATTCGTTAATATCTGCTAGCACTACGTCCCCTTTTTCACCTACAATCCGGGAAAAGGTAGCGGTTAAATCGCCGGTGCCTCCCGCCAGATCTAGGACTTTTTGCCCGCGGCGTACGCCACTGCACTGGATAGCGAACCGTTTCCAAAGACGGTGAATGCCGAATGACATTAGATCATTCATGAGATCGTATTTTTCAGCAATAGAGTGAAAGACATCGGCTACCATTAATGCTTTCTGCGCCTTCGAAACCGTCAGGAAACCAAAATGGGTGGTTGCACTCCTGTCTTCATCTGTCATACTTGTTTTCCTGATCGATCAATGTTTAGGCCAGTGTAACAGATGAAAGCTGAAACCCCTACGGCACCACGTTACTTCTTGTATCGCTTACGTGGTGGCAGGTTAGTCACATCCTTTATCCTATTTACTTTCGGTTCGTAAGTCTCATCGCATAAGCATTCTTCTGATACCGGAGCATCCTCACCAGATCTATCCGTAATGGGGCTATTTATGCTTGAAGTAGGGGGGATGGGTCGCTTCATGTCCACACCGAGGGCTCGGAATTCTTCAGCCTGACTGATAATATTACCACGCCCATAGCGCAATTTATTTTGCGCTAGCCGATAACTGGCTTGCGCTTTCTCAAGGCTTTGACCAATCGCGTCCATATCACTAACAAATAATCGTAATTTATCATAGAGGCGTGCAGCACGATCAGCGATATGTTGCGCGTTACGGCTTTGATGCTCGTAGCTCCAAAGATTATGTATGGTGCGTAGCGCAACTAGAAGCGTGCTAGGGCTCACCAGTATAATATTATGCGCCATCGCTTCATTTATCAGCTCCGGCTGTCGGTCGATTGCCACTATAAAGGCTGGCTCAATCGGGACAAACATCAAGACGTAATCGAGCGAGCGTAAGCTTGGTATTTTTTCATAATCTTTATTGCTTAGTAATTTTATGTGAGCACGCAGCGCATTTACATATTCGCTTAGCGCCTGTTGCCGCTCAACATCATTGTCGCTATTGAAATAACGTTCATAGGCTACCAGCGAAATTTTTGCATCGATAATTACATCTTTTCCCTGTGGTAGGCGAACCACGACATCAGGCTGTACACGACGACCATCTCCTTTCTGAATACTGATCTGAGTTTCAAATTCATTACCTGCGCGCAATCCAGATGCTTCAAGTATCTTGCTGAGCACCACTTCACCCCAAGTGCCCTGTGCTTTTTTGTCGCCTTTGAGCGCGCGAGTAAGATTGACGGCCTCTTGAGCCATCTGAACATTAAGTTTCTGCAAGTTCTGAATTTCATGACGGAGCGTATGACGCTCACGCGCTTCTTGATTAAAGCTTTCTTGCGCCTGCTGGCGAAAGCCGTCTAATTGCTCGCGCAGGGGCATCAGCATCTGATTCAGACTTTGACGATTTTGTTCGTCTACCTTCCGTCCACTATGTTCAAAGATGCGGTTCGCTAGATTTTCAAACTGCGCTGACAAACGCCGCTCACTGTCGATTAACAAACGCTGTTTTTCTTCCGTCGCGAGCCGTGTTTCTTCTAAACGTATAGCGACCTCTCGCAGGTCTGCCTCCTGGCGTCTATTTAGTTCTAGTTGCCCCCGCAGTTCTTGATTGAGCTGTTCGCACTCCAGGCGAACGTGCGAAAGGGAGCTCAACCGTTCCTCGGCAGCTACTAGCCTGCCATATTGTTCGCGCTGCCTTTGCTCACCAGCGCGCAGTGAGGCCTCGCCTTGCTGCCGGGCATTTTGCTCATAGAGTAAGGCTTTCTGTGCTGCCAGAAGCTTTTGCTCGAGACTTATTCGTTCGGCTTCCTGTGCTAAATGCTGTGGATGCAGGCGGAGCGCGTCGATCAGCCAACCTAGCAAGGCGCCAATCAGAGCGCCGCCTATACCACTATACAATAGGCCGTAATCCATCTTTTCTCCGAAAAACCACGTCTAATAATGACGTTAAAAGGGAACCTTGTATATGCCCATATCCTTTGAGTAATAGCTAAAACGCCTAATCTAATGCAATTCAAATACCGGGAGCATGCCTGCTAAATGCTACTAGCGCTTCAGATACAAGATTTACTAACTGCAACCTGAGGCGATGATACTTCATAGAAGCCCCTCAGGTTGCAGTAGTAGGACAATCCACTCACAGTGAGCCTAACATGGCCGGATACAGCAGGCCGACAAGCGCCCTAATGCGGGGTAGCGCTACAGGCATGCCGCGTGATTTTTACTAGATTTATAAACTGATGAAACTCTCATTAAGATAAGCAGATTATCTCTTTACTTAGACAGCGAGAACAGACAATGTTGATCAACATTCACCTGTTAACACTTAGTATCATGATTGATGCGGTCATCAACAGGAAAAGATATTATAGTTAGGGGTGCAGCAGAACAAAGAGTCTAAAATAGAATTTACAGTCTGACACAATAATGTCACTAAATTCAGAGAATGACGTAACCGTCATCTGACAATAGAGAGCACAATACATCAAAAAATCTATACTTTATCGTCAGAAGGTCTTACTAGTTCACCGGCTCTGCCGGGATTGATAACTGCTCTACCGGAACATCTGGTAGGGCTAGTTGCCGCTGCTAAAAATATCTAATACTGTTATTAAACTCTGTTGAGGAAGAAAATAACGCTCGTTTGTATCTCTCCGAGGTCTAAGTGCGAAAGCTCTTAGCTAGCTGCGCCATATTATATATGTATCTAGGCGTTTAAAAATAAGCACTGAATATCAGTAGTAAGAAGCTTTGGAAAAGCAACCAGCCTATCGGCTTTTAGCAGCTAAAGTAATGATTTTCAGTCTACAACACTTCTAGGTGTTTTGCTGTATCTTCATAATCATGAAGCGCAGAAATGCGCACATAATAGGCAAAATGCGTAACTAAATTATCCATCTTAGACATGACAGAGCGCACCCGTATCGTGTGGAAGTAACTCTACTAGCAGCGAATTACCATGAAAAGCTCATTGATTTAACCATGCTATTGAAAGCTGTTGCTGTTGCCGTAAGGGCACTTCACTTCCCGGCTAAGTTAGCCTGATCACGACCTGTTCGGATGCCACGTAATCTTATTACATACTGTCATTTTACACTACGCATCCTCTTAGGTGAATATGCAAAGCAGCATGCTAGTCTACTGTCAATCTTTACTAGAACTGATGTGCATCATGGGTATGTCGTATTTTCATAAGGTTGAACGTCATGATTTTAACTTCTTGAGATTAATTGAGGCACTGAACCAACAGCAAAAAAATCTATTTTTATCAATAAATATACTTTCATCTATCTTCAATGCTGAGCGCCCAGTACTAGATATAACATCCTCATCACGGGGATCGGAAGCGTAATGTTTTTGGGTTTCATTAGAAACCTATATGTTTATAACATTGCCGCTCCTCTCTCAGGACTAATGTAGGTATATAGGAGAAAACGTAGCTGCTACGGTATATGTTCGGACGGTTTATTTTATCTTTTTTGAATAAAATACCAGCAAAACTAATAAAGAGATCTTATAATATAGGCTAAATATCCACGGGATGATGCTATGAAATACCGTGACTTGCGAGCCTTCCTGGCTCTATTAGAGCGGAGGGGGGAATTGAAGCGCATTAGCTTACCCATCGATCCCTATTTGGAAATGACAATAATCGCTGACCGCACGTTGCGTGCAGACGGTCCTGCTCTGCTGTTTGAAAACCCAAAAGGGTATACGATGCCGGTGCTGTGCAATCTATTTGGGACCCAAGAGCGCGTAGCGCTTGGTATGGGAAGAGAGAGCGTCAGTGCACTACGCGATGTAGGTAAATTTCTAGCTTTTTTGAAAGAACCTGAGCTGCCAAAAGGTTTTCGAGATCTAGTAGCGAAAGCCCCCCATTTCCGTCAAATGCTACATATGTCCATTAAACGGGTAAGTCATGCATCGTGCCAAGAGGAGATCTGGCAAGGGGAGGATGTGGATCTTGGCCGTATTCCTATCATGCACTGCTGGCCAGGCGACGCCGCGCCACTTATCACCTGGGGTCTGACCGTTACGCGCGGGCCGCACAAAGAACGGCAAAACCTAGGTATTTACCGTCAGCAGGTGGTGGATAGGAATAAGGTAATTATGCGCTGGCTCTCTCATCGTGGCGGCGCGATCGACTTTCAGGAATGGACGAAACACACGCCTGGTAAACGTTTTCCCATCGCAGTCGCCCTCGGTGCTGATCCGGCGACAATCCTAGCCGCGGTGATACCGGTGCCTGATGTGCTATCTGAATACGCTTTCGCGGGCTTGCTCCGCGGGCACAAAACCGAAGTAGTAAAGTGTGTTTCTTGTGATTTAGAGGTACCAGCTAGCGCGGAGATTGTTTTGGAAGGGTACCTGAAGGTAGGGGAAATGGCAACTGAGGGGCCGCATGGCGATCATACTGGATATTATAATGAAACAGCTACTTTTCCAGTTTTTACTATAACCCATATCACTAAGCGGCATGATGCACTGTACCTCTCAACTTATACCGGACGCCCACCTGATGAACCTGCAGTATTAGGTCAAGCTCTGAATGAAGTCTTTGTTCCTATATTGCAAAAACAGTTTCCGGAAATCATAGATTTTTACTTACCGCCAGAGGGATGCTCCTACCGCATAGCGGTAGTGACGATCAAAAAGCAATACGCTGGTCATCCCAAGCGCGTCATGATGGGTGTTTGGTCTTTTCTGCGTCAATTCATGTATACGAAATTTATCATCGTATGCGATGATGATATCAATGCGCGCAATTGGAAAGATGTGATATGGGCGCTGACAACGCGTATGGATCCTGTGAGAGATACTCTCTTGATGGACAATACACCGATAGATTATCTTGATTTCGCTTCGCCAGTTTCCGGCCTAGGATCAAAAATGGGCATGGATGCAACCAACAAATGGCCGGGAGAAACACAGCGAACATGGGGTGTCCCAATTGTAATGGATCCAGACGTGTGCAGGCATATTGACGCTATTTGGGACCAGCTGGCTATTTTGAAAATAGCCAGCTGTCTTAATTAACACATCCTGCGTGGTAAATCACTTAATCATCCGATAGAGCGACCGCGCGTCAAGAGTGGCTTCTTAGGTCTCTTTGGTGCAAGCTATTGCTGATACCTTGTATCGCATACTACGTTGTCATCCGAAGTGTTATTCAATTATCGAGCTGGGCAGTGTCTAAGGATGCTGATAAGTGCACATGATAAAAAATATTTATCCTTAGCATTAAGGTTTGTTCCATGGTGAATTATCCCTGTCTGGATATCAGTACGTCCCAACTATGTAGGATTAGGAGAGTCTTCACGTGCTTCCCTTTTGCACAGGAAAGAAATTACCGTCTAAGTCTCATAGCGTGCAGCGTAACTGCCATACTGATACCGACGGGTGCGTCATGCTTCTTGCTATCGGTACTGCTGCTACGTAATCTTAAATTTATCGACTGGTTTTGGCGAATCTGTGAAAGAAATAAATGGTGTTATATTCAGGCGTCATGAGCGAGATCATTTATATGACTTCGAGAATCGGGCGTCATTGACCTTACAATGTCCGACATTGTCTGTGAGGTATCTAGTTGATAGTCGAACGGAAAAACGACGCATGAAATGGTTATTCTCGTACGTTTTTGATAAAAGTCATGAAAAACTATAGCTCTCTGGACCCCATGAGAGCTATATCGCCAGGCGATTTGAAATAGCACAAATCACTCGCGAACGTTTTTACTCTACATGTAGTGCAGAGGGTAATCATCTTTTTGATGAGGACTCCCCCTTGATTAATGCGGTGTCATCTGAGCCAGAGCAATTTCATTTTTATCCTAGTGTTGTTGAATGATGAGAAAGCATTCTATTCCGCTATGATAGTTTAATAGAAAGTGCTTATCATCACGCAGATGATAATTGTCTCATGAAGTCTAACGTCAAACTGTTACGTTTGAGAGCCCAACATGGAATCACTTTTTTCATTATACAAGGATCATCTAGCCATACTCCAACAGCGCACTCAAGAGGTATTACAGCGCCATCGGCTGAATGGGCTGCTGATTCATTCCGGAGAGCCGATAAACCGCTTTCTTGATAATCATGACTACCCCTTTAAAGTTAATCCCCAATTCAAAGCTTGGCTACCGGTGACTCGTGTGCCGCACTGCTGGCTATGGGTGGACGGGGTAAATAAGCCGACACTTTGGTATTATCTACCGCTGGACTATTGGCATCTGGTGGAGCCTGTGCCGGATAGTTTTTGGACCCCACATGTAAACATTGTGCCGTTTGCAGAGCCGGATGAAATCACCACGTTATTACCACCACTTGGTACTTGCGCCTACCTGGGATCAGCACTGCAGCGGGCCAGCCGGCTTGGGATTGAGAATGAATATATCAACCCGCAGCCGGTTCTTGATTATTTACATTTTCACCGTGCATATAAAACCGACTATGAGCTTGCTTGCATGCGTGAGGCGCAAAAATCAGCGGTAAATGGGCATCGTGCGGCAAAAGAAGCTTTTTTGTCCGATATGTCTGAATTCGATATTAATATCGCCTATCTTAGCGCCTGCGGCCACCGTGATACTGATGTCCCTTATGACAACATTGTCG
The DNA here is from genome assembly GCF_000287335.1 of secondary endosymbiont of Ctenarytaina eucalypti. Classification (GTDB taxonomy): domain Bacteria; phylum Pseudomonadota; class Gammaproteobacteria; order Enterobacterales; family Enterobacteriaceae. The sequence continues at coordinate 1,298,333 of NC_018419.1, forward strand.
CTCTGAATGAGCATGCAGCAGTATTACAGTATACCCACCTTGATCATCAAACGCCGGACCACGTTCAAAGTTTTTTGATCGATGCAGGCACTGAATACAACGGTTATTCAGCCAAACTGAGTCGCACATACGCAGTTCAAAAAGACAGCGACTTTTCTGCGCTAATTACGGCCATGAATCAGGAGCAGCTAGCGCTGACCTCGACTATCGAAACTGGCATCAATTACATTGATTATCATGTTCAAATGCATGGTAGAATTGCTAAATTGTTACGGCAGTTTGAGATTATCAGAGATTTGAGCGAAGACGCCATGGTAGATGAGGGCATTACCGTTTCGTTCCTGCCGCATGGCCTCGGTCACCAGTTAGGTTTGCAGGTATACGATGTTGCCGGCTTTATGCAAGACGATCGCGGTACCTCTAGTCCGCCTCCACCGTTACGCTATCCTCATTTACTCTGTACTCGTCTGGTGCAACCTCGGATGGTATTGACGATTAAGCCCGGTCTTTATTTTATTGAAACGCTCTTAGCGCCCTGGCGCACTACCCCTTTCAGCCGGTATTTCAACTGGTCTCGCATTGAGAGATTTAAGCCTTATGGCGGTATCCGTATTGAGGATAATATCATTATTCACGCTAACCACATCGAAAACATGACGCGTGTATTAAAGTTATCTTGATACGATCATGAGTCGCTCTGTCAGCTATAAGTAACGGTAACGGTAGAAATAAAAAACTTTTTGATCACAGCGCTTTTCCTAATTCGGGAAACCGATGTGGGTTAAAGTCTGGATTCTATAATGTTAACGGCCACGCTACATCCTGCGACCATGCATGGTCGGTTGGGGGAGTATTGCTAAACCCATTTTTAAGCACTGGTCTAGCAAAAGCTCCAATGATCATGAGCGCTCAGGAATCGCCGGTAACCGAATGTTTTTCCGATCCAGAGTAGATAGAATCTGTCTTGGAAAAAATGCCCATAATGATAATATAGAGGTTTTCTCTTGCGGGACAGAAGTTTGGTTAAAACCTACGGCAGAAGTGCTTAGCAACTTCAATAATAGTAGGCACGTCCTGGCACGCATTCCATCACTTTCGTTACTTTTAGTATCTTTCGTATCGTTGTGTAATCGTTATACAGACTCAGTGTGATTACTTAATAATGTTTCAATCTGGTAGATAGCCTTTGAGTGAGCAGAAAGAGAAGACCCGGCAATGCTGATGGGTCAGGCACTAAATCAGCAGATTGCTCTATTAAAAATTCTGTAGACCTCCACATTATTCAACTACTCGCCCTGCTTAGTCTTCCGCTCATAACTCAGTCTTGTTTATTGAGATAAGCTCTATATATACCGTCAGATTAGTCGAGGGGGCTTTAGGGCCTTTTAGCCAGTAGATTAGTGTCAAATTTTAAATTTTACTATAGAGATTATCTGCTGCAATGAATATCGTAAGTTGAGCTAATCAAGGGATAATATCGTCTTCTTTCAGTATAGAAAACGAGTAGATATCGTGATAAAATAGCTAAATTTTTGATGTGTAGTTCATTGCATTATCTACCAACACACACCTTAAAGATGAGCCTGATAAAACAATTATAGAAAATAATGCATCAAATATATCAACAGATATAAAAAACTGCCGCTTCTTCTGTTCATGAAAAGTGTTTTTAGAGCCAATAAATACCTTCTTTCGCGCTATATGAGCGAAAATAAACGAGGCCTCTATCGTGCAGGATAGATGACCTTTTCTAGACGATAAAGGTGCAAGTTTAAATTCATCAACTATAGATATCAGCGTATTGAGGTAAAAGGGCTCAATTTAAAACCTTGACATTCCTTCAGTATACGCGCAATGAACCTCTATCCAACCAAAAGTTATATAGACGAAAGAAGGCATGCTTCCCCTCTGGTTGCTTTTTTGAATCCAAACGCTTTTTTATTTAAGTTTATCTTTTAAAGATCGACCAAAAACGCAATCAGGAAAATTGATAGCTGCGATTGTTCTTTCTTTGTCGGTTTTTAGAACTTTCCCAGTGTATGTGCTGCGATCGTGAATTTTTAAAAGCGCCACAACCAACTAATTTTACTATATCCTCTTTTTAAGGGATTTGCTAATTTCTGCCACAGTAGATTACAGAACGCACTTCGCATGTGCTTTAGAAAAGATGAACTTTATTAGAAATTACATCAATTAGTTTCGTCTTATTTATATGTTAGCCTGACAATTAGTTTTTCGCTACGTCAGCATCGAGTTCAAGGGAGATGCAGATTGACAGGACGTTCCTACATACAGACCCCCTGATAGGAATGGTTCACCCACCACCTGTAGATTAGATAAAGTGTTTCTATGCAGTTTTGATGCATAAGCACAACGGGTGTTTAATTAAGGCTGTCTATTTTATTGCTAAAACTTATAGAAACATTGCTACTTCTAACTAAAAAGAGCGTGGTACTCAGTGTTTTTATTAACTCTATCTCGCGTGCTTTTCTGTCAGCCAAGACATAGTTAACATCCTATTGCATTTTCTCTTGCTGCGAAATAACCAGCAATGCATTATGCTGACAGCATGTACAGACGCACTGTCTGATCACGCAAGAAGTAGGGGGTGTATTTAAAGGCGACATAGGCATCTAGTGCAGGATAAAGGCCGTAATAATGAGCATTATTAGCTAATACAATCGCTGCTTCAGGCCTGTAAATCTGAAATCTTACACTCACTTTAGCATCTTTTAAGATGCTCGGTCTTGCAGACGAGATTCAGGGTGCGCTACAAAAGTATTGTATCGCTAATAGTAGTGTTCAGAAAAAGTAGTTAGTCGTTAAGATAAATGCGTTTTAGAGAGCCGGCATAAAAGTAATTTTTTTAGTATGCTCGCTGAGCATATATCAAACCACGTAACATCTTGTTTCGCATTGTTTTATCTTAATGCTAAATTAAGAAAAAGTGCGTTTTAGGCCACATTTCGGCGGGGGGAGGAGTGTGATTTATGCCTCTGTTTTCTCAAGGACCAAATAGTTATGAAGTGCGATACCAAGCATATTAGTTTAGCAATCCTGCCCTGGTAATCTGTACTTTACGTATGCAAAGTTGCATCTTTTGACAGGAGTCCCACGGAAATTCCTGGTGAGAATAAACAGTGTTTTTAGTACTGGTTGCTGAGCCACAATCAAGTCAGGCGATCGCTGTTCTTTATTGGCAGAAAGTATTGAGCAAAGACGGGCCAGCTAGTTAAGTTGATAAGCAGGATATTGAAATGGTTCTGAAATGGCTGTGCACGTACAGAAACCGAGAAGCAACTAGCTGACTTAAAACCATGGAATTAATCAGCCCAATTCGATGATAACGTAAATATATCAGTCAGTTACTGTGAGGATTTTACAGAGAACACTTATCTTGAAGGGAAGGGCTGAGTACTGATCCTACTTTAATCCCGCTATCAATCACGATACTGAAACGGCTATTTCGCTTTATGCTGAGCGATTAACTAGCTGCGTTGACGTGCTGTTGTAACTTAATCGATGATACGGGCACCCCCTACGAAGGCGTCAGGCCTATGATGCACTTAGGTGGTTAATAAAAAAAGTGGTTATGAATATAAACACATCAAGGCGTATTGATTACATTCATGTCTGTTTTGTATCTCCAGCCTTCAAGATGTTGATGAAGTAGAGTAGAGCGTCTGATAGTGGAGTCCTTAAAACAAGCAGAGTACGGTATATGCGCTATCTAGTAGTATGCGGCTAAAATATTCATTGATTTATTGCAAATAATCACACAGCAATATTTCTGATGCAACGATGCTGAAGGATTGCATAAAACATATCCACTTGCACATCACGCCTGCCTTAGGTGACGGAGCTTAGCATGCACCTTACTGCTATTTGCTGTGGAATATAGAAAAAACACAAGCCTTTTGCTCTGGTACTAGAAGAAGAATCAAGATTGAGAAGTGTATATTATGAGTGTGACACCGAGTATTGAGCAATCAGGAGCTTGACTGTAGTTAGAGGGTCTAAAAAAGAATATGAGTTATCACCGAAAGATAACGACTAGAACAGTTCTGTTCTTTTTCAATCCATCATGCTATTTTCTGATGCAAGTCTAAATAAAAACGATGCACCGCAGGGGATATGATGGGAATCATCAAATCCGTAAAATAACCTACGCTGTTCGTAGGAAGGCTTTAATGCCATTCTTTTTCGTAAGAACAGCGATGCTAGCGATTAACGCGTCGACTAATCTATGTTTTTTAATATACATCTAAGATTTTATGCCTTTAAATATTGGGAAAACGAAACAGTTAGACATATAAGACATTTTAACGATGATGCTCATCAATGTACATGCTGGAAATTTTCTTCTACTGGGAAAAGTTAAGTAAAATCATGGCCGCTATCTTGACCTCATGCCGTGCTCAAATTCGAGAAAGCCAGGGGGTAATTATCGTCCCTAAGATGAGGCATGATTGCCATTGGCATCTTTTTGTCTCGCGGTATAGCTTTATTGGTAAGGAACGCTCTCTGATTTTTAGAATGCATTATGGAAAAGAGTGACATGCTCTCTATGCATTATAGTGCGGCTAATAAGATTAGATTTAATAATCATGTTCATTTAGGCGATTAACGCTAGATCTTGAAGCTGTCCTTTAACATGCGTGACCTTAGTAGTGCTGTATATTTATTGATGCGTTTAGATACTTAGATAAGTATCTATTTTGATAATATGAAGCTGTATCATGAAATAGAGTGAATATATGAAATTTTTTAAGAGAATTGTTTATCACGTAGTCCTGTAGATCCTTATAACGCTCTTATATGCTAATAATGATAGGGTTTTGATAGCCGATGTACTGCCTCAACGAAATGCCCCGCATGTGCCGGGGGCACATTTTGATGCATTCCGTGCCCGAGGTTGAAGATATGCCCTGCGCCCGGGCCAAAACCGTCTAGAATAGACATTACTTCACGCTCGATGCGCTTTGGTGAGCCGTAGAGCACCGAGGGGTCCATATTGCCCTGCAATGCTACTTTTTGACCAACCCGACGCCGGGCGTCGGCAATGTCGGTGCTCCAGTCAAGGCCTAGCGCATCGCAGCCGGTGGCGGCTATCGATTCGAGCCATTGGCCTCCTCCTTTGGTAAATAGCGTCACTGGAACCCGGCGACTGTCGTGTTCACGTAAGAGACCATCAACAATTTTATGCATATAGTATAGAGAAAATTCTCGATAATCAGCGCCGGTTAGCACGCCTCCCCAAGTGTCAAATAGCATAACCGACTGAGCACCTGCGCTGATTTGGCCGTTAAGATACAAGACCACGCTGTCTGCTAATTTGTCCAGTAGCAAATGTAATGTTTCTGGTTCGGTATATAGCAATTGTTTAATTTTACTGAAGACCTTGCTGCTGCTTCCTTCTACCATGTACGTGGCGAGTGTCCAGGGGCTTCCGGAGAATCCGATTAATGGTACGGACCCCCGAAGGTGTCCGCGAATAGCACGTACCGTGTTCATTACATAGCCAAGATCCTGCTCAGGATCGGGGATCGGAAGTTTTTCTACGTCACGTCGGCTTTTTATAGGGTGTAAAAAACGAGGGCCTTCTCCATACTCAAACCATAATCCTAGTCCCATGGCGTCTGGGATAGTGAGAATGTCAGAAAATAAAATCGCAGCATCTAGTGGATAGCGACGTAGTGGCTGTAGAGTGACTTCAGAGGATAGATCGGTGTTTCGACAAAGTGACATAAAATTGCCAGCCTTTGCTCGTGTTATTTTGTATTCCGGTAAATAACGGCCGGCTTGGCGCATCATCCAGACTGGCGTTACGTCGACCGGTTGCCGAAGTAGGGCGCGAAGGTAGCGATCGTTTTTCAATGTGCTCATGAAGGTATCCTTGGTGTGATAAGTGAATTCTATCATGAGCAGCAAGTTTTACCGATGCAAGCAGTAACGAGCATCTTTTTTTAAGTCATTGGAGAGCCGCAGGTATCAACAGACGTGTTAAATGCACTAAATATTGTAAAGGGGGCTTACCGCTATCAGTGCTATTGATGCTTTACGCGAATAGTGTGCTTTGCACATTACTAACATCGTAATCCTGTACAAAATGTTGACTGCTTTGATCCTCTCGATTAATGGTAAATCTATATAGTTAGGTAGACTAGATCATTGATGAGTACATTCCCGTGCTCTTGAATGGGGATATTTTAGTCAAAAAGCACTAGTGTGATAATGTTGTTTTTCTATTTTCTCTAGGTCAACTAGCTGTGCTGCTCAAGCGCTTATTTTAACAGAGGGGTTTATAAAACTCACACTGATAAGGTAGGATGACATATGACATGCCACACTGTAGGCAGGATGAGAGGTGTTATTTTCTTTGCCTCACTCTGTCGCTATGATGGTTGGGTGTATGAAAAAGGTTTTTAGATGAAGCCAATTGAATATTACTATATTTTTTGCTTTTATCAAATAAAATAGAGCTAGTGCAGCAATACTACTACTGCTATGCGATCAATCGGCACCGATCATTGTACATCTCGAGTTGTCGACTGCGATAGGCCTGAGTGAGCTGTACTTTGAGTATTCTCATGCGATAATTCCGGGCTATTGGTGACTGTCATTCACCAAAAAAATTTAGTCCCGTCCGATCAATCACTAAATAGGTACTTTTATCACGTGTTGACGTTTTTATACTGACTAACCCCCGCTGGTGGCTCTCTAGTGCGGAGCGTAAGAACCGTTTAAACGCTTTAGCAGAAGATTAAGCGGTATTAAAAGTAACTCAATACAGCTCATCTTTTTCCCTCAGCGAAAGAAAAACGCCTATTTCATAATCAGTACCTCAGTGATCTTAGGTTCTAAGTAGACGAGTCGTTGTGTACATTCTTCAATAGAACGTTTCTCTATTTATGAAGCAAGGGCCAAGTCGTTCATCCATATTTTCAGATCACTGCGCTATCTTGAAGTCTGTATTTGTAAGTAAAGCATTAGTTATTATGAGATTTAGGATGGCAATAAAGGGTATTGATTAAAATGAATTTAGTGAACTAACGTAATAATTTCCTCTATACATGTGCTGTATTAAAAAAGTTAATCTACATATAATTAAGAGCAATTTTTTAATATTGAATTTTTTTGAAAAAAAGAACCATATCTCAGTTTTATGGACAAACATTCATATATGATTTTTCTTTTTGTATTAATAGAGCATCAGTCATACACGGAGTGTAGAATGTTTGTTGGGTGGGGTAAAAACTTAGGATAGCAGGTGATATGTTATAAACTGCATGTATTTTTAGTAAAAATAAAAGATCCTTCAATGCCCGTGCTTTTTTTCTAAACTTTCCATCACTTTATGGTTTATATTAAAACGCTCTAATGTTTCTTGATCTAGTTGGTAATGTTCTCCTTTTAGTTCTGCACATAATTTACTCATAAAGGTCACTAGGTATTCGATATTATATCGAGCCATTTTTTTCCCCAGGTCGGTTTGCATGCTGTCAGCTAAGGTCAGTAATTTGGTTTGAAAGTGATCAAAAGTATAATTGACATCATCCAGCTGCCGGTATAAGGCAAGCGGGTCAGACGCATGAAATAACCCCCGACCTAATTGCCCAGCCACATGGAACACCCTTGCTATTCCTATGGCTCCTAAAGATTCTAGCCGATCGGCATCCTGTACAATTTTTGCTTCTAATGTTTCTGGTGTGATACCGGCGCTGAAGCTATGAGCCTCTATTGCATGCGCTACTCCGCTGTAGAGCGGGGCTGGGAATGTCGGAAAGTGGTGAGCGAGAATTTCTTGTGTACGTAGAGCAGCCTGCTGTGATGCTAGATGACGTTGGGAGTGATTTTTTGGTAAATTCACCACGTCATGGAAATAGGAAGCAGCTAATATGATCATGCCGTCTGCGTCGGTAAACTGCATGATTCGACGGGCAGTTTTCCACACCCGACTAAAATGAGAAATATCATGCGCTTTGTCATTTTGAGGAAAATACCGCTCTAAATATTTCTGAAACATAATCTCCCATTTTTCTAAAGTCATACTCCCAACCTCTACGTGCTATGAATTGTGGTCGCATTATGAATGTTATTAGATATTACAGAAAATCGATGGCATCGCCGTCGATGTTAGAGGGAAAGAGTAATTATTTGTTAACCAAACGAATAAAAATATTGCAGCTCATACCGGCTTTATTAGCTAAGTATAATTTATGAGGCGTTGTACGTCGGTAGCGCTACCGTTACGCGATCCTGATCGTATTGAGCACTTCTCGTAGCATCAACTGCTTTAAGACTTTAACCATTAGTCTCGCCTTGCCTGTTTTTGATCATCAAAGTCATGACCCCGGGGAGCATGCTAAAGTGTTTTTAAGCCCGAAAATAATTTATTTCACCCTGTGACCGTAAAGATAATTTTCTTTCTTTTGCCATGGATTATGACGAATCCAAAGAGCCTGATGTTTAACTTTGAGGTTGCACCTCTCATGGCATTAGGATAACCAATCTTTCACATTCTTCTTCGGGATAAGAGGCGTTATTGTCTTCCTGAGAACGACTAATTGGCATAACGATAGAGCTGTACTGTTTTGCTATGACGGAAGAGCGGACAATGCTTGGCAGTGAGTGTCTAACTATTGATTATGCTTTATCACTATAATGATTTTAATAAATTGATTAAAAAAGATAAGTTTAGTTTATTATCGGTTGAGCGCACTGCCTGCAGTGGAAATAGACAGTTTCTATAGCACGATGAATGGTTCATATCACCACCTAACTGACTCATAACATGTTCCTATAGGCGGCGTGGTTTTCTGATAAGATAAACGCATGAGTCATTGATGAGCGCATAAAAAGAGAATATTCCTCTTGGGAGGATGAGCGGATTAGGTGCCTAATTGAGTGCGTTTTTATTTATATAGCGTCATCACCACGAGCTGAGCATAACAAAAGTATTAAGCCTTTCTTTAAAAACCTGACAATGACTGATTGCTTCATTGAGAGTGCTGGGATAACAGTATTAAGCAAAAAGGGTAGGGAGACTCTTTCGGAGAAGGGATAGTATCAATACGTGAAGAGAGTTGAGTAGGGGTCATCTAGGAGCAAAGAGCGGAATACATACAGCTATCTTTGCAGAGTTACTGTGCATAGATAGCAACCCCAGAAACATATCGGCTCTACCGGATGTCATACAGCAACTGCACGAAAAATAATCAGGACAGCGTCGGCTTACGGCGCTGATGATACACGTTGCTAGAAGAAGCAACGTGCTTATTAAGAAAAAGACTCGTCCTGCTACTACGGTCACCTCGTGGTAAGAGCACTACATAATATCATGCATTCAACAAATTTAATCTTATATTTAACAGAGTTACCTAGTTCATGGACTGATAAGAAAATCTATTTATTTAATCAAATGAATATCGCCTGAAAAAACACGCTGAAGCTGCTTGAAGCATATCATTTTTACGGCGATAATGATGGCGCTTCTCTCTCGGCTCGTTAATCCGGTACGCCCCATCTTCTGAGTGTTTAGCATCTCATAACGTGCAGACTCATGTGAGTCTGAAGAGTACGAAAATTCTCGCATCATGAGAGAAAACTTTACTTTTAAGGTATGTGCTCTTAGGTGTGTTGGGTGACATAGTCAATCATTACGGAGAACGTAGTAGTATATTCTTCTATGCGTCGCGGTAAGGAAGTATATCTTCAAGATGCTCGATCATAGGGAAGTGACACTTAGTGCAGCCGCTCTTTAATGCGCGCTGCTTTACCGGTGCGTGAACGTAGGTAATAAAGCTTAGCTTTTCGAACAGCGCCCCGGCGTTTTACAGACATACTGTCGATAATTGGAGAATGCATCTGGAACACACGCTCAAGGCCTTCGCCTTTGGCGGTTTTTCGAACAGTGAATGCAGAATGCAAACCTCGGTTACGAATAGCAATAACCACGCCCTCAAAAGTCTGCAGACGTTTTTTGCTGCCTTCAACAACCCATACCTTAACTTCTACCGAGTCGCCTGGGCGGAAGGATGGTAGGTCTTGCTTCATCTGTTTTTTTTCAATATCTTCTATGGTTTTGCTCATCATGACTCTCTTTCACTCGGTGAACTAACATTTCAGGCTCATAGGACTGTAAATTGATACCTGTGATTATTCTTTTTACATCGCCTGATGGTTCCGCTGGAATTCAGTTAGCAACAATGTTTGCTCGTCAGTGAGGGTAAGGCGTTTAAGAAGCGAAGGTCTTCTCAGCCAGGTACGACCTAAAGATTGTTGCAGACGCCAGCGACGAATCGCGGTATGATTGCCGGATAGCAGCACTGGCGGAACGTTCATGCCGTCCAGCGCCTGAGGACGGGTATAATGCGGCCAATCCAGCAGCCCGTCTGCGAAGGAGTCCCCCGCAGCAGAAGCATGATGCCCTAGTACGCCCGGGATCAACCGGGAAACCGAGTCAATTAATGCCATCGCTGCTAACTCCCCCCCAGTGAGAACATAATCACCTATTGACCATTCTTCATCAATCTCAGTAGAAATTAAGCGCTCATCAATCCCTTCATAACGGCCACATACTAAAATCATCTTTAGGTTGCTAGCTAGTTCACTTACGCCTTTCTGATCGAGCTTACGGCCCTGAGGAGAGAGATAAATAACCTTAGTCTCTTTTCCTGCCTTATTTTTTGCGGCATGAATAGCATCTTGCAAAGGCTGAAACATCATGAGCATGCCCGGACCTCCCCCGTAAGGAGGCGCATCTATTGTACGATTCTGGTCGTGAGTAAATTCACGCGGGCTCCAGCCTTGTATTCTTAGTAGGCCCTGCTTCACTGCTCGACCGGTCACTCCATAATCGGTAATAGCCTTGAACATCTCTGGAAACAGGCTAATTATACCAATCCATATGCCAACACAGCTGGGAGCACAATCTTGCAAATGAGGCGTCAAAAGTTTGGGTCCCAGTCAACGGCAATGATATGAGCTTTAAGATCGACCGTCTGAATTACCTTTCCCTCGAGGAAAGGAATCAATCGCTCTTGAATGCCAAAAACATCTTTCAGGTTAGCTTTTACTACCAGAATATCGTTCGATCCTGTGGCGAATAAATCAACGACTTCGCCCATTTGATAACTGCTAATTGTGATGACCTGGCTGCCAAGCAGATCTTTCCAATAGTATACGTCTTTTCCTGGGTCCGGAAATTGCGTCGCATCGACAACAATTTCGCAATTGGTTAAAAGCGTCGCTGTTTGCGGATTTTCTATGCCCCTGACCTTGATGAGCAGGTTATGATGGTGTTGCTTCCAATTCTCTACTCTAATAGGCACCCACTTTCCTGATCTTTTAATGAACCAGGGATGGTAAGAAAAAATATTACTAGCTTTTTCAGTGAAAGAAAAGATTCTGAGCCAGCCATGAATACCATACGAGGAACCCACTAAACCAACGACCATTGGGTCACAGGGTCCTCTGATAGAGAGTTTTTTACTTATTTTCCGATCAGAAGGCATGACGCTGTTTGTTTCGCATTTTTAATTAGCGCGGAAAGACGTTTAGAAACGGTTGCGCCTTTGTTAGACCAATATTGAATACGCTCAAGATCTAAACGCAGAGTTTCAGCCTTTCCAGCCGCGATCGGATTGAAAAAACCAATACGTTCAATAAAGCGCCCGTCGCGTGCATTACGGCTGTCGGCTACGACGATGTGATAGAATGGACGTTTTTTAGCACCGCCACGTGCTAGACGAATTGTTACCATAACATCCTCATTGAGTCAATAAAACAACCGAACCTTTTAGTGGGCGGGGCTTGGTTGCTGTGAGAAAAACTACAAAATTTTACTCATTTCAAGGTAAAAATCAATCCTCTAGTTAATGACTAGAAAAGCCGGGCGGTATGATGCCCTTCATAGTGCGTATCATTTTCGCCACACCTCCCTTTTTCAGTTTATTAATCATGCGCTGCATGTCGTTGAACTGTGTCAGCAAGCGATTGACGTCCTGAACCTGCATGCCGGAGCCGCCGGCAATACGGCGTTTACGTGAGGCTTTTATGATATTAGGCGCAGCGCGCTCTTTAGCTGTCATGGAGTTGATGATAGATTCCATGTTTACTAGGGCTTGATCGTTCATCTGCGATTTGACGTTATCTGGTAAGCGGCTGCCCCCAGGTAGTTTGCTTATCATGCTTGATATGCCACCCATCTTTCGCATCTGCTTGATTTGAGAAAGAAAGTCGTTTAAATCGAAAACGTCGTCTGTGTTAAAAGTGCTGCTTAATTTTTTTGGCGTGATGACACCGACTTTGCGTTCGATATCCTCGATAAAGGATAATACATCACTCATGCCGAGTATGCGCCGAGCTAGACGCGCTGGATAAAACTCCTCCAGCGCATCGGTGTTTTCTCCGGTCCCTATAAATTTAATAGGTTTTCCGGTGAGATGACGCATAGAAAGCGCCGCGCCGCCACGTGCATCACCATCGACTTTTGTTAGTATCACCCCAGTTAGCGGTAGTGCTTGGTCAAAAGACTTAGCGGTATGGGCAGCGTCTTGTCCGGTCATAGCATCCACCACAAATAGCGTTTCTGCCGGGCGGATTGCAGTGTGGATAGCAATTATTTCTGCCATCATTTTTTCATCTACATGCAGGCAGCCCGCGGTGTCCACTAGTAGCGCATCATAAAAATTAATTTTAGCATGATTCAGAGCTCGAGTGACGATATTTATCGGCGTTTGCGTAACGTCAGATGGGTAAAAATCAACACCTACCGTATCCGCTAATATTGCAAGCTGCTTGATCGCCGCTGGGCGATAAATGTCGGCAGACACCAGTAGTACTTTTTTCTTCTGTTTTTCACGCAGATATTTTCCCAGCTTTCCGGTGCTTGTGGTTTTTCCAGTACCTTGAGCGCCCGCTATTAACAGCACTGCTGGGGGCTCATCTGATAGATTTAAGGCGCTTTTTTCGTCACCCATCACGCGAACTAGCTCGGCCCGAACGATCTTGATAAATGTTTGTCCCGGCGTCAGATTTTTATTGACTTCCATCCCAAGTGCGCATTCTTTGACCCCGCTGATAAAATCTCGCACTACTGAGAGGGCCACATCAGCTTCCAGTAGCGCCCTGCGTACTTCACGCAGGGTATCTTGTATATTGCTCTCAGTCAGGCGGCCTCTTCCACTGATGTTGCGAAAGGTTCGCGATAATTTATCAGATAAATTGTCAAACATTGTTTTTTACTCAACCTGGCGTTTTGCCGCTTTCATAATACTGTTTGAAAGTATAACACGAAGCAGGACCATATTGCCGTCTCAATTTAGAGAACCACCCGAGAGCGCGCATATTTTAGCTGGATACTTCTACTGACTGAGCGGCATGGAGGCCTGAAAAATCGCAATCGTAAGCATATGTCATGAACGACATTTATAGTATCTTTTACTCGCTGTAGTGAGTGGCGCGATTTTGCTAGAGCAGGTATTTGAGATCTATGCTCTTCAAGCCACGACGATAATCTATATGTGAAAGAGTTCCCCCTCTATGTGCGTTATCGAGGCCTGTAGCTACAGGTACATGCAACTATCCTTGATAGTATAATAAAGTCTTCTCATATGCAGGATATTGCATGGATCTTGAGTATTCACTGTCACCTTGAATACTATTTCAGATGAATTTAAAAAATGGTGCCACGCAGATTGTAAATAGCGTATCGTCTATCTCTGCAAATGTTATTTATCATTCAGTAGAAAAACCTTTTTTATGCAGACCAGACAACCCTTGATAGCTGTAGTAATATGTATTATTAATTTTCCTGAATCTGTCTAGCCTTCAGGAGATCACTGGCACATTGCAGTAGCCTCATGTTATTTATGGTTTATATAGTAAAGCAAGAGTTTACAGTTATCAACTGGATCACGTACAACTAAGGCTCTTAGGAAGAGAAGGTTTCTAGCGCCATAACTACCTGTGTCATCTATATTTTCTGCATGGATAGAGCGCACTACGATATTATGGCCGAGTGTTTTTCTATTTATAGTGTTAGCGAGAGAGTGCTGATTATAAAATGAGTTCGTAGCATTTTTCTGAGGGCTGTACAGGAATGCGTTTATTTGAGTTTTAAAGTTATGATTCTAAGGAGAAGATGCTTTTACTATTCTGTATGCAGCGCGCGAGGAAAGACATGTCATATGAGGATTAAAATGTCAAGAAACCCTTTACAGTAATGCTGCACTGATTGCCAGTACCGATCTGAAGATATTTAGTCAAGAAGAATGAGACAATGTCCGGCTGAAAAGTATTAATAAATTTAGAGCTTAGCGTACGCGTCATCTAGTAGCGACCTATGTGAGACATGACATTCATTTCTGCTAAGTTATTTACGGCAGTGATTACCGCCGTATCGACTCATCCGATTTTAATCCCGTACACTCACCGAAAAATTTAGTAAGCGTTGGCTGATGTCTTTGAGGATACCGGTTACTACCATGATTCTCAGTTTATGAGGATCAGAGAAGCCCTAATCCACCCGTGGCGGGATGGCTAATGTTAAGTGCCCGGAGACATTATGAACAGCACTAACCTTATAGCTGCAAATATGCATTTGAGTCATAGTAATGCTCTTTTTATGAGGGGTTTGTGTATTAGCAGCGTTCACTATTTCTAATGACTATTTGTTAGTTGACTATACTTCTTGTTGGTTTTCGGGGTCTGCATAGCGATAATGTTATAGATAGCAGCGGGCGTCAATGATCGAAGCCTTGACCCAGATGACGCTCTTACGGATGTTGCGCGTCGTTAGTGTAAATTTTAGTAATTCAACATAATTTCTTGATGACTGAAAGACGGGCTCAGCTAGAAGAGATTCTGCCTTCATTGGCTATTCCAGAAGAGGTCTATCTCACGGGTAAAACATTAGCTATGGCGATTCATATATGTAGAGATTATTATTAAGGTCAGCATATCCAGCCTCTAACTATACAGTTGTCATGTTTGTGCTTTCTTTGTTATGACGCAATCGTAGCATCAGAAAAGAGTCATAAAGACATTATCTCATGAAGGATAGGCGGCTTTGTTATGTTCACCAGAGAGATAGAAGCGCAGATAAAGATATGTAAACGCGCAAGATTTCTAATGAAATGCGGTCAGTTAGCAAACAATATAGTTTGCATGAATTTATTTACCGCTGAGTCGTTGAATATGCGCGCCCATGTGCCGTAGTTTATCCTCGATACAGTCATACCCACGATCGATATGATCAATACGATCCACTACCGTCACGCCCTCCGCGATGCAGCCGGCTAGTACCAGACTGGCTGAAGCGCGCAAATCTGTTGCCATGACCTGTGCGCCGGAGAGCGTCTCCACTCCGTGGCAGATCACGCTGCTGCTTTCGATTTCCGCCTGCGCCCCCATCCGAATCAGTTCCGGTATGTGCATGAACCGGTTTTCAAAAATGCTTTCAGTAATAATGCCCGTGCCTTCAGCCACTAAATTTAGCAGACTGAATTGTGCCTGCATATCAGTGGGGAAACCAGGATATGGGGCAGTCCGCACCGTAACTGCTTTCGGGCGTTTTCCATGCATATCCAAACTAATCCAGTCATTGCCTACGACAATATCTGCACCTGCTTCACGCAACTTTTCCAGTACAGCATCCAGCGTATCTGGACGGGTTGCGTGACATATTACACGACCTCGGGAGATGGCTGCGGCTACCAGGAAAGTGCCAGTTTCAATGCGATCTGGCAGTATACGATAGACACCGCCGCCGAGGCGATCAACTCCTTCTACAGTAATTTGATCAGTACCGGCACCCCTGATTTTCGCGCCCAACGTGATAAAGAAATTAGCAGTATCGACAATCTCTGGCTCGCGGGCAGCATTTTCAATAATGGTGCGACCGATCGCCAAAGTCGCAGCACTCATAATCGTTACCGTGGCGCCAACACTAACTTTATTCATGACAATACGCGTACCTCGCAGACGCCCATTCACGGCTGCCTTGATGTAGCCTGCTTCCAGAGTAATGGTGGCGCCAAGTTGCTCCAGTCCGCTGATATGCAGATCTACGGGCCGCGCTCCGATATCGCAACCACCCGGTAGTGATACTTGACCCCGGCCGAAACGCGTTACCAGCGGCCAGAGAGCCCAAATAGACGCCCGCATAGTTTTCACTAGATCATAGGGTGCACAATAAACGTTAACCCCGCTGGAGTCTACATGCACTGAACCATTTCGTTTAACGCAAGCGCCCAGTTGGTCTAACAATTTAATGGTGGTGTCGATATCTTGCAGTCTAGGAACATTTTGGATCTCTACTGGCTCTTCCGCCAGTAACGCAGCAAATAAAATCGGTAAAGCAGCATTTTTGGCACCAGAAATGGTGACCTGGCCGCTTAACCGGGTAGGACCATGGATACGAAATTTATCCATTACAACACTTCTCTATATTTAACAAAAAACTGTATCCAGATAAAATTAACATTTAAGCACCGCTTAGCTTGCGATCGCATTGCCACTCTTCTGGGGTATAGGTTTTGATCAATAAGGCATGTATGCGGTTGTCTGAAATATATTTCATCAGCGGAGCATAAATCGTCTGCTGTTTTTTTACCCTGCTCATCCCGGCAAACTGCGCACCAATCGCAATAACCTGAAAATAGCTACCATCACCGCTTACGTAGACTTCATCCAGCACTAACGTTTTCATGAGGATTGATTTAATTTCGCTTGTTTCCATATTAAGTCTTACTTTAAAGTTGTAGAATTAAATACCCATTTTAGAGGAAACGATCATGATCGAAAAGAAGGGAAAAGATTAACCATGATTTTGTTAATTGCTAGGTCAGAAGAAAATCGCCGGTTTATCAAATTGATAGGCGGATCTATACCAGGCCTCATGCATTTTTGGAAACAATATCTTTTACTTTCTTGATTAAGTAATCTGATAGACAGTCTGCAAGCTGAAAGCATGATGATGTTCCTGCATTAGAAAACGGCGCCCTTGAGATTACGAATATTGTAAACTACAACTTCAATAATAGACGAGTATTATTGAAGGGTTTTGCAACAAATTGGTTATGCGGCTGATGCTTCGGTAGTATAAAAAAACGTTTCCGGGATGATAGGTGAAAAACTTTCGGACGAGCATTAAGGCAGGAAGCCGCCTGTGTCTGCTATAATTCAGGTGTAAGCTTGTTCGGTTTATCGGTGAGGTTGGTGACCGCTGGGATCACTTTGATTGATGATGGAGAGAATCTGAAGCCCCTCCCAAGCACCTTGGCTTTTGTTAAGGAGCTGATTAAAAATTACCTCTTAACTTTCTTATTACGCTATCAGCTAGGATCTCCTATCCTGCGTCCACGGATTATCGGTGTAATGTTCTCTCTCAAAATGAGCATGATAGTAATTTATCACAATCGTCATTAACCGGTGCTGCGAAGATTGCCTGTAGGCTGGCTTTATTAAATTTGGCAGACTCTCTGAAGGATCAGCGCTACTGATAAGATACAGCGCTACAGATAAATGAATTTATGGGTAATTATATACTCCGTATTAGGGGTGATAGGCCATAACTCTGTATATTTAGGCAATATACTGCCGAATATTTTATGATTGACTCACGATACACTTTAAGACTGATGCGATTGCATGACCAAAAAATGTTTTGATCGCTTGTTGATGTTTGTATTCTAATATGTACTGGATATAAGTACTTACTGAAGTATATGAAGAGCGCACGCATTTTGCCAAAAGCTCTATAAGTTTAACGCTTAAGTCAATACAAACCATCTACAACCTTCGGCGAAAAAACATTTCGTTTCAGACTCGTATTGAATCGCTGCATCTAAGTGCAACAGTGATTAATCAATGGGTCCAGAGAGCAGTTGTCACTGCCTATACAGGAGTGGATGACGCAGCGATCTACGCTGTCATAGCATCACGTTGCCTGAAAAGTCTTCTTTTGGGTGAGTTAGTTGCTCATTTCAAAATTTTTTGCTATAGATCGCATTACTTGATAATGAGGGTCGTTGGCTAAGCTAATGCTTACCATAAGGTTTTTTTATTTCACAAACCATCTCATAGAGGGTCGATGGAATCTAATAACGCCGACCTATCTTGGGATTCCCACGGTAGCTGAGAGTGACTCATTTGACCATAGACGTTACCGGCATGATGCTCTGTCAATTAAGACAATAATCGTACCGGGATTTTTAGCGAGTTGGCATTGGCTATAATTTTTGAATTAACTTAACTAATCGGTTGAAAGCAGCGTCTGAGGGGAAATCATGATCTCTGGGAGCGGTAGGTTATTACAGTCACCTCTCCTAGCTGACAAGGTTTGATGTCGGCTGAAAATATTTCTGGGGGATTTTCCGACGCTGCATGATTATTAGGCATGGGTAGGCGGAAACCATGATCGTAATTCAATCACTTAACGTGATTACGTTGTTAATTATAACACGCGCCGTTCGAATCGAATAATAATATATTTACTCGTAGCTAACCAGTCACCTACCCTAGCTGTTTAATATCACTACTGTTGTCACAAATGCTAATTTGTGCAACAATATAGGTAGATGCCATGTTTTATTTTTTGAACGCTTACAGTATTCTTAATTAACCTATGTTGCGTACCCTGATTATGTAATAATCTACCTAAATCCGAGGGAGAATTATTATAGTATTAATCGACTGATACTCTTCTCGCTAATAAAGGATATAGTAAAGATAATTAATAATGTTTATAAAATCTCATTAGCTCCACTATATCAAATAATGTTATTGTGTTGATCACTTCACAGCGCTCCCTATACTGATCCGTATAATCCCGCCAGAGCTATTCACGCTTTATTGTGGTGTAGTAACAACGAGAGTTAAAACTCTCCCGGTTACTTAGGAAAAAGCCCTAAATCAAGAGTTTAGGGGGGGATGTACTAGTTTGTTCGTTCATCGACTATGCTTGCGTAAGCGATTGGATCTCGTCTTCTGAACCGCAAACCATCAGGGTACGTTTTATGTCGCAGAATAAATTATCAACTTCCTTTGATTTTATTGCCGTCGGTAAACAGGTTCTCGCTATTGAGCGAGAGGGTCTCGCGCAGCTAGACCAATATATCAACGACGATTTTCACCGCTCTTGCGAGGCGCTATTTCACTGCAATGGAAAAGTAGTAGTAATGGGCATGGGAAAATCCGGCCATATTGGCCGAAAGCTGGCCGCCACTTTTGCTAGCACTGGCACTCCAGCGTTTTTTGTTCATCCTGGTGAGGCGAGTCATGGCGATCTAGGTATGGTGTCGTCACAAGATATCGTTATCGCGCTATCGAATTCCGGGGAATCTCGAGAGGTGCTGGCACTGATTCCGGTGCTTAAACGTCTACGCATCCCGTTTATTTTTATGACCGGAAAACCGGATAGCACTATGGGGAAAGCAGCGGAAATCCATCTTTGCGTGCATGTCCCGGAAGAGGCTTGCCCCCTCGGCCTAGCGCCAACCGCTAGCACGACTGCTGCGCTGGTTATGGGGGATGCTTTAGCCGTAGCCCTTCTACGGGCGCGCGGGTTCACGGTTGCAGATTTCGCCCTATCCCATCCAGGAGGGGAGTTAGGACGTAAACTTCTGTTGCGCGTGAGCGATATTATGCACAATGGAAAAGATATTCCGCTCACCTCGCGCAGCGCTTCGCTGCGCGAGGCGCTGCTGGAAATTACTCGTAAAAATCTGGGCATGACCGTGATTTGCGATGCGCAAAACGTCATTGCCGGTATTTTTACGGACGGTGATCTTAGGCGGGTTTTTGATATGGGGATTGACTTTAACCGGGCTCGCATAGCTGATGTTATGACCCCCGGGGGCGTGCGTGTGGCTCCGGACATGTTAGCGGTAGAAGCCCTGAATCTGATGCAGGCGCGCAATATCACGTCACTGTTGATAGCGCAAGGCGACTACTTAATCGGCGTTGTGCATATGCATGATATGCTTCGTGCCGGGGTGATATGAATTTTACATGGCTCAATGATAATCTTTCTTTTAAAAAAACATGGGGATGGGATGAAAAGACTCCACAAGACTTTTTCGAAAGTGAGTGAAAAAAGTTAATCAAATATTCAAAACTCATCACGGGTCTTCGATAAATTTTAAAGCGATGTAGTTTATGTCACTGACATTATTCTGCATATCTGAGATTCCCTGCCTGTGGGAGAAGTAACTCGCAAATTGAGTCTGTCGAAAAAAGTACTATTTTCTGCATCTCTACGATAATATTTTTAGATAGATCTCAGTGCATTTTCTGACCTGAAGTGCAAGTCCCCTTCTCTAATAAATAGCATCGCTCATGGTGTTTCTGATAGACAATCCCGGGGGCAACGAGCCAGGGTATCAGGAAGCGTATCCTTTCCAGAGCAGCGTATTACTTATGCCAGCAGTACAGTAAATGAATAACCCAGAATTCGTTATCTCCTGCGCCTTGATAAATAGCTGAGCAGGGAAGTGGAATTTATCGCAGGACGCAAATAGCGTCCTGCTAAGGCAGATAGTTTTCTCCTTGGGTTTGTGGTGGGAGAGTGCATTAAAAATCGTGAGATGCACGTATAATACTTGGTCTTAAATCTAAGAGCCTGGTGCATATGCATCTCGCCTAAAGAAAAAATGAAACAATGCCGCTTGAAAAACAGCTTTTAATGAAGAGGGCTCTTAGTTAGTGTTAGGTAATGTACTTTATTTGTGTCAGTCTAGTAATATTCTTTGATAAGTTTTGATTCAGATTTATTTATCACGCTCTGTGCTTTTAAAAGAACCTAGAGAAAAGAACAAAAGCATATCAATATATGTTGTGCTTCAGGCTCTGTGAGTTGATTGCTCTCTGTAAAAACATCATACAATTCGATCTCCTGTGTGCAGAGTACCGCGAAGATGAACAGCATCTCCTACTAAGACTTCATAGCGCACAGTATGAAGTGTTATTTTTTAAAAAATATTTTCAACATGCAACAGACTGGATTTCAAAAGTCTTGAATGATATATGACTTTCTACCACTATCACCACCTATAATTCACGACCTAATATCCGAGATAGCATTTACTGCGTGCTGACATCAAGGAAGTGATGTTTGTATCATTACATAATCGGTTCAATTGGGCGATTGGAAGCGCTCTTTTCTAGGTAGGAATGATGCTTTTTGGGATATGACCGACTCTTTAAAGCACTTCCGAATTCACTGACATGCAGGATGAAATAGATTGTATGTTAGGTAAATTACCTGATGCATCTCCTAATCACGGGTGAAATAAATTCATGAATGTAAAGGTGATGGATGTGTCCTCCCCGCTAGCGCCACGATGACGTTATGCGTGCAGATAAGGATCACAAAACACTGATTTTCTAGCAGTTTTTGACCTACTAAAACTAAAAAGCTGGAGATTAGAAAAATACACTTAGTATGAGCAAGATAATGCATTGGATTACGGCGCTGCTGGGATTATTAATTCTGGCGCTGATCATCTGGAATATGATGGCCACCGACTCGATTCAAGTGCAGGAGCCAGTAAAATCTGGTGAGCCAACGTATCAGAGTGAATATATTACTACTTTGGCCTATAACTCAGCAGGTAGCCTTCACTATACGCTCTCGGCCGATCATGTTCAGTATTTCTCTGAGGGGAAAATAACCTGGTTGACTCGGCCGGTTGCCACCATCATCGATGATGACAAAGTTCCAACCTGGACCGTGAAGGCTGATAGGGCCAAGTTGATTCAAGATAGAATGCTTTACTTGTATGGTCATGTGCAAGCGGATAGCCTGACTGAGGCCTCGAAGCTGAAGCATATTACAACAGCTAACGCACTGATTGACCTTTTCACACAGGAGATCTCCTCGGATGATGAGGTTATCGTATATGGTGCCAATTTTAACTCCACCGGTATGAAGATGCGCGGTAATCTGCGTAATAAGACGGCTGAGTTACTTGAAAAGGTTAAGACCTCTTATGCAATTGAGAATGCAGAACGTACCTCTTAGCCTGCTGCTTGGCGGATCTTTAATCCTCGTTAGCGCGCAGGTACAGGCGCTTGCGAGTGACAATCAGCAGCCGATTCATATCTACTCTACGCAGCAGTCGGTAGATATGACGACCAACACTGTGACTCTGACCGGTTATGTAGTGGTTAAGCGTGGCTCTATTAATATTCGGGCCAACAGGATGGTGATCAGCCGTTCTACGGGCAAAAACGGCAACGAAATCATAGAAGGCTACGGAAATCCCGTGACCTTTTATCATCTGCAAGATGATGGTAAGCCGGTGCGTGGTCATGCGCAGAAAGTGCGTTATGAAGGCGCTAATGATGTAGTGATTCTGATGGGTAACGCCTATCTGGATCAGTTAGACAGCAACGTCGCGGGAGATTGTATTACCTATCTCCTCAAGAAACAAAAAATGGAGGCGTTCAGTGATAAAGGGAAACGGGTCAATACTGTGCTTGTTCCAGCTCAATTGCGGGATAAAAACAGAGCTAAAGCACCTGTAAAATAATTGGGTATAGGATCTCTATGGCAACATTAATCGCAGAAAATTTGGTTAAAGCCTATAAAGGTCGCTGTGTAGTAAAAAATGTCAGTCTTAAGATAAACTCTAGTGAAATTGTTGGATTGCTGGGACCAAACGGGGCAGGTAAGACTACCATGTTTTATATGGTAGTAGGTATTATTCCCCGCGATACCGGTCGTATTATGATCGACGAAGACGATATAAGTCTACTGCCGCTGCATACCCGTGCTCGCCGAGGTATAGGTTATCTTCCACAGGAAGCTTCGATTTTTCGACGTCTGAGCGTGTTCGAAAATCTGATGGCGGTACTGCAAATCCGCCGGGATCTTACTAGAGAACAGCGCAACTACCGCGCGCAAGAATTGATGGAAGAGTTTCATATCAACCATCTTCGGGACAACCTCGGCCAGTCGCTATCTGGTGGCGAAAGGCGCCGCGTGGAGATCGCGCGAGCCCTGGCTGCTAATCCTAAATTTATCCTACTTGACGAACCTTTTGCTGGCGTTGATCCGATTTCAGTCATTGACATCAAAAAAATTATTAAGCATTTGCGCAATAGTGGTCTTGGCGTGTTGATTACCGACCACAACGTCCGTGAGACACTCGATGTATGTGAACGGGCCTATATTGTTAGCCAGGGTGAGCTTATCGCTTACGGTTCACCTGCCGATATTCTGAGCGACGAACAGGTCAAACGGGTTTATTTAGGCGAAGAGTTCCGCCTCTGATAATGTAATACGACTGATTTTATTTTTGATGACACTAACGCCTTAATATGCAGAAAGATTTACAACTCAGCATGAGTTAGCAATTGGCTTTCACTACGGCGTTGAAAAAATTAATTTTTTGTTGTAATGGTCTATTCTTGCCTGATAGCTGAAAGTTCAGATCGTGCTAGAAAATCACTATTTTTAAATAAGCGAATGTATATAACATATGGGAGGCTCAGATAGTACCAAGATCGTATAGGATATGCTCATGTAGAAAGTGGCGCTCACGTCTGTCTCCCTGTATCGAAAAATGCTATCACCACCGCGATAGCTGACAGTGTGGACTATACCGTGCAGGGTAAAAGTCTACCGGAGGATATACGCAATAGCGTTGGCGACTAAAACGCAGGCGAGATCTTAATCTTGTTGGCGTGCCGCCCCGGAGCGGCCTGAATTCGAGAGGCCGCCCTTCTTGTTGAGTTGATTTTCCTATCGTAAGATATCTACTCCTGATCGTCAGTAATTATGTTAATATTTAACTGTATAGCCATACTTTTCGCACTCTGCATGTGTTCGTATAAGCCACAAGAAAAAAAGAGAAAAGCGGTTAGGAATGATTAGCGCTTCAACTCATTTTAAGTGTTTTGGCATGCAAACTCAAAATAGTTTTAACTGGCAGTTACTGGCGAGTATATCCCGGTTCTGCGTATAAAGCCGCAGAACAACGCAACCAAGGATAGCAGGCTGCGCAGAAACGGTTCCTGGTATTAGTGCACCTTTTAAGAAGATCGGCAGCTGATTAAAAACTTAAAACGCTGCAATCAAATACTGGCGAAGGGGCAGTTTATATTATCAAGCAGTAGAAAGTATTGTTTGAACAAGGGTTGATGAATTAATAGAGGGTTGTGCTGTGCTGATGCATAGTTTTAGTAGATAATGCTTATTATATGAGGTATACCATTACCTCACAAGCTTTAACTTCCTGCAGTTACCTGGAAGGTGCTAATCGGCTCACTGAGCCGATAGTAAAAATCTTTTTATTCAGCAACGCTAATAAAAAGACGAATTTATGAGGCTAAATTGCATACCAATGCGCATGATCTGTGTGGTGATAAGTTATATTTTAAAATATTGCTCTTCACCGCTTAACGATATTTTTATAGCTCAAGTAGTATCTTTGAATGATACTGTTTTCCTTTAGCTACGTCAAGACCGTCGGAGGATGTTCAGTATCCTAAGCGACTATTGGCACTTTAGTGAAGAAAATCATCACCGAAAAAATACGGGGAAGCTGCTAAGCGGTAAGTGCCCTCACCTGGCAGCGTTATAAGCGGCGTATCATAGTTTTGCAGCGCACAGTAGCAAAGCGCCGAGCGTTTTAATCCAGCCCGTCATTGAAACAGCGCAAAGAATTCATGTACTCTCTAGAGAGAAGGAAGATAGTATGCAGCGGAACATTACCGAGCAGTATGTTGGGATCAACATGTGCCTTACTGAAAGCTATAACAACACAATACTTAAAGAAAGATCAGCATTTCAAGCGTATCAATCAGGTCGATATTGTCTTACTAGTAGAGAGAACATAGGAAATTTTCAAAGCGACTAGGTATCTTAAGGCTAGTGATCTGAATGCATTACGGCATTTTATAATAGGTACGTCGCGATAGTGCTGTTGAGGGATGCACTCAACCAGCAGTTGTATAAGCATATTATATATGCTGAAACAGCATTAATTTAACCCGTAGCCAGCAACGCTACCTAAACCTTGCATTGGCGCGTGATCTCTAGGGAATCCGGCCGAAGAGTCTTAAAGGTTAACCAGTGTTTAAGTGATCCGCAATGACTAACAATACGGCCATCCAAATTGATTCAGTGTTGAATATTGAATGTACTCGCAGTGACATTCACTGCCAAAGCAAGAAAAGAGCGTTAGAAATTATCAGTGAACTAGCGGCGAAGTCGCTAAATCTATCGCCAAAAATTGTGTTCGACGCCGTCTTGACGCGCGAACGCATGGGCAGCACCGGTATCGGCAATGGCATTGCGATGCCGCACGGCAAGTTGGAAGAGGACACGCTATGCGCGCTAGGTGTATTAATCCGTCTTGAACAACCTATCGCTTTTGATGCCATCGATAATCAGCCTGTGGATTTGCTCTTTGCGCTGCTAGTGCCGACAGAGCAGTGCAAAGTCCATCTACACACCCTCTCGCTAGTGGCTAAGCGACTGGCGGATAAAACCATTTGCCGCCGTTTACGAGCTGCACAAAGCGACGAAGAGCTATATCAGATTATGACTCAGAGGGAAGATAACGACTGATGCCGCCGCGCCCTCCTGCATTTGGAATGGCATGAAGAAAATCATGGCCGCATCACCAAGGAATGAAATAAGTAAGGCAGAGAGGTGTTTAGCGCCATGGTGCTGATGATAGTCAGTGGTCGATCTGGCTCAGGTAAATCTGTTGCACTCCGTGCACTAGAGGACATGGGCTTTTATTGCGTCGATAATCTGCCGGTGATCCTTTTACGAAAGCTTGTTAGTACGCTAGCAGCGAGCAAGATACCCGCCGCCGTGAGTATCGATATTCGTAATATGCCTGATTCGCCAGAAATTTTTGAACAGGCCATGAATAATCTACCGCAGATTTTTTCCACGCAGTTGCTATTTCTAGATGCCGATCGGAATACTCTCATCCGTCGCTATAGTGACACTCGCCGGCTGCACCCCCTCTCTTCCCGTAATTTATCGTTGGAAGGCGCTCTCGATGAAGAGGATGCGCTGCTTGAGCCGCTGCGCTTACGCGCAGATTTGGTGATTGACACTACCGAGATGTCAGTACACGAGTTGGCTGCGATGCTTCGCACCCGGCTGTTAGGTAAGCGCGAGAGGGAACTGAGGATAGTCTTTGAGTCTTTTGGCTATAAGCATGGTATTCCTATTGATGCCGATTACGTGTTCGACGTGCGTTTTTTGCCCAACCCTCACTGGGATCTCAAGCTTAGACCCATGACTGGCTTGGATCGCCCGGTAGCGATATTTTTAGGTCGATATACCGAAGTGCATAATTTCATCTATCAGACTCGGAACTATCTGGAACTCTGGCTACCAATGCTCGAAACCAACAACCGTAGTTATCTAACGGTCGCGATAGGTTGTAGCGGGGGGAAGCACCGATCGGTTTATATCGCCGAACACCTAGCGGACTATTTTCGCTCTCGTGGTAAGAATATTCAGTCCCGCCACCGCTCTTTGGAAAAACAAATATTATGAAAATTAAAAAATGATAGAGATAAAAACGTCTGTTGATGTATTCCCCGACGGTAATGCGGCTGTTTGAATATGTAGAGTGTGTTGATGCATGTTGATCGCTCTATAACCATAGCGGTGTGAAGCTAAAGGAATCGGTGTCATTTATTGCGTCTACTTAGGCAGTCCTAAAAGCCGATGATAACGGTCGAGACTGGCTGGATAACGAGAGTTTAGTTACCATGATCGGTTCTTGTGTCATCGATGAGCTGATGATGCTTGATTGCTGATCTCTGTGCTTTTCCTCCCGCTCCTTAGAAGCATTTTTATTGAATAAATGAATTTTATGCCGTTGTGCACAGCTCACTACATGTATGATCAAAACAGTCTATATTGTAAAAATATTTTTAAGTTACTATCTAATCTACTGTTAACACAACCTGAAAGTATTATCACTTTTTGATTTTGTAAATAAATTAGTAATTACTGCATGAAAACAAGAGTAGGCATCTTATCGGGGATGAGGTATTACTTTCTCCCTACTCAGGGGCTGTTTATATTAGTATAATGCTATTTTTGAACCGTGCTGATGTAACTTGGGTTAATAGTAGTGGTAAAGATTTTCATGCGCTCAATATAAAAACTTGTAGAATTCCGTTTAGATTCCCGGACTGTTCCGTACTTAGCGAGAAAGAAAATAGAGTGCATATCATCATAAAATGTCAACATGCGGTAAAATTATTCATTTCGTGAATGATACAAAATACTTTAATGTATTCATGCAGGGGCATAAAAAATCCAGTAGTGTCGTGCCGACGAATGATTAAAATGTCAACCGACAGCAATGGTGACATGCGTTTCTGGCAGAATGCTCTGCTTTTTTTAGGAAAAATACAGCAGCTGATTTCACCCCGAAGCCAAGGTGCATAATATTACGTAATCTGATGTGATGCACTTAATGATATCGTCTAAGATAAGCGTCTTAGTTGTAGTGATGATAGCTGACAAAAGAAAATGGGCGGTCATTCCGATAGGGTGATTAGCAGAACAACGCGCATATTACGGTTCAACACGCCTCTAATTACTCGTGTAAGTTTGTATAACTATGATACGCAGAGATAGGAGACACCAGTGCTTTGGTATTAGCGCTCAAATAAATAATTCATTTGGCAAGACTTAACACTGTCCGTATCGCGTGATAATACATGCTTAAGTAGTCAATGCCCGAAAACTCTAGTAATTTTAACACAACCAATAATCACGTTAATCTACGCTATAATTTATTTCTATGGTCATGGACTATAATTGATAAATATCAGGGATGACCTCATTTGCTTCTCAAAGCACTCTGAGCTATAACGTCATTCACCACCCGTATTTTCATTACCGACCGATAGGGCACGCATCATGTTAAAAAAATCTGAAACTCCTGAAGTTTTGAAAACGCTCTTCAAGAAATAGGCCCAATAGTCACCCCTCCTCGAGTTCGGTGCACTATCTCTTAAGATGAGGCTAAACGCATTTGAGCACGGTGTGCCCGAAAACCTGAGATTCATAAAATGCTATAACAGACGGAACAGTAGGTAAAGCTTCTAAAATGACACTCAACATGCACATCTTACCACTCTTTCTTTTTTCTCTGGAAAATAAGGTTTTATGAGTAATTTTGCCGATTTTTTAGAGAAAAGCCGTAAGCATGTGGATGCAGCGTTAGAACATTATCTCCACAGCCTCTCCACCCAGCAGGCACCCCTTGTCCGAGCCATGCGTCACAGCACTCTTCTGGGGGGAAAACGGCTCCGGCCTTTTCTTGTGTACCAGACCGGTAGGCTCTTCGGACTAATGCCCGCAAGCCTTGACGCGCCAGCGAGCGCCATTGAATTAATCCATGCTTATTCGCTAATCCATGACGATCTACCCTTTATGGATAATGATTCACTGCGCCGAGGTTTGCCGACGTGCCATGTCAAGTTCGGCCAAACCACAGCCATGTTGGCCGGCGATGCTCTGCAGACACTCGCCTTTAGCATCCTAGCCGATGCAGAGATGCCTGAGGTTGCCATACAGGATAGGCTAAAAATGATCTCGACCCTTGCCGCCGCCATCGGTGCCGATGGCATGTGCCTAGGGCAATCGCTCGACTTAGCGGCCGAGAAAGAACAAGTTTCTACCACAATTCTGGAGACGATTCACCGCTACAAAACTGGTTCATTAATTCGTGCAGCGGTAAAAATAGGCGCATTAGCGGCAGGGGAGCGCAGTGCACCAGCGCTAGACTATCTTGATCTTTTCGCTGCTGATATAGGCCTGGCTTTCCAGGTACAAGACGATATTCTTGATGTTGTAGGCGAAAAAAAAGCCATTGGTAAACTGCCTGGGGCGGATCAGCAAGTAGGTAAAAGTACTTATCCGTCCCTTCTGGGACTGGAAATGGCGCGAGCCAAGGCTCGAGATCTGTATCACACATCGCTCGCATCTTTAGAATGTCTTGCTACGCTCGGTTATGATACCGATATCCTAGGAGCTCTTGCCCGCTATATTATTGAACGCGACAAATAAGTGATATAGCTTTACATCATCATAGATGAGTACCCCCATGAGCCTTAATAAAAAGAAATACCCGACGCTGGTTCTGGTCAATAACCCTATCGAGCTCCGCCAGTTACCAAAAGAGAGCATGCCAGATTTGTGTGATGAGCTACGGCAATTTTTGCTAGAGAGCGTCAGTCGCTCAAGTGGTCATTTTGCTTCGGGACTGGGGGCGGTAGAACTGACTGTAGCGCTGCATTATGTGTGTAATACACCCTTTGATCGCCTTATTTGGGACGTCGGTCATCAGGCTTACCCGCACAAAATTCTTACTGGACGAAGGGATCGTATCACCACAATCCGTCAGCGTAACGGCCTCCATCCATTTCCTTGGCGTGGGGAAAGCGAATATGACCAGTTATCTGTGGGCCATTCCTCTACATCTATTAGCGCTGGTCTCGGCATGGCGGTAGCCGCGGAGCGTGAGGGATTAGGGCGCCGCACAGTCTGCGTGATTGGCGATGGCGCCATCACCGCTGGCATGTCATTCGAGGCCATGAATCATGCTGGTGATATTAAATCCGATTTACTGGTAGTGCTTAATGATAATAAAATGTCTATTTCGGAAAACGTTGGGGCCCTTAAAAATCATTTAACACAAATTCCAAGCGGATCGCTGTATTCCACACTGAGAGATAGTGGGGATGCATTGTGTTCCGATATTTTGCCAATAAATGAGTTGTTAAAGTACACCAAACAGCACATGACAGCCAAGGTAGTCCCATCAACATTATTCGAGGGGCTGGGATTTAACTATATCGGCCCTGTGGACGGGCATGATGTTGAGGGCTTAGTGAAAACGCTGAAAAATATCCTATCTACGAAAGGGCCGAAACTGCTGCATATTATGACGAAAAAAGGTCATGGTTATCCACCGGCCGAGAAAGACCCTATCAGTTGGCATTCGGTCCCGAAATTCGATCCTCAAAGTGGCAGACTACCGAAAAGCGGAGAAGGTGGGCCATCTTACGCAGCTATTTTCGGTGATTGGTTATGTGCCACAGCTTCCGGTGATGATAAGTTAATGGCTATTACGCCGGCCATGTGTGAAGGTTCAGGTATGGTTACTTTTTCACGTCAATACCCGCGTCAATATTTTGATGTTGCTATTGCCGAGCAGCATGGGGTCACCTTTGCAGCGGGCCTGGCTATCGGTGGTTATCACCCTGTGGTAGCTATCTATTCTACCTTTTTGCAGCGTGCCTACGATCAGGTTATCCATGACGTGGCGATTCAGAATCTACCGGTGCTTTTTGCCATCGATCGAGGCGGCGTGGTCGGCGCTGATGGCCAGACCCACCAGGGCGCATTTGATCTTTCTTACCTCCGCTGTATTCCCAACATGGTCATCATGACGCCTAGCGACGAAAACGAGTGCCGATTGATGTTGCACACAGGATATCACTATAGGGCAGGGCCGAGTGCGGTGCGTTATCCGCGCGGTAACGGTACTGGCTCCCTCCTAAGTGAATTATATGAATTACCGCTGGGTAAAGGAGTAGTGCACCGCCAGGGGGATGTGGTGGTTATTCTCAATTTTGGGACTTTGTTGCCACAGGCTGAAGAGGCGGCAGAGGCGCTGAACGCGACGCTGGTAGACATGCGCTTTGTCAAACCGCTCGACGGGGCCCTGATAAAAGAACTAGCTGCCAGTCATCAGGCGCTCGTGACCATTGAGGAGAATGCTATCATGGGGGGCGCTGGTAGCGGCGTCAATGAATTCGTTATGTACCAGCGGCTGCAGGTACCGGTATTAAATATCGGTCTACCAGATCATTTCATTCCGCAGGGTGTCCAAGAGGACATCCGATCCGATCTGGGCCTCGATGGCGTAGGTATCCGTCTACAGATCGAGAACTGGCTGGGGATTAACCGCACCGTAAAAATCACGTGCTAGCGTTGCTGGATCTATCCTTCTTCGAATAATCGCCAACGTTGCTTCTATAGTCTTAAAGTACATTTACTGATTTGCGATCATCTGCGATATTAAGAATATACTACAGAAAAGAGGGATGTTATCCGCTCTCGTTGTATGGAGGGTGATAGAGTACGTATGCATGATCTAGTGATACAGCATCTATTGTATCAACTAGCATCTATGAAAAAAATTTTAAAACTATTTTTGGTTTACTTGCGACCAGGTTGCAAGAAGCCTGGATTTTTGGTAGTCATCTCTGGATGAGTCATGGTATTGCTTTATGCATAGAGAAAATTGCTTTCGGACAGAGTAGCTGATTATTTTTTTACTCAGATCAATCACGAACCACGATGCGTATCATGAAATAAGTTTGTAGCTTTATGCTGCAAGCTGTACAAAAATTCATTGATGGGATTGTTAAACTGATCAAGCTATGCTAAAGATTTTCAGTTGGTGCACGCAAGAGAGGGGAGAGAAGGCAGTTTTTATCAGTCTCACAACGTTAAGAAGTAGTGAAATTACGTATCTAGTGATTAGAGCGCGAAAGGTATAAAGTATTTGGTAAGTCGGAATAGGCAAGATCAGGTAATCATCACATGAAAAAACACAGAGTATAATAACCGGTGCTGATTGATCAAAAAAGTGTACGCTTAAAACATAAGATCGTCTCGATGAGATAAAGAGCGCGTCCATCAGATATTAGAAAATCGTTGGCTGATTGTGCTGAGGACATGTATTATTATCTTTATGCTCTATTGCCTTAGCAATAGATAGCGGCTAACACCGTTGTGAAGATATATTATGAATTAGATTAACCAAAGTGGCTTGTGTGTAGGCTTAAAGTCATAATTAGACGTGGCTAAGCAATACAGCACTAATTATTTAAATAGTTCACTGCATTATCCTGCTATAAATACTGAAAGCTGTCAGATGAGTGTAGGAGTATCTATGATCGAGTGTACTAATTAAAAGTTTTTAATAAGATATTGTTAAATAACATACTCGATATAGGAGTCATTTTTGCTAAATTTTCATAGTAGAAAAGCATTATGATTGATCTTAAAATCAAGCCATGAATTGTGCATTGTAATGAACAAGAAGGGGAAATAGCGGCGGCAACACTTGAGTGGACGCTCTGAGAATGGCCCCACCTTACGAGATCTGGCAATAGGCAGTCCTTATCATGGATGCTAGCCCTGTTAGCAGAGACAGTCTAGATAGTAGGGGTGTGTGTCGATTGCTATACTATCTCATTTGCCTGACAAAACAGAGTTGCTTTTCCCATATCTTGCTTCTTCTAGTTTTATTAAATCAAATAGCCGCTGATTCACTGGCATTCTCAGTCCGTGTGCCTCCGCACGCCGCAAAACATGTCCATTGATATAATCAATTTCGGAATGCCGCTGTGCGCGGATATCTTGCAGCATAGAGGAGACATTATTAGCGGTGCTACGGATTAGCTGACTAACATAAAAAATCAGGCTTTCGTAATGAGTATGGTATCCTTCGCAGTTCATCACCATTGCTACTTCGCGGCAAATAGCTTCGATTTCTGCAGAATAGTGTTCTAGATAGCCATTTTGACAATCGTAGATCACGGTAAGAGGATTAATCACACAGCTGGCAGCAAGCTTAACCCAACTTGAGGCTACGATGTTGTGATGCCATGCAACTTCAGGCAGTGAGTGGTGTAGCACATCTCTGATGGCGATAACTTTTTTCGCCTCACTGTTACCTGGTCCGATTCGGGTTGTCCCAAGAGAAACATGATGAATGGTGTCTTCTTTACGGTAAGCGGCATGGGTGGTGATACCCATCAGTAGCGGCTGCAAAAGAAAAGGAGTCAATTCTTCACGAGTGCCGAGGCCATTATGTAGTAATAGAATAGCACAATCGTCCCGAAGATGTGTTAAAAGTGACCGAACTGCCTTTGAGACTTGCCTGGCTTTTAGCGTAACTAGAAGAAGATTACTTTCAGCTAAATGCTCGGTATTGTTAGCGGGCAATTGTAGCTGGGTTTCGCCTCCGTTCGGACTGATAACATGCACTGCAAAAATCGATTGTGGCACCCGTAGCCATCCTTGTACGCAGTGCGCTTTTCGGCTTAACGCTGCTAGCCAAAGTTGCCCCAATGCTCCACAACCCAGAACAGTAATTTTCATTTCCCTTATCCTGCGCAAAAAGATATTAGAGCTATGCCCCAGACAGAGCTCCCTGGAGAGGCCTAAGTATAAAATTTTTCTTTGCCGTAGTTTTGCATCCCAACTAACGCGTTATGTGCATAGAAGGCTATCTGTTATCTTCTTGTTTTCTTATCAAATACCGATCGCGCAATAAGGATTCTCTGGAATGAACATCAGATCTCAATTCGCTTCATTTCAGTGCAACATATACCCTCACTCTTTGCCAGAGAATCAGACTTCAAGGTAACATAACTGACTGTGCTGCTGAAAAAAATCCTTACATGCGGTATTTAGGTAATTTATTTGAAAGACATCAACCGGGCTTAGTGTTCTTATTGTATGCTTCGCTGCAAGACTCACTTTAATCTTAAGTTGAAGGAGTGTGGCAATTCATGCCTTGATAGTAATTTGTTGAAAATAGATTTTTCAATTGTAGATTCTAGATGACAAGTGTTGTCACTCACATTCCTGGAAGTGCCAATTGATGTAGGATGAGCATGCTATCAGCCCATCTCTAGTCTACCCTTGTAATCAGGATTTCTACCGTTTTTTCTATTGCTGCGCGGTTTATTTTTTCGTGTCTACTTTTATGTAAACACTACATTCTGCTGGCCTCATCACCACTGCAGCGACGCCGGGTTGTGCCTAAAGACGCTGCGCTAATTGACTATTTAGCTCCTCTGTTTTGGGGAGGGTAATGCGTAAACTACCGACACGGGCCGGTTCATCCGGAGTTGTAGTTACTCCCCACCAAACAATCGTCATCTCCATGCTGACTAGAAAGGGCAGTTAGGTTCGCCGCGGTTCTAAGAGAAAACCTTCTAGCACTCTGCCTCATAGCCGCGCCGAGAAACTGACCATTGGGGTAGACATTTATGGCATCCCCTTTATAGCTGGGCGGAGGACTCTTTGGTAATCAATGAAGGTAAGGCGGCCTCCATAATATTAAATGATAACAAGAATAGTTGCATGCTAGTAAACATTAACCAACGATAGTGGTCTACTACGAGTAATAGCAACTCGGAAAACACTAGTAGTGTAACGTAAATAATGAACATGGGTTTCATACGACGATTGACTTCGGCGTAAATTATCATTGGCAGTACCATAGAAAATGAAACCAGCGCGGTGATAAGATAAACTTTTTATTGTTCTTTAGGTAACACACCCCAGCTCTTGCCATTAAGGGAGGAAGGGCGACGAAGAGCGACATTAGCATGCAGTGCAGGAAAATATGCCCACATTGAGTTTTAATCAGCATTGATTGTTCAGGGCTTTGCCAAGACTGCCCTGGATGATGCTAGATTCTCAATTGAGAAAATGCCCTTCTAGCAGCGGGGATCACCAAAAGAGTCAGTGCAATACTAACCAGCGCCAGCTCTGTTAATGCTCCAGAAGAGACTGCACATAGACTCTATGAGCCGAAAAAGCTCTACACTATCTATTCTTCTGTCGTTTATCAGCACCTCCTAACACTTTCTTGGAGCATTACCATTCTGCAGAACATGACTGGAAATGGAATGATATTTAAAATATGTTAAAGACGTACGTCTTTGCCTCTCGGGGCAAAGATCGCGCTAAATTTTTAAAAACGCACTGACAATCAGATACTTATGTCCGGTATACACTCTTTTAACATCAAGGTCTCCACCATAAATCCGATAACATACAACGTAATATGATGCTTAGTTACCAAAAATGCTATGTTTTACCCGCAATACTGGTATTGCCGCTGCTTAATAATCCTTGAAATGCAAGATCGTGATAGCATGGGAATGAGACATTTTCCACAGACTAAACATCAGCAGTAAAATCAGCTAGAAGCTGTATAGCTAGTTTCAGAGAAATTAGTTCCCTCACGGGGACTCTTTTTTGATCCTTCCTTATTTTTCGGTTTGAGCGATACGACTCCTAGCGTAGCGAAGAACAGGGGGTAATGTATCTGCCCTTTGTCGGATCACAAAAAGCCTACAATAACAGAAATTAGGTGACCGAAAATAATTATTGCTGCAACATGAATTGCAATGGACTTTTAGTGCGTCATTAAGTTGTAGTGAAGATACGACATAATCCACAAGGAGCCGACTACTAGTATTGTCATGATCATCAGTGAAAATGCGAAAGCCATTAGGTGCCACCGCTTTTCTGAAGACGTATTGAGGTGAAGAAAACACACAAGATGAATGGTAATCTGCACTACGGCGCAGATTACCAGTATCGCTATTAACATACTTTCGCTGCCGGAGTCCAGCATTACCACGCTAAAGGGAATGATCGTCAGTATTAGGGAGAGAATAAAGCCCATCAAGTACGACTTATAGTTTCTATCGTTATACCCTACGGATCTATGATGCATTAAAGTGCCCCCATTAAATACACTACGGTAAAGACACAAATCCATACCACGTCCAGGAAGTGCCAGAATAAGCTCAGGCATTGCAGACGGATTTTGTTGGGGTGGGTGAGACCGTTTCGGGAGATCTGATGTATCATGATCAGGATCCAGATCAAGCCAGCAGTGACGTGTAGACCATGGGTGCCTACTAATGTGAAAAAACTCGATAGAAAGGCGCTGCGATCCGGGCCATGTCCTGCTCTCATTAGATTATAAAATTCGTACAACTCCATGCAGATAAAACTGAGCCCTAATAAGAAGGTCAGGCCAAGCCAGATATTGCACCGGGTTTTTTTATCGATGCGCATGGACAGGATCGCGATGCTGTATGTCATGCTGCTGAAGAGCAGCAAAAAGGTTTCTCCTAAAACAAATGATAGCTCGAAAATCTCTTTTCCTTTCACCCCACCTGCTACGCTGTTATGAAGAACAGCGTAGGTAGCGAATAGAGCAGCGAACATAATACAGTCACTCATCAAGTAGATCCAGAAGCCGAATACTTTATTAGCTCCTGCATCATCATGCCCATGAGTGGGATGCGTAGTTAAATGCTTGGATAAATTCTTAGTTGACATTTTTAACGCCTGCTGTACGTATTTGTTCAAAATACCGATTCTCGATGCGTTCAACTTCTTTTGCCGGCACGTCATAACTTACGTCTTCATTGAAGCTGTGTAGTACCCAGGTTATTATCATGCCGGAAAACCCTAGGATCGCTAGCCACCAGATGTACCAGATCAAGGCGAAACAGAATAGCAAGCTAAATGCAGCGATAATCACGCCGGAACCGGTGTTTTTCGGCATATGAATTAAATCGTAAGCGAGGGGTTGTTTATAAGCGGTGCCTTTTTCTTTCATCTTCCAGAACGCATCAAGATGCTTATTGACCTCTGGCACAATAGCGAAGTTATAGAAAGGTGGAGGAGAGGAGGTGGACCACTCTAGAGTACGGCCGCCCCAAGGATCGCCGGTGAGATCGCGGTTTTTTTCGCGATCGCGCACACTGACTATGATCTGAATCACCTGGCACAAGATACCCAGCGCAATAAGTCCAGCACCGGCGGCGGCAACCGTTAGTAGCGGGTGAAATGCAGGTTCGATTTGCTGGCTTAAACGGCGTGTCATCCCCATGAATCCAAGTACATACAGCGGCATGAATGCTATATAGAAGCCTATAATCCAAAACCAGAAAGCGCACTTTCCCCAGGTTTCATTCAAGGTATAGCCGAAGGCTTTCGGGAACCAGTAGGTCATTCCAGCGAAACATCCGAAGACAACGCCTCCGATAATCACGTTATGGAAGTGGGCGATTAAAAAAAGGCTATTGTGTAGCACGAAGTTGGCTCCGGGCACTGCCAGCAGAACCCCGGTCATTCCTCCGATAGAAAATGTAGTGACGAAGCCTATTGTCCATAGCATCGCTGAGTTAAAGACTAATCGACCCTGATACATGGTGAAAAGCCAGTTAAAAATTTTTACCCCGGTCGGTATGGCAATAATCATTGTCATAATACCAAAAAAGGCATTAACGTTGGCGCCGGATCCCATGGTAAAGAAGTGATGCAGCCAAACACAGAACGACAGCACGGTAATGGCAATAGTTGCCCATACTAGAGAGGTGTAACCAAATAAACGTTTTTTGGAGAAAGTGGCGACCACTTCCGAAAAGACACCAAACACCGGCAGTACTAGTATGTACACTTCCGGATGTCCCCAGGCCCAGAAAAGGTTCACGTACATCATCATATTGCCTCCCATATCATTAGTAAAGAAATGGGTACCCAGATAGCGATCAAGGGTTAGTAGTATGATGGTGACGGTTAAAATTGGGAACGCAGCGATAATTAAAATGTTAGTGCACAAGGCGGCCCAGGTGAAGACGGGCATTTTCATCATTGGCATGCTAGGTGCACGCATGCGCAAAATGGTCGTAAAGAAATTAATGCCGGTCAGGGTGGTCCCAATGCCTGCTATCTGTATGCTCCAAATCCAGTAATCGACCCCGACGCCGGGACTGTACTCTTTTCCCGCCAGCGGCGGATAAGCCACCCATCCGGTTTGCGCAAATTCACCTATACCAAGGGATGCGTTGATCAGGATGACACCGACGATGAAGAGCCAAAAACTTAGGGAATTTAGAAAAGGAAAGGCAACGTCCCGTGCGCCGATTTGTAGCGGCACCACGAGGTTCATTAGTCCAATCACAAAGGGCGTCGCCATGAAGATGATCATGATGACGCCGTGGGCAGTCACTATCTGATCATAATGATGTGGAGGGAGAAAGCCGGATTCGCCCGCTGATGCAAGCATCTGCTGTGAACGCATCATAATGGCGTCGGCAAAGCCGCGTAGCAACATGACGGCCGCCACGATCATGTACATAATGCCGATTTTTTTATGATCTACCGAGGTAATCCACTCTTGCCAAAGATATTGCCATTTTTGGCAGTATGTAATGAAGCTTACCAGCCCCAGACCAAGAAGAATAATGCTGGCGACGGTGATTATGATTATAGGTTCATGGTAAGGAACCGCATCAAGCGTTAATTTTCCGAACATTGTTATTATTCCTCGATGCCCACGTGAGAGAGTATTTACCTATTTGCATTGTACGATGCCCTCGTCTTGCTGCGGTCCTGCCTCCATGAATTTTCCGATCACGGATTGGTATAAACCGGGTTTAACCCTAGCGAAGTACTCAACTGGATGATATTCGCTTGGTACTGCAATCTTCTCGTAAGAGTCGATCGTGCTAAGTGTTTGAGGGGATTCCTTGACTTTGTGAACCCATGCTTCAAAGCCCTCCTGATCCGGCGTAGCTACGGCGGTGAATTTCATACCTGAAAAACCTCTGCCACTAAAGTTCGATGAAATCCCTTTATAGTTGCCCGGCTCGTTGGCGATGAGATACAGGGTGGTGTTCATGCCTGCCATCGCGTAAATCTGACTGCCTAACTCGGGAATAAAGAAGGAGTTCATTACTGAATTGGAGGTAACCTCAAACTTCACTGGGACGTTAATTGGAAAAGCAATTTCGTTCACACTAGCAATACCTTGAACCGGATAAATAAATAGCCATTTCCAGTCCATCGCGATCACTTGAATTGTGAGAGGTTTCGTGTTAGACGCAATGGGCATTCTAGGGTCCAGGGCATGGGTCGACTTCCACGTCAAATTGGCGAGGAAAATGATGATCAGGAAGGGTACTGTCCACACTATTAGTTCTATCTTGTTAGAATGAGACCAGGTAGGGCTGTACATCGCTTTAGTATTTGACGCACGGTATTTTATGGTAAAGACGAGCGCCATGACGATAGCAGGTATCACGACGATAAGCATCAGACCGAGAGCCGTAAATATTAATGAACGTTGCTCGAGCCCTATCTGTCCTTTAGGATTCATTAATACCATCTCGCTGCAGCCGCTAGCTAATGTAACAACGGTAAGAAGAGACAATATCCCTGCACTCTTATTATATTTTTTCAGTCTCATCTCAGGACCTCAATAACATGTACTTTAATGCCATTGCTTTTGTGGAGGCATTTTACGGGAAGGGCCTAGTACTGTAAACACGATTGCACATGTTAGAAGCACATTGCTGTATTCTGAAAGACATGTGATGTCTTGTAAGAATAACGGGACAATATTCGCTCTTAAAGAAGGCGTATGACTTAGATCTCTTAATGTATAATTATAAGAATACACTATAATCAATGGTAGTACCTACCTACTTTTACCGTCTTCAGGCAGATAGAGTATGATGTAATAATGATACATTATCAGGCACTCAGCGTTACATATACAGATTGTATTGAAAAATTTTTATCTCCATGCTCACTATATAGGAGCGCAGGCAGATATATATTCAACCATGATATGGGGTATAATAATGATTGAGTAATAGACGGGGCCTTTGGAAAGTAGGGGGCATAGGGCTCAATACAATCTATGTTAAATTATAGTTCAACTATTTTATTCTACCATCATGTTTTTTGCTTATAAAGCTTTTTGGTGAAAAATTCTTTCAGGGGGTCGGCCATGCCTAATGAGGCCTCATTTCATGATTTGATATTATAGATATTCAGTGATTACTATTCAAGGAGCGCTAAGTGCGGCACATCATTTTGCAGTATTGGTGTTGTTCAAGGATAAGGATGAAGTGGCATGGAACATTTCATGCGTCTTGCAATCGACTACGAGATGCGGCTTAAATAAAATCTTTTTTATCGATAACATGCTGTTCAATTTCTATTCTACTTCTGCCGAGAAGTTACGTCTAGTTCCATAACTAATCAAAAAGATAGCATTACTAGATCTTAGTATGCTCATTCTGAGATGCGATATAGTCAGTGCTGGTTTTTTGAGCAAAAAATAATCTAGCTATCTTAGCAATACCTCAATTACTGTATTAAGTCTAGGCGAGAAAGTCTTTGGAAATTCTTAGAAAAGGTTAAATATCCAACTTATCATCAGAACAATACTGATCATTCTATCTGAATAGAACAGTAGTCCGCCCTAGCTATTGAAGAAAAAATTTTTCTATTTATTTAGTAAATACTACATCTCTATATTTTCAGAGCTCTATGCTGCTTATAGCCTTTATTATAATATGATAATCCAGAGTTATTAACTAAGAACTATAGTTTCTTCATAAAGAGTATTTTTTAAAATATATATAATGAACTTAGCTAATTTTGAACTGCAATTTACAGCACACCCAGTTATAGATAGCGCTTCCTCTTGTGCTGTACCGAGCATAGAGCACTCTTGAGGGGCATGTTTACACTTATTATCTCATAAAATATTATCTTGATCTGATGCGCGTATCTGCGCAAGATATATATGTTCTACTAACGTGATTTTAATAAAATTTTAGATAGCCCCGATACCTGTTTTTTTGATTAGGCCTTTTTAATCAAAAAGTCATCTAGATTAGTATATATACTCCAGTTGATGACGCCATAACTTGACTGTACGCACCCTTCTTTTTACATATTTTTGTAATACAAGATGTTTTTTAAAAAAATTAGCAATTCTGAATTCAGAAATGATTGAATGGCATGTCACTTTTACTATATAAAATAAGTATAAATTACGACCGCTGTATTCATAGCCAATGATTTATACATTTGCTGAAAAATCTCAGTTTTGTTAAGGCTGGACTGAGCGCACGACATTAGTGCCAGCATATAGGCTGGATAAAAAAGATAGAGTGTGCCAAGATCCAGATAGCTTACTAACAATAAATCTCTGAAGCAGCAGATGTCCCTAAAAGTCTAGGTGATTGCAGAAAAAGGTTACTAAATAGATAGATAAAACTTTTAGATGTCGCGGCGATGGATAATTATCTCAGATAAGGTAAGAATCACGATTCTGATCATGAATTGGCTATTTAGCATTTTTCCCAAAGTTTTACAGGGGATTATTGATAGAGCTTTTAAACTCACCTCGGCTAGTCCTACAATGCTAAAGATTATTTTTTTTAAGTATAAAAAGATCAATAAATAATAAAATGAGCCAAGTGAAGTGATGGGGAGAAAATCACCAATGTTTTATTGAAGGTGTGTAGAGGGTTCGGCAGCATGTGATCGAAAGCTCCAGCGTATTGCGTACGCTACGATTTATATCGGGTAGAGAGACAGACACAAGCATCGTTAGCCACTTTATGGAAAAATAGTACTCTTAATATATAAGCTCTGCATGATTTGATACGGCCGACTTATCCACAATCAATCAGCGTCAGCTGATGGAAATGATGATACACATGCATTTGATAGCCCGATATTGAGTATAAAAGATAGCCGTTGATACCACTCTAGCTAAGGTGTTCAGTGTGCGCTAATGCTATAACTATGGGCTCTACCTTGCAGTTGATGAAATTAGTGTCTCATGAGCAGTCATGAGCTCTAGAAAAATCGTGAATCCTTCCTGAACGCTCTAGCTTTCAGGAGATCAATGTTAATTTAAATCTCTTCTGGATTGTCATCGCAATTTGCATGATTATCATGCGCGGTGAGGCGAGGAGATGGTAAGGTTAAAAAATGTTTGACCAGGCGAAGCTATAGAGAGCCGAGGGAACCGTCTGTATGGCGTTAGAATAACTTGATAGTAGATCATTCATCAATGATGATTACTTTTTCACAAAAAGCATCTTGGATGCTATAATCAATGATGTTTTTGAGATGTATCTGTTGAAGCCCCTTAATAGCGAACATGGAGTAGAAACTTTTTAAATAAAGCCAAAGATATTTTGTTAAATC
Organism: secondary endosymbiont of Ctenarytaina eucalypti; assembly: GCF_000287335.1. Classification (GTDB taxonomy): domain Bacteria; phylum Pseudomonadota; class Gammaproteobacteria; order Enterobacterales; family Enterobacteriaceae. The sequence goes on from NC_018419.1 coordinate 1,340,187, forward strand.
ATTGACATAGAGTGTTAATCACATAACACGCTATCGGCGCTCAGGATTATAACATCTGATTACATGACTTAGTTATAAGATCACTTATCAGCCATGACGCTTTCGCGGAACATGCTTGTTCTATCTTCAGTACCATGTGCTTATATAACATTCACTGCATCATTTAATGTGTCAACGAAAAAACGTTTAGAGCACATTAGAGAATGTAATCTTTATTTACAATAAATAAATCGAGCCCTTATAACTCAGATTGCATTAGATCTAATATTCATTAAGCCCACAACAGATAGCATCTAAAAGCAGCGAAAGAAGGGGGGGTTAAACCTACTACTTTAAAAGCGGAATCTTGCTTAATCAATATGAGACTGTGCGTCTATGCCTTTCATACGATAGCGATTATTACTACCTACCAGGGTAGAGATGCGTTAGAATAATTAATTAGAATGAGTACATGAATCTATGTTGGAAGTAAATCCGGTCAAAAATCATATTCAGGATCTATTAGACAGGACAGGTATTTTGAGGGGGCATCTTTGACTATGATCTAAAAAAAGAACGTCTTGAAGAGGTAAATGCTGAGCTAGAACAGCCGAACATCTGGAGTGAGCCAAGACGTGCGAAGACCCTGAGTAAAGAACGTTCTTCGCTAGCGGCGATTGTTGAGAGCATCGACACGCTTACCCAAGGTTTAGAAAACGTCATCGGGATTTTAGAGCTAGCCGTAGAAGCAGGCGATCAAGAAATCCTACTTGCGAACCAAATCGAACTAAATGCTTTGGAAGTCAAGCTAAAGCAGTTTGAGTTCCGTTGCATGTTTTCCGGTGAACATGATATCGCCGATTGCTATGTAGATATTCAAGCTGGCTCCGGCGGTACTGAAGCTCAGGATTGGGCACGCATGCTGTTAAGAATGTATTTGCGTTGGACGGAATCTCGTGGATTTAAAACCGAAATTGTTGAAGAGTTGCCAGGGGAAGTTGCTGGAACCAAATCGGTAACCATCAAGGTTATCGGAGAATACGCTTATGGCTGGCTCCGTACAGAAACTGGCGTGCACCGTCTGGTGAGAAAAAGCCCGTTTGACTCTGGTAATCGACGCCACACTTCATTCAGCTCCGCTTTTGTTTATCCAGACGTAGATGATGAGATCGATATCGAGATTAACCCGGCAGATCTGCGTATAGATGTGTACCGTGCCTCCGGTGCCGGAGGCCAACACGTTAACCGGACCGAATCCGCCGTGCGCATTACCCATTTACCTACGAATCTTGTGACCCAGTGTCAGAACGATCGCTCCCAGCATAAAAATAAAGATCAGGCGCTGAAACAGATGAAGGCTAAGCTCTACGAACTCCAGATTAAGAAAAAAAATGTCGAAAAGCAAGCGCTAGAAGATAGCAAGTCCGATATCGGTTGGGGCCGTCAGATTCGTTCTTATGTGCTGGACAATTCCCGCATTAAAGATCTGCGTACCGGTGTGGAAAATCGTAATACCCAGTCAGTGCTCGATGGCGATCTGGATAAATTTATCGAAGCCAGTCTTAAAGCGGGGCTATGAGGAACCTATATGTCTGAATCACGCTTACGCGACAGTACCCTTCAGGTACTGGAGATAAATCATGAGCTTCGCGTTCGGCGGGCAAAGCTTACGCAAGTTCGACAGAAGGGAATTGCGTTCCCAAATGATTTTCGACGGGACGCCGTTTCCGAGCAGCTCCATGCTAGCTATAGCGAGAAAAGTAAAGAAGAGCTACAGGGGTTAAATATTGACGTTAGTGTCGCTGGGCGTATAATGAGTCGCCGTATTATGGGAAAAGCTGCATTTATTACCTTACAGGATGTGGGAGGGAAAATTCAGTTGTACGTAGCCCAAGATGATCTACCTAACAGCCAGTACACTGAGCAGTTTAAAAAATGGGATCTTGGAGACATTCTAGGAGCACGAGGAGTATTATTTAAAACCCGCACCGGCGAGCTCTCGGTACACTGTAACGAGATCCGTATCTTAACGAAGGCAATGCGTCCGTTGCCAGACAAGTTTCATGGTCTAGCCGATCAAGAAACCCGCTATCGCCAGCGTTATCTTGATCTAATTGCCAACGAGGAATCACGCAAAACCTTTAAAGTACGTTCGCGCATCATGGCAGAGATTCGACGTTTTATGATAGATCGGGACTTCATAGAAGTTGAAACGCCAATGATGCAAACCATTCCTGGCGGCGCGGCAGCACGCCCCTTTATTACCCATCATAATGCACTGAATATCGATATGTATTTGCGTATCGCGCCCGAGCTTTATCTTAAGCGGCTGGTTGTGGGGGGGTTTGAGCGAGTTTTTGAAATTAACCGTAATTTTCGGAACGAAGGGCTTTCGCCGTACCATAATCCTGAGTTTACTATGATGGAGCTCTATATGGCCTATGCGGATTATCGCGATCTCATGGTGTTGGTGGAGAATTTGTTCCGTACCTTGACTGAGCAGATATTGGGCAGTAACGTTGTGCATTACGGCGATCAGATATTTGACTTCGGAAAACCATTCTCCCAGATTACTATGAAGGAGGCCATTTGTCATGTTCGACCGGAAACGCTTCCAGAATCGCTCGACGACATGCTCTCTGCCACTGCTATTGCTGAGTCGCTAGGGATTCAGTTAGATAAAGCCTGGGGCTTAGGCCGGGTGCAGAACGAGATTTTTGAAGAGAGCGCTGTAAGCCATCTGATTCAGCCGACTTTTGTTACCGACTATCCTGCTGAAGTTTCCCCTCTTGCACGCAGAAATGATGCAAACCCATTCTTTACCGATCGTTTCGAATGCTTTATCGGCGGGCGTGAAATTGGTAACGGTTTTTCGGAGCTTAATGATCCCGAAGATCAGGCGGTCCGATTTTCTGAACAAGCCTGTGCCAAAGAAGCCGGCGATTATGAGGCTATGTTTTATGATGAAGATTATGTCACTGCCTTGGAATACGGTTTGCCTCCGACTGCCGGTCTAGGCATCGGTCTTGATCGTCTGATTCTGCTACTAACTAATAAGCATACTATTCGTGATGTAATTTTGTTCCCGGTGCTGCGTCCGAAAAAAGAACCCAGGGATAGGGGAGCCATCTAATCGCTGTAACGATGATTATTGCAATCCTTTTGTTGCGTACGCATCATCGTCAGCCGAACTCAGATGAATCATCTAATTTTTTTGAGACTCAATATAGCAGTTTATCCCAGCGAGCTTGTGAGAGAGGCAATATGCTTTTAGCAGTTATAATGACCACTTTTCAGCAACGTATTTGCAAGCATGTGGTGAAGCTCATGGTTTGAAGCTAGCTACTATGATACATCCCGATAAGGTGCTAGAAATAAGATGCAGAATTTTAAAAAACGAGTGAATATATCCCTTGTACAGGAATTAGCAACATCTAAGCACTGACTGTATATTATAAGCAAACATGCTACTTTGGCCTCTTTCAGTAGAATAGAAGGCGCCTATTGCTCTCTAAAAGCAGCGCTCCGTATAGCTATAAAGGCATGAATGACTAATTTGGGTATGTCTCATGGCAGAGATTCTCCCCCCCCTTTTTTAAAGCTTGGTGATACACAGACGCATGCGCTATTAAAAACTTTTTTTTACAAAGTACGTGTTGATGTACATGCAGCGAATCAATTTAATGATTGAGAAAAAATTAAGATGCGTGACATAAAACACTTAAACTTTATCGAATGACAACAATGATTATTGTTTTGCAAAAACCCTAAATACACTTTGCTGGCATCATGCTCTAGCCCGAAAAAAACCAAGTTACTGATTTAGTTGTGACTGGGTTCAAAATAATAGCTAGTTCTAAGCTAGCAGCATCACTACACGCTTGAAAAGCGTAATCTAAGAATTGGTAAAAACAAACTGTCTCTGTCTGATTACAAAAATTTTAACGGCTATCTCCCGCCTTAAAAACTTTTTTCTAATCATCGTAGTCTACGTAAGTATTTTACTTAAATCGTCGAACCCATTATCCTGTGCAAAAGTCTTTAACTAAATGACGTTATTAGGAATGCCGAGTAACGTTTGTATCGCATAATATGAACCTAAATTGAGTCCTCTCTAAGCCCCTTAGCGGCTGCAATGTATGTCACACAAAGTACCTGAGCATCAAAAGAGATATGAGTAGTCTTATTTACCGCCCAGCTTTACAGCTGATAGCCCATTAGCTGCCGGATATGGGCACCGGCACCGAGCAATCCTGGCTGATCATGACGGATTAAGTACACAGGAATATCTAGAAGATAATCTTTAAAGCGCCCTTTATCTTCAAAAGCTGCGCGGAAACCGGAGGCGCGGAAGAAATCTAAAAATCGCGGCACAATGCCGCCGGCAATATATACACCACCGAAGGTTCCCATATTTAATGCGAGGTTGCCGCCGAAGCGGCCCATTAGAACGCAGAACAGCGACAGAGCACGTCGGCTGTCGATGCAGCTGTCGGCTAGAGCTTGTTTAGTAACCTGCTTTGGCAATAGATTTTCAGGCAAGCGTTCGTCGACCTTGACAATAGCGCGGTACAAATTTACCAAACCTGGGCCTGACAGTACTCGCTCCGCAGAAACATGTCCCAATTCCTCCCGAAGCACATTTAGAATGCTGTACTCTTCTTCACTGTTAGGTGCAAAATCTACATGGCCTCCCTCTCCAGGTAGGCTAATCCAGCGCTTCTCTACTTGGAGAAGATGGCTTACACCTAGCCCCGTGCCAGCGCCGTAAATTGCAATTGGCTTTCCGATAATAGAGTGACGGCCACCGAACTGAATAACTTCTTTTTCTGTTAGCATAGGAGTGGCCATTGCTACTGCGGTGAAGTCATTAATAATTTCTAATTGCTCTAATTCTAAGTTAGCTTGCATCGCTTTAATGGAGAACGCCCAGGAATGGTTGGTCATTTCAACCCAATCGCTGTTAATCGGACAGGCAATAGCAATGCAGGCTTCTTTAATAGCAACTTGTTGGCTAATTAGATAATTATGAATGACGCTTTCCAGGTTGTCGTAACCATCGCTGGCGTAGGTATGGATGTGGGAAATCTCTCCAGTACTTAAATAACACAGCGCTAGCCGGACGTTGGTACCTCCAACATCACCGACTAGTACATAGTTTATCATTTTTTTCAGGCTCCACTAACTTAATAGCTGTCTGCCGGCATCTCATGTACGACAGGTTGAATTGATTCTCAATATTACAATAATAACATTTACATCTATTATTGATATAAGTGAGATGCTTGATTATGTTGAATAATTAAGCATGATCGTATGCTGCTAGGTTATGTTGAATAAGATCGATGTTACAAGAATCTGACTGATAGCAAGGCTATTGTGTTATGCGATATAGGAGCTAGCAGTCCTTCTTACATGTTTGATTCAAGTAATCGTGTGTGACTATTTCTATTGCCTACCCATTTCCAAGTTATAGTCATTCGGACTTCAGATCTTCACCGAGAAGTGTTGTGATGTGGAACTTCATTCTTCAGCCGCTGAGGGATGAGGAGAATCGGCTTGCTGTCAATCTCTAGCATGACTGCTGCGCAGTTGCTGGCTTTCAACGGCCTTATGACGCCGCTCATGGCATCAAAGATAGCGGCTGTTCTGTATTGCTCGTTTCGTCGCATAATAAGCGCCTGTATTTTCTTCTTCAAAAGAGCATAATGAGACTCATGCGTATTTTGATCGCTGTCATCTGAAGCTTCTCAGACCTTCCCCCCTGGATCTGCTGTATAAAATGCGGAAGAGCCTATTTATCTTTAGTATCGCTGTGTAATCAGTCAGCAAAGAGATAATAATATTAATTATTGCAGACACTACCAGATCTCAGATAACGCTATCTGTCTTGAGGGATGCAAGTTTATCCTAGATTTTTCATGTCTGCTCACTTAAGAACTTTCAGGCTCAGGATATCAATGAGCACATCAGTGATGATGGAGGGTGTTAACATGTTTATGTTGACATGAAAGCCTCATGTGCCATTTTATTTTTTATCATTTAGTAGTTGTCATGCATCCTGTACGATTAAGCGGAGATCTAGTGCTGGTTGCATATATTGTGAAAATCAGTTTTTTCTCAAAATTTATTTTCTTTTTGAGCAGGAATTGGCGATCGTTGTTCAGCCGTTTAGCTTTTTTAAATCAATGGAGTGTATTATGTTGATGCGGTGCAACTCTTGATTACTACACCGCACAATCATACTGTAAGAAATTAATGAGAAACGAGACAGGAGAGATAAAGAGTATATCCTGCTAAGTCCTTTTAGCAGAAAAGCATCAGACTATGTTGTTCAAAAAACCCACCATGAGCAGCGACCAAACGATTAAAAGCATCCTCTAAAAGATGGTCATAATGTACTTGAAAGTTAGCCAACTAAACTCAGCGTTTAGAGGCTGCAATAAGCATTTTTCTGGTTAGAAAGGATTCTAGATTGCTCCTGAAATTCAGATGAGCATAATGCGCAATCAGAAAGAGGTGATAACGTTATAGACAAACTCAATGCGATGATACTGTTACAAACGACTAATACCATCGCCATCAGGTTACCAATAGTCCTGATAGTGCTATGCTCATTCACTCATGCTAATGCATGCAACGAAATTAACTGAAGCATAAAAGGATCATCAATCATCTATCCCAAGCCTGGCCACAGCGTTTTTCAGGTAGTGCACATTTATTTATATGGTAGAGATGCGGTGAGGGTATTCGTTACCCCTCGCGGTCTGCGTGATTGGTATTAGTAGGTTGGCGTTGAGTGATGGGGCCCTGCTTATGCCGTTGTTGGAGCGATAACGCTAATTGATGTAAAAACGTATGCGTCACTAATGCTAACCGGGAGATATACGCTCTCCACAATCGTTTACTGCGGCATAAAATCGCGTTGATGAGGCACCGTCTCTGGCATCAATCCCGCGTTCCGCGCAACCACTATCGATGATTTTATCATCAGCAATAATGTGGTGAATCGGTTTCAGGCAGGGAAGGAAGAACAGCAAAGTCAAGTTGAGGAGCGCGTGTGTTGTCCAGAGAACGGGGTTGATCTATGGTCAGGACGATGAATGGGTGTGCGTGCTTTCTGCTTAGACCCACAAGCCTATATGCTTTAACTGTGTGTCGTGTGTTGGCGATAAGATCATAATAATTATGCCTTTTAAACGTATTGACGTGGCAAACCTGATAAACATACTCGAAACATCAAAAATGTAGCAGGTCATATTATTTTAGTTTAAACTCTCTATCTTCATGCCGTCGTTGTAGATCTAGGGAAATAAAGCCTAGCCTATTATACTAGGATAAATCTCTAAACACTTGAAGTGATCGCAAAGCTTTCGTCTCCCCGCATCAATCTCCGTCTGCAATGCTTGCGTTAATGACTACTAGGTCGGTCTATGAGGTAGATCTGAAGTGCGGATTTCATCCTACCCTGAAGAAAAGCGCTTATGGATCTTTTTAAGATAGCTTTAGTGTTGTATCTGCCTCTACAACCATTTCTACAATGGTAAGCTAGATTTTGATAGAACTGTGGTAATCCTCAAGTGAGGGACGCCAGAGAAGATTCAAGATAGACTATAGGGGCGATCCCGGAGTATAGAAAGTACGAAATAGACACCCGCTGCGGTCGTCCTAGTCCGTCAGAGATATGCACCCATGCTTCGGCCATTATTCCCTGTTTAGCCAGAGCGAGTAGAGTTGTGTCAAGACCCATAACTAACTCTGGCGATGAGATTTAGTGTAAATATTGAAAATAATATAGTCGCGTCTCTTTCCGGTAGCCCCTTACACACCGCACCGTACTGCGCATGTTTTCGCAATCCTGCCAGATTGTAATGCTTACCACTACCTTGTTGGTCTCGTAGAGCAGGCTAAGATCGCTGGGCGGTATAGTGTACAGCTAGAGGAAAGACGTAACTTTTGATGCAATCTCTGAAAGCTCATCTTTGGACTCTTACTACTGGATTTTGCGCCGTTTTGCGACTACTCCCGTAGTCTATTAGTACCTGGTTGCACTGTATCACGCCCTGCGATTGGTAATAGCAATCCTCCGTCGCCACATCAGTGCCAACTGTAGTTGCAAGGCGGTGTCCGCGCTATGCATACAGGTAACCAGGCCATGTAAGGATTAGAAAAATAGTGGAAACAAGTAATGAGATACTTTCACAATCGCGCTCTTTAGCTAATGAGAAAAGATGCGGTAACTAAGGGGTACCGAATGAGCTGCTATGTTCTAGAGCAATCATCAGAGGCCATGATCCTCATGACTGTCAGAAAATGTTTCTACTTAATAAAGCATCATTTCAGCGAATCACTGTGACAGATGACGGCGTTTATTTCGATCAAGAACCCCTATGGCAAAGCCATAGGGTAATGTTACTTAAGCTCCGCCTTGTAACATAGATTTCAAGCAGAGTAATTCTCTGATGGAACAGTATCAATATACGATGTTTTTCTTTTAGGGGGTGTGGTGAAATACTTTTTTCTATCAGTTTATCACCAGGGAATACATATATTCTATGGGTTCTTAGTCTTTCGTTGAGAGTTTTGCAAGGGAATTTCTTGACTTGATGTTGTAATTCACGGACAATTTTCGGACGATTCTTTTTTGATGAAAAGAAGAAAGATGGTTTTTATTAGCATCAAAAGGCTAACTGAGGGTGATGTTGTCTGTTCAGTTATTACGGGAATAGGCCTGAAAAAACTTGATGGAGAAGAATAAAAAATCAGACAGTGTGGTCTAAACCAAAACGAAACATAGTGTAATTGCCATCTGGCAGTAGACTAAATAGTAGATAAAACTATCTCATCTACATTGATAAATTGTAGAACAGTACTACTATTTACCCGTTATGCTGGATTAAATCAAGTAGCGTTACCAAACAATCAGGAAGACGTTGGGTAATTGTTAATATCTGACTGATAAGCACCACGCGTTGAAAAAGTACTGTCTGAGTGGGAAACCTCATCGCACTTAGAAGAACAAAAGTAGGTGTTTGTCTTCTTCTAATAACTAGAGTGCCCATGGTTCGGTTTCCCATCATTCTGGGTGCTGAATGTGCACTACCTACTAACTATGATGTGAAATTAGGTCAGGCTATGGCGATGTGAACAATACCCCACCACCTAATGCCGGCAGCCATGCTGAGCAACGGGTTTTGTTGTGTCAAAAAAGCCCTGCTAGCGGCCAACCAGTCAAACACCTCCTGCTCTTTAATCAGGGCATCTTGAAATAAGATGATGTACGAAAAGACAGCTTGATAATCTATGATTATAAACAGCCATGATAAAATCTCGCTAAAAAATATACTACTGTGATGAGATGTGAAGTTATTTAGTGAGCCTCTGCCCAGTTTTCACCGACTCCAGCTTTCACCTCTAGCGGCACATCTAGCATAAAACACCTTTCCATTAGCAACTTGATCCGCGATATCGCACTCTCTACCTCATCGCGCTGTACCTCAAAAACTAGCTCATCATGAACCTGCATAATCATGCGAACCGGAGGTGCTTCCTTCTCTAGCCATTCATCAATCGCAATCATTGCCCGTTTAATAATATCGGCAGCCGTTCCCTGCATCGGTGCATTGATAGCCGCGCGTTCTGCGCTTTTCTTTCGTCTGTGGTTGTGTGAGAGGATATCAGGAAAATAAAGCCGGCGACCATCTAGGGTCGATACATAACCTTGATCGCTAGCTTGTCTTCGGGTGCGTTCTATGTAGGCTAAAATGCTGGGGTGCCGCTCGAAATAAAGCTGCATATATTTTTTCGCCTCCGTCTGCGTTACAGAGAGCTGACGGGCCAGACCAAAGGTGCTTATGCCGTAAAGCAGACCAAAGTTTATAGCCTTAGCGCTTCGGCGCTGATCCTGAGTCACTTTCTCCAATGGCATGTTAAAAACATCGGAGGCGGTGGTACGGTGAATATCTTGTCCTGCGAAGAAGGCACTCAACAATACAGGGTCGTGCGAGAGATGTGCCATAATGCGGAGTTCAAGCTGAGAATAGTCCGCAGACACGATCAGCGTGTTTGTTGGTGCAATAAACGCCTGTCGGATACGCCGCCCCTCGTCGGTACGTACCGGGATATTCTGCAGGTTCGGATCGCTCGAAGATAAGCGCCCGGTGGAGGTGACGGCTTGATGATAAGAGGTATGCACCCGTTTTGAAAGCGGGTGGATCATTTTCGGTAGCTTGTCGGCGTATGCGGCTTTTATCTTGGCTAGGCCGCGATATTCTAAAATTAGTGAAGGCAGCTGATAATACAGCCCAAGCTGCGTTAGGACCTCTTCATTAGTGGACGGGGCACCAAGAGGAGTTTTTTTCAGCACGGGTAATTTCTGTTTATCGTATAAAATCGTTTGCAGCTGTTTAGTAGAGGATAAATTGAAGGGCTCTTCAGCGAGTTGATGCGCTATCTTTTCTAGCGCTTCTAGGCGTTGCGTTAACTCCACTGAATGCGCCAGAAGGATATTTTCATCGATAAGAACCCCAGCGCACTCCATACGCGACAGGATAGGCACTAGCGGCATGTCGATTACTTCAAAGACTTTTTTTAGCTTCGGCGTCTGCTGAATACTCGGCCATAGCTTCTGATGTAAACGTAGCATCAAGTCGGCGGCTACACCGGCATAGTAGGCGGACTGCTGTAAGTCGCATTGATTAAATATCACCCGATTATGACCTTGACTTTCTCTTCCTTCGCATTGCTCAGTGGTAATCTGTAAAAAACGGTCTGAGAGACTGTTAATATCATGGGCGCCCGCGATGCTGTTAAGGACATAGGATTCCAGCATGGTATCAAAAGCGATACCAGACAACGCAATATTGTATCGTTGCAAGATACCGCGAGCGAATTTTAGATTTTGGCCGATTTTACTAATAGCGGGGTCTTCCAGGACCGGTTTCAGCGCCGACAATACGATCGCTAAGTTAAGCTTCATCGGAGCATCTAAATCATAGTGCTTAAGAGGCACGTAGGCAGTCTCGCCCGGTTTCACAGAAAAACATAGTCCCACCAAATTGGCTGTCAGCGCATCTAACCCGTCGGCTGTAATATTGAAAGCAAATGCACCGGCGTTTCGGATAGTAGTAATCCACTGTTGTAATGTCGATGTTTCGCTAATGAGCTGGTAGCCGTCTTTTGGCCATGACTTCCCCGCCGCCTCCGAGTAGGTGGGGTGGGAAAGGAGACGTAGCGAAGACGGCGAGGGGGGGATTTTAGGACCTTGTAGCCATTTACCCGCTTTCAGGGCGTCTAACCAGCGTTTAAATTCATAACGCTGGAATAACAGCATCAGCGATGCAATATTAGGATTTTCAACTGCGAGCCGTTCATAAGGTATATTTAGCTCCACATTAGTTTTAATTGTCGCTAACTGGTGGGATAGGAAAGCCACTTCACGGTGCTGAATAAGTTTTTCAGCCATTGTTTTTGCGCCGCGGAAGCTAAGAGTTCTGATGCTATCAAGTTGTTGATACAGCGTTTTTAGTCCTCCTAGTCCACGCAATAGCGCTTGGGAGGTTTTCTTCCCCACCCCGGGCACGCCAGGAATGTTATCGGCACTGTCACCCATTAGGGCTAGATAATCAACAATAAGCTCCGGAGGAACACCGAATTTTAGCCGAACTTCTTCTGGCCCTAGGATTGTATTCGACATGGTGTTAATCAGGGTGATCTTGGGCGATACCAACTGCGCCATGTCTTTATCGCTAGTGCTTATCAGTACATAGTGGCCGTTTTTCACCGCTGCCAAGGCTAGGGTACCGATCACATCGTCAGCCTCGACTCCATTGACGGCCAGTAGCGGCAGTCCCATCGCTTTAACTATCTTATGCAGAGGAGCGATCTGGAGCCGAAGATTTTCCGGCATAGGGGGGCGGTGGGATTTATAGTTCTCAAACAATACATCTCGAAAGGTCTTACCCTTGGCATCAAATACTACTGCTAAATGACTTGGATGGTATTCCACCAACAGGCTTTTAAGCATATTTATTACGCCGTAAATTGCCCCGATGGGCTCTCCGAAGCAATTAGTTAGCGGCGGAAAGGCATGATAGGCGCGGTAAAGATAAGAAGAGCCATCTATTATGATAAATGGGTTTTCTGCGATTTTGACCATAGCATCTTTCGTTATTTTTAAGCAGGAAAATATAAGATTGTCTGGCCAAAAGCCGGCATTGAATAGATACGCATGGATAATAGCATAAAGAAAAGAAAAAGACCGAAAACTAATTTACTCTCTTGATAGAGGTTTGTTGCATCAAGACAGTGTATGTAGTATTTAAAGTTAAGAAATTGATCATGAAAGGGTAAGGTCTTTTTTACAACATAAAGCCTGTGATGATTCCTCTGGTGGCAGGGGCTAGTGTAATGAGATACCAACCCGGTGACAGGTAATGAAAAACATCGTAATATCGTTCAGGAATGTGTGTATTACCACCATAGCTATCAGGCTACCTCATGGTTCTCATGACAGAGACTGAAAGGCAAATCTAAAAGAATTTTTAATCAAATAGGGTTTTTTGAGCTCGTGAGCACTGCTATTCATCTTTTATTTTTTAAGGTATTATAAGATTCTACTCAGATGATGAGTATCAACCGGGGTGCGCTTATGTCCTGAGCGTTGGCTAATATTGTGTATCTCGCTGCATATAGAGTGCAGAAGAGCGACGTTCTTGTATCGTGATAAACACTTCTACTAATGTCAGCGCATACAGGAGCCACAATGTTTTTGACAGTAATGTTCTGAAAGAATGCGTCAAGTCACTCATCTCTTAGTTGTGCTGCACGTAGGATAGCGCTTTAATCAAGACATTAGTATCCGCACTAGGATAGTGTGCATTTTCCCTTAAATAACGGCGCCACTGCCGGGCACCTGGCAGCCCTTGAAACAGACCATGCATGTGGCGGGTAATACGACTCAGGACCGTGCCGCGGTACAGCTCCTTTTCTATATAAGGCAACATGGCGTCAATTGCTGACGCCTGATTTGGCAAAGGATCGGGCGTGCCAAATAGTTCGCTATCAAGCCGTAGTAAAATGCTTGGGTTGTTGTAAGCGGCCCTGCCTATCATGACTCCATCAAGGTGCTGAAGATGTGCTCTAGCCTGTTTCAGGGTGGTGATGCCCCCGTTTATCATTAGCCGGAGCGATGGGAAATCTCTCTTTAGCTGATACACCCGGCCGTAATTCAGCGGTGGAATTTTGCGATTTTCTTTAGGTAGCAGGCCTTTAAGCCAGGCTTTTCGGGCATGAATAATAAACGTCTGGCATCCGCCACTAGTAGAGACGGTATCTATAAACTCACAAAGGAACGAATAGCTGTCCTGCTCGTCGATACCGAGGCGGGTTTTTACCGTTATCGGCAATGATACCGCTTCATTCATAGCAGAAACGCAGGCAGCTACCCGATCTTTCTCCGCCATCAAACATGCTCCTAAGCAGTTGTGCTGCACACGACTCGAGGGGCAACCCACATTAAGATTGATTTCATCGTAACCTCGCTCCTGAGCGGTTTTCGCAGCACGGGCTAGCACATCTGGATTACTGCCGCCTAGTTGCAGCGCCAGAGGATGCTCGGCGTCATTATACGCCAGATAATCGCCTTTACCATGGAAAAGAGCGTTAGTCGTCACCATCTCAGTGTAGAGCAAGGCACGACGGCTTAATTGACGTAGAAAAAAACGGCAATGACGATCTGTGCGATCTAGCATCGGTGCAACACTGAACCGACCTGGCGCGAGCGATGCTAATCGGTTTGATTCCATAGTAGGTCGGTGAGCGTTTTGATGATCGGGGCTTTCAAGCATACCTAATACTTGTGTATGTGTTTTTTAAATTATGACGCAGCACATCTTGTCTCTTAAAAGCTTTTAGTAGAGTATGCGTTTTTTCAGTCATACTATTTTCTCATGATTGCTAAATTTAGAATTGTACGTTGCAGCGTACAGCTCGTTTATTGCGAGGGTAGTATAAAATTCTTTAATTTAGAAAAGCAATGCATTTATTTTGCTATACAATTTTAGTGTAATGTTTTTTAAAAACGAATTTAATCTGATTTTTTTTAAGTATCTTTTGAATACATCAGAATGTTTTGCGACCAGCCCCTAATCGGCTTGTTGTTAAGTAATGTAAATTCTATACATCATTCTGTATTTAGTTAATTAATCTTAATACTCGCTCATTGCTACCTCAGATGACTATACGTATTCTACGACATGCCGCCTATCGAAAGGAAAAGTTTCAAATAATCAACTTTTTTATTTATAAAAGCACTTAATCAGCGTGCTTGCTTCACACTATGGCAGCACAAGTCTGCTATTGCTGAACGGGATAGATTCAACGTCTCCTGGACGCAAGAGACAGCTTGTGTAAGAAGATTAGGTCATAACTCTAACTACTCTGTGATGACAGACATCCTTGGTCGTGGGCCTGCCGCTCATGGGTATAGAGGGCTTTATTCAGTCAGTGTTTAAACCGCTACCACCACTCCTAATATTCTCTCAACTGTTCTCTGCGAAGGCATAGCGAGAAAACCGGAAATATTACAGGATCAAAACGTTAATATGAACTGAAATGAGTTATTTGGTTCTTGATAACTAACGGTATTAAGGTTGTTTGGATTTAGAATGCATGATCTGGCAGAGTCGGCTGTTGAAAAGCGCAGAATATGGCATTAGGGCCATCTTGCAGCATAACACTGCGAGGTATAAAATAATCTGTGTTACTTTTATTGTGCACGTAGTACGAAAAATGCTTTTGATTCTTCTAAATTGGAGAAAGTCAATCCCATTGGATAAGCAGGACAACCTTTTTGATCGTCTATAACAAGCAACATTACTGTTATTATGTTCTGTTGAGGCAGGAAATAAGGCTACTGCTGCCGTTGCTGCGGGCGTGTTTAATATTAGCCGGCTTTGATCAGTATAAGCTTAATGCTGCAGTTAAAGTTATACCCCCAAGAAGTCGTTACGATAAATAAAAATATAATAGCTTATCGCTAGTGCGTAGTGGCTGAAACGGCCTGGCCCCACTGCACAAGACTGCTAGGTGTGCATCTAAGCCTTATACTAATAGAATGCGAAAATAGTCGAGGAAATCGTACGAGTGCCAGCACTTAATCGTTATCACTCTGTTAAGAAGGGTGAAGAAGTGTTTTTATCACCTTAAAGACAACGTGTTCGGGGTGAAGATTGGATACATATTCTTTTTTCAAAAAATCCTTTTTCGATACATTGAGTACGTTTGCATAGCGTCATGCTTTTGACAAAAAGTGCAGCCTTCGGAGGGAAAATTGAAAATTTTTTTTGAAGCTGAAGTGGTGGCAGAAATGCATACCATCCAAGATGTACTGCGCTGGACGGTTAGTCAGTTTAATGGCGCACCGCTCTATTACGGCCATGGAACCGATAATGCTTGGGATGAAGCGTTGCATTTGGTCTTGCCTAGTCTTGTCCTGCCTCTAGAGTTCCCTCAGGAGATGTATAGCTCGCGCCTTACGGCGCGAGAGCGCGCCGGCGTGGTCGAGAAGGTGGTGCGCCGGATTAATGATCGAATTCCCGTGCCGTACTTGACTAATAAGGCTTGGTTCTGTGGTCTAGAGTTTTATGTTGATGATCGGGTGTTGATTCCTCGTTCACCTATTGGTGAACTGATTATCGATCATTTTCGCGATCTTTTGCCGCATCCCCCGGAGCATATCCTGGATATGTGCACCGGGAGCGGCTGTATTGCCATCGCCTGTGCCTATGCTTACCCCCATCCTAAGATAGACGCAGTAGACATTGCGACCAGGGTGTTGGCGGTGGCAGAGCACAATATTCAGATGCACGGCGTTGAGCATCGGGTCACCCCGATTTGCTCTGATTTATTCCGTAACTTACCTCCGAGAGCCTATGATGTAATCGTAACTAACCCTCCCTATGTGGATCAAGAGGACATGGACGATTTACCAGCAGAGTTCCACGCAGAACCGGTTCTAGGATTGTCCGCCGGCAGCGATGGTCTGAATCTAGTGAAGCGGATCCTAGCCTATGCAACTGATTACCTTGCAGAGGATGGCGTCTTGATTTGCGAAGTAGGTAATACGATGGTGCATTTGATAGCAGAATACCCCCAAGTGCCCTTTCGCTGGTTAAATTTTTCTCACGGAGGAGACGGCGTCTTCATGCTAACACAGCAGCAGTTGATTACCTGCTGCGAATTTTTCAACTGTGACCGTGATTAAACCTTTTGGGTTTCGCTAAAGAATCACCTTTGGCTGAGACATATCTCTTGTGTTTATTGGTTATTAGCTAGAAGCGCTAGATAAGTGTTTTCAAGATGATAGCGCTATTCCTGTTCTGTACTGTTTATGCCATATTTATGATAGACATAAATAACTTTATTGTATAAAGATCCTGTGAACTGTTGGTTTAGCGCACGTGTTCATTTCTGTAATGTAGCATAAGTTTTGTTAAACAAACGGGGAGTTTTGGCAAAAATTGATGCAACTCAGTATATATTTAACAAATAATCTTTGTACAGAGGCACTGTTGAAAATGATGACCTGAATCAGGAAAACTTCCCCTGAAGTGGCGTAATTTTTTGATAGCATGAATGCAGGAAAGAGTGTTGTGGAATGGGCGGCCCAAATGTGTCTTAGACGTTAGGGCGCACCGCTTATCTACTTACAGTGGGTTTCATCAAGACCACTGTGGTAAGAAAGAAGCTCTATCATTGATAGAACTAACCTTCAACATGTTTGGTGAATCAGAGAACGTCCGACAGAAGAGTATCAATAAAGGCTGATTATGAAAGAACGATAGTCAGACAGTAAGATCGGGTAATGCATGTTATGATCTCTGCTATAATTACCGTATAGCAGTACTACTGATAAAGAGGTGGTACTAGATTTCATGCAGTCGACCCAACAGCGAATACGGGTTTCATTGGATGAAATCATTTACGATACATGTTGTTCTTGGAAAGCACTGTTTGCAGATAGGCGCATAAAGCTAATTGTTTTATTTCTGGGAAGTGCACAATATTCACCGGCCTCTATCACTACGAATGCATTGGCGATTAATAATCAGCATGTAATTGGCAGTAATCATACCAGGAACATACAAGTAGCGGGCATGCTAGCTGATTGAAGGTATGGCAGCGTGTTCCTGTTCAAAATACCTCTGGGTAGTCATCGGAATCTGCTGTATGATAACCGCCAGTTAACGACAGGCGCTTACGATAGTTAAAATATTTAAACAAAGTGACGTTGTCAGTTATGTTGTACAGCATTTACATTACATAAAAATAGCCCAAACTTTCATTACAGCATAAATAGGCTACTGTATTTGATGGAGCTGTTACATAACGAAAGTCATCCTTTTCCCCCTATCAAATAAAGCCAATATACATCATTAGTATATTACTCATTTAGTATTTGGCGCTCTTCTGATCGCTCTTAGCTCCCTTGCATAATATAGGGAGAAAGGTGTGTCATGTATCTTCCGAATTTAGTACACGATTTACCTAGAGTGTTATTTAGTATTACTTTTATCGCCATGATGGCTATCGGCTGCTTTTGGGTGGTTCAGTTTTTTATGCTTGGCTGTTTGTGGACATCTATGTTGGTGATAGCAGCCTGGCCACTACTTATTAAAGCACAGCTTCTGCTCTGGGAGAGACGTTCTCTTGCAGTCACAGTCATGACATTACTGCCGTTTGTACTGCCGGTCAGCATTGTGCTGAGCAGTATCGTCAATAATAGCGCATCTGCGGTGACCTGGGCGTCCAATCTGAATAAGGTGCACTTGCCGACTCTTGCCTGGCTGTGCAGGAGGATGTGGCGATGGCGGGATGCAAGCTCCATGGCGCCTGGCAATCGCTGCTTGCCAGCGGTTTCGCCCTTTTGATAAGTAAGGGATTCAGCCTTATATCGGTCAGGCTGCCACGTGGATGCTGAGCCAAGCAAGCAGCTAACTTAGGTAGTCTACTACTCCATTCTGGAACAATGCTATTTTTCAGCATATGGCCGTATCTCCGTTGTGAAAGCATAGGCATGAAGGTGCGCGATATTTTGCTATTTTCCTAGGACGGGAACGTGGCGACGCTTTAGTTTTTCTGCCCGCACAAGCCATTCGAGCGGTAGCGCTAGGGGGCAGTACTAACTGCGATTGTTCAGGCTGTCGTGGGAGGTATCGGCCTGCTGATTGCTGGCATTCCACTAGCAACCGTACTAACCATCGTTTTTTTCGTAATGTGAACCGCCCAATCAGGCTCCTTGCCGATACTGATCCCGATGGGGGGTGTGTGATATGGCTGCATTGGAGTGGTAATAGAACCGGGGCCGATTCTGCTACTGGTCTGGAGCTGTGCGGTGGTTATTCTGGACAATATTCTACGGCCTATTTTTACTCATATGAGCGCTGATTTGCCGATGCTGATCGTGCTATGCGGCTTTACTGGCCTTCGGGATGATTGGTTTATTTATCAGCCCGGTAGTGCTGGTAGTATCCTGGAGATTAGTGTTTTCCTGGATGCAGGAAGTAGAGGTTTCGGAGAAAATTGACAACCCTGAGACACCTCTCAGGGAGTTACATTAATTGCAACTCGCTCTCTGCAGCGCAGAGAGGATAATCGTTTCCACGTGCTAATTGACATAGACCGACGATGTGAGTGATAATATCCTTGCAGAGCAGGAATATGAGCTTTAGGTCTTCCTCATGCGTATCAGCATGACTATATCATTGAATATCAGTTACTGATCAGCGATGAATGATACTTAAAAATATGAAAAATCAGGGAGTGTATTCAAAACGTGCCATCATGGTTATTTAGCTTCTTGAGTTCCCGATCGATAAAGAAAAGGCCATTAGCGTCAATGTTGACTAGTGCAAGTTTTTCTAAGATTGACCGGAACATCTTTTCTTCTTCATGTTGCTCAGCAATATACCACTGCAGGAAGTGAAACGTTGAATAATCTTGCAGCGTCATGGCAAGATGAACCAACTCGTTGATCTTATGGGTGATCAACTGTTCATGTTTGTAAGCAAGGCTTATCAGCTCTCCGAGGGAAGAAAAACCGACAGGCGGCGCATCGATAGCTCCTAATATAGGCATGGTCCCAGTGTCATTGAAATAATCAAATAGACGACGCATATGATCCATCTCTTCGCTGAACTTGGTTTTAAAAAACTGCCCGGCACCTTCGAAGCCTTTTTCATTGCACCATGCACTCATTTGTAAATAGAGATTAGCGGAAAAGAATTCGAGATTTAATTGTGCATTAAGTGCACTGGCCATTTCTTTTTTTAACATTGCTTGCCGTCCTTTATAATGCCAGTTTTATAGCAAAAAACCGGATGATTTTAAACATGAACCATGACTTAAGCTCGGATGATACTACTAAACAACTGCATATCATCTTCTGAATCACTGATCATCTATTTTTTTACCTATTTTATTAGATAATGCATCTTATCTCAAGTGCTTTGTTAAAACGGCACGATTTAAGTAATCATTCGCTTACCTTAATGCATGAATATTAAATAATTTTCTCCATGAAAATATTAAAGCTGAGACTTAATCAGTGCTTTACGTACATTCAGAAGCATGTAATATGCTCGAGCTTGTTGCAGTAAAATGCATGTGTTTCAGCCATGTCATCTCAGACGAAAAAGTCTTATCTTAAAGGGTTTATCCGTCTATTCGTTTAGCCGAGCACTCTTACTACCCAAAGAGGATTATCAATTAACATCTTGATGATGAAATGGGTATTTGATATCTCACTTAGAGTATTAAAAAATTTTAATGGCTCTATTTTTTTAACTTATTAAACTACTGCTCAGATGCCTAGACTTTTTTACATCAGCAAGCAAGCATAAGACAGCGCATATCACCATAAAACATAAATACAAGGCATAATCCACCCTCCTCATCACGGAGGGCAAAGGTTGCAAAGCAAAAAGCGAGTTTTTTTAAGCGTTATCTAGCAGCAGCCAGTGTAATACATACATTGTATTTTGCTGCTTTATTGTGCAGTATCGCCACTGCCGCGAAGACTCTGCCGGATGGGGTCCACTCATCCTACATATTATCACATTATTAGCTGATAGCGCTTATGATTACAAGCACTTTTGTAATAACCTGGTGCGGAAGAGAAAGGTAGCCGATGACCCCACTAGGGCGGGGTAAGTAAGATTAGAATCATATATCATATACCAATTCAGCATCAGCATGAAAAAAGCACGGCAAGATGGAAAAAGCCAGTTATTACCGGTATTCATTGACTGAGATGAAGAATATTTCGGGTTAAAAAATGCCTTATGTTGATTTAAGTCTACGTAACTACAGCACTGCTCCTGGAGAAGCGATGGCAATAATCAGAAATTCTCAGTGAAGTTAGCACTGAGGAATACTACCGAAGAGCATTCGAGGAAAATAGAATATTTTTCTATCGGTTGATTATTACATACTTTCATTGATTTAAGCATGATCCTTAACAGGTCAACAATGATGCGAATAAAGAATGCATAAACTAATAAAAGTGTAGAAAAATATAATCTAATCAACTAGCACTTTTTAGTGTGCCGCATTACCGAGATGATTGTATTTCAACAATACCGAAAAAAATCGACGCCTATACCGCTCTGATGAAAACAGTACGATCATTAGATAGTAGAATGTACCAATGAGTTTTATAAACTAGGGGTTCTTCGCATCTGGAGTAAAACGATCCGCAGAAAACAACATTGTGTACTCTGGCATATGCAACATAGTAGAATGAAAGCGGTAGGGAGCAGCGACTAAATGATTTCCCTAAGACCGCGACCGAAATAGACTCCTGCGCCTTATCACTCATTGCGGAGAAAGTAGTGAGCATTATCAAAAGTAACAGCTAATATACTCAGGTTCTCTTTCTTAATGGTGCCGAAGGCCGGATTCGAACCGGCACACCCGAAGGAGGTTGATTTTGAATCAACTGCGTCTACCAATTTCGCCACTTCGGCACTGAGGTGCTGATTAAAGCAAAACTGATTATATCACTCAAAGATTTTGATGCAATACTCATCTGCATCTCAGTTTTACAACTGCTACAAAGCTCTTTGAATGCATACCAGCGATTTTTGGCTCTTGCAGGTAGTGCTGAATTCATGCCCTTTAATGAGCCTAAAAGCTAACATTAGTTAGCAGCTATAGTATCGTGTTCAGTCTTAGATAACTTTATGCGACGCAGGAGGATTTATTCATCCCTTCTCACTAATGATGTTATTTCCGGCGCCCGTCATGAGTAAGATTGATATTTCGAAAAACACAGTCTTCTTAATTAGAAGGCGTACTACTTCATAGACGTTACTAAGACGATGAAAGACCCATTAACATTACTTATATGTTGAAGTAGTAGTATTTAGGGCTAGGCCTAGCCAGGAGAAGGCGTAAGATAAAATCGGAATGTCAAAAATAGGCTTACACATGACGCTGCTTTGCCTGTTTATTAAAAGCGCGAGAGCCATTCAGAAGTCGTCAGAACAGTCTAGAATTCTAATTCTATTCAGTTATTAAAGTCTAATTAGCTCCTCATCTATCGGAAGTATCGTCAGGGATACTTTACTGATCACCTAGAAGAGCGGTGATCTAGACGCTTGTTGTTGCTTACTCCGAATTTTGATAATATCCGCTTACTTTACCCTGGGCGTTGTCCTTAACGACACACGACGCTGATACTGGTAGACGTAATGAACATCATGGTATAGAGGTCTAGTTAATATTTCCGGAACTACTACGTCGCTAGATTATATGTCTTATCGTGCCTTTACTAAGACCTGATAAAAGAATTAATGTTGCTCCAACAAAAGACGTTTTTTCTTCTTATTAGATAAGAACACAAGATGCAATGCAATGTATGCCCTCTATGGCAGATAAAACGCTGAGAGTCACTACCTAATAAACCGACAATAAGGGATTTGAAACCCTACCTGCCCTGAAAGCATAAATAAATTAGCCAGATCTTGATCTATACACAGAGCACACTGCTCTTGGATGGCGTGATTGATCACTTTTTGACTCAGAGGCTATTATGACGATGCTGATGATTCATCGGGGATTTAGGCTGTCCTTCACTGTGCTAGAGGGCCGTTTTACTCGCTGTTTAAATTGATTCAGCTACTGCTATGGTGTCGTACCGTTCTTGGCTCTGAAAATGAGGAAAACAGCGCATATCGGCATTTACATCTCAATAGGCGCTTACATTACCCCTTTAATGCTTGATAGTTAATCCGGATGGCTTTTGGGAAAGAGAATACAGCGCGTTCGGCAGCCATTATACTGATACAGGTTATAGAGTAACGTGTAATCGTTATCTGGAGGTGGATAGCGCGAAAGATAAAATGATCTGTTGCTATGTGTCGTAAAGTAATAAAACAGATACAGAAGCTTTTCCGGATGGAAGACAGAGACCCCCATAAAACAATCCCAAAAAACATTATCTGACGGCGATGATGATACAGGAGACCGCTATTTATGCGCTGTTAATTAAATAAAATAAAACAGCTTCTGGGGTCACGTTAGTGCGGAAAACATTGTTCAGCTATATACAAGACAGCCACAGCACGCAGTTAACAGTTCAGCATCTGAGCTGCAGAAAGCCGCCCAGGAATAGTAAAGTAGGCATTCACCTAAGCCAACGACTGAGCCGACGCTCGATGTCTACTACAACTCCGCTTACCTTCATTGGATCGAGCTGCATGATGTTAATTACAGATATTAATATATTTATTAAATCTATAAGATCAAAATAATTTATTAAAAAAATCCTAGTATTTTTTATAAAATACTAGGATTTGTTATAGATTCTATCATTGCACTAGGCTAAATGGCCTGATGGGGGGTTCTTTCAAGCCAATAGTTAAATAAAAAATCCGCAACACTGGTAAAAATTGCTATCAGTACGAGTGTACAATGTGTCCGAAGCAGCCTACCCGACAGCTCCGCCTTCCTATGATCATAGAGGCAGAATGTGCGGCCTAATTTGTAGGCTTGACAGGTAAATGCCATCTCCGCTATGAATAGCTTATTGAATACGCTGACGTTGAATCGTGTCTTTTGCTTGTCCGTCCGGAAGGTGACCCCTTCGGCGGAGAAAGCTGAATATGCCGTTTATTCTACATTTACTGATACTGATGCATGCTATTGCAACCGTTGTTGCACAGTGAGTGCAACACACTGATCTCATCACCTGATTAAAAAATGCAGCATTACGGCCAGGTGGGGCAAAAGGAGCACACAATGATTAAGCTTGGCATCGTGATGGATCCCATTGCATCTATCTTGAAAAAAGACAGTAGCTTAGCGATGTTGCTAAAAGCGCAGCAACTAGGTTATGAGCTTCATTATATGGAGATGAGCTCTTTGTATCTTCTGGGTGGGGAAGCAAGGGCTAGTACACGTCTGTTGTCGGTACAGCAGGATCATGATTCATGGTACAGCTTTAATAGCGAACAAGATATCGCGCTAGGCGAACTAGACGTAATTCTAATGCGTAAAGACCCTCCCTTCGATACTGAATTCATTTATGCTACTTACATTCTGGAGCGCGCGGAAGTAGAGGGAGTGCTGGTTGTCAATAAACCGCAGAGTCTACGGGACTGTAACGAAAAATTGTTCACAGCCTGGTTTCCGCACCATACGCCGGATACTATCGTAAGCTGTCGTGACGAGCATATTCGTGCTTTTTGGGAAGAGCACGGCGATATTATTCTAAAACCACTGGACGGAATGGGTGGCGCATTGATTTTTCGAGTAAAGAAAAGCGATCCTAACCTAACAGTTATTGTTGAGATGCTAACCAGCTACGGACGTCACTTTTGCATGGCACAAAAGTATCTTCCGGCCATCAAAAATGGCGATAAAAGAGTGCTGATGGTAGATGGTGAACCGATTCCTTATTGTCTGGCTCGCATTCCAAAAATCGGTGAAACTCGCGGAAATCTGTCTTCCGGCGGCCGAGGTGAGGTCCGTCCGCTCAGCGAAAACGACTTTAAAATCGCTTGCGATATAGGTCCCGTCTTGAAGAAGAAAGGGTTAATATTTGTCGGTCTGGATATCATTGGTGATTGTTTAACTGAGATTAATGTTACTAGTCCCACTTGTATACAGGAAATCGAAGCAGCTTTCCCTCTTTCCATCACTGGGATGCTTATGGATGCCATTGAAAAACGCCTAGCAGCGCGAAAACGCTGATGTATCTAGAACCTCTCTCTGAGCTGTATGTTGACAATCTTCTGTATGGTGTCTTAAGAAGTGTGCGATAGCCTGCTAATACATTGCGTAGATGTTTTTAACAACAAAATGACAGGGTGGAAAAGTCTATATGCAAGGTCTTGATGGAGTAAGAGATTACCGATGACTCCGCTGCGATAATAAAAAATTGATTGCATTATCTGATGTCTTATAATAGGAAGTGAGTGAATGAGCATGACCATAAAAATAAAATAAGAGACACTGGGTATATTAACATGCATAAGGCCTTGTTCGCTAAAATAGCTACTCTTCTTTTATGCAATGTGCACGGTGTTCTATATTCCTCACAACACATAAGCCCATTCAGTGTGCAGTACTCATTTCCCTGACGCCCTGCCTAGCAGGGCGTCATCGTCATGCAGGTTTAGATGATTATGCTGAAGAGTATTGAATAGGCAAGGGGCTGTGTCAGTCAGTAAACAAATATGAGTTCTGATTCTCTTTTTGTTAAGCATAATGATTGCTGCCTGGGCGCTGATTTCCTATGGTACATATTACGCGCATTGTATGCAGATAATCAATATTCTGCACTTTATGGCGATAGGATCAGGGGGTGTTGAAGTCTCTTTAAGACAGAAACATCACAGTAAGTCGTATCATATTTTTTGTTGAATAAAACAGAATTATGCTGTGACGTGAAAAGTGTTACCAGGCTATACCGGTCCTATCAATACATTATTGTTTCATGAGATATCACTGCATAAGTGTATGTTTCAGGACCTAGAAAGGTCACTAACCCTACAGCATGCAATCCGGTCACTTCATCAAGACAACTCTCAGTATCATTAAGTAATCAGTCCTAGATTTTTTAATGAAGCAATTGCTTACAGATAGCAGAGCTCGTGCATGCGCAGCAGTGCTTCGTTATAAATTGGTACAGATGATTATAGTTGTTGTACTATGGTCACTAAGTGGTGGCGTACACGCTACGCTAGATTTTCAACATTATGCTTCTAGAGAGACCGCGCAAGCTACTTCATCTGAAACTTTACGATTGGGGTTCTGTAAGTTGACGGCATAAACCATTACACCGCATCGTGGGGTGTTTATGCCGACGATCCGGCTCGCTTGCTGAACTATCTTAGCAATAGAGGTATATAAGCTTAAACATCTCCTGCCAAAAATATTCTGTAACGTCCACAACGCAATGCCAAATGGTGATTGCATATCATCAGCAGCGTGCTTATGAAACAATCTGAGTAAACTAGTAGCCACGATGCCGTCGAAAAGCAACGCTTTTCTATCTATTTAGACATAAGACATCGCTGTCTGTATTCATCTAGAGCATCAGAATACTGTACTTTGTGAGTCCTTTTTTGTAAGGATACTGCTAAAATTATTGTGAATTTTTTCTTATAATTACTATATATTGAAAGACGTGTGGTGAGCTGAGTGACTCCTTACCTAACTTTTATTTTTTCAAAAAGCCCTAAAAAAACGTTAAGACGCGGTAAAATGACCTATAGAGTGATTGATAAGTGCCTGTCTTAAGGTTTTTTAGTGAAAGTGCATGAAAAACAGTATGGCAGCATGCTATCGAGAAACGCGGGACAGCCTGCTAGCTTTTATTAATGGCGGATAGCATGACAGATAAAATGAGCATATCTCTCTATTGACGCATCGCAGTGCAGTATTAGAGAATATAATAAATTGTTTGTATTTAAGCAAGAGCGCCTATCAAAAGATTCCGTCTCCGTTGTTTGACGACATGTACGATAACGGGAAGCATAATGATGTGCTCTGTTGCGGAAGACAAAAAGAATAATTTCCCGGAAGATCCAGGATGAACAGCATTGCTACTTTGACACCATTGATGTCGCTACATAGTTAAAAATTGATATCAGAGCGGATTTCATGATATTTAGGAACAGAAAGACCCTTTCTCCTACACTTACTCATACGACCCCTGTTCTTGTGAACATTCTTTTTTAATCAGCGGCGTTTCCGTGGCCATGATACACGACCAGGTGAGGTGATAGCAATATGTAAAGTACTATACTATATTATGATTTTAGAAATTCAACATACTTTCGTTTATACCTCGTGCAAATACCCCCATAAAAAGTGCTAAGATATTTTTAAGTATTCCATCATGTCCCATAGATTCAATAATAAAAGCACATGAAACCATGAATTTTTTGGTGTCGAGATAGAAATGAGAATATACCATATTTTTCAATAGATCCTAATGTCGTAGCAATCTAATTGTATTTGAGGCCATTGACAGATAATTGTTATATCCATAAAATCAAATGATATATATTTTAAAGTTATGTATCTTACTTACTGAAAGCATTTATTTACGAAACGATTTCCTTAGTGCTATCCCCTGACTTCAGCATCCTTTATTCATATGTTGAGGTCTTAGATTTAAAATTATTCAGGAAAAGTCTAATGAATATTATGAATATTATGATGAAAAAGCCAGTGCAACTATCGTACATTCTTGTAATGTGGTGCAAACGACTGAGATTATCCCTTCTGACTTCAAATCGGATATCAGGTGCTTGTACAAGAGCTCTATTGCCAATCGACTTCTCGGATTTTTCTGGCGCCTTTGATCCGGCGCTCCTTAGTGCGAGTCTTCTTGATCGAATGTTAATGTCTCGCTGAAAATGATGCTAAGCATATTTGATCTTGAGGAGACCCTTCTCTCCGTTGCTCAACTAGACGATGTGCTAAGCAGCACCGGGGGACTCCCAGGTCGGAGCAGAAACAGCTGGAGCAGAATCTGTTTGAAAACGCGCTGCGCAAATTCTTTTTTGTTAGCGAAGTTCTGTTCTCTAAGTTCATTTCCGCCTAGAGCGTACATAGTAATTAGGATCCTATTCATACATATCCCTAATACTTTCAAGCATGTTGGTCATGCCTAATGACTACCGCCGGCATCATAATGTCCTTCGATTTTGGCACTCAGCGCATCGGTCTAGCTATTGGTCAATACGTAACCTGTAGTGCCCGACCACTAGAGGTACTAAACGCTCGTGACGGTATGCCTCACTGGCCGAAGATTGAAACACTGCTCAATGAGTGGCGTCCGGATAGGGTGGTAGTAGGGTTGCCGCTGAGTATAGATGGTAGCGAACAGCCAATAACTTCTCGGGCCCGCACATTTGCTAACCGGCTGCAGAGCCGTTTTAAGGTACATGTAGTGCTACACGATGAACGCCTTAGCACCGTAGAAGCTCGTTCTGTGCTCTTTGCCCGAGGGGGATACCGTGCGCTTGAGAAAAGCAAAGTGGATGCGTGGGCGGCTGTTATCATTTTAGAAAGCTGGCTTGAACAATTTCCTCAATAATATTATCGAGTCATGGCTATGGTAAGAACATTGCTCTATGCTTTCGTTCCATGGCAACCGACTACCTCAGATATCATACCGGACAAAGGGTTACATTGACTTCGCTGTTATCGTTTCGGTGGACATGATGGCGTTAGCTAGAATAAACCTCTATCATAACTAAACCCGAAAACAGCAACAGCACAGATGATCATCTTATTCATAGAAGCAATGACTTTTGTCTAATAGAGTGAGCTATGCTGCTTCAGGACGACTTCGTTAGCATAGATACCTGAGCAGATTATATCACCGGCCTGATAGGATTGATTTCTCTTAGAATAGAGCTATATTATCAACCGTTGCTCGTTATCATACGTTCTTGTTAGAGTAATACCAGAAGACATTACTAAATGTGCCCTTCCATAGCGCGCAGATTAAAATCCGCTGCTCAAATTCCTATCTCACGCACATTCTCAAGGGAGAATAGATGCTAGTCTGGCAGAGTTATTTCTAGTATGATCTCAAAATAGGTGCCGACCGTTCCTGATGTAGGCATAACGTCGGATGTAGAGCCCTTCCCAGCTCGGAGGCGTCAGAGACCAATCGAAATACTCTTTTAGAAAATACGGGCCTGGTGCTATTAGCCTGGAGCTGAAGTAGTCTTAAATTGCTATTTAGAGTTTGTTCTGCGCATCGCGATAAAACTGTTTGGCAGCAGCTTCTAATCAGAAAATAACTGTTAGCCAGAGCCGAAGTATCAGTAATTTCTGCCGTGTAATAAATCGGCACAGAACATTTTAGCTATGTCCTGTCGACTACTAGAAGGAGCTAACGTCCGCACGCTATTTTTTTTGACACCACGACGTAGGATTGCCTATCCTTCGTTACCAAAAACGTGCAGTGTAATGCTCGCAAGGTTACAATAGATCAAGATATAGGCGTTAATGTTTTTATATTGATGTGAGGTGTACTTGCCCCTCATGAAAATAGAATACCCGGAGGCATATTAGCATCAGCGTTATTAGTTAAAGCTCATATCAATGCTGCTGCGATCATATCTTTAATAAAAGAATAAAAGCGCGATGATTTCATCATCCGCATAG
This sequence comes from secondary endosymbiont of Ctenarytaina eucalypti, assembly GCF_000287335.1. Lineage (GTDB taxonomy): Bacteria > Pseudomonadota > Gammaproteobacteria > Enterobacterales > Enterobacteriaceae. The sequence continues at coordinate 1,368,861 of NC_018419.1, forward strand.
CTGTGATATCTTAATCTCATTAGTTTATTGTAATTTTCCAGACCTGCTAAGAGAAACGCGTTTTATATATACCGTAACACAGTCATAGCTGAAACATTAATGTATAGATCTGAAGTTGTAAGGCTCTTCTTTTAAGTGGTAGGGTGAGTGATTTTAAAGTAAAGCTTTTCGCTAGTAGCGATTTTTACAATGCATTTTTTGATCTGCTCTCATGATTACCTAACATTGCTTGTTGTTTAACAACAATTGTAATATGACTTGACCCTTGGACCATGTGTTTCGCTCACCGTTACTACTATAGGCGACCATGTGTCTTTCAATGGTGTTTTTCTCTTTTTCTGCCTATGCCAGATTACTAGCTTTAGACTCTTACCCATGCAAGGCTGTCAATCAGATCTGGACAGCTTTAGAAGGGATGTAACTATAGTGTTTATGCGCACATCAGTTCAGTTGAGTAAAATACTTTCATGATGAAGGTTAATGAAACTGATGGAGATACGCGGCATAAAATAATGCAGTTAGAGTGCATAAGAAAACACTGCACTAGAGATAATAGCGATTATCTACTATAACTGCTTAGTGGAATAGTATAATACCTCATGACTCAAGAAATCTTCTCAGGTGTCAATTTAAACTACTATGTCATTATTACAGGTATTACGTTATCCAGACGAACGGCTACGCAAAGTTGCTGCATTTGTCCCCAATGTGAATGATACCGTCCGTAGCATCGTGGACAATATGTTTGGGGCTATGTATGCGAAGGATGGGATCGGCCTAGCTGCCACCCAGGTTGATATCCACCAGAGAATCATAGTTATAGATCTCTCTGAAAATCGTGATCGGCGCTTGGTGCTGATCAATCCCGAACTACTAGAGAAAAGCGGCGAAACAGGCATTGAGGAAGGTTGTTTATCGATTCCCGCTTACCGCAGCTTCGTGCCTCGTGCGAAAAAGATCAAAGTGCGTGCGTTAGATCGTAACGGTAACAACTTCGAGCTAGAGGCGGAAGATCTTCTCGCAATCTGTATCCAGCATGAAATGGATCATCTGATGGGCAGGCTGTTTGTTGATTATCTCTCACCGCTAAAACGTCAGCGTATTCGTGAAAAAATAAAAAAACTAGCGCGTATGATCGCGTGGGCGGAAAAGTAATCCAAACGTCATAGGAAGTATCATGTCCGATTCTTTACGCATTATCTTTTCTGGTACGCCAGAATTCGCCGCACGTCATTTGAAAGCGCTGATCCACTCAAAACATCAAGTGGTTGGTGTTTTTACCCAGCCAGATCGCCCTGCTGGACGCGGAAATCGCTTAACGGCTAGCGCGGTAAAGCAATTAGCGGAGCGGTATAGACTATCAGTCTTTCAACCTACATTACTGCGAAAATACGAGGTGCGGCAGTTTATAGCGTCCTTAAAAGCGGATATAATGGTGGTTGTAGCCTATGGCTTGATCCTGCCCCCAGTCATGCTGAATTTGCCGCGCCTTGGCTGTATTAACGTACATGGCTCTCTACTACCGCGATGGCGAGGCGCTGCACCTATTCAGAGAGCATTATTGGCCGGCGACGATCAAACGGGCGTAACGATCATGCAGATGGATGCTGGCCTTGATACCGGAGCTATACTACATAAGACTGTTTTTCCTATTCAACCCAATGACACTAGCGCCTCTCTGTATAACAAATGCGGGGGAGTGGGACCAGCTGCCTTATTAAGCACACTAGAGAAGCTAGCCGAGAGTAGGGTTGTAGCGGAGCTACAAGACAATGCACTCGCAACCTATGCAGATAAAATAACGAAGAAAGAAGCCCGGCTTGACTGGCGCCTTTCTGCAGCGCAGCTTGAGCGCTATATCCGCGCCTTTAATCCCTGGCCTATCAGCTATTTTCCGCTGTCGGGACAGCCAATAAAAGTTTGGGCCGCTAGTGTTGACGATCGACAAACAGCTGCATGCATCCCAGGAACGATTGTAGCTGCTGACAAGGCTGGAATTCACATTGCCACGGGTGAGGGCGTTTTAACGCTCACAAAATTGCAGCTGGCGGGTAAAAAAGTGATACCAGTACAAGATTTACTCAACGCACGACGCACATGGTTTGTTCCCGGAACTCTCCTAGAGTAAATCGTTAATGTCACTGTGAATAATTTGTAATAGTGATTCAGACGTGTTAAATAATAATATGCCTCGATTGTAATAAGAAATGACGGCGATCAAGGTTCTTTGATAAACAATACATAGTTCTGGATTCGGGGGGTATGACTGAGGTATTGAGCATTATTAGGCTAAACACTATTCTAGTCTATTCAATACTTACTCTACAGCCATGTGCCTATGGCGCTAGGGCCTAATGCACAAGCAATGATTTATTGTATGGCACATGAAGCACAGTTTTATTTTAGAGCGGCTTTGTTAAAAAAATAGTTTATATTTTCAGTTCAGTGAATAGATGCATCCTTTCACTGTAACAGTATGAAAGTAGAATTTATCAGAACACAGCACCTCTAAAAAACATTAATGACTAAACATCATAGCAGAAAAGCATGATTATTTATCATTTACCACATGCATTAGTTTAATATCTTTATTTTAAAAATAGTTGTTATAATAAAGTTACGGTACAAGTGTCACTCACTGGCTGACGTAGGAAAATAACTTTAATTAGCTGTAGATGGAACTTTCTTTAGCTCTCAGCGTAGTTGATTGATCTTCATGAGCCAGAATCGTACTTTGTTGCCACGAAGCTTTATCAGTACATTCTAATCATTGCAGATTAATTATTTTCTCATAAGATTTAAGTATATGTTCAAGAGCGTAATAGTTTTATCTAAACCAAAGAGCATCAATTATTTCTAACTCTACCAGAGTCTCTATGCAGTAGAAATAATAACCGATAACAAGAATGAGGTTCTCATTATAGCCTCTAAACTATAAGGGCTATATTTTGATGCTCAATAAATCTGAGGAATCAAGCTATTTTTTTGATTATAACTTACCGGTAAGCAAGGTGATTGTGATAGGGATCATCCTTAATGAGACTAAGCTATTAGGAGCATTCCACGGCCTCTGAGGCGCGCTATAATAGCCCTTATAGTGCCGGCACTACGTATTATAAATGTTCTTTTTGCAGAAAACTTTTTACAGGCTTGACTAAAAGGCTCAATACTGCTTTTGTCTTCAACATCATCATGATACATGAATTTATCTAGAATAGTTTTTAGTCTTACTAGCTAAGAGCGGTTTTTTTCTATTTGGAAAACGATAATTATAGATTTTTTGTTTTAGAAAACGAAACCAATTAACGAGCGCATTGTAAGGTGAACTAGTTGGTGATTTAAAATAATTGCAGTGCCATAGAGAGGAGTTTTTGAAATAAAAATACTAATCTTAAGCAATGTTTACTGACGTTTCAATGCATGCAAAATTTTCTAAATGATTCGCTTTCCTAGCGTTTGAATTAACACTCAATATTGCTTGATTTTTTATGAACGAATTGACTTCTTTCCCCCGTTATCATATTTTTTAATCTTTCAAGTCATTTCCTAATTCATCCAGTATTGGGATTAGTTGAATGGATAAAATTGAAGTTCGTGGTGCCCGCACCCATAACCTGAAAAACATTAGTCTGGTGATTCCCCGCAATAAATTGATAGTAATTACCGGCTTGTCAGGTTCCGGTAAATCATCTCTCGCGTTCGATACACTTTATGCTGAAGGCCAACGGCGGTATGTTGAATCGCTTTCTACTTATGCTCGTCAGTTTCTTTCGGTGATGGATAAGCCAGATGTTGAGGAGATCGTAGGTCTGTCGCCCTCTATTTCGATCGAACAAAAATCTACGTCACATAATCCGCGCTCGACGGTTGGAACGATAACCGAAATCTACGATTACCTGCGTCTTTTATACGCCCGAGTTGGTGAACCACGCTGCCCAGATCATCATGTGCCGCTAGCGACACAGACTGTGAGCCAGATGGTGGATAAAGTACTCGAGCAACCGGGAAAGAAACGCCTGATGCTGCTGGCGCCTATCATGAAAGAGCGAAAAGGAGAGTACAGAAAAACGTTAGAATATTTTGCATCGCAGGGCTATATCCGAGTGCGCATCGATCACAAGGTCTATGATTTAGCGGATCCTCCGAAACTCGAGTTGCAAAAAAAACATACCATCGAAGTCGTGGTTGATCGTTTCAAGGTGAAAGAGGAGCTTGCACAGCGTCTAGCAGAATCCTTTGAAACCGCGCTCGGTCTCTCGGGCGGTATTGCAGTGGTTGCGGATATGGATGACAAGAACACAGAAGAACTGCTATTTTCTGCAAACTGTTCCTGCCCGATCTGCGGCTATAGTATGCCCAAGCTGGAGCCCAGGCTGTTCTCCTTCAACAACCCAGCAGGCGCCTGCCCCGCCTGCGACGGGCTCGGTGTGCAGCAGTACTTTGATCGCGACAGAGTATTAAAAAATCAAGACATATCTCTTGCCGGAGGTGCGATTTTCGGATGGGATCGGCTTAGCGGTTCCTCCTTCCAGATGCTGAGTGCGTTAGCTGCATACTATAATTTTGATGTCGATGCCCCATTTCATACTCTCAGCCCAATGATTCAGAAAAAAATTTTTTTCGGATCCGGAAAAGAAAATATTGAATTTAAATATACTAATAATTATGGGGATACATCGGTTCGACACCAACCATTTGAAGGGGTGCTGCCGAATATGCAGCGCCGCTATAGGGAAACCAAGTCTGCTGCAGCACGGGAAGAGCTGGCTAAATATATGAGCAACCACCCCTGCACCACCTGCGACAGTACTCGTCTGCGGCGGGAGTCCCGCCACGTCTTCGTGGAGCACACGACCTTGCCGGAAATTTCAGAGATGAGCATCGGTCATGCATTGAGGTTTTTTAAAGGCATGCAACTAAGCGGTCAGCGAGCCAAGATTGCTGTAGTAGTCCTGAAAGAGATTCGCGATCGCCTGCAGTTTCTTGTGAATGTTGGCTTAAGCTACCTTTCTCTCTCACGTTCGGCAGCAACTCTTTCCGGCGGTGAGGGCCAACGCATCCGTTTGGCAAGTCAGATTGGCTCTGGTATGGTGGGCATAATGTATGTTCTGGATGAACCGTCCATCGGATTGCATCAGCGGGATAACGCACGGCTGTTGAAAACCTTAGAGCATCTTCGAGATCTCGGGAATACGGTTATAGTGGTAGAGCACGACGAAGAGGCTATCCGGATTGCTGATCATATCATAGATATCGGTCCAGGAGCTGGCATACATGGCGGAGAGATTGTAGCCGAAGGTACTGTCGAGGAAATCATGGCTCATCCAGCATCTCTGACAGGACAGTTCCTTAGCAGGGCTCGGGTAATTCCCGTTCCGAAGGCGCGCATACCGCCTGATCTCACCCGAGTATTGACGCTAATCGGCGCGCACGGTAACAATCTTAAGAATGTGACGATGACCCTGCCAGTGGGCCTCTTTACTTGTATCACTGGTGTGTCTGGCTCCGGTAAATCCACGCTTATTAACGATACATTATTTCCGGTAGCGCAGCATAAGCTGAGCGGGGCTATCACTACCAAAGTCGCGTTTTATCGAGATGTGCAAGGGCTGGAATATTTCGATAAAGTCATTGATATCGATCAGACTCCTCTCGGCCAGACACCGCGCTCTAATCCCGCGACCTATACGGGTGTGTTTAAGACGGTGCGTGAGCTATTCGCCGGCGTGCCGGAAGCTCGATCCCGTGGATACATGCCAGGTCGTTTCAGCTTTAATGTGCGCGGCGGGCGCTGTGAAGCATGCCAAGGAGATGGCATGATCAAGGTGGAAATGCATTTCCTCCCAGATATTTATGTGTCCTGCGATCACTGTAACAGTCAGCGTTATAACCGTGAAACCCTGGAAATTAAATATAAGGGGAAGAATATTCATCAGGTGCTGGAGATGACCATTGAGAAAGCGCAGGTGTTTTTCGAAGCAGTGCCTTCTTTAACGTGCAAGCTACAAACTCTGATAGATGTTGGGCTATTTTATGTTCGATTAGGGCAACCGGCTACCACGCTCTCTGGTGGAGAGGCACAGAGGGTCAAGCTGGCTCGTGAGCTATCTAAGCGTGGCACTGGTAAAACGCTGTATATCCTCGACGAGCCAACAACTGGTTTGCATTTCGCCGATATTCAACAATTACTGGGGGTACTGCATCGACTAAGGAATCAGGGGAACACCGTAGTGGTGATTGAGCATAACCTGGACATGATAAAAGCATCCGACTGGATCGTTGATCTGGGCCCGGAAGGCGGTAACGGGGGTGGTAAAATTTTAGTGACCGGAACACCTGAAACGGTGGCAGCCTGTAAAGCATCACATACTGCGCGCTATTTACGGCCTATTTTAGAACGTTCTAAGTAAAAAATTCAGCTAGTGGCGCTAGTGAATCTTTTATTCAGCGGCGTTTGATTATTATCACTAATACATCCGTTGGACAACCAACTACATGCGGTTAGTTGAGCACACCGAGTGCTTACTGTAACGTAAAATTATAAAGTGAGCACTCATGAGTACATAGCATGTGATAATAAAACTGCATGATGGCTATATCAATCTGAGGAATAAATTATATTTATTTAGTAAAGGTAATGGCAATCATCAATGTGATTAATAGGATAGACTATAATTAAGGTATACAGTATATATTGCCTATACAATATATGTATATAGTAAAATACGATCATTTAGTCTCAGAGGTCTTAAGGATTATAGCATAGGAAAGTGTTTTAGCGCCGTTTCTATCACAAAACTAAATAAAGGAGATATGCGCCCTATGAAAGTCAGCAGGGTTAGTTTTTATCAAAATATACATTTGGTAATATTATTCATCTTCAGCGCGCTATTTTTCCCACGGTCTACCAGGAGGTATGTAGTTCAAAAAATTAGTTATATTATTCGATGAATAGAATGTAATATCCATATTTAATAGTTATTTTTATAAGCATGTGACAAGTGATCTAGTAATAACATTAATATAAAAATAACTTGTTGACTTCTAGTGGTAGATGTATAGGACGTAGCGTCACAGATGAACATTGGTCGGCGAGAGAGGATTTGAACCTCCGACCTATACGTCCCGAACGTATTGCGCTACCAGGCTGCGCCACTCACCGTAATATGGTGCATACTACTTCGCCTCGCTATATGCGTCAATCTCTTTCCTGTCATTTCAAATAGCTGTTTATGTGTTTTTTTGAGCTACGCTTCATCATGAAACTGACCGTTACCCGAGATAGTTTCTAAAAACAGATATTTTTTCAGACGCGTTAGTTGCATCTTTGCACTTCCATTATTACCCGTGATGTTAATAAGAGCGAGCGCACTATCTTTTAGGTCTTCAGTAGAATGGAAAGATATACATCGATGATTGCGTAGAAAATGTTAATTAACATACGACGTTTTCTTTTATAAATGCAGGCTTTATGAATTAAAAGGGAGATTATGCTTTGTTAAATAAGGACTGGAGCTCGTAGGGATTGAATCAATAGCAGAGATCTTGTGACAAAATTTAGACCGCGTATGGCATGCCTAACAGTATAATTCGGAGGTGTACAGTACGTTGACTACGGTGATTTCAGGACTTACCGGTGCATAAGAGTTTCCTATACTCAAATAGCTAGAGTCAGGATCATTTGAACCGGAACATGTCCCTGTTAGCTACCGAGCCCCATGATCACGAACTTTTTTCAGGCAGCTCACGGCTGTTTAGAGAGCAATTTTCAACTTCTTGGCTCTTTAAATTTCTGACAAATATTATCCACTCCGATGCTTTAAGCGGGGTAGGGGCATCATTTTCTCTTGACAGCGATCCAGAGAGTGCTGCATGAAACATTATTGATATAGAGAAGATACGGCCTATATAGAAGTGGTGTAAATGCATTAGTTCTGTGATGTGACATATAACCTTAATGCTGATGAGGCGTACAACTTTTCAGGCTCCAGAGAAAAAGAATTCAGGTGTGGTCTTCGAATTTGTATGCTATTACCGGAAGTACTGTTTTTCAAAATTTTTAAAGAAAAAAACTTTTAGAGAATTAATGATTCATGTTATTAAACGCATTTCAAAAAGTCTGATAGTAATAAAAAATTACAATCACCTATTTTTTACTAACAAATACGCCTGCAAGAAGTACGAGCTGCTAGCATTATGCATCAATGAGTTAGCTATTGTGCTGCATAGCTAGAGACAACCGCTCTTGAATAGGAGCGCAGACCCAATGTTCTTCTGGAGTTAGCTCATCAGAAGCCTACTAATGATGACATCGATGCTTAGCCTTTTTCTGAGGGCTTAAAAAGATACGTTCACGAGCATTTTATATTCATCCAGGCGGTGAGAAAATGTCCAGACGATTTTTTTAATTTAATAAGGAGGAAGATAATAATTATCAGGATAACAACGTTAACCTTCAGGGGGGGTAACTCATTGACTCTTTTAGCTCTCTATCTTTAGAGTGTGTGCTGAAGGAGGATAGGTAGTGAAAAAGAAGACTATCGAAAAAATATTTTTTATGTTATTTGCAATAAGCTGTATCTATTTGTCTCATAGAGGTACCGCTGCTGCAGACGATCAAATGAATTTCATAAACCACCAAACCTACTTGAAGATCAGGAAGTGTCAGATTACGGTGATAAGGATGCACGTTCCTATAATCTGGTTTATTTGAGAAAAACAGTTAAGTGCTTATTCCGCATCCCTATATCTAGGATGCCGGGTGAAGACTATCCCCCCACTCTAAAGAGTGGTAATCAAAATACCGTTATTTGAAAATTACATACGATTATCTAAAGAAGCTTACTGCGGCAATAAACTGAGAAAAATTCCAATAAAAATTAGCATTCCAACGAAATTATTGTTTAGAAATGCCCGATAATAGGACGGTCGTTCGCGTTTAGCCATAATCTGTTTCTGCCAGAGAAATAATGCTGTAGAGCCCACTAGTGCTAAATAGTAAAACCCGTTAAGTCCAACCCTCCAGCCAATCATTATCAGAAAAAACAGCGTTATGAATTGCAGTAACCCGATGATCAGTATATCGAAGCGACCAAAAAAAATCGCTGTAGATTTGACGCCGATACGCAAATCATCTTCCCGATCCACCATTGCGTATTGGGTATCGTAAGCTATCGTCCAGGTGACATTGGCAAGAAATAGAAGCCAGCAGTTTAAATTTAAGTCCTGACTGACCTCAGAAAATGCCATCGGAATGGACCAGCTGAATGCCCCGCCTAGCACTAGCTGAGGCACATGCGTATAGCGCTTCATGAACGGATAAACTAATACCAATACTAATGCTATTGTTGACAGTCTAATGGTCATACTACTCAACATCAACACTAGTGTGAAGGCAATTCCTATCAGCGCGCCGAACAGTAGCAAAGCTTCTTTTTCGCCGATGAGCCCGCTGGGAAATGGACGGCTGCAGGTGCGTGTAACACCGCCGTCTATTTTACGGTCCACATAATCGTTCATCACGCAGCCCGCGGAGCGCATACACAATACACCGAGAATAAATACCGCCAGCGTTCCTAGACTGGGAATGCCCATACCCGCTATCCACAGAGCCCAAAGCGTTGGCCAGAGCAGTAGTAGCGAACCGATAGGCTGATCAGTGCGCATCAATCTGCACCACGCCTGGTATTTTTCTTGTATTGAACGCCGCTTCAAAGACATGCTCCTGTTATAATTTTTACACCGCCCTCGCGATGCTATAAAGTGACAGTAAGGTTCAGACCCTCTTCCAGAGGGGGGCTTTGTTTGTCCTGAAGAGAAAGGTGTGCACGCTTTCCCCTCTCGGGATTAATTTGAATAACATTCATGTCCTTCGGCTGTAGATAAATAGAGCTATTCCTTGAGAGGGATATTCTTGAGGTTCGGCGCTTTCTACGGCCGTTCCCCGGGTTGCGTTAGGATGAGAAATTAGGTATGTGCCGCGGCTAATCCAGGGGGGGGAAGAGTAATGCTGACAAAGTATTACTGCGCACTGACATAATTTTCCCCAAAATTCGGAAGCACGATGACATCGTCTGCAAATTTTGATTGTAGTGGGCGATGCCATTGTTCTGCGCTTTATCGGAGCAAAAAAACTTTTTTATAGTTTTATGCAAGACTCGAGATCAATCCATGTTGAGTCAACCAGGCCGCCCTGATTAAATTGGGCTACGATAGTCTCTTTTTTAGCAAGAGAATGCTGAGTAAAGTAACCGGTACGGGTCTGATGCGATATTACAGTCTTACGCATGCGCTCATGATTAAAGGGTTTGTTGTTGATAAAAGCAATTGCTACTTATATATCATATAGATTGCAACAGGCATACAGATCAGGCAACGATTATATCGTTAAAAAGCCTGATTAAAAATACCAGAGTGTTTTCGAGTTAGCTGATCGTGGGGATAATGTGATACGATACGTATACTGGACGATATTGATTTTTAACAGCACAATCCTGATAATCACGTTGTGATCCTCATCATATGCATGCCTATTGCGTCTGATAGCGATGCAGGATTCAAGGACCACCTAGCAGGGCCTTTAACCAGAAGATAGAATTGCAGTCAGTAAGAGCCGAGATTCATGACCTGGTGTTTTTTAATTATGACAACTCTCTTTTAGAGATTAATGTTCAATTATCTTCTTATGCACATAGCATGTAACTAGGCAATATTGTTCGCCCCACGGTAAGTCATAGATTGCTTGGCGTTTATAAATTAGAGCACTTCTACAGCAACGTGTATGGTAGGCGGCGTTAGCCACTGATGTGCTGATAGTCAAATGAGTTTTTTGATCTAATTCAGCTGAACCGATCTATGACTGTATTTGTTCATATTGTCATATGAGACATTGCACCATATGATGTTCTCGTTAACACCTTTCTGACACACCTTCTGTATTCAGTTTCACTGATAACCTCAAGTCTGGGATTATCTGTTGTGTATCTCCGATAAGTATGGGAATTGCAGGCTCTAAAACACTTTTATCTCTGCACCTAATATAGTATAATTATAAATTATGCATTTCTGTATCATTTAGGCAATCTCCCGCACTAATGGCGCAACTCTATTTTTATTATTCTGCAATGAATGCAGGTAAGTCTACAGCACTACTGCAGTCATCCTATAATTATCAAGAGCTCAACATGTGCACTCTAGTGTTCACAGCAGACATTGACGACCGATACGCCCGTGGGCAGGTGAGTTCGCGTATTGGACTGTCTTCCCCTGCCGAATCATTCAATGTCAAAACTGATTTTTTTTTAGCTGTGGCCACCGCCCATCGCCAACAGGCCGTTCATTGCGTACTAGTAGATGAGTGTCACTTTTTAAGTCGTGAGCAGGTTGCCGGGCTATGTGAGGTAGTAGATAAGTTGACTATCCCGGTGCTATGCTATGGCTTGCGAACAGATTTTCGCGCGGAGCCATTTATCGGTAGTTTATGGCTATTAGCCTGGGCGGATAAGCTGGTGGAACTGAAAACCGTATGCCATTGCGGGCGAAAAGCTAACCGCGTGCTACGAACTGACGGGAAGGGTTCGGTGATGCGTGAGGGCGAACAGGTACTAATTGGTGGTAATAATTGCTATATATCGGTATGCAGAAAACACTTTACTGAGGCGCTTATGCGAGGGGTGCTCGGGGGGTGACTTATCTGAAGTTGTCGATAGCATGATGCTTAGACTATTAACACCGCGCTAAGAAATCGCGTGATAACGCCGTCTATCCTTCTACTGTGAAGATCCCACGCGATTGATATATCCCACACTAAATAGACAAAGCGCACAATGTACGATCAGCCTGCTCGTTCTGGGGAAACAATCATGTTACGTAGCAGTGAAGCTGTTTAGTGTCGAGATGTATTAGCAATAAAAAACCTTAAGGAAGGATTTAAAGGCCGTTGTGCCTGTTGGTAATAACAGTCACTGGCCGTAAGGAAAATATAGATACCTGTCTCTTAAGCAGTAATTGGTTAATCTCTCATCTTTGAGTTTGCTGCAATACGCCGGAATGAGGTAATTGATCCTCCCAAAAACCGCCTGATACGGAGTAGATTAAACTGTCTCTCCGCAGTAGCGATCCAGTAGGAGAGCATGATTTAGAAGAAGCCAAGATTGAGCTTACAAGAATCATGATGCAAAATATGAAGTGCTTAACGTTATAAGATTTCTTAAGCAGATGCTTGATATGACAACATATATCGCGCTGAGCGTAGAGATACATCACTTTTTCAGAAATATTTAAAAAACGCAGACTAGCTGTACATAGCACGACCAGTAAAATTATCTATAGCCGCTTTATCGCATAACAAGATCACTGTTCAATCGGTTTTGATTGATAGGGCTAATAATACAAATTATTAGGATAATGCCTGTTTGAGCGTGAGCTTTTTAACGGCAATAAGACTCTTCGAATAAAGTAAGTATGTTATTTTCTACTGCTGATTCTTTAAAAAAATGTTTAATGCTAGTAAAAAATACCATAAATACGCTTAAGATCGCAGAAAAGTTTATAGCACTTAACGGTACAATAGTTAAAACTATCGATAACAGTATCAACATCTCTCAAGATTTGTTTTCCCCGGAGGAGGCAGCGTAACACAGTGTGCTCATTTCACAACAGTAAAAGAATGGTGCATCCGGGAGGATTCGAACCTCCGACCGCTCGGTTCGTAGCCGAGTACTCTATCCAACTGAGCTACGGATGCATTTTAAATGGCGGCGAGGGAGGGATTCGAACCCTCGATACAGGTTTTAACTATATACTCCCTTAGCAGGGGAGCGCCTTCAGCCTCTCGGCCACCTCACCTACACGCGATTGTTGAATTTCATAAGGTACTGCAAGCAGTGTATATTACCTTTTGGGATTGATAAGTCAAACTGTTTTTCCCCTTGCACGGATAGTGGCACAATTTTTTTTGAATTTAAATAGATTAGAGGCTAAAGATTGATCAAAAACCGTTTGATCGAAAACATTTGAACAATGAGAAAAAAGATAGAATCTTAGAACAAAACTGATAACAAGGCTCCTGGGGCTGCGCCTCGCACCGGGTAAGGCGCTAAAAAATTAGTACGGAGTCTGTTGTAACTTTTCAGTCTGGATACGCTGGTATATTTCTTCACGATGCACAGAAACGGCTTTAGGGGCATTAACACCGATGCGAACTTGGTTGCCTTTGACACCTAAAACAGTAACTGTAACCTCATCACCAATCATGAGGCTCTCACCAACTCGACGAGTCAGAATAAGCATGCTTTGCTCCTTGAACGATTAAAAGAGTCGGGCGTCTCATTGTCCCGCTATTATCTATCATATACTATGAAAGTGTAAGTAGTGTACATGCATGAATAGCTCATCCTCAGTCTATTCATGAGATAATATCAAGATATTTCGATATGGCTAACTGATCCGTATCTAACTTTTTTGGAAGATTATTTATTTACGTGCTTTAATTGAACATAAGTTCATACTATTTATTATAACGCATTTTAAACTCTAGTCAGAGCTTTTCGATCAACATCTCATTTAAGCACGCCATTGCTACTGGCAATGCAGCGGTATCGCTACCCCCTCCCTGCGCCAGATCGGATCGTCCGCCGCCTTTTCCACCTATTTTTTTGGTAACGTAAGTAACAATATCATCTGCCTTAATCCGATCGGTCAAATCACTGGCTACGCTGGCTATCAAGCTCACTTTGCCTTCTGCCACAGTTACAAGAATGATGACTGCGGATCCTAATTGGTTTTTCAGATCGTTCACGATCCTGCGTAACATTTTCGATTCGACATTCTTAACTTGCCTTACTAGAACTTTGACTCCGTTGATGTCGCGCGCGTTATGGCCGATTAATGTGCTTTGCTGTGCAACTTGCAGGTTCTTTAATTTTTGGAGATCTTTATCTAGTTGGCGGCAGCGCACCTGCAATGCTAAGACTTTATCTGGTAGCGTATGACTGTCGCCTTTCACCAACTGCGAAATAAGATGCATTAAATCCCTCTGCCGCTGAACTACTCTTAATGCTTTTTCGCCAGTTATAGCTTCGACACGACGAATACCGGCAGCGCGGCCAGATTCCGATGTGATCGAGAACAAGCCAAGATCGCCGGTACGTCTAGCATGGGTCCCGCCACAAAGCTCGGTGGAGAAAGCGCCTATACGTACCATCCTAACCTTTTCCTCGTATTTTTCACCAAAAAGAGCTATGGCCCCGATATTTCGGGCATCTTCTAGTGCCATCAGATCGGTCTGTATGGATAAGTTATAGCGGATCTGCTGATTCACGATCTCTTCTACTCGACGGATCTGTGCTGATGTCATGGCCATATTATGAGAAAAATCGAAACGTAGGTATTGGTCGTTAACCAGCGACCCCTTCTGCCTGACATGTTCACCGAGAACTCGAATTAATGCTGTATGCAGTAAATGAGTAGCTGAATGATTCAAGCAGATTTGCTCACGGCGTTCCCTATCTACCTGTGCCGTGACCTTCGCTCCTAGCCTAAGTTCACCGTAGCTGAGTTGCCCGAAGTGACCAAGTGCCTTGCTATATTTCTGTGTATCCAAAACTTCGAAAAGCCCGTCAATAGATTTTAATTGGCCCCGGTCACCTACCTGTCCACCAGCTGTGCCATAGAACGGCGTTGCATCAAGCACTACTACGGCTTTGTCACCCTGAACAATGACTTCTCGCGGTTGGTCATTGAGGAACAGTGCGGTTACAACTGCCTGATGCATAAGTTTTTCATAGCCATAGAAATAGGTTTTTTCCTCGATATGCAGGATACTGTGGTGGTCAGCACCGAAACTGCTCGATTGACGCGCGCGGTTGCGCTGCGCTGCCATAGCGTGTTCAAAGCCAGCCGTATCGACGCCTCGGTTGCGTTCTTCGCAGATATCAATGGTTAAATCTAGAGGAAAACCATACGTATCATATAAATGGAAGGCAGTTTCTCCGTCGAGGGTTTTGCTAGTCAGTTTGTTTAGATGTGCCTCTAGCAACTTCAAGCCATGCTCAAGTGTTCTGGCAAACTGAGCTTCTTCGGCGTGCAGCACCTGCTCTATCATGATTCTTTGTCGCTGTAGCGGGCTTGCAGCACTGCCCATTACCTCGATAAGCGGCTCTGTCAGTTTATAGAAAAAGGTGTCACTGGCACCGAGCATCTTACCATGCCGAATCGCGCGGCGGATGATACGGCGAAGAACATAGCCCCGCCCTTCGTTGGACGGTATGACGCCATCGCTAATTAGGAAAGCGCAGGCGCGAATATGATCAGCGATAACTCGAAGTGATTTGCTATGAGGATTTCTAGCGTCTGTAGCCTGGGCAGCCGCAGCGATGAGTCTTTTGAATAAGTCGATATCATAATTAGAGTTAACGTGTTGTAGTACTGCGGCAATACGTTCTAACCCCATCCCAGTATCTACCGAGGGCTTTGGCAGCGGAAGTAAGGTGCCGTCAGCTTGTCGGTTGAATTGCATAAACACTAAGTTCCAGATCTCGATGTATCGATCGCCATTTTCTTCAGGAGTTCCCGGTAGACCGCCAGAAAGATGCTCTCCATGATCATAAAAGATTTCCGAGCAGGGGCCGCAGGGGCCGGTGTCTCCCATTTGCCAGAAATTATCAGAGGCATAGGGGCTACCTTTATTATCTCCGATACGGATGATGCGCTCGATCGGTACTCCAATCTCTCGGGCCCAGATATTGTAGGTTTCATCATCATTATTAGCATACACAGTCACCAATAGCTTGTCTTTTGGCACATTAAACCATTGCTCACTGGTCAACAGTTCCCACGCGAAACTAATAGCATTATGTTTGAAGTAATCGCCGAAGCTGAAATTTCCAAGCATCTCAAAAAAGGTGTGGTGGCGAGATGTGTAACCGACTTTTTCTAAATCATTATGCTTGCCGCCTGCTCGCACACAGCGCTGCGATGTAGCAGCGCTGTGGTAGGATCGTTGATCTAAGCCCAGGAACACATCCTTAAATTGGTTCATGCCAGCGTTGGTGAACAGCAATGTCGTATCGTTATCAGGCACCAGTGAGCTACTTTCTACTACCTGATGCCCTTTGCTATGGAAAAACTCGAGAAACGCTTGACGGATTTGATCGGTACTCTTATTCATAGTTGTTCCGAAAGTATGCAATAAAGATCTAATCTTGAACATAATCGTGAAGCAGTAAGATGCTGCAGTTGGGTTCATGATCATAAAAAGTGAGCATAAGATAAATTTTCTTTGATACGAAGTAAAATCCTGAACTTCATCTATATGATCAATGTCTATTGATAGACTAAATTTTGTTATAGAAAACTTGTAGTACTGAAGATCATGCTATTTTGTGCTTTTGGTTTACAGAATTTAACAAAGCCACTGCGCATGTTTTGCATTAGAATGGCAAATATCTGTAGCATACAATAACGGCATGAAGGTGGTGTTGCGCCCTTCCTGTCTCAAAGATCTGCATGATCTTAATTAAATAAGTTTCAATATTCAATAATTTAGCATATAATAAGCCCTATTTTAAAGGGATCCGAAGATGTATTACATTCCTAACAACTTATTATCTCCAAGTGCTTTCATTATTTCTATTACTTCACTCACCTATGCACCATAGAGACGCCAACTTAGATGATCTCCTGGTAGTTTTCTGAATCAGAAAATGGTATTTTTTAGAAAGTGAAAGAATGGGTTATAGCCCGCTTTAGATATTATTGCTGCCGTTCGGATGCTTATATTCAGCCGCGTGATGACTTTCACGGTATCATGCTGACTAATATTAACTACCTCTCTCGCCTGAAAGAGGATCAGAGGCCTGCGACTTTGCATTAGGGAATGCTTTGTAACGACACATTGTCAAAAATAATTATGTGCCGGCCTTGTTGCATACATAAATGTTATGCTATCGGTTTATTGAAATCATTGCTCTCTGGAGTTTAAACTCATGAAAAGAGACTTCATCCAAAAATAGCAGCCTCGCAAATACAATCTTCGTTTCTAAAGATCATAACAGAGCAGGATCATTTTGTATTATTCAATTAAAGTTAAAGAGCTTATATAACATACTGAAAATGAGACTGCCCAGTCCAAACACTTTGAATGTTTTACCTCGATGCAGGAGAAATATGATCAGATGCATGTGAATAATAAAAATGTTATACACAACAATGAACTCTATGCTCTCAGCGTGCTGCTGGGCACAACGTTAAAACGAGAAAAAAAGTGGATTACCTGTGCAGAGTCCTGCACAGGTGGCTGGGTAGCGAAGATGATTACCGATGTTGCTGGTAGCTCTAACTGGTTTAAGTGTGGCTTTGTGACTTATAGCAATCAGGCAAAAATCGATTTGCTCAATGTCCGACACGGGACTATTGAACAACACGGTGCGGTAAGCGACGCAGTGGTAAAGGAGATGGCCTGCGGCGCGCTCCGCGCTGCTTCCGCTGATTACGCGGTGGCCATCAGCGGTATCGCTGGCCCCGATGGGGGGACGGTTGAAAAACCTGTGGGGATGGTCTGGTTCGGTTTCGCCCTCGCTGAGGGCGCTCTCTTTTCTCAGCTTATGCATTTAGAGGGCGATCGCAACTCGGTGCGCCGTCAAGCAGTGCATCTCGCGCTTGGAATGTTATTTGCAACATCTTCCGAACATGCGCTCTGTCCAGCACTGTGAGCCTTTATAGATGCCGCCAGGCATGCTGAATCATGTTTTGAATCTAACACATAGAGTTTGTGTTGGTAGCGCGAAGAACGATTTTGCTGAGATTCGGCAGGCCATTTGCATTTTTAATAGATTTCATTTGGTTAAGCGCTTGCATTAGTGACAGACAGAACTACTTTTATTTAGGGTAGCATTGTTACAAGACTCAGGTGCTATAACAGCATACGAGAAAAACATGTTGTCCCGCTAGCAGGTTTTAGTAGATTGCACTTAATACTACTTTAAATATGTCATGTTCTTTTAAACCATAACCTCATAATTTTAATAAATTTGTTTAATAAGTCGATATTGTACTTTGAGTATTCGCTCAGCATCTTATGTGTGTTGTACACAATTTTCTTCATGAGAGAAAATAAAATTTATGATCGCTCAACAAGAGAAAAATGATGCATAGCGGCATGAAGCATTACAATATGTTAACCTGAAAGTTCGCTCGCAGAGCTATAACACGTAGAAAAACGTATAGTAGGCCATAACCGCTATTTTCTAGTAGCCAGTGCATTCTAGGAAACATTACGATTATTTTTATGCACTGAATTGATCTTTTACTTATACTGACTACTACTTTTAAAGTGGATTGAGACCGCATCAGATTGCAATGATAAACTGTACTAGTACGCTGCCTGCCGATGCGTTCGCAATAATTTCTATCGATTACTAATTAAATGCTCTCAACGTTAATAACGATCCCCATATTTATGATGCTCGATGTACTAGAATATGCGATATAGTGCTTTTTCTCGGAAACAAGATCATTTATGAATCAGGCTGAACCTGAGAAAGGGTTTGATTATCGCCGGTACACTTCTGAAGAATCGTAAACTATCGCCAGATCATTCGCTAATAAATTATCGGAAAGCATCGGCGAGTTATGAAAACAGCAGATCCGTACTCTAAAAGATGAAAAAATAAGATAACATATAAGCCATCAACCCTAAATGGACAAAAACCGAAATACCATATTAGACGCCTCAGCGAGCTTCAGAAGCAGTGACCTGTCTATCTGGCAGCAGCGTTCTCTAAAAAATCGCTAGTTATTAGCATAACTATCCATTCTAGTAGTCAATTAGCACAAAAATTGATCGGAGCATAACTTTTGTGGGTTCTCGAAAGGTCCAGCGTACCAAGAAAATGGTATGCCTCTGGCTTTCTTGAATCAGCGCCTTTAAAGATCAGCTGTTTTCAGAACACTCTATCGCGCCATCCTACGATAGACTTCAGTTAGGAGCTGATTTCTATCAGCTATATCCGTTTATGCTAGCACTGCCTCGTCGGGGCGGTGCTGGTTTATGATGTATCATTGGCGATCTTAATACCAATTTTACTGACCTTGTGCTCTTCTTTTTCTGCAATAGTCCATACAACACCTTCTGCGATGACATTATCACCTACTACCGGCTCGCCCCCACCCAGCAATGCCATAACAAACTGGCCGAGATTTAGTTCGTTATCTACTTCCTCGGCAAATTGTAGGCCGTAAATAGATGAAACATCGCATAAGCGTGCGTGGGCTTCCAGTATGAAATCTCCGAAGAAACGCTGGTCCAGCGCAATGGTTGGGGATTGGCTGAATAGCCTTCCTAACGCAGGCAAGTCACGTTCTCGTCCAATCACACAAAGCACATCACCTTCGCGAAGCCGGATGTTGGCTGTAAGATGAAGGAGTATGTTATCACGAAACAATGCAGCGATGCGTGTATGGCGAGGCATTGTAAGATCACGTAATGCTGCGCCCACGCACCAGTTTTCATTCCCTAATTGATAAATAAACTGCTCCCAGGGGTTTTCCGGATGTATATCCATTCCAACGCGCGAAATCGGGGACGTAGTAGGAGGTACAACTACTTTCGCCAAGCGGGCGGCGAAGCCCAATGAGGTTCCCTGTAGCAGAAGGGAAATCAGAACGATAAAAAATGCTACATTAAAATATAAGGGGGCGTTGTCAAGACCGGCCATCATGGGAAATACCGCTAAAATGATTGGGACCGCTCCGCGTAGTCCAATCCAGGATAGAACAAACCGTTCAGGAGTAGTATAGTGGCGAAATGGTAGAAGACCGACGAAGATTGAAAGCGGACGTGCTACTAGCATTAGCCAAAGCGACAAAATAAGCGCCGGAATAGCAATCATCCATAAGTCGCTAGGCGTGACCAAAAGTCCTAATACCAAAAACATGCAGATCTGGCTAAGCCAGGCCATGCCGTCAAAAGTTTGTAAAATACCGTATCGGTTGCGTATTGGCCGGTTGCCTAGAACAAAACCGCATAAATAAACTGCCAGAATACCGCTGCCTTCCAGGGCCGTGGTCAAAGCGAAAATCATAATGCCACCGCTCACGGCTAGTAGCGGATATAGCCCGTTGGCTAGCGAGATGCGGTTAATGATCTGCTGCAATAACCACCCGCCACCCATACCCATGCATACACCTAGGCCAAATTCGCGGATAAGGTGCGCTAAAAATAGCCAATCAAGATGGGTTTGCCCCTTTTGAATCATAGCGATAAGCGTTATAGTTAAAAATACTGCCATTGGATCATTGCTGCCCGACTCTATCTCAAGTGTCGAAGTAATACGTTCATTTAAGCCCTTATCGCCTAAAAGCGAAAATACTGCTGCGGCATCGGTGGAACCTACAATGGCACCTATAAGCATGCCTTCAATCATATCTAGTCTAAATAGCCATGCCGCGACCATGCCGGTTAAGCCGGCAGTGATAATCACCCCGACCGTGGCGAGCGATAGTGACGGCCAAAGAGCAACTCGAAACGCAGTAGCGCGGGTACGCATGCCTCCATCTAGCAAAATCACCGCTAGTGCTAGGTTGCTAATAAGATACGCTACAGGATAGTTATCAAAGGCGATACCGCCTGGGCCATCGACCCCTGCCAGCATACCAATAGCCAAAAAAATAACCAGAATAGGGATACCAAGATGTGAGGAAAAAGCGCTAAGAAGGATGCCTCCTCCCACCAATATCGAACCAATAATAAACAAACTTATAATGGTGCTGCTGTCCAAACGCGGTCTCCTTGTAATTGTGTTTATTGTAGACTCTGTCTTTGCCTGGCAAAGCGGCGTGATGACCTTTTAATATTTACCATAACTGCCTAGCTGCAAGCATCGGTACTATGACTTGCAAAGGGCAGGCAGGTTAGACCTGGCTACCGAATGTATCGTTCGTTTTAACCTCTTACGGAAAAAGGGGAAGCGGGCCGGAGCCGGAGGATCTTTGTCGGGCACTCGATTAAACTACCCTTTTTATTCTCAACAAAAAAGTCGTTTTTTCGCGTTAATTTTTACCCATATATGAAAAACTGTCTTGTTCAGGGCCGCACTTTCCTTTGTAGTCGTACAGTACGACGAAATAACCGAGGTTAGTGATGACTCGGATTTTCTCATAACAACAGGAGAGTCATACATCATGACATGATTTTGCTATCCATTTTTTTGCTTTTTTTATGATCAGGTCTTTTACGAGAAAGATGTTTGATCTCAAGACGCATATTCAAGTTATGTCGTACTACCTTCTAGTTATGTTGTGTACTGATTACATGATTAACCAGGCTTAAAAAAGAGCACCCTAAACAGGTCATTGATAAAATATGTAAAAGCTATATTGAATTTTCTTAACAATTCAAATGGTCTGATATCGTTTCTACTTAGATAAGACGCGTGACGTAAGGCTCGAATTTTTATGTCATTATTTTTGTCTCAAATATTCATTTAGGATTATCTGTATGAGCTATGCAAAGGTCATGTTGACTGACTTTCAAAATAGACAATTAATGAGGGGAAAACCATTAGTTGTTGAATATGCGATTATTTTTTAATTAGTGTTACGCCCTCGGTGCTATTCTTAGGTGATGCGGATGGTATGCGAGATTTTTAATAGAGTCATCCATTGACACTATTATTGCTACATAACTCTCACCATCTTCTTTGCCTGTATATCCAAAGGCGAACATCATTAGATGATTATTGCCTTGTATTTATCACTGGACTGGGACTGTTTTTGGCCAGTGAAAGCAAGCACTAATCGACTGTTTTGATAAAGCATGATTACTGCTTTTTAGGTCCTGACGTGCAACTACATAGTTAGGCTTATGGTATAGCGCTGCTGAATATCATGCATTTGGCTACGGTAGCTATAGATGATTTAGGCACTGCCTTAACACAGCATCATGAGGGTAACTTGTATCGTAAGCGCTTCTCCTCACCTCTGCGCGGATGTTTCGGTATTCTGCTTTATAAAATCTGGCAGCGCCAGTGTAGGTGATACCAAGCTACCCATGATCATAGAGCATTTAATGCTTTACGTTGTTTCGTGTAAGGAACACACCGGCCTCCATGCTTTACAGTTTTCGACATGCTGAAGGGGGTGGCATTTTAAAGGCCTTTACTAAACAGTTCAAGGGCGATAATATCAACGAATCAAGGAATGATTTTACAGCATCTTGATATCGTTATATTAAAAAACTATCCTTTAGCAATTAATCAACAAAGAGCAGTGTCTGTATCTAAGGGGCCTTATCAGCTTTCAAAGCAACTGGAGACATTATTGTACTGCACGGCCTGTAGCGAGAGGCTAAGTCCGGATTGTATAATTAGCAAAATTTTGAGAGTGTTATCTTCGGAAAAGGTAATTAGTTACTTTCTTTAAAAGTAGTGCTGTGATTCATGAAAAAAATAGCTGATGTATCTATTTATAGTCCAATAGACTCATGCGGCCTTAGAGGGCGTGAGTATTAGTGAGCCAGGTTGTCATGCCCATGCTTCTATAAAGCCTATGAATTGAAATGAAGGTAGTTAACCGCTTGCATGATGACTGCAATTTCTGTTTTTCAAAATATATGTTAGGCGATATCCCATCTCTAACCGCCTTTGACGTATTTTTTAAAATGCAGCAGAAAAATATGCAGACGAATACTCAATATCAGTGGAGTCTGCCTTGATACAGCGTAATGTATTGCAATATCTATAAGACTTATGTGTATGTTTGGTTGAGTGATCTTGGTATCTAAAATATATCTAAAACATTTTTCACCATAGCATGAAGTTAAAATCTTAATTGCTTGCAATCAGATTTTGATTGAATGAAATTTTATTACTTGCATTATATGCGGTCAGATGGTCTCGACCATTGCCATAGTGTATTCTGAAAATTAGAGGAATAAAGCAATCAATAAGGCTGAGTTATGCCCGAACAGGTTCGCATTCGTTGGCGATTAGGGAATGAATAGTGGTTTTTCCTTTCTAGTTTAACTCTGTGCAGTCTCGCATACCATGACTGGAGGTGTATGTATGCGCCCCAGCCAGTAGCTTCCACCTTCGCGCTAGCTTGAGCCCTTATAGGAGGGTTGAAACTTCTGCGAACACGGACAATATAGAGTCGTACCTAAGACACTCGCATCGTTGCAACACCATTAGTAGTGCAGTACACAATATAGTCAATAATGCAATATAAAATTGCATTCTGATGTATTATCAAATGGTGTTATTTTCAACGTTATCTTTCCTTAATTATATGACAGTATCGCTCTGTAGTTATCGAGCTATTTGATTAAATCCAATATCATTAGATGGTAATCTTCACAATACTAGGTTAAAACCTATCATACCTGTTGGGAAACATAACAGTTAATTCTATATTCCTCCATAGGGGTGATAGGAGACACGCAACCTAGAGGTAAAGGAGGCCGTGCTTTTTTGACTATTTGCATGCATCGAGCCTAAGATAAAATACTACCATTTGCTTGTTTCGGACTCGGCGATGGCAGCACTGGCATATTATATGCAGTTGTTGAGACAGAGTGGATTCCGTATTTTCTTTTTATGTTCGAAGGAGCCTCTAGAAGTGCAGACTGACGCTAGGATTTGTGAGTCGCGGCCCTCCTCGCGCGTTTTCTATCTAGCCTGTTTTAGCTTAAGCAGCTAAACAACTAGACTCAAACAAACTGGTGTTTGAGTTAATATATTTACTTTAAGAATTCTTAGAAGTCATATCCGTTCAGTCTTGAGAGCATCTATCAATCCTTTTTTACCTTTCCTATTTTCGCATTGACTCTTCGGATGCAATAAGATGTCTCTATCTAAAAAATAGCAGAAGATCGGTTAATCAAGCTCAAGAGACCGCGATCCTAACGTAGCGGGACGTGTTGTAATATCCCACTGGGTGTTAAAACTATCAGCACCATAGCGACGCTTGTGCTAATAAGCGTGGAGGCAAGAAGCGACCTACCTTGGAAGCGCGTAGGTTATCACTGGTACTTATAAGTTGAAAGCTATTTTCTTTGTAAAAAATACAGTACTGATCTGAATTTAATAGTCTAATAATAGCTATTATAGCTAGTGACGTACTGCACAGTCTACTGTTCTCAAATAAGGAGGATGCTTTAATAGTCGTCCGACTCTACTGCTTATACCAATACCGGCAGCAGGGGTATATAATATTCACAGCCTGGCTTGCTGTTGCTGTAATAGTTTGTATACATAGGCTATTCTGCTGATTAGTAGTACTGGCATCTAGTTTTGTGCGCAGGGAGTCAACCGTGAAATTATTTAGCGTTACAATAACGAACTCTACAGGAGGTCGTGGTTCTACAGTAAGAGCGGGCATTTTCAAGAAGCTGCAGAGAGAGATTTTACTCTTTCTCGGCAGAGCTGTTCGTATTTTTATAGTTACCATTACGAGGTGTGTTGTGATGCGTCTCCTGCAGGTGTTAGCCTCCGTAATTTTCTTATTTCAAGTAGGTGCCAGAACGGAGTGCCTCGATTCGTCTATCTAGCGAGGGATGTGACATAAATAGTTCGCTAAAGGTTTTATTACGGCCATTGATACAAAAAGCAAGTATGCTTTTGGCTTCCTGGGGCTCGCCGCTGGTCTTTAGCCGCTGAAGTGCTGCAATCATTTTTTTACGCCCTACTAACTTAGCCGAACCAGCATCAGCATGGAATTCACGGTGACGCGAGAACCATAGTGTAATTATGCTCGCCAAGACTCCAAACACCAACTCAAGCACCATGGAGATGGTAAAATAAACCAGAGAATTACCATTGCTATGTTCGCTCTCATCGCGATCTGACGAAATGAACCCTGCCGTTAACTGCGCTAGGATTCGCGATATAAAAATGACGAACGTGTTTACCACGCCCTGCATTAACGTCATAGTCACCATATCACCACTTGCTATATGGCTAATTTCATGAGCGAGGACAGCCTCGGCTTCATCGTGGTTCATATTCTGAAGCAGACCGGTACTGACGGCCAACAGCGAAGCATTACGCGTTGCGCCGGTAGCAAAAGCGTTGATATCAACCGCATGATAAACCGCTACTTGCGGCATAGCGATATTAGCCTGCTGCGCTTGCTGGCGGACTGTATTTATCAGCCAACGTTCAGTGTCATTACGCGGTTGCTTAATCACTTCGCCGCGAACGGAGTGCAGTGCCATAAATTTTGACATTAATAGCGAAATGAAAGCCCCGCCAAATCCAAACAAGGCGGCCATTATCATTAACCCAGCGGCACTGGAAGATTGGATCCCGGTGAGGCTCAGTACAATACCGAACACCAGCATCACAGCCAGGTTCGTCAGCAGGAAAAGAGCGATACGCATCATAAAATGTCAGGTTCCTCGGAAAATAATTACGCTGATTGCGTAGCCCTACTTTAGGGTCTTTGAGGAGTTTTTCAAGCATTACGCGGGGCTAAGTCGACAAACATACATAACTTTACATTTCATCAGGTGTTGACTCCCAGCTTTGCTGGGAAGTGTCGAAAAGTCGGCGGTTTAAGGGGTTATTGTGCACTTACCATTACACTGCCGTCTTGTTATGGGATACTATAGTTACTTCTGCCCGTGCTGTAAAAAAGCGCCCTCTTGTTAGAGCTCTAGCTTCCGGTTGATAAGGAGCGGGGGCTTAATTTTGATTCGCGTGAATAAGGTCGTAACGCGAGGTAGCTTCTTGAATGTACTTCTCATTCAAGATCCTTAACGATGCGCGCCAGGCCGCTTGAAACAGCCGGGTCGAGAATAGATTCCAATTTTCTTTAATTTTGATAGCTCTGATT
Organism: secondary endosymbiont of Ctenarytaina eucalypti; assembly: GCF_000287335.1. GTDB lineage: Bacteria > Pseudomonadota > Gammaproteobacteria > Enterobacterales > Enterobacteriaceae. The sequence goes on from NC_018419.1 coordinate 1,394,691, forward strand.
CAGGTGGGTATGAATGAGCTATTATATAACACGTTGTTATTGAGAGCGATCGCTGTTAAATCGATAATAGTTCTGAAGCTTGTTTTGCATTGAATCTAGCATCGGCCATACTCGACGCAACATCTGATGATGAATGAAGTAGCGCGCATGGTCTATCTGTACAGTGTTCTTATCGCAGATCTGCTCAGATTTGCTCATCCCACATCGAGCTTAAAGGTAATTTTCGAGTGCGGCTGTACGCGTAGTGAATTGCAATGACGTCGTGTCCGTTGAAAGTGATAGGCGTGCTCCTGAGCTAGTAGGATACCGCTGAGACTCGAATCAAAGCTTTCCCAAGATATTATACATCGGGGATTATAACGTGACGTTTACGAATCTTGAGCACTTAAGTTAATTTAAATTTTTGAGCAGGGAAAATGCTGTAGGATTTAAAGGGACTAAGAATCTGTCTCTGTGGTCAATGATGTTTCCGCAATGATCGAAAATGTTCTGGGCGAAAGACGATTCTAGAGCAAACGTTACCTGACCCGCTCACCTACTGTCTACTGCCGTACTATGCTGCTTTCAACTTCGGAAGCAGATCATCTTATGTGATGTATGCTGTCGCCATTTCTACGGGACAGCGTACATCAAAGGTGATGATCTGCTCTCTGTAAAAGATATTGGCCCTGTCTTGCCGGTCTCAAGATAAGAGCTGAAGGTCTTCTTCTCGTATTATCACGGCCATTCCGGAAGAAAGTTGTATATGTACTCCTGCTTTTCCGATGTTTAGGATGATTGCTTGTATGGGATTTTTACCAATTTTAACTTTGATCGTTTGTCCAACTCTAAAACTATCCAGGCTAGTGACGGCTAAGGTTTTTACAGCGCGTGTCGTTTGCCGAACTGAAACGCTAGGATTTGCTTTTTTAAGATGGGGAATGCAAGTGGTTTCGGGCTTACTTTTTCTAGCTTGGTTGAATAAATCGGCACCATGCAGCGTAGCCGCATTATCGTTTATGCGCGTTTTCGGTTCTTCAGCGGCGAGCTGCAGCTGAACTCTGGCTTTAGCGTCCGTTAATGTTTTGCGTGCATGTTCAACATGCTGCGTTTCCATCGCACCGCAGGGGTTACCAGCGAGATCAATGCGCTGCACGCCAATCTTTATTTCATTGAGGTAACGCCAGGTTGAAACATACCGGTGTAATGCGGAACGCAGTTGCGTCTTACTGATATTCTCTTCGCCCTGAACCTGTTCAACCAAATCCTGAAAGATACCGATCTTTAACGGTTTAGCTTTACCTTGGGTAGTGAAGCAGAGAGGGAAGCGATTCGCTAAAAATTTAATCACTTCTTTTTTGCTCTTCAGTTTAGTTTTGTTGTTCATTAACTTTCCTCATCACAACGGTTGCGCCAACTAGCGTAGGCATGAACAGACGTTATTAGAATGACACCATCGGAAAATGCCACGTAATCCGTATATCATGATCAAGTCTGAGTGTTCAATGTGAGCATATTGATGCTATCTAACGGCCGGAAGAACTAATCAATACCGCTTGAGTGTATCTTGATCATCCCACTCAAAGCGATGAGAGATCGTTCTATCGATATCTAAAGCGTGTTTTATTAGTTTATGCCATTGAAATAGGCAGTGCGATTTTAAAAGGATAGTATGTGAATAATTGATATTATCTACTTTTTTAGTGAGAGGTTATGCAGTGCGATACCATCAGCATCTGATATTAGGTGCCTCATGTAACGCCACGTCTTGAAGCTATAGTGAAAAAGTTCTGGTGCTATCTTTGCTATCTAGGTATTGCATGAGATGTAGGATAGTCATCATTGATATGCCAATGAACTTCTCTTTAGATCAGTGACAATCATTGCCCATTAGGTATTAGCCTAAATATTATACTGATGAATTAAAAAAAGAACATTCCTAAAGCAGGCTGTAGATAGTGCAGTTTTGAACGCTCTGGTTCTTATCTTTTTTGAGGGCTTGATAAACTCTTAAGAATTATTCTCCTCTGGTATAAACTTCTAGTAGAGCATTCTGCCTCTTGAACTTTCCGTTATTTAATAGGGTTTAATTGCATGATTTTTTAAAAAAAATAATTGGTTTATCGAATAAACGCGACGTAATCTTTTGATTCAAAATAATTCCAGAGTGTAGTGGATATAACTGAATCTGATATGAGGTATCAAAAGAGCTATTGATAGCTAATTGATGTTTCTGCTGATATAAGATATAATAAATTTATTTTTTAGTCTTTGATAGATTTACTCTTTACAGATATTACAAGCATTGAGAATGATGTTGAATATCGATTTCACATCTTTAATCTAGAGTTTTGCTTATAGTATAAATAGCATTCATTACTTAGTTTACTGGGTAATAAGTTTTTTTAACATAGAACGACTTCATAGCTATTTTAGGATAATATCAACTTTTTTCTTTTAACATTCCTATTGCGGAGAGGAAAAGAAGTGTGTTTCGGTCAGTAAATGACATATAAGACTTTACCACTGTCAGTCAGTGTGAGTTATGATCGATCGCCTTATATATAATACCACTATTACATAAAATGCTATCTGCGTGACTATAACGAAGGAACATTACATCAAATCTTTTTTATCTTTTAATAAAACCGATTAACGACATTACCTACTTCTATAATAAAATCTAATGCATGCTTTTTGACTGTAATGCAACAAGAATTAGGATATTGCTTGTAAATTATTTAAGGAATTGCATTAATTCAGAAAATTCTATTGTAGGGTAATAAAAATATAATGATTTATTGATTATTTTGTGGTTTAATTAAAGAAGAGATGAATAAATATTTCGTGGAATCATTATATCGCATCGAGCGTGATATGACTGTCCTTCTAGCAGAAGGCTTGTGACGTAATTAAGGACAATATTCAGCATTGTTTACGGGAGTAAACCGCCGACACGCTTTAATCATTACCATCGCCTTTCCTACCGTCAGATTATAGGAACAGTGAAAACGCGTACGTCAAGGATCCGAGGAAGATAAAAAGCATTTTTTATTGATAGCAGTTCAGCAACCCCGCTTGCTTGTTGCAAGCGGGGTTGCTGCCAAAGCATCTACATGTGCAGTTTTCAGCAACAGAATCACGATTCTGTTTACCGATTCCTGAAACGCATAAGGTTTTATGTTATTGATGAGAGACGCTCATTGTTAATATAATCAATTCCCATTTATCTGGGTGCTATATTTCAGAGTATCCGGTTAATTAAGCTGTCTATGCGGATACGGCGTAGACGACGCATCAGCTTACTCACTTTTACGGGATAATCAGCGATGTTTGGCATCTCGTCGCAGTGTCGTACCGACCTCGTGTGGGCACGGATTAAGTTAAGCTCGCATTCACGTTGCGAGCGAAGTTTTTGCGCAGGATCGTGGAGTAGTAGCGCGTTTTCTAGATCAAGTCGCCAGGCACGTGGATTGAGATTGCTTCCGGTTAGCAATTGCCATTCCTTGTCCACCCAAATACCTTTCAAGTGATAAGTATTCTCCTCGTCTTTCCATAGACGTACTACCAGCTGACCCGTATCAAGATAACACCGCAGACGGTTAAGAAAGCGACGAAGGTTCATTTCGTATAGGTAGGGAAGGGCGCCGATGATGTTAAACGGCTGATCCAAAGGGATGTAAAAATCGCTGGCGGTTTTATCACCGACAATGATTTCCACCTGCCTTCCCAGGCGCAGCAACCCGATCAGATCCCGCACCAACAGCGCTGGTAAATTAAAATAAGGGGTACATAACGTCAAACTCTCTTGAGCGGAACATAACAAATGATGAATCGTTTTATTAAGTGCGCTTTTTTTCCCTAATCCGACTAGCGGGGTAATGCTCAATTCATTGGGGCCGGCCTCACCACGATAACAATAGTTAGCCTCTCGTAGTGTCTGGCGAAACAGGCGTGTATCGTTTTTTATTACCCGACTCTTTGGCCGGGAAGCGGTGTCCAAGCGGGTTACTGCAGGTGCTGTGAGTAAATGGTGTTTGATATAATTGAGGAGCGTCTCAGCCAGGGTCTCATTACGGATAATATGGTAGCGATCGTAGCGGTATTTATCTTCCTGATAGAGATAAAGATTGTTAATACTAGCTCCGCTATAAATCACATCATTGTCAATGATGAATCCCTTCAAATGCAAAACACCCAAGGCTTCGCGGGTATTGACCGGCACGCCGTATATCGGAACGTTAATTTCGGGATGTAGCTGAGCCATGCGGCAGTACCAGTCAGCGTTGGTGTTGTTTGCAAAGGCGACGCCGATGCGCCCGCGCTGTGCCCTGTGCCAGTCAACCAGAATCGCTATTTCAAGCGTTAGGCCAGTCTGTTTTGCCTGATAAAGAGCCTCAAGGATCCGTTGGCCGCCTTGATCCTGCTCCAGGTACAGCGCGATTAAATAAATCCGCCTTCTGGCTCCTGCAATCGCTTGTATTAGTGCTTGATAAAAAGCTTCAGGGCTATAAAGTGTTTTAATACCTGAAAGTACTTGGGGAATCTTCGGTAGTTGTGCAAGGTGTTGTTGGTGTTTGCTGTGTTCTAAAGTTGACAACATCACAGTGCGCTTCTGCTCTCATCATCGATGGTTGGAATGACTTTGTACAAACAGGCATTTTCTTTTAATGGGTAATAGTATCACTACTTTCTGACTTGTGGGGATGTTTCAATTGACTTCGAGAATCTTTAGGACTGCACACAGCAAATCATCGATTAGTCGGTTTTAGTGATATCGTGGGGACATTATCCTGCAGGTAAATACTTACAGTGTAGCCTTGATTAGGCCAAACCCGTTATTATGCCGAGCATGTTATGCTATGGCACTTTATTGAAAATTCCTAACAAGATTGTATGCTTCAGACGGTTGTCATTTTGATCACCGGGTGTGGGTGATTACCATGATTATGCAGAGTTGCATTAACACCTGAAAGTGCTTTAAATTGCAGACATGGCTTGTTAATGATACTGAGTGCGTGCTTTTCCAAGTATTATGGTTACGGTGTTGTGAAATCAATAGATTGTATATTATTCATGCAACGATCGACTTAATCTCTAATCGCTGAGCGCCAAAAAGAAAAATATCATTATCATTATGACCGTATAAAAATTAAAAGTTAGTTTATGACTAAAGTATTGTTCTTGATTGATTGTTAATCATAACCTTCATATCAAAACTATAGTGTAGAATAACCAACTTAGCACACTGGCAGCAAGGCGATTCAGCAGCGACATTCTTTGAATAACACGCAGATCTTGTCGCATGGAGCCACTGCACTTAAAGGGTCTGGCAGACTATGTGATGACTTAGCCGGCGCCATAAATGATGCTTATGACGATGCAGTGGCTGATTGGCTTCTCGCTGAGGGGTGCACAGAAGTGCAATGATTTGATTTTTAAACTTATGTGGCGACTGTTAAGATCTCCGTACTCATTGGCGTACTTTTAGCGAGCTAGATACTGTATAGTGGTAAAGTCATGCTGTCCCCCTTGCATCTTATAATCCTAGCTACTGCGGTTGAAGCTCAGCGTCTGAGCTCGGGAGCAATTAGACTAAGAAAATAAGTAGATTATAACCTGCTCTCAATAGCTGCAATGGTTATCTGCTTTTGCAAAACACTACTTGGTAGTGTTCTTGGTTTGTCTTGCCATCATAATTAAGATAAGCAAATGATGATGACAGTAACAGTAAATCTGCTAAACGAGATGATATTGTGAGGACTATCGAACAGCGCTCTTATGGGGCACCGAGAGCTTGCCTATCAGGCTAGCTATTACAAAAGACTTGATTGTTAAACAAAGAGCTTTCCCAGGGTGTGGGAAGAAGGTGTAGCGTAAACGCTGTCAGCTCTAATCTATTCCTGTTTTTAGGGGGGTGGCGGTATCACGGTGCGATACATTAGCATAGATAATGCCTCTATCCCTCCATGTACTGCGATTATGAGGTTGCTTACGCCATCATACTTTGCCTTTTTCGATACTTTATCGCTGTGCGCTATTGCTCCACTTAATTATTGCAGCAAAACCGTAAAATCGATGCTCTCGATAAGTACATCAGGCATTTCACTGCGTCTTGGCTGTTTTATGCCGTTATAAAATCTCCGTGATCGCTAAAATCACACTGCAGAGTACGGGGATCTTAACAGGTGCCGCATAAGCTTGAGCATTAAATCACTGCACCCCCCTTACACCCTTCAGTGAGACACTGATCAGCTATTTCATCATCAGTACTTTTGATGATAGCTTGATTTAATTAGTAAAGTATTTAAAGATACCGCTCAAGAGAAAGGGTGCGCTTTATATAAAAATATAGCAGATCGAGCAGGCTATAACTCGAGATAACTGCGCTGTTTAAAAACGTTGTTTTAGTTAAGCTAGTAAATACTTATCAATGATTACATGCCATAAAGACTATTTTCAATGCGTCTAGTAAGCGCCATCAAGGATGATAGAATGTTCAGTTTCTTCAACAAGATTCCTTTTACATTACCTCGATCGAACGGATTCAGGCACCGCGCTTAGGGCATGTTTTTTTCAAAAAACAGGGCGAGTATGCTTAAGAGTAGATAACGACTGCAGCCTTAGACGCTATTTCACCTGCAATCTGCTCCATGTTGATTTTGAATGCATTAGTACACATTATTCAGGTGCACTATCTAATACTAAGGACGTACTCTACTATAACTGAAATTCTCGATTGATGTATCAAAGATAGTTGCTTCCGGCTCTCCTTCATCACCGCCAAGAGTAGAAATCTTTTTAAGCACGGGCGATAAATGTTTTGTTTGGCAGATGATATCAGATGCACAGTACATCGCGCTCGATCGGCTTCACTCAAAGTGAGGGGAGATAACATTAATCTTTACCATGTGTAATTCGTAAACTCGCAGGGCATGATCAATTAATATGCCTCAAGAGCTATATCTTAAATTTTTTTAATTATGTACATAACATTGTTAGTAAAGACTTTTTTTAAAAAGCAGTCACAATGCATGAGTAAGATCACTGGAAGGGATATAAAGAGCGATGATTATTACAGTGCACTCAATGCCGATTTGTTTGATGAACATCAAAATGTTATAGTCTACACCACTCATCCCGTCGATCTAGGATACCTGGATTCAAAAACAGTTGTAAACGATTTGCGTGCAGGTTTTTATTATACATTTAAGATCTGTTGTTCAGGCAAGACGGTGGTATGATTCATGAGGAAATGCGTAAGCGTGATATCATCTGAAAGTCATCAAAAATTGACAGTATTCCCTCCTCATGCAAGAGGCCATGTCGCTATTATTATGGATGGTAACGGCCGTTGGGCGAAAAACCGGGGAAAATTACGTATCTTTGGCCACCAGGCCGGTGTGATGTCGGTACGCCGCGCTGTCAGCTTTGCAGTCAGTCATCATTTCGATGCATTAACGCTTTATGCGTTCAGCAGCGAAAATTGGAATCGCTCTAGCCAGGAAATTTCCGCGCTGATGGAGTTGTTTGCGCGCGCCCTGGATAGTGAACTGAAAAGCCTGCACAAGTATAATGTTCGGTTGTGTATTATCGGCGACACCTCACGCTTTGGTAGGCGATTGCAGGAGCGTATCCGCCGCTCCGAGGCCCTAACCTGCAATAACCATGGGTTGACCTTAAATATTGCTGCGAATTATGGTGGGCGTTGGGATATCATTCAGGGCGTACGGCAACTCACCGCCCAGGTAAAAGGAGGCATCTTGCAGCCTGAACAAATAGATGAAAATACTTTGTCTCAGGTAGTGTGTATGCACGAGCTACCCCCAGTGGATCTGGTTATTCGCACTGGAGGTGAGCGGCGCATCAGTAATTTTTTGCTCTGGCAAATCGCTTATGCGGAGCTGTTTTTTACCGATGTATTGTGGCCAGATTTTGATGATGCTGTTTTTGAAAACGCCTTGAATGCTTTTGCCCAACGTGAGCGGCGCTTCGGCGGAACGACACAGCATGATGCCAATGCATCCTAGGAGGGGTTCTGAAATATCGGATGATTAGTGCGTGTGTAATGATACCTATTGTTATCGCCGCACTGTTTTTATTTCCCCTGGCTGGATTTGGCCTGTTTACCCTTGTGGTCTGTATGTTCAGTGCCTGGGAATGGGGGGTGCTTGCTGGCTTTGCTTCCCGACACCAGCGCATCTGGATTGCTATGCTGTTCGGCCTTCTTCTGGGTTTTGTGATGCTCGCTATGCCGGGTTACTGGCCCTGCTTGACCGCCTGGAAGGCGACATATACCCTATGGTTTGGACTGGTGTGGTGGACGGTATCGCTACTCCTTGTGTTGTGTTATCCCCGTTCCGCTACGCTTTGGCGCGCATCTCGTCCGCTAAGGCTATCATGCGGTATTCTGACTATTGCGCCTTTTTTTTGGGGTCTGCTTACTCTACGTCAATACCATTATGATATTAACCGTTTTACAGGTGCCTGGTGGATACTGTATGTAATGATACTGGTTTGGAGTATGGATTCCGGCGCTTACATATTTGGGCGTGCCTGGGGCCGCCATAAGCTTGCCCCGCGGGTGTCTCCCGGGAAAACCTGGGAGGGCGTGGTAGGCGGTCTGATCACTTCTGCATCGATATGCTGGCTGTTTGGTAAATACGCCCCTCTTGAAATCGCCCCGTTAACGCTATTTATTTGTTCGATTATTGCGGCGTTATCGTCCGTGTTAGGTGATTTAAGTGAAAGCATGTTCAAACGTGAGGCCGGCATCAAGGAAAGCAGTTATTTAATCCCTGGGCATGGTGGTATTTTAGATCGTATAGACAGTTTGACCGCCTCGGTACCGGTCTTTTGTGGTCTCATGCTGTTGATCTTTAACGCCATCTAAGTCCGGGACTAGGAGCGCTTATGCTGCACTTTTTTTGGAGTATTGCTGCCTTCGTTGTCGTGTTAGGTGTATTGATCGTGGTACACGAGTTCGGGCATTTTTGGGTGGCCCGCCGATGCAGCGTGACGGTAGAACGTTTTGCTATTGGCTTCGGGCCTGCACTATGGCGCTGGTGTGATAAACGGGGCACAGAATATGTGATCGCAGCCATTCCCTTGGGTGGCTATGTCAAAATGTTGAGTGATAGAGTAGATAGCGTCGCTCACGAGCCTCGTGAAGGAGTGGTTGATCATAAGGCAGTCTGGCAGCGCGCCGCTATTATCGCTGCCGGGCCCGTATTCAACTTTTTGTTCGCCATCGCTGCCTATTGGATCGTGTTTATGATAGGTGTGCCGACTTACCGACCGGTTATTGGCGAGATTGTCCCCCATTCCATCGCCTCGCGGGCAGACATGTCTTCCGGAATGGAACTGAAGTCAGTTAACGGTATCGAAACCCCTGATTGGGATTCATTCCGTCTAGAGCTGATAAATAGTTTTGGCGCTGTTAAAACCACAATTTGCCTTGTTCCGTTCGGTTCCTCGCAGGCTGAAAGGAAAACACTGGATTTGCGCGGATGGTACTGCGAGCCGAACAAGCAAGACCCTATCGTTTCACTTGGCATTATTCCACTCGGGCCTCGCATAGAGGCTGTGCTTTCTGCAGTTCAGCCAGGATCAGCTGCAGTAAAAGCAGGTTTGCAAGCCGGAGACAGGATCGTTAAAGTCAATGGGAAGCCGTTTTCTGCATGGCAGGTATTTATGAATCAAGTGCGCGATAATCCCGGGCAGTCGCTTTCGGTCAGTATTGAACGGAACGGTAGGCTTCTAGAGCTAACTCTGTGGCCCGACAGCAAGGCAGTGGGAAGGGGGCACGTGCAAGGTTTTGCGGGCCTCATACCAAAAATTATCCCTCTGCCTGCGGAATATAAAACTGTACTGCAGTACGGACCGTTAACGGCTTTGGCCCAAGCGACCGAAAAAACCTGCCAGCTGATGCGCGTTACGGTCAATATGTTAGGTAAAGTAGTTACCGGAGATGTTAAGATCAATAATCTGAGTGGCCCGATTGGTATAGCAAAGGGCGCGGGGATGGCAGTGGAATACGGTTGGATTTATTACCTAATGTTTCTGGCGCTTATTAGCGTGAATGTGGGAGTGATTAATCTGTTCCCGTTACCGATGTTAGATGGTGGTCATTTACTTTTCCTTGCAATAGAAAAACTGCAAGGAGAACCAGTATCCAAACGAGTGCAAGACTTTAGTTATCGTATCGGCTCGATTTTGCTGGTGCTGCTAATGGGTCTAGCTCTTTTTAATGATTTTTCCAGGCTATGAGAGCCTGATATTATGCTAGGAAGAACGCATAACTACGATGTCGATGAAAAGGTTACTCATAGCGTCGCTGCTTCTTAGCAGCGCTACCGCATACAGTGCAGATGGGTTCGTAGTGAAGGACATTCATTTCGAAGGACTGCAACGGGTTTCTGTTGATGCGGTGTTGCTAAGGATGCCGATTCGCATCGGTGATAAAGCGACTGATGAAGATATAGGAAATGCGATTCGCTCTCTCTTTGCTACTAAACACTTTGAGGATATTCAAGTGCTGCGTGACGGACATTCACTGGTCGTACAGGTCAAGGAATGTCCTACTATTAGTAGCATTACCTTCTCCGGCAACAAGGAAGTGAAGGAGGAGGTTCTTAAGCAAAACCTGGACATCCAGGGCGTTCGGGTGGGCGAAGCTCTTCATCGACCTACAATATATAATATTGCAAAAGAGCTAGAAGACCTCTACTACAGCAATGGAAAATACAGCGCTACGGTCAAAGTAGCGGTTACGCCTCTCCCGCGTAACCGCGTTGCTCTTGACATGTTGTTTACGGAAGGCATCTCAGCCAAGGTTCAGAAAATTAATATTATCGGCAACCATGCGTTCAGCACTGATGAGCTGATAGCATGCTTCCAGCTGCGTGATGCATTGCCGTGGTGGAATGTAGTGGGAGATCGTAGATACCAAAAAAAAAAGCTGGATGAGGATCTTGAAACCATACAGAGATTTTATCTCGATCGCGGTTATGCTCGTTTCAGTATCGATTCTACTCAGGTTAGCTTGACGCCGAACAAGAGGCATATTTTCATCACCTTGAACATCACTGAAGGAACGCAATATAAGCTGTCTACCGGTACCGTGGTCAGCGGTAATATGGCTTGTCACGCTACCGAAATTGAGCAATTAGCAATAGCTCAGCCTGGCGCACTGTACAGCGGCGCCAAGGTGATCAAGATGGAGAGTGATATCAAGCAATTGCTGGGCTTTTATGGCTATGCCTATCCCTGCGTGGCGACGCATTTGGACTTTAACGACGCGGAGAAAACGGTTAAGTTGCATGTTAGCATCGACGCAGGCAAGCGGTTTTATGTAAACCATGTACGCTTTGACGGTAATTATATAACCAAGAACTCTGTGTTGCGTCGTGAAATTCGCCAGATGGAAGGCGCGTGGCTCGGCAGTAAGCTGATCGATCAAGGTAAAACGCGGCTCAATCGGCTGGGTTACTTTGAAACCGTAGAGACCGAAACTGAGCGCATACGCGGCTCGCCGGACCAGGTAGATGTAGTTTACAAGGTTAAGGAGCGCAATACCGGCAACATTAACGTTGGTATTGGTTTTGGGACCGAAAGCGGTGTGAATTGCCAGTTTGGTATCCAGCAGGATAACTGGATGGGAACCGGTCATTTTGTCGGCTTGAAAGGCACCAAGAACGACTACCAGACTTATGGTGAGTTGTCGATGAAGGATCCTTACTTTACAGTGAACGGTATTAGTCTAGGTGGAAAAATCTTCTACAATGATTTTAACGCTGATGGGGCAGATCTATCGGACTATAATCTACGCAGCTATGGTGTGGGTACGATGCTGGACTTCCCCATAAGCGAAAACCGTGCGCTGAATGTTGGTCTTGACTACGTTCATGATGATTTGACCAATATGGAGCCCCAAGTAGCAATGTGGCGTTATCTGAATAACCGTGGCATGAATGCCACGGTTATTACGACGGATAAGGCAGACAAAAACGCTGATTTCAATGCCGATGACTTTTTGTGCTCTATGGGGTGGAGCCACAACAATTTAAACCGCGGCCATTTCCCGAGCAGGGGGTCTCGCGCCCGTCTAATCGGTAAGGTGACACTGCCGGGTTCTGATAATGAATATTATAAAATCACGTTCGACGCCAGTCACTATGTCCCGCTTAGGGAGAGTGGCAACTGGGTGCTGATTGGCCGCGTGCGTGCCGGCTACTCAGCTGGTCTAAGCGGAAAGGATGTCCCCTTCTACGACAACTTCTATGCGGGCGGTTCCAATACCGTGCGCGGTTTTCGTTCCAAGACCATTGGTCCAAAGGCAGCGTATTATAAGTGCAATAGCACGAATGCCCACTATAGTGTTTGTCCAGTGAAAAAATCTAGCGATGCGGTAGGCGGTAATGCAATGGCTGTTGCTGTCGCCGAGCTTATCTTGCCGATACCTTTCTTGAGTGCGAAATATTCCAACTCTTTACGTGCCTCGCTGTTTGTCGATGGTGGTGCGGTTTGGGACACGGAATGGCAAACTACCAGCGCGACCCGCGCGGCAGGTATTCCAGACTACAGCGACCGAGACGCTATCCGCATTTCTAGCGGCATTGCCCTGCAGTGGATGTCACCGCTAGGGCCGCTGGTGTTCTCTTATGCGCAGCCAGTTAAAAAATACGACGGCGACAAGTTAGAGCCGTTTCAGTTTAATATCGGGAAAACGTGGTAAGATTAAACCCACTACTTTTCAGGCAAGGAGTAGTAGAAAGCAGTGGTTGATGCACGACAACTTTGTTGAAAAATAGATAATTATGCGGTTCTGCTATGCAGTTTTCTCAGAAAATGCTTATCATCTCAAGTGTGCTGTTTTCTCATAAGGTTTAACTGCATGATTTCGACCTGAAGAGCTCAAATAGTTCCCGGAACTGACAGTATAAAATCCGTTTTTCAACAAAGCTACGTATGATAACAATGCTAAGTAAAAAGCATGTCTGCCTGTCGCCTAGCTTGACAACACAGTAAAACATAACAGGTGGTTAAGGAGTTTATAGTGAAAAAGTGGGTATATGCTGCGTTCCTGTGTTTAACTTTCGCTGCCTCTGCTATCGCGGAATCTGCCGATAAAATTGCTGTAGTGAACGTTTCTAGTATTTTCCAGAAGCTGCCGCAACGTGCCTTGGTTTCTAAACAGCTTGAAAATGAATTTAAGGGACGCGCCACTGAACTGCAGTCCATGGAACGCGCTTTGCAGACTGAGATACAGCGGCTACAGCGTGACGGTTTGACGATGACCGCTAGTGAGCGTAGCTCACTAGAAATGTCCGTCATGGCGCAGCGGGAGACTTTCTCCAATGCAGCCCAGGCATTTGAGCAGGATAATCGTCGTCGCCAGACGGAAGAACGTAATAAGATTCTAATTCGTATTCACGATACTGTGAAGAGCGTTGCTACCAAGAAAGGTTATGACGTCGTTATCGATACTAACGCCATCGCTTATGCCCGCAACGCTAAAGATATCACTTCTGACGTTCTGAAACAGGTTAAATAAGTCATGCTTTCAATTCGACTCGCTGATTTAGCACAGCAGTTGGATGCAAAATTGCACGGTGATGGCGAGATCGTCATTACTGGTATTTCCTCTATAAGGCGCGCGAAAGCAGGGCAGATTACGTTTCTTTCGGATAGCCACTTTCGTGAACAACTCTCTTCCTGTCAGGCGTCGGCGGTAGTGCTTACCGAAGATAGCCTGCCTTTCTTCACCGGCGCCGCGCTGGTTGTGAGTAATCCTTACTTAACTTATGCCCACATGGCACAGCTGATGGACACCACGCCAAAGCCTACCGAGGCTATCGGATCTGGGGCGGTAATTGCGCCAGATGTGACCATGGGACAGCGGGTGGCTGTGGGCGCTAACTCCTTCCTGGAATCTGGCGTTGTGCTTGGGGATGACGTGATCATCGGCCCTGGCTGTTGTGTCGGAAAGAACACCCATATTGGCGCCCGCACACGCTTATGGGCTAACGTAACCATCTATCATGAGATTGTTATCGGCGAATATTGTTTGATTCAATCTGGCGCCGTGATTGGTGCCGACGGTTTCGGGTACGCTAACGATCAGGGAAACTGGATCAAAATACCGCAGCTTGGTCGAGTGATCATCGGAGATCGGGTAGAAATTGGCGCGTGTACTACAATTGATCGTGGTGCGTTGGACGATACCACCATCGGGAACGGTGTAATTATTGATAATCAGTGTCAGATTGCACATAACGTAGTCATTGGTGACAATACCGCAGTCGCTGGTGGTGTTATTATGGCTGGCAGCCTGACCATAGGCCGCTCTTGCATAATTGGGGGCGCTAGCGTGATTAATGGTCATATTGCCATTTGCGATAAAGTCACGGTGACAGGCATGGGCATGGTCATGCGTCCCATCACCGAACCAGGTGTATACTCATCTGGGATTCCACTACAGCCGAATAAAGAATGGCGTAAAACCGCTGCGTTAGTCATGAATATCTGCGATATAAGCAAGCGAATAAAAGCTATCGAGCGAAAATTAGCAAAAAACTAATTGATCCCGCCCTTGTAGGGGATCATGCACACCGAGCTTTCACTGCCCGGCGAGTTATTATTATATTCGCGGCCTTCTTGTTTTGTCCTGGCCGGATTAAAGCAGGCGGTCTTGTTAATGCCACGTTTTTTAAAGACAGGAAGAGTATTTTGACTACTGACACTCATACTCTGCATATTGAAGAGATATTAGAACTTTTACCTCATCGGTTTCCATTTTTGCTAGTAGACCGCGTTCTGGATTTCGAGAAAGGACAGTTTCTGCGAGCAGTAAAGAATGTTTCCTTCAATGAACCATTTTTCCAGGGTCATTTCCCGTGCAAACCGATCTTTCCTGGGGTGCTCATTCTGGAAGCCATGGCCCAGGCGACAGGAATTCTGGCGTTCAAGAGCGCGGGAAAGCTGGCGCCTGGGGAACTCTATTATTTTGCTGCCATCGATGCAGCTCGTTTCAAGCGTCCTGTACAGCCGGGAGATCAGATGATTCTCGAAGTTGCATTTATTAAAGAGCGTCGAGGGGTCGCGCGCTTTAAAGGTGTCACTAAAGTTGACGGTGAAGTAGCATGTGAAGCATCTATGATGTGCGCCCGGCGCCGGGAGGCCTGAATACGTGATTGATCAATGCGCCTTTATACATCCCACTGCTATTGTGGAAGATGGCGCCATCATACACGCCGGCGCCTATGTCGGGCCGTTCTGTGTTATAGGTTCACAGGTCGAAATCGGTGCACGCACGGTGCTGAAGTCCCATGTGGTGGTGGTCGGCGTTACTTGCATTGGTGAAGACAACCAGATTTATCCGTTCGTCTCCCTTGGAGATGTCAATCAAGATTTAAAATATGCCGGAGAGCGCACGCGAGTTGCAATTGGCGACCGTAACCGGATTCGAGAAAGCGTGACTATTCATCGTGGCACCATACAAGGTGGAGCAGTAACGCAAGTTTGTAACGATAATCTCCTCATGGTGAATGCACATGTCGCCCACGACTGCACGGTGGGCAACCATTGCATTATGGCTAATAACGCTACACTCGGCGGCCATGTAGTAGTAGACGATTACGCTATTATCGGCGGAATGACCGCCGTCCATCAGTTCTGTGTTATTGGCGCCCACGTCATGGTCGGCGGTTGTTCTGGTGTTGCCCAGGATGTACCTCCTTTTGTGATTGCTCAGGGTAACCACGCTACACCGTTCGGCCTGAATATTGAAGGGCTGAAGCGCCGAGGTTTTGATCGCGATGCGCTACACGCGATACGCGCTGCGTATAAAATCATTTACCGTAGTGGAAAAACCCTTCACGAAGCTAAATTGCAACTGGAAACGTTGGCGAGCGAGTATAAGGTGGTAAATACCTTCCTAGACTTTTTGTCACGCTCCCAGCGAGGCATTATTCGGTAAATATGTCGTCGCCACGCCCCATTACGATCGGTTTAGTTACTGGCGAGACTTCCGGCGATATTTTAGGAGCTGGGCTCATGCGTGCGCTGCGTGGTCATTTACCAGAAGTCCGCTTTTTCGGTATCGCCGGTCCTCGTATGCAGGAGGAAGGGATGGAAGCGTGGTATGACATGGAAGAGTTAGCGGTAATGGGTATCTTCGAGGTGCTTCATCGTCTACCGAGACTATGGCGCATCCGTCGAGATCTCATCCGACGCTTCACCGCGTTGCGTCCTGATGTTTTTGTCGGTATTGATGCACCGGATTTTACGATTGCTCTGGAATATCAGCTCAAACAACGCGGTATCCGCACTATTCATTACGTTAGCCCATCTGTTTGGGCCTGGAGGCAACGCCGGGTACTCAAAATCGGCCGTGCTACGGATAATGTGTTGGCGCTCCTACCATTTGAAAAAGCATTTTACGACCGCCACAACGTCTCCTGCGAGTTTGTCGGCCACACAATGGCCGATATTATGCCATTTGATCCAGATAAAGACGCTGCACGAAAGGAACTCGGTATTCCCGCAGCCGCAAGCTGTTTGGCGCTTTTGCCCGGTAGCCGTCACAGCGAGGTGGAGAGACTAAGTGCAGATTTTCTGCGTGCCGCTGCACGGGTGAGTCAGCGATTCCCAGGCCTGGAGATTGTTGTGCCATTAGTGAATCCAGCACGACGGGTCCAGTTTGAGCGCATCAAGGCGGAGGTGGCGCCGGAGTTATTGGTCAAGCTTCTGGACAATCAAGCTCGTCAGGCGATGATAGCATCTGATGCAGCTCTGCTGGCATCCGGTACCGCATCACTTGAGTGTATGCTAGCTCACTGCCCCATGGTCGTTGGATATCGCATGAAGCCGCTGACGTTCGCGCTAGCGCGAAGGCTGGTTAAAACCCCTTGGGTGTCACTCCCCAATTTACTAGCCGGGTGTGAGTTAGTCAAAGAATTATTACAGGAGGAGTGCCGTCCAGACGCGTTGGCGGCGGCTGTCATTGAGCTGTTGCTTAACGATGATAATCAGCGCTCGGCGTTGCTGGCTAAATTTCGTCAATTGCATCAGCAAATTCGCTGCAATGCCGACAAACAGGCGGCATGTGCCGTACTTGCCTTGATTAGCCGATAACACTTTTGAATTTCTGATGAGGCGAAAGACGCACTTCTTTTTTCTATCCTACTGTACCAGGTATCATCAGCTTCAATAAAGGTAGACGAGGTCTTTAGCAGTAGCGCTCGTGACCTATCTGTGATGCTGAAGCCAGCCCTGATGGGGCTGGTAGGATGAGGTAGTCCACATGGTTGAGTGAAAACTGGCGCGCGTGTTTGGTATAAGGACATAAATTTTTTTATTCTAATCTAGAGCATATCGCAACGACGCTTGCTATCACAATCCGAGCGATTTAAGAGCAGGTAGTTTCTTTGCGCTACCCCCACTATGTTTCCGCATATAATTTCGGTACAACACACAGTCTGTCGCACCCCTCTCCTGTCTCGCAATACGCGTATTTCATAGCACGACAGTGCATCTTTTGGGGAGCGTTGCTCCGCGCTTGATTTTTCTGGCATCAATCTGTCATTGTGGTGATAACACCTCACAGCGGGTAGTATTTATGATTGCACAACGTTTTATTCACCTCCGGGTACATAGCGATTACTCAATGATCGATGGACTCGTTAAAGTCGACTTGTTGGTAAAAAAAGCCTCTGCCCTGCATATGCCAGCTTTAGCTATCACAGATTTTACTAATTTATTCGGGCTAGTTAAATTTTACGGAAGCGCCCATGGTGTCGGTATTAAGCCTATTATTGGAGCAGATTTTTTTGTACAAAGTGAGATGCTGGGGAATGAACTAGCGGACTTGACTATTTTAGCAGCCAATAATGTGGGCTACCACAACTTAACTCTACTTATTTCATGCGCCTATAAGCGGGGATATGGGGCTGCTGGACCGGTGATTGATCGCGATTGGCTGATGAAGTATAGGGAGGGCTTGATTTTGCTCTCCGGAGGGCGAAAAGGGGATGTTGGAAAATACTTGATACGCGGTAATATTCCGAAGGTAGAAAAATGCCTAGCGTTTTATGAGATGCATTTCCCTGACCGATATTATCTGGAACTGATCCGCACCGGCCGAGCTGATGAAGAAATATATCTACAGGCTGCCGTTGCATTGGCATCTCGGCATGGTTTGCCGGTAGTTGCTACTAACGATGTACGCTTCACGAGTGCTGATGCTTTTGAAGCCCACGAGATCAGGGTAGCTATTCATGACGGGGTTACCCTCGATGACGTCAACCGTCCGCAAAATTATAGCCCACAGCAGTATATGCGTAGCGAAGAGGAAATGTGCGAATTGTTCTCCGATCTACCCGAAGCGCTGATAAACAGCGTAGAAATCGCACGCCGCTGTAACGTTACGATCCGCCTTGGAAAACATTTCCTACCGCAGTTCCCGACTGGTGAGATGTCCACCGAAGATTATTTGGTAAAGTGTGCTCGTGAAGGCTTAGAGAAACGACTAGATTTCTTATTTCCCGATGCGCATATGCGGCGCGAAAAGCGCGCCGCCTACGATAAACGTCTTGACATCGAGATGCAGGTTATAAACCAGATGGGGTTCCCAGGTTATTTTCTGATAGTAATGGAGTTTATTCAGTGGTCGAAAGATAATGGGGTACCAGTCGGGCCTGGGCGTGGATCAGGTGCCGGGTCGCTAGTAGCTTATTCTCTAAACATCACTGACCTGGACCCGTTAGCGTTTGATTTGCTATTTGAACGTTTTTTAAACCCAGAGCGCGTATCGATGCCAGACTTTGATGTTGATTTCTGTATGGAGAAGCGTGATTTGGTGATTGAGCATGTGGCTGAAACTTATGGCCGTGATGCTGTTTCGCAGATTATTACTTTCGGTACTATGGCAGCTAAAGCGGTTATCCGTGACGTTGGCCGAGTCCTTGGCCATCCTTACGGTTTTGTGGATCGGATTGCCAAGCTGGTTCCATTCGATCCGGGTATGACTCTGGGAAAAGCGCTTCTGTCGGTACCGCAATTACAGGCCATTTATGACGCCGATGAAGAGGTCAAGGCGTTAATTGATATGGCGCGCAAGATTGAAGGTGTCACGCGCAATGCCGGTAAACACGCTGGTGGCGTAGTGATTGCTCCAACTAAAATTACTGATTTTGCGCCACTTTATTGCGATTCTGAAGGTAACCATCCGGTTACCCAGTTCGATAAAAACGATGTGGAGTATGCCGGCCTAGTGAAGTTTGACTTCCTTGGCCTACGTACCCTGACAATTATCAATTGGGCGCTAACAATGATTAACGCCCGTCGTGCCCGTCAAGGTCTGGATTCCATCAATCTTGCCACTATTCCCTTTGGGGATAAGAAAAGCTTCGAGATGCTCCAGCGAGCCGAAACTACTGCAGTCTTTCAATTGGAATCTCGAGGCATGAAGGATCTAATCAAGCGCCTGCAGCCTGACTGTTTTGAGGATATGATTGCATTAGTGGCTCTATTCCGGCCCGGACCTCTACAATCAGGTATGGTAGAGAACTTTATCGATCGTAAACATGGTCGTGAAGCTATCTCTTATCCCGATTTCGAGTGGCAACACCCCTCGCTAAAACCTGTTCTTGAGCCGACTTACGGTATCATACTTTACCAGGAACAGGTGATACAGATCGCTCAAGTGCTAGCGGGCTATAGCTTGGGCAGCGCGGATATACTACGCCGTGCGATGGGGAAAAAGCAGCCGGAGGAGATGGCTAAACAGCGCTCTGTATTTAAATCTGGCGCGGAAAGTATCGGTATCGACGGCGAAATCGCTATGAAGATCTTCGACTTGGTAGAGAAATTTGCCGGCTATGGCTTCAACAAGTCTCACTCCGCTGCTTATGCGCTAGTATCTTATCAGACTCTATGGTTAAAGGCTCATTATCCCGCAGAATTTATGGCAGCGGTCATGACTGCCGATATGGATAATACTGAAAAAATTGTAGGGCTAGTTGATGAATGTTTGCGCATAGGCCTGAAAGTTTTGCCGCCGGACATCAATAGCGGACAGTATCATTTTCAAGTTAATGAAGAGGGGGAGATAGTTTACGGCATCGGCGCTATCAAAGGCGTTGGAGAAAAACCTATTGCAGCAATTATTGAAGCGCGCAACAAAAACGGTCACTTCCGTGAACTATTTGATCTTTGTGCTCGCGCCGATATTAAAAAGCTTAATCGCCGAATACTAGAAAAGCTGATTATGTCTGGTGCTTTCGACCGCTTAGGACCTCATCGCGCCGCACTTCTTTATGCTGTAGATGACGCAATCAAAGCAGCCACTCAGTACACTACAGCTAAAAAGAATGGGCAAAAAGATATGTTCGGTGTCCTTTCAGAGAATCCGGAAGAAGTGGAAGCCTCCTACAATACCGTGACTCCTTGGCCGGAGAAGGCGGTGCTGGATGGCGAGCGTGAAACGCTCGGTCTTTACTTGACCGGCCATCCCATCACGCAATATCTTCGCGAGATTTTATATTATTCGGGCGGGATGTGTCTGAAGGATATACACCCTACTGAGCGCGGTAAGATAGTGTGTGTGGGGGGGTTAGTGTTGTCTACGCGGGTTATGGTTACTAAGCGAGGCCAGCGGATCGGCGTTTGCACGTTAGACGATCGTTCAAGTCGGATGGATGTGATGTTGTTTACAGATGTACTCGAAAAATACCAGCATTTATTAGAAAAAGACCGTATCCTGATCGCCCAGGGCCAGGTGAGTTTTAATGATTTTAACGGCGGACTGAAAATGACGGCTCGCGAATTAACTGATATTAACGAAGCACGCGAAAAATATGCGCGCGGACTAGCTATCTCGCTAACCGACAAACAAATTGATGAGCAGTTTTTAAAACGTCTTCGTTTATCATTGGAACCCTATCGATCAGGGACGATCCCAGTGCATCTTTATTATCAAGGGCAAGATGCACATGTGCTGTTGCGCTTTGGGGAAGCCTGGAATGTCACCCCGACTGATCGCTTACTAAGTAACTTACGAACACTTGTAGGCAGTGAACAAGTGGAAGTAGAGTTTGACTAATATGGAAACATTATGAGTTTGAATTTTCTTGATTTTGAACAGCCGATTGCAGAGCTAGAAGCTAAAATTGACTCACTGACCGCAATCAATCGTCAAGAAAAAACATTAGACATTGATCTGAATGAAGAAGTGCAGCGTTTGCGTCAAAAAAGCGGGGACTTGACTCAGAAAATTTTCTCCAATCTAGGTGCCTGGCAAATAGCCCAGCTAGCTCGACATCCGATGCGCCCCTATACGCTAGATTATGTGCACAATATATTCACGGACTTTGACGAATTATCAGGTGATCGCGCGTATGCCGATGATAAAGCTATCATCGGAGGAATAGCGCGTCTGAATTCCCGGCCTGTTATGATCATCGGACATCAGAAAGGACGAGAAACGAAAGAGAAAATCCGACGCAATTTTGGGATGCCAGCGCCAGAGGGGTACCGAAAGGCGCTGAGGCTAATGGAGATGGCGGATCGTTTTAATCTGCCCCTACTAACTTTTATTGATACGCCAGGCGCATACCCGGGAGTTGATGCTGAGGAGCGAGGCCAATCTGAAGCTATCGCAAAAAACCTGCGAGAAATGTCGGGCCTGCGAGTCCCGGTGATTTGTACGGTGATAGGCGAAGGCGGTTCCGGTGGCGCGTTAGCTATTGGGGTGGGTGACAGGGTCAATATGCTGCAGTACAGTACCTATTCTGTGATCTCGCCCGAAGGATGCGCCTCCATTTTATGGAAAAATGCCGATAAAGCGGCTATCGCTGCCGAAGCTATGGGTATTATCGCCTCACGTTTGAAAGAACTGGATCTGATTGACAGCATCATTCTGGAGCCGTTGGGCGGCGCCCACCGAGATATGCAAGCTATTGCTTCTGCGCTGAAAACGCAACTTCTAGACGATCTGGTCGAGCTTGATGCTTTCAGCACGCAAGAGTTGCTCAGCAATCGTTATCACCGTCTGATGAATTATGGTTATTGCTGAGTAACCATTCTTGATGGCAGTTAGGCAGGGGGCTGACCTGTGATAGCTAATCCCAGATAGGTTGGTATCTATTTTTTAGTGTTTCCGGGTAATTGTAGTGAGTGTAACCAAGCCTACCTCCAGGACTCACGCTATCCTGCACTTCCCGGAGGGTTTTTGAATAATTGCAATATCTTATTACACGTAACTTAACAGGTGTTAATTATGGGGTGATTTATGAAAAAAAATTTTAAAAGTATTTCTACTGTTAGTGATTCTGAAACCTATTAAGCAGAGTATATTGTAATACGCTTATAGCTTCTTGAATGCATCAGAATTATTGATGCATGTCTCCGGACGGGTTGATGAGTGGGCACAGTTAGTTATGCTTGGGTGTAATTTCGTTCAGCGACTGACCAGTAACATGGTTCTATTTACCTGGACATCATGGCCGGAGAGACGCATGTGAGAATTACTTTGCTATGCTTTGAACCGAAACATGGCTAGTTTTGGTAACTGCATGTATGTGATACCCCAAAGTTTACACCCAGCATTGATTTACTTTTTCTTAAAAGTTCAGACTCATGTTAAAAAAAATACAAACGTTCATTAATCTTTATATTATATTGCAATATTCATCGCAACAGAGGGTCTCTTTGATTCAGGTTTCAATCGCTGATGATGAAGTAAATGTTTGTCGTTTCGCTAAGGGCGGTATGAGGTCGCGCTGACTTTATTTATCAACTGATAAAGCTGTTGGCGAGCTATATAGAGCATGCTTTTTATAGAAAAACTAGACTTAAACTAAGTAAAAGTACCCACATTCGACCGTACCTCATTACTAAAATTTGTTGGCGAAGTAGTAGAATAGACCGCCTGGTAGTATAAAGTTGAATAAAACCGCGTATGGCGTAGCTCTATGAGCCAGTAAACTGGCTTCAATGCGTTTCTGAATATGTCTTCGAAACCATCAGTTTCGTGAAGAAATAAATTGTAGTAACGTGGGATCGAAGAATCAGACTGCATGAAAATATGATACATGCCAGATACCAATCACGTTCTACGAATATTCATCATCGAAGCAAATTCTGCTTTATACGGCAACGGCATTCTGTGCTAGAAAAAACGATTTGAGTTGCATTTACCGCTTCTTTGCTAAACATTAGCAATAAACAGTAGTTTCTCATCATGCTAGGACAAAGTTATTGACGTCATCGAGCTAATAGGGTGTAATATAATAATTGCCCGGATAGCTCAGTTGGTAGAGCAGAGGATTGAAGATCCTCGTGTCCTTGGTTCGATTCCGAGTCCGGGCGCCATCAGAATTAAGTACATGCTGCCTAAGAGCGATTTTATAGCTGTAATGCATTCTCTTTAAATTTTTTATTCCTTAATCAATTTATGCAAAATTATTTATTACAATGCACCTGTATTCTAGGTGTATTATTTCCGGCGCCCTCTGGTTTAAGAGATAATGATTAGATAATTTGACATTTTAAGCAAGCACTAGATTCGTGCATTTAATATCTGTAGTTTTGATTGTATAGGTTACAATAACTAAGAAGCCTGCTGACAGCAATGCGATGAAGCAACGTCAGACTCTGAGAGTACGGAGTCTGTGAGTAAGAGATTGGCTCCATGCATGAAGCAATTATCTTACGCCTAGTAGCCGAATACGTATCTACTCTGTTCATCTCATGCACTATAGTAGTCATTAAAAAAGAGGTGTCGGAGTTTTGAAAAGTGTACTCAAGGAACGCCTTTACTCCAGTTGAAATAGATTCAGATTTCGCTAAGATGACCGGATGTTTTTTCTCACAAAACGAGAAAATAATCAGATCACAAAAAATTTTAAAATACAGTGAAATGATCTATGTGATGGTTCCGATTAACAAAATACAGAGTGTTAATGATATCACAAAGAAGCGCCGGCAGCATAAATAGTATATCCCTCCTGAACAATCCGAGGAAAGTTAGTTGACCGGTATTGACAATATACGTCACTGCGGCAATGCTCTCTTAAGACAGCAACTTCAGTCACTATTTCCCCCTCAGAAAAAAGGGGGGATATTAGCTAGCTGTTATGTTATGAGGGTCACTATATTCTCAGAAATCAACATTTGAGACATTTCCTATCCGCAATAGGCATTTCCCGGTTTAAAATACTTTCAGGTAATTATTTGATTCTCAGTGATGTAGTTATTCTAATAAAGTTAGGTGATTAACATCGTTAAAGTATTGCAGAAGATTAGCCTGTTAGGCATGCCGAAGAGCGCTCGTATCGTGTTGAAGTAATTCTGATCGCCTCTAACTTGTAACAAACATTTATTTATAAAACTATTGCCTAGTAATGACAATATATTTGTCAGAGACATGGGCATCACGTGAATTTTATGCACTCACATGCAATCTCTGGATTGTGAGGATTTTTTTTCAAAAAAAACCGATAAATGACAACATGATGAAATCATATATGATTATTTATTAATGTTGCACGTCGGGATTGACGATTTTTTTCGGCTTTTATATTAGTTACTAGTCTAACGTGAATCAATGTCTTTTTAGTATTTTGTTATAGTATGTAATCACAAAGATCAGCATGCGTTTCTCATGGGGAAAGAACCAAACAGGGTATTGTATACTACAAGCAGTTTTTTAAGTTTAGAGGTCGTCATGATTAAAAAAATCGGTGTGCTGACAAGTGGTGGTGATTCACCGGGCATGAATGCGGCCATTAGGGGTGTGGTTCGGTCTGGCCTTTCTGAAGGCTTAGAAGTTTACGGCATTTATGATGGCTATCTAGGCTTATTTCAGAATCGAATGGCGAAACTAGACCGTTATAGCGTTTCAGATATGATTAACCGTGGAGGCACCTTTCTCGGTTCGGCACGTTTCCCTGCCTTCCGAGAGGCAGGCACTCGCGCGATCGCGATTGAAAACATGGCTCAGCGAGGTCTGGATGCGCTAGTAGTGATAGGCGGAGACGGCTCCTATATGGGTGCTAAGCACTTGACAGAAATGGGTCCCCCCTGTATTGCCCTACCTGGCACTATTGATAATGACGTGGCAGGTACTGATTACACCATTGGCTACTTTACCGCGCTGGAAACCGTCGTCGAAGCTATTGACCGTCTTCGTGATACGTCTACTTCACATCAGCGTATTTCCATTGTGGAGGTCATGGGACGGTATTGTGGTGATTTAACTATGGCAGCTGCTATCGCCGGCGGTTGTGAATTTATTGTTTTGCCTGAAGTAAAATTCAAACCAGAAGACCTAGTTGACGAAATCAAGGCGGGTATTGCTAAAGGCAAAAAACATGCCATTGTCGCGATTACTGAACATATCTGTAATGTCGCTGAGCTGGTGCAATACATAGAAAAAGAAACGGGACAGGAAACGCGGGCCACGGTACTGGGCCATATTCAGCGCGGCGGAACGCCGGTAGCCTATGACCGTATTTTGGCCTCACGCATGGGCGCGTACTCCATCGAGTTATTGTTGCAGGGTTATGGCGGCCATTGTGTCGGCGTGCAGAATGAACGGCTTCTGCATCACGAAATCGTCGACGCCATTAAAAATATGAAACGCCCCTTCCGCAGCGATATTTTAGAAACGGCAAAAAAACTATTCTAATTTTACCAGTTGGTTTGTCTGCGAGGGCTTAAAGGAGCGCGCTTTAGCCTTCCTCGCACCGGTGAACCTTATAATAATATGCATCTATATTATATGGTACTCTTATGTCAGTTGTTTTAGATCCACTCTTATGGTTTATGCATCCTCAGAAGAGCTTAGAGACTATTTTGAATAAATTTTATTTTTTATTATTTTCTGAGATCATGAGACTCATTGTAAAACATGATCTCTATATCAAAGCGCACGTTTTAAATTACTCCCTCTCTGAGTTATAAAAAAGCCCTCAACCAACGCAGGTATCAAATGATATGATAGAGATTGTAGCCATATGTCCGAATGGACGGATAGCAGTTCTGCAGAGTAGTAGGAAGAGCCGCTTTGCAACTTCGATAGGGTGCACAACCATATCTTGAATAATAAAACAACTATGTGGTCCTTCGTTGAAAAGAATAAAAATATTTATTGACTCAAGTTTTGAACTTATGCATTTTTTGTTAAAAATGTTGGTATTCTTTTCGTGAAGCGAAAAAAATAAAACATTTTAGCAGAAAAAAATACTCGGTCATATTTCGTACTTAGCTAGTGATAGCACCAGACTTGCATTGTCTCGTGAAAGAAAATGCGCGGTCTGACGGGGGTGTTTTAAAACACACAAAGAGTGCTATACGAGTTATTTAGCAGAAGGTACAATAATTAATGAAATTATCTGCGCAGATTTTATAAAGCGCGCTAGTCTGAAAGGTCGTCTAGTGTTGTCTTATGGCGTTCAGAAGACACACTACTCCTGCGTTTATCTATTGCCGAAGTTCGCAATATGCGCTAAAAGACATCAATGATAGCTATTTTCTTAAAGAGAAGCAACTACGTAAAAGTAATAATACCCGGAGAAGACAAGAGGCAATCACTATCTCTTACAGGCTAACGCGACCATGTTTTAGTTAAAGAGACTGTAGGGTGGTTATTTGGTTCTGCTTGTCTACAATGGGCAGATACAAGGGTAAAGGTGATAGCAATATAGCTATAGTCTATAACCAGATCACACGGTGAGAAATATAACACGCCGTTAATCTTGCGTAGCGATAGCCTTGCTAGCGCCCTAGTTGTCATAAGGTATCGCGCTTGTCTCAATACATGAAACAGAAGACGGCGTGTAGCTAAACAAACTTCTACGATAGACACAATGACAGCGCCATTAGGCGGTTCGGCTATTGCGGTCAGGCTACTAGAGTAAAAATCGTATTTTTAGGAAATAAGGGAAAGACACGCTTTAGGTCTAAGAGGAGGTGAAGTTGAGGAAAAGCAATTTTTAGCATCAGCGAGTCTGAAAGTCGATTGTAAGAGAATGTTAGCCTATTCGTTTATTTTCATTCAATGATTTAATCGTGTTATTTTTAAACTAGCATGATAAAGAGCGTACCAAGAATAAACCACGTTAACCATAACTATGAGCGCTGTAAAAAAAAATACCGCTCGTAAACTATAACTGGTTGCAATCAAGGCGCCGAGGCATGGCCCGCTAAGGTTACCCATATCGCGAAAAGATTGGTTATAGCTAAAAATACGGCCAGCAACCCGGTTAGAGGAGTGATAAACCAATAGGGCTTGCACTGCTGGAATGAGTGAGCCATCAGTCACGCCCAATAAAAAACGCAGCGCACCCAACTGCCAGGGGGTGTGAACGAATGACATGGGAATCAGCAGCAGCACTGATAATGCCATCATGCTAATCAAGATGCGTGCGGGGCCGACTCGATCGTTAAGCTGACCCATGCGGGGTGCGCTGAGGAGCGCGGCCATGCCGGGTGCAGCTGCAATCATGCCACTAATAAATGCAAGGTTTTGTGAATGGCCTGTCAGCTCTCGGATATACAGTGTTAGTATAGGCGAGATAGAGCCTGTAGCGACCTGGATAATCAGTGTAGTGAAAAACAAACTTAGCACTATGTTTGGGTTTTTTAGAGAAGCTAGCACTTGCTTACAAGTGAGTATATCTTTTTTATTAACGGGCGTAAAATGCTCCTCTATAAATAGGAGTGTGGTTATAAAACCGATGAACAATAGCAGTGCGGTAATGCAAAATACCAGGCGAAAACCATAGAGATCTGCCAGCAGCCCGCCTACTAGGGGGCCTATCAGGGTACCGCTAACCGCACCGGTGGACAGAGTTCCTAGTGCCCATCCGATCTTGTTGCGGGGTGCCTGGGTGGCTATAAGTGCGTGAGCATTAGGCACGAAGCCGCCAAGCATCCCAAGCAGCGCTCGTAAAAGCAACAATTGCCATACGTTCTGCGCCTCGCCTATTAGCAGCATGATAATAGCCATGCCTAGCGCTGAGCGTAGCAACATGACTTTACGACCTTTGCGATCGGCAAGGCCACCCCATATCGGGGATGCGATAGCGGAAAAAAGAAACGTGATGCTGAATACTGCACCGGACCAAAGATGCAGTTTTTCTGGAGAGGATACTCCCAAAAGCTCAACGTAGAGAGGCAGGAACGGCATGACTAAACTAAAGGCGGTGCCGCTGAGAAAACAGCCTACCCAGCTTACAAAAAGATTACGTTTCCAATTGATGAGCAGCGGTGCCAGCGTCATGATGTCCTGGTTGCGTATTTACGGCGGTCGATAAAAAATAAGGTTAAGAACGCTATCGCCGGAGGTTAAGAGAGAGAATATAGTATGACCCTAAAGGGCTTCAGGGGCAATTTTACTACTCTTTATATGAGCGGTATTCGCAATTGCCCTACCCAGAAGATCTTGATAAGGTAGGAATAAGCGGTACAGAAAGCGCTTGCTAGGTCGAAGGTTTGTATACCAATAATGCAGAAGGCATATATGCTGATGAGCGCCCAACGCATGTTTCTCTGTCCCCTTCTGTAGATAGTTAGTGCGTAGTTCTTTTCTGCTGTGGTAGCCTACGACCCAGACGTGATTGATACTAAAGTAAATGCAGACTTAATAATATATTACCTCATGATCTTATCATACATCATTACTAATGTTTTATTAAACACCTTGACTTCTAGGGATGCATTGTTTTAGTTGACCGTCTGCATGTTAACATAAAAACTCTATAGAAACGAAAAAACCTATACCCCTAACTAGCAACTGATAAAAAAGCTTTTCAAGCAGAGAGGTGCTCTGGGAAGATGCATGGATTAATCAAGCGTTTCTTTTTTATGGGAGAAGCAGCCTGCGCTTGAAGCGCTTATCAGCTTCATTCTGCACGTAGATACAAGGATGATCAAGGGTATAACAAATGAAACAAATATCTTTCCTCTCACTCAGGACATGCAAGACAGGGACTCATGTAATCCCGCTTTTTAAAATTATGCCGTTGTTCATAAGGTACGTAGACTTTTTTCGTTGCGATCGAGAAAAGGCACTTAAAATTACGATGAATAGCTCAATGCACGGTAAAGGTGATGATTGAGATGTTCATCTCACCAGATGTAAAGTTTTTTATCAAGGATAAAAATCAGGCTGGGTATCATAGTTTCAAAAAAAATCAGGGCATCGTATAAACTGCATCTGGAAGTAGATAGCGCGCAGAATAAAATGGATTATTGTTGTTGGTTTCACCACCATTGGCTAGATTAGATTAATTGTTACTATGTCGCCTCCTTACAATCGTAGATTATCAGGAGGCAAGTTATCTACATCACGCTCGGAAAGGGGTTCATGTCGGCCCCGGCCGACGTCAGTTCCTGACTGACTAATAGGCCAAAAATTCTTACGGTTCAAAATAACAGCTTCACCAGGGTGTTATTTACCAAACATTTTTCGAATCCAATTTTCTATTCTATTACGATATTGCTCCTCACCACCCAATGGTAGGGGGATTTGCTTCGGTTGACTCGTTGGCTTAGAGTGACGCCGTAGTGGCTCTTGGGGCAACTGGCATAGCTCTTTAGGATTATATGTCCATACAGGCAATGTTCGTATTCCTTTTTCGCTATTACATATGAAATTCCCAGAACAGTCGATAGGCATCTGAACGATGCCTTCAGGTGGCGTCAAGTTTAGAGTTAATGGTGCTTGTTTCTCTAAATAACGGCGATACAGCGTTAGTGCGCCGTTGGCGCCGGTTAACTTAGCCGGGCCGTTGTTATCGCGACCAACCCAGGCAATACATACTTCTTTTCCATCGATACCAGCAAACCAGCTATCGCGTAGATCGTTAGTAGTTCCAGTTTTCGCTGCCAAACCAGAAGATGGAAACTTTAATGAGAGCGCACGAGAGGTTCCGTGTGAGACTACTTGTTGCATTGCATATAGCGTGAGGTACGCAGCTTGCGCGGGTACCACCCTCTCCGACTGAGGAAAGCTTTGATATAATACGGCGCCATCTTCCGCTACGACGGATCTCAGCGCTGATAGCGTAGCATGGTTACCGCCACTGGCGATGGTCTGAAACTCCTGCGCTACTTCCATCAGCGTGAGGCTGGTGGCACCAAGTAATATAGAGGGGACCGGCTGCAGCATAGATGACTGTATTCCAAGCTTAACCAAAGTAGCAGTAATGCGATCAAGCCCTACGGAGAGGCCAAGATTGACCGTCGGCACGTTGAGTGAATTTGTTAATGCATCTATTAGCATAACTTTACCGCGAAACTGCCGATCGTAATTTTTTGGCGACCATATACGGCCGTTTTGTTGCTTAAGGTTAAGCGGTTCATCTGCAATCCAAGTATTCAGCCGATATTTATCCGGCTCGCTCAAGGCAGTCAGGTAGGTGACTGGTTTTGCTAGCGACCCTACAGATCGGCGCGCCTGCATTGCGCGGTTAAATCCGGGGAAGTGCGGCTCCGCTCCTCCGACCATAGCGCGCACTTCCCCGCTGCAGCGATCGACTACGACCATCGCGGCCTCTAGATCCTTAACACCCCGCACAGCGCGAAGCACGGGCACGCCCTTCTCCAGCGATGTTTCAGCTGCATCTTGCGACAAAGGATCTAAGGTGGTAAAAATTTTAACACCGGACAGATCGTTGATTTTTTCGCCCAGCTTGCTTTTCAGCTCTTCGCGGACCATCTGCATAAAGGCCGGCTGTGGGGTCAGGCCCCCTCTTCGTTCCTGTACCCCCAAGGGTCTGGTGCTGAGCGTGTGATATAGTTCATGGTTGATAATTTTTTGATGCTCTAGCAATTTCAGGACTAGATTTCGGCGCTCTAGAGAGAGCACGGGATTACGCCAAGGATTATACAGAGAGGCCCCTTTTACCATTCCGACCAACATCGCCTGCTGGTTGAGACTGAGTTCATTAATTGGGCGGCCGAAGTAATGCAGACTCGCTAGAGGGAAACCTCGAATCTGATCGCTACCACTTTGCCCTAGATATACCTCGTTGAGATATAGCTCTAGAATGCGATCCTTGCTGTAACGGTAATCGACGATTAACGCCATATAAGCTTCATTAGCCTTTCGCCAAAGAGAGCGTTGGTTGGTTAAAAATAGGTTTTTCACTAGTTGCTGTGTTAGAGTACTCCCCCCCTGAACGGCACGACCAGCTGTAATGTTAGCTAGAAATGCACGGCCGATAGAAGATAGGTTAATACCATCATGCTCATAGAAATGACGGTCTTCGGTGGCGATGATGGTATCAACCAGCAGGTCCGGGAAACCGGCGCGTGGCATGAATAGTCGCTGTTCGCCCTTTGGAGATTGCAGCATGGTTATTAAACGAGGGTCGAGGCGGAAAAATCCGAAATTTCGTTCGGTGTCCTGGTTTTTAATCTCTAAAAGTTGATTGTTACCAAACGTCATACGGACGTGGATTGCCCCCTCCATGCCGTCCGGGAAATCGAATGACCGACGTAAGAGTTCAATACTATTGCCGCGTATAGTGAATTCTCCCGGACGGGTAATGCGAGCTACCTGGCAGTATTGCATCCCCTCAAGAAGCTTAGTTATGGCGCTACGGCTGTAAGACATTCCTGACTCCAGGCTTACCATGCGTCCATAGACCGCCGCGGGCAGCTGCCAGACCTTCCCATTAATGCGTTGACGGATCTGAGCATCTAAATACACACCATAGATAGCGATCACGAAGCTCAGCAGCATCACGATGCTGATAAACCACCATCCAAGATGACTACGTTTTTTCCAAGGAGCGTGTAATCGGCTCCTACGTAACGGCGTCACTGGCTCTTCTTCATGACTTCTCCAACTGTCATCATGATCATCCCTCGACCGTCTTCGTTCAGCTTTTCGGTCTGACGTGTGTTCATAGCGCCCGATAGGTTCACGCTCATTTCTAGACATCGTTCATTCCTCTCTCTACTGCGACAGTCAATCCGTCTACTCTCTTCCGACGCAGTGCCTGGTCGTAAGCGGAGACCTATGCATGTCTTGTGATGACTTTATTACACCTGCTCCACCCGGGTAGCGCCGTTACCAGATCATTCAGTTAAGAGTGTTTTAAAGAATGAGTTGTCATGCTTTACACCTCGCGATAGGGTTTAGGCTAAGTAGGGGTTAAGGTATGGGGCGCGGATTGCGTATCTACCCATGAGCAGAGAGTAGGCGCTTCCTGAGGACCGTGTGACACAAGGGGATGCGGGGGAAAAGTAAGGCTGGGAGATATAACGCCCAGGTAAGCCGTATAACAGGTTACCGGGGCGTGATAGCCGGCATCAAGCATATGTGGATCCACGGCAGGGTGTTTAGAGCTATACGGTCGCCTGTGATGCAGGTATGCCCCCCAGCTAGGGAAAACTGAGCGGTTTTGCTGATACCCTGCTAAGTAACTCCAGGCAGAAGGGGTAAACGCAGTGCAGAGAATTCCTATCGCATGGTTCATAAGTGCTATTTTATTATGGCGTAATGTTTTGCAATACTATATTGATGACAATAATGCCGCTTGCGCAGCGTCAGGGTTCATTTCGGTCTCAGAAGGGGAGGTATTGAGCCGTTAATGTGTCTTTTTTATTATACTATAATACCCCGTTCAGCATCGCTCAATCCATATGCTGTCCGCGGTTTATGAGTTTCGGAACTATTGATCTCTTTTTACAACTCATGGACATTATTTGACCGCGCATTATGGTGTACTCTACACGTAAAAATGACGTTAGTTTTATGTTAAGGTATTGTTGCTATTTAGATAAAATGTTGAAAAAATCTTTTCGGCTCAGTGAGCTGAGTGATTGCTTGTTGTTTATTAAATATATTTAATTTTCAGGCCATCACCGGCCTCTTGACGCGCTTTATTCAACAAATGGGTTCTGCGGGTCAAGAAAAGCGCAAAGTTATCTAAGTCTCTTACTCACCACAAGCGTTTTACGCATCTCGTTCTTTAAAAATGCGAAAAGCGAGTATATCATAGCATCGTTGTATGGGTAGAGAAAACCGCCCTTAAACCGCGGGGTGACTAATAATCTGCTCAGCTAAAATTATAACAATAGTGCTAATGAGTTTTTTAATAAAAACTTTTAGTATTGCTTCATCCGTTCTTTTGTTAATCACGCGATCCGGTTACATAAACTGTTTTATGTAATTCACTCTCAATAGAGCGATCAAGAGCATTGTTTATTTTCTTAGAATATCCAGCATACGCGTGCATCAGAATAGGGAAGTAAAACATTACCTAATCATAATAAAGTCATTAACAGAAAAGACAGGTTACTAATAGTACTTAAGCTACGTTTTTAATAAACATGTTATCATCCCTAGTAAGCCTCATCTGAGCGTCTTGACCAAGCGAGTAACTGTAATGGCTATCTAGTGCAAACTATTTTCTTAAGT
Organism: secondary endosymbiont of Ctenarytaina eucalypti; assembly: GCF_000287335.1. Lineage (GTDB taxonomy): Bacteria > Pseudomonadota > Gammaproteobacteria > Enterobacterales > Enterobacteriaceae. The sequence goes on from NC_018419.1 coordinate 1,428,106, forward strand.
CGCCTGATAGAAAAATAGAGCATGATCCTATGTTATTAGGCAATGTTAGCAGTAAAGACCTGTCGTCTCGGTGTACCAAGTTCTTGTACGGTCTATTTGATGCGTTTAAGTTATATAGATCAATCGTTTCAATTAAACAGGATCATACAATCCGTGTATTAAATACGACTATTTACATCTAGTATTTCGACCTGTCAACAATGATGAGAAAGAACTACAGGTATCCAAAAAAGTCTAGAAAATTTCTAATAAAACACACTACGCGGCCCTTTAGATAAAGATTAATTACCGATATATTAGAAAGTCAATAAAACCTTTAATTATAACCAATTTCAATTGTCGCGTCAACACGCTCAGCGTTTAAAAATTATGAGGTGATATTTTAACTGATTGAGTAAAGTGCTATGTCTAGCGCTAAGGAGGAGAGATGAGTATGCGCGAGAAAATAGAAAAAAAAATCAGGTCAAAATTTGCGCCTTTTTACCTAGAAGTGCTGGACGAAAGTGACTCCCATAATGTTCCAGTAGGCGCTGAGAGTCATTTTAAAGTGGTTGTGGTGAGTGATCAGTTTAACACCGAGACTGCCCTGAGCCGTCATCGAAAGATATACGGTGTTTTGGCAGATGAGCTGACGGGGGCTTTGCATGGGTTGGCTCTACACGCTTATACGCTCATGGAATGGGAAGAACTAAAGGCGCAGGCACCAGTCTCTCCAACGTGTCATAGCGACGTGCTGACTACCCTCAACTGTATCGATAAATAGTCTACCGATTCATCGGATGGGGCAACCACTCATTCCGTCCTGCGTCTTTATATGTTCTTTAGGCTTATGCACGGCAAAAAGTCGTGCTACGCTCGACTCATGAGATCTTTCTCGCTATAATTACAAACCTGAATATTTTCGGACGTCATGCGGGATGTGTCTGACGACGACGAGCGGTGCTTTGAAAACAGCTTCTGGCAATGATCGAGCACTATGATTGTTTTGAGGTAAAAGATGCAAGTTTTTGTTGAGAGCACTGCAGGTCTGGGGCGCCGCATAAATATCACCATTGATGCTGAAATACTTGAGCTAGCAGTGAAAATTGAATTAGCGAACATCGCTAAAAAAGTTCATGCTCATGGCTTTCGGAAAGGGAAAGTACCTATAAATATAGTTGCACAGCGCTATGGCGCTACTGTCCGTCGAGATGCGATACGCGCGTTAATGCAGCGACATTGTGTCGACGCTCTGATCCAGGAAAAAATCAATCCAGTGGGCGAGCTGCATTACACCCCGGGTGAATACAAGACCGGGGAGACGTTTACCTATACGGTGGAATTTGAAGTCTACCCCACAGTAGAGCTAACGGGTCTGGATCGGCTTGAGATTGAAAAGCCGCATGTGGAAGTGAAGGATATTGACGTAGACACTATGCTAGCAACGCTCCGCAAGCAGCTCGCGGATTGGAAAGAAACCGCTGATGCAGCGGGCTCGGAAGACCGCGTCACCTTCGACTTTGTTGGCACTATTGACGGCGAAGCATTTGAGGGAAGCAAAGCTAGTGACTTTGTCCTAGTCATGGGAGAGGGGCGCATGATCCCCGGTTTTGAAGAAGGTCTGATCGGTCATAAAGCAGGCGAAAGATTTAACATCAGTATCACCTTCCAAGAAGACTACCCCTCCGAAGCTTTACAAGGTAAAGTCTCACAGTTCTCCGTTGAGCAAAAGAAAGTCGAACAGTGTGTGCTGCCGGAAATGGATGAAGCCTTCATTAAGCGTTTCGGCGTAGCTGACGGTACCTTGCCAAGCCTGCGTGCTGCAGTGCGTCAAAACATGGAGCGCGAGATGAAAAAGGCTGTGCGCAAACGCGTGAAGACCCAGGTGATTGACGGGCTGCTGAGCACTAACGACATTCATCTTCCTGCGGCGCTGGTCGATAATGAAATCGAGTTCTTGAAAAGCCACGCGGTTCAGGGTGTTGGCGGAAACGAACAGCGGGATTTAGAAATGTCGCGTGAGCTATTTGAAGAACAGGCAAAGCGCCGCGTCAAGATCGGTCTCCTGCTAGGCACGGTTATTCAACAACATAAACTAAAAGTAGACGAAGCCCGTGTAAGAGCGCTAATTGAAGAAAGAGCCTCCATGTACGAAGATCCGAAAGAAGTGATCGAGTTCTACGGTAAGCATCAAAATCTGATGGAAAACATACGCAACGAGGCGATAGAAGAACAAGCAGTTGAAGCTCTGTTGCTCACCGCTCGTGTAGTTGAAAAAGAAACCTGTTTTAATGACTTGATGTATCAGTCGAGCGCTTCGTAGCGGCCATAATGTTTATTACGTGCGGTCTTAAGCGTCATGCATTATTTTTTATAGCCTGTCATCCTGTGGTGATAGGCTTTTCATAAGTGGTTGATAATATTAACGGTGATCAATATTGCTATATTGAATTGTTAAGCAGTGGGCAAGATAGGCTGCAATGACTGTTGTAAAATAAACTATATAATTTAATATCATGTGGTTTTACGATGCAGTTTTAGTAGAGAATCTTTTCCATCTCAGGCGTGCTGCTTGCCCCAAAATATTTACTTAAAGATCTTACATTTCAAAGATCAATCAGTTCAATGAGACGATCGTATAACATCTATTTATTCGACAAACTCTCAACATGTAAAAATAATCTGAACAGATTAGGCATAAATCGATCAAGGAGCTGAAAAAATTTAATTAAACATCCTGCAATGTTATTTAAACATCCGAACATAACTAAGAGGCCGTGAGCGCTAAAAAAATTAGCCATGAGACCATGAGCGACCCTGTCGGGCTAAAAGACTGTCAGAAAGAAAGAGAATAGGCCCTTCTTGTGAGGTGGGCGTGCTAAAATCTGTCGAGCAGAGCTAGCTATATTTTTAGATATGCTGATGATGTTATCTCTCAGACAAACCCTAAAATTTACACGAAATGTGTTGAACTAATCAAAATGTTAGGTAATTATTACCTCAGCTGAAGACATTCATTGTAACCAGTGATTTCTATAAGAAAAAAACTTACAGTTACTAGTTGCTCCAGTCACAAAAAGACCTTCAAGAAGCCCAGTGCTCTGAAGGTATGGACGCATGAGATAGACATAATTGCATGGCAAAAGACAACTGCAATTAAATAGCTTCGCCAATTTCAGGCCTACGCCGATAGAAAGAGCCCTAGGGTGCTGATAATGAACCGGGGACTTGTTATTGTGATGATGGCGTTACAAGATAGCGTTTCGATTAAGATTCTTGGAGTATTTTTTTGAGCATCACGTAAGTAACGGCTGTGAATAATCAGCACAAACAGGTCAAAAGGTGCTGTAATTCGCCGTTTTTTGCTTGATAGCATAGACCTTGAAGTGTTGGATCAAGGAGAATAGATAGTCCGACAGCATGGTCTTGACAAACATAACCTATGACGTAAGCGTTATCTGGTATTAAATAATGTGACAGATAAAAGTCTCTGTCCCGATTTATCGAACAGAAAGACGATGACTGCACCGGCTCTAGTAAATTTTTTATAAAGAGAACCTACCGAAAAGTTCGGACAGTGTCAGTTAACGCGGTTTGTAATACACCTGAGGGTCATGATGCTCTGCGGAGGCTTAAAAGCAAGCTTCTTGTTCGATAGAAGAAAAGTTTTTAATATTAGATAACTTTATTGCATAAGCGTAATATCACTGTTTTACTTCACCATCTGAACGGTAGATATAGTATGTAGAAGACAGAGAGCAGTTTATCATAGGCGCTCACTAACTGATACTGCTAGGTTCGAGCTTGCAACACTTCTGGATGGTTATCTTAGACTGCGCAACGAAGATGCAGGCGTAAACGAGAAGATGCCATGATAGCTAAAGCGCTTCAGCGGATTACGCCGTGAGCAACGTCGTAACACCATTCGAATCGGATAACAAGAATACTTCTTGACTAAGTCATCAATACTGTCATTGATTCAATCAATGCAGCTCCGGGCGTCGAAAGCGTTATTTCTAGGAGACGATCATGTCATACAGTAGCGAACATGATAGCTATGCACCCCATATGGCTCTGGTGCCGATGGTAGTGGAACAAACTGCACGCGGAGAGCGTGCGTACGATATCTTTTCTCGCCTGCTGAAAGAACGGATTATCTTCATGACTGGTCAGGTAGAAGACCATATGGCGAATCTGATAGTCGCGCAGATGATGTTTTTAGAAGCGGAAAATCCGGGAAAAGATATCCACCTGTACATTAACTCACCCGGAGGCGTCATTACCGCTGGTATGTCTATATATGACACCATGCAATTTATCAGACCCAATGTCAGCACGGTCTGCATGGGTCAAGCTGCCTCCATGGGCGCCTTCTTGCTGGCCGCTGGCGCCAAAGGAAAACGTTTTTGCCTGCATAATTCGCGGATCATGATTCATCAGCCTCTGGGGGGCTTTCAAGGCCAGGCTACTGATATTGAGATTCACGCCCAGGAAATACTGAAGGTGAAGGTACGGATGAATGAATTGATGGCGAAACATACGGGCCAGCCTCTTGCAGTAATAGAGAGGGACACTGAACGTGATCGTTTCCTATCTGCGCCTGAGGCGGTAGAGTATGGATTAGTAGATTCAGTATTGATCCAGCGCGCATAGTTATTTCATCGCGCGAACAGATAGCGCTATAGTTCATGCAGTGCATTGTGCGGAAGCGCCTGCACTGCCGGCTACCAGTGTAGAGTTAAGACGTCGCGTTCCCGAGAGAATTTTCCTGCGGGACAAAAGACGAAAGAAATAGGTTTATTGATGACAGATAAGCTCAAAAACGGTTCAAGAAAGCTGCTGTATTGCTCTTTCTGCGGTAAATGCCAGCATGAGGTGCGGAAGTTGATTGCCGGGCCGTCGGTATATATCTGCGATGAATGTGTTGATTTATGCAAGGAGATTATCCGTGAAGAGATCATTAAGCTGCCACCGCATAGTACATGCGGTGCACTACCGACGCCCCATGAAATCCGTTACCACTTAGATGATTATGTCATCGGTCAAGAAAAAGCCAAAAAAGTGCTTGCGGTGGCAGTCTATAATCACTACAAGCGTTTACGCAATAGTGATATTAATAACGGCATTGAACTCGGAAAAAGCAACATTTTACTGATTGGGCCTACCGGGAGCGGTAAAACTTTACTAGCGGAAACATTAGCACGCTTTCTAGATGTGCCTTTCTCTATGGCTGATGCCACTACTTTAACTGAAGCTGGGTATGTGGGTGAAGATGTGGAAAATATCATCCAAAAATTGTTACAAAGATGCGATTACGATGTAAAAAAAGCCCAGCGCGGAATTGTATATATTGATGAAATAGACAAAATTTCTCGTAAATCGGAAAACCCATCCATTACCCGCGATGTTTCCGGTGAAGGTGTACAGCAGGCGCTGCTAAAACTTATAGAAGGCACGGTGGCCTCGGTGCCGCCGCAGGGCGGGCGAAAGCATCCCCAGCAGGAATTCTTAAAAGTAGATACTTCAAAAATTCTGTTTATCTGCGGCGGCGCTTTCGCCGGCCTAGATAAGGTAATCGAGCAGCGCACTGAAACGAACCTCGGGATAGGTTTTAGTGCCACTATTAAAGATAGTACGGAGCCAGTCTCCGAATGTGAACTACTTGTGCAAGTGGAGCCGGAAGATTTAATTAAGTTTGGTCTGATTCCGGAATTCATAGGCAGGTTACCCGTCGTAGCAACGCTAAATGAATTAAGTGAAACAGCGCTGATCCGGATTTTACGTGAGCCAAAGAATGCACTGACCAAACAGTATCAGACTTTATTTAACCTGGAAGGCGTCGAGCTTGAATTCCGCGAAGAAGCGCTCACCGCCATCGCGAAAAAAGCTATGATGCGAAAGACAGGTGCTCGAGGACTGCGCTCTATCGTAGAGGGCGTGCTGTTGGAAACAATGTACGAACTACCGTCCCAAGACGGCGTAGAAAAAGTAGTTATCGATGCAGCCGTCATCTCAGGTCACTCAGAGCCTTTACTGATCTATAGTACGGAAGAAGTACAGCAGGATTCCTCCGGAAAGCAAAATGAGTGTCGTATTGGGGCTCATACGGCGATAGAGCGCGTCTAGGAAAACAATCTCATACCCCCCTGCTTTTCATGACCGACTGCTGTTGAATGTTAGCGATTCGACCCCATATACTCATATAGCTAATTTTTAAAACTGGCACAAGCCGAGATTTGCGCATTCCAAAAACCCTGCGGAAGCTAAACTAAGAGAGAGCTCTATGAATGCTCAGCGTTCCGAACGCATAGAAATCCCCGTATTGCCTCTTCGTGATGTGGTGGTCTATCCGCACATGGTCATCCCCCTGTTTGTTGGTCGGGAAAAATCAATTCGGTGTCTTGAAGCAGCCATGGATAGTGATAAAAAAATCATGTTAGTGGCTCAAAAAGAAGCGTCAACCGACGAGCCCGCTCTTAAAGATCTTTTTTCAGTCGGAACGGTTTCTTCTATTCTGCAAATGCTTAAACTGCCTGACGGCACAGTTAAAGTTCTGGTAGAAGGGTTGACCCGAGCTCGCATCAAGGAGCTTGCTGACAGCGGTGATCATTTCACCGCCGAGGCGGACTATTTTGACGCACACGAACTAGACGAGCCTGAGCAGGAAGTGCTGGTTCGCACAGCTATCAATCAGTTTGAAGGGTATATTAAGTTAAACAAGAAAATTCCGCCCGAAGTCCTGACCTCACTAAATAGTATCGATGATGCCGCCCGTCTAGCTGACACCATTGCCGCCCATATGCCTCTGAAGCTGGCTGAGAAGCAGTCGGTACTAGAAATGACCGATGTTACCGACCGTCTGGAGTATCTGATGACAATGATGGAGTCGGAAGTCGACCGTTTGCAGGTGGAGAAACGTATTCGGAATCGAGTCAAAAAGCAAATGGAAAAGAGTCAGCGTGAGTACTATCTCAATGAGCAGATGAAGGCGATTCATAAAGAATTAGGGGAGATAGAGGATGCGCCGGATGAAAATGAAGCGCTGAAACATAAGATAGAGGCTGCTAAAATGCCGCCAGAAGCTCGACAAAAGACCGAAGCGGAACTGCAGAAATTAAAAATGATGTCACCGATGTCTGCCGAGGCGACAGTGGTGCGCGGCTACATTGACTGGATGCTGTCCGTGCCTTGGCATGCGCGTAGCAAAGTAAAAAAAGATTTGGTCAAAGCGCAAGAGATGCTCGATAAAGATCATTATGGACTTGGGCGCGTCAAAGATCGCATTCTAGAATATTTAGCAGTACAGAGCCGGGTCAGTAAAATTAAAGGACCGATCCTATGCCTGGTAGGTCCGCCGGGAGTAGGGAAGACCTCGCTCGGTAAATCTATCGCCACAGCCACTGGCCGTGAGTATGTGCGTATGGCACTAGGAGGCGTGCGTGATGAGGCAGAAATCCGAGGCCACCGTCGTACTTATATAGGTTCGATGCCCGGGAAGCTTATTCAAAAAATGTCAAAAGTCGGAGTGAAAAACCCTCTTTTTTTGCTCGACGAAATAGACAAAATGTCTTCGGACATGCGGGGCGATCCCGCATCCGCATTACTTGAGGTACTAGATCCCGAGCAGAATGTGGCTTTCAATGATCATTATTTAGAAGTAGACTATGATCTTTCCGACGTCATGTTTGTCGCCACCTCTAATTCAGTGAATATCCCAGCACCACTGCTTGACCGTATGGAAGTCATACGCCTCTCAGGTTACACTGAAGACGAGAAAATGAACATCGCTCGGCAGTATCTTTTACCTAAGCAGATTGAACGCAATGCTTTGAAGAAAAATGAATTAACGGTGGAAGATAGCACATTGATTGGAATGATTCGCTATTATACCCGTGAAGCTGGGGTGCGAAATCTGGAGCGGGAAATTTCTAAATTATGCCGTAAGGCGGTGAAAACTCTGCTTATGGATAAGAGTGTTAAAAACATTACTATTAGCGTTGATAACTTGAAGGATTTCCTTGGCGTTCAACGCTTCGATTACGGTCGCGCCGAAAGTGAAAACCGCATCGGTCAGGTAACTGGTTTGGCATGGACTGAGGTCGGAGGTGATCTGCTAACTATCGAGACCGCATGCGTGCCTGGAAAGGGTAAGATCACCTATACGGGCTCCTTAGGTGAGGTGATGAAGGAGTCGATTCAAGCTGCGCTGACCGTGGCACGTGCACGCGCAGATAAACTAGCAATCAACCACGATTTCTATGAAAATCGTGATATACATGTACATGTCCCGGAAGGAGCCACCCCAAAAGATGGTCCGAGTGCCGGAATCGCTATGTGTACTGCGCTAGTGTCTTGCCTGACTGGTAATCCCGTTAAGTCGAACATCGCGATGACTGGTGAAATTACTCTGCGAGGCCAGGTATTACCTATCGGTGGCCTAAAAGAAAAACTGTTAGCGGCACGCCGAGGTGGGATAAAAATTGTCCTAATCCCCTTTGAGAACATGCGAGATTTAGAAGACATGCCTGCCAATTTAATATATGATCTTCATATTCATCCCGTGCAGCGTATCGATGAAGTATTAACTCTTGCGTTGCAGAATGCCCCATTCGGTCTAGAAGAAGTGATGAAAGCAGAAAAGGAAGGGGAAGGGGCAACGAATCTGTATTGATAAAAAGGAATATTATATATCCCTCTCTGAGTTAGCAGAGAGAATTTTGTTTTTCTTAAAGAGCATTGAGCATAAAATATCAGTCTTAGTGATATGGAGATCCAAAAGCAGTAACGAACATGCATCACCAGTTTTAAAAATTTTTTAGAAAAAACCAAAAAATTGTATAAACATCATCAGCATGATAGTTCAAAATGTTTTTGGTAATATTTTTTAAAAATATAGGGTTTTAGAGAATTAGATATAGTAATTCCTTTCATTGTAATAAATCGTCTCTAATAGCAAAGCGAAATCTTATTAATATCGCTTATCACTGATAAGTAGGGCTCTTCTCGAATTAATAAAAAAACTCATCGAAAAGTGCAGGTATCGTCGGATTATGAAGCTAAGCATATAAAACGTTTTTCTGATGATATACAGCTGCATGGTATAGCAGCATCTGCCCCGCTGCATATTATTAGCGTCATTTCAGGATAGACAATCAGCTTCTGAGTGATAGTCGATCATGGCTGAAAGAAGCGGTAAGTAGGTACTCACTGAAGCTCTCTGGCAGCTGTAACCCCTTCATATTTTGGTTCAAAATCTCACTAAATGCTTAGTAGAGTCCTTATGACTATGATGCGCAGATAGAAGAAACGAATATCATGTACTTATATGGTTCACAACCAGATGATACTGTTAAGAACACTGAATATAGAATGTTTGCATTCTGTCGTAATAATTAATTTAATTTCTATGCGTTTAGCAATATACATGACCATGTTAATGTAGTTTAGCACTAACCGGGTTGAATCGATTCATAGCCGAAATAGACGTCGAACATTTTCAAGTACAACATCAATGGGTCATCTTAAGCGACTGATATTCAATTATTCTCAATTATAACTGAGGTAAATAAAAATCTGTCATTATCATAATTTATTTTTAATAGTAACAATCAGAAATGAACCCTGATCAGCTTTATCGTCTCACTGTGTATAATACCGCACGCTTTGACGTCCCATCTCCCTCGCGCGGTCATCGATGTTTAGGACTGCTTCCAGGCTCTCGGGTTCAGAGAAACTGCACTGTTCTAGAACCCGTCTATTTACGGCTGCAATATCAATAAAGCGAATATCGCCCCGTAAAAACGCTGCCACCGCGATTTCATTGGCGGCATTAAGCGTAGTGGTCGCTGCTTGGCCGCACTTACTTGCTTCCACTGCCAGCTGTAGGCAGGGATAACGGGTGACGTCTGGCTGCTCGAAGCTCAACGGACCGATATGTAGAAAATCCAATGAAGCGGCGCCGGATTGCATGCGCTTAGGATAGGACATAGCATGCGCTATTGGCGTACGCATATCTGGCGATCCCAATTGCGCTAGTACACTGCCGTCAGTATAGCGTACCATGGAATGTATAATAGACTGCGGATGTAACAGTACTTCTATTTGTTCGGCCCTAGCATTAAATAACCAACGCGCTTCAATGTATTCTAATCCTTTGTTCATCATAGTAGCTGAATCTACTGATATTTTACGTCCCATCGACCAGTTTGGATGAGCATAAGCCTGCTCAGGGGTCATCAATGCTAGCTCGGTTAACGATGTCTGGCGAAATGGTCCTCCAGAGCCCGTCAAAATAATACCAGATACGCCATACTCCCTGAGTGAGGCATAACCTAAGGTACGCTGAAGTGGTTCAGGTAAGCTCTGAAAAATCGCATTATGTTCGCTATCAACGGGCAGCAATAAGGCGTTATGGCGATGCGCCTCCTTCATGAAAAGACACCCGCAGGCTACCAAAGACTCTTTGTTGGCCAGCAATACCCTCTTTCCCGCGCGCAGAGCAGCCAGCGTTGCCGATAGGCCTGCGACGCCGATAATCGCGGCCATGACCGTATCTACATCATCGAGCGCGGCCAACTCACAAGCGGCCTGTGATCCTGACAGTACTGTAGTGTCAACACGCACTGCATCGAGGTTATCCTTGAGCGCTCGCGACGCAGGCGCATCGGCCATGCAGGCGTAGTCGGGACGAAATATCAGGCACTGTTTTGTCATTAAGGAGACGTTGGTACCGGCCACTAGTGCGCGCACCGTGAATTGGTCGAAATTTTCCTTTACGACAGCCAACGTACTTACGCCAATAGAGCCAGTGCTTCCAAGAATCGTCAAATACCGCATGCGCTTATGTTTTCTGCTAGGTTAGAAGATGCAACAAAATCCTAGTGTGCAACGATAACGCTCCTTTGTCTATTACGAACACTTGTTGAAGAATGAGAGTTTGTTAAGATAGATGTGCTAGAAAGACTGTTTCGGCGCGATACGAACAGCATTCGGCACGCCGAATGGTCTCATTTAGTGAAGTAGTATTTTGACGACTTTCATACTGCTCGTTCAAACTGTGAACTAGAATTACGTAGATTCAGATGAGTATTTAGAGGTATGTCTTGATAAGAAACGCTGCTCTTCATCCAGTGAGGATCTATAAAAACATACCGCTTTAGTTCAGAAGCATGATAGACCTCTTCCCAAAGCATGATGACTAATCATATGGCTACACTGATGCTAAGGGACTGGTCCTAACATTGCATTCCATGTCGCAGCGGGGTCAGAGGCTTAATGTTTTTAATCAATACGAACCATGCAAGTAGCGGGTATCGTAGGATCTAAAATAATATATTTCTTTTATTATTCAATTGGTTTTCGTGATCACCTCCGATAAAACTTGTACATTAATGATACTATCATTTAATCAATCGGCATAGATTATTTAATGCGAGGAGGCAGGATTAAGCACTTCAAATATTGAGCTAATCATTTTCTGAATGCACTACATTATATTTTTAAGCCTTGTCTCTATGACAAGGAAAAACTTTAAAAGCACCGAATGGATTATGTACACTGAGCCCTTCAGGGATCACGATGCTATCAGCCTATAGAGTAACTAATTTAATTAGTGCATGCCACATCTGGGAAGAGAAAACTATTCTTAATAGCCTATTTGATTACTGTGCCCTGCAGATATGGCAATAACTACGATGCGGATCATTCAACGCCTCTGTTGATTCTTGTTCCAAGGGTGTTTACGAGGATTAGTTAATTGCACCTTTAAACTTATACTCTTTCTACTAAGATGCCGGAAAAGTTCTTTGCGCCAGTGGTTTTCAAATGAATATATTGAATGCTATCAGTTCCGTAGACTAATTGAGCCATAAAATTTAACAATCAAGAATATAGGCTTCATGGACGCGCTATTGACTCGAGATGAAACCTTGTTCTCATGCACAGCTCAGCAGTAAACAGAATATTTTTCCATTCAACAAGACCCAAGGAAGTGAGACACGAAAGTTAATAGCATCGTAAAAATGTTAATATGAAATGAAATTATTTTTATTCATTACTAGTAGTACCATCCTTTTAGTTTTTGATGTAGGAGCATGAGCAGTCTAGTGACATGGTTTCGAAAATACAGATCATGGCGTAAGCTACATCTAGGAATAGATAGCGTGACACATGAAATGATCTATGCCCATCTCTAGCACATTGGTTCTATAAACGCACAGGCCTTGCTACTATTGATGCGTCCAAACTACCGGAAGATTAAAGCAGCGCTAGCTAACAGCTTTTATGGTATAAGTGACCGTTATCACCATGCATGCAGATAGACAATCAAGCCAGTTATTCTGATGTGGCGAGAGTGCATAATTTTTAACTGCATGCATACTATAAACATAAGCACGCAGCTAAAAATCATGACCTACGCGGAAGTAATGATACTTCGCCTGAGCGCTAGGAGATACTTGGCAGTAGCTTACTAGTTGAATTCTGGCCCTTCCCCGTTTCAAAACACTGATATGTGATCGTCCACGGTTTAGCTGACTATGATGTGCTTATAGACATTCGAGGCGATGGAATAATGCCTTGGCGTTTCTACGGATGACGCTGTTAGAAACCAATACCATCATTGGTATTATGTAATAACAGCCCTTCTATTGGTTAATTTATTAAACACTCGATCATGATTTTACCAACCTTTTTTGAACCTACTTTAATCCTAGCAGGATCGCTGATCCGAGATCCCAACCGAAATATACAGGCATACATAATTTCGTCGATCGTAGAATTTACTTTCTATACAGCGATGAAAGAATCAGGAAAAGGCTAAAGCACCTAGTTTCCCTGCGGATAAAAAGGATGAAAACTGCGTAGAAGAGGAGGATCTACGGCGTACTTTGCGTTATGATCCTTGCTACCCTAAAGGGTATCGGGACCCGCTAAGATCCGGCGAGGTAAAAACCATTTAAGGCGGTTCGCAGGTTGCGCTATCGTAATCTGTGTCGATAAGATGACACTACAGTATAAAGTTTTGTTTTTTTGATCTTGTTCGATTGGAGTCCACC